>CAVZWY010000052.1:0-160545 GCA_963779015.1 uncultured Planctomycetaceae bacterium | reverse complement strand
ATGTCCCTCTACTGGTTCATTCTCGTATTGCTTAAGCGATCGGGAGGTTGACCACGGCCATTTGTTCCACACGTATCTGCGCACCGTGGGCGTCGACCCGGCAATGAAGATCGACGCGGGAGGCCGCCAGATTCCCGTGGCCGATCCGGCCGCTTCCGCCATCACGGAGATCCTGGCATGAGCGAACCCGCCTCCACGCCCACGATCGCCCCCGAGCAGACGCACCAGGTCGGCGAGTTCAAATACGACAGCCCGCTCTTGTCGTGCCGTTTCGATCCGACGGGCAAATACGTTTTCGCCTCGGCGCAGGACTTTTCCATCCAGCGCTGGGAATTAGCCGGTGGCAAACAAGCGTCGCTGGTTGGCCATGGCAGTTGGGTGTGGAGCCTGGCGTTCCATCCCACGGGCAGCACGCTCTATAGCGGCGGGTACGACGGCAAGCTGATTTTCTGGGAAGCAGCGTCCGAAGCGCCTACGCCCGTGCGTACGATCGACGCCCACGACGGCTGGGCGGCGCAGTCGCGGTCAGTCCCGATGGCAATCTGTTGGCCACCGTGGGCAACGATCATCTGGTCAAGTTGTGGAGTGCGGCCGACGGCACGCTGGTCGATTCGCTGTTGGGTCACGCGCACCACGTTTACAACGTCGCCTTCCATCCCACGCTGCCGATTGTCGTTTCCGGCGATTTGAAAGGCGTCATCCGCGCGTGGGACATCGCCAGCGGCGAAGAGTTGCGCCAGTTCGACGGCGCGGCGCTGTGGAAATACGACAAGGGCTTTGGCGCCGATATCGGCGGAGTGCGCAGCATGGCCTTTAGCGCCGACGGCAAGCATCTGGCCTGCGGCGGCATCACCGAAGTGTCGAACGCGTTTGCCGGCATCGGCACGCCCTTGGTCGTAGTGTTCGACTTTGAATCGGGCGAAAAGGTGCAATCGTTGGCCGCCACCAAGAAATTCCGCGGACTGGCAAGCGACGTGTTCTTTCACGGCGAAGGTTTTGTCGCCGGTTCGACCACCGGGCACGACGGCGGGCACCTGCTGTTTTGGAAGCTCGACAAGCCCGAGGAGTTCTTCGATCTCAAACTTCCCGACTCGGCCCGCGGCATGCAATTGCATCCCGACGGCGTGCGCGTCGGCATGGCCGAGGCTGGTGGCCATGTGCGCTTGTGGCAGATGACCGACAAGGCTACTTGAGCGGCACAGAGTGCTGGGCCACGTACGCATCGAGCGAGGTATCGGGGCCAATGTAGTGGAACCGTTCCGCGTACTCCAAGCCATATAAGCGTCCGCGGGCGGCAAAGCCGTTGCGAAAACGCAGGTCGGCATACGCCCGGATCGCGGCGTCCTCGTCGCCTTCCAACTCGGGCAACTTCAGCTTGCGCTTGGCCAGCTCGTCGCGATACTCGCGCACCATGTTGCCGATCATCGTCTTGTTGGCGCGGATGGCCGCCATTTTCTGGTCGATGGTCGTGGAGATGTCGACCACTCGGTTGATCCGTTGCGGTCCGCGGGCGTAGTAGTACTTCTCGCTCACCTTGTGCGGTTTGAGTCCGGCTGCGAAATGTTCCGGAAAGTCCAAATGTCCGCCCGCCATCCAGCAAGCCGCTTCGATGCACTGCGCCGTCACGTAGTGATCGGGGTTTTCTTCGTAGTGGCCCCATGGGTCGTAGCTGAAAATCGTGTCGATCTTCAAGAGGCGAATCAGAAAGATCAGGCGGGCGCGCATCTCGACGCGCGAGTCGTCGTCCATGCGGTGATTGCGGTAGCCGAGGTCGAACACCTGCTTGATGCCCAGCACCTTGGCCATGGATTCGTTGTCGGCCTCATTGGCGGCCACCGTTTGGCCGAGCGACAGATCGTACGAATCCTTTTCATCGTTGCTGGTGCGGATGAGATAGCCGGTGTAGCCCTCGGCGATCAACTTGGCGATGGTGCCGCCGGCCAGGATCGAGTGATCGTCGGAATGCGGCGCGACGGTGGCCAGCACTTTGCCGGCGTGCGGCTTGCCAGAAACGGCGCGTTCGATGACCAACTCGGTATCTTCGGTAAGGCCGTCGCCGACCGCTGGTTTTGGCCGTGGCGTGGATTGGGCGCCGGCGGAGAACGCCGCGGTGCTGGCCAGCGTGTTTTCCAGGAATTTGCGTCGCTGCATGCTGATGTCTCCCGTAATAGCGAACCTAAGGTGTTGCCAGCCCAAAGGGATGCGCTCCGAGGGCTCGGCCGCCGCGTGCCCATTGTGGCTAGCCGCTCGAAGGCTTGTCCACGGGCGAGGTTCCTGCGGTTCGAAAACAGCCGGTGCAATCGTTGTGAACCGTGCGTTTCGGTGTGGTAGACTTCAAGGGCCACCGCGGGCGGCTGATAAGCGTGGCCAGCACCCCTGCCCAGGAGTTTGATTCATGAATGGCAACCTGGCGAAGTTTTTTGCGTGTTTCCTCAGCGTGCTGGTTTGCGTGGGCTTTGCCAACATGGCCCTGGCGACCGAGCCGGCGAAGCCGAAATCCGAATCGAAGGCTCCCGCCGACACCTCCGCGGCGCCTGCCGAAGAAGTCGCTGCCCCGGCGGCCGACAAGGCGGCCGAAAATTCTCAGCAGCCGAAGAATAAGCCGATGCCTCAGCTCAAGCGTCCGGAGGTGTTGCGGGAAAAGAAACCGCGGCCCGGCGAGCCGAAACCGGCCAAAAGTTACAAGAAGCAATCGCTGGTCGTGCCGCCCGGCTTGCTGTCCACCGCGCCATCCGTGGTGCCGTATTCGCCGCCCGGCTTGGGCAAGCTCAATCTGAACGATCGCACGGTAACCATTGAGCAGATCCGGCGTTTGCCGGGAGTGGGCGTGGTTTGGGCGCCGAAGATACTGGCCGGCCGGCCGTATCGCACTTTTGGCGACATGGCCCGCGACGGCATCCCTTTCAGCACGATCGACGCCCTGAGCCGATCGGTTGAACTGGGGCCGTAGCAGCAGCCCCAGGGTGTGGCGACGCGCCCCGCCGGGCAGTTACAATCAATAGCCGAGGTTCCTTTTGTAACCTACGCCACCAGCGCGAGACGCAAGCCATGACCAATTCAGCCAACGACGCGAACGTCAACTTCGAGCGCCTGCCGGAAGGCATGGCGATGGACGAGACCGACATCAACCTGCGTTCCTATTTCAGCCGCATGTCCGACGAAAAGCTCGCCGAGTACAACCCGCGCTGGACCGACGACGAGATCATCGCCTGGGACGACGAGAACTTCAAAGATGACGGCACGCTGTTTCTGGTCTGCAGCGAGCGCGACATCGAGATCGAAGAGTACCGGCGCGTGCTGGAAGAGCACATCCGCTTCCGCTTCGCAAAGAAGTAGGCCGGAGACGGGAGGCCGGAGGATGCACCGCAACGGGTGATGTGCTAGTTCGGTGCGCCGTGGACGCAGCACATCCGCGTCCTGCAGCCCACAGCCTAATACCGACACCGATCACTGTGGACATCGTAGTTCAAGTGCCCCTTGATCGGCTCGCTCTTCGCGTGGCAGTCCCAACAGATCGTCTCGGCGGCCAGCGCGGTGCTTTTCGCTGGAGCCGGTGTGCACGTCATGACAGCTTAAGCACGTCATGTCCTCGCGGCCCCCGATGGCGACGTCGCGCGTGTTGCGCAACACGTGCCGATCGGCCGGATTGAGTTTCTCGTCGTCCGCCCGATTGAAGTCGACCTGAAAATCCTTGAACAAATTGTCGCCGGCGACAAAGTTGTTCGGATAGGGCAACCCATTCGACTTGGATTTGCCGTCGCGCAGGTGGCACGATCCGCAGATCGAGATCACCACGGCCGGTGAATCCTTGCGGGCTTTGGCCAGGGGCATCAGCGTCGGATCGTTGGCGTGCTCCTCCGTAGCGTCGCCGTGGCACGTGTAACAGTCGAGCGCGACGGCCGAAAACGCGTGGGTCTCGGGATTGATGGCGGTCGTGTGGCAGCCGGCGCATTCGGTGGCGAATGTGTCGGTGTCCCAATGCGGGTCTTTTGCATCGACGAGATGCGCCCGCGTGCCGCGGCCGAAGGTGGCCACCGGCGTGAGCAGTTCCATCTTGCCGTAGTCGGGCGAGCGGCGCAGAAAGCGCTGCGCCCGCGTGTCGCCCATGATGAGTTGAACCTGATTGGCCATGCCCTTGGTCGCGGCACCTTCGCGCAGCGCTTCCATTACGGGTTCATCGGCGACCGGCTCGCGGATGGTGCGGTTGTGCTTGTTGCGCCCCCAGGTCATGCCCACCTCGTTGCGGTGGCAAAACAGGCATTCGCCGCTTTCCATGTAGAACGGCAGTCCTTGTCCCACATGGTCGCCGCCCCAGGCAGCCGGGTCCAACCGCTGCTCGTCTTCGGGCTCCGCGGCCGACAAGGTCTCCGTGCCACGGCCTGGCAGCAAAACGGCCGCCAACAACGCCAGGACCAGTGACGCAATGATCGCACTGGGAAGGAATTCAAAACAGCGATGCAACGGTTGTTGTTTCATCGGGCTTCCGGGTCATGAGATTTCATGGAGCTAGTTCAAAAAAACGCGGCGCCGGACGAGCACGTTGCCGCCGGCGCCGCGTGGAAGATTTACCAAGGAACTTAGAACGCTACACCGCGTACCCGCGGCAAACTACACCTTGGCGTCGTCGCGAACCCAGCCATACGCCGCGTTTTCGCGTGTGCCACCCATGTTGAGATAGGCCGCCTTCAACTTCGACAGCTCATCCTTGGGAATGTTGTTGCGCTTCTTCTCGGCGTCGATGCCGTAGAGCTTGGCGGCATTGAGCCCGAAGATCTTCGCCTTGTCGTCCTTGGAGAGCTTGGTGTAGCCGAACTTGTCGCACATCTCATCCGAGATTTGGAAGCGTTTGAAAGCGTCGATGGCCCATTGGGGCGATCCCCACCACAGGCAATCGGTGCCCCAGATGGTATGATCGGCGCCGTACAGCTTCACGTTGCGGCCGAGCAGATGCTGGCACATCACCGGGTTGGCGATCGCCAGCGTGCCGAAGGAGGAGCCGATTTCCGGATAGACGTTGTTGATCTGCGGATTGCGCTCCTTGATTCCCATCAGCACGTTGTGCCAGGCAAAATCGCCGGTTTCCGAGTTGAACTCGTTTTCTTCCACGTAATTCGGCTCGTTCGGACCGTGCTTCAGCGCCGAGTGATAGATCACGAACGTCAGGTCGGGGTGATCCAGAGCCGCCTTTTCCACGTCCTTGGGATTGGCGAGATGTCCCAACGTTCTCGACTGATAGGAGAAGCCCTTGTGGACGCTGAAGAACTTCAGCCCCAGTTCCTTCGACTTCTCGTAGAACGGATAGGCGAGCTTTTCGTCGTCGAGCTGGAAGCCGTTGCCGCTACGGCCCGGGTCGGTGTGACAATACCACTTCCAAGAGTCGATGCCGTATTGCTTGACCTCGCGCTCCATCTGCTCGAACAAAGCCGTCTTGTCCTGGCTGTTGGTTTTCATGTCCCAATAGTGGTTCGGGGCGCAGTTGCCTTGGCACAGGGCGCGGACGTCGCCCGCCATGTCATTGATGTCCTTCTTGCGCTGCGACATCAACCAACTCGGCAGCACGCCACCGCGGCGTTTTGGCCCTTCCAGCGGATTGCCCTGGCCGTCGTACTGCTGTTCGCGCCCCGGCACGCCCGAAATCACCAGCATGGCGGTTTCGCTGTCGAAGAACATTTCCTTCACGAAGTTCGGATACGAATAGGCATTCGGATCGTCCTTCAAGTTGAAGCCCATGTTCTTCACGAATTCCATGTTGCGGAACCCGATGGCGATGCCATTGGTGAAGTGGGATTGCACGTCGAGAATGAAGTATTCGCTTTTGGGGTACTTGTCTTCGTAGGCGCCGGGCTCCAGCGTTTCGATCTCGTCCACCGCCCAGCAACTGCGCGGGCCATAGACCATGTTTTGCGCCAGGAAGCAGGTGGCCAGACCCATGCTGCTGGCCATGAAGGCGCGGCGGTCGATGCCCAGCCGCTTGGCCTTCTCCTGGGACATCCGCATGATGAGATCTTCGACTTGCTTCTGCTGCTTATTCTGCGGCCGAGGGATGAACTCTTCGTTCGAGACGACCTGCGTCGGCATGGCCGAGTCGACGCCCTTTTTTCGATCGCGCAGCCACTTGGGAATCCACATGGAAAGTCACTCCTGAAACTAATGACGCGGCTAAGCTGGATGTACGGAAACTCGCTCGGGGTGCGAATCCAGTTTGAAGTGGGTCCGCCCGAGCCCGATCGACCCACGAGAGCGCTTCGTGCCTGTTCACTGTTCGCCTGCGGCGATCAAGCGGTTGGGGGGCGGACCGCGCGTCGCGTGCTCTTGAAATCGCTGGCTCGCGATGCCGGATGCATCGAGCGCCAAGATGAGGGTTCATTATAGGCTGACCGGGAAATCGCTGTAAAACGAAATCCCAACAGGCAAATTCGCCCAGACCACATGCCTCCGTGCAAGATGCCCGCTGCCAGTGCGTTTTGCCGCCAACTGGAGCGAAACCATCGCCAGGGGATGGGGTTTATTGAACCCCCGCTGGCCGCGACGGCGCCCCTCGCGACGCATGAACTGGCAGCGGCCGGTGTCATACTCTCGGCGGCATTTTCCAGTGGCCGCGCCGGGGTGATACCATGGGGGGCGCAGACGCTGCTTCCGCGTTGACTCGCTTTCGGGGTCACCCTAGAATTGCTCGGCTCGCAACCGCAATTCTTTATGCGGCAAGCTGTTGGGATTCGTTGGGGAGTTCTCCTGGTGACCAATTCTTCCGCCGCCGAACCCTCGTTCAAGCTTGCTCGCGCATTGGCTGCCTGGTCGCTGCCATGGCTCTGTTCCACGACCGTCCACATCCTGCTGATCCTGCTGTTGGCGCTGAGCTACGGCTGGGTTTCTGACGGGCGCAGCGCGGCGCCAGCCTGCTATCCAGCCTGGAAGTATCGTTTACCGCCGGCGACGCCCCACGGACGGCGGCCTCGATCGAATCGGTCGAATTGAATTCAAACGACGCTGCCCGCTACTACGACGACGAAGTCGAACTGGCCCCGCGCGAAGCGGCCCAAGCGCAACAAGGCGGCGGTCGGGGCGACGCCTCGGCGTTGACCGCCCTGCTCGACGAAAAGCCCGCCATTGAAATCGCCGGAATCCTGCCCTCGACCGGCGCGGGGCTGGGCACCGGAACCACCGATGGCAGCGACATCGGCTCCGCCCAGGGCTTCACCGCCGAGCCGCAGGGATCGAATCGCGTGCGCGGAGGAAAGGCGCGGACCGAAGTATTCGGCGCCGTCGGCGAGGGAAACAAGTTCGTGTACGTATTCGATCGTTCCGGCAGCATGGACGGCCACGGCGGCGCCCCGCTGGCGTCGGCCAAAGCCGAACTGCTGGCCAGTCTCGAACATCTCCAGCCGACACACCAGTTTCAGATCATCTTTTACAACAACAAGCCGCGGGTGTTTAATCCAACCGGGGTTTTGGGCCGGCTCGTGTACGGCACCGACCAGAACAAATACCTGGCGCAAAAGTTCGTGGGCAGCATTACGGCGGACGGCGCGACGCGGCACGAAGAGGCCTTGGAAATGGCACTGCGCATGCAACCCGACGTGTTGTTTTTCTTGACCGATGCCGATCAGCCGCAGCTTTCGCCTTCGCAACTGGCCCAGATCGCGCAAATGAACCGGCGCACGTCGATCAACGCGATCGAGTTCGGCTATGGCCCGCAGTCCGAGGCCGACAATTTCCTGGTGCGCTTGGCGCGACAAAACAACGGCATGCACGTCTACGTCGACGTTTCGCAGTTGCCTTCGCCGCGCCGGTAGTCTCGTCTTCGAATTCAGGAGGGCTGCGTGTGCCACTCCCGCGGCGCGTACCACGGAACACGATGACGCTGTGCTTGTGGCTGGCCGCCCTGGCCGGCGCCACGGGCCTTCTGTCGCTGCGCGCGAGACTCCGGAAGAACGACACCTGGCGGAACTCCGCCAACAGAGACAGTACGAACAAGCGGAGAAGTACTGCACCCTGCGTCTTGCCGAGCCCGGCATCTCCGCCACCCTGCGGGCGACATTGGCCATCGAGCTGTCGCGCACCTATGCCGAGCACGCCGTGCAATCGCCTGCCGAGGCGCGGCCCGCGCTGTGGCATGCCGCGCGTCGGACGGCGGACGATTTTGCCGCCCGCTATCCGCGCGCGCCACGATTGCCGCTGGTGCGAATGCAAGGCGCGTGGCTGCGCTGGCCGAGGGCGAGTCGATTCGCGAGGAAGCTGAGCTGGGCGGCAATCAGCCGGCCGAGTTGGCCGCTGCCCGCGCGTCGCTGCGCGGTGCGATCAAGCAGTTGCAAGCTCTCGACGAATCGGTCGCCACCGAAATACGGCAACCGGGTCGCGGCGCGCGCCAGGAATCGCCCGATGCGCTTTCCGTTGCCGAGCTCTCCTCGCTCGATTTGCACATTCGTCGTCAATTGGCGCAGGCCTTGCGCAATCAAGGGCTGTGCTACGCGGTGGACAGCGCCGACCGTATGAACTCGCTGGGGCAGGCGGCCGAACTGCTGGCTGCACTTGCGCGGCACGAAATGACGCCGCAACTTGCCTGGTCCGTCCGACTCGATGAAATGGCCATTCTGCGGCTGATTGGCAACTATCGCGAAGCCGAGCAAAAGCTACGCGCAAGCCGATCGCCTGGACCCGCCGGCGGATGTCGTGCCTCGCCTGCGCGCGAGCGCATTCGGATTGCGTTGGCGCGGGGCCGCGTTGACGAGGCGCTTTCGGAAGCCGGTTCGCCCGAAAATCGGCCGCCAAATTCGTCGCCCGAGGCCAACCTGGCGCAGTTGGAAGCCTATATCGCTGGCTGGCGCCGCGAGCAACAGGCGCGCGACCAAACCGGCGCTGCGCATTGGGAAAAGGCGGCCATCGAACAAGTGCGCGCCATTCAGCAAGTCGACGGTTCCGCGGCAGCGCGCCGCGCCGAAACGACATTGGCCCGGGCGATGGCCGGCTCCGACGGTTCGGATAATCCCCAGGTATTGCTCCTGGCGGCACGGAGTTTGTATCGCGCGGGACGGTTGGACGAAGCCCTGGCCGCCTATGAACGTGCCGCCAAACGCGCGGCGGCCGGCGGGGACAAGGATGCGTACTTCGACAGCCAATACGCGGCCGGCGCGTTGGCGATCGAGCAGCAGCGTTTTCCCGAGGCCGTCGAGCGGCTGCGAAAGTTGGCCCTCGCGCTGCCGCGGCACAAACGCGCCGCCGAGGCGCATCTGCTGGCCATTCACGCCGCGGCCCAGGCCGCCCGCCAGCACGATCCACCGCGACTCGACGCGTACCAGCAACTTTTGCGCGAGCACGTCGAATCGTGGCCCGCCAGTGCCACGGTTTCGCAGGCCTGGTGGTGGCTAGGCCGGGTGGACGAGCACGATCGCGCCTGGCAGGAGGCGATTCGCGCGCTGAAGAACGTCAAACCGGACGACGAGCACTACGCCGCCGCGATCGCCGCGATCGGCCGCTGCTACGAAGCCGCGCTCGACGACATGCGCGGTCGGGGCAATGCGAATGAATTGTTGGCGGGCGACGCGATCACCTTGCTGCAAAACGTGGTGAAGCATGGCCGCCGCACATCGCCCGTGCAAGCCGATGGGGCCCGCAATGCCGTGTTGGCCATGGCGCGCATCTATTTGAAGGAAATGCCCGTAGGCGGTGTCCAGGCCGAAAGCTTGCTCAACGAATCCCTGCGCAGCGACCCAAATGCACCGGAGCCCTGGCGGCGGCAGGCCAAAGTCCTGTTGGTTCCCGCCTTGGCGGCGACCGGCCAGGCGGCAGAGGCCCAGCGACTGCTCGAGCAATTGCCGATCGGTCCGGTGGAGGAAAGCGTGGCGCTGGCCGAGTTGCTCTCGGTGGTAAAAGACCGCGCCACGTCCGACGACAAGCGAGCGGTTGCCCGGCTCGAATTGGCGGTGATTGGCGACGTGCTGGCGAAGCCCCAGGATCTCGATTCGGCCACGATCAAGAAACTCGCCAGGCAGCGGGTCGAAACACTCGTGGACCTGGTCGACCGCGCCGAGGCGCTGGCTGAGCTGCGGAAACTGGCCAGCCAATACCCGCGAGACGGCCAACTGCAAGAAGACCTGGCGGGGCTGTTGGCGGACACGGACGACCCAGCCAGCCAGCAGGCGGCACTGCTGAAATGGCGGGAAATCGCGGACCATTGCCGATCGGGTTCCGAGCGTTGGTTCCGCGCGCATTTGGCGCTGGCCCGGCTGCAACTTGCCTCGGGCGATCCTTCCCAAGCGCGCGCGACGATTCGACTGGTGGAATCGAGCCGGCCGGAACTAGGCGGACCGGAAACGAAGGCGCAATTCAGGCAATTGTTGGCCGAGTGCGATCGGGCCAGCGACTCGCGCAATGCGCAAAAAATGAGCGGCCCAGCGCCAAGGCGCGTGACCGCTCGCGGGGTGGGGGAGATTTGTCGTCTGGAATGCGCCGCCGGCTACCAAGGGCCGCGAACGTAGTACGTTCCAAATTGTGCGGTGTCGCTGGGCCACTGGGCCTTCGGCAGAAATCCATACGGAGTCCAAAAGCCGTCCGGCCAGGGACGCTGGAATTGATGGTCGTTGCGCGTCATGCGCGACGCCACTGAACCCCAGGCATAATCGGTGTGTAGCTCGGCCGTGGGCGGAATCACCAGCGCCAACGGACCGCCGTATTGCTGGTTGTAGTACCGTCCGTGCCACGGACGCCACATGGCTCGCCAGCGGGCATTGTGCCCGCAATGGGTCTCGTCAAACGCGTTCACGCTTGCCGCGGCGGCCACAAGCGCCAGCATCACGGCAGCGCCGGCCAAGAGTCGCAGTTTCATGGGTCGGCATCCTTGTTTCAAACAATAGCGCCGGCCGGCCATGCGAGGGAACCGGCTCAGGCGACAAGCGGGGTGGGAGTTCGGGCGGGAAGTCGAGCGGGAAAGTCGAGCGGTGGAAAACTAGAAGAACAACCACGGGAAGAAGTGCGTCTTGTAGCGAACACACGATTCGGTGTAGCCGCCGTCGTGATAATACTTGTGATACTTGCGGTGGTGCTTGTACATGAATTCGTGCGGATTGAGCGGCGGATACGTGATCCACGTGTGCCCGACATTGGGCGGTGTCGGACGGGGCGAGACATACATCTGCGCCGGAATGCCGCCGCCGTAGGCCGAGGGGCCGACGTAGTAGTTGTAGAAAATGTCCGGGTGAGCGGCCTCTGCCTGCGAGCCAGCTAGCACGCTGGCCACCAGGCCCAAGACCGTCGCGGTGAGCATCGTGCGCGTAGTGCGGACCATGCCGGGGTTCCTCCGTGAGGATCGAAATGGCTGGAATGGGTCGCCCGCGTCGTCGCACAGCCGGAAGGGAATTTTGACCGTTCTGGACGCGGGAGGGATGTGGTTGGTTTGCTGGTTGCGGCCGTCGGAGTTGTCGTTTTTTGCTGTCTGCCGGCCACACAAACAGATTCGGCCAACGGCGGCCGGAGGGGTGAATCTTTGTGTGACGAATGTCGCAATTGAGCCTGTTTTACCGTCGGTGAGGCCATATCGCGGCTGTCCGGACGGCCTATAATCGTTATACTCGGCACAACTGGAATCTTCTGATGGCGCGCCGGCACGGATGCTCGAAGCTCACGCGACGTTCGGCCGCGCCGCCGCGCAATGTCGGCCCTGACCCCTGCCGGAATAGTCCACCAGGTTTCGCTATCCTGAAAGAAGAATGCGCACCAAACCAAGCACCAACGGCAGCCACGCACAACCGGACGAAGATTTGGACCACGACGAGCCCGCCAACAATGGCGCAACGCCGCGCCGTCGCCGGGCAACGGCCCAGTCGATGGCCGCCAGCCAGCGCGACATTTCGGTCAGCGAGTTCTTCGCCAAGAACCGTCATCTGCTCGGTTTCGACAACCCGCGCAAGGCTCTGCTCACCACGATCAAGGAAGCGGTGGACAATTCGCTGGACGCCTGCGAAGAAGCCGGCATCGTGCCCGAAATCTGGATCCACATCGAACAGACCGGCGCCAATCGCTACAAGGTGGGCATCCAAGACAACGGCCCAGGCATCCTCAAGAAACAAATCCCGCTGATCTTCGGCAAGCTGCTCTACGGCTCGAAGTTCCACCGCCTGCGGATGAGCCGCGGCCAGCAGGGAATCGGCATCAGCGCCGCCGGGATGTACGGTGTGCTGACCACCGGCAAGCCGGTGAAGATCGTCTCCAAGATCGCGCCCCGCAAGCCGGCCCACTACTACGAAATCAAGATCGACACCAAGCGCAACGTGCCCGAGATCCTAAACGGCCGCGGCGAGGGTGAGGATATTCCGCCACGCGAGGCCGGCACCAAGTACATCGAGAAACACGGCATCGAGTGGATCGAACTCGACCACGGCACGCGGGTGACCATCGAGCTGGAAGGCAAGTTCAACCGGGGCCGCGGCAGCGTCGACGAGTATCTCGAACAGACGGCGATCGCCAACCCGCATGTCACGATCCACTATCTCGACCCGGAAAGCGGCACCAGCACCAGCGGCGGCGAAGAGCGTGTCTGGGCCCGTTCGACCGACCAACTGCCCCGCGAGCCGAAAGAGATCAAGCCGCATCCTTACGGAGTCGAGCTGGGCATGCTGGTCACGATGCTGCAGGACGCCAAGTCGCAAACCCTGTCGCAGTTTCTCAGCAGCTCGTTCAGCCGCGTCAGCCTGGCGGTGGCCAGCAAGATTTGCAAGACGGCCGGACTTTCCACCCGCGCAAGCACCAGGAAAATTGGCCGCAACGAGGCGGACAAGTTGTACCACGCGATCATGGAAACGAAGATTGCCAACCCCGCGACCGATTGCATTTCTCCGATCGGGGAAGAATTGTTGCTCAAGGGATTGCATCACGTGGTGCCCGGCGAGTTCTACGTTTCGGCCACGCGTCCGCCGGCCGTCTATCGCGGCAATCCGTTTCAGATCGAAGTGGCGCTGGCCTACGGCGGCACGTCGACGGCCAACCGCGTGCCGCTGGAGGTGCTGCGTGAACTGCTGAACGAGAGCGATGCGCGCACGCTGCGGCAGTTCCTCACCAACACGTTTTATGGTTTGGGCAACGACGCGGCCGACCGCATCATCAAGGAAGCCGGCATTGGCCCGCGCAGCTCGCCCGGCAAGCTCAAGCCGGCCGAAATCACGAAGCTGCACGAGGCGATGAAGAGCATCAATCTCGAGGCGGGCCAAACGATGAATGTGCTGCGGTATGCCAATCGCGTGCCGCTGCAGTTCCAGCACGCGGCCTGCGCCATCACGCAAACCATCATGAGCACCAACTGGCGCAGCTACGGACTGACGCAATCGCGCGGCCAACTGCCCAGCGGCCCGGTGACCATCATGGTGCACATGGCCAGCGTGTGGGTGCCATTTACCAGCGAATCGAAAGAGGCAATCGCCAGCTATCCGGAAATCCAAAAGGAACTCCGGCTGGCGCTGCAATCGGCCGGACGCAAGCTGGCCATGTACCTGCGCCGCCGCATGAAAGTGAAACAGGAAGGCGAACGGCGCAACGTCTTTTTGCGCTATCTGGGCGAAGTGGCCACCGCCGTCAGCGACATCAATCGCGCCGATCGCAAGAAGCTGTACGACCAGTTGTTGGCCGTCGCCAAGCGAAAGACGGCGCAAGCCGACATGAAGCTGGACCAGCGCGGCCAGGTGATCGAAGAAAACAACGACGATCTGGAAAACGACCCCAATGTCCTGATCGTCGAAGCAACGCACGAAGTGGGAATACGCACCACGGAAAACACCAATGGCAAAAAAAGCCCGTAAACCGGCCGCCGCCAAGAGCACCAATGGCGCGGCCAAAGTGCAGCTCAACGACCGCGACAAGAAGACGCTCAAGGACCTCACGGGTCTGGCCGATCGCATCGTCGTCGACGCCGAGAAGAAGCGCGATCCCTATCTGGATATTCCGGCGCGCACGTTGTCGAACATCAAATACAGCAAGACCAAGAAGATTCTGGAGATGGGCAAATCGAGCAATCGTCGCCAGCTCTTCAATCTTTCGCAAGCAAAGGTCTACATGCAGTCGATGTTGGTCGCCAGCGGCAGCAAACGGCTGATCGACCAAGGCAAGACCACCAGCCTGCGAGGCCTGTACTACATGCTCAAGCATACGATCGAGGGCACCAAGGAAGAGACCTTCGACGAACAGTCGCAGTCGGACACCGTGATCGAAGACATGGAGGTGACGCTCAACTCGATGCGCGAGGAGTTGCACCTGTATGCCAAGAATGCCGGTTCGATGGTCGGTCCGATCGTGCTGACCGACTCGGGCGACGAAATCGATTGCTCGCGGATGGGTTCGGGGGGCTACAACATTCCCTCGATCGTCGAGCCCGAGGTCGTGCAGTTTGGCAAGTGCGACGCCAAGTTCGTGCTGCACGTCGAAAAAGACACGGTCTGGCGCCGCTTCAACGAAGACAAGTTCTGGAAAACCCACAAGTGCATTCTGACCCACGGCGGCGGACAACCTCCGCGTGGTGTACGACGGTTGTTGTATCGTCTGAATAACGAGTTGAAGCTGCCGGTTTATTGTCTGTTGGACAACGACCCATGGGGGTACTACATCTACAGCGTCATCAAGCAAGGTTCGATCAACCTGGCCTATGAATCGAAGCGCATGGCGGTGCCCGACGCCAAGTTCCTCGGCCTGCGAAGCAAGGACTATGCGCGTTGCGATTTGTCGCCCAGCGTGAAGATCAATCTCAACGAAACCGACATCAAGCGCGCCAAGCAGATCGCCAGCTATCCGTGGTTCGAGCACAAGAAAGCCTGGCAGAAAGAGATCGCGATGATGCTCACCAACGGCTTCAAGCTGGAAGTTGAAGCGCTGATCTCCAAAGACATCAGCTACGTGACTGAACAATACACGCCCGAGCGACTGCGCGAGCAGGACTGGCTCGACTAAAAATCTTTTTTGAAGCCCCTCGTCACTAACCGGCCGCGCCCCATCCGCTTGCGGTTTGGCAGCGCGCCCCGCCGGCGCCGAATCAACCCCCGCCCGGTTTGTGGAAATTCGCCGTATAGCGCCACCAGTTGCCGCTGTAGTCGTCGGGTTCGAATCCCACATCCTTGGTCAGCGCGTCGACTTTAGTGCGGGACTGGTAGTGCGGGTCGCCGGCGATTTCCGTGATCGACAGCCGTCCGCCCGGCCGCAGGGCATCGTAGCAATTCCGTAGCGCCGTCGCCCGATCGGGGATTTCGCCCAGCACCGTGCAAAGGAATACCAGGTCGGCGCTTTCGCTGGGCAACACCGGCTGCGTGGCATCAGCATGTACCAGGTCGACGTTCCCTGGATCGTTGCGTTCGAGCTTGCGGCGGAACTTGTCGATCATGCCTTGCTGCAACTCGACGCCAATCGCCTTGCCATCCGGCAGCACCTGGCGTGCGGCCGGCAGCAGCAGACGCCCGGGCCCCGGACCGATTTCGACCACGGTCATTCCCGGCGTCAGCCCCATGCGCGCAAGCGTGATATCGGTGCCGGCGACCGCGTCGGCCAGGCGACCATCCACGGCCCAGGAGAGCAGCGACGGACAGGGCAGCGACCAGCGGCGGCTGGCATAGCGCCAAGCGAAGTTCTGCATGACGAACAGCACCGCCAAAATGCTGACAATCCACAGCGCGTATTGCATGGGCATGGGTTCCCGAGACGACCGAGCGAGACTCCATGAGCCTGCCTGCGGAGAGGGGGACAGTCCCATTTTTCTCCCAGGGCACCGAAAAATCGGGACAGTCCCCGTCGTTTCGTCCCTAGGCTCTAAAGCTATTCGCCGGCGCACCGGCCCTATTGGGCCGCTGGGCCTACGGCTTGAGCACGATTTTTCCGGCCAGCGTGCCGGCCTTGTTGATCGTGTTGTCTTCTTGCAGGCGATGGGCTGCGGCGGCTTCGCTGAGCGGCAAAATGCGGTCGATGTTGGCTTGCAATTTGCCTTCCACCAGCCAGCGGTTGATGTCGCCGGCCGCGGCGCGCTGTTCTTCGACGGTGGCATTGAACATGGCAAAGCCGTGGAGCGAGCACCCCTTCACGTAAAACGGTCCGACCGGGAACGGCGGCCGTGCGTCGCGGCCGGCCATCAGAATCATCTGCCCGCGCATTGCCAATAGCGCCACGGTGCGATCGAAGTTGGGCTCGCGCAGCGTTTCCCACCAGACGTTGACGCCCTCGGGCGCGAACTGCTTGATCCGCGCGTTGACCTCTTCGGTCTTGTAGTTGATGGCCAATTCGGCGCCGAGATCGCGGCAGCGTTTGAGTTTTTCGGAGCTGCCAGCGGTAGTAATCACCCGCGCGCCGATCACTGTGGCGATTTGCAGCACCGCCGAACCGACGCCGCCGGTACCGCCGTTGACGAATACGACGTCTCCGGCTTTGACGCGCGCGTCGCGCACCAGGCCCAAGTGCGCCGTGATGCCCACCAGTGACAAGGCCACTACGGCCTCGCTGGTGATCCCCTGCGGCGTGGGATAGAGCCACGGCTCGTCGACGGCCGCATACTCGGCCAGCGTTCCCTGTCGCCCCATGAGTCCCTGGTTCGAGCCCCACACGCGGTCGCCCGGCTTGTATCGCGTAACCTCCGGGCCGACGGCCTCGACCACGCCGGCCAGATCGCATCCGAGTATGTAGGGATTGGGCAGCTTGGCCGTCACCATCCCGCTGCGGATATAGGTGTCGATCGGATTGATGTCCGCCGCGTCGATCTTGACCAGCACTTGCGATTTGGACGCAGTCGGTTTGGGCAGATCGCCGTAGATGATGCGTTCGGGCGGACCGGTTTGTTCGATGTAGGCCGCTTTCATGGCTGGCACGCTTTGATTCAATCGGGCAAGTGGATTGCGAATCGAGACGAGGGGCGAATGGCGTCGCGCCGCTCGGGCGCGCATGTTACCGCTTTTGCGATTTCCCGGAAAGCAGCACGGCGACGGTTGCCACCAGGCCGATGCCCCCCAGAGCCAGCGCAATGCGGACTCCCCACATCAGCATCTCGCGACGTTGGGCAGCTTGCCGCTCGTAGAGGTTCAGCGCCGGTGGGGCAATGTCCAGTCCGCGCTTCAGGTCGTCGTACGCGGCGAAGACCAAGCCGATCGGCGAGTCCTGATCAATCTCGATGGGCGGCGGCGGCTCGATTTTGGGCGGCACGCGCAGCGCCAAGAAACCAGCGATCGCAAACGCCACGAGCGACGCCACGGCTAGCAAGAACACGACCCGCTGGTGATTGCCCCACGTGCGCTGTTCGGGAATCGTTGTTGACTTGGCGTTCTCCAACTCGCGCAGGCCGCGCAACGTTGGCACGTCCAACTCGGCACCGCACGTGCAATGGACCGTTTGTCCTGCATGGCGGGCCGACACGGGCACCTTCTGGCCGCACGAGCAAGGCAACAGATATTCGGACATGGCGGATCTTAAGGACCGGTCGCGGCAAATGACGCTTCAACTAGGCGGACCGAGCGGCAGCCGTTCTGGCTGTGGAACTTTCGGCTGCTCGCCGGACAAATCGGTAAACGGCGGGGCCACTGTCATTCCGGCACGCCCGAGCCGCGGCTGGCCCACCAGGGAAGCGTGATGCCGCCGTCGATCGTCAACGAACTACCCGTAATATAGTCGCTGCCGGGATCGCAGAGGAACACGACGCCGCGGCCGATTTCTTCCGCGGTGCCCAATCGTTGCCAGGGCAGCTTCTCGCCCGAGGCGTGGATCGTTTCGTCGCTGGCAAACTTGCGTTCACCGGGCGTGTCGATCCAGCCGGGCGTGACGATGTTCACGCGAATCTTGTGCTCGGCCAACTCGATGGCGGCCGTGCGAGCCATTTGGTCGATCGCCCCCTTGGCCATGTTATAGGCCATCGACCGCGGCACGGCCGTGTAGGCATGGGGCGAACTGACCACCACGATCGAGCTCACGCCCTGGTGTCCCGCCTGGCGCTGGTCCAGCATTTGTCGAGTTGCTGCTCGCACGAGGTAGAACGCGCCCCACATGGTCACGTCGATGGTGCGTCGAAAACCGTCCATGTCGGCCTGCCAGAACAGCTCGCGGTCGCTGTAGGCGGCGTTGCTCACGGCAATGTCCAGCCGGCCAAAGGCCTGCACCGTCTCGGCTACCAGACGCTCGACCGTGGCCTGGTCGGCGACGTCGCCTGCTAGCAGGATGGCACGTCCTCCGGCACGCTCGATTTGCTCGACCGCTAGGGTCGCTTCCTTGGGATTGCTGCGATAGTTAAAGGCAACACTGGCACCGGCTTGGGCCAACGCAACGCCTGTGCCCAAACCGATGCCTTGGCTGGCGCCGGTCACTAGCGCCGATTGGCCGTGGAGGGGAGCGGACGACATGGCGATGGATTGAACTCGCGGCGCGGAGGGCAATTGGGGGGAAGCCTGTATGCTATCGACCCCACGATGGTCGAACAAGCGATGCAAAGGTCCGGAGGATTCTTTGCCGACGATGAGCCTGTCTCTGGACTGTGAAGATCCCGCAGCTACAATTGAGCGATTTTGGGTACGGCTGTTGGGTCGCTCAAATGTTTGTTTGGGAAAGATGGGTCGACTAAGTAGTTTGCTGGTCGGTTTCTCCCAAAAGGAATTTCTTTCCAAATGGTCGGCTTGGTCTCCCACCGTACGAACGGGTGATAGAATTTGTTGGATTTCATCGGGCAATTGAGTGATAATAGGGCGGGACTATTGCCGCTTGCGAGATGAACGTCCGCGCAGTGCGCGCTGCGCGGAGGGTCGGCACAGCCGGCTTGGCGCATACGTTTTCCGATCGAATGGGAGCCCACTCGGAGGGGAGCGCTACGCGGATCATGTCTTTGCACGTGTTCTACGCCGACGTTGACCCACGCCGCCCTCACGAAATCATTACCGGATTCTCACGCTCGCTCTCCTTTTGACTAACACGCAGGAGTGTTGACTTGTACGACGCATTGCTTGACGACCTAGAAGAAGATTCGACGCCGAACCAGGACGAGGCAAACGATTTGTCGGCAAAGCCCGCCGCCGACATCGATCTGGACGATGATCTGGACGAAGTCGAACTGGGGGCGGATTCGGATCTGGAAGTGGATCCGAAAACCGACGAGTTGCTGGCCGTTGCGGACGAGGAAGGCGAGTCGTGGTCAGACGATCCGGTGCGGATGTACCTGACGCAAATGGGCGAGATTCCGCTCTTGACGCGGCAGCAGGAAATCGCGCTGGCCAAGAAAATCGAAGTCACTGCGCACCGAGTTTCGCCATCGGCTGCTCGAGTGCGACTACGTCATTCAGATGGCGGTCAAAGTGCTCAAGCGCGTACACGCGGGCGAGTTGCCGTTCGACCGCACGGTGCAGGTTTCGGTGACCGATCGCCTGGAAAAAGAACAAATCCTGGGCCGCTTTCCGCACAACCTGCGGACGATCGAGATTCTGCTGCAGCAGAATCGCGACGACTATCGCACGGCCACCAGCAAGAAACAGCGATTGACGCGGCGCCGCGAAGCTTGGCAGCGATTGGGCCGTCGTCGTCGTCGCGCCGTGAAGCTCGTGGAAGAACTCGGGCTGCGTACCCAGCGCATCGAGCCGATGATCCGCACGCTCGAAGATTTCAGCCGCCGCGTGGATATGCTCAAGTCGGAGATCGACGCCCACAAGAAGGCCCGCGGTCCACTGGCCGAACGCAAGCACAAGATGGTCGAGTTCCGCAATATCCTGCGGGCCACGCAAGAGACTCCCAGCAGCCTGCGCAACCGCATCAAGAAGCTGCGCGTCGTGTATGCCCAGTACCAGTCGGCCAAGCGCGGACTGAGCGAAGGCAACTTGCGGCTGGTGGTCTCGATCGCCAAGAAGTATCGCAACCGGGGCCTGAGCTTCCTGGACTTGATCCAGGAGGGCAACGCCGGATTGATGCGGGCCGTGGACAAGTTCGAATACCGCCGGGGCTTCAAGTTCTGCACGTATGCCACCTGGTGGATTCGCCAGGCCATTACCCGCGCCGTGGCCGATCAGAGCCGCACGATCCGCATTCCGGTGCACATGGTCGAAACCATGTCGCGCGTGCGCAACGTGTCGCGGCAATTGCTGCAGGAACTGGGACGCGAGCCGACGATCGAAGAGACGGCCAAGCGGGCCGGCACCGCCGTGGATGAGGCGCGGCGCGTCTTGGCCATGAGCCGCTATCCGATCAGTCTCGATCGACCGGTCGGCAACAGCGAGGACAGCCATTTTGGCGACCTGCTGCCCGACTCGGGCGCCGAGAACCCGGCCATCGGCGCGGCGCAAGAGATGCTCCGCGGCCGGATCGCCAAGGTGCTCAAAACGCTCAGCTATCGCGAGCGCGAGATCATCAAGCTGCGCTACGGATTGGGCGACGGCTACAGCTATACGCTGGAAGAAGTGGGCCACATCTTCAAAGTGACCCGCGAGCGTATTCGCCAGATCGAAGCCAAGGCCGTCCGCAAGCTGCAACAACCCAGCCGCAGCCAAGAGCTGTCCGGGTTTTTGGACTAGCGGCGCACGCCAATCGGCAACCTGAACGACTCGCAACGAGCCGGACGATTTCGTCCGGCTCGTTTTGTTTTGGTCTGAGCCTTTTCGGTCGATGCGTTAAATATTTAACGCATCCTGTTGACGGATGGGCTTGCGCGGTACGGTGACGTTAATTAATTAACAGTCACTTGCGAGAAGCGCCATGCCCCGTCCCACCTCAGAACTGCTCACGCAACGGGAAAACCAGATCATGGAAGTCCTCTGGACGCACGGCGCCGCCAGCGCCGAGACCGTGCGTGAATCGCTGCCCGGGGATCCTCACGACTCGAGCGTGCGCACCATGCTCCGCGTGCTGCGAAACAAGGGCTATGTGCGGATTCGCGGCCGCCAGCCAGCCATGTACGAGGCGGCCGTGGCCCGCTCGCAGGTGCAAGGCAAAGCGGCCAAGAGTTTGTTGCAGCGATTCTTCGGCGGCTCCGTCGAAGCGCTCGTGATGCGTTTGGTCGAGGATGAACAGTTGACGCCGGCCCAACTGGACCGGCTGCGCAAACAACTTTCGCGGCGCAAACGCCCGGGAGGAAAACGATGAATGCGACGTCGCTGGTTTGGCTGATCGGTGAAGCAACGGCGGTACTAATCGTGGCATTGTTATTCGATCGTTGGTTGGCGCGCAGACGCGCACTGGCAGTCGCCGCGCTGTGGAATGCCGTGTTGTTCGCGCTGTTGATCCTTCCACTCGCAGCGTTGCTGACTCCGCGCGTCGAGCTGCCCTGGTTGCCGGCGCTCGTGCCGCCACATTCCATTGCGCCGAGACCATCGGCGCAGATAAGTGTCGCGTCAAGCACTACTCGGATCCAACCATCAATTTCCAAGGACAAACCGGCGATTCCTGCGCCGGAAAATCCACCTCACATGCCTTCGCGTGCAGCGCCACGCCAAGCAATGACGGGCAACGCCGCCGTGCCGGCTTCAGCCGCGAGGCCGACGGTGGCGCAGGTTGTCATGGCGGGCTATGTCGTGGGGACCGTGCTGGGCGGATTGGGATTTTGCGCAAGTTGGTGGGCCGTGCGACGGTTGCGAACGCTATCGGTGACCGTCGTGGCCGAAGTGTGGCAAACGCGATTGGACCATTGGCTCGGCGAACTGGGGGTTGCCACGCCGGTCGAACTGCTCACCAGCAATGCGGTCAGCGTGCCTCTGGCGTTGGGCGTGCGCCGGCCGGCGACCGTGCTGCCGGTGCGCTTGTCGATTGCCACGATCGCGCCACGATCGACGCCATCCTGGTTCACGAATTGGCGCACGTGATTCGGCGCGACTGCGCGTGGCAGTGGATCCAGCGGCTGGTCGAAATCCTCTGGTGGTTCCATCCGTTGGTTTGGTTGGCGCGACCGCGCGTGGCGCTGTCGCGCGAGCGCGCTTGCGACGATTTTTCCATCTTTCGCCTGAGCAACCGCTGCGGCTACGGCACGATTTTACTGGACATCGCCCGGCAAGCCTCGTGGAACCGTTCGATCGGCTTGGCGATGGCCATCGTGCGTTCGAGTCAACTGGAAAATCGACTGGCGGCGATTGTGGATAGCCCTGGCAGCGCGAACTGCCAATGGGCAGCACTGCCGCGCTGCATGTCGCTGGGGATTGTTTCACTGGTCGTACTTTCCGCCGCCAGCATTTCGCTGGTGCGGGCGCAAGCCAAGCAGCCCGATGCCGGCAAACCGACCGCGCCGCCGGCCTTGGCAAAGGTGCAACAAGAAGAGCCATCCGCCGTGACTGAGCCGAGGGGGGACTTATCACTTTCCGTCAAGCTACTGGAAGTGGACGGAAAACCGATCCCCGACGGCTACGTCACCTTCTGTCGTGCTCTCGGCAGGGACGAGCCGGCGGAAGAGAGCGATTGGCTCGAGACGTCAACCGGAAATCGGTGGCGCTACCTAGCAAGCAACCCGCGCAACCGACTTGTAGCCAGTAATCTGGCTCCCGGAGAGTATCGCGCCATCACCACGACCGACTTCAGCCGAATACTCGGTTATGCGATTGGCGATCCCATCACGCTCGACGGCAGCAAGAAAGAAATGGCCACGACGCTACAACTCAAGCCGGGCGCGACCGTGACGATCCGGGCCATTGACGCGGATAGCGGCGAGCCCATTGTCGCCACGCGCTTCACGCTCCACTCGAGTGATCCGAAGCTGCCATCGATGGGGTACAACAGTGCCCCGCCCGAAGCGTCGAGCGCCACGTTTCACTACATCCCGGACGGACAATATGTGTATGGCGGCGAGCGCGGCGCGAACGATCCCAATCAGAAAGATTATGCCTACGTCGAAAGCGCCGAGCCGGTGGAACTGTCGGCCGAGCGCCCCAACGAACTGGTCGTGAAACTGACCGCCAAAGTGCGGACGCCGGAGGAGACCGACCGGCGCTGGCCGTTCGTGGCCACCGGCGTGGTGCGCGACTCGGCAGGCCAGCCGGTCGAAGGCGCCACGGTCAAGGCCTTGCAGGACGTCGTCTGGTTGCCGCCCACGGGCCGGGCAACTACCGACGCCGAGGGCCGCTACACGCTGCGCTTTGGACCCGGTTATGGTCTTCCGGAAGAGCAATTGCCGCGAGCGGCCGGGATTGCCGCCTCGAAGCCGGGCTTCTTCGAAACCAACCTCAATCGCCAAGGCGCCGTCACCATGGCCATGTTCCGGCCGAACGAAGCGCCGCACGCCGCCGCGCGTGTCATCCTTCCTGGCACACCGCAGGAAGTTGATTTCACGCTGGCGCCCGCCGCGTCGCTGGAGATTGAAATCGTCGACGCAGAGGACAAACCACTGCGCGACAAGAATCTTCTTTTCGCAAGCCTGACTGGCAACCAGCTACCGCCCCACGCGGACAGTCTGCAAGATGGCAAGTTGAGTGACAAAGGAACGTTCGAAGTGAGTGATCTGCCGGTAGGCATCCCCTGGTTCGTTTCGCTGCTATTCGACGACGGTGCTGGCGTTCGCACGCCCCGCTTCGTCCTACGCGAACCCGGCAACTACAAAATGCACATAAAACACGAAAAGCACCTCGGAACAGGCTTGGAACAATTGCGGATCGTTCGCGTTGTCGAACCCGCGGATGCGGGCACGGGACGCTTCAGGCTCACGCAGCGAGACGTCACGGCGGACGTGCGCACCGACGATCCGCTATGGAACTCGCCCCTTCCAGAAGCCCAGCAAATCCAAGGCCGAGAAATCCTGCGAAAGTTGGGCGAAGCCAATCGCTATTGGCTGGGGCGTCCTTCGGAGGATGTAAAGGAGTACGAGTATGTGTTCCATCTCATGGACAAGGAGCCGCGCACGACTCGCGTCGACAACCCTCAGACCGACGGCCTGTGGTTCGTGCACGGCATTACCTATTCACCGCTTTTGGCGATGATCGTGCAAAATCCGGACAAGGTGGTGTTTCAACTGGTGGACGTCGGGCCGAAACAAATCCGGCTAGTGTATTCACTCCTCGAGCCATGGATGGTCCAGGCCGGAAACGGTATCGAACACACCTGGCGTGGCTACTTCAGTGACACTCGAACGCACCATGCCGAGCTGCTGATCGACGCGGCGACGATGCGGCCTGTTTCACACAAGACCGACGACTTTCAGGAGACATTCGACGAATTTGCCGACTTGCGGCCAGGGCACTCCGTGCCGCGGCATATCAACATCCAAAACGGCGACATGCACTTCGATTGGCGGTTCAAGGTCTACGAGCCGGGCTTGTGGCTGTTCGACCACAGTATGTATTCGTACCTCTCCGAGAAAGAGCCCGTGGCCTTTATCGACAACGTGCAAGTCAATGGCGAGCCGGCGCAACCGATGCCGTGATTGCGCACCCCCATTGGAAATCAATTTGACAACTCGCCGCACCGCCGCTACATTGGCCTGCCTAGCGTGCGTTGGTGGTCGGTTGTTTCTTGCTGGAAACGGCCGACAAACAGGGAACTCCGGTGCAATTCCGGGACGGCCCCGCCGCTGTAACCGAGTGCGTTTTAGATCGCGCTGATTCGAGCCATTGTCGCCGTTTGGGTTTCGGCCCACGAGCGACGAGAAGGCCAGCCTGATCGAGCTCGGGAGTCAGAAGACCTACCAACGCTTGACCGGTGGCGCTCCTCGAGGGACGGAGGCTACTCCAGTTTGTTGGCCTCTTAGGATGCCGCTAATCGCTCGCTTGAGCCCTTGACGCGTTGGCGTTGGGTCGTGCGCGGTTGCGCTTGCGCGCTGTTGCCGCGATCCCCGCGCTACGACCGGGGCGCTGTGCGCGAGTTGGTGACAGTAGCGAAGTTGAACCCTCGCGCAGTAAATTGTCGACGCTCGCTGGCCACGCGCAAAAGGCGAGCGTTCACGGTCGTCGAGCTACTGGTCGTGATTGCCATCATCGGCGTGCTGGTGGCATTGTTGCTGCCGGCCATTCAAGCCTCGCGCGAGACCGCGCGGCGAGCGCAGTGCGCCAATAACTTGCGGCAACTGGGCCTGGCCCTGCTGCTGTATCACGACACGCACCTGGTGTTTCCCCGCGGCGGATCCACCGCCACGCGCACGGATCTGAGCTGGACGGCCTCCATCCTGCCGCACTTGGAAGAGTCGGCGCTATACGATCTGATCGACCAGAGCGTGCCCTACACGGCCCCGGCCAATCTTTCCGTTGGCCAAACCGTGTTGCCGGTCGTGCTTTGCCCGAGCTCGCCGCGCGAAACACCCTATCGCCCGTCGGGCGACTTGCCGACTTCGACGACGAACCGATACGCCCGCAGTGACTACGCGGCCGTGACCGGTGAGCGCGGGCTGCGCGCCGCCAACGCCACCAATTCGCCGGAGCGCGGCGTGTTGATTCGCGAAAAGAACATCCCCCTCACCGCGATCACCGACGGCACGTCGCAAACGTTGCTGGTGGGCGAGGCGCCCGAGGGCATGCACGCCGTGTGGCTGAGCGTGCGGAACATGCTCGACCAATCCGCGCCGCTCAACACGCCGGCCACTTACGCGCCGCAGTTCGTGTTCTTCGACTACGGCCAGGAGCTCAGCAGCTACCACTCCGGCGGCGTGCAGGCGGTGTTTGCCGACGGTGGCGTGCACTTCCTGTCCGAGCGCATCGACAACCGCACGCTGGCCGCGCTGCTATCGCGCGCCGGTGGGGAGGTCATCGATGCGCCGTTTTAAGTGTTGGATCGTCGTCAGATTCTCGTCATCAAACCTGAAAGGGGCTCATGAAATGAAACGTGTTGCAAGTCTCGTCGCGTTGTGGGCGCTCCATTTGAGCGCCGTCAGTTTCGCCGGTCCGTATGCGCCGGCTGCGGGCCAGGCGGGTTCGACTGCCATCTTCAAGAGCGATGCAGCCATCGTTGGCTGGGCCACCGGATATCAAAACTACCTGGTTGGTCCCAATGTGGATGCCGCCTGGCAAACGCCCGCCAAGGCCTTGGGCCCGGCGGTGGGCGACAGCTTTGACATTGTCTCGCTCGGCGACGGAGGACAAATCACGCTCACGTTCGCACACCCGATCATCGACGCTCCCGGCGACGACTTCGCCGTGTTCGAAAACGGATTCAGCGACACGTTTCTGGAATTGGGCTTTGTCGAAGTCTCTTCCAACGGGACCGATTTTTTTCGCTTTGCCAACGACTCACTGACGCCGGGACCGGTGGGCGGTTTTGGCGCGGTCGATCCCACGAACCTCCAGGGACTGGCCGGCAAGTATCGCCAAGGCTACGGCACGCCGTTCGACCTGGCCGCGCTGGCCGGCGTTTCACCGTTGTTGGACCTGCAAAATGTCGGCTACGTGCGGATTCTCGACATCGTGGGAGACGGCACGTATTTCGACACCTCGGGCGACGCGATCTACGACCTGTATCCGACCACAGGGAGTGGCGGATTCGATCTGGATGCCGTGGCGGTGATGCACGCGGCGCCGGAACCAGGTGCGCTCGCGATGTTCGCTGTTGCGACTTGCGGAATGTTCATTGCCGCCCGTCGTCGTTGTTCAGCGCGCGGTAACTTTCGCACTGTTTCAAGCATCGACCTCTAAGGAGTTATCATACATGAAAATGAGTTACCTTCGCGCACGCTCTAGCCGGGTGCCGCTATTCGGCATGCTCGTATTATCAGCGTCCGTTGCCCATGCCAACACGGTCGACTTCGACGACCTGGCGCTGCCGGCCAATTCGTTCTGGAATGGCCCGGCCGCCAATGCGACCGACGAACCGGATCCCTATGGAGGCGCTTTGCCGGTGAAAGTCGGCACGTTTGCCAGCGGCGGCGTGAACTTCGGCAACGAGTACAACCTCAACTACGGAAATTGGGGCGGCTTTGCGTATGCGAACATGACCGACAACACGACCCCCGGCTACGGCAATCCGTACAGCGCAGTTTCCAGGATCCGGCAACGGACCCGGCAACGACAACTACGCCGTGGCGTTTGGTTACAACGCGAACACCAATCCGCAAACCGCCGATCAAATCTCCGGCCTGCCCTACTTCGAACTTCCAGACGGGGCAAGCGTGCAATCGGCCTACGTGACGAACACGACCTACGCCGCATTGACCATGCGCGACGGCAACTCGTTCTCCAAGCAATTTGGCGGGCCCAGCGGCGGCGACGCCGACTGGTTTCGATTGACGGTCTACGGCGTTGACGCCCTCGGCGCCCTGTTGCCGGCGTCGGTCGAGTTCTATCTGGCCGACTATCGGTCTGACGACGACTATATCGTCGATACGTGGAAGTATCTCGATCTCTCGCCGCTGGCGGATGCCAAGCGCGTGGTCTTCAACCTGGCGTCGTCCGACTCGGGCATCGACGGGATGAATACGCCTGCCTTCTTCGCGATCGACGACATTCAGTTTTCGCACGCGCCTGAACCGGCCAGTTGGGCGTTGCTGCTGGTAGGTATGGCAGGGCTTGCCGTGCGTCGTTGGCGAAAGCGTTGACAGCCCACGGCGCGGTTGTATCCAATCGACACACATGGCTACGCCGCAAGAACACAATCGCCAGGCTTGGGACGCTCGGGTGCGCAACACCGCGCGGTTCACGCGTCCCGCACCCGATGAAGAGTTCTCGAATCCGCTGGCGGCCGTGGATGGTGTCGGCTGGTTGGGGCCGAGCATTGCCGGGCGGCGTGTGCTCTGCCTGGCAGCCGGAGGCGGAAGGCAGGCGGCGCTGTATGCCGCAGCCGGAGCGCACGTCACGGTTGTCGACATCAGCGCCGAGATGCTCGCGCTCGATCGCCAGGTGGCAGCCGAGCGGGAATTGCCGTTGCGCACGGTCGAGGCCTCGATGGACGACTTGTCGGCGCTCGGCAACGCGGCATTCGACATCGTGATCCATCCGGTGAGCACGTGCTATGTGCCAGATGTACAACTGGTGTTTCGTGAAGTGGCCCGCGTCTCTGCGCCCGGCGGTCTTTATGTCAGCCAGCACAAGCAGCCGGCCAGCCTGCAGGCGTCTGTGAAACCTTCGGCCGGCGGGTATGAGTTGGTCGAGCGCTACTATCGCCGGGGTCCGCTGCCGCAGGTCGAAGGCAGTCCCCATCGCGAGGCGGGCACGCTCGAGTTTCTGCACCGCTGGGAGGAATTGCTGGGCGGAATGTGCCGCTGGGGTTTCGTGATCGAAGATCTGCTGGAGCCAGTCCACGCTGACGAAAAAGCCCCGATCGGCAGCTTTGAACACCGCAGCGGCTACGTGGCGCCCTACGTGCGCATCAAAGCCCGCCGCCGCGCCGACGCGCCGGCCACGTCGAAAGTCTGGACGCCGTAGTCCTTTTGGACGACCGCCAAGGCGCTGGCGAGGGCACCCGCGGGCGTTGCATTCGCTGGCCGGCTCGATCAAGATAGACGGCGAAACACCGCCTGTTTGTCCCGCCACCACGCCTCAGGATTCGACGCTCCGTGACGCATCCCGCCATTCAGGAAATCGTCGCCGTGTTCGGTCAGCCCGTGGCCGGCAATCCGACGCAGTACATGATGGAGAAGGCCTTTGTCGACGTGGGCCTCGACTGGCGCTACCTGACATTGGAAGTGGCGCCGGAGAATTTGGCTGCGGCCGTGGCCGGCATGCGAGCGATGGGCTTTCGTGGTTGCAATCTCACCATTCCGCACAAGGTCGCAGTGATTCAGTATCTCGATCGCACCAGCGAAGCCGCTGGATTGATGGGCGCGGTGAACTGTGTCAATCGTGTGGGCGACGAACTGGTCGGCGAAAACACCGACGGCAAGGGCTTCGTGCAGTCGCTGCGCGAATTGGCCGATCCGGCCGGCAAGAATGTCATCATTCTGGGCGCGGGGCGCGGCGCGGGCTATCGCGGTCGAAGTTGCCCTGGCTGGAGCCGCCGCCATTACCGTCGTCAACCGCGATGCCCAGCGTGGACAGGACTTGGCCGCGCTCGTCAACGACAAAATCAGTGTGCCCGCCACGTACGTTCCCTGGGATGGAGACTATCAGGTGCCGCCCGAGGCCGAAGTCGTCATCAACGCCACGAGGATTGGTCTGGGCGATGCCGAAGCGCGCGTTCCGCTCGACGTCGCCACGCTCGAGTCCGACATGGTCGTGGCCGACGTGATCTTCAATCCTCCCGAGACGCGGCTGTTGCGTGATGCCGCCGAACGAGGATGCCAAACGCTCGATGGGCTGGGCATGCTGGTCAACCAGGCGGTGATCGGATTTCGGATTTGGACCGGCCAGGATGCCAGCGCCGATGTGATGCGCAACGCGCTGGAGGAGTTCCTAGGCATCTAACAACTCAGCCCGCCTTCGCTGGCACGGCCGGCCCATCGAGCGACACGATTGCACTCAAACATCCACTGACGAACTTCATTGAATAAGGCCACCAGGATGATCTCAACGCTCAGGCGGATTGTTGGCGTATTGACTCTACTCGCATTCTCCGCGGGCTTGTCCCGCGCTGCCGACGAGCCGATCGGGCTGCTGTTGCTGCGGCCCGATTCGCTGGCCGGCTGGGAATACGCCGCTGAGTCGCCCGCCCAGTGGATCATCAGCCAAGGCCAGCTCACGGGTGTCGCCGATTCGACCCCTCTGCTCTCCGGCTGGACGTTTGACGATTTCGAATTGCGGTTCGAATGGTCGGCCAGTGACGGCGGCGCTTGGACGATTGGACTTCCCGCTGTGCCGGCCGGGCCCGGCGTGAAAATCACGCTCAAAGAAGGTGACGGCGCCGGCGCAGTGCGCGACGCGGACAACATGCTGGCGGCCGGAGTCAACTTGGGCTCGCTTGATGCGCCGCAAATGCACACGGCCCAGATTCGTCGCTTCGGAGCGACCTTGTCGGTGGTGATCGACGGGCGCGTGGCCAGCGAAGTCGATTTGGACGCCGATCGCCGCTTCGGTTTGTCGCTCGACGTGTCCGCGGGCGAAGCCAGCCTGCGCGACTTGCGGTTGCGCGAGCCGCGCGGCAACCCGCTCTCCAACGGCAAGGACCAGACCGGTTGGTTCGTCAACAACGACCGCGGTACCTGGACAGTTCGCGACGGCGCATTCGTGGCCACCTCGCACAAGGGCTTGCACTATTTGCGGCCCGACAAGGAATACGCCAACTTCACGCTGTCGCTGCGCTACATCATGAATCGCGGCGGCAACTCGGGCATCGCCATTCGCACGCACAAAGACGGTTGGCCCTCGGGCGACGGCATGGAGTTGCAACTGCTCGATCGGCCGGGCCTGGTCAAAGACTCCACGATGGCCATCTATGGAAATTTGCCGCCGCTCGATCGGGCCGATCGCTCCGAGCAATGGAATGAAGCCGTGGTCAAGGCCGATGGCCGCATGGTCACCTGCTGGGTCAACGGCGAGCTCGTGCAACAGATCAACACGGCCTTGCTGCCCGAGGTGAAACACCGGCATCTGAAGGGCTGGGTCGGTGTGCAAGACCATGGCGGCAACGTCCGCTTTCGCGACGTGTTCATTCATGAAGCGCCCGACGGATTGGGTCTCGACGCCTGGTATGCTCCGCGGCCCGAGCCGGGCACGGGCATCGTGCTCGATCGCATCATGAACAGCGAACGCCTGTCGCGCAACGACGGCATTAGCTCTGGCGTCGTCGCCACCAGCGTGCCCAAGGGAGGCGAGCACGTACTGGCCGAACTGACCGGCCCCGGGGCGCTGGTGCAATGTTGGAGCGATTTTCCCAGCGGCCATTTGGCGCTCTATTTCGATGGCGAGGCCGAGCCGCGCATTCAATGCCCCACCGAGCATCTCTTCGACCACGTGCCGGGCGTGTCGCACGAGAAGAAGCCGGCGCTGATGTGCCTGCCCTATGCCGAGAGCCTGAAACTGGTGATCTCGGACCCATTGGAAACGGACTACCGGCTGGAGTATGTGAATTTTCCGAGTGATGTACCGTGCGAGACTTTTACGGTGCGCCGACCGGGCGTGCCGCGCGGAGCGCTCGAATCGATCGTCTATCGCCATGACGGTATGAATGGCGGCAAGCTTCGCCAGGCCGAGATCTACGATCGCGTCGCCTCGGAGCCGCGCCATCGAGCCGGGCACTTCGGTCGAGTTGCTCAAGCTGGAAGGCGCCGGTCTGGTCAACTGGTTGCGGCTGACCGGGCCGGACTCGGTGTTGGCCGACAACGACTTGTGGCTGGAAGTAACCATCGACGGCGAAACGTTGCCGGCCATCGCCGCTCCAGCCCGCTTTTATTATCCGGGATTCGCCTCCGGACCATCGCGCAATTTCAGTAGCGCGGTGCTGACCAACGAGGCCGGCTTTGCCAATTTGTTGGCTATGCCCTTTGGCAACGGCTTGACGGTTGCGGCGCGCAATCGCGGCAGCGAACCGAATGAAGGCGTTTCGCTATCGATGTCGGTCGACCACGCCACCGACGCCAATCGCTCGGATTATGCCAGTCGCATGCGGCTGCGAGGCATCTATCAGCCAGCCGGCGAAAGCGGCGGCACGCTGGTGGACCAATCCGGCGCCGGTCGCTGGGTCGGCTTCGTGTACGAACAGCCCGAGGCCACGAAGACCGGCATCGGAGTGGTCGAGATCGACGGCGAATCCCAAAGCGGCTGGTCCATGGAGTATCTCGATGGCTTCTTCGGCCGCCCCGGCGAAGGCGAGCACTATTTCACGGCGCTGACTGGCAATCAAGAAAACCTGGCCTATCGCTATCTAATGCTCGCGCCGGTTGGTTTTTCCAAGTCGCTGGTCGTGCGAGCCAATGCCGACGACGCCATCGGCCCTCGCCTGGCATTGTTCTATCTGGCGAAGTGATGGGTGCGTGTGGCGGCATGTCGCCCCTTTTGGGCCCAACGGGGCGATACTATTTGCGTCGAAAAGAACGCGAGTCCCTCACGCCGGTTGCTGCTGCGTGATGCAATGGAATGCGCCCAGGCCCCACACCAGATCGGTCGCGTCGATGCCGCGGATTTGTCGATTGGGGAACAACCGCGCCAACGTTTCTCAGCGCCACCTGGTCGTGTGGATCGTTGAACGTCGGCACGACGACCACGCCGTTGGCGATGTAGAAGTTCATGTAGCAGGCCGGCAGACGTTGATCGTGGTAGTAAATTGCCCGGGGCATGGGCATGGGAACGACTTCCAGCGGCCGCCCGTCGGCTTCGGTCATTTCCGCCAGTCGATGCAGGTTGTCTTGCAGCGGTTCGTAGTTCGCATCTTGGGGATCGTTCTCGACGGCCGCTACGACGGTGGTCGGACCCACGAAGCGGGCCAACTCGTCGATGTGTCCGTCGGTGTCATCCCCCTCGATGCCGCCGGCCAGCCAGAGGATTTTCTTCGCGCCGAGGTAGTCGATCAGATAGCCCTCGACGTCGGCCCGATTGAGCTGCGGATTGCGGTTCGGATTCAACAGGCACGGCTCGGTGGTGAGGATCGTGCCTGCGCCATTGCCGTCGACGGCGCCACCTTCGAGGATGATGCCCGGCGTGAAACAACGGCGGCCGGTCAGACGGGCCATCCGCTCGGGCACTTTGTTGTCCAAGTCGAATGGCGGATACTTGCCGCCCCAGGCATTGTATTCCCAGTCCACCAGCGCCGGCTCCAGCCCGGGCGGTCCGGAAAGAAAGATTGCGCCGTGATCGCGCGCCGAGACGTCGTTGGTGGGTATGTCGTGCAGCGTGACGTTGGGAATGTTGCCCACCATTTCGCGCTTGCGCCATGACGGATTCATCACCAGCCGAGATGTGTACCGGCTCGAACTCTGCCAACGTGCGCACTAGCTTCTGCCACACGGCGGGCACCGGCTCGAACTTGCCGGGCCAGGTGTTCGGATTGTGCGGCCACGCGAGCCAGGTGGCGGCGTGTGGTTCCCATTCGGCGGGCCAACGATATCCGAGCGCTCGGGGCGTGACGGTCGACATGGTTGTTCGATGAGGTGTCAGCGCGAGGAAGAGCAGGAGTGCTGCCCGATCAGTCCAAATAGCGCCTGGTCAAGTCGCCATAGGCGTCGATGCGGCGGTCTCGCAAAAAAGGCCAGTGCGTACGGACTACGTCGATCTTGTCGAGGTCGCACTCCACGAGCAGCGATTCTTCCTTATCGTGTTCCGCCCGAGCCAGCACGTTGCCGTTGGGATCGGAGACGAACGAGGCGCCCGAGAATTCGAGCTTGCCTTCGTGGCCCGTTCGGTTGGGAGCGGCGACAAACACGCCGTTGGCGATCGCATGGCTGCGCATCATCGTTTCCCAGGCCGAGTGCTGGCTGGCGCCATACTCTTCCTTCTCATCGAGCAGCCAGCCAATGGCGGTGGGATAGAAAATAATCCGCTGCCGGCCAGGGCGGTCAACCTGGCCGCCTCGGGGTACCACTGATCCCAACAGACGCACACGCCGACGCGACCGAACTTCGTTTCAAAGGCCGAAAAGCCCAAATCGCCCGGCGTGAAATAAAACTTCTCGTAGTACAACGGATCGTCCGGGATGTGCATTTTCCGATAGATGCCGGCCGTCGAGCCGTCTGCGTCGAACACCACGGCCGTGTTGTGATACAAGCCGGGCGCACGCCGTTCGAACAGCGAACCCACCACGACCACGCCGTGTTGACGCGCCGCCGCGGCCAACGCTTCGCTGGTGGGACCGGGGATCGGCTCGGCTTCGTCAAATCGGGCGTGATCTTCGCTCTGGCACGGATACTGGCCAGCGAACAGCTCTTGCAGGCAAACGATATTCGCCCCTGCCGCGGCCGCTTCGCCGATGCGGTGCAGCGCCTTGGCGACGTTGCGCGCTTTCGACGTGTCGCCGGTCATTTGCACCAGCGCGATGACCACGCGGTTCGGCGGTGCGTGTCGTGACGATTCTTCGACTCGATCGGCTGGGCTGTTCATCCGGACCATGGTACCCTATCGCCTATGACTCGGAAAATACGCGGTCTCTTTATTACTGGCACCGACACGGAAATAGGCAAGACCTACGTGGCGGCACTGGTCGCCAAGGCGCTGCGAGACGCAGGCCACCGTGTCGGCGTGTACAAGCCGGCTGCCAGCGGCTGCGAGCGGCGCGACGGCGAGTTGATTTCCGAGGACGCGCTGACACTTTGGCAAGCAGCCGGTTCGCCTGGCACGTTGGCCGAAGTCTGCCCGCAAGTGTTCGCAGCCGCCAAAGCGCCACACCTGGCCGCCCACGACGAGGGAAAGCAGCTCGATCCGGACTTGTTGCGCCGAGGACTCGACGTCTGGCTCCGGCGCAGCGACGTGGTGATCGTCGAGGGCGCCGGCGGGCTGATGTCCCCCTTGGGCGACGATGAATTCGTGGCCGATCTGGCCTACGATCTGGGATTTCCGCTGTTGGTTGTCGCCGACAACCGACTGGGAGCCATCAACCACGTGCTGCAAACATTGATCACCGCGGCCACGTTTCGCGATGGGCTGACCGTGGCCGGCATCGTGTTGAATCAGCCTCGTCCTGAGGGGGACGAACAACTGCGGACGGAGAACGTCCGAGAGATCCGCCACCGTGCCATCCCGCCGGTGCTGGCGGAGGTCCATTGGCAGGACACGTGTTTGGCCGACCAACGCGACTGGTTTGCCGTCGCGGCGCCGGCCGAGAATCGGCAGAGCGAGCCGAAGCAGGACCCCGGACGGTGAACCAGTCTCGCTGGCCGAGCTGCTCCAGCCGTTCGACGAAGCCCTGCTCGACGGCATCGACGAGGCGCCGGAAGCGAGCGGACGATTGATCGACATGCCGGCGCTGGTGTTTTGCCCGCTGGCGTTTCTGGGCTGCCGCGCTACGCCGTGATCGGGGCCGAGTGCAGTTGGTCGATGTGCGGCCGGTGCACGTGTTGCGGCCGCCGGCTTTCGGCCAGACTCGTATCGATCGCCAGGCGCATGGCAACCGACCAACGGCCGGCAGCGTCGCCGGTGATGTGCCAGTTGGGCAGCACGGCAACCGACTGATGCACCAACTCGAAGCCGCCTTCCGACTGGCTCACCGCCTCGATCGGGAACGTCCACACGCGGCTGGGCCGCGAGAACGAAAGATTGGCGCCCAGCCCCAGCCATTCGTCGACCAGTCCGATTTCGCCGGCGTCGTGCAAGTCGAGCTGCGCGCCGAGCTGACCCAGACGATGTCCCTCGTGTCCATGGAAGAAGCGATCGTCCGCGCCCGACGGCATGCCGGCGAAGTTGAACTCGGGAGCAAACAGCAGCGAGCGATCTTGCGGCAGCCCTTCCACCAGATAGTGAATTTCCAGGGCCGAGCCGCCAGCCTCGAGCGTGACGCTTTTGGTGATCTTTAGCGGCAATTCTTCGACCATTCCCTGGGCGCTAAGTTGAACTTGCATGCGACGCGGATTGCGCCGCAGCTTGGCTTCGTAGAGCGCCAGGGGAAATCGCCGGTCTCGACCGCTTCACCGCGGACCACGCTCTCGGGCGTCGTGTCGGTGGCATAGAAATGGTCGATGAGACTCTTGCGCGGCAGCTCGTCGTAGTGCAGGTGGTTTTCCAGCCCTTGTTGTTTGCACACCACCTGGTCGGTCACTCCGGCCACGTCATTGCGGCCGTCGCTGTCGGCCATCACCTTGCGATGATAGCTCTCGGGGCGGCGTGCCATGGTGGCCAGCAGATTGTGCGAGATCGAGCGCACGTCCAGTTCGTACATCATGCCACCCTTGGACGGGGCCAGCAACGCCGACAACTTGTCGCCAGTCAGTTGCACTTCCGGACGGCCGTCGAAGTTGTAGTCGTCGGCGGTCAGTTCGACATAGGCCTCGGAGAAGCTGGCCGCCGCGTCGAGTAGATTGTCGGCCGTGATCAACTCGGAATAAATGGCGTTGCGCAAGTGGGGCAGGTAGACGCCGCCAAACGCACCGTGCCAGTAGGCGCAGTTGCACTGACCGCGATGCAATGCCGTGCGCGCCTGATCGATCAACGGTCCGCGTTGTCCGGCGTCGACGGCTGCTTGCAGCCGGCGGCTGACCATCATCATGCGCGAGTACATCTCGTCGGCCTCGGGATACTTCACGCGGAAGTTCCGCCAGAAGCCGCCGCGCACGAACTGCGCGATGCGCGGCCAGCGCGGGTCGCCTTCCATGTCGCGACGCGCTTGAACGTACTCGGTCAACCGTTCGGTCGGCAGCGCCCACTCGGTCATCTCGCGATAGCTGCCTTCGGGCAGATAGATCTTACCGATAGGCGGCGTGGCGTCGAGCACTTCGGACGGCGTGACCACGTCGATCCACGAACGATGCTCGCACAACAGGTCGAAGAAGCGGGTCAGCCAGCCTTCGTCGTACACGCTGTGCTTGGTGCCGGGCCAGGCGCCGAACTTCTCGCCGTCGTCGCCGAACATGCAAATCGCGCCGGGATGTTCGGCATGAATGCGGCCCAGATAGTCGATCGCCTCTTGCGGCGGACGAAACGGCAGCATGTACCGTAGCGGTTCGCTGTCGGGAAACACCGATAGCAAGTTGCCGTTGTCTTCAGTCAGATAGTAGCCGTGCAACTGGTGGGCTTGCAGGCCGGCGTTCTTGAAATGGAAGTCATCCAGCATGGTGTACTGCAAGCCGGCGGCCACCAGGTCCGACGTCATGCTCTGTTCCCACACGCGTTCGGGCATCCACATGCCGCGCACGTGCGCGCCCAGGCGACGTTCGAGCCAGCTTGTGCAATTCTGAATCTGCGCCACGCGGTCGCGCGGCGGGATCATCGACATGATGGGCTCGTAAAACGCGCCGCCGATGATTTCGATGCGACCGGCGGCAGTCAGTTGCGCCACGCGGTCAAGATACTCGCCATGGTGCGCGTCGAGCCACTCCAGCAGTGGACCACTGGTGTGCAAGCCGATCTTCAAGTGCTCGTAGCGCTGGAACACATCGAGAAACGGCAGGTAAGCGTCTTGATATGCCTGTTCGAATACGTGGTCGAAGTTGCCGACGGGCTGGTGATCGTGCAGGACCAGTATCAGGCGGATGTTTTCAGACATGGATGGGCCGATTGTGCGGGGCGAATCGAGGGGGGGATGCGTGCTAGCGCTCTAGTGAAATGATCGGCAAACAGCCCGCCATTTATCCAGTCGTCCTGGTCGGAATTTCTTGCGCCGCTTGTGGATTGGTTTCAATTTCGCGCATGAACGTCGCAGCCTCTTCGGGCGGAACCGGATTGATGTAAAAACCGGTACCCCACTCAAAGCCCGCAGTCTTGGTTACGCGCGGAATAATCTCTATATGCCAGTGATAGTGGCCCAGCGCCGGAGTGTCAAATGGCGCGGTGTGAATGATGTAATTGTAAGCAGGCCGGTCCAATGCCGTTTCAATTTTTGCAAGCACGCCGCGCAGCACGCGGGCCAACTCTTCCGACTCGCCGCGCGACAGCGACTCGTAGTGGCTGGCATGCGCGGTCGGCACGATCCAGGTCTCGAAGGGGAATCGCGCGGCGAACGGGCAAAACGCCACGAAGCCGGGCGAATCGAACACGATCCGCTGCTCGAAGTCGAGCTCCTGCTCGATCATGTCGCAGAACACACACCGCCCGCGATACCGGTAAAACTCGTGCGACCCGTCGATCTCTTCGGCCACATTGATGGGCACGATGGGCGTGACGATCAACTGGCTGTGCGTGTGTTCCAGCGAAGCGCCGGCCGCCGCGCCCACGTTCTTGAAGATCATGCCGTAAACCAGCCGGGGGTCCTTCTTCAGGTCCAATAGCCGGTCGCGATAGATCCACAGCACGTCGCGCAGATTGTCGACGGGGAGTTGGGTTGTGCTGATCAGGTGGTTTGGCGACTCGATGATTACCTCGTGCGCGCCCACGCCCCCCATCAGGTCGTACATGCCCTGGCCACGCTTGTTCAGATCGCCCTCGATCTCCAGCGCCGGAAACTTATTGGGTACGACGCGCACCCGCCACCCCGGCTTGTCGCGATGCGTGCCGGGCTGCCGATAGGCGGCGATTTCGTGCGTGGTGTGCCGCTCGTTGCCCTCGCAGAAGGGACAGAACCCGGAAGACTTTCGCTTCACGGCCCCATCCAACAACTCGTGCGGGCGCTTGGCGCGGTTCTTGGCGATGATCACCCAGCGGCCGACGATCGGATCTTTACGCAAATCGGGCATGCGAGCTTTCTCTACGGCAAGCGGCTCAGGCTTGCCACATCATCAGTTCGAAGTCGGGCGAGGGAACCACGGTTTCGATCAAACCCTCGGCAGGGATCCGCTCCACCGGGTGTTCCGTGCGGATCAACTCCGCGTAGAACTGCATCGGGGCCTCGGTTGCGGCGCCCAGGCTGCGCCACGGAATGGCAACCTCGAGCACCATGTCGCCGGCGGCCTGGACGTCCGCGGCGCTGACCGGCACGTCGTTGTGGAACAGTTGCGTCGAGGGCACCGCGTTCGACGGTTCCCTGACCAGAAGTTCAAACCCGTCCGGCTCGGCAAACGTGAATCTTACCAGGTCGACGTCGGCCAGACGCGTGCGCACGCCGCCCTGGGCATCGAGACGAATCAACAGCCGCCTCTCGTCAAAGCCAAAGCAGATGCGCTCGATACGGTTGGGCTCGGCCATCGTCATCGTGCCACGCGCCACCGAGGGAGTATATTGGCCGGCGTTGAGCCATTCGAAATAGGTCACGCGGCCATCGATCTTGACGTCCAGCAAACTGGTTGGCTGACGGATATGGCGGTCCTGACGATGCGGATCGCCGATGGGCCGCGCGAGTTCCGGCGGCGGTTCCAGTCCCAACAGCGTGTAGACGTTTTGCAGGTGCCGGCGGAACAACTCGTCGAACACCCAGTCCTGGCTGCTGGAATGTTGATCGTCGAACCACCAAAACCAATCGCTTCCTTCGGCGATGAACAGTTCGTTCCAGGCATGTTTCAAGGCGTCGGCCGCGACGCTCTTGGCGGCGGTGTGTTCGGCCAGCACGGCGCGGGCTTCAGCCACCGTGTCCCAGGCGCGGTTGCAGGCCGGGTGCCCGATCCAAATGCCGAAGTTGTGGCTGATCCAACTGCCGGCGAAAAGATGTCCCAGCGTCCTGTCGGCCGGATGCTCTTCGAGATAGTCGCACACCCGAACCGGCTTGATTTGCGAGTGACTGGCAATCCGTTGATACAAGCGGCGGAGGAACTCCAGTCCGCCGTTGTCGTAGTATTCCCAGCAGTTCTCGCCGTCCAGAATGATGCTGACAAGTCCCGGTTGTCCATCGACGGCATGCACGGCGTGTTGAATCGATTCGAGTTTTCCCACCAGGTCGTCGGCCGCTTCGTTGGGATGATACGCGCTGGTAGTGGAAACCGATGTGGTCGGACAGCGCGTGGTCGCGAAAGATCATCTGCAGCGAGTGGCCGGCTTCTTCCACGTGCCAAGGGCGGTAGAGCATCTCCGGATGGTGGACCATGCCCTGGGCATCGCGCGAGATCCAGCCATCGGACGAGTGCGACAGGATTTCTTCGTCGCTGGCGATCCACTTGATGCCGCCGGAGGCGATTGCCGGAATGACCGGTTGCGCCACGGATCCCTCCGAGGGCCACATGCCTTGTGGCTTGCTGCCGAATATGCGTTGATGATATTCGACCGCGCGGGCCACTTGCGACGCCGCATCTTCGGCGTAGCCCTCCAGATGCCGCGGCAAATTGACGTGCGGCATCGATTGCCGGGCCAGGCGCTTGTCGATCAACAGCGGCAGGATCGGATGATAAAAGGGCGTTGTCGTCAGCTCGAGCTGTCCGCCGGCGGCCAACTCACGGTGCAGCGGAACCACTTGCCGCAGCAGTTCGAGTTGCTTGTCGAGCAGCCATTGTTTTTCGTCTTCCGTCCAATGCTGCCCTTTGCGGCGAAACTCGGCCAGGTCGGCATCGACCTCGAAGGCGATCGGATGGAACCAGACGAGATTGCTCCAGCACTGCAAATCGAGCACGTCGTGCGTGCGAAAGCGACGTGAAGCACGCTCTGCGCGTATCGGTGCTGAGCCCGCGCTGCAGATAGAGCTCCCAATAGCGTGGGAACGGCTGGATCATCTGCTGCGGATGCGCCATGAAGAAATTGTCGAGCAGGAAATGACGATCGGCCTCGCTCAGGCTGTCGGCCGGGGCATGCGACACGCGCAGGTGCTCGTCCTGGGCGCCGTGATCCGTATAACCCAGGATCTGAGCGATCAAGCTGGGCACCAGATTGATCGTGGCGTGCATCTCGGGAATTTCCTTGAGATGCATGGCCATACCCCAATAGTCCTTGGTGCCGTGCAGGCGCACCCAAGGCATGACATTGTTGCCGGCAATGTCGTCGGGATAGTAGGGCTGGTGTTGGTGCCAGACGAATGCGACCGAAAGCGGGTGCATAAGATTCGTAGCGCGGGAGCGGGTCAGGCTCGCAGGCAGCGAAGGAAATTGAGGGGAAGTTCCGCGTGACCGCCCGCCACCGTCATCACTCGACACTGGCGTCAATTGTCGAGTAAGTTTGCTCGGCGTGCAAGCGGGCCACGGCAATACTCGATTGCCCAAACGACCTGCCTCACGCCTTGCCGGACACCACGCCGCGGCGCACCTGGTTGACGGTTTGCTCGTACAACTCGACATATTGGCGAGCGCTGGTGGCCCACGACCAATCCTGCCGCATGCCCGCCTGCACCAGCCGGCACCAATTCTCCGGCGCCGCGTAAACCCGGCAGGCTCGTTGCAGCGATTCGGACAATGCCAAAGCGCTGTATTCCGAAAACGCAAAGCCGGTGGCCGTGCCGTCGGCGGCAGTGGCCTCGTTCCAATCGACGACGGTGTCGGCCAGTCCGCCGGTTGCGCGCACCACCGGCACGGTGCCGTACTTGAGGCTGTACAACTGATTGAGCCCGCAAGGTTCGAAGCGGCTGGGCATCACGAAAATGTCGGCGCCGGCTTCGATGCGATGCGCCAATAGATTGGAGAACTCCAGCCGCGCGGCCACTTTCCGGGGGAACCGTTCGGCCAGCATGGCGAATTGCTCGTGATACGAGGGATCGCCCGTTCCCAGGAAGACCCACTGCGCGTCGTGCGTTTGCACCCAGTCGCGCACGGTGGCTGCCAACAGGTCGACCCCCTTCTGGTCGGTGAGCCGTCCAATGAAGGCCAACAGAGGCGTCCTGGGCACCACCGGCAGGTCCAGCTCGGTCTGCAGCGCCGCTTTGCAGGCCGTTTTGCCCTTGGCGAACGTGTCCGGCCCGTAGTTGGCCGGCAAGTTCGGATCGGTCTGGGGATCCCACTCGCGATAATCGACCCCGTTGACGATGCCCGATAGCACGGCGCGGCGTTGCTGCAGCACGCCTTCCAGGCCGCAACCCAAGGGGGCCGTTTGAATTTCTTCGGCATAGCGCGGACTGACGGTGTTCAGCCGGTCGGCGAAGATCAAGCCGGTCTTCAGCAAGTTCAAGTTGCCGAAGAACTCCATCTGCTGCCAGTTGAAATACTTCCAGTCGAGCCCCGTGAGCAACATGTCCCAATGCCAGAACATGCCCTGATAGGCCATGTTGTGAATCGTGAACAAGGTGCCGATTTGTTCATAACCGGGCACACCGCGGTATTCGATCTTCAGGTAGGCCGGCACCAATCCGGTTTGCCAATCGTTGGCGTGGATCACGTCGACGTCGAGTTCCAGCAAGCGGACGGCTTCCAGCACGCCGCGCAAAAAGAAGACAAACCGCTCGCAGTTGTCGCGATAGTCCTCGCCGTCTTCCTGATAGAGGCCCGGGCGGTCGTAGTATTGGGGTTGGTCGACGAAGTAGACCGTCACCCCGCTGGCAGGCAGTTGGCTTTTGAGAAAGCTGCCCGAGACAGTCTTGCTGCCGATGGCGACTTCAAAGCTGACGCCGGTTGGCTCGATCGGTATTCCGGCAGCATGAATGCCCTGATAGCCGGGCAGTATCAAGGTCACTTGGTGACCGAGTCGTTCCAGTTCGATCGGCAGTGCGCCGCTTACATCGGCCAGTCCGCCGGTTTTGGCGAAGGGCACCGCTTCACTGGCAACAAAGAGAATCTTCACGCGTCCGCTCCCCTGACGGTCCGGCCCGCAAGCAGCCAGCCGGCACGATCGTTTCACGTCCTAGGGGCGTCAGGAACCGATCTGCCGTCCCATTGTAGCCGCCGGGGCAAGGCCGCCACCCGTCGCTACGTTCAAACTACCACAAGTGTTCGGAAAGGGAAGATCCGAAAGGAGTTGCGCACGGTTGCCCACAAGCCGCCCGCCACATTCCAGGAATCTTCCACCCTTAGCATCGGGAGAGATTGGAAGATTGGATAAACTTTTCCGTCGCGCTGTGGCGGCAATTGTCATCGCGCGGCGGCGCCTAGCGTCCCACCGTCACAACCGTTTGCAGGTTGTGCGCACGCGGTGCGCCCTAGAACTGCGACAAGTCGGCGCCAGGAAGCCGATCTTAATGTTGTTTCGCCGCAGCACGCTGGTGGCTTTGCCGTTGACGATGACTAGAATCAGCAATCCGATGCAGGGAATCAACGACAGAATTCCCAGCAGGACGCCGACCACCGTCGAATAGACATTGATCGCCAGCAAGAACACGAACACCACGCCCACCAGACTGACCACGATCAGGCCCAGCGAGAGCAGAAGCTGCACGGGCGCAGGCGTGCCGTCGGGGGACGGCGGCCCCGCGCTAAACTGCAGCACAACGCTCCCGACCCAGATGAGAATCTGCGCGAGCAGGCACAACAGGACGCCGCGCTGATACTTGGCGACTCTGTATAACTCTTCCCGGCTGCCCGTGCGGACGCCCACGGCGACGGGGGATTGATAGGGGTTTTCGCCGGACTGATAGTTGCTCGACATGGTCGCTCCTCTCGGCGCGGCAGCGCATATTGGAGACTCGTACTTGTGGGGAGGCCGATCAGTGTACCGTCCCGCCCACCCGCGGCAAGCGGACAAATCCACGTCGCGCGACTACTTGCTGTTGAGAAAGGCTTCGATGCGATCGAAGCCGGCTGAGAGCGTGTCGAGATCGGTGGCAAACGAGATGCGGGCATAACCCTCGGCGCCGAATGCCGAGCCCATTACCGTGGCCACGTTCTGTTGATCCAATAGCGCCAGGCACCACTGAGTGGAGTTGTCGACGCGCGTGCCAGCGTAGCTGCGGCCCAAGTGCGGCTGGATGTTGATAAAGGCATAGAACGCGCCGGCCATCTCAGGACATGTGAGCCCCATGGCGGAGATACGCTGGCGCACGAACTCGCGCCGCTTGGCAAAGTGGCCCAGCATCTCGCCAACGCATTCCTGGGGGCCATTGACGGCGGCCAGCGCGGCGTATTGGCTGATGCTGGAAGCATTCGAGGTTTCCTGGCTTTGCAGGCTGCCCATGGCCGTGGCCACGTTGGCCGGCGAGAGCGTCCAACCAATGCGCCAGCCCGTCATGGCATAGGCCTTGCTTGCGCCATTGACCAGCACCGTGCGGTCCTGCAAACCGGGGCGCACCGTGGCAAAGCTGGCAAAACGGTGCGGCGCATAGACCAGCTTCTCGTAAATCTCGTCGGCCACGACCGTCAGGTCGCGGTCCAGCACGATATCGGCCAGTTCACCCAATTCCTCGGGCGAGTACATCGTGCCGGTGGGGTTCGATGGCGAGCATAGGAGCAAGATGCTAGAGCGGCCGGTGATGGCGGCGCGAAGCTGCTCGGGCGTCAGCTTGAAGTTGTTGTCCTGAAGGGTCTCGACGATCACGGGCACGCCGCCGGTGAGTTTTACCAGCTCGGCATAGCTGACCCAGTAGGGAGCCGGAATGATCACTTCATCGCCCGGATTGCACAGCGCCGTGAAGACGTTGTGCAACGAGTGTTTGGCGCCGTTGGAGACGACCACCTGGTTCGGCGCGTATTTGAGCCCGTGGGTGGCTTCGTATTGTTTGGCCACGGCGGCGCGAAGTTCGGGGATTCCGCTGGCAGCCGTATAGTGCGTGTGGCCGGCTTTCATGGCGGCGACGGCGGCTTCGCAGATATGCGCCGGCGTGGTGAAATCGGGCTCGCCAAGGCTGAAATCGTAGACCGTCCCGCCGGCCGACTTGAGCTCCTTGGCCTTGGCCGCCATGGCCATCGTAGCCGAGGGTTCGAGCGCATTGACGATATTCGAAATAGACAACGGCATGGTCGCAACTCCAGGAAAGCAAGCACGAAGTGGAACGCGGGGCCTGACCGCGGGAATCGTCGCCGGCCGCCCCGACGCGCGCTCAAGCGAACGACAATCTTAGTGCCTTGGCGGTTCGCTTCCAAGTAGCGCTAGCGCGGTCTGGCGCCGGTGCGTCGCGCGACGAAACGACCCGCGCACAACTTGCGACAAGCGCGGCTCCGCCGGGTGAAAAGTCTCGAGATTGAGTCCGCTTTGGCCGAACTCACCTTGACTCGATTGGCGTCCTGTTGCTTCAATCCGCCTTGGCACGACCTGTCAAGGCGCAAACGCGGGCGGTCGAGCGGTGTCTGCAATGACACGCAGGTCCGAGACGCGGTTGACGCAGCGGGCCGATTACACCGAGCTACCAAGCGGCTTACCCTGAGAGGGTACCCAAGGGAAAGCACGCACTATCAACCGGGTGCCCGAACCGAGGAGCCACCGAAATGGCAACCAAGAAAGCAGCGAAGACGACGAAGAAGGCCGCCAAGCGGTCGCCGAAGGCCAAGCCCGCCACGAAGGCGAAGACGGCCAAGGCGAAGACGGCCAAGCGTTCGCCGAAGGCGAAGGCGACCAAGGCCAAGATTACCAAGACGGCCCGCGGTAAGTAATCCCGCCCGCTGCTTCCACCGAATTCCGACGAGAAAGGCCGATCCGCCTTGGCAACAAGGTGGGTCGGCCTATTGTTTTTGTTTTCTCCCGGCGATTCCTCATCCGTGCGGCCATCTGTAGCCCGGTTGGTGACTCGCAAAGGGGCGCCGGGCCGCCGGGCGCTGACATTGACCAAAGCCTTGTCCGCTGTTAGGGTTAGATATGCAGCACGAATCATTTGCCCGCCGATCGCGCAGGTTTGCGATCTCTCGTCGCGCAAGACTTTCTATTGGACGGTAGTGTTGGATAGTTCCACGAAAGCGCCCGCCCCACAGCCCACCCCCTCCCTCGGATTTAAAGACCTGTCGCTGTCCGATGCCATGATGTCGGCGTTGGATAAGGCCGGTTATCTGGAGCCGACGCCTGTTCAGGCCGGATTGATTCCTCGCGCTGGCCGGCGTCGATGTCTTGGGTCAAGCTCGCACCGGAACCGGCAAGACCGCCGCGTTCGTGATTCCGATCATCGAGCGGCTCAAGCCGGGCCGAAAAGGCCATGGCCCGCAAGCGCTGATCCTGGTGCCCACGCGCGAACTCGCCGTGCAAGTCCGCGAGGAAGTGGTCAAGCTCGCCAGCGGACAAAAGATTCACTCCGTGGCCGTCTATGGCGGCAAACCGATCCGCGGCCAGATCGAGAAGCTTGCGCACGGCATCGAAGTCGTCATTGGAACGCCGGGCCGCGTGCTGGACCACATGGCCCGCGGAACTCTCAAACTGGACGACTTGTGGGTCGTGGTGTTGGACGAAGCCGACCGCATGTTGGACATTGGTTTTCGCCCCGACATCGAGAAGATCCTCCGCCGCTGTCCCCGTTCGAGGCAGACGCTGCTGTTGTCGGCCACCGTGCCGCCACCGGTCGAGCGCTTGGCTCGCAGCTACATGCGCGATCCGGAGACCTTGAACTTCTCGCCCACGGATATCGCCGTGGAAACCATCGAGCAGTTCTATGTGACGGTGGAGCACGAGCGAAAATACGAATTGCTCGAGCACCTGCTGAAGCGCGAGAAGCCGCAGCAGGCGATCGTCTTTTGCCGCACCAAGCGCGGCACCGATCGCATCGAGCGGCGTCTGTCGAAGCGGTTCGATCACGTGGCGTGCATCCACGGCGATCTGGCCCAAAGTGCTCGTGATCGGGCGATGTCGGCGTTCCGCGAAGGCAAGGTCAAGATCCTGGTGGCCACCGACGTGGTTGGTCGGGGAATCGACGTGAGCGGCATCTCGCACATCGTCAACTACGATATCCCGCAGTTTTGCGACGACTACGTGCATCGCGTGGGCCGCACCGGACGCATGGGACGCGAGGGCGTGGCCTATACCTTCGTCACGCCCGAAGAAGGCAACGAACTGACGCGGATCGAGATTCGCATCGATCGGTTGCTCAAGCGCGACGAGGTGCCGGGCTTTGCCGTAACCCGGCAAGTCGCCGCGACGCCGCCAGCGCAACAGGCTGATGGAGGCGCGCCGCCGCCCGAAGAAGCTCCCAAAAAGCCTGCTCCGCCAATGCTCGGCCGCGGCGGGCGTCCGCCCCGCCGAATTCGCCGCGCGCTCTAATTGCGGCCGGGAAGTTGCGCCGCCCAGTCGCCGATTTTGCAACCGCCACGGCTAGTCGACCGTGAATTCGTCGCGCAGAAATTTGGCCACGGCGTTCCAGTGCCTGGCGGCCGCCGTGAAGTCGACCTGCATCGGCCGCACCGTCTTCGGCGATTCCACGCGATCGGTGCCTTGAGCCTTCGGATGCAACGGGATTTGCGCACTGGCGCTGTTGGCAAGTTGCTCTTCGACGCCGGGCGAAAGCAAGTAGTCCACCAGCGTGCGGGCGTGCTGGGGATGCGGACAGTTTTTCAAGATCGAAAGCGTATTGGGAATGAACAGCGTGCCCAGCCCCTCGGGCTGTTGGTCGGGATAGACGATCACCACGTCCATGCCTTTTTCTATTTCGACGATGGCATCGTCGGTATCGGTCAGGCCAAAAGCCAATTCGCCGGACGCCACGGCGAGCGCGACTTGCTTGTTGCCGCTTTCGATGCGCACATTGCCTTTGAGCTGGTGGAAAAACTCTTTGGCTTTCTTATCGCCCCAGACTTGAAACAGACAGGCGGCCTGCGTGGCCGTGGTGCCGAACAGTGGCTTGGCGATCGCCACCTTGTCTTTCCATCTGGCGTCGGCCAGATCGTGAATCGACGTGGGTCGATCGGCTGCGGCGACAACTTCGGTATTGACGATCAGAATGCGCGCCCGCGTGGCGAAGCCGTGCCACAGGCCGTCGATCGAGCGGTACATCTCGGGATACTCATTGGCGAGCGGCGGCTGAAAGGTATCCAGCAGCCCCAATTCCTGCAAACGCAGCGTGTGCAGGATCTCGTTGTTCCAAAATACGTCGCAACGGGGATGGTCGGCCTCGGCGATAATCGCCTCGACCAGGCTCACGGTTTTGGTCGACTCGGTGTCGAACTTGGGCAACACCTTGATGCCCAAATCCGCCGTGAACTGCCGCAAAATGGGCTGCGAAAACTCGGCGTCGAGCGCCGTATAGACCACGACTTCGTTGCCGGAATCGCTCCAACAGCCGGAAACAGCCAGCGCCATGCTGACCGGCAGCGCGAGTCGAGCCAGACGGCGATTGATGATTCTGCTGAACATAGCATGCCTCCGAGAATCGATTTTGCTGCATCGTGCCCCATTATGGCCGATTGGCGCACGGCGGGGTACTCGTGTGCCAGCCCCGCCCAACTAGAATGGAAGTATCCTGCGAGGCAATGCGTCATGAGCCAGCCAGCGACTTCACCATTTCGGTCATGCGGCATATTCACCATTTGCTGCTGCGCGCTGTTCGCCGGGCTGCTGTTCGCACGCCCGGGCGTTGCGCAGGACGGTGCACGGCCCGCCGCGCAGGGCGCGATTCGTCGACTGACGTCGGAGCACCTGACGCTCTATACCGACCTGCCATCGGATCCCCAAGTCGACGTGCTGCCCGAGTTGTTCGATCAGGCGTTTCCCCAGTGGTGCGAGTATTTTGGGATCGACCCGGCGCAACACACGGCATGGCACGTGCGTGGGCATTTGATGCGTTCGCGCGAGCGTTTCGAGGCAGCCGGCTTCGTGCCTGGCAACGTGCCCGATTTTGTCAGCGGCTATTCCATTGCCGATATGATGTGGTGTTACGACCAGACCAGCGAATACTACCGCCGGCACCTGCTGCTGCACGAAGGGACGCATGCTTTCATGCATTCGTTCGTCGGGGGCGTCGGACCGGCCTGGTACGCCGAGAGCATGGCCGAACTGTTGGCCACGCATCGCCTGGAGGACGGCAAACTCACGATCAATGCCTTTCCCCGCGCGGCGGACGAGGTGTCCAAGTGGGGGCGTATCGAGATCGTGCAAACGGACTACGCCGCGCGAAAAGCCAAAACGCTCCAGCGCGTCATGAGCTACGATCCGCGCGTCCACGAGCAGAACGAGTGGTACGGATGGAGTTGGGCGGCGGCCGCGTTCTTGGACGGGCATCCAAGCTATCGAGCGCGATTTCGCCAGTTGCCCAAGCTGGTGACTCGGCCCGATTTCAACGGCGAAGTGGTGCGGGCCTTTGGCGCCGATTGGGATCGGTTGCAGGAAGATTGGCAGTTATTCGTTGCCAACATCGACTATGGCTACGACTTTGCGCGGATGGACGTCGAATTCGTCGCAGGCAAGCCGCTGCCGTCCGGCGGCGCAACGGCGACCGTGGCGGCGGATCGAGGTTGGCAGTCATCCGGCGTGCGAATCGAGGCCGGCCAGAAGTATCGGTTGCGCGCCGCGGGGCGCTATCAGATCACCGATCAGCCCCGCATCTGGTGGTGCGAACCAGGAGGCGTCTCGATACGCTACTATCATCACCAGCCGCTCGGCATCTTGCTGGCGGCGGTCCGAGCCGACGACGGCACGCCGGGCACCAGCGGTTTGGTGCTGCCGCTCGTCGTGGGCTTGGATGCTATCATCACCGCTCCGCGTGATGGCACGCTCTACTTGCGCATCAACGATGCGCCCGACAGTCTGGCGGACAATGCGGGCTCGCTCGAGGTTGAGATCGCCCCGGAATAGTAGAGCCTTCGGCGGCGCTCGGCGATGGAGTCGTTTCGCGTGCGAATCGACAATTGACGAAGCGCCGCACACAACGGACAATGCCAGCGTCGTCTCTTCCCTTCCACCCGCAAGTCCCCTGATGTCATGAACTTTATTGCCGAAGAAGATCCGGAAGTTTGGGCCGCGCTGGCCTTGGAGATAGATCGCCAGCAAGAGGGCCTGGAACTTATTGCCAGCGAAAATTACACCAGCCCCGCCGTGATGCAGGCCGTGGGAAGCGTGCTGACCAACAAATATGCCGAGGGATATCCGGGGCGACGCTACTACGGCGGTTGTGAGCATGTCGATGTGATCGAAACGCTGGCCCGCGACCGCGCCAAGCAACTCTTCGGCGCCGAGCACGTCAACGTGCAGCCGCACGCCGGCAGCCAGGCCAACTTCGCCGTCTATCTGACCGCCGTGCAGCCCGGCGACACCATCCTCGGGCTCGACCTGGCACATGGCGGACACCTGACGCATGGCATGAAGCTAAACGTGTCGGGGATTCTATTCCACTTCGTCAACTACGGAGTCACCCGCGACACGCATCGCTTGGACTTCGACCAGGTGGCGCATCTCGCGCGCGAACATAAGCCGAAAATGATCGTGGCCGGGGCCAGTGCCTATCCGCGCGAGATCGAACACGGCAAGTTCGCCGAGATTGCCAAGGAGGTCGGCGCGAAGTTGTTTGTGGACATGGCGCACTATGCCGGGCTGGTGGCGGCTGGATTGCACGACAATCCCGTGCCCGTGGCCGACTTTGTCACGACCACCACGCACAAGACCCTGCGCGGACCGCGTGCCGGCTTGGCGATGTGCAAGGCCGAGTATGCCAAGGATCTCGATCGGTCGGTGTTTCCCGGAACCCAAGGCGGCCCGCTCGTGCACGCCATCGCCGGCAAGGCGATTTGCTTTCAAGAGGCGCTGCAGCCCGGCTTCAAGCAATACGCGGCCGCGATCATCGAGAATTCCAAGGCGCTGGCCGAAGCGCTCATGACCGGCGGCGCCCGCCTGGTTAGCGGCGGAACCGACAATCACCTGATGCTGTGGGACGTGACGACCTTGAACGTCGGCGGCAAAGTGGCCGAGGCCGTGCTCGACCATTGCGGCATTACGGTCAACAAAAACATGATCCCCTACGACGAGCGCAAACCGATGGACCCCTCGGGCATTCGCATCGGCACGCCGGCGTTGACGACCCGCGGCATGGGCCCTGCGGAAATGAAACGGGTTGCCGATTGGATGTTCACGGCGCTCAAATCGCCGGACGACACCCGGTTGCACACGCAAATTCGTGGCGAAGTGTTCGACCTGTGCGAACAGTTTCCGGTTCCCGCTTCCCGGCTGGCCGAAGTCGACGGCGATGACGTGTAAGCCGTTGTAGATCCCGCACGTGGGCAATCGCCATTTTCGTGGCGCCGCCGACGGCCTATAATTGCCTGGAGTTTGAAACCCCAGCGCCTCGGATTTCGGATGCGTGCATGGCCGCGGCTAAGAAAAGTCGAATTCTGATCGCAGACGACAACGGGCCCAATGTCGAGTTGCTCGAGGCCTACCTCAGCGGCGTCGACTGCGAGATCGCCGTGGCGGTCGATGGCCGCGACACGCTGGACAAGGTCGCGTCGTTCCAGCCCGACCTGATTCTGCTGGATGTGATGATGCCCAAGCTGAGCGGCTTTGAAGTTTGCGAAAAGCTGAAGGCCGATCCCAAGACGAGCGACATCATGATCCTGATGGTGACCGCGCTCAACGAACTGGGGGATATCGAGCGCGCCGTCGAAGCCGGCACCGACGACTTTCTGAGCAAGCCGGTCAACAAGCTCGAACTGGTGAAGCGCGTGGAAAACATGTTGAAGCTTCACGACGTGACCGACGAAGTCGAGCGCCTGCGGCAATACATCGCCGAAATGGAAGACGCCACCGGCCCGGGCAATCACCGCTAGCTGAAACCCGTTGAAGAATTCAACAGGCCGTGTGATCGCATGGGTGCGTTCTCGAAATAACGATGCAAGTCGTTATTTTGCGAGCCGTGTGAAGCTTTGCTTCGCGCTTGGCGAGGTTGAAAAATGCCACGATGCATTTTTCAACAGGCTGGCAGCCGCCGCACCCTATGCCGAGTGATCTTGTGCTGGCTTGCGTGCTTGCAGTATAGATTGGCCGCGCAGGACGGTCGTTTTGGTGCAATCGATCTCGGCGGGATCGGTCTCTCCGAAAACGAGAGACTACAGCGAACAAGGAAGTTCACATGTCGCGCACGGTCGTGGTGGTTCCGTGTTTCAATGAAGCCAGACGGCTCAACATGCGCACGATCCAGGAGTACGGTCGCCGCGGCGAGGGCGCGGAGCTGCTGTTCGTCGACGACGGCAGCCGGGACGAGACGCTGGAGTTGTTGTCGCACTTGCACGGCAACCATCCCAGTCGATTCAACTTCTTGCACCTGGCCGTCAACGGCGGCAAGGCCGAGGCCGTGCGGCAAGGCATGTTGCACGCATTGCGTACGGCGCCGGACTATGTCGGCTTCTGGGACGCCGATCTGGCAACCCCGCTGTGCGACATCGACGAGTTTGCCCGCATCCTGGACGCCAGACCGCGGATCGAGCTCGTGATCGGCACGCGCATGCGGCTGCTAGGGCACGCCATCGACCGCCGTCCGCTGCGCTATTGGCTGGGACGGCTGTTCGCCAACACGGCGTCGTTGGCCCTCGGCGTGCGCGTGTTCGACACGCAGTGCGGCGCCAAACTGTTTCGCGCCACACCGGGTCTGGCGGAAACGTTGGCGCAGCCCTTTTGCACGCGATGGATCTTCGATGTCGAAATGATGGCGCGCATCGAACATCTGCGACGCCACACGCTGCTGCCGTCGCTCTCGCGGATTATCTACGAGCTTCCGCTCGACAGTTGGCACGACGTGGCGGGCTCGGCGGTCAAGAGCGGCGATTTCGTCAAGGCGGTTGGCGAGCTGGCCAGTATCTATTGGGCCTATCTACGGCCCGGGGCGCGCGGACTGGAGCCGCGGGGGATTTCCACGAAGGATTTCGCAGCCAGTCCGGCGGCGCCAGTGGTTCCCGGCGAACAGCAGCGAGCTGCTTAGCTGCCTTTGCCTGCCGAAAGCCTGTGAGACGCCCGAGACTGCCGCGCTTCGCTTGCCCGCGGGCGCCGCCGTCAGCTATGCTGGATCCAAGGGAAACCAAGGTGCCACGTGATGAAACTGCGCGCGCTAGCTAGCGTACTTGCGATTCTGCTCGGATTCGGTTCGTGGTGCGCCGCGGCCGACGTGCAAGGCAAGGCGACGGACGTCGAGCTGGATCGACGCATTTCGCAACTCATCGAGCAGCTCGGCGCGCCGGAGTATCCCGTCCGGCAGCGGGCGCAGGAAGCGCTGCTCGAAATCGGCTTCGACGCGTTCGATTTGCTGTGCGAGGCGGAAGACAGCGACGATCCGGAGATCGCCGTACAGGCCGCCTATCTGGTGCGCAGCATTCGCGTCGATTGGACCACTCCCGGCGACCCGCGCGCCATTCAGTCCATTCTGGGCGACTACGAAGCGCAGGCCGACGAACGGCGGCTGGTACGCATCAAACAATTGGCCGAGCTGCCGAACAATCAGGGCCTGGAATGGCTGTGCCGGCTGGTTCGATTCGAAGCGTCACCCGTGCTCTCGAAGCGTGCGGCGTTGGCGATCATGGATCAGAAGTTGCCGGCGGACGAGTCCGTCTGGAAGGAGCGTACCGACACGATTACGCGCCATATGGAACGTTCTCGTCGTCCGGCGGCGGCCTGGCTGCGAAGCTATCTGCGGTCCCATGACGACCCGGCCGGCGCGTTGGCGAGTTGGAACGAGCTGACACAGATCGAAAGGCGTCGATTGGAAACCCATCCGCAAGAGACCAGCAGCCGCATCGTAACCGAGCTGTTGCTGGAGAAAGTTGCCTTGCTCGATCGACTCGGCCGGGCCGAGGACGTCAACGAAGTCATGCACGAGATGGTGCTCTGCGAACGGGGAGACGCCGATTCGTTGGGCAAGCTGGTGGACTGGCTGGCGGAGCGCAATGCCTGGAACGTGATCGATGAAGTGGTCACGCGTTTTGCCGCCACGTTCGATCTGGACGCCATGCTGTTGTACACGCTGTGCGAGGCGCGGCGCACCCAGGGCAACGATGCCTTGGCCGAGGAGACGGCCGACAAAGCGCTCAAGTTGGGCGGCGACAATCCCCTCGAGCACCTGGATGTCGCCAGGCAGTTGCTCGAACGAGGACTGACCGAATGGTCGGACCGCGAGTTGAGCCACGTGATCGCGCTGGGCCCCGTCTCGTCGCCGGCCAGCATTCAAGCCCGCTTGCTGCAAAGCGATAGCCTGCACGATCGCCTTCGCGACCGAGAGGCCGCCGAGCGCATCAAGGAACTCATGGACGCCATCGACAACGATTCCAATGTCCAACAACAAGTCAAATTGCTGCTGCAACAAAGCGACAAGACCGTCGATTTTCTGCGGGCGCGAATGTATTTTTACTTTGCCTGCGCCGCGGGCCAGGAAGACAACGTCGACCAGCAGCGCGACTACCTGGACAAGGCGATCGAAGAGGAGCCGGCGGACCTCGACGTGATCATCGCGCTGTATCGCTTGCACGACGACGATGAGAATCGGCGGCAACGAATCGCCAATCTCATCAAGGGCGTCGTCGACGAATGCCGCGACAGGATGGAGGAATATCCGGACGACCCGGTGTATTACAACGAATTGGCCTGGCTGGTAGCCAATACCGAAGGCGACGTCGATGAAGCGGTTCGTCTGTCGCACAAATCGGTCGAGCTAGTGCGGGCCGAAGCGGCTTCCGACGCGGATTTCACCCGGCTCGGCCAGTATCTCGATACGCTGGCTCACTGTTACTATGCCAAAAAGGACTATGCATCGGCCGTGAAGTACCAGACGGAAGCGGTGACGCTCGACCCGCACACGCAGGCCATCAGCCGGCAGCTCGAAGTGTTTCGCGCGGCGCTAGCTGCTCAACAGGCAACCGAAGGCCCGTCTGGCGGCTCATAGGAACTGTATGGAAATGACGCCTCGGGATGCATCGCCTGGCGAGCCACCGCGGTTGGTGCGCACCGGCCAGATTGAATTGCAGGTCGTCGAACGGGGCGCCGGCATGCCCGTCGTCTTGGTACACGGCTTCCCGCTCGATCATTCGATGTGGGACGCGCAGATCGAAGCGCTCAGTCGGCATTGGCGCGTAATCGCCGTCGACCTGCGCGGATTCGGCGGCAGCCAGGTGACGTCTGGCACGGTCACGATGGAGCAGATGGCCGACGACTTGTCCCAGGTGCTCGGCGCGTACGGATCGAAGTGCCGGTGGTGATGGTGGGACTTTCGATGGGCGGGTACGTCGCCTTTCAGTTTCGCCGGCGACACGGCGATCGGTTGCGCGCCTTGGTGCTGTGCGATACCCGAGCCATTGCCGACACGCCCGAGGCAGCGCAAGGGCGCCACAAGCTGGCCGAACAGGTGTTGGCCGAGGGCACGTCCCTGGTTGCCGAGGCGATGTTGCCCAAGTTGTTTGGTCCGCATGCGCTCGAATCGGATCACGAGCCGGTGGAGGCCACTCGGCGCGTGATGCTGGCCAATCCGCCCGCGGGCGTGGCGGCCGCGCTGCGTGGCATGGCGGCGCGGCCCGACGTGACGGACGACATGCCGCGGATCGCGCTACCCGTCCTGGTGATCGTCGGCCAACACGACGCGATTTCCACCGTGGATGAAATGCGCGGCATTGCGCAACGGATCCCCGGTTGCGAATTCGTGGTGATACCCCGCTCGGGGCACATGACGCCGCTGGAAAATCCCGCCGCGTTCAACGAGGCGATCGAGCAATTTCTTACCCGGGTGGAGCGCGGCGGGCTGGCAAGCTGATCGTGCGCTAGCAGGTCGGATGTTGGTCGACCGCCACGTTGATCCCCGCGGGCCCAGCTAGGGGATTTCGAAGACCGACTGGCTCTTGACGATCGCGTAGTCGTCGGGAAACGTGTGAAACGCTTGCACCAACAGGCTGCGGTTGCGCGCCTCGAGATTGATGTAGCTCAAGGCGCCCAGCGCCATGCGGCCGCTGGAATCGAAGCGGTAGAGCATGCCTTTGTGCATGCCGTCGCAGGCGAGCTCTTGCTGAAACGTCCAGAAGACGTCGGGGTCGACCGGCTCGAGTTGAAAACTGACGCTGTAGCGGGCGCCACCGCGGCACTCCACCTGGTCGGCGCCTTTGCCTTTGAGGCGATTGGAAAACAGCCGCCGCTTCTGCGGCAGCGGGTGGTGGGCGCTGGTGGCGACTTCGGTGAGCGTGATGCCCTCGTAGTTCCACGTCACCACGTGGCCGGCGCTGGTGATGTTGACCGTCACCTCGTAGCCGCCCCGCTTGATGGTGCGGCTGGAGTGCACTGCGAACAGCTCGGGGTGGAGAGCTCGACCGTAAAGCTGAAAAACCAGCTCGGCTACTTTCGGTCTGACGGTCAGCACAACGCAAACTCCTACGAACGGGACGTTGGTGGAGCGAAAGAAAAATGCTCGACCAAGGCCACATTATAAGCAGCGCGATCCGGCGCTCAAAGAGACTTTTTTTAACCATGCCGCGAAACACTCTCGGGGGTCTTGACTTTTGTCGAGGCGCTAGTCTTAGTTGAGCGATTGCGCCTGCTAGCACCGCCGCTTGGGTGCGCTGCCGCACCACGTCGGCATATTTTGTAGAAGGCAGAAATGCAGATGCGCTTGACAGGCGCTTAACCCACGCTCACGAACACGTCGTACAGCGCGTGCGTTCCCGCAGCGACCCCGAATCCGCGATAGACGAACAACACCGCGAAGAACGCTCCGGCCAAAAAGCGAAACGCAAAGCTGAAGGAATTAAACGTCTCGCCGTGCGGACCGAGGTAGTGCGCCGCGGAGAATACCGCGCTGGTTAACAACACGGCGACGGCGATGCGCATGCCGCGTTGCGCGCCCAAATGCCAGGCCAAGGCCGCGACCGGCGGCAGCAACAACAGCCGAAACAACATTTCCTCGTACACGCCGGCGCCCATGTAGCCCACGATGCGGCCAATCACCGGCGCGGCATGCGCTGAAATCGCCAGGGTCGCGCGCTGCGCCTCGTTGGATACCGGCGTATCGAGCAGTGCGTGCGCCACCATGGCCTGCACGCGTCCCACGCCCACCAGCAGCAGTCCCATCACGGCGCATTCGGCGAACATCACGTACACCACGGACGCTGAGACGCGCCAGCGATCGTGTGTCAGATGGTGCCAGCCGAGCAACAAGCCGATGGTCAGCGCCGGCAGCAGGAAGTATTGGCCGAAGCCCGACAGGTCGAGCAATTGGCGCAGCCACATGTCGGCCCCATTGCGCACCGCCTGCGGTCCTAGCGCGATCACGCCGGCCTCATACAAAGCCAACAGCGGCAAGATGAACGCCAGGCTGGGCAAAGGCCGGCTCGACTGCCGCAGATACGCGCACCCAACCGCCCGACTTGCTCGCGCGCGAGTTTTCTTTGGGCGAGGAATCTTGAGCTGCCATGCAGACGAATCGCCGCGGGCGCTGCGGCAAACGAGGAACGCTGGATCGGCACCGGCCATGGTTCTTTTTCGGCCCGATCGCGCGGCGGCCTGCAACACCGCGTCGTCGCGCGGCGCCGGCGGCAAGAACCGAGCAACCGGAGCTGCCGAGCGTGACGATTGTCCGACCAACAGAGGTGCAGGTCGGCGGTCGCTGACGGCGCCGGATCTCGCTCTCGTGCCGCCGGCCGTTCGGCCCTCAGGAACCGTTCGGCGCCGGAGGGGTGATTTCGCCCAAGTGGTAGAAGGCCAGTGCCAACACGACGTAAACGGCCAGCAGCATGACCCCTTCCAGCCAGTGGGTTTCGCCGTCCTGCGACACCTGCGCGAGCACGATGATCGAAATGGCCACCGCAACCGTTTCCATCGGCGTGAAGTGCAGGTCGAGCGGGCGATCGTGCCCCATCAACATGCTCGCGAAAACCAACAGCGGCGCCACGAACAGCGCAATCTGAATCCCACTGCCCACCGCGATGTTGAACGACAGGTCCATCTTGTTCTTGATGGCCACCAGCACGGCGGTGGAGTGCTCGGCCGCGTTGCCCACGATGGCCACGATGATCACGCCCACGAACACCGAGCTCATGCCGAGAGCCGTGGCCGCGTGCTCCACCGAGTGCACCAGCAACTCGCTCATGGCGCCCACGCCGATCGTGGCCAAGACCAGCACGGCGATCGCCGTGAATCGATTCCACTCGGGCGCTTCGTGCGGCGCTGTCGTCTCGGCGTCGTCGGTAGACGACAACAAACGGCGATGCGTGACAAAGCTGAACAGCAGGCTCAACAAATACACCACAGCCAGCACCACGGCGATCTCTTCGCTCAGAAACTCCACCGTCGTGAGTTGCTCGTGCGAAAGTGGCGTGCTGGCGGCGAAAACGTAGTAGTAGAGCGTCGGCATGATCAGCCCGACGGTAGCCAGCGTGAGCAGCGTGGCGCCCATGCTGGCCGAGGTGCGATTGAAACGCTGCTGCTTGTGAAACAAACCGCCAGCCACCATCGACACCCCCAACACCAGCAGCACGTTGCCGATGATCGAACCAGTGATCGAGGCTTTCACCAACGGGTACATGTGTGGCCCCTGCCGCAGCGCGACCAGCGCGATCACCAGTTCGGCCGCGTTGCCAAACGTAGCGTTGAGAAGTCCGCCGACGGCGGAGCCCAGCCGAGCAGCCAGGCTTTCGGTCGCCCGGCCCATCAGTCCGGCCAGCGGCACGATGGCCACGCCCGAGGCGAAGAACACCCACAACTCGCCCAGCCCGAAATACCAGGCGGCGCCGGCCAACGGCATGGCCGCTAGCAGCAAGTCGAGCGGGTGCGCGGCCACGTAACGCCAGAGTGAAGGGCCGGAAGAAGGCGTCATGGCAGTGGAGCGATAGCCCTGGTGCGTCACTCGGCGTTGTCCGACTCGGTCGGCCGGGCAGTGTTTCGAAGCCGTGAATATACCCGCGTGAAGCGTGGACCACGAAGGGGAACACCTGGCCAATTGCATGCGCCCCCTGGGCCGGTATTGCACTTCACAGGGCACGAGTGTATATTTGTACAGTATTACCACCTGGACAGGAGCGGCCCGATGCGATGGGCCCTTGATCATGCAGTCCTTGCAAGTTCGTACCGTGGGGCGCGCGGCGGGCATGGCGCCGCCGAATCGTTTCGAACGAGTGCACTCCGAATTCGACTACGAGCAACTGGCCGAAGCGGCGGACCTGCCCGACGTGCGGCGGCTGCACACGCAGTTTCTGCCCGACATGTCCCGCTCGCTCATCACGAAGAACGACAGCCCTGACGTGCCGTTCCGCTATAGCATCAATCCGTACCGCGGCTGCGAGCACGGTTGCGCCTATTGCTATGCGCGTCCCGGCCACGAACTGTTGGGCATGAACGCCGGACTCGACTTCGAGACGAAAATCCTGGTGAAGTACGAGGCGCCCGAACTCTTGCGGGCCGAGTTCGCGCACGACGGATGGCAGGGCGAGCTGATCGCCATGTCCGGTGTGACCGATTGCTACCAGCCGGCGGAGCGAGAGTTTCATCTCACACGCGGTTGCCTGGAGGTGATGCTCGACGCGCGGCAGCCGGTGGGCATTGTCACCAAGAACGCGCTGGTGACGCGTGACCTCGATTTGCTGGCTCCGCTGGCGTGCGAGAACCTGACGCATGTCTACATCAGCGTGACGACACTCGACGCCGATCTGGCGCGCACGATGGAGCCGCGCACTGCCACGCCCGAGGCCCGCCTGCGCGCGATCCGCGAACTGTCGGCCGCGGGCGTGCCGGTGGGGGTGATGGTGGCGCCCATCATTCCCGGCATCAACGACTCGGAAGTCCCTGCCATCCTGCAAGCGGCCCGCGCCGCGGGCGCCCAAACGGCCGGCTATATGCTCGTGCGGTTGCCGCTGGCCGTGCGGCCGGTCTTTGAAGAGTGGCTGATGCGCAACTATCCTGACAGAGCCGAGCGGGTCTTTTCGCTGATCCGCTTGACGCGCCAGGGCCGGATGAACGACGCGCAGTTTGGAACTCGCATGCGGGGCCAAGGCAACTACGCGGCCGGAGTGGCCCGCACGTTCGCGGTGTTCAAGAGCAAGTTCGGCTTGGATCGCGAGTTGCCGCCGCTGGATAGTTCGAAGTTCATCCCGCCCCAGCCAGCGCAAGGGCAGATGCGGTTGTTCTAACCCGCGACTCTTCAATCTCTTCCCTTCAACCTCGCCGTGGTCGCTTGAGTTGGACTAGAATAGAGCCCGCCGGTCGCCGCACGGCCGGAACCTTTCGCCGATACGTGCCGGCAAGTCGTCGTGGCTCCATTCAAGATTGTCGCATCGGCAACGAATACCCCGCAGCAGGTTCAATCCATACCGACCGATGCCGCACTCTGCTCCCACCGCCGTTGAAAGTGCCTCCGCATGGCGCACGCTGGGCGGACTGCGCAGTGCGCGAAGTGCGCTATCGCGCCGGAGCAACCCAGCCGCGTCACTGCCACGCCGAAGGCACCCTGTCGCTTGTGCTGGCCGGAGAGTTGGTGGAAGACTCGCATTGCACGAGACATCGTGCCGCGGCCGGATCGCTGGTCGTCAAGCCGGCCGATCATTGGCACGCGAACACTTACGGACCGCGCAGGCGCCAGGGTGGTGCAGGTGCTTGCCCTCGATGGCCGCGCGCCGGAGAGGGAACGGCGCACGCGTATCAGTGGCTCGATGCGCCAAGATTGGCACGACGGGTGCTTGCCCTTCTTGACCAACGGCCCGGAGCAGCGGAGTCCGCCGAGATGGAACTGTGGGACGTCGTTGACCGATCGGACATGGCGCCCGTTGGTGACTGCAGCGATCGGCGTCCGCGCTGGTGGTCTGACGCAATCGCTCAATTGGAACTGTGCACCGTGCAGCCCATTTCCGTGTCGGCGGTGGCAGTTCGCGTGGGCGTGCACCCGGTGTATCTGGCCCGCGTGTGTCGGCGTCGCCTCGGCTGCACCGTGCAGCAATATGTTCGCCAGCGACGCGTGCTGGCGGCGTGGCGGGCTTGGGATCACCAAGAGGCGTCGCTTGCTACGATCGCCCTGAAGGTCGGCTTTTCGGATCAAGCCCACATGACCCACGCGTTTGCCGACGTGTTGGGCGTCTCGCCCGGCCGGCTGCGCAGGCTGGCGACTCGGCCCTTGGCTCTGTAACTTGCATTGCGTCGGCAGCGTTCGTTTCTTGAAGCTTGCTCGGCGGAAGTTGCATTCGTTCAAGATTGGCTCGGCGCGATCGCGGAGAATCGCCGGCGGAGGGTTGGCAACGTCTATCCGAATGTGAGCGAGAGGAGCCACCATGCGCACCGCGATTCTTTCCGCGATTTTGCTATTCGTTGCCTCCAGCGCCGTCACGGCCGCAGACACGGCCGACGACGGCACGATCGTGCCCGCCGATTGGCAGGATTTGCACGACCGCTGGCAGTCTGTCATGCACGAGCTCAAAGTCCCCGGCATGGCGGTGGTGGTCGTGAAGGGAGACGAAGTCGTGTTGCTGGACGCGCTGGGGGTATGCGATCCGTCGGGCAAGCAACGCGTCACGCCGCGCTCGCCGTTCTACCTGGCGTCGGTGACCAAGTCGTTCACGGCGCTGGGCGTGGCCATCCTGGTGGACGAAGGCAAGGTGAAACTCGACGAGCCGGTGAAAACCTATCTGCCCCGTTTCACGCTGGCCGACGACGACGCGGCTACCAAAGTCACCGTGCGCGATCTGCTGGCCCATCGCCTGGGCATCGATTCCGGACCGATCGGGCTGGCCGAAGCGTATCTCGGCAACATCACGGAAGACCGGTACTACCGTCTGTTGACCCTGGTCGAGCCGGAGAATGAATTCCGCTATACCAACCTGCACTACACGCTGGCCGGCCGAATCATCACGGCCGTCACGGGTAAGAAGTGGCAAGACTTTCTGGCCGAACGCGTGTTTGCGCCCTTGGAGATGGTCGACTCCACCTGCTATGCGAGCAAGCTCTACGCCAATCCGCTGGTGGCCTGGCCGATCGTCGAGCGGGCGGGCCACTGGCAAGTCGCGCCGCTGGTCAAAGGCGACTCGGTGATGCACGCCGCCGGCGGCATGGGCGCCGGCGCCGCCGATCTAGGCAACTGGTTGCGCTTTCACATCACGGGCAAAACGCCCGACGGCAAGCGGCTCATCTCGCGGAAGCTGCTCGACGAGGTCCACACACGGCAAGTGGTCGACAAAGACGCCAGCAGCGAAATCCCGGGATACGAACGCGACGGATACTCGCTCGGTTGGTTTACCGGTTCGTTTCACGATCATCCGTTGCGGGAGCACGGTGGCGGCTACATCGGCACATCCACAGTCGTGTCGTTCCTGCCTGAGGACCAGGTGGGTGTGGCCGTGTTGGTGAACGAATCGTCGCCCAACCCGGTGTTCACGCAATTGGTGTCCATGGACGTGTACGGCAAATTGCTTGGATTGCCGATCGAGGATCTATTGCCGCGGATGCAAGAACTCGCCACGCGCTTGCGAGAGCGGCAAGCCGGCGTCGTCGAGTTGGACTGGGCGCCGCCCGGCGCCGGCAGCGGACTGGATCAACCGCTCGCCGCGTACGTCGGCGAGTATGAGAACCCGTTCTGGGGCGCGGCGAGCATTGCCCTGGAGGACGACGCGTTGGCATTTCGCGTCGGCGAGTTGCCGCTGCGCTGGCATGCGCTCGACGGGCAACGATTCCGACTCGAAATCCCGCCCTCCGACGTAGCCGAAGGCGAGTTTCTTGTCGCGCCCGCCGGCGCCGTGACCGGGTTTTCCGTGGTCACGCCGGAAGGCAAAGCGGAGTTTCACAGGCAAGATTAGTGCGCGGAGGCCGGTCGCCCCCTGCCAGTGGCTCGCATACAATGACAAGTCAGCCACCGGGCCGCACTTGCCAGTTGTCTTGCCGCCCTCCGCGGACACTTTGCGCATGTCCTTATTCGAAGCTAGCGAAGCCGCCAATCGCCGCAGCGCGCAACCGTTAGCCGTGCGCATGCGGCCCGCGTCGCTCGATGAATTCGTCGGTCAGCGGCACTTTTTGGCCGAAGGCAAGTTGCTGCGCCGGCTCTTGCAGGCCGATCGCCTGGGCTCGGTCATCCTGTACGGCCCGCCGGGCACGGGGAAGACGACGTTGGCGCACCTGTTGGCCGGCGCCAGTCACAGCAAGTTCGTGCAACTCAGCGCGGTCACCAGTGGCGTGAAGGAGCTGCGCGGCGTGCTCGACTCTGCCCGTGACCGTCTGTCGGCCGTGGGCACCAAAACGCTGTTGTTCGTCGACGAGATTCACCGCTTCAACAAATCGCAGCAGGACGTGCTGTTGCCCGACGTGGAAGAAGGCGTGGTGATCCTGGTCGGCGCAACGACACAGAATCCGTTCTTTTCCATCAATAGCGCGCTGGTGAGTCGCAGCCGTGTGTTTCAGTTCGAGCCGCTGTCGGCGGAAGACATCCGCGCGCTGATCCGGCGGGCGCTGGCCGATCGTGAGCGTGGCTTGGGCAACTACGACGTCCGCGTGCACGACGACGCGCTCGAGTTTCTGGCCCAGGTAAGCGACGGCGACGCACGCCGGGCGCTGGGCGCCCTGGAAATCGGAGTGTTGTCCAGCAACGACAAGACCGTGGAGTTCACGCGCGAACTGGCCGAGGAGTCGGTGCAGCGCAAAGCCGTCGAATACGACGCCACCGGCGACGCGCATTACGACGCCATTAGCGCGCTGATCAAGAGCATGCGCGGCAGCGATCCCGACGCGGCCATCTATTGGCTGGCGCGGATGCTCGAAGCGGGCGAGGACGTGCGCTTTCTGGCCCGTCGAATCGTCATCTTCGCCAGCGAGGACGTGGGCAACGCCGATCCACAGGCGCTTGTGCTCGCGGTTGCCACGACGCAGGCCTGTGAGTTTGTCGGCCTTCCGGAGTGTCAGTTGAATCTGGCGCAAGCCGTCACGTATATGGCTTGCGCACCAAAGTCGAACGCCTCGATGGTGGCGCTATCTTCCGCCAAGCGGGATCTCAACGAGGGACGGCTTTTGCCCGTGCCGGTCACGTTGCGCGATAGCCACTATGCGGCTGCCAAGCGGCTCGGCCACGGGCAGGGTTACCAGTATTCGCACGACGCTCCGGATGCCGTAGCCGCCCAGGATTATCTCGGCATTGATCGCGAGTACTATCATCCGGTCGACCGCGGCTTTGAGCGCGAGCTGGCGCAGCGGTTGGAAGCCATTCGAGCGAAGCTGCGCGAGGCGAAGTCTCCTCCGCAGTGAGTTCGCTGGCTCGGGAACTCTGCTAGCACGGGTGCGCGAACGCCGGCCGGTCGCTTGTGGACCTGGCGGAGGCGCGCGTGTATGCGCTAATTCTTGGTCTGGCATCGACCGGGCGGTTTGCTTATCATCCCGCCCCGCAGCGCCAGGAGAAATGGAGTTCCGCGCTGCGAGCCAAATCCATAAGCCGGACGAATCTGGGCGGGTCGCTCGACCATTTGGCTTTGGTTGGTCGGTCTTGCGTGCGTTCGCACGACGCGTTTCGTCAGGGAGGACGACGTTTTGAATACGCTGAAACCGCTCTTGATTTGTGCTGTCCTGGCGGGCATCGGCTACGGAGTCTATGTCCGCATCAATAGCGGGAACGACTTGCCACCGCCTGGCGCGCCCACGGATTGGAACGCGTCCCCGGAAGTGCAAATAGGCGAGCTTGGTGAGCCCTCCGCGCCCCCGAGTGTCGCTGGTGCCGCTGCCCCGTCCTGGCCCGGCAATGCCGCCGCGTCGAGCGACGAAGCGCCCCCCTTTGCCGCAGCGCCTCCCACGCCGCGGACGGCCGATACCGCGGCGCCGTTCGCTCCGCCCGTTGTTCATGGCTCGAGCCCGGCAGACAGCGGCGGCAGCGCACCGCCTTTTGAGCCCGCGGGTACGCCGACCTCGGTGCAAAGCGGACAGCTCCCCGCGGAAAGTAATCCCAGCGACCGCTACGCGCAAACCACGCTGGAGGATCCTGGCGCTGCGCCGTCCGATCGCTATCAAGTGCCGGACGCCACGGTTCCCGATCGCTATCAGACTCAAGAAGCCGCGCCGGCCGATCGTTGTGCGACGCCCGAGGCAAACCCGTCCGACCGGTATCAATCCGCCGAGGCGACGCCGCCGGAATCGTCCGTGCCGACGGATCGCTATGGCAAGCCTCAGTCGACCACGCCGGACGCTTACTCTCCGCAAGATCCCAACGCGCCGGGACAATATGGCGATCCGGCGCAGGGCACTGAACCTCAAGGCACTGGTCCGCAGCAGAGCGGCACCTTTGCCGAGGTGATGGACGCGGCGCGCCAGGATCTGGAAGCCGGCCAAATGGCCAATGCGCTCGAGCAGCTTTCCCCCTGGTACAACAATCCGCAACTCGCGCCCGCCGAACAGCAGCAACTCAATCAGTTGCTCGACCAGATTGCCGGCACCGTGGTCTATTCGACGCAACACTTGCTCGAGCCGCCCTACGAAGTCCAGCCGGGCGAACGTTTGGAAGACATTGCCCAACGCTACAACGTGCCGTGGCAACTGTTGGCCAAGATCAACGGCATCGACGATCCCGCCTCGCTGCGGCCGGGCGAACGGATCAAAGTCGTGCGCGGACCGTTCAACGCCGTCGTCGATCTGGAAAAACGCGAGCTGACGCTGACACTGGCCAATGGCTCGTACGCGGGCCGTTTCCCCATCGGCATCGGCCAGGATCAACCGCCCCGCGAGGGAAGCTTTGCCGTTTCAGACAAGGTGGTCGACCCGGTCTACCATGGCCGCAATGCCGTCGTGGGCGCCGGAGATCAGGCGAATCCCTACGGCACGCGCTGGATCGGGCTAGGCACCGATCTGGCCATTCATGGCACCGACCGGGCCGAAAACGTGGGACGCACCGATTTGCCGGGTTCGATCAGCATGAAGCCCCAGGATATCGAAGACGTGTTCGACATTCTGGCCACCGGCTCGCAGGTGACGATCCGTCGCTAGGCACCGTGCGGCCACGGCGGCGCGGCCGAATGCTATTTGCGGTTCCGCCCTGCCCCACTATCTTGCCACATCATGGGCGAACCGGAAATTGCGCTTTTGCTTTCCACCTACCAGCGGCCGGGCCATTTGCGCCGTGCGCTCGAATCGATCGCGCTGCAACAAGGCGTCGACGGCAAGTTCGAATTGGTCGTGACCGACGATGGTTCGACCGACGAAACGCCGCGCATCGTGGAAGAGTTCGCCCGGCGCGTGTCGTTTCCGGTGGGCTTTACCACCCATCCGCACACGACGTTTCAACTATCGCGCTGTCGCAACGAGGGAGTTCGCGCCAGCCGTGCCCCGTACATACTGTTTCTCGACGGCGACTGCGTGCTGCCGCCCGACCACGTGCGCAAGCATCTGGCGCATCGGCGTTCCGGTTATGTGATGGGTGGCGATTTTTGCCGGCTCGATCAATCAACGTCCCAGCGCGTGACGCTCGACGTGGTGCGCACCGGAGACTATCAACGTTGGGCGCCGGCCAGCGAACTGCGGCGGCTGCGCAAGCAATATCGCGCATCGCAGTTCTATCGCCTGATTCGCCACCCGCGCAAACCCAAGATCATCGGCAACAACGTGGGAATCTGGCGCGCCGACTTCGAGCGCGTGAACGGTTATGACGAAAACTTCCAGGGCTGGGGGTGCGAGGACGACGATCTGCGCTTGCGCTTGCACGCCGCGGGCATAAGGATCGCATCGATTTTGCGCTGGACGCATACGTATCACTTGTGGCATCCCACCGACGCCACGGCGCCGGCCACTTGGAAGCAAGGCGCCAACGTCGAGTACTTCCTGCGCAAGGGCCGGCTGATCCGCTGTCGCAACGGCCTGCACAAACGCGAACTCGAGGATCTGTCGATTCGTATCGTCGGCTACACGTCGCGGCCGCAAGAGGTTGCCCAACTGGTGCAGGGGCGCTTTCACAGCCGTGCCTGCGACAAGCCGGAAGTCGAAGTGCTATTTCTGCCGGGTGAAGGCCGGTTCAGCGGGCGCGCTGAATGCAACGTGTTGGTAGCACTCGATGCGCAGCCTATCCCGACGCGGCTGGAGCGCGCCGCGCACTTGAAGATCACCCCGGCTCGCGAGCGCCACGCCGGACCGCATCCCGCAATCTCGCCCGAGCGGCTCGAACAGGCCCTGGCCGCGGTCGCCTAGAGCACACGCGGGTGGTAGTCTAAATGGGTTGCCGCTGCTGGACGAATCTCTATTGCCGCTGGCGGCGTGGTGGCCGATAATCCCGCTCCACTCGCGTAGGCCGATGGATTGGCCCTGTGCTGCTAGCACTGCGCGACCCGTGTCCGGCCCCGCCCGCTTCGTGCAGAAATGGAATCCGCATGAGCCCTAAGGATCTGTTGCAGGTTTTTGCAGGCCTGGGCCGGCCGCGCATGCTCGTGCTGGGCGATCTGATGCTGGATCGCTACACCTGGGGCGACGCCGAACGCGTCAGCCAAGAAGCGCCGGTGATCGTGTTGCGCGCCGATCGCCACGAGAGCCGGCCCGGCGGCGCCGCCAATGTCGCCAACATGCTCAGCGGACTCGAAGCCCAAGTCACTTGCGCCGGCATCGTGGGCAACGATGCGGCTGGCGGCGAACTGGTTCAACTGCTGAAAGCATCCGCCACGAACTGCGATCTGGTGATCGCGGATCCGACGCGACCCACGAGCGTCAAAGATCGCTTCGTAGGCCGTGCCGCCAATCGCCATCCGAGCCAGATCCTGCGCGTGGATCGCGAGAGCCATCACCCGTTGGAACGGCGCCTGGAGGATCAACTGGTCGAGCGGCTCGTCGCGCAACTGCCCGAGCACGACGCTTTGTTGATTTCCGACTATGGCAAAGGCGCTTGCACCGAGCGCGTGTTGTGCGCCGGAATCGACGCGGCGCGCAAGGCCAACGTGCCGGTGATGATCGATCCCAGCCGTAGCTGCCCACTGACGCACTACCGCGGCGCCACACTGATCAAACCCAACCGCGTCGAGACCGAATTGGCCACGGGCGTGCAAATCAACTCCACGGCAAACGCGTTGGAAGCCGGCCGCCAACTTTGCCAAGAAATATCCGCCGAAATGGTGCTGGTGACGCTCGATCGCGACGGCATGATCCTGGTGCATCGCGATGGCGCCGGCGAAACGTTTCGCACGCACGCGCGCGCGGTTTACGACATCACGGGCGCGGGAGACATGGTGATGGCCATGGTCGGGCTCTGCCTGGCTGCGCATGCCGACGTAGCCGACGCAGTGCGGCTGGGCAACGTGGCTGCGGGATTGGAAGTCGAGCGAACCGGCGTGGCCGTGATTCTGCGCGATGAAATCATGGCCGAACTGGCCTCGGCCGACGGCGGCATCGCCCGCAAGATCATTTCGCGCGACCAAGCGGCGCACCTGGCCGCCGAATATCGCCGACGCGGCGAGTCGGTGGTGTTTACCAACGGCTGCTTCGACCTGCTGCACGTGGGCCACGTGAAGCACCTGGCCGAGGCCGCCTCGCTGGGCGACGTGCTGATCGTGGGCCTCAACAGCGACGACAGCGTGCGCCGCTTGAAGGGCGAAGGGCGGCCGGTCATCGGGCAGCAGGACCGAGCGGCCATGTTGGCGGCGCTGGCCAGCGTGCGGCAGGTCGTGATCTTCGAAGAAGACGCCCCCTTGGAATTGATCAAAGTCGTGCGGCCCGACGTGCTCGTCAAAGGCGGCGGCTACACGCACGACCAGATCGTCGGAGCCGACGTGGTGACGGCACACGGCGGGCGCGTCGTCGTCACCGGCATCGTTGGCGGCGTCTCCACCACGAACGTGTTGGCCTCCGCGGCGAGCGGGCAAACGCTGCATTCCGACGAGAAGCCATTGCCGCTTAAAAAGGCCGCCGACAAGTCGGAGAAACCTCGCGCGAAGTAGCGTCAGGCAACTTCGCTGTCGTCAACTGTCATGAAACAACGACTCACCGTCATCATTCCCTGCAAGAACGAGCGGAAGAATATCCGCCCCTGCATCGAATCGGCCAAACGGGTTGCCGACGAGGTGTTGGTGGCCGATTCCGGCTCGACCGACGGCACGTTGGAGATCATCGACGAAGTGGGCGGCTGCCGCCTGGTCGAACGCGAGTACATCAACTCCGGCAACTTCAAGAACTGGGCCATTCCACAAGCCAGCCATCCCTGGGTGCTCATCGTCGATTCGGACGAACGTGTCACGCCGGAGTTGGCACGCGAAATCAACGCGCTGCTCGAGGCCGGCCCGTCGCGCGACGGATATCACATCTATCGCCGGAACTATTTCTTGGGACATCTCGTTCGCCACGGCGGCTGGGGGAGCGACAAGGTGCTGCGGTTGTTTCGCCGCGACCTGGGACGTTACCAAGGCGAAAGCGATCATGCCGAAGTGCACGTCACCACGCGCAAAGTCGGATATTTGCGCGGCCGGCTAGAGCACTTCACGTACTGGTCGTACGATCAATACTTCCGCAAACTGCATCGCTACACCGTACAGAGCGCCGAAAGCCGTTTTGCCGCGGGCAAGCGCACTAGCTTCGCGCGCCTGTTGCTGAGCGGACCCTTGCGATTCTTGCACTGCTACATCTTCCGCCTGGGCTTTCTCGACGGGTTGGTGGGCGTGCAAATCTGCACCCTGACGGGACTGTCGTCATTCATCAAGCAAGTGCGGCTGTGGGAGTTGCAGCATGCGCGGCCACAGCCCGATCCGGAGGCCGATCGATCCACCAACACGCTTCCCCCTGCCAACTGCCGGGCGGCATGAGACGCCCGTCGCCCCACGGCGTTGCCGTGGGGTTGATATCGAAGAGTCACGTTCGAGGACGAGATGGGAACGACGCCAATCGCGCGGTTGCGGAAGATCCTGCTGGTGCGCAACGACCGCATCGGAGACCTGGTGCTGACGTTGCCGGCGTTTCAGGCCGTGCGTCGCCAGTGGCCGCGGGCCCACGTCGCTGCACTGGTTGGCTCGTACACCGCGCCCCTGTTGTCCGGCACGGGGTATGTCGACCAGGTGATTCTCGATGAAGCGGCCGACGGTCCCCGAGAACTGGCCGACCGACTCAAGCCGCAGGGCTTCGACGCGGCGCTGGTTTTCAATAGCAACACGCGCAACTGTCGGGCCGTGTGGCACGCGGGCATTGCGCGGCGCGTCTGCTGGGCCTACAAGCCGGCCGGCATGCTGTGGGGAAACTGTCGCGTAAAAGTGCATCGCACGCACCCGCCCATTCACGAGTCGGAATTCGCGCTGCATTTCGTTCGGCGGCTCGGCGGCGCAGCCGTCATGGCGAATCTGTCTCCACAGTTGCACGTCGATACGCACACGCGCCAGCGCGTCGCCGCGAGAATTCGCAATGAGTTGGGCGGCGCAGGTCCGCTGTTTGGAGTGCATCCGGGCAACGGCGCCAGCGCATTCAACTGGCCCGTGGACCACTACGTGGAGTTGATCAACCGACTGGCGCTGCACGGCCGCGTGATGATTACCGGCAGCGTGGCGGAGCGACCACTGCTGGCGGAAATTCGCGGCCGATTGAGCGGCTCGGTCGAGGGCCGCGTCGCGTGCTTCAGCGACTTTGAGCTCGGAGAACTGGCGGCCGCGCTTTCGTTGCTCACATCGCTGACCGCATCCAGCACCGGCCCCATGCACATAGCGGGGATTTTGGAAACGCCCGTCGTCGCGTTGTTCAGTCCCCATCCGGTACACGCGCCGGAAAAATGGGCGCCGCTGGGCAACAGGCAAACCGTGTTGGTTGCTTCGCTGGAAGCGGGCGAAGACGCGCGCGTGCCGCGCGAGCGAGGCGAGGAAGTGATGAGCCGCATTCGAGTGGACGACGTGCTGGCGGCGAATTTGCAATTCACCCACGTCGCCCGGGAAGCGGCGTAGCCGAGGGCCGGGCCCGCGCGTCTTGAACGAACAAAACGACCGGCAAGATGGAGTTTGCCGCATGAGCCGATATCAACGATTCGACCGCAGCCAGATCGCGCTGGGAGAGCTGGCCGAGCGAGGCCACGATTTGGTGGCCGATCAGTGCAAACATCTCGACGCGCCGTTGCAGCCCTACGTCCATCCGGAATTCGGCGCGCTAGTCGACCAAATCGTCGCAGCGCGGCGCAACCGCCGCCCGGTGATCCTGATGATGGGCGCTCACGCGCTCAAGTTAGGCTTGTCGCGCTATCTGGTCGACCTCATCGAGCGCCGCCTCGTCACGCATTTGGCCACCAATGGCGCCGGCATCATTCACGACTTCGAGTTAGCCGCGGGCGGCGGCACGAGCGAGGATGTTTCCAAGTGGATCCAACGCGGCCAGTTTGGCTTGTGGCGCGAGACGAGCCGCTTGAACGATATCATCTTTCAGGCGGCCAATCGTGGCGAAGGCCTGGGCGAAGCCGTCGGGCGTACCATCGAGCAAGAGGACATGCCGTTTCGACATCTGAGCATTGCCGCGGCCGGATGGCGTACTGGCGTGCCGATCACGTCGCACGTAGGCGTCGGCAGCGACATCATCCATGCCCACTCCAACTGCGACGGCGCCGCGCTGGCGCAGCCAGCTATGCCGACTTTCTGATCTTCGTGCAAAGCATCTCCCAACTCGAAGGCGGCGTGTTCTTGAACGTCGGGTCCGCCGTCACCGGGCCGGAAGTTTACTTGAAGGCGCTGTCGATGGCCCGCAACGTTGCCCGGCAGCGCGGGCAGCGAATCCGCGATTTCAGCACGGCCGTGTTCGATCTGGTTGAATTGCCGGGCGATTTCCGCAAGGGTCCGCCCGCCAAGACACACCCGCAATACTACTATCGGCCGTGGAAGACGATCCTGGTGCGGACCGTGGCCGACGGCGGACGCAGCTACTACTTTTCCGGTGACTTGAGCTGTACGATTCCTTCGCTGTGGAGCCGGGTGGCCAGGGAGTTTTCGACCGTGCGGTCCAGAGCCGCATAACAACCGTTCTCCTGATTCACGAACTTATGGTCGCCCGCGCAAGCAAACGCCGAGCCGTTTTTCTCGATCGTGACGGTACGATTACGCGCGACGTTGGCTATCCGCATCGAATAGAGGACCTGGAGCTGTTGCCGAATGCCTCGTTGGGGCTGGCACGCATGGCGGCGCTGGACTATTGCCTGATCATCACGACCAATCAATCGGGCGTTGCCCGGGGACTGTTTTCCGAAGACGACCTGCGGACGTTTCATAGGGCTTTGTGTGAGATGCTCCAGCGCGACGGCATCGTGATTGAAGCGATCTACTATTGCCCATTTCATCCTACGCAGGGCCAGGGCGAGTATCGACGCGATTCGCCGCTGCGCAAGCCGGGCGACGGCATGCTGCGGCTGGCCGCGGCCGAGCACGATCTCGATCTGGCCGCCAGCGTGGCGATCGGAGACAAGAAGTCCGACGTCCTCGCTGGCCAACGCGCCGGCTGCCACACGATTCTGGTGCGCACCGGCGCCGCCGGCAGCGATGCAGAAGAATTGCCGGCGCCTCCGGAGTTCGTCGCCGACGATTTGTTGGATGCCGCCAACTACATCGAACAAAAACTAGGTACACCGCGGCCGCCGGGAACTGCATCCCTAGGGGGCCTGCCTTGAAAGTCGGCATCTTCCTGCCCAACTGGATCGGCGACACGGCAATGTGTACGCCCACGTTGCGCGCGCTGCGAAAGTACTACGGTCCGCGGGCTGAAATGATCGGCATCCTCCGGCCCTACGTGGCCGACGTGTTGGCGGGCACGCCGTGGCTCGACGAGTTGCTCTTCTTCAAGCGCGGCTCCAAGGTGCCGTCGCACGGTGTGCTGCCCGTGGCTGCCGAAATGCGCCGCCGCAAGCTGGACGTCGTGGTGCTATTGACCAACTCGTTTCGCTCCGCGGCCATGGCGTTGGTTAGCGGCGCTCGACACCGGGTCGGCTACGTGCGCTACAGTCGCGGACCGTTGTTGACGCACAAGTTGTATGCTCCCCAATTGGGATTCCGCTGGCTGCCGACTTCGGCCATCGATGCCTATCTGCGACTGGCGTACGCATTGGGTTGCGAAAACGAATCGCCGTGCATCGAGCTTGCGACACTCGACGCCGACGAAGAAGCGGCCGACCTCGTATGGCGCAAGTGGCGGCTTCCGCCCGGCGATCAAGTGGTCGTATTGAATTCAGGCGGAGCGTACGGCGCAGCCAAGCTGTGGCCCACCGAGAAGTTCGCCGCGCTGGCGCGCCGTATCGCGGACGAGCAACGTCTGGCCGTGCTGGTTAGTTGCGGTCCGGCCGAACGCGGCGTTGCCCGAAACATCGTGGAGCAAGCCGACCATCCGCGCGTCGTGAGCCTGGCGGACGAATCGATTTCGATCGGCTTGACCAAAGCCTGCGTGCGCCGCAGCCGGCTGATGATCACGACCGACAGCGGTCCGCGGTTCTTTGCATCCGCCTTCGACGTGCCGCTGGTCACGCTGTTCGGTCCCACGCACCAGGGTTGGAGCAAGACCCACGATCCGCACGAAGTCTGTTTGCAGCACGAGGTGCCATGCGGTCCTTGCGGCCGGCGCGTTTGTCCGCTGGGACACCACGATTGCATGCGTTTGCTGAGCGTCGAGCGCGTGTATCGGACGGTGCTCGAACAGTTGGGATCGCTGCAGCGGGAAAACTGCGACGCGGCGGCCGCATGACGCGCTGGCGGACTGCTAAAAAGACGCGAGTGCCGCGTCAAACCCAAAACTTGGGGTGGCGCGGCACGACCGCCGAACACGCAAGTGGCTTGGCGGCAGGCAAATACCTGGTGCTCCGCCAAAAACGCGAACTCCAACTTAGAGCGTTGGCAGAGCGCTAGCTCACTTCGATCGAGTTGACGACTTCCACGCCCTCGGCAGCATGACGGACGACTTCCTGCGCCAGTTGCTTGTGATAGAAGCTGTTGACGCGGCCGCTAATCAAGAGTGCGTCGCCCGCATGCTCGACGTGCAGCTCGCGCAGTGCATAAAAAGGGCTCACTTCGAGCGCCTGTTGCGCGCGCTTTTGAAAGTCTTTGGGCGTGACGACGCTCATGCGCGGGACTCCCGTCCGTGGTTGGATCCTGAAAGGTTGGTGCGGAACGAGCGTTGGCAGGCACGCACTGCCGCCTGAATCCTGAGGCGGCACGTTGCGCTGCGCTTGTCAACGCGTCAGTTCAATGTAGTGCTGGAGTATCAAATGTCAACGGCATTGACACCGACGCACAGGCGCGCGAGTACGCACAAACATTGAGCCATCGTTGCGAATCGGGTTGCTAGCAACGGCCTTACGGAATCGTGCCAGGCGTCGACAACCAGAACCGGATGCTCCAACTTCCACAGAGGGGTTAGCACTTGACGCTCGGCTAGCCAATCTTGCCGCTCTTTTTAAGGTAGGCAATCACTTCGTCGGCCAGCGTCTCGGCATCCTTCGTGCCCGCATCCAGCACCAACTCGGGTTTGGCAGGGGCTTCGTACGGGTCGTCGATGCCGGTGAAGCCTTTGATCTCGCCGGCGCGGGCCTTTTTGTAAAGCCCTTTGGGGTCGCGCTGCTCGCAGACTTCGATTGGCGCGTCGACGAAGATTTCGATGAAGTCGCCGTCCTTCATGGTGGAGCGCACGGCATCGCGGTCGCGGCGATAGGGACTGATGAATGCAGTGAGCGTGATCATGCCGGCGTCGGCGAACAACTTGGCGACGGCGCCGATGCGGCGGATGTTTTCCTCGCGGTCCTGAGCGGAAAAGCCCAGGCCGAAGCGTTTGGCGAACTCTTCGCCGTGCCGCTCTTTGAGCATGCCGGGTCCGGCGTTCAGTCCGTGGCGAACGTTGTCGCCATCGAGCACGAAGCTGTGCAATCCTTGCTTGTGCAGCAGGTGGTCGACAAGGTTGGAGACCGTGCTCTTGCCGCAGGCGCTCAAGCCGGTGAACCAGATCACGCAGCCTTTGTGGCCGTGCAGTTGCTCGCGTTCTTCCCGCGTTACCGAATGTTCGTGCCAGTGGACGTTGGTGTCATTGGTCATGGGATGGTCCAGCTCCTTGTCGCTCTAAACTGCCTGAATACCTGCCGTTTGGGATAAGGGGGCAATCTTAACCGATGCCCCCCGGCGTCGGAAAGGGGACAACCAGGCACGCCGCTTGCGTTGCCACAGGCGAATGGGCCTATTCCAGCCCTGCCAACTCGCAGAGATTGGCGTTGAGCACGCCTTGTGGGCAGCTCCAGACAAGGAAGAACAGCGCCTCGCGGCACCAGCGGCCGGCCGGATGACCGACGACGTAGCCGGTGCCTTTGGCGGCGGCCAGCGATGCTTGCGTGGCGCGGAGGACCAGGCTGTTGGCCCGCGCGGCAATTCGTCGTTGGAGCAAACAGCCTGGCCGCCGGCCATTGCCAACAACGTAGCTTCCAAGCCGCCGTGTTCGCGTCGCAGTTCGGCGGCCGGTTTGGCCAATTCAGGTCGCGCGGCCGATTCGCGCTCGACATAGTTGATTGCCGCGGCGCTTAGGCCCACCGCCAGTGTCGAGGTTTGCAAGCCGCCGGTGCCGCCGCCCACGCCGGTGCGCATGACGTTCTCGGACGGACCTGCTAGCAACCACTCGCGGCCGATGCGAACGTTGTCGAACCGCACTTCACCCGTGTGGCTGGCCGACAGGCCGACCAGCCGCGACGGCACCGGAACCTCGACGCCCGGCGCATCCGTGGGCAAAGCCACTAGGATTTGTTGGCCGTCGTCCAGCACGGCGCCGGTGACGATCGTCTGGGCGTGCGCGGCGCCGGTGACCCAGGGTGAGTAGCCGGTGAGCGTGTAGCCTTCGCCATCTTCGCGTGCTTCGAGCACCGGACGCGCCAGATGGCGGCGACTGGTGGAAAGGTGCGAAATGCCCACCGTGGCAAACGTTTCGCCGGATGCCAGCCCGGGCAACAGGCGCCGCCGTGCCTGTTCGTTGTCGCAACCGGCAATCCGCAGGCACGCTCCGGTTCGCTGCGTGATGACGAAGGTTGTCGTCAAGCAGGCGGCGCTGAGACGGAGATAGCCGCGTGTGATATCGGCGTCCGACCACTCCTGGCCGCCCCAGTGGCGCGGCAGAAACCATGTGAAAACTCCGGCCTCGCCGCACAGGCGCAGTTGCTCCGCGGGCCAGTGCTCGTGGCGATCCAAGTCGCCCCCCAATTGTGCCAATTGCTCGCATAATTGAGTGAATCCGGGATCGTCGGGCGAGTGGATCATGAAGGCCGCTTTCAAGTGCAAGCAGGAAGTTGTGCATCAGGCCCGGAAAAAAGCGTTCGACGACGACCACTAGCAACCGTATAATCGCGCCGCACGGTCGATCGCCAAGGCACTTGTTAACTCTAGTGAACCGCGGATGGCCGGGCAACTTCCAGGCGGCATGGGGCCACGGCGGGATAATGGGGTCGTCCCCGTTTTCACGGCTCGATATAATTCGAGGCTTTCGTGTAGTTTGGGAGGATTGAACGAATGAGTCAGACCGACGCTGCGCCTGCCGAAGCATCTCAAAAATTGGCTCTCAGCGAACTATCTCCGCAGACGCTTTACGATAAGTGCGTGGCGTTGGCCAGGAACCTGTGGTGGACCTGGCATCCGGAGGTGATCAATCTCTTCCGCGATCTCGATCCGATTCGCTGGCGCCAGCTCGACCACAATCCCATCGCCCTGCTGGCGGAATTCACGCCCGAGCGGCTGGAAATGCGGGCGGCCGAGTTGGTGCTCTATAGCCGCATCAACTACGCCTACCGGCGGCTGAAGGAATACTTGAACAACACGCAAACCTGGGGCCACACGCACGGCGGCGTGCTCGGTTCCAAGCCCGTGGCATACTTCTCCGCCGAATTTGGCATCCACGAATCGGTGCCGATCTACTCCGGCGGCCTGGGAGTCTTGTCGGGCGACCATATCAAAAGCGCCAGCGGTTTGGATGTGCCGTTGGTGGCCATTGGGTTGTTCTACGACCAGGGCTATTTCAAGCAGCACCTGGATCTCGACGGCTACCAGCGCGAAGAGTACCTCGACACGAAAGTCGAAAACGTGCCGATGGAGCCCGCGCTGGGGGCCGATGGCAAACAGGTGACCGTCACCGTCGAGACCCGCGCCGGCGAGCTGCACGCCAAAGTGTGGCTGATGCACGTGGGACGCGTGCGGCTGTATCTGCTCGATTGCGACGTGGAAGGCAACAGCCCTGAGGATCGTGAGTTGACGAGCCGTCTGTACGGCGGCGATCACCGCACGCGCATTCGCCAGGAACTGGTGCTTGGCGTCGGCGGCGTGCGAGCGCTGGCGGCCTTGGGAATCACGCCGGGCGTCTATCACCTCAACGAAGGCCACAGCGTGTTCGCCACGCTCGAGGCGATGCGCGAGCGAATGTACAATGACGGCCAGAGTTTCGACAATGCCCTGCGCGAAGTCGCCCAGCACACCGTCTTTACCACTCACACCCCCGTGCCGGCCGGACACGATCGCTTCGACGGCGGGCTGATGGAAGAACACTTGGGCCCGCTGCGCGACGGCCTGGGCATCTCGCACGAACAACTGATGGGGTTGGGCCGCGTCGAGCCCCACAACGAAGGCGAAAGCTTTTGCATGACCGTGCTGGGACTGAAACTCTCGCTGCGCCAACGCGGTCAGTTCGCTGCACGGACACGTGTCGCGCCGCATGTGGGCCCACCTGTGGCCCTGGCGCGTGGAAGAAGAGATTCCCATCGGCCACATCACCAACGGCGTGCACGTGCCCAGTTGGCTCGCCTGGCAGATGTTGCAACTTTACAACCGCAATTTTCCGGTCGGCTGGATGCAGCGGATGGGCGAAGCGGGCGATTGGCAGTCGATCCATCGCGTCGACCCGGGCGAACTGTGGGAAGTGCACTACGCGCTGAAGAACCTGCTGTTGGCGTTTGTGCGCCGCCGTGTGAGCCGGCAGTGCCGTCGTCGCGGCGAAAGCGACACCGTCGTGGAAGCCGCCCGCAACTTGCTCGATCCCAACATCCTCACGCTCGGGTTTGCCCGCCGTTTTGCCACGTACAAGCGGGCCGATTTGTTCATGACCGATCTGGAGCGAATCTTCCGTCTGGTCAACGACGCCGAGCGGCCCGTGCAGATCATCGTCTCGGGCAAGGCGCATCCGGCGGACGAGCCCGGCAAGCAACTGATCAAGAAGATCGCCAACACCCGTCACGACGAGCGGTTCAGCAACCGCGTGGTGTTCATCGAGGATTACGACATCAACGTCTGCCGCCACTTGATTCAAGGCGTCGACGTGTGGGTGAACAATCCTCGCCGACCCCTGGAGGCATCGGGCACCAGCGGCCAGAAGGTCGTGCTCAACGGCGGCCTGAACTTCTCGGTGCTCGACGGATGGTGGGCCGAAGCGTACGACGGAACCAACGGCTTTGCCATCGGCAAGGGCACGAGCCACGTCTCCGACGAGATCGGCGACCGCCGCGACGCGGACGCCTTCTACGACGTGCTGGAGAACCAAGTCATCCCGTTGTTCTACGAACGCGACGTCGACGGTTTGCCGCGCGGCTGGATCCAGCGAATGATGAATTCCATCAGCTCGTTGGCTTGGCGGTTTAGTGCCCACCGCATGGTGATGGACTACGTCAACAACGCCTATCTGACGGCCGCCGGCGGTGTCAGTTGCGACATGAGCATTCGCTAGGTTTCGCCCGCGGACGCTTCTACCAGGTCGATTCTCGCGGGACACGCCGCTGCTGCGCCCTCTTCCTGTTATGGGGTATATTGCCTAGAATTCCCCGTCTGTACGCGGGATGTGCGCCCGCCCGCCATGCTTGCCCCCAGGAGTTCGGGTATGTTCACCAAGAAAGAGCTGCTGTCGGAAACGATCGAGCACGTCGACATCACGAAGCACAACGTCGTGCCGTTGGTCGAAGCCATGCGGAACATGGCGTTCTCGGCGCGCGACCTGGCCCGCGCGGCCGACATCTACGACCGTATGCTCCGCGACAACGACTGTGGCATCATCCTCTGTCTGGCGGGCTCGCTCGTCAGCGCCGGCCTGAAGAAGGTGTTCGTCGACCTGGTGCGCAACCGGATGGTCGACGCCATCGTCAGCACGGGCGCCAACATCGTCGACCAGGATTTCTTCGAGGGCCTGGGCTTCAAGCACTACAAGGCGCCCGAGCGGGTCAAGGCGGGGCTGGACGATGACAAGCTGCGGGATTTGCACATCGATCGGATTTACGACACGCTGATCGACGAGGACGCGCTGCGCATTTGCGACGACGTGACCAGGCAGATTGCTGACGCGCTGCCGCCCCGGCCCCATTCGTCGCGCGAGTTCATTCGCGAAATGGGGGCCTATCTCACCGAGCATGGCAAGCAGGCCGATTCGATCGTGCTGGCCGCCTACGAAAACGACGTGCCGATCGTGTGCCCGGCGTTTTCCGATTGCTCGGCCGGCTTCGGTCTGGTGGCCCATCAGCACGGTCGCGGTGACCAGCCCAAAGTGTCCCTCGACAGCGCGAAGGATTTTTACGAGCTGACGCAGCTCAAGATCGCCAATCCCACGACCGGCATTTTCATGATCGGCGGCGGCGTGCCCAAGAACTTCACGCAGGATATTGTCGTGGCGGCGGAGATCCTGGGCGAGGATGCGCCCATGCACAAGTACGCGGTGCAGGTGACCGTGGCCGACGTGCGCGATGGGGCCCTGTCGAGCTCCACCTTGAAGGAAGCTTCGAGCTGGGGCAAGGTCGACACCGTCTGGGAGCAAATGGTCTTCAGCGAAGCCACGCTGGCCGTGCCCCTGATCGCCGGCTACGCCTATCACAAAGGCGGCTGGAAGCAGCGCAAGCCAAAACGCTGGACCCGCGTGCTGGAAGGCGCAACGCAAACGGTGGGGTGAAGCGCGTCGGCAAGTGGAACGTGGTGAAGTATTCGTGTGAGGCGACGGCTCACTTGGCCACTTTTGCCGCCGGTTTGAGCAGCAGACCGCCGAATTGCATCAGGTTGCCGCGGATGGGGCCGGACGCGCGGAGCGCGATCTGTTGCTCGCCGGCCGGTAACTCGATCTTGCCGACCTCGATTTCCTGGTAGCGGTCTTTGCTGCCGGTGGGCTCGATCGTGCCGGAGAGTTTGTGCTCGCCGGCTTCCAACAGCCACCCGTTGCCGGCCTCGTCGTCCGTGGATGAGTAGTTGAGCACCACCGCGTAAACGCCGGCCTTGGGCACGTCGACGTTCCACGCGGCGCGATCGTTTTCGCTTTCCCACTTGCCCAGGTTCTTGAACAGTTGCTCCATCACGATCGTGGGACCATGGATCTCGCAGTTGGTGGGATAAAGCTGCAAGATACCCTCGGCCGTGGGCGTGACGAGGCGTGGGCTGTTTGCCGGGAAAACCTTGCGCAGCGCGCCCGAGCCGCGCAGATAGGCAATCACATTGGCCATGTCGTCGGGCGACACGTCTTTTTCCAATCCCTCGGGCATGAGCGACTTGCCGGTGGCTTGCAGCGCTTCGAGTTCCGAGCGGAGGATCGTTTGCTGCTTGCCCTCCTGGCCCAACAGCGTGACGCTGTTGCCGGTTTCGTTGGCGAGCATGCCGGTGTAGCTCTGCCCGCTGGCCGTGATGGCCAGGTAGTCGAGGTACTTGGCTTCCACCGCCCGATTGGGATCCAAGAGCGCGGTGAGCAACGCTTGCGGCGAATAGTCGGTAAGCGACGCCAGGTTGGGGCCCACTTCGTGGCCCACGCCCCGCAACCGGTGGCAGACCGAGCAGCGCTTGTTGAACACCGCGGCGCCGGCCTCGACGTCTCCCTCCATGGTGAGCACTTGCCGGTGCTGCTCGAACACCTGTTGCCGATTGGATTCGATGTCTCCCGCCAGAAGTGTGGCCGCCCGTTGCTTGATGGATTGGTTGTCCGAGCGCGACAGCCGCTGGCGCCGCGAGGCGTCGATGTCTCCGGCAGAAACGTTGCCCTTCTCGATTTCCGTTAGCAATGCCTCGGTCCAGGGGTCGCGGCTCAACAGCGCGTCGAGAACTTCCGAGCGCAAGGCGGGCCCGTGGCTCTTCCAACCGGTCAGCAACCGCTCGGGCACGCGCGCGTCGTCGATGCGTGCTAGCGCTTCAACCGCCGCTGTTTGTACGACGCCACTGGATTGCGGCACCAGCAGCGCGACCAGGTGTTCAATGTCGCGGCCACGTTCGGCTTCGCTGCGGCCCAACAGACGGATTGCCCGCACGCGCGCGTCGTCGTCGGCCCGTTCTTCGGCCACGGTCGCGCGGGCGGCCTCGAACATTTTGGCCAGTTCGCCCGTGGTGTCGTACTTCTCCCAGGCGGCGTTTCGGCGCGCCAGCGCGTCGAGCAATCCGGCCACGGCGGTCATCTGCCAAGCGGCGTACTTGCCCGAGCTAGCGCGTCCGATGCGAGCTAGCGCCATGCCCAACGTACGATCGTCCTCAAAGGCGCTGGCGACACCCACAAGTTGTTCGAGCAACTCGGCGGGTGGTTCGGCGCCTTGTTCGTTGTTCAACACCGTTGCCACGACGTCGTAGATGTTCTCAGGCGTGAGACTGCTGAGCACGGCCGCGATCATGAAACGATTGTCCGCGAACCGAAGCGCCATCTGTCCCAATGCCTTGCCCGCGCGAGCATCTTTCCATTCGCCCAGCGTATAGGCACGCTGCAATTGCACGTGCACGTTCGGGTCGTCGGCCAGCGCCAGGATGGCTTCGCCCAGTGCCGGGGCTTGCGCGAAATGGTTCTCGGCCAATCGCACGCCGTGACGCCGCACGCCCGGGTGCTCATCCTGCACGGCTCGGGCGATCAATTCGGGCGTTAGTCCGTCCAGTAGCTCCAGCGTCCACAGCGCTTGCACGCGGGCGGCAGGGCGCTGGCAGTCTGCAACAAACTTGTGCAACAGCGGAATGACGCTCTTGTCGTCGCGCCATACGAACAGTTGTTGCACCATGTCGCGCTGCCAGGAGTTGGATGTATCGAGCGCGGCTACGAGTTCGGCGGCCGGCAGTTCGTCGAGCCGAGGTATCTTGCGCGGCGGCTTGCCGACCGGATAGACCCGATAGATGCGGCCCATGTCGTCGCCGGCACGCAAATCGACTTGATCCTGCACTTCCCGCGGTATCCACTCGGGGTGTTCGATCGTCTGCCGATACATGTCGGCCACCCACAGCGCGCCGTCGGGGCCTTCGGCCAGCATGGCCGGGCGAAACCAGTTGTCGGCCGATGCCAGAAACTCGCTTGTCTGCTCATCGTCGGCGCGGCGGCTGCGAAACTCCAAGCCCTCGGGCCGCATGATCTCGCGATGTACCAGGTTGTGTACCGGTTCGCTGATGAAGGCGTTGTTCTTGAACGCCGGACCGAACAGGTCGTCGCGATAGACGATCGTGCTGTTGGCTGACGTAAATCGGTTGGCGGCGTACAGATCGTTGAAGCGGGCGAGTGTGCGGCTGCGAGGAAACACCTCGGCCACGCCTGGCTGATCGGAAACCTGCACCGGCGTGGCATCCGATGCGACGTGCGGATTGCGGCGCAGGTAGTGATCGGCCAGCACGTACTGATACATGGGCTTACTGTTCGAGTTGCCAAACCAGTTGTCCCAGTCGTCGCGATTACGTCCGTATTGCGAGACGCCCGACTGCGGATCGAGCCATCCTTCGTCGGGCCGAATACGAAAATCGCGGCGGTTGGCGCCTATGGTTTCGCCCGTCTTGCGCAATTCGATCTTGCCGTCTTCGGCGTCGCCGTGGGCGCAATAGATCCAGCCGTCGAGGCCCCATTTCAGCCCGTTGACGCGGTGCTGCGGATTGGCTTCGACGAACCCATGATAGAGCACCTCGCGCCGGTCGGCCTTGCCATCGCCATCGGTATCTTCGGCATACAGAATGTCCGGAGCGCACGTGACCAGAATGCCGTTGCGCCAGGGGAGTACGCCGTTGGGAAAGCCGAGGTCGTCGAGGAACACGGTCGACCGGTCGTAGTGCCCGTCGCCGTCGCGATCTTCCAGATAGCGCACGCGTCCGCCGTGGCCGCCTTCGCCGTCGACGCCGCGCGGATAGTCGCCCATTTCGACAACCCACAGCCGTGCGTCAGGGCCCCAGGCCATCGCGATCGGATCCATGACCAGCGGCTCGTTGGCCGCTAGTTCCACCGTGAAACCCGGTCGCGCATGCAGCACTGCCAGCGATTGTTCGGGCGACTTCGGTCCGGGAAAGCGCACGTCTTCCAGCAAATCATCCAGCGCCAGCCGGTCGACCAGGTCGGGCAACTCGGCCGTGTCCTCGTTTTGCACGAACAGGCGCCGATCGTGAAACCAGGCGCCGTTGTTGGTGCCGTCACGAACGATGGGCGGAATCGCGTCTTTGTCGCCCGCTTCTCCCTCCACGAGTTGATGTGACCAACCCGTCTCAGTCGACTCAAACAAATAGGCCGCGTAGTGCGATTCGTTCGAGAACAAAACGTCCTGCCGGCCATCTTGATCGATATCGACGAACCGCAATCCGGCGTCGACTCCCGCGCGTGTGACGATGCTGGTTTCGGGCGGCAGCGTGAAAGGCAACTGGCGCCAGCCCCGCTCCCCCGCGAATTCGAAAACGGCCTGTTCGGCGGGGCCACCGGCGATCAGTTCGCACAGACCGTCGCCGTCGACGTCCAGCAATCGCACGCCCGTGTCGCGGCCTTCGACCGAGGTAAACAGTGGCCGACCGTCGAGTTCCAAGCCGGCCAACAATTCTGGCGCTTCGGCCCAATCGCTGCCGTCAAAGTGCCAGGCGCCGGCGGTGTTCTCGTTGCGCACTAACATGCTCGCCAGTCCATTGTCGCGCACGACGCCGAACCGCAAACCCTGATCGATCGTTTGCTCTCCCGCCCCGGACACAAGCGCCACCGGCAAATCGACGTCGATCCATTTGTTGACTTTCGGCGACCAGAGCCGTGTGCGGCGCAGCCTGTCGTTGCCGATCACGACGTCCTGATAGCCGTCGTTGTCGAGATCCAACAGCCGCACGCCGTTGTCGCCTCCGTTTTTATCGCGCAGCGGCTGGCCGGCGAGCAAATACATGTCGAGACGTTCTTGCGCATCGCCAAAGCTAAGAAACTTGATCTTGCGTCCGTGCTTCGCGACGGAGTGGTCGATGAGTTCGACGAGTTGATCGTTGCGGATCCACTTGTGGGGATGGAACACCAGCGTAAAGACCCCCTGCTTGGCCACCGCGGCGTCCAGCGCCCGTTGCAGGTCGGCCACGGTGCGAGGATTGTCGGGCTTTTGCAGATTCTGCGCGCTCCAGTCGCTGGGCACGACGATGGGAAACTCCCAACACGATCGGCCGATCACGTACGGATAGGAGTAGTCCTCGATCGTGGTGACGAACGATTCGAACGGCAGGTACTTGCGAAAGATCTCTCGCCCCTGGTCGTCGAGCACGAGTTCTCGCGGCACCTGCGGATCGTTGCCGGTGAGAATGTTGCACACCGAGCTATCGATCGTGAGGAAGTTGCCGTCCGGTGTCTTGCGGTTGAATATCTCGGCATAGAACCGTGGGCTCGGCGAGTTGATCGAGTCGCAGCACGGCATTCGGAACGCCACCGCGCGACTGCCGGGAATCGTATCCATCAGGTCGACGCAACGCTCGTACGTCGATTTGGCCGCGGCAAAGTCTCCCTTCTGCAGCAGCGGACACGGGTGATCGAAGGTGTGGGTCTCCAGGCTCACGCCTTCGGCGAGCCAGGTTTGCAAGTGCGGATGGCGCGGATCGATTCTGTTGGTCATGATGCTCAGCCGCGCGCGACCGTCGATCTTCGTGAGCCGCTCGAGGATCGGCCGCAGGAACGTCTCCCAGCGGTCGATTTCGCGCATATCGTCGATCGACAAGATGGCCACCGCTTCGACGCCCTCTTCGCCCACCCACTGTGGAGCCGCCAGTTTGGGAAACGAGCGCGAGACGTAGAACGGGTCGCTGCCGTCGAGGTACGCCAAACGATTGCCATCGGCAGCCACGACCACGGTCGCGCACAAGAGCCCGATCAGGGAACACAAGACAAGGTAGAATCGCATCCGGGCAGGACTCCAAGCGTGGGGCGATTGGCGGGAGGCACGTGACCGGCTCCGCCCGAGCGGTCGCGACAAATGCCATTATAGTTATGAAACGCTCCCGGCGGGAGCAGTCGGACGGGATGCGCGGCCGTACTCAGAACCCAGGAAATCGGGTCAGCGAAAACAGGATCATGGCGACAATAGCGAACGCCAGCAGCACCATTCCCAGCCACGTGCCGAACTCGATCAGCCGGTGCATAACCCACAGTATGAGCCACACCACCGGCAGGCCGACGCCGAACATCAGCCCCGCGACAGCCAGTGCGTGCAGCCCGAACATGCCTCCATGCGTCTTTTCGAGGAAGAAATAGACGCCGCAGACCGTCATCAGCCAGAACAGGGAGGCGAGGCTGAATTGAAAGGTCCGCGCCGTCTTGGCGGACGTGTCGTCGTCCGATTCGCGCAACCAGTCCGGCCGATCGTCGATCGGAGTCGGGCGATCGTCGCCGGGGGATTCGTCATCGGTTGACATCGGAATGAATCTCAACGCGGTGGAATGGCCACCTGCTGCGCGCGTCAGGCGTGCACGCACGCCGATTGTACCATCTTGCGCAATTGGCGGATTGTAGCCATGGCCAATATCGATTCCCGTTCGCTACAATTCGGCGAGCATCCACAAACCACCACGCTTGGAACAACCTCCCACGAGAGTCAAAATCATGTCACAAGGAAATGCTCCGTCGCTCGGCCAGATGCTGACAGGCTATTGGATTTCGCAGGCCATCTACGTCGCCGCCAAGCTGGGATTGGCCGACCTGGTGAAGGACAATCCCCAATCGGCCGAGCAGTTGGCGGCCGCCACCGAGACGCAGCCGGCCGCCTTGTACCGGTTGTTGCGGGCGCTGGCGAGCGTGAACGTGTTTCGGGAAGATGAGCAGCACCGCTTTGCGCTCACGCCCTTGGCCGATCAACTGGCGCTCCGACGCCAAGGATTCGCAGCGAGCGCTGGCCATCATGTCGGGCGAAGAGCACTTCGTGAGTTGGAGCGAACTGCTGTACTCGGTTCGCACCGGCGAGTCGGCGTTTGAAAAGGTGTACGGCGAGCCGGTATTCGACTGGCTGTCCAAGTATCCGGAGCAGGCCGCCGTGTTCGACCAGGCCATGGTCGACGTGCACGGGCGGGAAACCCAGGCCATGATCGACGCCTATGACTTCTCGGGCATCCGCGTGTTGGCCGACGTCGGCGGAGGCAATGGCAGCTTGCTGCGCGGCGTGCTGGCACACTATCCATCGCTGCACGGCATGGTGTGCGACTTGCCCTCGGTTGTCGAACGGGCGGCGCCGCTGATCGCGGCGGCCGGCATGGCGGATCGCCTGCGGACGGCCCCAACGAACTTCTTCGAAGAGGTTCCCGCAGGCGGCGACGCTTACCTGTTGCGGCACATCATACACGACTGGGACGAAGCCGAGTCGCTGACGATCCTGCGCAACGTGCGCCGCGCCGTTCCGCCCGATGGGCGGCTGCTGTTGGTCGAGAGCGTGATCCAGCCGGGCAACGAGCCGCATCCCGCCAAGCTGTTGGACCTGAACATGCTGGTGATTCCTGGCGGCCAGGAGCGGACCGAGGCCGAGTATCGCAAGCTGTACCAGGGCGCCGGCTTCGAGCTGGTGTCGATCACGCCGACCAAAGGCGTGGTCAGTGTGATTGAAGGACGACCGGTCTAGCAAGCGACAGCAAGCCGGCGCCAGCAGTGGATCCGCCTTGTCAGATTCGCTCGCCGGCGGTATCTAGACGCCGAACGGTTGCCAGGCCGCATGCGCCCCCACGGGTCTTTTCTTCCTGCGGTCCACGGCGTTCCGTGCAGTCCCATCTTATGTGCCACGTCGAAGCAACGTGAACGCGCTCGATCCATTGCACGCGCTGTATGTGCCGGCGATTCGCCGCGCCGTGTGGGCGTGCGCGCTGGCCGTGGCTGTGTCCGCCGGCTGCGCCGCCTCGAACGAGGGCAAGTGGTCGCCCAACCAGGCCGTGCTTCCCTGGGCCGAGTTCCACGACAACCTGGTCACGGTACACAACGTGCGCAACACCGAGTATCGCACGGCCGAAGACTACACGGTGCACCACGAAGACCGGACCTACGACCTGAACAAGCTCGATTCGGTCGACTTCATCATGGTGCCATTGGAATTCGTGCCCGGCGGTGCGCACACGTTTTTGAGCTTCGGCTTTCAAGATCAGGACTACGTGGCGATTTCAGCGGAAGTGCGCCGCGAGAAGGGCCAGGAGTTCGACCCGGTCAAGAGCCTTACCGATCCTTACGAGCTGATGTATGTGGTGGGCGACGAGCGAGACCTGATCCAACTGCGTTCCATCCAATGGTTGGAAGACGTGTACATGTATCAGGCCGAGTCACCGCCTGAGCAAATGCGGGCCTTGTTCGTAGACATGCTAAAGCGGGCCAACAAGCTGAAAAAGGAGCCCGAGTTTTACAATCTGGTGACCAACAATTGCACGACGAACATCGTGCGGCACATCAATCAAGTGGCGCCGGGACGCGTGCCTTACGGTTATCAGGTGTTGTTTCCCGCTTACTCCGATCGCCTGGCGTACCATCTCAATCTGATCAAGGTCGACGGCAACTTTGGTCGCACGCGGCAGGAAGCGCGGATCAACCAGGTGGCCTACGTGTTCCGCGACGATCCGCGGTTCTCTTCGAAGATTCGAGCCAATGCCGGCCCGGCGCTAGCTCGGCAGCCGCATGATAGTTCGCCCAGCGCGACGACGGCCGCCAAAGTAAATCGCTAGCGTGCGGTCGCAGGCGCAAAACGCCTATTTGCGGGCTGTTTCGGCGCGCTGCGGGCGAATGGTGACATCGTCGCACCACAGATCGCCCGTGGCCCCCAACAGGCCCAGCGCGATCATGGCGCCGCGAGCTTGCGACGGCACGGCAATCGTGGCGTGTTTCCGAGTCCAGCCAAAGCTGCCCTGCCAGGGATCGAGCGAGACCTGGCCCAGCGGCACGCGGTTTTCGTCGAAGAAACTTACCAGAAGTTGGGCCTGCTGACTGGGATGCTCTCCCTTGCGAACGCCCCGGGCTTGCACCCAGAGTTCGACGGCCAACGCGTTTACCTCGCGCCCATCCACGCCGATCGACTGCCGCGCTTGCGAATTCCAGCCCGTCACGGCGCTGGAAAAATGGATGCACTGTTTGCCCTTGATCCGCGTGGGCGAGGTTTCGAACGCCGCTTGGCGCACGTAATACCAACCCGCCGGAACGCCGGGTTCGAGCAGTTGCTCGAAGTCGCCGTTGACAACGCCGGTTACTGCGCCGTCGGGCAGCTTCTCGCGCAATGATTCGGCCTGGCCGGTCATAGGCACGAAGTACGTCGGCTCGCGCGACTCGACCACGAGTTTTCCATCTTGCTTGGCAAACGAGTACAAGAGCTGCTGATAGCGTTCGCCGACGGGAATCACGATGCGGCCCCCGTCGCGCAATTGTTCGACCAGCGGCCGCGGTACACGCTCGGGCGAGCACGTGACGATGATCTTGTCGAAAGGCGCCTCTTCTAGCCAGCCTTGATAGCCGTCTCCCAGGCGCGCGTGGATATTGCGATAGCCAAGTTTTTTGAAGACTTCACTTGCCCGGGTTGCCAACGGCTCGACGATCTCGATCGTGTGCACTTCCTTGACCAGCCGACTGAGGATTGCCGCCTGATAGCCGCTGCCGGTGCCAATCTCCAACACGTTGTCGTCGGGCTCAAGCGCCAACTTCTGCGTCATCTGCGCGACGATGAAGGGGGGCGAAATGGTCTGCCCTTCGCCGATGGGCAGCGACATGTCGTAGTAAGCATACCGCTGCACGTCGGTCGGCACGAAGCGGTGGCGCGGCACATCGCGCATCACGGACAGGATGGCGCGGTCCTTGATGCCCGCGGCGGCCAGATCGGCCTCGACCATCACGGATCGAGCTGCGGCAAATTCGCCTTCCGTCTGCGCCCGGCCGATGCCGCAAGACAAACACAGCGCAACGAGAACCAACAGCACGTGTCGCAAGATCGTGAAGATTGGTCGATTGGGCATGGCTCGTCGGCAGGATTCGGAGCACGCTGGCGGATTCGCGAGCCCACTATCTAACCAATCGCGGCGAGCCTGGAAAGGTGAGTATTCTTCGACCGCTCGCGCTGCCGCACGAACGCAGCGACTGCCCCTCGTTGCCCAGGTTCCGCTAGCATGGTGATTACATGACCCGTGGTCCAAAAGGTATGATGCAGCCGCCCCAGAGTGTCTGCTTTTTCGAAAACGTTGACGAAGTCGAAATGCACCAATCCGCACGCATGCTAGCCGTCCAGCAGCCGATCATCCCGGTGGTGGGCGAGCTGATTCGCAATCATCCCGGCACCATCTCGCTCGGCCAGGGCGTGGTCCACTACGGTCCGCCCCGTGAAGCCATCGAGCAGATACAGACCTTTCTGGCCGACCCTGAAAACCACAAGTACAAATCGGTGGAAGGCATCCCTCAACTGATTGCGGCGATCGAGCGCAAGCTGGCCGCTGAAAACGGCATCGCCACGCAACCGAACAGCCGCGTGGTGGTCACCGCCGGCGGGAACATGGCGTTCTTCAACGCGCTATTGGCCATTGCCGATCCGGGCGACGAGATCATCTTGCTCGTGCCCTACTACTTCAATCACGAGATGGCCGTCGCCATGCTGAACTGCCGCGCCAGGCTCGTGCCGCTGGACAATGAGTATCAAATCGATCTGAATGCGTTGCGTACTGCAATTGCGGAACGCACGCGAGCGGTCGTCACCATTTCGCCCAACAATCCCTCGGGCGCGGTATATCCGCGCGCAGCGCTGGCGGCCGTGAACCAGTTGTGCCAGGAGCGAGGTATCTATCACATCAGCGACGAGGCGTACGAGTATTTCGTACACGAGGACGCCACGCATTTTTCGCCAGGCTCGCTGCCGAACGCCTCTGGGCACACGATCTCGCTGTTTTCGCTGTCCAAGGCCTATGGCTTTGCAAGTTGGCGCGTGGGCTACATGGTCTTACCCGAGGCATTGACCGTGGCGGTGCGCAAGGCGCAGGATACCATTCTGATCTGCCCGCCGCTGGTGTCGCAGTACGCGGCTGTGGGTGCATTGAGTGCGCCGGAGTCGTATCGGCGTGACAATGTGGCGAGGGTCGGCCAGGTACGGCGCATGGTGTTGGAAGAGCTCGACGCGCTGCGTAGTTTCTGCGAGATTCCGCCGGCAATGGGCGCGTTTTACTTTCTGTTGCGCGTTGATACGAACCAAGCGCCGATGGAGGTTGTCGAACGCCTGGTGCGCGAGTTTGGCGTGGCCGTGATTCCCGGCACCACCTTCGGCATGGAGCACGGTTGCTACCTGCGCGTGGCTTACGGAGGCGCTCGACGCGAAAACGACCGCCGCGGGAATCGGGCGGCTGGTACGCGGTTTGAAATCAATCGTGGGAGCGTGAGCCGATGCAGATCGTCGCCTGTCAGTTGGACATCGCCTGGGAAGACAAGGAAGCAACGCACCGGCGCGCTCGCGCGCTGTTGGCGGGTGCAATCATCGAACCGGGCGCGCTCATCGTGCTGCCGGAGATGTTTGCCACCGGCTTTAGCATGAACGTCGATGCGATCGCGGAAGCAGCCGACGGTCCCACGCACATGTTCTTTTCAGAAATAGCGCGGGAGCATCGCGCATTCGTCGTCGGAGGCGTGGTGACGCGCGCCAGTGACGGACGAGGGCGCAACGACGCAGTCGTCTACGGCCCGGACGGAACCCTGGTGTCGCGTTATGCCAAGTTGCATCCGTTTTCGTTCGGCGGAGAGACAAACCACTATCAGGCGGGCGATGAGATCGAAGTGATCGACATCGGCGAGTTTCGCGTGGCGCCGTTTGTTTGCTACGACCTGCGCTTCCCCGAGGCCTTTCGTCGGGCCGTGCGGGCCGGCGCCGAGGTGCTCGTGGTGATTGCCAATTGGCCCGCCGCTCGCGAAGCCCATTGGCTGGCCCTGTTGGCGGCCCGGGCCATCGAAAACCAGGCATACGTCGTCGGCTTGAATCGCGTCGGCAGCGACCCGCACCTGAGCTATTCGGGCAAGAGCCTGATTCTGGGCCCTCGGGGTGAGACGCTGGCCGCCGGCGGCACGAGCGAGCAACTGCTGGTGGCCGAGCTGGAAAAGGCGCCGCTCGAAGAGTACCGCTGTCAGTTCCCCGCATTGGTCGACATGCGCGACGATTTGCTCGGCGGCTAGCCCATCCGCCGCCGCTGGGCGTTTTTCCGCGTCGCTCTTTTCCGCCGGCTTGCGCAGCGAGTAGACTGGAGGTTGGCGGATGACCCTCCGTGACAGCGGTCAAAACTCGCCCGGGTCGAAGCCGGGTAGAGAGATTCGAGCGGCTCCGCCGCCAGCGTCGTGTCGCTACAGTCGCAGAGAACGAAACTCATGAAAAAATTCCACATCCTGTTGGTGATCGGCGTGGTGCTGTTCGCGGGTGCTGCCGCCGATGTGGCCCGGGCGGCGAAAACATTCAAGCGCCAGGAAGACGTCATTTACGGGCACAAGTACGGCACGGCGCTCACCATGGATGTCTTCACTCCCACGGCCAATGCCAACGGCGCGGCAATCGTGATGTGCATCAGCGGCGGCTGGATTTCCGACCATGCGCGGATTCAGCCGGCCTTGGCGATGGAGCCGTTGAGCCGTGGCTACACGGTGTTCGCGGTCGTACACGGCAGCCAGCCGAAGTTCACCATACCCGAGTGCGTCGACGACATGAATCGCGCGGTTCGTTACATCCGCACGCACGCCAAGGACTTCGGCATCGATCCGAACCGCATCGGAGTCACCGGAGCGTCGGCCGGCGGGCATCTATCCTTGATGCTCGGCTGCGCCGGCTGCGAGGGAAATCCGAAGGCAAAGGATCCGGTCGATCGGGCCAGTAGCTGCGTGCAGGCCGTGGCTTGCTTCTTTCCGCCGACCGATTTCTTGAACTACGGCGAAACCGGCAAGAAGTCGATGGGCATCGAGCCGGAGCATCAGTTCAAGCCTCCGTTCGACTTCCGCGAGCAAGATCCCAAGACCAAGCTATTCATGCCGGTCGATTTGGAAACCCGCGAGCAAATCTGCCACGATATGTCGCCGGTCTATTTCGTCACGCCCGACGACGCCCCGACATTGATCTTGCACGGCGACGCCGACACGCTGGTGCCTCTGCAACAGTCGGAGATCATGATCGAGCGCTTCAAGGAAGCCGGCGTGCCTTGTGAACTGATCGTCAAGGCGGGCGCGGGTCACGGCATCTGGCCGTCGATGTTCAACGACCTGAAGACGATCTGCAGTTGGTTCGACGAATACCTGGAGGCGCCCGAAGCAACCCAGGCCGCACAAGCAACAGCGCCGGCCGCCGCGGCGAATTAGCGTTTTCTCATTGCGAAAGTCGATTCCCGCGCCCCGCAAAGCCGCAAGCGGATGCAGCGGCTAACTCACTGCAACTACCGCTTGCGGTTTAGCAGGATTCCAGCGCGCTGCTGCCCTAATCCAACTTCTTCACGCGGATATTCCGATACCGCACATGGCTGTCCGTCGAGTTGCCGCCGCCGTGAACCTGCAGCGCGATGCCGCCGGTGTCGGGCAGTCGCTTCGCGTCATCTTCGAACTCCATGAACCGCACGCCGTTGATCCACGTGGTCACTTTCGGCGGGTTGCCCACGATGCGGGCTCGCAGTTCGTTCCACTCTTCGTGCTTCCAGAAGTCGGGCCATTGCTCGGGGCTTACCGGTAGCGGAAACGCGTTGGGTTCCTCTTTGATCTCGGTGACCTTGTCGAGGAACGAGAAGTTTCGCTGGTGGATTCCGCCGGAAAGCCCTTCGCCGTACACGCCGGCCAGATTGCCGTTGGCGTGATAGTCGATCATGTATTGATAGGCCTGTCCTTTTTCCGTGCTGCGCAAAAACAGTCCGCTGTCGGGCACGAAGTCGTTGTTCATCTCCAGGGCGACTTCGAAGTCGCCGTACTTCTGGTCGGTGATGACGATGCCGCCGTTGCCCGGAATGTCCTGGCTGCCGATGATTGCGCCGTCTTCCACCACCCAGCGCCCGCCCGTTTTGTTCTTGCTGACGCGACTATGTCCCGACTGGGCGCTGACGTGCCAGCCGTCCAGGGTCTTGCCGTCGAAGATCTTCTCGAAGCCGGCGTCGTCAAACTGCTCACGCTTGAAATCGGCCGCCACCGTGATCAGTCCGTTCGCCAGGATCAATCCGACAACAAGTACGATGCGCATGGTGAAACTCCAGTTGAAAAACAGGGGGCGATTGCGGCGTGGAGAACCGCGTGCAGGATCTTATACGCCCTGGGAGGCCCGCGCTCAAGGCTCTCATTCGACCGGCTTGAACGTGGTGACCCACAGAAACGGCCGTTCGGCTTCATCCACGCGCAGCTCGTATTTGAGTTTGGCCTGGGCCAACACCCGGCCGAGCGTTTGGCTGTAGCTGATGCGCTTGCTGGGCAATTCGGCCGGCACTTTCGCCGGATCGACGCCGTGCAGCGCCAGCGCGTTGCGATCGTAGAACAGCGGCATCTCCAAGCGGCCTTGGATGGCGGCCACGGCCTCCGACACGGGAATGCCCGTGATTTCGACGTTCAAAAACTCGAACAAGCGCGGCGCCACCTCGTTGGCTCGCTTTTCCGGCTTCCAACCGATGGGCCACGCCTGGATGCCACGTGCCGCCTTGCGCACGCGATACCGGATCTCGCCGCCGGTTGGGCGCTCGGGCACGAGCACCAGCCCGGCGGGACGCAGCAGGATGGCCAGCGCCGTGCCCGCCGACATCCCGCGCACGTCGTCGGCCACTTCAAGATTCTCCAGAGCCGCGCGCGATTGCGCGTCGAGCACCATCTGAAATCCGAGCGTGGCGGCAATCTGGCGCACCGCGTCGCTGGTGGGGAGTCCCCCGGCGGCGGCAGTTGCCGGCCGCTTCAGATCGTTCGTCACTTGCTGCAATTGCGCCGGCAGCAAACCGAACGCGGACGGTTCCTGGGTGACGCTCTCGGCGCCGCTATCGCGCAGCTTGTCGAGCCACTGGCGCAACCGCCCGCGGTCGGTGGTGCGAAACGCTCCACCGGGCAGGAATAGCCGATTGTCGCCGGACAGCACGCCGACCACGCGATAGCCGCTTGTGCCCAGCTTCGTGATGCTCGGCTTGTCGGTCGGCGTGGCCGAACGAATCCGCAGTCCGTCGATGCCCAGCTCGGTCAACATCTTGTACCAGCGCTGCGAGGCGTCGATCGGCAGGTTGGGCTCGGTAACGATCTCGATGACGACGGTCGGCTTGACCGTGGCCGCCATCGACCGCGGCACAAGCAGGTCGAACGGCGGGAGCGTTGCCGCCAGCAGAAGCAGAAGCGCAGTTGACCGCATGCAGTACACCTTCTCCGCAAGAAAATCGCGAGCATGCTCAAAGTATACCATCTCGCATGCGCGAACGTGCGCATCGGCTGCCGCCGTTCATGCAGCGGCATCGCGATCGCGGCGCCCTTTGTGCCGGCCCATGCGATAAATCAGCGTGTTACCCTGTTTGCCGACGTGCTTGATGGCCTTCATCTCACGCAGGCAGTAAACGATCCGCTGCGCCACATACCGCTGGATGCCCAATTGCTCGGCGACGTCGCCCGAATGGAATCGTTGCGGCAGCGTCTCGGGCAGCAATTGCAAAAGATCGGCGGCACTCTCAAGCCGCAGACCATCGCCCACCGAAACCAGTGTCTGGTCGGCGACCACGAAATCGTTCTTCCGCCAGCGTCGCCGTCGGCCGTGTCCCGGATGGCGCAGCTCTTCGATGTCGACCAGCACCACCTCCAACGTCAGCCGCCGATGGGGAAACACGCGGGTGAAATAGACCAACTCCTCGAAGATATCCAACAACTGCCCTCGCTTGGGGCTCAAGCGGCGCGACACTTCACGGCCGTCTTTGGACTTGCGCTTGACCAAGGTCTTGCGGGCGACAATCGGTTTGACGATGCGCACGCGATGCTGCTGGAGCAAGCGGCGCACCTTGTCGCGAATGGCTGCCAACGAGCCGTGCTGGATCTCGATCAATTCCTTGCCGCAAACGGCATCGATGCGAAAGCCGTCAAGCCGCACTTCGGTGCGCACATCGTCGCCGGCGTACAGACGCTTCAGTTCGCGGTGCAGCGAGGTTTCCACCGGTGCCGTTCCTCCTCCATGAGGATCTGACCCCTATTCCGTATTCCCTATCCCCTATTCCCGAGCACCTATCCCCTAATCCTCCCCCTCGACGCCCAGATCGCGGATGGTCAGCAGGCTGGTGAGTTTATAACCCCGCCCGGCAAATGCCGCAGCGCCACCTTCCAGCCGGTCGATGATCGTGATGACGCCGGCCACTTTCAGCCCGAATTCCTCGACGCGCTCGATCGCCAGCAGCGACGACCCGCCCGTGGTGACCACGTCCTCGACAATCACTATGTTGTCGCCCGGGCTGACGGGCCCTTCGACGAACTTCTGCAGCCCGTGCCCTTTGGACTCCTTGCGTATCAGAACGCCCTTGAGCGGCAGGCCGCGCACGCCGGCCATGGTCACTACGGCAGCGGTGATCGGATCGGCGCCGATGGCCATGCCGCCCACCGCCACCGGCAGCTTGTCACCGAGCAAATCCAAAATGCCTTCCCCGATGAGCTTGGCGCCGGCGGCATCGAGCGTGACTTGCTTGCCGTCGAGGTAGTACTTGGCTTTCTTGCCCGAGGCGAGCGTGAAGTCGCCGAACTTGAGGGCCTTTTCTTTCACCAGCGCCACGAGGGCTTGCTTGTCGTACACGTGGACATTCCCATTTCTGTGGTTTGCATGCGGTGCGCGATGTTGTTGACTGTACCCGGAACGCATTACTGGTCCAGAATATCGGTCGAAACATCACGCGATTCTAGGTGATGCTGCTCTGGGGCACATAGACGCGTTCGAGCGGATACTTCGCGCGATAGATCGGGCTCAATTTCTCGTAGTGGGCCAAAAAGAGCGCAACGAACCTTGAGGCATCGATTAGAATCAGATTAGAGCAGTTTCTCGCGCGAGACTTTGCGGATTCAGAGAATCCGCCCAAACTGATGAACAATCCCTTTTCACTTGGCTGCAACGAACCAATTAATTGATTGACTTCTGGTTCCCCAACCTTGCTCGCGCCACTCTTGACCTGAATCTTGATAAATGGAGGGTGTAGTCCCAATGGATCTGGATGTGCGACCACATCAACACCATGATCGGCCGATGCCGGTGTTACCGTCGATGTGTATCCAATCGCTTCAATAACTGCCGCCACGACGTGCTCAAACACATGGCCAGTTCGGCTCCACTCCTTCAGCAAATAGTCCTCAGTTTCTTGGACCGCAGTTCCAAAAAGATCGAACGCCTCCTCAATATCGTCGTCAACGGCGACAGTGTCCTGTACTTTGAAATTGCTCTCCGCGCCCGACGAGGAGTCTTGATCTCCAATTAGCGTGAAGTACTCTTCTAGAAAATCATCCGATGAGCTTACCGTCGAGAATGAGCCAAAACTGTGCAACGCGGCCTTCGTAAACGCAGTACGCGGTACAATCTTCTGCCAGTTGGTTTGGCGAACATTTCAAAGGTCCGCCTTGACGAGTTGCGGATCGTTCGAGAACTGATAGCCGCTAGCAATCGTGCCAAGCGCGATTTCCCTCGTACCTCTGATTGGGAATACAATCGGATCGCCTTTTTTCATTTCGTGCGCAAACCGGAACACCTGCCCGTAACTAGCACGCACTTTTGCTAGTTTCCAGTTTGGCCAGGTTGATTCCATTGCCTTCTTTGTTGCCTCTCGAGTCGTATACTTCGACAAATCGCCCATATTGGTCCAACCGATGCAGACGAATCCCTCATCTCGCGCGAGCTGCAATCGCGTCATTCTCGCCGATATGTATGACCCAAAGGGTGTCGTTGCGACTTTCGAGAGTTTGATCCTCCACAGCATCGCCTCCTGGTAGGTACCTGAAAGTGATCGCTAGTCTATTGCATCTATGACGCATCGACAACAATGCACGCGGCACTCAATCAGAATCTGAGTGAAGTCTATTCGTCCGCCATCGCCAGTCGCTCGCTGATCGGCGGGTGGCTGTGGAACAGAAGCACTTCCAGCGGATGCGGGTGGGGATCGTCCTTGTTCAGCTTGGCCAGTTTGCGGAAGGCCGAGACGTACGCCGCCCGCAGTCCGGTGCGCTCGAGCGCGTAGTTGTCGCACTGCCGCTCGTAGCGGCGGCTGATGGCGTTTTGCAGCGGTTCGAGCACCAGCGAGAACACGGTCAGCACGAACATCAGCAGCGGCAACGTCGAGGGAGGCATCTCGCTGGCGTCCAGCGGGCCGTATTGGCTGGCGGCCCAGGCCAGCATCATGTGGCTGCACGCCCAAAAACCCAGCACGCTGTAGATCACGCCGGTGATGACCATCTTGCGAATGTGGCGGAACACGTGATGGCCGATCTCGTGGGCAAAGATCACTTCGATCTCGTCGGGCGTGAACTGGTCGAGCAGCGTGTCGCCCATCAACACGCGCCGCGTGCGTCCCATGCCGGCCAGCATGGCATTGGCCTTGGCCGTCTCCACGCTCATGCCCATGCGGTACACGCCCTGGATCGACAGCCCCGTGCCATCGGCCAGTCGGGTCATTCGTTCAGAGAGTTCGGGATTGTCGATCCGTTCGATCTTGTAAAACAGCGGCAGGATCACTACCGGCATCAGTTGGCCCAGCAGCACGCTGATGACAAAAAAGCCCGCCGCCGCGGCCAGCCACCACCAATCTCCGACGAACCAGATGAGCTGGTACAAGAGCACGAACAGCGCCAAGCCCAGCCCCAGCGCCAACGCGCTGCGCTTGGCATAGCGCGCCAACCAGCCGCCGAACGACAAGTGGCTCAACCCAAAGCGATGCTCGACCACGTGGCCTGCGTAAAACGACAGCGGAAAGGACACGGCCATGTGCAATGCCGTGACGATGACAAACATGGCGACCAGCCGCAGTGTCGCCCCGGGAATGAACGCCTCGAGCCAACCGTCGAGCGGAACCGCCAGCACGAAGGCCGCCACCGCCAGAAAGCCCACGTCGAGCGCCTTGTCGGCCAGATCGCACCATAGCGACAGCCGGCCATACTGCTGCGCCTCGGCCAACTGTTCGGGCGTCATCTCCGTCGATTCGGCTTCGGCTTCAGTCGTAGGCGTTGTTTGCTCGTCCAAGGCGGGTTGACTATCGAGGTTGGTATGCGGCGGGGAACGTGAGACCTACCACAACGACACGGAACAGATAAGCGAAGAAGGAAAACCGCAAAGTACGCAGAGGATCGCGGAGAGTGCATCCTCCAAAATCGAAAATCGAAAATTCCACGCTACTCGTCCGTCACGCACCCCTCGGAGGCGCTTTTCACGTTCTTGATGTACTTGTACAGCGTGCCGCGGGTGACCTTGTACGGCGGCGCGACCCACTTCTCGCGACGGGCGGCCAGCTCGGCATCGCTGATGTCGAGCGTCATGGTGCGGTTCTTGGCGTCGAGCGTGATGCGGTCGCCGTTCTTGGCCAGCGCGATCGGTCCGCCTTCCTGAGCCTCGGGCGTGACGTGGCCGATGATGAAGCCGTGCGAGCCTCCGGAAAAACGTCCGTCGGTCAACAGCGCCACGTGCGGCCCCAGGCCGGCGCCCATGATGGCCGACGTGGGCGTGAGCATCTCGGGCATGCCCGGGCCGCCCTTGGGGCCGACGTAGCGAATGACAATCACGTCTCCCTTGGCAATCTCTTTGCGCTCCAGGGCGTGCAGCATGTCCTCTTCGCCGTCGTAGACCTTGGCCGGACCGCTGAAGCGCTCGCCTTCCTTGCCCGTGATCTTGGCCACGGCGCCGGTCGGCGCCAGGTTGCCGCGCAGAATCTGGATGTGGCCGGTCGGCTTGATCGGATCCTCCAGCGGATGCACGACGTCCTGGCCGGGAGTGAGGCCGGGCAAGGCTTGCAGGTTCTCGGCCACGGTTTTGCCGGTCACCGTCAGGCAATCGCCGTTGAGCATGCCCTTTTCGAGCAGGTACTTCATGACGGCCGGCGTGCCGCCCACATTGTGCAGGTCTTCCTGCACGTATTTGCCGCTGGGTTTCAAATCGGCCAAAAACGGCACCCGGTCGCTGACTTTCTGGAAGTCGTCGATCGACAGCTCCACGCCCACGGCTCGCGCCATGGCGATCAGGTGCAACACGGCGTTGGTCGAACCGCCTACGGCCATCACCACGACCATCGCGTTCTCGAACGCCGTGCGGGTCATGATGTCGCGGGGCTTGATGTCGCGCTCCAGACAGACGCGGATGGCGGCGCCGGCGCGAAAACATTCGTCGAGCTTGAGCGGATCGACTGCGGGTATCGAAGAGCTATAGGGCAGCGCCATGCCCATCGCTTCGATGGCCGAGGCCATGGTGTTGGCCGTGTACATTCCGCCGCAGGCGCCGGCCCCGGGACAGGCTTTGGCGACGACTTCTTCGCGTCCTTTTTCGTCGAGCGTGCCGGCCAGGTATTCGCCGTAGCATTGAAAGGCCGAGACCACGTCGAGCTTTTGGTCCTGGCCGGCCACCTGGCGATGGCCCGGCTTGATGGTGCCGCCATAGACCATCAGCGCCGGACGGTTGAGCCGCCCCATGGCGATCAAGCAGCCGGGCATGTTCTTGTCGCAGCCCGGGATCGAGATATTGGCGTCGTACCACTGCGCGCCCATGACGGTTTCGATCGAGTCGGCGATCAGGTCGCGCGATTGCAGCGAGTAGCACATGCCCTCGGTGCCCATCGAGATACCATCGCTCACGCCGATGGTGTTGAAGCGCATGCCGACCATGCCGGCGGCCTGCACGCCTTCTTTCACTTTGGCGGCCAGGTCGTTTAGGTGCATGTTGCAGGTGTTGCCCTCGTACCACATGCTGGCAATGCCGACCTGCGGCTTGTTCATGTCGTCGTGCGAGAGGCCCGTGCCATAGAGCATGGCCTGGCTGGCGCCTTGAGCCTTGGGCTGCGTGATGCGCGAACTGTACTTGTTGAGAGCCATGACCGAAGAGTCTCAAGGAACGAGTGGCGAGAAACTGCCAGATATAGCCCAAAAGGCAAGCGGCTGCAAACGAGCTGCTCTGCGTAAACGGCAGCCTTCGCGGCGATATCGCGGATAACTTGAGCGGCTGCGGCAGGACTCCGTCGCTATCGGCCAATATACAGAAATACCTCTTCCAGATCCTGCTCCGCGACGGGCGTCCACTCGACCGTGGCCATCAGTCGGTGATACCCTCCGCGGAGAGCTTCCGGGTGCAGCGCTCGAATAATTCGTCGATGTCCGATGCTGTTGCGCGCCCTTGATCTGCCTGCTCGACGCCAATCCGCACGTCTCTTTTCAGTTCGTCTTTGCGGATTTGGAGCTCTCGAAGTAAGCGCAGAGCATCGCGCAACAGTTCATCCCGCGAATCGTAGCCGCTTGCGGTCATTTGCTCTTGGACAAGCTTTTCGACATCCGGCGGAAATTGATAGGACAACCTGCGAGCCTCCTATTGGTAAGCTACCACGGCGGCAAGTTGCCCGCCAGCATCGTATACCGCACTCCCTTGCCGACTTTCCCTTGAATCGCGGCAAGCTGCGCAGCTTTCAATCAGCGCACGCACACGCTACGGCAGCGGCTGTTGATCTTTGGCCGCCATGCCGGCCGGCGGACCGCCGCCCGCATTGGCGATGGGGCCCGGCGCGTCGGGTGGAAAATCGCCAGGCTGCACATCGGCCGGTGGCAAATCGCCCGGGCCTCGGGGTCCCAGTTGCGCGATGTTGAAGAAGATGTGCTTGCCGCCGTTTTGCTCGGCCAGTTCCACCAGCGATCCGCCGTCTTGATCTTTGTAGCAGAACTGAATCACGTTGATCTGCGTGTGATGTTCGTTCAGGCGATTCAGCTTCGCGAGTTGGTCGCGCATCAAGTCGTCTTTGCGCTCGCCGTCGGTCAACAGGAAGATCACGTCGGGTTTCATCCGCAGCGCGATTTCCAGCGGTTTCATGTGCTCCGTCTTGCCAAAGCCGTACATGCTTTGCACGAACTGGCCCGCCTTACGCTTGTTGCCGGGCGTGGCCGCCAGCATCGAATTGTTGCGGCGGCCGATCGTGAACAGCCACGGACTGTGGTTGTAGAAAACGATGCCGAACTCATTGCCGTCGTTCAGGTCTTTCAAGCTGCGCAGCAACTCGGCCTTGGCGGCCTCGAGCGGCGTAATGCTGAAAACGGCCTCGCCCTCGGAAGAAAACGTGAGCACCGAGTTCATGCTCTCCGAGCGATCGAACACGTACACGAAGCGCCCGCCCTCGGCGGCCAGTCCAAAAACCTGGGTTCGCACGGGGCTGCTCTTGATGCCGGGAGCGCCGCCGGTGCCGCCGTTGGTTTCGTCCTCGCCGTCGCCCGTGCCGGCCAGCAGCGAGGGCAGCGGCAAGTCGGCCATCTTGATATCCGGCTGATCGATAGTGTCGTCGGCAAGGCTCTCCAACGTCTGATCGGCTGGCTGCTCGGCGTCCTGGGCCGCCAATTCGCTGGGCATCTCGATGGCGTCTTCAAGCTGGCCGCTGCCGTCGGCGCCGGCTTGAAAGTCCAGCGCGATCGTATCGCTCTTCCACGAACTGTCGCTGATGACCAGCACGGCCAGCAGCAGCACCAGCGCCAGATGCACCACGAACGATGTGAGCCACGAGGGCAAAAACTCGCTCATCTGCTTCGTGATGTCGAGCGACGAATCGTCTTCGTCATCGTGATGTACGGCGTGGGGCGGTGCGGGAGTGGCGCACGACATAAGAGCGAGACCGCAGCGATCGACTGAAATTCGAGACTCTGTTCCGAAGTGCCATCGCCGTCGGCAGTTGGTGGCTGCCGGAACACCGTGGCACCAGAACTTCATTCTCGCCGGGAACGGCGGAAACTGCAAGCTTTTGGCGCCCCTTTGGAAATACGCTCCCTCGCAGGGCTGGCGCCGCGAGATCGAGCTAGCGGGGCGGAAACGTGCGTCATTCGTAGGGTCCGCGCGCGGCGAAAGAGCCGGCAATCCACAGAACGAGAATCGCCCCCACAATCGACATGAGCAGACCCGCCGGCTCGAACGGCGTGTTGGGATTGCCAAACAGCAGGTGCGTCACTCCGCCCCCCACCACCGATCCGGCAATGCCCAGCACGATGGTTCCCAGGCAACCGGCGGGCTGCCGTCCGGGCCAGAAAAATCGCGCAATCGCCCCGGCGATCAGGCCAAACACCGCCCAACTGATGATCGATCCGCAATCCATAACCAGCCTCGCAACGATTGGGGCCAAACAGCACGGGCCGCTCGAAAGTTGTTCGATTATAGTCCGTGTTTCTTGGCTGTCGATTTTGCGCGGCGTGGGCAGCAACCCGCGGTCAGCGTTTGCACTTGCAATGGCCGATTGCGTGGGGGACGATTGTGCGTTAGGCGAATCGCCCCCTGCCCTGCGAGCCCACCATGATCCGACATGCCTTGGCAGCCGCACTGCTTGCGGCAGCGCTTCCGGCGGTCGCCCATGCCGCCGACTGGCCCCAGTTCCGCGGTCCTTTCGGACAAGGACACTCCGCGTCGAAGGGCGTGCCCCTCACCTGGAGCGAAACGGAAAACATCACCTGGAAAACGCCCATCCCAGGACTCGGCTGGTCGTCTCCTGCCATCCAGGGAAATCAGATCTGGGTCACCACGGCCGTCGACGAGGGACATACGTTGCGCGCGATCTGTATCGACCGCGCCAGCGGCGCCATGGTACACGACGTCGAGATCTTCAAGCTCGACGATCCCGGTTCGATCCACGCCAACAACAGCCATGCCTCGCCGACGCCGGTGATCGACAAAGACCGCGTGTACGTCCATTTCGGCGCACACGGCACGGTGTGTCTGACCACCGGCGGCGACATCGTGTGGAAGACCAACGAGCTGAAGTACGCCCACGGACACGGGCCGGCCGGCTCGCCCGTGGTGTGGCGCGATTTGCTGTTTGTCAACTGTGACGGCACCGACGTGCAATACGTGGCCGCGCTCGACAACTCCAGCGGCGAAGTGCGCGTGGAAGCGCGACCGCGCCCACATCAGCGAAGAACGCACCAGCGGCAAGTTGCAGGTGCCCATGGCCTATTGCACGCCGCTTTTGCTCGAATTGGAAGGCCGCACGCAACTGGTCAGCCTGGGCAGCGACGCCGTGGTGGCGTACGAGCCATCGACCGGCGAGGAGATCTGGTGGTTCGGCTTCAGCGGATATTCCAACGTCTCGCGTCCCGTCTACGGCCACGGCATGCTGTATTTCTCCACCGGCTTTGGCGAGCCTAAGTTTCTGGCCGTGAAGGTGCCGGGCCACGGCGATCTGACCGACAACAACCTGGTGTGGAGCAGCAACAAGGGGGCGCTGGTGCCGTTGGATGTCTCGCCGCTGTTGGTGGGCGACGAACTCTTTACCGTCTCCGACGCTGGAATTGGCGTGTGCTACGACGCGCTCACCGGCAAGCTCCGCTGGATGCACCGGCTGGGCGCCATGTTCTGGGCTTCGCCCGTGGTGGCCGAGGGGCGCATCTACTGCCTGGATGCCGACGGCACGACCACGGTGCTCGCAGCCGGTCCGACGTACAAAGAGCTGGCCGTGAACAAGCTGGACGGCGCCGCGCAGGCCTCGCCGGCTATTGTCGACGGCGCCGTCTTCCTGCGCACCGACACGCATCTGTATCGCATCGAGAACAAGGCCCTGGCGTCGCAGGACTAGCCTGCGTCACCACCGCGGGTACACTTGAGCCTCGATGCCGAGCCGTTTGCTCCTTATCGCTTTGGGGTGCGCATGCTGCGCTGCCGCTGCGCGGCGACACGTTGTCCGAGATCGAACGGCGCGGCACGTTGATCTGGGGCGCCGACGCCGAAGGTGGCGGACCCTATGTCTTTCCTCGGGCCGACGATCCGGCGCGGATGACAGGCTTCGAAGTGGAACTGGCCGACGCGCTGGCCGCGCGGTTGGGCGTGGAAGCCCGCTTCTTCCAGGGTCCCTGGCATCTGTTGCCGGCGCTATTGAACACCGGCCAGGTCGACATCGTGCTCAACGGCTACGAGCTGACGCCCGCCCGCGTCAACTCGATGCTGCACACGCGGCCGTACTATGTCTATCGCCTGATACTGCTGGGCCGCCACGACGAGCCGCGTGTGCAAAGTTGGGACGACCTGCGGCGCGGCCCCGGCGAGCCCAAGCCAAAGATCGGCGTGCTCGAGTCGTCGGCCGCACATCTCTATCTAGAGCAACACTATCCCGACGACGTCGAAGTGGTCGCCTACGAAGGCACCACCGACGCCATGCGCGAAGTGGAAACCGGCAAGCTGGACGCCACGCTGGCCGACGAACCGGCCGTGATCTACTACGCGAAACGATTTGCGGACCTGGCTCCGGTGGGCGAGCCCGTGGGCCACGGCTACTACGTGATTTTCACGCGACGAGACGACACGGCGCTGCGCGACGCGCTCGACGAGGCGCTGGCCGCCATGATCGCCGACGGCCGCTTGCGCGCGCTCTACGAAAAATACGATCTGTGGAACGAAGCGCAGCAAGAGCTCGCGTCGCTGGCGGATCATAGTGCCGAGCAGTTGGGCATCCATGCCACGGAACTGCGCGGCTGGGCGGTGATTCGCAGCCGCGGTTGGCTGCTGGTCCAAGCGGCCGGCATGACCATTCTGCTGGCCTGCGTGTCGATGCCGCTGGCCATGTTGTTGGGATTGCTGGTGGCGCTGGGACGGATGTACGGACCGGCGCCGCTGCGCTGGCTGATGGTCGTATACATCGAGGTTTTGCGGGGCACGCCGCTGCTGTTGCAGTTGTACGTGGTGTTCTACCTGCTGCCGGAAATCGGCATCGCCATTCCGGCGTTCTACGCGGCGGTGGCCGGGCTGGCGATCAACTACTCGGCTTACGAGGCGGAAATCTATCGCGCCGGCTTGCAAGCGGTGCCGCGCGGTCAGATGGAAGCGGCGCTGTCGCTGGGCATGTCGCGCGGGATGGCGCTGCGCCGCGTCGTCATTCCGCAAGCGGCGCGCATCGTGATCCCGCCGGTGACCAACGACTTCATCGCCATGTTCAAGGACACCTCGGTCTGTTCGGTCATCACCGTCATGGAGCTGACCAAGCAGTACAGCGTGCAACAGAACAATACCGGCGCGACCTTGGAACTGGCGGCGCTCACCGCCGCGCTGTACCTGATGATGAGCATTCCCTTGGCCCGGCTTGCGACGGTCCTGGAGAAGCGGCTGGGTAAGCGGCCGCGCGTGAGCACATGAGCACGACGAGCAACAATGTAGCCGTGAGTGTACAGGGACTGACCAAGCGGTTCGGCGCATCCGTCATCCTGCGCAACGTCTCGCTCGAGGTGCGGCGCGGCGAAGTGTGCGCCGTGTTGGGACCCTCCGGCGGAGGCAAAACCACGTTTCTGCGGTGCTTGAACGGACTGGAAGATTTCCAGCACGGCGTGGTCAACGTCGCCGGCATCGAGCTGCGCGCCGATATGCCGCCGCACGAGCGACACCAGCGCATCCAAGCCGTGCGCCGCCGAACCGGCATGGTCTTTCAACAATTCAACCTCTTTCCCCATCGTTCGGCGCTGGAGAACGTCATCGAAGCGCCCATTCATGTGTTGGGATTGAAAAAGGAACAGGCAATCTCGGAGGCCCGCGCGTTGCTTGCCCGCGTGGGATTGGAAGACAAAATGCACCAGATGCCCGACACGCTGTCCGGCGGACAACAGCAGCGCGTGGCGATCGCTCGCGCGCTGGCGATGAAGCCCGAGGTGATGCTGTTCGACGAGCCAACCAGCGCGCTCGATCCGCGCATGGCCGGCGAAGTCGAGCGGGTGATAGCCGACCTGGCGACCAGCCAGCAAACCATGATCGTGGTCACCCATTCGCTGCGGTTGGCGCGGCGCACGGCAAACACGATCCACGTGTTCGAAGACGGCCGCGTGCTCGAATCGGGCCCCTCGCAACAGGTCTTCGAACAGCCAGCCAACGACGCCACGCGGCGATTCCTGCACGAAGCGGGCGACAAATGAGCCGCCTGGCTGGCGAATGTCACGAACTTCTCACAATGATTTGTCGGGCTCGCGAGATAGTCTGACGAAAATCGGTCGCCGCCGAGAGATGCTGTCCAGGCGATTCACAATGCCGCGACGGCCGTATATCGCCTGAAATTCCGCGTGTGAGTCCGTAGTCAGCTTCGACAATCATGGCGTGGCCCTTCACTGGCGAGCCCAGGCCGCGATAATGGAGCTTTAGCCGCTGGCGCGTCACGGCGCGAACTGCACGTTGGCTCGCGGCGGCGTCGCGCCCGACCGTCTCACGCCTGATGCAGCCCACCGAGCCCACACAACCTTCCGCAGCCGCGGCCGACGCGCTGCACGATCCGTACGCCGCGGTCCGTTGCGCCAATTTCCGCCGCTACTGGCTCGGCAACGTCGTGGCCATTCTTGGCACGCAGATGCAGACCGCCACGGTCGTGTGGGAAGTTTTCCAGCGCACCAAAGATCCGTTCATGGTCGGGCTGGTCGACTTGGTGATCGTCGTGCCCGTGTTGTCGCTGGTGTTGTTGGCCGGCCACGCGGCCGATCGGTTCAATCGTCGCCGGTTGTTGATTCTGGCCGTGACGCTCAGCGCCACCGCCTCGCTGGGGCTGGCGATCGTGTCGTTCTATCAGATCTCGCTCGTAGCGCTGTTCGCGTGCGTGTTCGTGGTCGGCATCGCGCGGGCATTTCAGCAGCCGACCAAAAGTTCGCTGCTGCCGCAGTTGGTGCCGCGAGCGATCTTCTCCAATGCGGTCGCCTGGAATCTGAGCGGCTTTCAACTCGCTTCCGTCGTCGGGCCGGCATTGGGCGGATGGGTGCTCGCCTGGTTCGACTACGCGTACGTCGTCTACTTGCTCCAGGCGGCGGCCTGCACCTTGTTCATCCTGCAATTGCTGCGCGTCAAGCCGACGGCCGTCACCGAGCAGCATCAAGCGGCCACGCTCAAGAGCCTGAGCGAAGGCATCAATTTCGTGTGGAACAAGAAGGTGGTGTTGGGCGCCATGGCGCTCGACATGTTCGCCGTGCTGTTGGGCGGCGCCACGGCGCTGCTGCCGGTGTTTGCCGCCGATATTCTGCACGTCGGCAAGGTGGGCTACGGCTTCCTTTGGTCGGCGCCGGCGGCCGGAGCGCTGGTGATGTCGTTGTTGCTGGTCCACCGCCGTCCGATGGCCAAGGCCGGGCAAACGCTGCTGTGGACCGTGGCGGGCTTTGGCGTCGCGATTATCGTGTTCGGACTGTCGACGTCGTTCTATCTGTCGATGTTCGCGCTGTTCATGACCGGCGTGTTCGATTGCGTGAGCGTCGTGGTGCGCCACACGCTGGTGCAAATGCTCACGCCCGACCGCATGCGCGGCCGCGTCTCGGCCATCAGCGGCATGTTCATCAGCGCCTCGAACGAATTGGGCGGCTTCGAGTCGGGCACGGCCGCCAAGTTGTTCTCGCCGGTGATTTCCGTCGTTTCCGGCGGCATCGGCACCATCGTGGTGGTGGCCGCGGCCGCGGCCGCCGTGCCCGAGCTGCGCAACTACGGACGGCTGGACGGCCACGGCCACCAGGAGCCGCACGAGGGGGAAAGAAATTCACTCGTGTCGCCGGCCGACGAGCCCGTCGCCGCGCCGTCCGCCAGCGAGAGTTGAATTCCGTCAGAACGGAAACTTGTCGTCGATCTTCGAGTACGACAGTTCCACCAGAAACGGCGCCAGCCGTTCGACGACGATATCCAACATTCGCTGGCCCTTCTCGGCCGTGGCGGCATGCGGATAGCCCGAGCCGGAATTCGTCGTCAGCAAGTGCCAGGGCCGGGTGATGGAGACCCAGCCTTCGTTGAGCGCCTTGAACCGCATCTTGGCGGTGGCGCCGTCGTCGGCAATCAGCGAACCGTCAGGATTGCGGCCCACCAGTTCGGGGAAATAGGCCAGCCCGAACGACGTTTCCATTTCGCCCGCGTGATCTTCCGGATGATCGAAAATCTGCGGCTCGACATCGCGGATCGCGCTGTACCAACTGCACAAGAACACGTGGGCTTGCGTCTTGCCGTAGAGTTCCCGCAACACCGGCTTAAGATCGTTGCCGCCGTGGCTGTTGAGCAACACGACTTTGCGCACGCCGTGATGCGCCAGCGACTCCACCAAATCGGTGATCACGGCGAACAGCGTCGAGGGGTTGAGGTTCATGGCCATTGGAAAGGCCATCTGGTTCGTCTCGGTGCCGTAGGGAATCGTCGGCAGCAGCGCCACTTTGGCCCCTTGCTCGTGCGCCGCGGCACAAATCTTCTCGCCGACGATCGTGCCTTCGAACAAGTCGGTGCCATAGGGCAAATGAAGATTGTGCGGCTCGGTGGCGCCGCACGGCAGCACGGCGACTTCGTAAGGGTGCTCTTTCAGGTAGCCGTAATTGACTTCAGCCAGATTCCAAGGTCGCACGAGACGCACTCTCCCTTCGTGGAAAAGAGTGCATGATACCCCCTGGCACGCGGCGGCGGTAGCGGCGCTTCGTAAGTGTCACGGTCCGGCGACTGGCTCATTTTTCGGCCAAACCGCGCAAGCCTCCGCTTTTGGTGACGTGCTGAAAAATGTGCCTGTCACCTTCCGCAGCGCGAGGGGGACAGTCCCCTGTGAACGGGTAGCGGCGCTTCTTCAAGGACCGGCCGTCGTGGCTTGAGGGGGAAAAAGGGGTCGGGAGGGCTCTGTAGAAAACACTCGCTCACACGTCGAAACCGGCAAACAGTCCAGTCAGAAGCCACGCGATTTTCGAGTTCAACGACGTGCTTTCGACCGGTTCGAACATAGCGCCCTGGTAGAGTTCTCTACAGAGCCGGTCGGGAGTTTTTTGTAATGCCGTAGGTCACGATAAAAGACTCCCGACCCCCTTTGTGGTCCCAAAAACGTTGGCGGCTGCTCAACGGCTCCGAGCTGCTACCCGATGTGATTCAAGGAACTCCATTTATCGACGGAATCAAACCCCAAGAAGCCGCCGCCTGAATCTCCCGTCCACAACTTTTGACAATAACTCCTCTTTGCCTGTCTGGTGCTGAAGAATTCTCTGCAGCTTGACTATCGCGGCGTGACGGCACTGCTGACGGACAGCCCGACGCTGGTCGAGGCGATGAACCTCACGTGCGTGCCGCACTATACCACGTTGCAAAAGGCCGCGAAGCGATTGCTCGGGCTTCCGACGGCGCGTCGCCTGCTGAGCGCGACGGTGCGGCTGCACATGAAACGGAGAAAACGCGTGGCGCGTTCGGCGATGGACTCGACCGGCTTGGAGTGCAGCGCCGCCAGCGGCTATTTCGTCCGCCGCCGGACGCGGGCCGCGGAGCCCTGGAAAACCGTGGTTTATCACCACTTTCCCAAGTTGGGCATCGTCTGCGATACCGACGACCACTTCGTGCTCGCCTTCAGTGCCGGTCGCGGACCGCGGCCCGACGTGGATGAGTTTCGACCGCTGCTGGGTGAAGCACTCCGCACGGTTCGCATCTCGCGGCTCGCGGCCGACGCGGGCTACGACTCCGAGCCGAATCATCGCGCCGTGCGCGAGGATCACGGTGTCCGGACCATCATTCCCGCCAAACATGGCCGACCGACGGCGAAGCTGCCCAGCGGCTATTACCGGCGACTGATGAAAACCCGTTTCGATCGAAAGGCGTATCGGCACCGCACGCAAGTGGAAACCGTGATGTCAATGATCAAACGCCGGCAAGGAGCGCACGTCCGCGCACGCACCCATCACAGTCAACGCCGCGATCTTCACCTGATGGCACTCAACCCACAACATCATGATTCTCAGGTACCCACGGGTTTTCTACAGAGCCCTCCCGACCGGCTCTGTAGAAAACACTCGCTCACACGTCGAAACCGGCAAACAGTCCAGTCAGAAGCCACGCGATTTTCGAGTTCAACGACGTGCTTTCGACCGGTTCGAACATAGCACCCTGGTAGAGTTCTCTACAGAGCCCTCCCGACCCCTTTTGTGGTCCCCACCAGTCGCTCGACCTGGCTCGCCACCCCGAGAAGCCCAAACCGACCGGCAAGAAGCTGCGAGCGAAGGACCGGCCGCTGGCGAACGACTTCGTTTCAGACGCGGCGTTCGACGAATTGCTGGCTGCCTGGTTTGGCAACATCGCTCGCGTGCTCTAGCCCGGCCGTGGGTTCTACATCTGGGGCGGGTACGCCAACTGTGCCAACTACCCGCCGGTGCTGAAGGCCTGCGAACTGTATTTCTCGCAGGCTGTGATTTGGGTCAAGGAGCACCCGGTGCTGAGACGACGCGCCGCCGCGAGCCATGTAGCGCGTGTTCGTCGCGGAGTCGTTTGAAGCGACCGATGACATAACCCACCTTGCCTTCCAGCAACAGCCGCAAGTGCCGCGTGACAAACTGAGCCGCCTCACGGCTGCCTTCGCGGTGGAACACGTGGGCCACCTGCCACAACCGCTCCAGCACGTGGAACAAGTCCAGGATGCAGACCGCCCGCGGCAGCCACTCGCGCGTCGTCTCGGCGGCCATCGGCTACTACGCAAACAACCGCCGGCACATGCGCTACGACGAGTACCTGGCGGCCGGCTACCCCATCGGCAGCGGCGTGGCCGAAGGCGCTTGCCGCCACGTGGTCAAGGATCGCCTGGAACAAACCGGCATGCGCTGGACGGTCGCCGGCGCGCAAGCGATGCTCCACCTGCGCGCCACCTACCTCAACGGACAATGGAACGACTTCCTGAACTACCGCATTGAAACTGAACAAACCAAGCTATACCGGCGCTCTGCGGCATAGAGATCTGCGAGTTACACCCAAATCATTTTTTCAATAAGGCACCCGTGCGGCCATAAAGTTGGCGAACTGTACAACGGCCAATACTGCGGTCGTATCATTTCAAAACTTTCTGGCCCGCAGTTGGCCGGTGATCTCGATCGACACCAAGAAAAAGGAGCTTTTGGGGCGGTTCGAGTGGGCCGGAGCGGCCTGGACCGACGATCGCCTGCGAGCTTGGGGTCACGATTTCCCCAGTTCCAGTTGGGGAAAGGCGATCCCCTACGGCGTCTACGATGTGGCGGCGGACGAAGCGCTGGTTTATCTGGCTCAAGGGACCGACACGGGGGAGTTGGCCTGCGACGCGATTCGTCGCTGGTGGTATCGGCTGGGCAAATGGCGTTACGACGCGACCAGCCCGATTCTCGTGCTGGCCGATTGCGGCGGCAGCAACGGCTATCGCGTGCCGCTGTTTCGGCAGCAACTGCACGCCCTGAGCCAGCGTCTCGGTCGCACGTTTCGCGTTTGTCATCTGCCACCGTATTGTTCGAAATACAACCCCATCGACCATCGCTTGTTTTGCCACCTGTCACGTTCTTTGCGGGCAATGCAACTGACCAGCATCGAGGTGATCCAGGACGCGATCCATCAAACCACCACCCGCACCGGCCTGCGAGTCGTCTGCGAACTGGCCTCACGCAGCTACGCACGGGGCATCAAAGCCGACCCCGATTTCCTCGCCAACGAACCGACCATTCGCGACAACAAGCTCTCCCCATACAACTACAAATTCTCGCCCAACTGACATACCGGATTTATTGTCCTTGCGATGGGTCTAAAACCCTCGCCTTCAGGCGAAACCTTTAGGTTCTTCGTTTGCTAGAATTTGGGGATGGAAAAGTACCGCACGAGTTCGCATAGCCGTTTCGACCTGAAGTACCATTTTGTGTGGATCACCAAGTATCGGAAGCCCATTTTGGCCGATGCGGTCGGAATGCGGCTGCGGGAACTGGTGCGAGAAGTGTGTAGAACCAACGAAATCGAGATTTTGGAGGGCTCGGTGTCTCGCGACCATGTGCATGTGCTGCTGTCCTGTCCGCCGAATCTGTCGCCAAGCAAGGCCATGCAGTACATCAAGGGCAAAAGCTCGCGGAAGTTGCTGATGGAGTTCAAGCATCTGCAAAAAGAGTTCTGGGGTCGGCATTTGTGGGCCCGCGGCTACTTTGTGGCATCCAGCGGCAACGTGACTGACGAGGTGATCCAAGAATATATCCGCCAACAACAAGGCACTGAGCCTGACGATGGCGGCGACAATTTCCGCATTACCAAATCGTGAGCGCAGGACTTCAGTCCGTAGCCACGATTCTCCTCGAACCTATCCTCAAACCCAGGTGCAGCTGTGCATCGTGCATCTGGTGCGCGCGGCGCTTCGTTACGTGAGCACCCAGGACAGCAAGGCGGTGATTGCCGACCTGAAGAGAATCTACCAGGCCGCGACCCTTCTCGAAGCCGAGTCCGCTCTCGACGCTTTTGCTCAAGCCTGGGACGCAAAGTATCCGACCATCACGAAGATGTGGCGCGCTAAATGGACCGACATCGTCACGCTGTTTGACTTCCCCGCGCCGATCCGTCGAGCGATCTACACCACCAACGCGATCGAATCCGTCAACAGCGTGATTCGCAAGTTCACGCGAAACCGCAAGATTTATCCCAACGAGGAGTCCGCCTTGAAGATTGTCTACATGGCGATTCACGAAGCCTCGAAAAAGTGGACCATGCCAATCCATCATTGGAAAGCGGCCCTCAACCACTTCGCCATCCTCTACGAGGGCCGCATGCCCGGCATAGCAAGCAAATGACGTTCCCTGCTCGCCTGACACAAAAAGAATTACAGGCCCACCGGCCTGACGCACGATATGTGACCGGCGAGGGCTTCTTGGCTCACCCTAACGATGGCGGCCATCGGACAATGTCGTCGTCTCCGCTGGCAAGCGTCGCTAGTTCCAAGAGCATAGAAGTGAAGTCTGACTTAGCTGCCGTATAGTCCCCAGAGTTGATTTCCGGGATAACCACGTGTCCAGGGATTTCTCCAGTAGGCTTCGATTGGACGCTCAGATTCCTCCGACGAATCTCGGCGACTGAGAGCCGCACTATCCCTTGGTCTGGCAGCTTTGCCTCGTCAACCTTCGCCAGTATTTCGTCAGGTGATGAAAGACATGCTGCGCGGTATAGGCTGATCCCATCGACGTCAGGTGTATCTCCCTTCGATCGTGGCTCGAATGCACGCGGCGAGACAATGGGAGCCTTGTCAGTCCTGAATCGGTCTTTGTAGACCCGTCGGAGCAACCATTCATCGTCCGTGATGGGGTCCGACTCGTTCTTCATCGTTGCCCGATTGGCGCGTCGGAATCAGAAACTCGAGCCGATGGAGGTGCCATAAGTCAGGCCGCCATGAGATGGAACCATCCGCTCTTCAAACTCATTCGGCGACACCATCTCGAGTTCGTAGTAGCCAATCGGGGTGTACCACTCGAAATAGATCGTACCGTCCCCGCTTACGACAACGCGATCTGGCGCATTCTCACCATTTCGTTGCAGCCATTGCGCAAGAGAGATCGCGGCGTCCGTCAATTCCGGCCCGGGAGGGATCGCGCCTTCACCATCCCAGTCCTCTTCGTAGGAACGGAATTGCTGAATCTGTGCAATGCATGCATCCCATTCAGGATCGACGGTCTGATGCGTGAATACGGCCGCGCCACGATCGACAACCTGCTGAACCTTTCGATCCTTCGCGCCGAAGGTCGCGGCTCCGCGTGCCTTTTCAACCATCGTTGCCATGATGTATTACTCCCAGCGCCGCTTGATGTCGCCTGATGTCATTGCCAAAAAGCTCTTGACGGATACATCGTGACCCAGGTCCAGTCCCTCCCTCAAACTCGCCATTCCTCCCTTACCGATCGGTCCTCGCGCAGTCGTATCAACTAGCAACGAGTCATTCTGCTGCTCGCGCCACCGCCCAACCTGGGCCGCGATATGCACACGTCCACGCTTCTCTTGAATCTCGAAGCTCCACTGAGCCGCACGATTCTCAAGCGCCAAGCCAGGAACAGAAAATAAGTTGCCAAACAAACCCGGAAGGAACCCTGACCAATCCGCGGGCGTTTGCCAGTAGTCGCCCTGCGGAAAAGAATCGATGTAGGTGATCTCCCACTGGTTCAATTCTAGTTTGCCCAGCTCGTTGGCACGAATGAACCTCGCAAAATGGGCAAATACCTCCTCGAACTCGCTGATCAGTTCTTTATAGCTGGGTTTCAACTCGCCGCACGTCCGCCAATTGAGGTGAAATCGGGTCGGCTGCACCTGAATCAAGCGGTTCTGGCCGCGATGGTGCAATATGAATCGGTCAGCGGGCATTCCCTTGCCGAGACGAAACTGCACGCCCTCGCGATGGCTCCACTTAGGGCTATCGAACAGTTCGAAATGGTCGTTGATGGGTGGAGCATCTTCGGGTTTCACCCACTCCATCCCGAGATCCTTCCAAAACAGCCCGTAATGGCCGGAAACGAGCTTTGTCAGCGGCGAAAACTGTACGCCCAGGACAAACTCGACAACCGGTGGGTTCTTGAAGGTCGGGGTTTCGGTCATCCGGCCTCTCATCCCGAAAATTCGCGGCGTAACTACCCTTACGGGTGGAAAAACGACTAAGATTAGCCCCGTGGCGCCGAATTTCCAAACGAAAACTGGCCGCGCGCGACACAAGTCGTTCCACCCCTTAAATTTACACGGGTTCGGCTCACTGAGCTAGTCCGGAAGTGTGGGGCTTTTTCCCCGGAGGAAGCGCTAGCAGGCATGAGCGTCCCTTATCCCCAACGCCTGATTGAAGTCGATTTGCCGATCGCTCGGATCTCGGCGCATGCGCGGCGGGAGAAGTCGATTCGGCATGGGCATATTTCGACGTTGCACATCTGGTGGGCGCGGCGGCCGTTGGCGGCTTGCCGGGCGGTGATTTGTGCGGCGCGATGGCCCGATCCGGCGGACCCGCTTTGCCCGCCGGAGTTTCGGGAGAAAGCTATCGAAGCTCTGCGAGCATTCGCGGCGCGGGTTTGTCCCCCCAAGATGTCGCAGGAGGAGAAGCAGCTCAAGGAAACGACATCGCCCGAAAGTCTCGCACGATGGGAAGCGATCGCCGCAGGCACCCTCTCACTCGATGCCGATCAGCCGGCCGACATGCCAATCCTGAGAATGGCGCTGTTGGACTTCATTGCCGACTTCGCGAACTGGGACAATTCGACGGTGCCGGCCTATCTGGAGACGAGCCGCGCGCTCACGCAGGCTGCCCATGAAACACTCGGAGGCGCGCCTGGCACACGGCCACTGGTCGTCGATCCGTTTGCCGGCGGTGGCTCGATTCCGCTCGAAGCCCTTCGGGTTGGTGCTGACGCGTTCGCCAGTGATTTGAATCCTGTAGCTGCACTGCTCAATAAAGTAGTGCTGGAGTACATCCCCAAATACGGACAGCGGTTGACAGACGAAATTTGCAAGTGGGGCCAATGGATCCAGTCGGAGGCGGAAACACACCTTAGCAGCCCGTTGAAATTCGACGTTTTTAGGCGACGGCCGCGAGGCGCGGCGGCGGGCGGCAATTTTTGGGCGTGACGATCGTGCGAGTTCGTAGAGCGCGCGACACGCGCGATAACATCCTCCACAGCATTGTTATCAAAGCATGGGCAAGATACACAAACGACAAAACATCTCCCTCGGGTTGCAACCCAGGGCGATTGCGCCATGGTGGATAATATGGCATGATTGGGCGAGACGTTTTTTGCCGCTGGCCGTGGAGCGGTCGGGGTTGAAGAACGTGATCAGCAGCACGCAGCGCAATGGCAAGGACTGCGGCGACGTGCGTTACTACATCCTCAGCAAGTACCTGGCGGCGCGGCGCTTCGCCGAGGCCGTCCGCGGCCACTGCGGTATCGAAAACCGTCTGCATTGGCAACTCGACGTCACGTTCCAGGAAGACCAGTGCCGCCTTCGCCAGGGTCACGGCGACGCCAACTTCAGCATCCTCCGCCGGGCAGCGCTCAGCCTGCTAAAAAACGAACCGACCGCCAAGCTCGGCATCAAGAACAAACGACTCTCCGCCGGCTGGGACCACAGCTACCTCGAACAAGTCCCCCTCCGAACATGACTTAACGTGCAATCGCCCTGGGTTCGTCGCCACCTGACTCGCGCCCGAAAATTGTTGTACGGATCATCGGGTATTGCGGGGCTCACAGGTACGATCAAGTGAGAGATACGCGGAGCAGACGCAAGTCATGGAAATCGAAACGCGCGTGCGCAAGCCTTTGAATTCAAGGCGGCAGCAGAACGCCCTCGAGAAAGTAGATCAGCTGAGCAGTAGACCGCAGGGGATCGAATCGCGAGTTGCTTCAGCAATACGAGCGTTGATCGCGCCCACCCAACTGCTCGCCTCTTTCCCGTTCCCATGCTCTCTTTTGGCCAGCGGCCAAACTACGCCCGGCAGGACTCGAACCTGCAACCCTCGGTTCCGAAGACCGATGCTCTATCCAATTGAGCCACGGGCGCGCGATGATCGTTCAATTTACGCGCTGGGCCGCATGGCCACAAGCTGGCTGCTGCTGGCAGGCGCGACCCATGCGACCGCGGGCTTACCATCTGGCGGCTCTGTCGCGCCAGGCTGTCGCGCTGCCGGCTTTGGGCCGTGAGTCCTTCGGCAAATCAGCTGTGCCAAGCCTGTGGAATACTTGCAATTTCAGCTACCACTTTCGGCCCCTCGCGGCACCTACGCGCCGCCCGTCGCGCTTGAGCATCCGTGGGCCGCATGTTATAAGCGCTGGTGCGCTGCAAGCGCTCGGCCGAGGCATGACGGGGCACGGTCGAACCAGAACGACCCGGCGGGCAGCTTGACGGCTCGCCGCGTGTCGGCAGGCGGCGCAATACACTTCGCCAGCGCGACCGACGCACTGCGGGCGGGAGCGCGACTATCCATATGGCATGTATCACACTACGCGTGCTCGACGGGGCCGACCGTGGCCGCGTTTATGAAGAACTGCCCACACCGGTCACCATCGGCCGCGAAGAAGGCAACTCGCTGCAACTCAACGACGAACGCGTGAGCCGCTTTCACGTCAAGATCCAGGACGATCAGGACAAAGTCGTGATCACGGATCTGGAAAGCACCAACGGCACCAAGGTCAACGGCGAAGATATCCAACTGCGCATCCTGCGCTATGGCGATATTATCTCCATCGGCCGTTCCGTGCTGCTGTTTGGCACGCGCGAGCAGATCGCCGGACGCCTGGCTGATTTGCGCGGCGAGGCGTCGGGCACGATGGGCTATGACGACGAAGGAAAAAGCGCCGCGGCCGGCTCGCTCGACTTCGAACTCAACTGGAGCGCCGATCCCGACGTGCAAAGCACCCTGCACACGCTGCTGCCCCCCGATCTGCCCGAGCGACTCAGCCCCGGCCAAGCCGCCCAGCTGTGCGAACTGTTGGAATACTTGCACCTGCGGGTGCGCGACCTGTTGGCCTCGGTCACCATCAAGCCCGACGAGGAGCAGGTGACGCTCGAACAACGGCAGTGGCAAAACCTCATCGACCTGCAAGCCCGGCTGGCCTCGTACCTGCGGGCGGTGGGCCGACCGCACGAGCCCGACGAAGAATAGCGCCAGCCCGATCCAAGATTTCGCTGCGGCCAGCGAATAACGGGCGGCTTGCTGAGCCGCATGCCTGGACTGCCTATAACAGCGGCCTCAAGCGCGGCTGTTTCCCTGCGTTGGTTCTCGATTCTTCCGGCGGAGACCTGTGCAATGAGCGGTGCGATTCTCTTGACGATGGCGCTGGTGGCGGCCGACCCGTCGCCGGCGAACGACGGCTTTGTCGACATACCCGCGTTGGTCGATCAGGCCGAGCGCAGCTACCTGGTGCAGCGGTGGGATCGGGCGATCGAGAATTTCCAAAAAGCGACCGCGGCCAATCCCACGATCGGCTATCCGTGGTGGCGCCTCGGCACGTGCCAGTTGATGGCCGGCGAGTACGACGATGCGATCGATTCGTACACCAAGGCGCACGACTTGGGCGTCTATCAGTGGCGGCCCTTGAAAATGGCGCACCGCGGCGAGATTGCTTGGGGCATCGCGGCGGCGCACGCGCGACTGGGCCACCGCGACGAGGCGCTCAAGTGGACGCGCATATCGCTGGACGAGGGCCTGCGAGACATCACCAGGTTTCAACAGCGACACTTCGAAAAGCTGCTCGAAGATGACGAATTCCGCCAACTCGTGTGGGCCGACGACGCCAAGGATCTCGACCGCGACGAGGGCTTTCGCCACGATTTGCGCTTCCTGCTGCACGAGGCCAAGCGGATCCACTACGCGCCGTTTCGCATCACGTCCGAGGAGGAGTTCAAATCGCTGGCCGCCCAACTCGAAGCCGATATCCCGCGACTGACGGATGACGAGATCCTGGTGCGGTTCCAGCAGATCGCCCGCCACTTGGGCGACGGACACACGCACGTGCGCCTCGGCAAGAACGTGGCGCATGTCGGCGCGCGGTTCTTTCTGTTTCCCGACGGGCTGTACGTGGAAGCGGCCGCGCCGCGGCACGCCGATCTGGTCGGGGCGAAAGTGCTGAAGATCGGCAATCGCTCGGCGGACGAGGCACTCGAACTGGCGCAATATTGCGTCGTACGACAACGAACAGAACCTCAAGATGGCCGCCCCGCGCTTGCTCGAATCGAAAGTGCTCTTAAGCGGCTTGGGCATTCATACCGGCGATGGGCCCTTGCCGCTAGAAATCGAGGACGTGGGCGGCCAGCGGCGCCAGGTCGAGTTGCCGTTTAGCGAGGAGGAGCGGGCCGAGAAAGACTTCGTTCGAGCCGTTCCAAATTGTAGCAAGCCCGTGCCGCGCTATCAGCAGGCGCGCAGAAGATCTATTGGTTCGAATCGCTGCCCGACGAGCGGATGGTGTATTGCCAGATCAACGGCATCGGCAACGACGCCAGCGAGTCGTTCGAAAAGTTCTGCGGGCGGCTGTTCGAGGCGGTCGAGCAACCGGAAATCGACGGCCTGGTGCTCGATCTGCGTCACAACGGCGGCGGCAACACGTTCGTGAACGTGCCGCTGTTGGAAGGCATCATTCGCTGCGGCAAGCTGCAGCAGCCCGGCAAGCTGTTTCTGATCATCGGCCGCCGCACGTTCTCTGCGGCGCAGAACACCACCAGCGATCTGGAACGCCGCACGAAGGCGATCCTGGTAGGCGAGCCGACCGGTTCGAACCCCAATTTCATCGGCGAAAGCGTGGGCATTGCCTTGCCGTGCAGCGGTTGGGTGATCAGCCTGTCCGACCTGTGGTGGCAACATTCGATGGCCATGGACTACCGCGTGTGGACGCACTCCGAACTGTACGCCCCGCCCACCGCCGAGCTATTCCGCCAACATCGCGACCCGGCCATGGAAGCCATCCAGGCGTACCGGGCCAACAAGCAGAAGTGATGGCGAGATGTAGGTCAGGCACCCCGTGCCTGACATGACGAAGAGGCGGGGCGCTTTTGTTGCCAGCGGACGGCTTCAGCACTTCGGTTGTCCGGCGCTGCAAAGCGGGTGAAGTATCACCGTGTAGAGGGATGCATGTCAGGCACGGGGTGCCTGACCTACTCCTATGGGCTGTTCGGCCGCAAGTCCCACCTCGTTGCCCGCGCGTTCTTGATCGCGGCCATTCTATTCGTCGTACTCGGCGAACACTACAACTGGACCGCGATGCTCGTGCTGGTGATCTTGCTCGGCGTGGATCATCCCGCCACCCGCGACGACACCGTGAAACTAGGACCGATGCGCACGGCAATCGGCTACGCCTCGCTGGCCATCCCCGTGCTGTGCTTCACGCCGGTGCTGACATAAGCCTGCGCGCACCGGTTTGGCGGACTGATCGAAGAATCAATCCGCAGATTGCTCGGATTTCACGGAACGGAAGAGCTGACGTTCATGATCTGCGGCGAATGGCAACAGCCAATAAGCTCAAGCCGCAAAGGGCAAAAAGCACTACGCTGGCTGGTTCGGGCACGACGGTGAGCCGAAGCGTCGCGTTGGGATTGAAGTAATCTTGGCCCTTCGTGTAGCTAGGATTCAAAACAAAATCGAACGGTGTTCCGCTGAGGAACGTGCCCGAAAGGATCGAGCCGCCGCGTTGGGCAAGCACGATCGAATCGCCGGCGTGCTCAAGGCCTGGGATCGGCGCGCCGTCGAGCAGAAACTCCAGCGCGGAGAATTCAACCAACGATCCAGATCCAGTGTAAAATCCATCGCCAAACACGCCACCGCTGATGTAAGCAGACGCGTATTCAAGCATGAAGTTTTCGCCGATACTGCCGTCGCTGACGTTCACCATCGCTCCGCTATAGGCGAGGAAGTCAGTGCCGACTGTTCCACCGCTGATATTCACTGTCGAACTACCGACGGCAAAAAATGCAGGACCGACGCTGCCCCCGCTGATATTCACCGTCCCAAATGCAGCATACGCACCGGCACCGACGGTTCCACCGCTGATGTTCACCGTCGCATTCTCCTCGGCGCCCACCGAGAAAGAGGTGACTCCTCCGAGCGCGCCCGTGGCGTTCAGCCCGACGGTTCCCCCGCTGATATTTATCGTCGAGCCAGACATAGCATAGAGATTGATGTCAACATCACCGCCACTGATGTCGATGGTCGAGCCATCGTGTGCCTGGAAGTTACGGCCGACGTTGCCGCCTGTGATGTCCACTGTCGAACCATAGAAGGCATCGAAGTCATTGCCAATGGCGCCGCCGCTAACGTTCACCTCGGTCCCCACGACCTCGAAGTTGTCTCCGACGGTGCCACCGCTAATGACAATCGTGCTTCCGTTACCCGCGTTAAAGTTGTTGCCTATCGTCGCTCCGTCCGCAACGTTCAACGTCTGGCCGTGCGCACTCCCGAGGGTACCGGGTCGCTCGGCACATTGATGACCGCCGGACCAATTGCCGGATCCACCGTTTGAACCAATGTCAGTGTACCATTGGCGATGTCATCGATATCTCTGGGCGCGAAGGCGAAGGGCGTCCCGTTGGCAAACGTCCCGCTCAGAACCTGACCATCGGCCAAATCCACGCCTACTCGATCGCCAATGTTGTCCAATCCGGCCAACGGAACACCATTGATGGCGAAGTCAACACCCGAGATGTCAACCGTGGCATTCGAATACATCACAAAACGATCGCTGAACGCCCCGCCGCTGATGTTCACCGTCGAACCATCGCCGGCACTGAATAAGGAGCCGACAGTGCCGCCTTCGATATTCACCGTCGAGCCGTCCAGGGCATCAAACCATTCACCGACGGATCCTCCGCTGATGTTCACGGCCGAACCAGCAAGGGCACTAAAGGTTTTTCCCACGGATCCTCCGCTGATGTTCACCGTCGAACCGCTGAGGGCATCGAAGGCGTCGCCGACGGTGCCACCGCTGATATTCACGGTCGATCCAAAGAAGGCATCGAAGTCGTTGCCGACAGTTCCGCCGCTGATATCCACTTCCGCTCCGACGGCTTCCACGTTGTTTCCCACGACACCACCACTGACGACGACTACGCTCCCGTTGCCCGCATTGAGGTTGTCGCCACCGTTCCTCCGTCTGCCACGTTCAACGTTTGGCCTGCGCCACTCCCCAGGGGACCGGGTCGCTTGGCACATTGACGATCGCCGGTCCCGGCGCCGGCTCGGCCGCCCGGATCAGCGTCAGCGTGCCTTGGGAAATCTCGTCGCCGTAAAAGCCATCGAGCCCCGAGAAAGCAAAGGGTGTTCCATCGGCGAACGTGCCGCTGAGAAGCTGGTCCTCCGCCACATTCACACTTGTCATGTCACCAACGTTGTCTAGTCCAGTCAACGGTACGCCGTCAATGGAAAAGTCGGCGCCCGAAAACCGAACCGCCGCGGCCGAACCCACCTCGAAGCGATCACCGTACGACGCGCCGCTAATGTCCACCGTCGAACCATGGAAGGCACCGAAGCCGGAACCGAAGCTGCCGCTGCCGATGTTCACCGTGGAGGTGTCGGTGGCAGTGAAATCGCTGCCGAAGTTGCCGCTGCTGATGTCCACGGTCGAATCATGGAAGGCGACGAAGTCATCGCCGAAGTCGCCGTTGGTGATGGTGACTGTCGAACCCTCGAAGGCGTTGAAGCCCGCGCCGACGGTACCGCCGCTGATATCAACTTGCGCACTAAGGGCCTCAAAGTTGCTTCCCACCGCACCACCGCTGATAACAACCACGCTGCCGCTGCCCGCGTTGAAGTTGTCGCCCACCGTTCCTCCGTCCGACACGTTCAACGTCTGACCAGCGCGCACTCCCAATGGAACCGGGTCGCCCGGCGCATTGATGACGGCTGGCCCGGGTGCCGGCTCGGCCGATCGGATCAACGTCAGCGTTCCATTGGCGAAGGAATCGCCATAGCCTAAAGCAAAGGGTGTCCCATCGGCGAACGTCCCGCTGAGAAGGCGCCCCGATGTCAGGTTCAGCCCCCGCGTATCGCCGGTGCTGGCAAGGCCGGTCAACGGGACTCCATCGATGGCAAAGTCGATGCCCGATAGTGTAATGGAGGTGCCTGAGTATGACCTAAATCTGTCGCCGAGCGATCCGCCGCTTACGTTCACCGTCGAACCATTGCGGACACCGATGTCAGAACCGAAGTTGCCGCCGCTGATATTCGCCGTCGAACTATTCGACACAGTGAAATACTGACCGACCATACCCCCATAAACGTTCACCGTCGCACCATTCAAAGCGCTAAATCCGTAACCCAACTCCCCTCCGTCAGACAGATTCAAAATCGTGTCAGCGCCCACGTTCGACGGCGCCGGATCGGGAGGGACGTTGATGATCGTCTGGCCGAGTGCCGCGGCGGGTGGCACGGCAAGTGGCGCGGCGATGGCTAGGATGCGCAGCGCACTCAAGCAGGAGCCTGACAATCGCAACCAAAACGCGGCGCCAATTTGGTTTGAGATCATGAACCAGGCTCCAGCGCGGCCGATTTCGAATTCGCGGATTGCACGTTGCGGTAGATCAACATGCTCTGGTGTGTACCAAGGAAGTCACCAGCGATTCCAGCGACAGAAAAGCCCTGGCGTGACGTGCGTGTGGCCGATACTATCCCCCCCGCCCGCGCCGAAACGAACGCCCCGGCTGGCACGGGTGACGTGCGTGTGGCCGATACTATCCCCCCCCCGCCCAGAAGTGTCAACCATTTCACGCGGTACACGGAGCCCGACGCTTCGCAAATCGGCCTGGGCGCCGGCCTTGCTAGCCATTCCCATCCCGTGCTTCACGCGCGTGCTGACGTACCCCGAAGCGGGGTCATGTGAAAGTCAATCCGCAGATGGAGAGGGGCGAAGCTCAGGCTGAGCAGGGATGGTCTCAAGCATTGATTGGACCACGACGGCACGACGAGGATGGTGGACTGACGAGGGGACGGCAAGGACACGACTTCTTGAATCAATTCGTGCCGTGCCGTTGTGGTTGCTTTTCGGCGTCCGCCGAGCCGCCGTGGTTCCATCTCTCGTCGGAGTTCGAGCCGGGCCGCTCACGCCGTCATTCGTTCCCACAGCAGGCGGTAGTATTTCATCACGCGGATGGGGTCGCTGGTGCGCGAACCTTCTTCTAGCAGGGTCCAGCCGTCGAAGTTGGCGCCTTGGAGCAGGCCGAAGAATTCGACCCAGGGGTAGTCGGAGATCAGGTCGTGGATGTGGCAAGTGCTGATGCGGTCTTGCACGCTGGCGAAGTTGGCCGCCAGGCCGGCGCCGTCGAGGTCGGCATTGTTGCAGTTCCAACAGAGGCGCGAGCCGTCGTGCTTCGAGACGTTCATGATCTTGCGGATGATCGGGATCTCGGACGTGCCGCGGCCGTGGATCTCGGTGCGAATTTCCACGCCGTAGCCGGCGCCGAAGTCGGCCACTTCGTCGAGCGACTTGCCGATCTGTTCGACGGTCTTGTCCACGCTGACGCCGGCCGGCAGACCGTTGGGCCGCACTTTGACGCCCGTGCCGCCCACGTCGTGGCACAACTGAATGAACTTCTTGGTCAGTTCGATGTTCTTCCGCAACTCGGCCGGATCCGGCGAATGAAATTCGCACGCTGTGCCTAGTCCCACCAGCTCGACGCCGCTATCGGCAAACCGCGCGGCGACTTCCTTGCGCTGGTCGGTGTTTAGCTCCGGCTCGACGCCGTGCTTGTGCGTGGTGCGCAGTTCGACGCCGGCAAAGCCCGTCTCCTGGCAGTTCTTGATGACCGTGGGCAAGTCCCAATCGGCGCCCCATTGATAGGTGACAAGTCCCAGTTGCATGGCGTGGTCTCCGGAGGTTGTTCAGGCTGGAGGCTGGAGGAAGAAACACCGCGCGTCCGTAATGGTTCTGTATTCCCTCTACCGCCTACCGCCTACTACAGCAGTTCGTCGAGCTCGCCGACCAGTCTTTCAAAATAGCCTAGGGCGGTGTCGACTGCATGCGGTTTTTCCATGTCGACGCCCGCGTCGCGCAGCAGATCGAGCGGGTATTTCGAGCAACCGCCCTGGAGAAAGCCCAAATAGTCGTCCAATTCGGCCTTGCCGCCGCCAGTGACGCGTTCGGCCAGGGCAATGGCGGCCGACAGCCCGGTGGCGTACTTGTAGACGTAAAACGCCCGATAGAAATGCGGGATGCGGAGGCACTCCAGCGACAACTCGGGGTCGAGCACGAAATCCGGGCCGAAATACTTTTCCAGCAACTCGAGGTACTCGCTTTTGAATCGATCGATGGTGAGCGGTTCGCCCGCTTCGGCCAGGGCGTGGATGATGCCCTCGAACTCGGCGAACATCGTCTGGCGGATGATCGTGCCGCGGATGGCGTCGATCTCGCGATTGATCAGGTAGGCGCGTTGCTGGTCGTTCTTGACATTCTGCATCATGTGCCGGGCCAGCAACTGTTCGTTGAACGTGCTGGCCACCTCGGCGACGAAGATCGTGTAGTTGTAATACTGAAACGGCTGGCGCCGTGCCGAGAAATAGGTGTGCATCGAATGGCCCGCTTCGTGCGCCAGCGTGAACACGTGGTCCAGCACGTCGGGCTGATAGTTCATGAGAATGTAGGGATCGCCGTCGAATGAGCCGCAACTAAACGCGCCGCTCTGCTTGCCCTTGTTGGGATAGCGATCGCACCAACGGCCAGTGAGTCCGTGTTCGAGCGCTCCGCAGTATTCGCTGCCCAGGGGCTCGATGGCGCTGAGCACGAGCTTGACGGCTTGCGGCCAGGTGTGCCGCATGTTCAGCTTGCTCAAGATCGGCACGTACGTGTCGTAGTGATGGATCTCGCGCAGCTTCATGCTCCGCCGCCGCAGATCGTAGTAGCGAACCAGGGCCGGCAGATGACGATGCACGCTGGCGATCAGGTTCTCGACGACCGCCGGCGGCACCTTGTCGTGAAACAGGGCCGCCCCCAGCGCACTGCGATAATTGCGCGCCTGCGCATAATAAACGTCGCGCTGCACCGATCCGCTCAGGGCGGCCGCCAGCGTATTCTCGTGCGCGGTAAACTGCTTGTAGTATTCGTGGAACGCCTTCTTCCGCACGGCGCGCGAGGGGGAGTGCAGAAACGCCGAGAACGACGAATTGCTCAGTTCGATCATTTCACCGCGCTCGTTGCGGATCATGCCCCACTTCATGTCGGCGTCGGTCAATTGACGAAACACCTGGTTTGAAGCTTCGGCCATCTCGGATTGCATGGCCAGCAGCTTCTCTTCGTTCTTGCCCAGTGTGTGCGGCCGGTAGCGCAACAGCCGTTCGAGCGACAGTCGGTACTCTGACAAACACTTCGCGGCCAAAAACCCATCCATCTTCTTGACCGGAATGTCCATGATCTCCGGCCGGATGTAGCTGGCGGCCTGCGCCGCGCGGCTGGCCACATTGCGATAGCGCCCGATCATGCGCTGGTACTGGCCGTTGGCCGTGTCCTCGGCCGTCTTCAAAAAGGCGTACGTGCCCAAGCGTTCGCCGGAGCGATCGAATTCGTTGTCGAACTTCAAGCAGCGGGCCAGTGTCTCGGCGTCGTCGGCCAGCTTGCCGCGAAACGCGTCGTAGCGGGGAATCTGCGTTTCCCACTTCTTGAAGGCCGTTTCCCAGGCAGCGTCGTCGGGAAACAAACTGCTGAGATCCCACTGGTCCGCCGACTTCACGCTGGCGCGGCTGGGGAGTTGCTTGTGTTTGACTTTGGCGATCATGCAGGGGCCTTACCTGGAGAAGCGAAACAATCCTTCAAGCCGCAGCGCAGGCCTACAAGTGCTCGCGGATGATTTCCACCCAGCGGCGCTGTTCGTACGATTCGATCACGGCGTCGGCGACGAGTTGCGCCTTCAGTCCTTCGTGGAAGCCCGGCGCCGCGGCGCGGCCTGCGACGATTGCCGAAATGAACTCCCACACCAGATCGTAGCGGAAGACCGTGGCCGGTTCGCCTTCGTCGGGGTTGCGCGGGCTGTCGGCCGGCTTGAGAAACGCGCGCGGCACGTCGACGACTTCGAGATCTTGGCCCGTCTTGCCGAGCAAGATGGTGTTGGGCGTGTGCAACTGGTAGACGGCTGAGCCGACGGAGCCGTTGACTTCAGCCCACTCGTGGCCGAAGCCGCCACGGCCGTAGCCTTTGGCCAACGTGGTTCCTTCCCACACGCCCGTGGCGCCGCAGGTGAACTCGCCGATAATGCTCGACCAGTCGTCGACGTCCGAGGGAGGGCAGCTCTCGCCGGTGGTTGTTTCGGTGCGTGGCGCAAAGCGGGCCAGGCGCCGGTGACGCGGGCGATCGGTCCCAACAGATCGGCCGCGAAGTCGATGCGATGGATCGTCATGTCGAACAAATCGCCGGCGCCGGCCAGTTTGCGATATTGGCGCCAACCCCAGCTCGTCTCGGGCCAATCGAGAAAGCGCTGGCTGCGAAAGTGCCGCGGCTCGCCCAGGGCGCCGCTGGCGACCAGGTGCTTGATATAGCGCATGGCCGGCGCGAAGCGATAAGTAAACGCCGTCATGTTCACCACGCCGTGGTCGCGGGCCGCGTGATACATTTCGCGCACTTCGCCGGCGTTGAGTCCCAACGGCTTTTCGCACATCACGTGCTTGCCGTTGCGGGCCGCGGCCACGGCGATCGGCCGGTGAGTCTGGTTGGGCGTGGCGATGATCACCGCGTCGATGTCCGGATCGTTGCACATCGCGTCCGGATCGGTCGAGACTTTGTCGATGCTCCAGTCGCTTTTGCGCTTTTCCAACAATTGGGAGTTGGTATCGCAGGCGGCGACCAGTTTGGCCCGTCGGTCGAGCCGCAAGCCGGGCACGTGGTGATATTCACTGACCGCGCCGGCGCCGATGATAGCAACGCGAATGGGAAGCTGGGGGGCAGATGGATTCATGATCGCCCCAAGGTACGGGCTGCAAGCCGCCCGCTCAAGTCCTGTCACGCGTTCCAAATAGTTGCAGCGGCCGCACAATCGGGCACAATACACGGGCCGACCGCGCCGGCGCCGGCGCCAAATGGCGGCTGGCGCACGATCAAAGACCAGGCCGCGACGATTAGTCCTCTCCCGCGAGAGGGCGGATGGAATCTTACATTCAAAGGAGAGAACTCATGAGTCGTCCGATCACGCTCTTCACCGGCCAATGGGCCGACCTGCCACTGGAAGACGTGGCCCGCAAAGCCAGCGAGTTCGGCTATCAGGGCCTGGAACTGGCCTGTTGGGGCGACCACTTCGAAGTCGACAAGGCGCTGTCCGACGAGGGCTACTGCGCCAATCGCCGCGATTTGCTCGAACGCTACGACCTGGAAGTACACGCCATCAGCACGCACCTGGTCGGTCAGGCCGTATTGGATTCGATCGACGAGCGGCACAAGGCCATTTTGCCGCCGCACGTGTGGGGTGACGGCAAGCCGGACGGCGTGAACCAGCGCGCCGCCGAGGAGCTGAAGAACACGGCCCGTGCCGCGCAGCAACTGGGCGTTGGCGTGGTGAACGGCTTCACGGGCTCGAGCATCTGGCACTTGCTGTATTCGTTTCCGCCCACGCCCGAGTCGATGATCGAGGCCGGCTATCAGTTGTTCGCCGAGCGGTTCAACCTGATTCTCGACGTGTTCGGCGAGTGCGGCGTGCAATTCGCGCTGGAAGTGCATCCCACCGAAATTGCATTCGATCTGATCACCGCCGCGCAGGCATTGGGGGCGATCGATCGCCGCGAAGAGTTCGGCTTCAACTTCGACCCCAGCCATTTGCTGTGGCAGGGGGTTGACCCGGTGGAGTTCTTGCGCTCGTTTCCCGATCGCATCTACCACGTACACATCAAGGACGCCGTGGTGCAGCTCAACGGACGAACCGGCATTCTGGGCAGCCACTTGCCATTTGGCGATCCGCGCCGCGGCTGGGATTTTCGCTCGCCGGGACGTGGCAGCGTCAACTTCGAAGAGATCATCCGCACGCTCAACCAGCTCAAGTACGATGGTCCGCTGTCGGTCGAATGGGAAGACCCCGGCATGGAGCGCGAGGCGGGCGCCAAGGAAGCCTGCCAGTTCGTGCAGAATCTGGATTTCGTGCCCAGCCGGGCGGCGTTTGATGCGGCGTTTTCCGGGGCCTGAGCGGGTGCGGCAATCGAGAGGAACTGAATTCGCAAGAATTCAGCCCCGGCGCTGGCCGAATTCGAAGACGTGCAGCTACGATGGATGATCGGCTAAATTCTTGCGAATTCAGCTACGGGGCGGTGGTAGACTAGATCTCATGAGGCATTTCTTCGTCGGCGCGCTATGGGCACTCCTTTTGCTAGTCGCTGCGAGCGCTGTTGCGCGTGCCGCGGACGTGGCGAGGGCACACGATGCGCTATTGGCCAGCTATGCCCAGCGGCTTGATGAACTGGCTGCCTGGTGCCGCCAACGGCAATTGCCCGAAGCGGCCGAGGAATTGCAGGCGTGGCTGCCGCCGCGCGCGCCGGACAAACTCACGCTGTTCGTGTTGCCCTCAGCTCTTGCAAAGGCCGCGGCAAACGACGCTGCGCCCGCCGAATGGCGCACCCGCTGGCAACAACTTCGCCATGCGCAGGCCGAGGCGCTGTTCGCGCTTGCGGAGCAGGCCGTCCAGAATCACCAGCCCTCGCTGGCCGTGCAATTGGTGACCGAAGCGGTGCGTGAGAATCCGGATCACGAAGCGGGACGAAGAATCCTCGGCTACGTCAGGTTTCGCGACGGGTGGTACACGCCGTTCAAAGTCAAACAGCTCAATGCCGGCAAAGTCTGGCACGACGCGTTCGGATGGTTGCCCGCGGCGCACGTGGAACGCTACGACCGGGGCCAACGCTACTACCTGGGCCGCTGGATGGATGCCGACGCGGAAGCCAAGCTGCGCGGCGACGTGCAGCGCGGCTGGCGGATCGACAGTTCGCACTATGTGGTGACCACGAACCACAGCCTTGCCGAAGGCCTGCGGCTTTCGCGTCAGTTGGAAAACCTGCACGCGATCTGGCAGCAGGTGTTTTCGTCGTATTGCACGGACCAGGCCGAACTTGAGCGACGCTTCGCCGGAGGGCCGGCTCGCGCCAATGAAAAGCGTCACGACGTGACGTACTTCCGCACGCGGGATGAATACACAAACCGGTTACGGCGCGTGCAGCCACGGATCGAGATCACGCTGGGCCTTTATCTCGACCGGCAGCGCACGGCCTACTTCTTTGCCGGCGAGGAACAAGACCCCGGCACGATCTTTCATGAGGCCACGCATCAACTATTTCAAGAAACGCGCCCGGTGGTTGCCAACGTGGGACCCCGCGACAACTTCTGGATTGTCGAAGGCATCGCGTGCTATATGGAGTCGCTGGCCGAGCAGAACGGGTATTTCACGCTGGGCGGCGCCAATGCCGGGCGCATGCCCGCGGCGCGGCATCGCTTGCTGGTCGACAAGTTCTACGTGCCGCTGGAACAACTCGTCTCGTTCGGCATGCTCGACTTGCAACGCGACGAGCGGCTGCCGCGCATCTATAGCCAATCGTCCGGGCTCGCCGACTTCTTGATGCACGAGCACCACGGACGTTATCGAGAACCACTGGTCGAGTACCTCGTGGCGATCTACACCGGCAAGGCCGGTCCGGGCACGCTGGCCGCCACGACCGGCGTCGACTACGCCACGCTCGATCGGGAGTATGTCGAATTCATGAGCAGCGACGCTCCGCCGGCAACTGCGACCGATGCACAAGCCACGACGGCCGGTCCCTGAAGAAGCGCCGCTACCCGTTCACAGGGAACTGTCCCAATTTTCGCGGCGCGCAAGCGGTGAGTGCGCACGTAAAAACGGGTCAGAACGGCTCTGTAGAGAACTCTACCAGGGTGCTATGTTCAAACCGGTCGAAAGCACGTCGTTGAACTCGAAAATCGCGTGGCTTCTGACTGGACTGTTTGCCGGTTTCGACGTGTGAGCGAGTGTTTTCTACAGAGCCAGAATGTCCCCTTTTCCGGCGCGAACGTCTCCGCTAACTTTGCGATAGAACAGCACAAGTACTGGTAAATGTATTCCCAGCAACGCGCTATCCCTAAACGTTGGTTGCGCTTCAGCCTGCGCACACTGTTTGTATTGCTAACTTTGCTCGGAATCTGGCTGGGCATTCAGACTAAATGGGCGAAGGATCGAACCAGTTATCTGGAGGAGCACCAGTACGCTCGAAGCCAGCCGTGGAAGGGTGACGAAATAGCGTCGGCTCCTAGATTTCTCTGGCTTTGGGGTGACCCGGGCGTGACGCGACTAAAAGTACAGGCGCCGGGCTTCTGGGATCAGAAGGAATTTCATCGGACTAATGCAGGACCGGAAGCCGCGGAAGCAAGAGAGTTATTTCCAGAGGCAATCATTGAGGTTCTGGACGACGACGTACTCTACTATACGTGGAAGCCCGGCGAGGAATGGAACTGGGGCAATCTTCGGTAAAGTCGCGCTCATGTGGCGGCCTGAAATGCTGCCCCTTGGGGGGCAACAATCGCAATCCGGGCTCGGCGACCATTGCGGCCTACAAATCGAACTTCGATCCGCACACCATTCACCTCGACGATACGCGTTTGACCCTGGTGATACCACTCGATGCATTGACTATAGCGACGGGGTTCCAGCGCGCCTGGACGATCATCCGCGTTACGCATCGCGAGTTCTCCCAGCGTCGGCCAGCGTCAGAATCGCGTTCTTGATCGCGTCAGGAAGGCGATCCCACTCGGCCCCGAGACGGGCCAGATCAGCCGGGAATTGCGGGCTTGGGGTGGGTTTCGACGCGCTCGGCACCACTGTGGGCACCACGGCATCCGGCGTTTGACGCAACTCGTTGGGGACGTTTATAGTTGCGTTCGACGCGCAGCGGAACCGAGGGTTGCAGGTTCGAATCCCTCCGGGCGTACTTCCTCCCTCGCCCACTTCGGGGCGATTCTGTTTCATACGCTGAACGTGAGAGACGGAATACTGAAACGCAAACCTTACGACGCATGCTGCCGTGGAATTCTCGCCGACTGAAGACCTCAACGACTGATTCGAACCGCTCGGCTCGCGTCGAAGTCGGACTCTTGATGGCGCATGGGCTGCTTGGCACGGCTGGAACGCGCAGGCTAATGCGCGCATCGTTCCGATTGCAGACCAACCGGGCTATTTTTGGCCTGTGTGGAGCCCGTTTCGGTCACTGGACCCTATCGCTCAGCACCGCGCCGTGACGCAATCACCCCTCGTGCCGTGACACAACGCTACTTTCCAATTGGCTATGGCTCTGCGCTCTTGCCAAACTCCGCGCCGTTGTCCGGAGGCATGGCGTGGTGCCAATCCAGCAGTGCGCTTTTGAGTCGCTTGGCGACTTGCGGGCGTTCCGCCGCGACGTTCTTGCGCTCGCCGACGTCGCTGGTTAGATCGTAGAGTTCTGCCTCGCTACCGTCGTACTCGCACAAAAACTTCCATTGCACGGTGCGCACGGCCAGGTCGGGCAGATCGTCGTCGCCGTAGTACGTGTCGCGATCGGGCGGGCGGCGGAAGAAGAGCGGGGCGGTACGCGAGGCGGTCGTTTTTCCAAGCAACACTTCGGGCAGGGATTCCCCGTCGAACTCGACGCCCGGCGGTGGCGGCGTGCCCGTGATGCTCAACAGGGTGGGCACCAGATCGATCGCCGCAAAGACCGACTCGCGGTTGACGTGGTTCTGCTTTGCCACGATGGCGGGTCCCCACACGACCAGTGACGAGCGAACGCCCCCTTCGTAGAGATGCGTTTTGTAACCTCGCAACGGACCGGCCACGCCCGCGCCCTTTTCCGGGCCGTTGTCGGAACAGACCAGGATCAACGTGTTGTCGCGCAGCCGCTGGTGGCCGCGAATGAAGTCGAACAGCCTGGCGAACTGGCGATCTATTTCCTCGAGCACGGAAAGATACAACTCGCGTTTGCCGTTGCCCCACTTGTCGACCGGGGGCCAGTAGGGGCTGTGGACGTCGTCGGGCCAGAGGTTGACATAGAACGGCTGGCCGCGCTCGGCGGCGGCCGCCATGAAGAGAATTGCTTCGTCGATGAACCCGCTGGTGATCTTGGAGCGCTGCATCCAGCGATAGCCCTTGCCAAGGCGCTCGGCGTCTTGCCAGATGCGGCCGGGCTTGGTGTCGCCCGGCTTCATGGTCAGCGGCAACAGCTTGGGCCCCATGCCCTCGAAGTTGGTGAGCGAGGCGTCGAAGCCATAGGCGGCAATCGGCGGCGCGTCGTCCACGTCGCGCTGCCCTCCCATGTGCCACTTGCCGAAGTGCCCGGTGGCGTAACCGGCATCGTGCAGCGAGCGAGCCAACATCGGCGCCGCCGGATCGAGCCACTGCGCCATGCCGCGCTGTTCGTTCAAACCGCGCTGCGCCAGATACGACGTGATGCGCCAGCGCTGGGGATACTGTCCTGTGGAAATCGCCGTGCGCGAGGGGGAGCAGATTGGCGAGTTGACGTAGAACTGCTCGAAGCGAATGCCTTCACGTGCCAGCCGGTCGACGTTCGGCGTGCTGGCCGCCCGATTGCCGAAGCAGGAAAAGTCTCCCCAGCCCATGTCGTCGATGAAGACGAGAACGATGTTGGGCTGGGCGGCGAGAGCGCTATTACACAGCAGGCAGGTGGCGATTACGAGCGAGATGGCAAGCGTCTTGTTCATAGGCAAATAGTCTAGGCAAAAGCTACCGGAGAAGAAATTACGCTCGGGGGGGCCTGATGGCACCTCGAAGCGCGTCATTTGTTAAGATGATAGCCGAGCGACAATTGACAACGTGCGTGGCGGCTGAGTCACTTCGGCGCGAACTTGGTAGCTACCCCGCGGGAGAACCGTCATGGTTGCAAAAAGAGGCGGCATGGTGTTGGTCGCGGTGGCAATTGCATGCATCCTCACGGGGCGCAGCATGGCCGACCCGCCGAAGATCGACCCCGTCATCGACGACACGATCAAGGAATTGATCGGGCTGCCGAAAGTGGAAGAGTTCAAGGTGCGCGTCGTCGACCAGCGCGGGGAGCCGGTGGCAAACGCCAAGGTCATACCCTGGGCGCTACGCAGCTCGCAGGGCCACGGATGGTGGCGTACAGACGACAAGGCGGCAAAGGTCGATCCGCAAGAGGTCATCACGGACGATGCGGGAATCGCCACGGTGCTGTATCCGCACTATCGCTACCTGGCGGAACAAATTCGCACGACATCCGTGTCGCTCTATGTGGATCATCCGGACTTCGCCTATGACGACGATTTGCATATCGACGTGCCGCTGGAAACCGACGAGCCGTACGTCATCGAGCTAGCCGACGGCATGACAGTGGAACTGCGCCCGACCATCGACGGCAAACCAACCGATCTCGACGACATCCACGTGATGTGGTCGGACGGCCGTTCCTGGCTATCGGGAGCCGCGCCGCAACGATTGGACGACGGTGCATTGCGTATTGGCGCCATGCCGCCCGGAAAAAACAGCGTGTTGTTGGTGAAGCTCGATGGCGAGCAGGCCACGCACTTCAGCCGGATCGTCGATTTCGAACTGTCGCTCGGTGAGCCGGCAGTGCTGAATGTCGAGTTGCAACCTAGCGTGCGCGTGCGAGGCAAGCTCGGCGACAACGTACCCCGACCGGTTAACGCCGGGCGCATGAAGGCGCGGACGCTCAAGCCCTCGGAAGCACCTCAAAATCGCGTGGGCTGGTTGACCTGGACGCCGATCCAGGCCGACGGCACGTTTGCATTCGACTGGCCCGCCGACGAGCCGGTGCAGCTCATTGCGTTGTGTGAGGGTTTCTCGGCGAGTTCGGGAACGCCTCCTGAAGGAGTCGCGTATCGCTACGAAGCCGGCAAAGACCCGTTCTCCCGCCCGCAAGTTTTTCAGCCCGACGCCAACGAGCAAATCGAACTGGCGATGACGCCGCTGGTGCGCTGCGTGGCGACCGCCGTGGACGAAGACGAAGCGCCGGTGGCCGGTGTGACCGTTTCATCGTGGCCGAATGTCTGCTGGTGGAACGACGGGTCGCAGGTCTATTGCCACCCGCTGGCGCGCGGCGAGCGCCTGGCGCGACAGCGTGACTATTTCAGTTCTATTGACAAATCGATTCCGTATCCATTCAAAGCGGAAACCGACGCACAGGGCAAGGCGATCCTGCACATACCGGCCGGCGATGAGGAGCTGGCGATATCGAGCGAAGTCTACGAACTGCCGGTTTTCCTGGGCGGACGGGATGTTCGCGTGAAGCTCAACCAAGGCGAGACGTCCGAAGTGATGCTCCGCTTGCAGCCGCGGGGGACCGACAAGCTTGGCGAGTGGGACAAGCTGGCGGGAGTCGTCTTTGGCTGTTCGACGCGCGAGGGCCGGCGGATTCTGCGCACTGCCCGGCGTGCGCAAGAAGATGGACGAATTCGCCGAGCGTTTTCGCGAGGCCAAGAACCAGCGCGACCCGCAACTGCTGGCCGAGGCCTACTACGCCGTGGCCGAAGCTTTTGTGGGAGTGGGCGACGACGCCGAAGCGGCCAAATGGCGTCGAAAAGCCGACGAGCAAGCGGCCAAAACCGCGACGGACAAGGCGCCGGTCAACTAGCAGCGCGAACTCGTGTACGCTTGCGGCCTACGGACGCCGGCGCGCTCCGTTTGTGAATTTGACCCTCTGCCGGACGCGACGACGCCCTGCCCGATGCCCGTCAGCGCCTCATTTCATCAACCCTTGAGCCACCATGATTTCGCCGGCGTGGTGTGAAGCAGCAAAAACTACTGGTCCATTTTCAATCGAGCGCTCGCCGTTGACCATGGTGAGTATGGTTCGACACCCGCCGCGGGTGTTCGGGGTTCCTGTCCATTTGATCCGGTCGATGTCGCGGTATGGCACAACTCGGGGCTTGCCGTAATTCACGATTACCATGTGGTCGGGCGCGACCGCCACATAGTCCTTGCGGCACACATGTTCGATGACAAGACCGATCGTCCCCGAGAATAGGAACATGCCGCCCGCGAGCAGAATCGCGATGCGAGTCCAATCGCGGGGACCTTTTTTCAAGGCAACGCGCATGAGGACGAAACCGATCCCGATCGCCAGGACGAGTCCTGTATAGCCGATTAGCCTCGACCACAGTGCCTGCGTGTAGATATGACAATCGCCCTGGATCGTTTCTCGGACACCAAATGGCACCGAGAAATCGGCCGCAATAATGTGGAATGGGTCCAGGCTTTGCACGGGGAGCCTCGATTCTTCGCCCTGGCGATTGAGCGACTCCACCAGTTGACGCGAAAAAAATGGCAGGAACCGTCTGCTGGCGAAACGCGGGGGGCGCGTCTTTGAGCATAGCTGGGACGCGGTTTGCCCGCCACGGTTTGCAAGCAGCCGATTGATGTCCGCCGACGTACAATTAGTACAGCGACTCGGGCGGGCCCGCGGTGCGCGAAATAGGCGGCTTTCTCATGCAACGGACTCCTGCCGAAACCACGCCCGCGGACCATCACGGCGCCGTGACCGGCCCCATCTCGGTGGCCGGGCAGGATTTGACGCTCTATACCGAGTCGCGGCCCTTGATCGAGGCGATGCTGGCTGACATTCGCCGGGCGAAGTTGCGCGTCTGGCTCGAGACGTACATCCTTGCCCATGACGACGCCGGCCGCGCCGTGGCCGATGCGCTGGCGGAGCGGACGCAAGCCGGCTGCGACGTGCGGCTGCTGGTGGATGCCTGGGGCAGCTTCGCCACGCCGAACGCGGTGTTCGACAAGCTGTGCGCCGCGGGCGTCCAGGTGCATCGGTTCCACGCGTTTCTGGAAGCGTTCTACGCGGTGAGTTTTTTGCAGGTGCTCAATACGCGCGACCATCGCAAGCTGCTGGTGATCGACGAGCGCATTGCCTATTTCGGCGGCATGAACGTCGTTGACCAAAGCGGGCTGGAATCGAAGGCCGACGTGCGAGCGCGGCACTTGCCCAAGTCGGCCGGCTGGCGCGACGTGCACGTGCGGATGGAAGGGCCGCGCCAGGCGGCGCTGGCGGCGATGTTCGACCGCTTGTGGAATCGCGTGCACCACCGGCCGATCGGCAGCCGCGAGCCGAACTGGCCCGCCAAGGAAATCGTGGTGGCGCCGGAGGACTCGATCTTTTTTTTCGATTCCCGCCCGCTGGTGAAGGACCGCCGCCCGTACCGGATCATCGCGCCGCTATTGCGGCAGGCGCAACACGACATCACGCTGTCGGTGGCCTATTTCATTCCGCTGGGGCGCGTGCTCCGCGAGTTGTTGAGGGCACGGAAGCGGGGCGTGCGCGTGCGGGTCATTCTGCCGGGCAAGAGCGACGTGAAGGTGGTGCAATGGGCGTCGCGGCACATGTACGAGTATTTGCTCAAGCGAGGAGTGCGCATCCATGAACGCAAAGACCGCATGTTGCACAGCAAGGTCATGGTCATCGACGGTCGCTGGTCGATGGTCGGCTCGTGCAATCTCGACGCCCGCAGTTTAAGGCTCAACCTGGAGTTCCTGGCCGTGGCCCATTCCAAACCGTTGGCCGCAGCGCTACTTGCCATTTGCGAAGATGAAATTCGCCAGAGCCAGCGCATCACCGCCAACTACGTCCGCCGGCGCTCGCGCTGGCAACGGTTGCTGGACCGCGCCGCGTGGAACCTGCGGCGGTGGCTGTAAGGGCGGCGCTGACATCTGGCCAGCCTTGACCAAGGGCGTTGCCCTTGGCTGGTATCGAGCGGGCCGTTGGCCCTTGAGAGTGTACACGCGTGTGCACGACGCCCTGAGCACTCGCATCGGTGCGCGGACTTACGTTTGCTCGACCAGCTCAAACGCGTCGATCAGCTCGGGCGGGATGCGTTTGAGGGTGCCGCTGGCCAGATCGACGAAGGCCCATTCGGTGGAGGCCGAGGCCAACAGGCGCCATCGCCGGCGCGGACGATCTTGTACTGCCGCACGGAGGAGGCGCGCTTCATGCCCGAGACCCAGGTGCGCACCACCACCTTGTCGTCGAGGAAGGCGGGCGTGAGGTATTTGATCTGATGCGAGCGCACCACCTACACCTGTCCGAGCCGTTCGTAGCGATCGGTGGGCCAGCCTTGCGCCGCTGAATGGGCCAGCGCCGCTTTGATCATCCAGCTCAAGTAGACCAGGTTGTTGACGTGCCCCAGCCGATCGATCGCCTCCGGCGCGATCGAAACCGAGTGTTCATAAATGGCGGGCATGATTCCGTTCTTTGGACGGCTAATGGCAGAAAGCAACTCGCAAGCGTCACGGCGCGCGCGGATTCGGACTCAACAGATAGGCCAATATATCGCCGAGTTCCGTGGGCGTCTTGATCAAGCCGGCGGGCAATCAGGTAGTTTGATCCGTCTTGCAGGTACTCGTTCCGACCCGGATTCATCTTTTCTGTTCCGCCGTGCTACGGATGACCATTGCCTCGACGGGACATTCTGCTCAGGGCGAAGTCTACGCTTCCGGCGACCAGGTGTTGGACCAGATTGTAGAAGATGATCGGCAGCAGCACTTGCGGGTGATCTGCCAAGGCCATCGACGCCAACACAAGTCCTGTTCCATTGTTGTTCATTCCCAATCCGAAAACCAGGGCAGCCTCTTCCGACGGATCCGCTTTGAGAAATCGCGAAACCAGCCAGCCCGAGACAAAGGCGACGATGCACAGCGAAGCGCTGATCGTCAACGTCACCAACAAAAAGTCGAGATCAGGATTTCGTACCGCTTGCGGAAGCGAAATGGACGCGTTCGAGTAGTTCAACACCAGCAGCACGGCCATGTTGATTAGTTTCAGATAGGGCTTGGCGGCGGTAACAGTCTTCTTCCCCAAGACGACGTGCAGCACGATTCCCAGCACCGACGGCAGCACCACGGCAACCAACAGGAACATTCCGCTGCCGGATTGGGCCAACTCGTGCAAATCTTCCGAGTAGTCGCCGGTGGTCATCAATCCGACCGAGTGCAGTCCCACGGGCGTGGTCAGCGGACTCAAGGCCGTCGATAGCAAGACCAATCCCAGACTCACCGCCAGGTTGCCATTGGCATTCTGCGACCAAGCCGTTGACGAACCGGCGATCGGCATCGATGCCACCAGGGCCAGCCCCACCAAAATGTTCTGCACCTCGTCGGGATTGTGCCAGAGCCGCATCGTCTGGGCGACGACAAAAATGAACGCCACGGGGACGACCAGATTTGCCGCCACGCCACAAAGAAGCGTCACGGTGCTATGCCTCAACTTGCCGAGGCTCGACAGGTCGATTCCCAGCCCGGCGTTCAACAACAGCAAGGCCAGCAAGCTCATCGGCAACGACACTTTGGCATGAAGCCCGGGCAGCTCACCGAACGAGACGTCCTTGATCCAAATCCCGGCGCCCGGGGCCAGCGCGGCCAGCGCATACGAACCGATCAAGAACCACAGCAAGTTCTTGTGGAGAAAGTGCGATAGCTGGGCCAGTCTCGACACCTTTTGCTCTTGGGGTTGATTAGCTGGTTGCCGCAGCATTTGTTTCACTCCGTGAAATGCACTGGGGAAGACCGTCGTTCTTTCGAGTCGATTCGGCAAAGAACTAGTGAATGCTACGCCGAAAGTTCCGGTTTCACGTTATTTTCATCTTCGATCAGTAAACTCCGTGGCAAGGACGAAGCCAAGTGGGCTTGGCTGACGGCACGATTTCAATTGCAAGCATAGAGAAGGAGAAGTCATGAACTGTAGGATTTTGAGCAGACTCATGTTGGTTGTGGCGCTAAGCTTGGTTGCTTCGAGGGTCATTGCAGTCGAGGAAGATGAAGTCAAGGTGAAGCTCGCCGACTGCCCTGCCGCCGTGCGGAAGACCATCGAGCGGGAGGCTGGTGGGGCCAAGATTAGCGAAGTAGACAAGGAGCTTGAGGACGGCATGACGATCTATGAGGTCGATGTCAAGATCGACGGTAAGAACTACGAAGTGACGGTGGCGGAAGACGGAACACTCTTGGAGAAGTCGCTTGACGAGGATGGTGAGGAGGAAGAAGTTGACGAAGTGAAGATCAAGTTGTCCGACTGCCCTGTTGCCGTGCAAAAGACCCTGAAGCGGGAAGCCGGGGGGGCCAAGATTGATGCCGTGGACAAAGAATCGGTTGACGGCGAGACGGCCTTTGAAGTGGACGTGAACATCGGTGGCAGGAACTACGAAATCAAGGTAGCCCCCGACGGCACGCTGATTTCAAAAGCTCTTGACGAGGAAGACGAGGACGAAGACAAGTAGGCTCGTTGTGTCGATTCATTCACGGTTACAATGCCGGGACCGGAGAACATCTGATCCCGGCATTGTTTTTTTGGGTCAGCGATGCGAATTCTGTTGGTTGAAGATTTCGAGCTTCTGCGAGACTCAATCGCTTTGGGCTTGCGAGAGGCCGGATTTGCCGTAGATGTCGCGGCCGAGGGGGTAACCGGGCTTTGGTACGCCAAGTCAAACGACTATGACGTGATGATCCTCGATTTGATGTTGCCCCGTGTCGATGGGTTGACCGTTCTCAGAGAACTTCGTGCCATGGGCAAGAACACGCACGTCCTCATTTTGACAGCCAAGGATACAGCGGGAGATCGAGTCCTGGGCTTGGATTCAGGCGCCGACGATTATCTGGTCAAGCCGTTCGTCTTTGCTGAATTGCTGGCCCGTGTTCGAGCTTTAGTCCGCCGCAAGTATGACGCCAAGTCGCCACGGATTCAGATCGCCGACTTGGAAATCGACACGACCACAAGATGTGTGCGCAGAGATGGTCAGAGCATGGAACTGAGCGCACGAGAATTTGCATTGCTTGAATTGCTAGCCGCCAAGGTCGGCCAAGTCGTAACCCGCACCGAGATTTGGGAACATATCTACGAGTTCGAATCGTCCGCAGAAAGCAACGTTGTTGACGTGTTCATCCGACACTTGCGAAAAAAGATCGAGCGACCCAACCTCCCCCGCCTTATCCACACACGGCGTGGGCACGGCTATCAGTTGGGGGAGAGCGAGTGATGCGTTCGCTGCGAACTCGACTAGTCATTCGCACGGCACTGCTTCTGGCGTCCACGTTGTCGATTGCGGCACTTGCCATCTACCTCCTAATGAGAGCGTCATTGATTTCCGAGTTCGACGCTGCCCTGCTGGTTGAGGCCCGGTCGCTTTCCTCGCACGTTGAGGAATCGGATCAGAAGGTGAGCTTCGAATTCGAAGTCAGTCAACTACCGGATTACGCTAGGAAGGATCATCCTCACTATTTCCAGATATGGACCGACGAAGGACAGGTCAAGGCACGATCCCAGTCACTGGGCCACCAGAACCTCGTGCAGCCAAGAGAGTTGACCGATTTCCCTGTGTATAGCGTGGCTACCCTGCCGAATGAGCTTGCCGGACGCCGGATTGCGTTTCAATTCACGCCTCGCATCGAGCAAACTGGGACATCCCACAAGCAAAGCGGGGAAACCCTGTCAATCGTCGTGGCGCACGACACGACGCAGCTCGACTCGATGCTAGCGACTCTCGCTGGACTGCTTGTGCTGGTCACGGCGACGACCGTGGTCGGCAGCGCCATCATCTTGAGCCACATTATTGGCAAGGGATTGCAACCGCTAAACTCGCTGGCTTCGTCCATCGAGCGAGTGGGGGTAGCGGATTTGACGGAGCGAGTGCAAGTGGACAATGCACCTCGTGAACTGATTCCAGTCGTTCAGCGTCTAAATGACCTCCTTAAACGCCTGGATGACACGCTTGCCCGAGAGAAATCATTCACGGCGGATGTGGCCCACGAATTGAGAACTCCACTGGCTGGTCTGCACACGGCATTGGAAGTCTGCGCCGGCCAGCAACGTGAACCGAAGGAATATGAGCGCGTGATCAAGCAATGCCTGCGAGTGACAAGCGGAATGCACTCAATGGTGGACCAGTTGCTAGTTTTAGCTCGCGCCGATGCCCACCAGCTACCAGTGGAATTCGAATCCGTGGAGATTGCCAGTCTGGTGCAAGAGTGCTGGTCACCGTTTGAAGCGGCATCTAAAGACAAAATGCTGAATGTGCAGTGGATCGGCGACCAATCCGAGGTTGCCCACCTTGACCGTGAAAAGACCAAGGTAGTGCTCAAGAACCTCTTCCAGAATGCGGTAGCCTACACTGAGAAGTATGGATGGGTTCGCACCAACATTGCAATTCACGGATCGCAGATCACCATCACCGTCGCCAATAGTGGCTGCAACCTGCGTCAATTCGACGTGGATCATTTGTTTGATCGATTCTGGCGAGGCGACCAAGCTCGATCAGCGGCCGGAATCCACTGTGGACTTGGACTGTCGCTTTGCCAAAAGGTAATGGAGGTTCTCGGAGGGTCACTCAGTGCGCAGGTTGCTGACGGCGTGTTCTCCATACAGGCGACGTTGCCGACAACTTCTCAAGCTGCAGTCATTGTCACGACGGATTAAAAAGGGTGTAACTCGCATTCCTCGCGTGGTAGCAGGTGGATTCACAAGGAGTTGCGGCAAGTGCTAGCGTGAAGGTGAAGAAGAGGGCCTCCGCGGGTAGAACGGATTGTGATTGCAGTCCTTCCCACCCATCCAGGAGGCCCGGCCATGATCGTCGCACGGGAGCAAGCGTTTCTCAAGGCGCAACGGCAATTCCAGGCGTTGGAAATGTACGTCGAACGCGCGGCCGACGGCGGCCAGCGGATCGATCAAGTGGAACGTGAACTGTTCGGCCGGCTGCTGGCGCTGGGACACACGCTGCTGTCGGCCTTCGTGGCCGCCGCGGGGGATGGCGACGCGGGCGCGACACTGGAAACCACCCAAGGCCGCACGGTCCGCCGTTTGCAAGGCCGGCACGTGCGCCGCTACCTGTCGATCTTCGGCGAACTGTTGATCGGCCGCTACGTCTACGCGGCGCGGGAAGGGCAGAAAGTCGAGCGGGCGCCCTTGGACGAGCGGCTGGGGCTGCCGGCCGGCGAGTTCTCCTACGTCCTGGAAGACTGGCTCGAGCGGCTGTGCGTCAAGGAGTCGTTTCACGAAGCGGTGTCCGATCTGCACGCGTGGTTGGGTGTCGCGCCGAGTGAACGGGCGGCCGAGCAGATGAACCAGCAGATGGCCCAGCACGTCGAAGCCTTCCAGTTCGAGCGCGCCGCGCCGCCGGCCGACGAAGAGGCCGAGATCCTGGTAGCCACGGCCGACGGCAAAGGGGTGCCGATGCGCCGCCCGCTGGAAGAGCGGGTCCGCCGCGGACCGCGTCGCGGCAAAGGCGAAAAAGCGAACAAGAAACAGATGGCCTACGTGGGCGCGGTGTATACGATCGACCCCTTTCGCCGCACGGCCGACGACGTGCTCGACGAACTGGACCGGAAAGAACGCGCTGCCGAGCGGCCCGCGCCGCAACACAAGCAGGTTTGGGCCGAGATGACCCGCGTGCGGGAAGGAGAATCGTGTACGGGACGCGAACGTCTGTTTGTCGAGATGGCGGTGGCCTGTCACGAGCGCGACCCACAGCGCGCAAGACACTGGTCTGCCTGATGGACGGCGAGAAGGCGCTGTGGGAGGTGCAGCGCGAGTGGCTGCCGCGGGCGGTCTGCATCCTGGACTTGTTCCACGTGCTGGAGCGGTTGTGGCAGGTGGCCCACGTGTTCCACCGCGAAGGCAGCCGTGAGGCGGCTCAGTTTGTCACGCGGCACTTGCGGCTGTTGCTGGAAGGCAAGGTGGGTTATGTCATCGGTCGCTTCAAACGACTCCGCGACGAACACGCGCTACATGGCTCGCGGCGGCGCGTCGTCTCGGCGGCCATCGGCTACTACGCAAACAACCGCCGGCACATGCGCTACGACGAGTACCTGGCGGCCGGCTACCCCATCGGCAGCGGCGTGGCCGAAGGCGCTTGCCGCCACGTGGTCAAGGATCGCCTGGAACAAACCGGCATGCGCTGGACGGTCGCCGGCGCGCAAGCGATGCTCCACCTGCGCGCCACCTACCTCAACGGACAATGGAACGACTTCCTGAACTACCGCATTGAAACTGAACAAACCAAGCTATACCGGCGCTCCGCGGCATAGAGATCTGCGAGTTACACCCGATTAAAAAGCGATCTTTCTCACCAGACGGCCTACGTGTAATGTCCGAAAACTAGCACGGCAGTTGCCAATAAATCCCCACGTTGCCGGATATCGCCGCAAGGGGCGTGAGTGATGCAAAGCGGGGCGGTTGACCGCGCCGGCTGGGCGCCGAACCGGCGCGAATGCCTGACGCGCGAAACAGATTGTGCAGAAGGCCTCTGGGCTTTGTGCCAATTGCGGCGCATGAAAGAACCGCACAGGCGCGGGGCAGCGACGCTGTGCGGTCCGATGGCGCATAGCGCGCGCCAAATGTCCGGAAATGATGCGTCGGTTGTTAGTTCGCCATGCGCTTCTTGCTTGGTTTGACTTAGCGGCGACATCACTGGGTGCTTTTACTCTAGTTGAATAGATCGGCTGATCGCGCAGCAACCTCTAGCCAATCTTGCCGGCCGACGGCGTGGGGGCAATACAATCGCTAAAGCGTTGACGGTTCGTTGCGGCGGCCCACGCCTGCTAGCAGCACCGCGGCCAGCAGAGCCAAGGCGTGCATCCAGCCGAATGCCACCGGCCCGCCGAACGCTTCGTACAGCAGGCCGAACACCAGACTGGCCGGCAAGGCGGCGATGCCGATGGCGAAGTTGAACCAGCCGTAGGCCAGGCCCTTGAACTCCGTGCCGACCAGGCTGACCACCATCGTGCGTTCGGCCGGTTCGGTCAGCGCGTGAAAGACGCCATAGAGCAGAAAGAAGATCCAGCCTTGAAGCGCCGTGGTCGCCAGCGAGAACGCCAGATAAATCGCCGCGTAAACGAGCCAGCCGGCAAAGATCAGCGGCCGGGGCCCCACGCGATCGACGGCCCAGCCGGCCAGCAAGCTGCCCGCGCTCTTCACGATGTGAAACGCGCACCATAGGAGCGGCAGCGTCGTGGTGGACACGCCCAGCTCGCCCACGCGCACCAGCAGAAACGCGTCGCTGGAGTTGCCCAGCGTAAAGACGACCATCGCCACCAGATACAGGCGAAAGTCACGTCCGAACGGTTTGAGCGAGAGTTGAAACTCCTTGCCGGCCTTGGTCTCTAGCCGCGGCTCACGCAAACCCAGCCAAACCAGCGCGAGCAGCACCACGCCTGGCACGACCGACAACAGGAACAGAGTTCGCAGTTGCTCGGGCCACACCGCCAGGAAAGCAAACGTCAAGAGGGGGCCGATTGCCGCGCCAAGTGATCCATCGCTCGCGTGAAGCCGAAGGCCCAGCCGCGCGCTTGGGGACTGGCCGAGTCGGCGATCATGGCGTCGCGCGGCGCGGTGCGAATTCCCTTGCCGAAGCGATCACCCGTCCGCACCAGCAACACCTGCCAAGGCGCGGTGGCGAACCCGATCAAGGGGCGCGTCGCCGCCGCCAGGCCATAGCCCCAGACGACGAACGCCTTGCGCTTGCCGGCCCGATCCGATAGTCCGCCGGCAAACAGCTTGACGATGCTGGCCGTGGTGTCGGCCACGCCTTCGATGGCGCCCAGCGCCGTCTTCCCTCCACCCAAGACTCCGACGAGAAATGCCGGCACGAGCGGAAAGATCATCTCGCTGGCGATGTCATTGATCAGACTGGCCAGGCCCAGCACGCGCACGTTGCGCGACAGGCCCGGCTCGGGCACGTCCGCCGCATCTGTCGCCGACGTCGCGGGCGAAGTGCCTGATTCCATCGTTCACCGTGACGGGAAGCTACTCCACGCGCTTCCAAATCTCGTAAAGATTTCCGCTGCCGGCTTTGCCCGTGAACTCGCCGGCCCGCGCCTTGTTGTCGACCTGCATGCACTGGATCATTTGGCCGTCTTCGAACTGGTAGATCACCAGGTAGACCTTGCCCTTCTCGTCACCGCTGGCGACTTCGATGTTGAGCTGTTTGGGATCTTTGGTCGGATCGATCTTGTAGAGCCCCGAGTGGCTGTCCTGGGCGGTTCTAAACGTGAAGTTTTCGCCGTCGATCGTCAGGCGCACTTTGGCCAGCCGCTCGGGCGAGAGGTACCGGCCATCCTGCTCCATCGAGACGGGCGTCCACGTTCCCTGAAACGGCTTCAGCCCTTCGGCGACTGCCGCGTCGGTGGGTCCCTCGGCCGCCAGCAACAAGGTCAACGCGACCAACGTTTGAATGCTCATGAATGATTCCTCGCAGCGACAGGGCCGAAAATCGTGGATGCGCGTAGAGTATATGCGGGCGCCAATCCACGTGCAAAGCAGCGGTACCGGGTGGTTCGTCCGTTTGGCGGTCGTTTACCGGCGGGCCGCCGGCCAGCTATGATGAAGGTTTGCCGCCATTGGCAGCAACGACGGGCCATGCCGCTGCGCACACGGACTGCCACCTGCTCGGGCGAACCATGAGTGAATCCGCTTCATTCCGCGCTCCAATTGCTGCGCGATATTGCGCTGATCGCCGGGCGGACTGCTGCCTGCTTGTTGACGGCGGTCTATTTGCTATTCGCGGCCCCGAGCACTCCGTGTGCGATTGCGCAAGACGAAACGACGCCGCCGGCGGCCAAGGCCGACAGCGACGCGGCGCCGGAGTCATCTTCGCCGGACCACGACGAACCACCGGTTGACGCGTCGCCAACCGTAGCCGCGGTCGAAGAATCGCTGGGCGATCCGGTCGATTTTGGCGCCGGCATTCAACCCATCTTCGAAGCGCACTGCGTGAAATGCCACGGGCCCGAGCGGCACAGTGGCGGGCTGCGACTCGACAAGCGTGAACTCGCCGAAGCGGGCGGCTACACCGAAGCGCCGATTGTCGGCGGCACGCTCGCAACCAACGAAGTCTATCGCCGGGTTTCGTCGACCGAGCGTGCCTACCGCATGCCCAAAAACTCCGACGCGCTGCGGCCCGAGGACATCGACAAGATCCGGCGCTGGGTCGCACACGGCGCCGTCTGGCCGCCAGCATCGGACGAGGAAACGACCGATCGGCGCTCGTTGTACGAGCAGCAGGTCGAGCGGTTCGCCGATTTGTTCCAAAAGTACGAATACGAATATGCGTACGTTCGGCCGTACGCGTTGGGCTTTGCGGTCGTGCAACTGTTGCTGTTGCTCGTCGCGCGTGCCAAAACGGCCAACAGCAATCAACGCCCATGGGCCTCCGGTCGCTTCGGCAAGCTCGCCAGCCGCATCACCACCGGGGAACTAACGCTCGTGTGGCTGGGCATGGTGGGCATGATCGCGCTGGCGCTGATGCGCGGTCATCAGCTTCACACCGACGAAAAACTGGCACACCTGGAAAAACTCCACTCCCGGAACGAAAACCCCTGGGCGAAGACGGTTTTTGGCTACCCGCCGGTGCCGATACGCCCGAACCATCCGAACCAGGTTGCCGGCACCTACTACCGCGGCAACTGCGAACGCAATCCGGAGCTATTCAACAATGGCAACTATCTGACCGCCGTGTTTCGCATCAACCTGTGCGATGCCGCCGGCAAGGCGATCGGCGTGGGGGGTGCAATTCCCGCGGATGGTTTGTTCGTTTGCGTGGAGATTGAGCGGGCGCCGGGCACGCCCGATATGCTGTTCGACAGCCGGATGATGTCAACCGTGTACTTCAGCGAAACATTCTACGACAAACAGGGCGAGACGCCGCCGGGTGAGAAGCCCACGCCGCTTGAGGTCGTCGAAAAAGGACAGCGCTGGGCAGCGCATCCCCATCCGCAAGAAACTACAGGGAGATTCCCTGTCGGGTTTGATCTATCTCTACATGGGTCACGTCCATGACGACATCATCGATGGCGACGTCAGCTACGCGATCAAATACGACCTGGTCGTTACCGACAATCGCCTCGGCGCCGAGTCGGATCTGTGGATGAGTTCGTTTACCGTGAGCCCCTTCGCCGACCCGATTCCGCCCGGCAATTTGCCTTTCACGGAGTGGTTCGACTATCGCCCGATCCCGCCGATTAGCGGCGAGAATTCGAAGGACCCCAAGCTGCTGGGCGCGCAGGAGTACATCGACAAGGGCTTGCTCCCGGCCGACGCGGTGCCTCAGCCGGAGAATTGACCGCCCCTTGGCGCTTCTTCCAGCGTGCCATGGTCGCTGACGCGGCCGCCTTCCAGGACAATCACGCGATCGGCCACGCGGCGCACTTCCGCGGCATTGTGGCTGACGTAGATGGTCGGCACGCGCCACTCGGCCACGACGCGCTCGAAGTAGGCCAAGATGCGGTCTTTCAGAGGTTCATCGAGCGCCGCAAGCGGCTCGTCGAGCAACAGCAGCTCCGGTCCGCTCAACAGCGACCGGCCCAGTGCCACGCGCTGTTTCTCTCCTCCGGAAAGATGCCGCGGCGAGCGCCCCAATAGCTCGCTCAGTTCCAACACCTCGATCACGCGGTCGGGTTCGATCGACGAGGCGCGATGCCCGCGTCGCTGTCGCCCGTACATCAGGTTGCGTTCGACGCTCAGGTGCGGGAACAGCAAGTGATCCTGGAACACGAAGCCCACGTGGCGCGCCTGCGGCTTGGCGCATTGGCCCCGTTCGGTGTCGAGCCAGGTGGCATTGCCCCAGCGAATCGTGCCCGCTTGCGGACGCAGCAGTCCCGCGATCATGTACAGCACGCTGGTTTTGCCCGCGCCCGAGGGTCCCACCAGCGCGGTGACCGGCGCCTGCGTGTCGAACGCGGCGTCGATGGTGAAGCCACTGGGAAAGCGATGGCGGCACTGGAAGCTAAGTCGATTCACGCTGCGACTGCCTCCACTCCAGCCATTCGAATGTGACGAGCGCCACGGCAGCCAGCGCAATGGAAACGCCAACCAGCCGCGCCACGTCGGCCTCTCCGCCGGGGCGATTGGCGTTGCTGAAGATCGCCAGCGGAATCGTTTGCGTCTCACCCACGATGTTGCCGGCCACCATGATCGTGGCGCCGAATTCGCCCAGGCTGCGGGCAAACGACAACACGCAGCCAGCCAGCACGCCGCGTCGCGCCAAGGGCAACGTCACCGACCAAAACGCATCGAACCGCCCCGCCCCCAAGCCGCGGGCTGCCAACTCCAAGCGCGGATCGACCGCCTGGAACGCCAGACGAATCACCCGCACCATCAAGGGAAAGCTCACCACGGCCGCCGCCAGCGCGGCGCCCCACCAGGTGAACACCACGCGCACGCCGAACCACGCATCGAGCCATCGTCCCAATGGGCCGCTGGGCACGAAACAAATCATCAGCAGCCAACCGGTCACTACCGGCGGCAACACCAAGGGCAGATTCACGCAAACTTCCACCAGCCACTTCCAGCGAGATTGCCACCGCGCCAACGCATAGCCGATCAGCACGGCAAAAGGCAAGCTGCCAGCCACGGCGCACAGCCCGACCTGAAAGCTCAACCGAACGGCCTGCCACTGGTCGTTGCTCAAGAAGTCCATAAGACTATTCGCGCGTCTGCCTGGTTTCCGGTGAATGCGCGAGCACAACGAACCCATGCCGTTTGAATACCGCGGCTGCCTGGGGCGAGGCCAGAAACTCGTACAACGCCACCGTCGCTGGATTGGCCTTGCCGTTGGCGAGCAGCATCAGCGGATAGCGAATGGGCACGGTCAGTTGCGAGTCGATGCGGGCCACGACGCGCACCCGCCGGCTGGCCACCGCATCGGTGGAATACACGATGCCGGCCTCGGCGGCGCCGCTCTCCACGTGCTGCAATGCCTGGCGCACGTCGGCCGCGCCGGTCGCCTTTTTTTGCAGCGTTTTCCACAGCCCCAGTTTTTCCAGCGCCTGCCTGGCATAGATACCCGCCGGCACGCTGGCCGCATCGGCCAGGGCCACGTGCCGCACGCTCGCCTGCTGCAAATCGGCTGGGCGCTCGATCCTTAGTGCCGAGCCCTTCGGCACCACGATCACCAGTTCGTTGCCCAGCAGATCGTGCTGCCGCGCGGCCAGCCCACGCTTGTCGATCACCGCAGCCCACTGTTGGCTCGCTGAAAGAAACAAATCGGCTTCCGCGCCAGCTTCGATCTGTCGCGCCAAGGTGGAACTGGCGGCAAAGCTGGTGCGGACCGTGACATCGGGATGCAGGCGCATGAAATCTTGCGCCAATTCTTCCACCGCGTCGGTCGTGCTGGCGGCGGCCAGAATCAACACTTTGCCTTTGAGCGCATCGACTTCCGAGGCAATGAGCCGAACGCTCGCGGCGCACAGCGCAATCGAGAAGATCATCGCGGTCAAGAAACGTCGGCCCATGGTCGTCCCTCAATGCATCGAACGGAGCGCAGCATCAAGTACCTTAACCCAAGTGCGCGCGCGGGGAAAGCCGCCGCAATTGGGCGGCTGTTGGGCGGCAAATCGCTAGGACAACGCAGTCGGCGCAGGAGGAGACATTCCACCGCCAATCGCCTCGCGGCGATGCTCCTGCCGCACCAATTGCCCGCAGGCCGCGGCGATGTCCGCCCCCAGCGAATAGCGCGTGGTGACCGGAAAGCCGGCCGCCTCGAGCGCCTGCGAGAACGCCGCACGCGTGGCCTGGTCGCTGCCGGTTAGATGCGGCGCTTCGGCGATCGGATTATGGGGAATCAAATTGATGTGAACGGGGATGCCGCGCAAATAGTCGATCAGCGCTTCGGCGTCGCGGGTTGCGTCGTTGATGCCCGCCAGCATCAAGTACTCGATCATGACCTCCTGCCCGCTGATCGCGGTCACTTCCACCAGTGCTTCGCGCAATTCCTCCAGCCGGTGCCGCCGGGCGATGGGCATCAACCGCTCGCGCACTTCCTGCTGCGCACTGTGCAGGCTGAGCGCCATGCGCACTTGCGGCTGCCGCCGGGCGCAACGGATCATGGCGTCGGGAATGCCGACGGTGGAAACCAACACGCGCTGCGGGTTAAGGTGGAAGCAGCTTGGCGCCGTCATCACATCGAGCGCGGCGTTCACCTGCTGTTCGTTGTGAAACGGCTCGCCCATGCCCATTAGCACGACGTTGCGCACCGAGCGGCGCTCGCTGTGCAGTAGCTGATTCACCTGCACGAGCTGATCGAGAATCTCCGCGGCAGATAGATCCCGCGCGATGCCCATCTTGCCGGTGGCGCAGAAATCGCAATTGGCGGCGCAGCCCACCTGCGTCGACAGGCAAGCCGCGGTGCGGCCCGAGTTGATCCGCAAAATGACCGTTTCCAGCAAGAGGGCCTGCGCGGTGCGGAACACCAGCTTCGTCGCCCCGTCGACCGCCGAATCGTGACGGCTGGTCAGAGTCAGCGGATGAAACTCCACTTCGCGGGCAAACAGCGGCCGAGCATCCGCTGGCAACTCGTCCAGCGCTTCCACCGCCGAGCCGTGCTTCTTATAGAAGCGATTCCGCAGCCGCCGCAGCCATTCGACGTCCAGCTTCGCCCGCCGCCGCAAGCCATCGATCGCCGGCAAGTCGTGGATGGAGATCATCAGGCTGGAGGCTGGAGAGAGGAAACTCCGGCAAACGCGTACGTGAAACGTCCGATTGCCCAACACGCTTTGTATTTCTTATTGTCCTTGCGATGGGTCTAAAACCCTCGCCTTCAGGCGAAACCTTTAGGTTCTTCGTTTGCTAGAATTTGGGGATGGAAAAGTACCGCACGAGTTCGCATAGCCGTTTCGACCTGAAGTACCATTTTGTGTGGATCACCAAGTATCGGAAGCCCATTTTGGCCGATGCGGTCGGAATGCGGCTGCGGGAACTGGTGCGAGAAGTGTGTAGAACCAACGAAATCGAGATTTTGGAGGGCTCGGTGTCTCGCGACCATGTGCATGTGCTGCTGTCCTGTCCGCCGAATTTGTCGCCAAGCAAGGCCATGCAGTACATCAAGGGCAAAAGCTCGCGGAAGTTGCTGATGGAGTTCAAGCATCTGCAAAAAGAGTTCTGGGGTCGGCATTTGTGGGCCCGCGGCTACTTTGTGGCATCCAGCGGCAACGTGACTGACGAGGTGATCCAAGAATATATCCGCCAACAACAAGGCACTGAGCCTGACGATGGCGGCGACAATTTCCGCATTACCAAATCGTGAGCGCAGGACTTCAGTCCGTAGCCACGATTCTCCTCGAACCTACCGGCTTCAGCCGGTAGTAGTTCAGTTCCTCCCGTCTCCAGTCTCCCGCCTATTTCCGCTTGAACGTGAAGATCGAGCCGGTGTCGGTCGTGTAGTACGACTCGCCTTGCTCGTCCTCGCCGAAGGACATGATGGGCATGATGTTGCCGGGGATGGAGTAGTTGGCCACCACCTTCTTGGCCTCTTCGTCGTACTTCAGTGCCCACACTTTGCCGCTGACGTAGTCGGCGTACAGATAGCAGCCGACCAGTTCGGGAAACTTACGGCCACGATAGACGTGTCCGCCGGTGATCGACTTGCCCGTTTCGTGGTGATACTCCCAGATCGGCTCGATGAATTCGGCGCTGGGCTCGGCGCCCTTGGCGCCAAACTTGTGGAAGCCTTCGCGCTTGTTCCAGCCGTAGTTGCCGCCTTTTTCGATCAAGTCGATCTCTTCCCAGATATCTTGGCCCACGTCGCCGCACCAGAGCGTGCCGGTGGCGCGGTCGAAGGCGATGCGCCACGGATTGCGCAGGCCATAGGCCCAGATTTCGCCGCGCTTGCCTTCCTGGCCCACGAAGGGATTGTCCTGGGGAATGGCGTAGGGCTTGCCGTCTTGCTTGTGATCGACGTCGATCCGCAGGATCTTGCCCAACAGCGAGTTGAGGTTCTGGCCGTTCTTGTAAGGATCGTTGGCCAGTCCGCCGTCGCCCAGTGCGATGTACAAGTAGCCGTCCGGGCCGAACACGACGGTGCCGCCTTCGTGATTCCAAAACGGCTGCTCGACTACCAACAGCCGCTCTTCCGAGTTGGGATCGGCCTTGTTCGGATCGTCCTTCGAGACGCGGAACCGCGAGATGGCCGTGGCGTGCGCCTTGGTGTCGGTGGGCGTATAGTAGACGAAGAACTCGCCGTTCTGCTTATAGTCTGGGTGAAACGCCATCCCCAGAAAGCCTTTTTCGTTCTGCTTGTCCTCGTACACGACACGATCTGAGATATCGAGAAATACTGCGGGATCCTCGACCGACGGATCGTTGGGCAGCACGTAAATCTTGCCCAACTGCGAGGGAATGAACACCCGGTTCGAGCCGTCGCCGGCATGCGTCAACAGAATCGGCCGCTGAATGCGGAAATTGGTGAAAGTCTTCACGACTTCCAGGTCGCTCGGCGTGTCGGCGACTTTCAATGAAGGGCTGGCGTCGGTCACCGCCGCGGCCGCCAGGGCAAACAGTTCTGGCAGTTTCACGTTCCGGTTGTTGCCGGTGTCGTCACCGATCTGTCGCAGCACGATCAAATCCAGGCTGGGCACCATCAGCATGCTGTTGCCGAACTTGCCCATGGCGGCAAACGCGTCGCTGGGCACGCCCTTCCAGGCGTCCGTGCTGTTGTTCCACCACAGGTAGCCGTAGCTCGGGTTCAAGTCTTGCGAGGCGTGCGCGGCTTCGCTCATCCAGGTGGACGAGACGATCCTTTTGCCCTTCCATTGGCCTTTGTTCAAAGCCAGCAGGCCAAACCGCGCCAAACCGCGGGCCGTGATGTGCAAGCCCGAGTAGGGCAGGGGCATGCCGTCGCGGTCATCCCAGCTCCAATCCTCCTTGGCGATGCCGATCCTTGCAAACACCTGCTCGTCGAGAATCTGCGCCAGGTTCTGACCTGTCGCTTTTTCGATCACCGGGCCCAACAGCGACAGGCCGGAGTTGTTGTACTCCCACTTCGTGCCCGGCTCGTAATCCATCGGCAATTCGTCGAGCACGTACGTGAATAGATCCTCGCGCCGCAGGATCGAGTTGTCGCTGTGTGCGCCGGAGGTCATCGACAGCAACTGTCGCACCGTGATCGCGCGCTTCAACGCCGGCTTGGCTTCCGGGAAGAACTCGCCGAGTTTGCTGTCGAGCGTCAACTTTCCATCGGCGATGGCCAGTCCGGCCGCCGTGCTGGCGAACGACTTCGACGTGGAGTAGACCAGGTACTTGCTCTCGGGCGTGGCGTCGTCGAAGTACCATTCGCCGACAATCTGGCCGTGTCGCACGACCAGCCCGGTCTTCGCGCCGCTGTCCTTGAGCCACTGGCCGACCTGCTCCAAGCCTTCGGCCGACATGGCCTGCGCTGCGGGCTTGGCGACTTCCCATCGGGGCGAAGGAAACACCGTTTGCGCGTCGGCCCGCCTGGCTGACGTCAACAAACCCAACAACAACAAGCAAGCGAGGGATACACGAGTGGCGGTAGACAACTTCATCGGGAAGACCCTTTGTTGGCGAAAGACACGTACGGCGGGGCGGCTGGGGGAACGAGATAAGCCCCTATGATAGGTGCCGGGAACGTGGGAATGCAAACAGTCCGGGGAGTCCAAATTGCTGGCTTGGCGGGCCAGTCTATTCGCCAAAGACGATGTTCCGCGGCTTGGGATCGAGGTAGTAGATCTGAAAACTCTCCAGAGCGGCCAACAAGGATTTCACATCAGGCCAGTTCGGGCCGAAATCGTCCAAGCCCTGTCGTTCCATTTCCTCTAGAACCTCGTCGGAAAACTCTGGCGGTCGATCGATGCGCACTTTCGCGAAGCCGATGATGTAGGGGGGGCGTCTGCATTAGGTCCATTTCCACGATGAGCAGGCTGCCATCGTGAAAATGCATTCTCGGCACCCAAAAGCCGACCAACCTGCTAACAACACCGAATTCAGTGAGCCGCGCGTAGGTGTCTCGCTCATTGCAGAAACCGCGCTCAGCGCGAAACACTTTGACTGCGGTCATATCGTCGGTCGCCCAAACGGCGCCGTCGCCGAGAAACTCTTTGATCTTTACGCCCGGTCGACGTAGGCTAAGATACTGCTGTAATCGTTCGAGGGCATCGTCCATGGGCAGGCAATACGCAGATGGCTACTCCGCAAGTGTCGAGGGGTTCCTCGTCGTTCGCGGCCAGCGTTACCGTCTCGCTAAAACGAACAATCTTTCCTTCACGCTCGCCGACGATTGTGAACTTCCACCCGGCTCTGAAGGCGAGTTGATTGTAACCGTCGACGGAAATTCCTTCTCCCGAACGATCAGTCTACCCTGCGGCATCGTCCTCGGGCAGACGACCGTCGATTACACCGTCGCGGCTCCATTCTAGTGCTCTGTCAACGCTCAAAATTGGAGTTCACGTTTTTGGCGGAGCCCTAGGTATTTGCCTGCCGCCGAACCACTTGCGTGTTCGGCGGTCGTGTTGCGTCGCCCCAAGTTTTGGGTTGGACGCACCACTAGTCTCCGCCGAAATGACCGTTGCCGGCGCGTGGACGACGGTTCCTCGGGGCGGTACACTCCGGCTGTTTTGAACCGGATTTCCCCTCAACCTTCTGGCGCAACGTTCCCTCATGACACGCATCACCGCTTCCAAAGGCTACTCCACCGGCAAGCCGCCGACGATTCCCAAGCCGGAGCATCCGGTCGATCCACTGATCGTCACGGTGCAGGACGGCGTGCCGGTGGCGTATCCGAATTGCCATGGCGTGGGCGTGCGCGTCGTGCATCCGGTCAATCCCAAGGCGCCCAGCAAGAACATGGGCCTGGTGATGTTCTATGTGCCGCCGCATGCCATCCTGACGCCGGGCTCGCACGAGACCGAAGAGACCTACGTCATCCTCGAAGGCCGCGGACAGATGACCTTTGCCAACTTCCAGCGCGACGTGCAAAAAGGCGACTTCATCCACCTGCCGCCGTGGTGCAAGCACGGCATCGAAAACACCGGCACCGAGTGCCTGGTCGTACTGATAGCAACGTCGCCGCCGAATCCGTGATGCACGGCGGTTGGTCGATGCGTTCCTGCACGATTTGATCGGCAATCTGCCAACATGGCACATCGCGATGCGCAAAATGGCTCACAGCATTGCTGTGAAGTCACGCTAGCGTCGCGCATGACGGCACGGCTAACGTGGTTGCCCACGAGCCGTTGCAAATTCCTTGCAAAAGCCGTGCGCCGCGGCACTCGATTTGCAACAACAGGGCGGCTATCCACCTCGGATCACGAGAGACTCGATTCTCTCAGCCCATTTGTCATGGAGGAACTGAAGATGCTAGTACTCAGTCGTAAGCAGGGCGAACAGTTACGCATCGGTGACGACATCACCATCTCTGTTCTGGAAGTCCGTGGCCACCGAGTTCGTCTCGGCATTCAGGCCCCCGGCAGCACCCGCATCATGCGAGCCGAGTTGTGCGAGTGGCACGACGAACCCGAGCACAGCGAGGAACATCACGCGGTCGCACTGGCCAACTAACGGGGCTGTGCAACGTTTCGCGGTTTGCGTGTGCGTTCCCATCGATTTGCGCCACGTTAGCGCGGAATAGCAAACGAGAAAGGGCGTTGTGCCAAGCGATTCAGGGGGGGCCGCTTGGCAAAGGGGGTAGTTTTGTCTCGTACTGCGTTCGCAGTACAATAATCCGTGCTGCCTTACTGGCGATACATTCCGCGCCGGGTACTGCGGATGTTTGGAATCGGCATCTTCGAGTTGATCATCGTGGTGGTCATGGGCGGCGCCATACTCATCGGCGGCGGCTTGGTCGTGGCGGCCGCCATCAAGACGCTGTGGCCGCCGAAGTAGCCGTCCCGCGATCTCCGGCGATCCACTCCCACGGGCTCTGCTACAATTCAGAGCATGGACGACGCCACGACGAAAATCATCAACAGCCTCTACAAAGTCCCCGGCTGGGCCTGTTTCACGATCGGGGCGATTCTGTTTGTCGGCGCGGCGCTGGGCGTGTGGCTGCTGATTCGCTATCGGCGCGATTTTCCGTGAAACCAGTACGCGCAATGATTATTGTGGTGCTATCCTGCGCTCGGGTAAAATACCGGGATGAGCGAGCACGAGAATCCGTATTCGTCGCCTAACGCTAACCAACTCAGCAATCCTGCGCCGTTGCGGAGGCCGCATCCAGTATCGCTAGTCGAAATGGCTCTGTAGAAAACTTGCTCGTCCGGCGCAATTTGTCATCGACTACCTAACCGAAAGCCAGCAGACACGTAACTGACGAAGGAAATAGGACATACAAAAATATTGCTCAGTTTACCCATTTGCCAGTGACAGCGACAATAAGGATATACAACATAGCAGGAGAACTGGTAAGGACATTAGAGCATAACGGAAACGGTACGCTCGCACCAAGCATAGAAACATGGGATTTAAAGAATGAGAATCAACAGCTGGCAGCGCCGGGTTTATATTTCTTTTATGTTAGTTCACCGGCTGGTACGGCACAAGGAAAGTTTGCAATTATTTTATGAGCCGGATAAACTTTTTCATCAATGAGTTTAAGTACTAATGATCTTCCGTAAGGTGATTAATAAAATTTATACTGAAAAAATTGAAAGAGTTTTTTATTTGATTCTCTTTTCCACGAATCAAAATTGAGATATTAAGAAGGAACTAAATGAAAACAGAATCAAGAAATTTTATATTAGTGTTAAGTATAATATTACTGTCATCCTCGTTTTCATATTCGCAAATACTTCCATATGATCCTACCATATATGAGCGTTGGAATATTTTAGATATAAACCGTGTGAGGGATCAATTTAATAATATGGGGGAACTATGCGACGGGAATGAACAGAATATGCCGCTTGCCCGTCCCCCTGCCTTTGAGTACCCAAACGGAAGTAAGATAAGTTATGGAACGTGTATAGGAGTAGTAATCGGATGTCCTTTTCCTCAGGACACCGGTGCAGTAGGCGGAATAGACTCAGCGGGTTTGCCTTATTTAGACGGAACAATGAACGAGGGGCCTTCGGCTTTCTGGGATCCTGAACATTTTGCTCCCTACCCGCAAGTAGTCAGTGGAACCTCGACTAAAGCTCCGTTAAGTACAGACGCGACCACATGGCCTTCATCAGGTCAAAATCAAGGCTGGCCTACATTAATACCGGGTACAAAAGAGGCATTACAAGTAGGAAGTGAAGGGTGGCCAGGCTTTGGAAAGAACGGAGAAAAATTATCGGACCAGGAGACATTTTCGGCAATGTATGGATGGAGGGGCAGGAAAAACCTTGTAGGCAATCCGACCGGAGATATAAGATGGATAAAGACAAATATGGAGATGTGGGGAATGGCATGGACCGGCCAGCTTTATCAGGACTTTATAATCTGGGTTTATGTAATTAGAAATGTTGGCAGTGCACCAATTAAGGATATGCGTGTAGGCATCCATTCCGATTTTGGATATATTCCACAATTTTTATCTCCTGTAGGATACGGAGGATTAAACCGGCTTCATTATTACCCTGCATTGCAGTTTGCCTGGGGAGAAGCAGATCCCAGCTATAATGCACCGAATCCATATGGAGCGGGTAGTTTAACGCAGACAGCGAAGTCAGGTACAATGGCTTTGAGGATGCCGGGACCCCAGAAAAATGTTCAGATATACGATGCTTTTCATTTTTGGCAGGGTGCTACAGCACCCGGCGGAAATGGTGCGAGCCCGGAATTATATTATCAATACAATTTATTAAATAGAAATAATCCTAGGAGCAGTAAGAACGACGGATTCTGCGATGATTTTGATATGGATGGAGTACCGGATACGTTAAACGGAGGTCCGAATTATTATTTGGCTGATGGTTCGGATGGACTTCAATTGCTTGGTTCAGGAGCCTTTACGCTTCAACCGGGAGAATCCGACACATTAATTTTTGCGACAGTATTTGGAATGAGTCAGAAAGATTTATTTCTTCATGCAAATAATGCGTATATATTATACCGTTCGAATTTCAAAGTTGTAAAAGCTCCTCCAGCACCACACGTAGAGATAGTTCCGGGTGATACAAAAAATACAATATACTGGAGTGTGAGCAGCGAACATGTAAAAGGGTTTGAAGGATATAAAATATACCGTTCTGAAGATAATGGAGTAACATGGGGCTCAACAACATTTAATGATTTTGACGGAGGGCTGCATTATGTACCTATGGAGCAGTTTGATAAAGTTGACAGCATAAGGGGACACTATACATCATTGCCTCAATTTGGATGGTATGATCTGGGTAGTGACAACGGATTACCGTTCACAAAAATAATTGATAACGATTCTTTAGAATATTTTAAGAAGGGAGATACAGTACACTATTTTGTTGATAACAGTGTAACTAACGGGTTAAAATACCGCTATTATATAGCATCATATGATACGGGGCATGGAATAACAGGACCATTGGAAAATACAGCCGCATCAATACCCCAGCTAGGTACAAATACAATAGAAGTGACACCACATGCAGGTGTATCGACAGGAGATTTATCGAAAGTTAAGGCAGTACCGAATCCTTATGTGGTAGCCAGCGGTTGGGAGCAGGATAAAAATCACCAGATACAGTTTACCCATTTGCCAGTGACAGCGACAATAAGGATATACAACATAGCAGGAGAACTGGTAAGGACATTAGAGCATAACGGAAACGGTACGCTCGCACCAAGCATAGAAACATGGGATTTAAAGAATGAGAATCAACAGCTGGCAGCGCCGGGTTTATATTTCTTTTATGTTAGTTCACCGGCTGGTACGGCACAAGGAAAGTTTGCAATTATTTTATGAGTCTCGATAACTTTTCCAACTAAGTTTTCGTTCTGTTGAATATCTAGTTATACTATTTTAACAAACATTAGTATTGTGAACTTAAAATTGCTAATAGCTGAAACATCTTTGCATGGAAACTTTTATAGGAAGTCAAATAAAAAATTAATTAACATGTTACGTCTACTAATTATTTACATATGCTTTTCTATTTCATTAGCAGCACAGGATATACAAACAGTACATAATTTCAATTATGAGCTTAAAGCGGACGAAAGCTGGTGGGGCGGAATTGTTGTAGACGGGCCGAAAATGCCTTTTGGGAAATTTAAGTATTCTTTTGATTTGTTCGGGGATTTAAAAGGTAATCAAGGTGCACCGGTTTTAATATCAAATTTAGGAGAATACATATGGTGCGATAAGCCCTTTGCTTTTGAATTTAATGATGACACCTTAAAGGTTCAATCGTTGTTGGCTGAAATTGAATCAGGCAAAGCAGGAAATTCATTAAGAGATGCCTACATATTTGTTTGCAGAAAATATTTCCCGCCTAAAGGTAAAGTCCCGGATAGTTTATTATTTACCAGGCCTCAATACAATACATGGATTGAACTTACCTATAATCAAAATGAAGATGATATTTTGAAATATGCACAGGGAATAATTAAAAATGGGTTTCCAGCCGGAGTTATAATGATTGATGACAATTGGCAGGAAGACTATGGAGATTGGCAATTTAAGGCTTCAAAATTTAAGACTCCGGAGAAATTGATAAAGAGACTTCATAAAATGGGTTTTAAGATAATGTTGTGGGTTTGTCCATTTGTTAGTCCCGATTCACCAAATTACCGGTTTTTAGAAAAAGAGAACGCTTTTTTAATGGAGGATAACGGGACACAGAACCCTGCTATGATTAGGTGGTGGAACGGTGTAAGTTCTTTACTTGATTTAACGAACCCATCAGCAAAGAAATGGTTTACAGATCAGCTAGATATACTGGTCGAAAAATATAAAATTGACGGATTTAAGTTTGATGCCGGAGATCCTGAGTTTTATACTAAAATTATTTCGAAAGCTAATGTAACTCCAAATGAGCAGACAGAACTTTACGCAAAAATCGGTTTAAAATATTCATTGAATGAATATAGAGCATGCTGGGAAATGGGTTGTCAACCTCTGGTTCAAAGACTTCGAGATAAGAGACACAATTGGGAAGACCTTAAAACTTTAATACCAGGAATTATTTCGCAGGGGCTTATGGGCTATCAGTTTAGCTGTCCGGATATGATTGGCGGTGGTGAGGTCGGCTCCTTTTTGAATCTTAAAGAAGTAGATCAAGATCTTATGGTACGATGGACTGAGTGCAGTGCACTTATGCCAATGATGCAATTTTCGGTAGCACCCTGGCGAGTATTGAATGAAACAAATTTGAAAATTTGTCAAGAAATGTCTTTATTGCATAAAACTATGGGTGGGGAAATTCTGCAAATTGCAAAGAAATGTGCTTTTTCAGGTGAACCAATTATCCGGAATTTAGAATATGCATTCCCGCATAAAGGTTATGATCAGGTTAAAGATGAGTTTATGCTTGGTGAAGATATATTAGTTGCACCTGTTATTAATGATAATACCTCTAGCAGGGAGATCATCTTTCCGGCCGGCAGGTGGAAAGGGGATGATGGAAGCATTGTTGAAGGTCCTTGCAAAATAGGAGTGATTGTACCAATAAACAGACTACCATGGTATCGAAAAATTGATTTGTAAAAAAAAAGATAAATGAAAATCATTGTAATAGAATTTCAAATAAAAATTTAGATATGAAAATTTATATACTATTAATATTTCTCGTAATACCAGCAGAGCTATTTTCACAAGCATATATTAGAAGTGAATCCAATAAAATAAAAATCGGCAATTCATATATTGAAAGAATTATCGGCATATCCGGAGATAATTTTGGTACAACAGAAATTATTAATAAGAGATCAAATAAAACTTACCACATACATTCAAATGAATTCGGATTTCAGATAGTATTCTCAAATGTTGGACCTGCTATTGGAAAACAACAAAATGGAGAGAATCCTTCCTACATTACTGCAAATGATTTTTCATTCAAGGGATTCGAAATTTCCGATAAAGACAGTGTTAAACAGCTTTCTTTAAATTTTGAATTGGAAGGGTATCAAACTAGTTTTGAGGTCACCGAGAAATATGAAATTGCTTCGGAAGATTTCTACATAAGAAAATACGTAGAAGTAAAGGATACTTCATACGGAATCCATTTTCTGGATAAGATTTTTGTTGAAGATCTAACAATCGAAAAAAGTAGTTACTCGCACGGCCAATTCGGACAGCCTGTATTTGACAATGATATTTTTTTAGGTGTTGAATACCCAGCCGCAGAAAATAAAATTGAGAAAGATCATCTTAAAGTTGGATATGTAGTAGGACAAAAAATTGATAACAATTTATATTCAAGTTATCCCTCTATTTTAGGCGCTTCTGTTTCTCCGGATAAACTTGAGGAAACCTTTCTGTTCTATGTTGATAGGATAAAAGTTAACGGAAATAGACCTTATATTCTTTATAACTCCTGGTATGATTTCCGTAATCCGGCTATCGCGGAAGATTCCGCAAGTATAATGAATGAAAAAAATGTTTTGCTGAGAATTGACACGTTCAAAGAGTATTTATTTAATAAATATAATATTGCTCTTAATGCTTTTGTGCTTGATGA
>CAVZWY010000051.1:0-127869 GCA_963779015.1 uncultured Planctomycetaceae bacterium | reverse complement strand
CTACGGGCGCTTGCGTGTTTTTGGCCTGTTTTCGCGGTCTTTTGACCTACTGGTTGTGTAGCGGGATTCCCGACTACACCCGGCACTACACCCGCGAGGCCCAAAATGCCAAAAGCCGCTCCCAAAAGTCTAGCATCGTCGGACAAGCCCAGTAAGCCGTACAAGGGGTTCCCGCTCTTCGCCCACGCGACCGGCCAGTGGGCCAAGAAAATCCGTGGCAAGCTCTCGTACTTCGGTGTCTGGGGCGATCCACAGGCAGCCCTGGACAAGTTCCTCGACCACAAGGACGAGTTGCTGGCGGGCCGGAAGGTCGTCAGCAAGGTGACGGTCAGGCAACTCGTTAATCAGTTCCTGACAAGCAAAAAGGCCCGTGTGGAATCTGGCGAACTGTCGAAGCGGACGTTTGACGACTACGTCATCTGCGAACGCATCTTGGCGGTCTTCGGAAAGTCCCGGCCGGTTGAGTCAATTGGTCCGCTCGACTTTGAGCGGCTGCGGACCGAATTTGCCACGACGCACGGTCCCGTTCGGCTGGGCAAGGACATTACCTGTGTTCGAGTGGTCTTTAACTACGCCTATGAGTCCGACCCGGTCGAGCATCCCGTGAAATATGGCGGTCTCTTCGACAAGCCGAGCAAAGCGGTCCTCCGTCGCAGCCGCAAGCCTCGAATGTTCACGGCGGCGGAATTGAGAAAGGTACTTGGCGAAGCAAGCACCCAGCTCAAGACCATGATCTACCTCGGACTTAAAATGGAACGTACCGCGGATTGGCACGGCCGTCCCGCTTCGCGTGTGGCGTTATGCGGCTATGATGAACCCAGCGATCGGCCAGGGCGATTTGGGCACTTGGAACTCTTGGCAAACCGTGTACGCCGGCAAGGCATCGCGATCGATATGCTGTCGGATCTAGACCGAGCCCCTCCGAGGCGCCTCCCAGGTATAACTCCGAATGAACGTCAAACCGAAATGCCAGGGCGGCAAGTCGATTACGCCATCAACGCATTGCAGCGTTCCGACGCCCTGCCCCCATGAGACGATTTGCTCAGGCTTGGGGCGGATCGCAAGGTCGGGTCCTCTTGGTGTGCTCCGATCATAGCGCCAGTGAATGACCAGCACGTGACCGCTGTCACGCCGCGTGTGCCAAGAGTGTTTCCGGGGATTCGCAATGAAGGATGTTGAAGAGCAGTATGGCGTCGACGCTGCCGGGCGCCAGTCCAAATCCGCCCTCCATGACGTCGCGTTCGTGGCAAACGATGTTCCTTAGGCCGGCAGTCCGCGCCCGATCTCTTGTGCGAGCCACCATAGTCGGGTCGATGTCGAACGTATCCCATGCACCGCGCGCCGGTTCAGCTCGCAATTGCCGACGTCCAGGCATTCATCAATAGGGATGCCGCTCCCCAGGCAAAACGCCGTGAAGTCATTGACGTGCTGGCCGCCAAGGCGGTCGCATCGGAAGCAACGCCACGCACGCTGGCGAAGTCCGAGACGCTAGAGATTCGCCGATTGTCCCTCCCCAAGGGCCGTGAGATTCCTACCCACCATGCACAGGGTGAGGTCACGGTGCAGTGCCTGAGGGGAAGAATCGCGTTCACCGCGGGTGGGACAACGTACGAAATGAGGACAGGCCAGTTGATCGTCCTCGCCGCGGGAGAGCCTCACTCGCTCGTCGGCTTGGAGGACTCGTCAGTGCTGGTCACGAAGGTGCTCCCGGGCCGCGTGCCCGCACCATGAAGCGGCTATGGGCACCCGCAACACCGCGATGCCGCGCCGCGTTAGATAGTCGGCCAGGACGAGAAATGGCTTGTGTCCCAGCAGCGATTCGTCCCGGTCCTGCGCTCCGGAGCCCGTTATCAACAGCACGGCCGCGCAGGGAGAATTTGTGCGAGGCAACGTGAGAGTGCCTGCCAGTTTAATGCCCGCCTGCCGGTTTTCGTAGACGACTTCCTCCTCGTCATACGGGTACGGCTTCGCCGGCACTTGCGGCCGTTTGGGCTCGGCAACTTTGTCGATCGGCAATAGCACCAGCGGCGTGTCTCGGCCGACTTGTGACCATGTGCCGACAATCTCTCGATAGTCGTTGGCCATTTTCCCGGTGAAAGAACCGCCTATCGATTTCGCGACAATCCGCAGTGTACCGTTGGCGAACGTGATCTCGCTGACCGCGATCCCCTTGGTTCCCTGGTCCGGACTGTCGAGCGTTGCCGACAGCGTCCCCTCAGCCGACTTTTCAATGTTGAACACAATGGGCAGCTTGACTCCCACGTCAAGCGTCCCCTGCCACGATCCGGCAATCCCCTCGCGAGGAGTTGGCTTGGCCTTTGAAGACGCAGGCGGCGGCGGCTCGTCCGCGCCACAGGCCGGGGTAGCTGGCGGAAAAACAATTGCGACGCACAGCGCCGCCGCGCCAGCTACTCGCAATGAGCGTAGAAATATATTCTGCTCGTCTGCGCGATTCACTCGTCTGAACATAAAAGGCTCCCTGTTAATACGCGTTCCACCAACAACACCGCAACCTGAAGGCGATTTGGGTGTAACTCGCAGATCTCTATGCCGCGGAGCGCCGGTATAGCTTGGTTTGTTCAGTTTCAATGCGGTAGTTCAGGAAGTCGTTCCATTGTCCGTTGAGGTAGGTGGCGCGCAGGTGGAGCATCGCTTGCGCACGGCGACCGTCCAGCGCATGCCGGTTTGTTCCAGGCGATCCTTGACCACGTGGCGGCAAGTGCCTTCGGCCACGCCGCTGCCGATGGGGTAGCCGGCCGCCAGGTACTCGTCGTAGCGCATGTGCCGGCGGTTGTTTGCGCAGTAGCCGATGGCCGCCGAGACGACGCGCCGCCGCGAGCCATGTAGCGCGTGTTCGTCGCGGAGTCGTTTGAAGCGACCGATGACATAACCCACCTTGCCTTCCAGCAACAGCCGCAAGTGCCGCGTGACAAACTGAGCCGCCTCACGGCTGCCTTCGCGGTGGAACACGTGGGCCACCTGCCACAACCGCTCCAGCACGTGGAACAAGTCCAGGATGCAGACCGCCCGCGGCAGCCACTCGCGCTGCACCTCCCACAGCGCCTTCTCGCCGTCCATCAGGCAGACCAGTGTCTTGCGCGCTGTGGGTCGCGCTCGTGACAGGCCACCGCCATCTCGACAAACAGACGTTCGCGTCCCGTACACGATTCTCCTTCCCGCACGCGGGTCATCTCGGCCCAAACCTGCTTGTGTTGCGGCGCGGGCCGCTCGGCAGCGCGTTCTTTCCGGTCCAGTTCGTCGAGCACGTCGTCGGCCGTGCGGCGAAAGGGGTCGATCGTATACACCGCGCCCACGTAGGCCATCTGTTTCTTGTTCGCTTTTTCGCCTTTGCCGCGACGCGGTCCGCGGCGGACCCGCTCTTCCAGCGGGCGGCGCATCGGCACCCCTTTGCCGTCGGCCGTGGCTACCAGGATCTCGGCCTCTTCGTCGGCCGGCGGCGCGGCGCGCTCGAACTGGAAGGCTTCGACGTGCTGGGCCATCTGCTGGTTCATCTGCTCGGCCGCCCGTTCACTCGGCGCGACACCCATTCAACGGCGATTCCATCAGGCAAACGCCGACTGGCTGGCAAATGCCGAACGGGCGCAGCCGCTGGGCCGACTCGTCAAACCGGCTGAGGTCGCCGAGGTCGTGGCATTTCTGCTGTCGGAACGGTCCGGACTTATAACCGGATCGATCATCGACTTCGACCAGCAGGTGCTGGGGACGCATTCGTGACGCGATGATTGGGTGCAGGCCGTCATTTCGCCCACGATTGTTGCTCGACTTCCAGATTGTGCCACGCTGCCCGATTTATGCTCGAAAAAGCGCTCGGGCGCAAATACAATCCGTGCTGGCGATAGGATAGGCTCGCGGCGTTGGCGAAGGGCCGCAGCATGAATTCAACCGTTTTGACTTCTCGACCGATCACAACCTGCGGAGATAACGATGAGCGACAACGCCGAGAAGCAAGGTAGACGCGAGTTCGTAACGCGAACGAGCATCGCCGCCGGCGCATTGGCACTTGGCTCGGGCGTTGCGTCCAGCGCCGCGCGGGGCGACGACCAGACTTCCAAAGGGGCCATCGATGCCTTGCTGCCCACGCCGAGTCAAATACAGGCGTTCCTTGCATTGCCCGACGACAAGCCGATCGTGATGGTCAACCTGCTGAAATTCAAGCCGGACGGCGGACAAGCGGAGTATGCCAAGTACGCGGCCGGCGTCCAGCCGATTCTCGAAAAACTCGGCGCGAAGATCTTGTTCTCTGGCAAGGCCGAGTTCTGCCTGATCGGCCAGGCCGATTGGGACATGGTGGCGCTAGTGGAATATCCCCGCAAGAAAACGTTGGTCGAGATGTCTGTTTCGCCCGAGTACCGCGCCATTCATCATCATCGCGAGACCGGATTGCAGGGTCAGATCAACTACGCAGTCGTTCCGCTTGATCCGGCGGCTGGCGCCGCTGCCGATACCGAGGACGCGGCGGAGATTCGTCCCGGGGTCTTTCGCACACCGGACGAGCGGTTCGCCGACTTGCCCGGATTCGATTTCAAGCCGCGCTATCAGGAGATCGACGGCTACCGCGTACACTACTTGGACGAGGGTCCAAGCGACGGAGAGCCGATTCTACTGCTGCACGGCGAGCCGACCTGGTGTTTTCTTTATCGCAAGATGATTCCGATCCTGACGGCGGCCGGCTATCGCTGCATCGTGCCCGACCTGATCGGCTTCGGTCGCTCGGACAAGCCGGCCGATACGGCCGTACACACCTATAAGTTTCACGTCGATGCCGTGGCCGCGTTGGTCAAGTCGCTCGATCTGCAAAACTGCACGTTCTTTGGACAGGATTGGGGCGGGTTGATCGGGCTGCGCGTGGCCACCGAGAACGAGCCTCGGTTTGCCCGCATCGTCGTTTCGAACACGGGTCTGCCCACGGGCGAAGAAACCATCACGCCGGCCTTCATGGTCTGGCGGCGCATGAGCCGACAAATGCTCGAACGCGGCGACATGCAGGTCGGCGGTCTGGTCGCCGGAAGCGCGAAAGCGCCGCAGTTGAAGCAAGCGTACGACGCTCCCTTTCCCGATAAGCGATTCAAGGCCGGCGCATTGATGCTGCCGCAAATCGTGCCCATCGGACCCGACGACCCGGCCACCGCGGCGAACAAGCAAGCCTGGGATGTGCTGCGCAAGTGGCAAAAGCCATTTCTGACCGCATTTGGCGACGAGGATCCGATCACTCGCGGCGCCGACAAGCTCTTTCAGCGCGAAGTGCCCGGTTGCAAGGGCCAACCGCATACGACGATCGCAGGCGCCGGCCATTTCATCCAGGAAACGCACGGCGAGGAGTTGGCCCGCGTGATCGTCGCGTTCATGGCGCGGAATCCATTGACACAATGACGGTATTTCATCGAGCGGTGTCCCGCGACCTTTGATGAGGGAGTTAGCATGCGCGTCACACGAAGCCGGCGAGAATCGAGCACTTTGGCAGCCACTTTCGTTTTGGGTGCCTGCCTCTCGGTTACGATTTCCGTTGGCAATCGCCCCTTATTGCTGGCGGCTGAGTCGCAGGTCAACCTTCCGCCAGACGATCCATCGTTCACTGGCGTCATCGGGCGCACCATCAAGGAATCGAAGCCGGCATTCCCCCAGCCGGTCAAGCCGCCGCAAGGCGCGCCAAACATCGTGATCATCATGACCGATGACACGGGCTTTGGTCATCCGAGCACCTTTGGCGGTCCGATCCCCACGCCCACCCTCGATCGTCTGGCGAAAAATGGGCTGCGCTACAACCGCTTTCATACCACGGCGCTCTGCTCGCCCACGCGCGCGGCGCTGTTGACCGGACGCAACCATCATTCGGCCGGCACCGGAATGGTCACGGAGTTCGCGACGGGATTTCCCGGCTACGCGGGCATCATTCCGAAAAATGCGGCGCTCGTTTCACAAGTTCTCAAAGACAACGGGTACAACACGGCCGCCTTCGGCAAGTGGCACAACACGCCGCCGTGGGAGGCCGGCCCAACAGGCCCCTTCGATCACTGGCCCACGCAGCTTGGCTTCGAGACCTTCTATGGCTTCCTCGGGGGCGATACGAACCAATGGGCGCCCGCCCTGATTGAAAACACGCAGCGGATCCAGCCGCCCAACGATCCGGACTATCACTTCATGAACGACATGACGGATCGTGCGATCGACTGGGTTCGCACGCAACAGTCCACTCAGCCCGACAAGCCATTTTTTGTTTATTTCGCCCCCGGCGCCACGCATGCGCCCATCACGCTCCGCAATCCTGGATCGACCGCTTCGGAGGCCAATTCGACCAAGGTTGGGACAAAGTCCGAGAAGAAACGTTTGCACGCCAAAAAGAGTTAGGCGTCGTGCCCGCCAATACGATGCTTACGCCGCGTCCCGAGGCCATTCCGGCCTGGGACTCGTTGAGCGATGAAGACAAGCAGCTCTATGCGCGGATGCAGGAGGTGTTCGCCGGTTTCCTCGCCTACACCGACCATGAAATCGGCCGCTTGATCGGCGCCATCGAGCAGTTGGGCGAGCTCGACAATACCCTGGTCGTCTACATCGTCGGCGACAATGGCGGCAGTCCCGAGGGCGGGTTGACCGGCACGGTAAACGAAGCCAAGCGATTCAACGGCGTTGTCGATACGATCGCGGCAAATAGACAACTTCAGGATCATCTCGGTGGTCCCCTGACCTATGGCAACTATCCGGTGGGCTGGGCCCATGCGGGCAGCACGCCATTTCAATGGACGAAGCAAATCGCCTCGCATTTTGGCGGCACGCGCAACCCGATGGTGATCTCCTGGCCGCGGCGCATTACGGACAAAAACGGCTTGCGCAGCCAATTTCACCATGCCGTCGATATCGCGCCGACGATCTATGAAGCGGTCGGCGTCGAAGCGCCAGCCGAAGTGAACGGAATTTCACAAAAGCCCATCGAGGGCGTCAGCCTCCTGTACACGTTCGACGACGCCCAGGCGCCAGGGCGACGTACGACCCAGTATTTCGAAATGCTGGGAAGCCGGGCCATCTATCATGACGGTTGGATCGCCGCGGCGTTTCACGGTCGGCTGCCATGGACCATGATCGCCCGCAAGCTCGACATCGATTCCGAGCCGTGGGAGCTGTACAACCTTGACGACGACTTCAGCGAGGCCACGGATCTTGCGACGTCGAATCCGGAAAAGCTCAAGGAACTGCAGTCGCTGTTTTGGATCGAAGCGGCCAAGCATCAGGTATTGCCGATCGACGATACCACGGCCGGCCGCATGCTCAACAGCCCCCAGCCGGAAGTCGCGCCGGGCCGAACCGTGGCGACCTTTTACCCGGGCATCATTCTGCCGGAAGCCTGCGCGCCGAACATGAAAAACCGATCGAGCACGATCACGGCGGTCGTGAACATTCAACAGCAGGGGGCCGAGGGCGTGCTGGTGGCCGAAGGCGGACGATTCGGCGGCTTTAGCCTCTATTTGAAAAAGGGCAAGCCGGTAGTGCACTACAACTTCCTCAACTCCGCGCGCTATACGATCACCTCGGACGCGGAAGTGCCGCTCGGAAAGTCGACGATACGCTACGAGTTCGCCGCTCGCAACAAGGCACGCGGCAGCGGCGGAGTCGGGAAACTGTTTATCAATGATCGACAGGTCGGCGAAGGTCCGATTGCTAGGACCGCGCCAAATGTCCTTTCGATCGACGAGACATTCAACGTGGGCATGGACATCGGCACGCCGGTTTCGGAAGACTATCAGACGCCGTTTACGTTTACCGAGGCACTGGAAAAAGTCACGATCGAACTGAACTGAACTACTACCGGCTGAAGCCGGTAGGTTCGAGGAGAATCGTGGCTACGGACTGAAGTCCTGCGCTCACGATTTGGTAATGCGGAAATTGTCGCCGCCATCGTCAGGCTCAGTGCCTTGTTGTTGGCGGATATATTCTTGGATCACCTCGTCAGTCACGTTGCCGCTGGATGCCACAAAGTAGCCGCGGGCCCACAAATGCCGACCCCAGAACTCTTTTTGCAGATGCTTGAACTCCATCAGCAACTTCCGCGAGCTTTTGCCCTTGATGTACTGCATGGCCTTGCTTGGCGACAGATTCGGCGGACAGGACAGCAGCACATGCACATGGTCGCGAGACACCGAGCCCTCCAAAATCTCGATTTCGTTGGTTCTACACACTTCTCGCACCAGTTCCCGCAGCCGCATTCCGACCGCATCGGCCAAAATGGGCTTCCGATACTTGGTGATCCACACAAAATGGTACTTCAGGTCGAAACGGCTATGCGAACTCGTGCGGTACTTTTCCATCCCCAAATTCTAGCAAACGAAGAACCTAAAGGTTTCGCCTGAAGGCGAGGGTTTTAGACCCATCGCAAGGACAATAACTGACTTCACGAAACCACTTCATTCCATCGACAGGCGGCGATCACAGTGCAAACCGATCACTTTTGCGACGCAACGCGGGCGTGGCTTGCCGAGGGCCGTCACGAGCACGTCGCTGGTCGGCAGATGTTCGTTGTGGACCGCGGCGCGAGTACGGACAGTGAGTCTCCGGCGTTGCTCTTGCTCCACGGCTTCCCCACGTCGTGCTACGATTGGCGGGGCGTCATCGAGCGTCTTTCTGGCCGCGTTCGGACGATCGCTCCAGATTTGCTCGGCTTCGGTCTGTCGGACAAGCCCGGGGCCTACAGCTATTCGTTGTTTCAGCAGGCCGACACCATTGAAGAGTTGTTAGTCAAGCTGAAAGTCCGCGCGGCCCACGTGGTGAGCCACGATCTCGGCACCAGCTTGCATAGCGAACTGCTGGCTCGCCAGGCCGAAGGGCGACTGAGTTTCGAACTTTCGTCGTCCACCTTGCTGAACGGCAGCATGCTGCAATGGCTGGCGAAGATCACTCCGTTTCAAGAGTTGTTGGCCGCCAACGCCACGCTGCCGCAAGCAATCGAAGTTTGCCGTACGATGGGCGCAATGTATGTGCCGGGTTTGAAACAATTGATGCGACGGCCCGAGGCCATCACGGAGGCCGATGCGCAGGTGATGAACGAGCTGTTGCTGTATCAAGACGGCAACGCGCGGCTGCCAGCGATCGCAGGCTATATGCGCGAACGCTATTTGCACGCGGATCGCTGGTTGGGGGCACTGGAAACCTCGTCATCTCCGCTGCAGATCGTGTGGGCAGACGGCGATCCAATTGCCCACGTCGAAATGGGCCGCGAACTGGCGCGGCGCTGCCCGCGGGCCAAATATCACGAATTGACCCACCTGGGACATTTTCTGTTGATGGAGGACCCATCGGCGGTGGCCAACCGAATCGAAGAGTTTGCTTGCTGCTAGTCGGCGCATTATCGTGGCGAAACGGTGATGGCCATCCTCTGCATCCGAATCGACAATGAAAGGGTTTCTCCCATGAGTGATCTCGAAGGTTTGATCTCGCGTCGAGGTTTTTGTGCCGCCGGCGCCGGGCTCGCAACGATTGGTTTCAGTCGTCTGGCCGAAGCGAGCGAATCGGAAAGCGACACGATGATTACGCAGCTTGCCAAATTCAAGCTCAACATGGAGAAGGAGGACGAGGGCGTGCAGGCCCTGAAAGACCTTTGCGCCGCGGTCGAGGAGAATGAGCCGGGTGTACTGGCCTATATCTGTCACCGCTCTGCCAAGAATCCCGACGAGCTCGTCTTCTTTGAAGTCTACAAGGACGAGGACGCCCTGAAGGCCCACGGCAAGACTCCGCACATGGGCAAGATGCGCATGGCCTTCGTCACGCTGTTCCGTCCACCCATCGAAGTCACTCGACTGGACCGCATCGGGGGCTTTGCACGCTAACACTGCACCGAGACGCATATTTCGATTCGCGGCACGGCCAACGTCGCCCCACAGCGACGTTGGCCGGCGCGGCAACTCGCTTACGGACTTGCAACCACGGGGACAAAAACTGGTCGATGGACACTAATTCCAATCTGGCGACGGAACGTCGCACTTTTGTCTCGCACTTGGAATGCGGTCTCGAGCGGGATCGATACGAGGCGGATCGCGTTCACGGACTGTCGAAAGCCGGCAAGCCGCTATTGGTGAAGTACGATCTGGAATCGCTTCGGTCGGCCGTTGGCAAGGAAGAGCTTGCTCGGCGTCCGCCCGACATCTGGCGCTATCGCGAGTTCCTGCCCGTGCGGAGGGTAGAGAACATCGTCAGTCTGGGTGAGACGCATACGCCGTTGATTCCCTTGCCGCGACTGCAAGCCGGCGGCGGCGAATTGCTCATCAAGGATGAGGGGCGCTTGCCCACGGGCTCGTTCAAGGCGCGCGGCCTGTGCCTGGCGGTGTCGATGGCCAAGGAGTTGGGCATCACCAAGGTCGCCATGCCCACCAACGGCAACGCGGGCGCGGCGCTGGCGGCGTATGCCAGCCGGGCGGGCATCACTAGCTATGTCTTTTGCCCCGATGACACGCCCGAGATCAACGTCCGCGAGATTGCCGCCCAAGGGGCGAAGGTTTGGCGCGTCAACGGATTGATCAACGACTGCGGCCGCATCGTCGGCGAAGGCAAGGAGGCGATGGGTTGGTTCGACTTTTCGACCCTCAAAGAGCCCTATCGCATCGAGGGAAAAAAGACGATGGGCTTGGAACTGGCCGATCAATTGGGCTGGAACGTGCCCGACGTGATCTTCTATCCAACCGGGGGCGGCACCGGTTTGATCGGCATGTGGAAGGCGTTCAACGAACTGGCGGCCATCGGCTGGCTGACGGGCAAATTGCCCCGCATGGTCGCCGTGCAAGCCAGCGGTTTGCGCCGATCGTCAAGGCGTTCGACGAGGGAACCGAACACGCCGCGCTGTGGCCAAACGCGCGCACCGTGGCCGCGGGCATCCGCGTGCCGGTCGCCGTGGGAGACTTTCTCATCTTGCCGCGGCTGCGCGCGAGCGGCGGTTTCGCGATGGCGGTTGACGATGACGCGATACTGGCTGCCCGCGACGAGGTCGCCCGAAGCGAAGGATTTTTGATGTGTCCCGAAGGAGCCGCCACGTACGCGGCGTACAAGCAGTCGGTTGGGGATGGTCGCGTGCGGCCGGACGAGTCGGCCGTGCTGTTCAATTGCGCGAGTGGACTGAAGTACGACTTGCCGCCGGTCCCGCAGCGACTGGATTGCAAGCGGTCGATCGACTATTCACAGTTGTAGGCATCGGCGAAACGTACGACGCGGTTGTGTCTGGCGAGATGCCAATTTACAGAATTGCGGAATACCGACCAGGGTGATTCGGCCGGACAAACTGAGCATGGGAGCACCCTTGAACCCGACTTCCCACATCGCGCCCGGCATGACCGGCTCCGAGACTACCGTGGTGACGCGCGAAGTGACGGTCGCGCATTTCCATTCCGCCATGCCAGAAGTGTACGGCACACCGTTCATGATCTATCTGATGGAGGTCGCGGCCAGCAATGCGATTCAGCCATTTCTCCCGCCGGGGCACGTTTCGGTGGGAACGGAAGTGAACGTCAAGCACCTGGCGGCAACGCCCGTAGGTCGCACGGTAACGGCCCGCGCCAAGGTGATCTCGGTCGATGGTCGTCGCGTGACGTTCGCGGTCGAAGCGCACGACGGAGTGGACCGGATTGGCGCCGGCAGTCACAGCCGCGCCGTCGTCGAATTGGCGCGATTCAAAAAAGCCTCGCAGGCAAGTAGTAGCCGCGGTCGCGGCGAAGAGGTGAGAGCGCCTCGGCGCCAATCTGCTCGCTCCACGGTTCACGCACGATCTCTACGCACTGCATGCCGGCCCCTATCGGCCGAACGACCGGCAATTCCGTGCTCATCGCGCCCTAACAAACCTGCTGGGTAGTTCGAAATTCTGGCGCGAGCAATACGGGGGTGGCAACGCGACCATTGAATCGATTCAAAGCCGCGGCTATCATGGAGTTTCGTGCCGTGCATCGCGTGCCGGCTGATGCGGTTCGCAATCCCCTGCCAGCCATGTCTCAATGGCTTCCACAGACTCCACTTCATCCGCGCCCGGTAGCCGGCCACTCGATGCGCCCTCGGAAGGCACGGGCGCTGGATCGTCTGGTTCACCAGACAGTTGGCGCAGCCAGTGCGTCGCCTTGATCAAGGCCATGCGGCCGCACCATTGGGTCAAGAACCTGTTGGTGTTTTTGCCTCTCGTGTTTCGGCACGCGGTGACGGACACCGCACTGTTCGCACTGAGCGCGCTGGCATTCGGTTTGTTTTGCGCAACCGCCTCGGCGATTTATCTCTTTAACGACTTGCGCGACATGCAGTCAGACCGCCTTCACTCCGTGAAGCGATTTCGGCCGCTGGCGGCCGGCGCCCTCAATCCACGGGTTGCCCTGACCGCGGCAGTATTGCTGCTGCTCGTGTCGCAAGCCGTGTCGGTGCTGCTGCTTCCCTGGGAATTCTCGCTGGCCTTGGGCACGTACGTCGTGATGAATGCATGTTACACCTATTGGCTCAAACAGAAGGTGATGATCGACATTCTCGTGCTCTCGGGATTCTACACGTTGCGTATCATTGCCGGCGGCGCGGCCACGGGCATTGTGCCATCGGAGTGGCTGTTGGCGCTGGCGATGTTTCTGTTCTTGTCGCTGGCCTTCCTGAAGCGCTACGGCGAACTGGCCCGGCTTGGCCAAGCCGGTGAACTCCGCACCGATAGTCGCGGCTATCATGTCGGCGACCTGGAGCTATTGCAAACCATGGGGCTGACGTGCGGATATCTGTCGGTGCTCGTGCTGGCACTCTACATCAGCAGCAGCCAAGTCGAACAGTTGTACAGCCATCCGCGCATGTTGTGGCTCATCTGTCCTTTGTTGTTGTACTGGATCAGCCGGGCTTGGATTTGGGCGCGGCGGGCGCGATCGTCGAAGATCCCTTGATGTTTGCCGTGAAAGACCGCGTGAGTTGGGGCGTGTTGGTTCTCGTCGCGGCCATTGGCATCATCTCTGTCTGACCTCGCCGGAAGGGAAGCGCATGCGAGGCCTACCGGTTGAAACGCGGCGCTGGCCATGGCTGTTGCTGGCAACGATGCTCCTGCAGGCTGCCTGGATGACCTGGTTGCTGGCGGGAAACGCCGTGCGCGTCACGTCGGACGCGGTGTGTTTCAAGCAGCCCGCCTACATGCGGCTCCACACCGACCACTTCAGCATTCCCACGTATGCCGGCAAGGCCCCTCACATCGACAAACTGAATAGCTATCCGGCCGCTGTTTACTTCCATGTGAACTATGTCGTCTTTGCCGTCTGCGGGTTTTCGCTGCGAAGCTCGGTCGGAGTCGACCTCGTCGTCCATTTGCTGTTGGCATGCCTGGCCGCTTGGGCCCTGTGGAAGCTCACGAATCATCAGTTGCCGGCGGTCGTGTTGTTGCTCGCCAGCTCACAGTTCATATTGCCGCTCGGCCGTCCCGAAGAGTTGGGCATGTTGGCGGCGCTTGTGGGCCTGCTGCTTGTCGAACGTGGCCGCTGGGGATATCGTGCTGCCATCCTTGCGCTGGGGCTAACCGGAGCAACGACGCCCGGATCGGCCGTCGTGGGCACTGTCTTGATTGTTGGCTACGACGCCTTCCTCCGCGGCAGCAGCCGCACGACGCTTCTTCGCGCCGTCGGATTGTTCATTTTGCCGCCATTGATCTCGCTGGGCCTCTATGCCTGGTATGCGTGGCCGTTTCTCAACGAGGCGGTCGAACAACATCGCGCGCTCTCTGAGGGCGGCTTCTACGTTCGCGCGTCGCTTCTCTCGCAGGCCGGTGATGACAAGTTGTGGGCCATTAGCGTGCTGCCGATGCTCGGCGCCGCACTGATTTTCGGCGGATATTGTCTATGGAGGAAACCCACCTGGTTTTGCTGGCGGAGTCCAATGGGCGCTTTCGTCGGGGCCGCCACGGTGGCCATTGCGGTCGGCTTGTGCGTCAATATCGCCACCATGCGATTGGAGTATGATTATCGTCACGTGACGTTTCTGGCGATTGCCATGTTGGCAACCGGCATCTCATGGTTGCCCGCGGCGCCAGGCAAAACCCGTCCCACGGCAATCGTCGCGTATGCCTGCCTCGTCGTTTTTGGGTTGCCCGTTCAACAGCTTTTGGTGCGCTATACCCTGGCTCCGCTGGCGGGTCGCGGCCAAACGGTCTCCTATGACGACTCGCTGAAGCTTCTCAAGGAGGCCATTCCTCCCAATGCTTCCATCGGCGGCGGCGGCAGCGTGTGGACGATGGTCGACGACGGGCGTCCATACATCAGCACGATGGCGGCTTCGATCGACCACTGGCCCGAATACCTTATCTCCGATTCGTGGGCAACAAATCCGACGTTTGCGCAAGACTCCGCAGGCGCTGCAAAGTTGGCGAAGGAGTACGAGGAGGTTACGCCGACGCCGCACCTGGCCGTCGACGGCTGCAGCCTGCACATTGGGCCCTTGGCCGTTCCCATCGCCCGCGGCCGGTGCGACTGGTACGTTCGCATCTGGCGTCGGCGTGATGCGCCCTGAGCGAGGGCTTTCGGTTCGAGTAACGCCGCGCTGGCAAGCGGTCGGGCTGGCGGACGGCTTCGGTGTAGCGGCAATAGCTACTGTTGCCCAACTGCCTGCATCAATCCGCGCAAATAGCCGTAGGCGAACAATCGTCCCTTCATGGTATAGCCCGGCTCGCCGTCGTCTTCGCCGACCAGTTGCGGCACATGGTCGGGTCGGATGGGTCCGCGGAAGCCGACTTCTCGATAAGCGCCGATGGCGGCGACCATGTCGGTCGGTCCGTTGTCGTGAAAGGTCTCTGCAAATGACTCGGCCGTGCCGCGTACGTCGCGAAAGTGCACGTATCGAATCGCGGGACCGAGTCGCCGGATTGTCGCGGGAATGTCGACGCCCATCTCGGCAAACGTACCTTGGCAAAAACAAATGGCATTGCTGCGACTGGGAACCAGCTCCACGAGACGCTCGAAGCTCTCGACGCAGTGCATGATCCGCGCCTTTCCCAGGAATTCGTCGAGCGGCGGGTCGTCCGGATGCATGGCCAATACGACACCCGATGCCTCGGCCACCGGCACCAGTTCCACGAGCAGTGACTCCAGGTTTTGCCATAGCTGGGAGGCCGAGATCGTCTTGACGTCAGGCGCCGCGCCGGCGCCAACGTGGCCCAGCAGGACGGCTCGTTCGGCGTGGCGCAGATCGAATGCCGTCACTTTGGCCCCGCCGCGCTCGGGCGCGTCCACGCGCGTGCGAACCCAGTCGGTGCCGGCCATGAAGTTGTAGCAGAGGATTTCAACACCGGCCTCGCCCATGTTGCGGATGAGCAGCTTGAGCGCTGCGAGTTCGGACCCGTCGTCGCTGCCGATTTTGATCTTCTCGAGCGGCAAGTACCCCTCGATCACCGCCAACCGCATACCAAAGGCTTCGATGCGGCGCTTCACGTCGAGCATGTCGTCGAGCGTCGGGCCTGGATAGCGCGTGACGACGTCGGTGACGCCGCATTGGGCCGCCAGCGTCAGATTCTCGTCGGACATCGGCGTGAGGACGGTAGCAAGTCGCATGAGCAACTCCGGGGACCTGGATTGTGATAATTCGACGACGTACGACGAGCGTTGTCACACTCGGGATACTTTCCACCAATCGCCCGCCGCTTTCAAGGAGCACTTTGCACGAATCGCCCACTGCGGACGGCCATCGCCCTGGCCGCAATTGACGCGCTACCAGCAGACGGTGGGATCGTGCGACTACCCGCAGGGACATTCGAGATCAGCGAACTGCTGCTGATCCGCGGCGACGACGTGTGCCTGGAAGGGGTTGGAGGCGCGACACACATTCAAAACGTTAACCAAGAAGGGCAAGCGGCGTTGATCCTTTCACACGCGGGCCATGCCGACGCCCGCAACGATCGCCAGCACGAGCCATGGCGCATTCGGCTGGCGAACTTTCGCATCACCGGCAACGAGAAGAGCGGGCATGGTATCGTCGCGCGCAACGTCAACGAGATCTACGTCGAGGGGATGACCGTCAGCAATCACGGCGGCGACAGCAGGCTGTTGGACTATTGCTACGAGGATCCGCGCATCGGCCAGTCGGTGTTCACCTACAACAAAGGCACCGTGGTGAACCTGCAAGGGTGCCACGATACACGTGGGTGGGCGTGCATCAAAACCGCACTCCTCAAGGGAGGGTCGAGCGAGGCGGGGAGTGTCTTAGGCGGGAATGAACCAACAGTCTAATCCGGCGCGACAGGCGGGTAAAGTTCGCACGCGCCGACAATTGCGCGAGTTAATCGCGAAATCGCAGCGACGTGCGACGGTCTACAGCAACCGCATTGGGGCACGGGACGGTTGGCTCCGTGGGCTCGCACCGCGCGGGGGGTGTGAGAAATCTTTGCCACGGAGCGTAAGGTTGATGCTCGGTAGACGACTATGCTGGTGTCTGCCGTGTTTTGTTGCCGGCTCTGAAACCTGCACGACGAATCCGATGACGAACTGGGACGACATCGTCGCCAACGAGGGCCCCATGGCTTGGCGCACGTTGTGGCGGCTGCTCTCGGACCGCAGTGACGTCGAGGAATGTTTTCAAGAGACGTTCGTTTCTGCATTGAAGCTTTCGCGCCGCGAGAGCGTGACGAGCTGGTCGGCGGCACTATGTCGTCTGGCTACAGCGCGTGGTATGGATCGCTTGCGACAGCGCTACCGAAGAGCCGGTCGCACGCACGACAGCGCCGCTGCGACAAAGATATCCGAGGGGCCGCTGCGCGAGACTGCGACCGCCAACGCAGGACCGGCGGAGCAAGCGGTCGCCACTGAGCTGTCGGTGCGACTGCGGCAGGCGCTTTTGCTTCTGCCAGAGCGTCAAGCCGAAGTGTTTTGTCTGTACGCAATTTGCGGCTGGACGCACCGCGAAATCGGCGAGCAAATGCAGATGACGGAGAATGCAGTGGGCGTGACCGTCCATCGCGCTCGGCAAAGATTGCACCAACTTTTGGATGATTGCAAATAGCACCTTCTCGTTGCCGTGAGCGAAACTCGGCTTGCGGAGGAGACACTCATGAATCAAACACCGAACCACGACGACGAACGACACGACGGCACTCTGCAGCGCGCCATCGCGGCGGTGCGGCAAGAGTCCGTTCCGGCCGGCCCCGATCAAGCGTTGATTGACGCCACGCAGGCGGCATTGCGAAATTCCCCAATCCGCGCCCTTGCGCCCATCCCCTTCATTCCAAGGACCAGGACGATGAGACTATTCACGACCGCTGCCGCGCTGTTGGTGTTGGCGACTCTGACCGTGTTCGTCTCGCAGGTGACGCATGCGCCGCCTTCGGCGTTTGGGAACGCCTTAATGCATCTGCGCGGAGCGAAGGCGATGTCTTATACCGAGGAGATTGCCACCGAGGGAAAACCCCAACTGGTAACCACCAAGAGCTATGTTGCCGAGGACGGTCGGAAAAGAACGGAGCAGGGAGACACCGCCACGGTGTTTGATGCGACAGGCCACATACGCATTACCCTGATCAATGGCTCGAAAACCGGCTCGAAAACCGCGATTGTCGCCAACCCGCGGCCGAACGCAATGTTGGGTCTTGGCCACAGGCCTTTTTTGCGGTGGCTCGAGATGCTGCGAGAAATCGGCGACAAGCCAGACAAGGAATTGGGGACGAAAGACTTTGACGGCAAGCCAGCCAAGGGGTATGTCGCAACGCTTGGCAAACGCACGTTTACGCTGTGGGTCGACGAGGCTGGCGGCCAACCCGTGCTCATCGAGTACGACAGCGAAATCAACGGCAAGCCTGCTCATATCACGATGCGCGACTTCCGCTTCGACGAGGAATATCCTGAATCGTTCTTTAGTTTCGCCGTGCCGCCGGGATACAAAGTCTATGGTCAACCGGCGGACGGCGTGGAAATCGCCACGAAGGGAATGGAGCCCATCTGGTCGCACAAGGGTTATTGGAAGAGTGTCGCCGGCGGAAAATCCATAGTGTATGGCCTGAAGGGCCGGAAACAAGTGATCGTTCTCGATGCCGACGGTAAGACGGTAGCGACCACTTTGATCGAGAACAATCGTGGAGCGTCACTTTGTTTGGCGCACCTGCAAAACGACGAGGACATCGAATTCCTGGCATTTCGATTTACGCCGGAAAACGTCGTGCAGGCGTACCGAGATGATGGGACGTTGCTCTGGTCCTTTGCAGAGCAAGATGCCATCGACGACGTGTGTGCGGCTGATCTCGACGGTGACGGACTCGATGAGGTGATCATCGGCTACAACGGCGGCACGGGCCTCCGCGTGCTAAGTCCTGCTGGCGAACTTCTGTGGAAGGACACCAGTCTGGGCAACGTGTGGCACGTCACGGCAGGCAGGTTTACTGGCGATGGGAAAATGCAGGTTGTCACCACGTCCTCAAAAGGCCAGGTACATGTGTTCGACACTCAGGGAAAACGACTGCAAGGCGTGGAGCCGGGGTTCTATGCAAATCTCGTTTGCACCTGGCATTCCAACGACGATGGCAAAGACACCGTTTTGGTCGCCGGCGGCGGCAAGGACAAGTTCGTACTTTCGGCGATTGTCCTACCAGGCAGGGTTGATTGGACCGTCAATCTTGCGCGCGCCCCCAGCATGCCGTGACCAGTCGGATGCGTCCCTGGGTGGCGCTTTCGCTCACGGATGGCAGCGTGCGTGTCATCGACCTTGCTACCGCCAAGGAAATCACACAGGTCGGCGGTCACGGCGGCAACTCGGACGTCGCGTGGCTCGATGCGGCCGATGGTGATCCTCAACTCGTCGTGGCCGATGGCAAGTCGGTTGTTTCCTACCATATCAGGCTGGAGAATGCGCCCTCGGGAAAGTAGAGCGACGGTCGCAGGCTCTCGGTTGTTTCCCGCAGTCGCCGCAAGAACCATGTGCATGACGACAAAGGCCGGTGTACCATCAAGCGGTGCGGCTGTCTTGCGTCAGGGTACCGAATGACAGAATGCCCACGTTGCGACCCACGATCGACGAAATTCGCCAGGCTAGCGCCCGCATCGCGCCTTACATCCATCGCACGCCGGTGCTGACGTGCCGCACGATCGACGCCATGGTGGGCGCCGAGTTGTTCTTCAAGTGCGACAATTTGCAAAAGTGCGGCGCGTTCAAAATCCGCGGGGCCACGAATGCCGTGTTCAGCCTATCGGACAATGACGCGGCGCGGGGCGTGGTGACTCACTCTTCCGGCAACCATGCCGCAGCGTTGTCGCTGGCCGGCCAGTGGCGCGGCATAGCGGTACACGTGGTCATGCCGACCAATTCTCCCAAGGTGAAGCAAGCGGCCGTGCGCTCTTACGGCGGCAACATTACCTTCTGCGAACCCACGATCGAAGCCAGGCAGTCCACCGCGGAGCAAATCATCGCGCAAACGGGCGCCACGATGATCCATCCATACGACGACGAGCGGATCATCGCCGGACAAGGCACCGCCGCGCTCGAGCTGTTGGAGGACTATCCCGATCTGGACGTGATCCTATTGCCCGTTGGCGGCGGCGGTCTGCTCTCGGGCACGTTGATCGCGGCCAAAGCGGTCCGCCCTGGCATCCGCGTGATTGCCGTCGAGCCGGCGCGCGTTGACGACGCTTATCGCAGTTGGAAGTCGGGACGCATCGAGAGCAACGAGCGGCTGGACACAATCGCCGACGGGCTGCGGACCAACCTGGGAGAGAAAACATTCCCGATCATTCGCCAGTTGGTCGACGACATCGTGCGGGTCGAGGAGCACGAGATCGCCAGCGCGCTGCGGCTGGTGTTGGGACGGATGAAGATCGTCATCGAGCCATCATCGGCCGTGCCGTTGGCGGCGCTGTTGTCCGGCCGGCTTGACCTGGCGGGGCAGCGCGTCGGCATTCACTTGGGGGGCGGCAACGTCGATCTCGACGCGCTTGCCGGCATGGGCTCGGTCTGAGCGCTCGGACGCGCCGCTCAGTTGCGCACGTGAATGCCGTTAGCGGCTATCACCAACACGCCGAGGTCGTTGACGTGGCCTTCGCCTTGCACGACCACGGTTTGATTCTGCGCCACGCCGAGCAACTTGCGTGCGTCGATCGGCAGCAGCTTGCCTTGCTCGTCGTTGAATTGCACCAGCGCCGTGGCATTGGCTTTTTCGGCACGCCGGCGGCAGAAGGGGCACGTCGCCGGATCGTGTCCCTCGGCGTGGCTATGGCCATCGTCGTCGGGCAAGGCTTCGGCGATCATGAAGGCCGCTTCGCCCTCGGCCCAGGGTTCTACCTCTCCGCCGGAGATACGGCCGACGACAACCACGTCCGCATCGGCAGCAGCCTTCTCGCGCGAATCGGCAATGGTCGCCGCGCCGGGCGGTTCGTCGGGTAGCAAAAACTTCTCGCGCAAAGCGGCGGTGTGCGGGTCGTTCGAAGAAGTGCATCCGGCCAGCGCGGCGACCAGCACGGCCGCCAGCGGCCAGAAACTCCAGGCTGCGTGTCGCATGATGACTTACTCCGCTAGTGAAGTCCTGAAGCCGGCGCCTCGTGAAGTCGAAAGCGCGATGCGCCGGCCATGGATGCAACGTGTCAACTACTTCTCTGTCTCGGCATGCGCATCTGTCTCCGTATGCGCATGGCCGTGCAGCCGTTCGATGGCCGCATCGATTTTCTCCGCGTGCTCGTCGTAGGGAATCTCCTGATCCTTGTCGCCGTGGAACGCTTCGTCGATCTTATCGAAGTGCTCAAACAGCTCATCGACGTCTTTCTTCACGTCGGCTTTTTGTTCGGCCGACAGCTCGGCATGCTCGGCCAGGTGTTCAAGACTATCGAGTACGTGGCCGATCTCGTGTACCGCCTCGTCCCCCTTGTCGCGATCGCCGGCCTTCAGCGAGTCTCGCAACGTATCGCGCAATTCTTCGAGTTCCTCGACGGCCTCGGCATACGTGTCGGCGTGATGGTGGTCGTGGTCATCGTGTGCATGCTCGTGGTCATGACCTTCGTGATCGTGGTCATCGTGCGCGGCGGCCTCGCTATCGTCCTTGTCGGCATCGGATTTCGGCGCGTTGCAGCCAAGACAGAACGCCAGCGCGATCGCCAACAGCGGCAAGCAGGCAATTGGACCGAGAGCACGCATGAGAGATTCTCCAAGAGGTTCCGTGGTTGTTGGCCCGCACGGTTTGCGAAGTTCAGCTTCGCGTGCCTGCGGACAATCGCCGCCACAACCGTGCGGCGGCGAATGGCCGGCCGGAAAGCCAACAGCGACGCGCTCGCTTGCGCGACTCTGGTGGCACAGGCCGAACAGTGGACATGTAGGTATCATATCGTCGCAGCCCGGGGTGGAAAGTCACCCGCAAACACCGCCAGGCGCCGTCGATTGCCGGAATCTACTCGATTTGCGCTGAGTTCGCAGCGCCGGACGCCGCCGTATCACCCAAAATTGCCAGGGCCACCACAGCAAATGATGTTGCTATCAGCGGATCATCCTCGCGCATCGAGGGGCACTCAATTGGCCGCGGCGTCCAATTCCATCCGCAGCGTGGCGGCGGGTGCGAAGCTGGCGTCGGATTCCAATGCCAGCGCCAAATTGTGGCGGGCCTCATCGCGGTCGCCCCGGCGGATCGCCACCCGCGCCAACTGATAGTAAACGTCGGCTGCGCTGGCTCCCAGGGCAAGGGCTTGGGTCAGGTCCGCCTTGGCAGCGGTAAGATCGCCCCGCTCGGCCTGCAACTTGCCGCGCTGGAGCCAGGCGATGGCCAACTTCGGTTCGAGCTTGATCGTGCGGTGAAGATCCCGCAATGCCAACTCGGGGTCGCCCAATGATTGATAACACAGGGCTCGATTGTAAAAGCACGGGGCGCTGTCAGGCGCCAGCGCAACACACACATCGAGCGAGTGAAGCGCTTGATCGAACTGGTGCAGCCGATAGGCGGCGATGGACCGATAAAAGTAGGGCCAAAACGTGCCGGGCTCGATGTCGATCGCCCGATCGAACTGGCGCACCGCGTCGGACAGTTGTCCGCTCTTGAACAGGTAGCGGCCCAGCGCATAGTGATCGCGGGCCGAGTGCGGCTCGGGCAACCCCAGCAGATTCACTTTGGACGATCCCGACGGTGCGGGCGATTGGTATTCGCGTTTCGCCAGCGCCAGCGCGAAACTGGATCCGCTCAGCGACTCGGCCTGCGCCAACACTCTCAGTGCCTCGCGGCGCCGTGCGTCCTGCTGATCGTGGGAACCGAGTCGCGCACGGAGCCCGACCCAGGCGATGGCCAGATCGGTAAGATCGGTTCGTAGCGTATCGTCCTGGGGATCGACCGACGCGGTAGCGCCGGATTGCAAAACGCGCTGGCGCACGGACCACACCTTTTCGCAAACGTCGTCCAGTTGTTGCAGCTTGGCGCGCGAGACGGTTTGGTAGCTGTCGAGGAACCGCAATTCTTCGGTCAACCGATGCACCCGTTGTGTCAGCCGGCCATGTTGCGCCGCGGCGAGTTGGCTCTGCAGACTTTGCCTCAGATCGCTTTGGCCGGGCATCCAGCGGACGGCCCGCAAGCCGTCCTCAAGTTGATCGGCGGCCGTGGCGAATTCGTTCTTGGCCATGCTATGCTCGCCTTGCGTCAGCGCTGCTTTGGCGGTGCCGACCCGATCGCTTCCAAAGGCCAATAGAAAGGTCGCCGCGATTCCCACCACGGCCAACACGGCGGCGGCGCCGGCCAAGGCATGAGGCTTGCGCCGCCTCCATTTGCGCCAGCGTTCCGGCAGGCTGCGGTTGGGCACGCCCTGCAACGGCAAGTCGGCCAAATGACGACGCAGATCGGCGGCAAGTTGGCCCGCGTCGTGATAGCGGTCTGGGGAATTAGCAGCCAGGCACTTGTGCACAATATCTTCCAGCCCACGACTCGACGCGATCGCCGAGTTTCGCCACTGGCGCCGCTGCGTCGCTTCGTCGGCGGCGGGGGCCCGGCCGGCGAGCGACTCGTAGAGCGTCACGCCCAGCGAGTAGATATCGGAACGGCCATCGACGGCCTTGGGGATCGCGCGCCCGCGCGGACCGCCTCGGTGGCAAGTTCCTGCTCGGGCGACATATGTCCGCGGGTTCCGCCCAGACGGCTGGGAGGCTCGCTGCCGGCGGGCAATGCCGGACGCGCCAGATGAAAGTCGAGCAACATCGGCTGGCCGTCGCCGGCGATCAAGACGTTCGACGGTTTGATGTCCATGTGCACCAGGCCGCATTGATGGGCATAGTGCAACGCATCGGCCAGGCAGGCGCCGATCCAACAGACCGATTGCACGTAGCTGGCGCGCGATAGAAACGCCAGCGCCGGACCCGTTCGTTGCGGCGCAGCGGTCGAAGGTTCCGCGGTGTCGGCCAGGCCTTCGACTAGCTTGGTGCCGGACCGCTGCGCTGCCGGCACACTTTTGAGATTCGCCAACAACGCCGACCAGCTTTGCCCGCCGACATAGGGCATGCAAAGGGCGCGCAAGTTCTGCGCAGGCAGGTCGAGCACGTGATACAACGGCACGATGTGCGTGTGCTGCAAACGGGCCAGCGACAGATGCTCATCGCCGGTGCGCGGCGTGAGCTTGACCACCAGCGGGCGATCGGACAGCGACGATTGCGTGGCCAGGAAGACCTGGCCCAGCGCGCCGCTGCCCAGCTTGCGCACCAGTTGCAATTCGCCCAGTTGTTGGCCTTGCTGCGGAAAGCTCGGCGTGGGCTGCTCCGCCTGGATCAGTTGATGGCAGTCGAGCAGCATCCGCAGAGCGTCGGCCCACTGCGGAAATCGTTGCTGAATCTCGTCCGCGTCGACCGTCTCGCCCTGCTCTTCCCGCAGGCAGATTTCTTCGTACACGATGCGAACGGCCGTTTCGGCATGTTCGGCCAGATATGGATAGCGACGGAACCATTCTTCCGCCCCAGCGCCGGCGCCCGATTCCCAGTCGTGGGCCATCTCTTGCAGGACGTCGGCGTGCGCAATTTCGAAGGAGAGCTCTGGCACGCGACCCGCGTGAGCAAAGGTCCGCGTGGACTCGACGGAATGCGGCGAATGCTTGGCGGAATCGCCGCGGTTGGCCCAGCTCATCGGCGCCATCCCCCTTAGCGCGGGCCGGAATCGGCGGCAGTGCGCCGCCGCGCGACGCGGCGCGCCACGTCATACAGGATGCGGCGCACGCTCCCCTCGTGAAGATCCGTCTTGGCGGCGATCTCGGCGATCGTCGCGCCCTGACGCTTGAGCTTCAACAATTCGTAGTGGCCGGAAGGGCAAGCCTCGAGCATTTGCTGCCACAGCTCGTCGGCGTAAAACTCTTCGCTGACGCGCGTATCGCGCGCCGAGGGCAAGGTTTCCACCCCGGAATCACCCAGGCGAACTTCTCGCTCAAGCGCCTTGCGATGATGTCGCAACCCGTCGATGAAGCGATTGCGCGTCATCTTGACGAGGAACGCGCGCAACTGGTCGGCATCGGTAAAGGCCCAGCGGGCGTTTTGCAGTCCGTCGAGCAGATCGGCCCACACCGACTGCACGACATCCATGGAATCGAATTTGGCGCGCAACGAAACCGACAGGCGACGACGCACAACCATGCGTAGATAGGGCTCGTAAGCGAGAAACACTTGCTCCGCGGCCGCGGCGTCGCCGGCATTCAACTTCGCGAGCAACGAATCGAGCGTTTCGTCAATCATATTTCGCCGCTGCTGTGTAGTTGATGGAACAGCCAAGTGCTCGATTCGTGTTCGGCATGTTCGTCTTCATTGCGCTTGCGCGCACCCGCCACGCCACAGCGCCGCCCACGCCAACGACCGCCGCCGCGGCTGCGGTGCGTGCCCAGGACTCGACGTTTACTTCATCGAACCAGCAATAAAGATCGCCGCCCAACTGGTTGACTTCGTCCAGCACGCTGGCAAGCGCCTGATCGAGCGCCTCGGTGCCGAGCGTCACATTGCCCAATAGATTTGCCGGCTGACCCACTTCGCCGGCCAATGCACCAAGCGCCGCCGGGGCGTCGGCGACCATGGCCAGCGCCGCCGAGGCGAAATGCGGCAGACTCCGCGCGATGCTGCCGTCGTTTTGTGCCGAAGTCGGATCCAATGCATCGGCCGAGCGGTGCCCTTCGCGCTGCCCGTGGGGATTCGATAGATCCAGATTCGGCAGCAGCCAGCGGATCGGGTTAGCCTGCCCCCCAGCGATGCCCCCCAGCGCCGTTGCAACCGGACTCGACTGCAACGGGCTTGCGGTACCGGCGGACGCCAACGCACCCGCGCCGTCACTCTGCGTGGGACGCGCGGCGTTGGCAATTGCCGTGGGCTCTTTGGGCGTTGTGGTGCTTACCTCGGGAACGAAAGCCGTCACCGGGACCGGCGCCCGATTCGAGATTCCTGCATTGAACGGAATGATTCCTGCATTGAACGGAATGTAGCCGCTCGCCGGCGTGCCGATCGTTCCGTCGGATGGTTCGTGATGGGTTTGCAGTCCAACATCGTGCGATTCAACGATGTCCTTGGCGAAATCCAATATCGAGTGATCACCCAGCGGCAGTCGATCGACGGATATGATGATCGAGTCGTCATGAAAAACCACATCCGATAAATTCTTGATCCCGGTGAAACGCGTCAAATCCGATCCCGTGCCGATGCCAGGAATCTCGGAGTTGGAGATTTCGGACTGTAACGGAATTCGCTCGATGTCGAATGTGCCTTGGTCGGCGGATTGGAGCGGCGCATCCGCGGCTGCTTCGCTGACCACGGCGCGTGGCCATTGAATGACCAACGGCAACGGCGTGCTGGACTCACGCTGGAGATTCTCGGCCGTGAATCTCGCAACCAGCGGCGCTTCAGGCGCCTGAACGGTGGCCGGCGCGATGGTCACTTGCATCGGCACGTCTTCCGGCAAGTGCGCCGCCAGTTCGCGCACGAGCTCAACCCAGGCTACGGGAGCGGCGCTCAGGGCCAGCCGATGCTCAAGGAGCTCGACGCCAAAGCGCGCGCGAAACTCGCCGCGGCGAAGCGCATCGTTTCGAGAGCTCCGTCCCAGCGGTCGTCGCATGGCGTTGTCTCCGCACCGACAAGAAAGGTCCGCGGTCTGGGCGGCGCCCCGTGCTGAGCACCCGAGTGGATCGCGGTGGCAGAAATGATACTGACTTAATCCTAGTTCGGCCCGTCGCAGGCTGTCAATCTTTGCCTAACCTGCTCATCTCATCGGGTTCGCGATGCACGGCCGATGACGGCCACCGACCAAGGATTAAATCCCTCGCCCCGTCATTTGTTTCGCCCTGCGTGCTGGCATGCGCCGGCACAACCCTGCCATTCGTAATCACGGGGAAGAATTATTGCCGACTTCGACGAACTGGCCCCTCCGGGAATTCAAACCGGAACCCCTAGCAAACTTTTTTTCACTTTTTGCGCGCGCTTTCGTCCGCCCGCTTCGTATTTCCATTAGGACCGCAGGGTCTCGGTGAGAATTTGCACGGGGCCGGAACCGAGAAGAGCAAACAACCCTACTCCCCCGTCGGTAGGGTGCCGGAGCGTGAAGCGGGCTCGCTGTGCCCGCTCGCCTCCGGCAATTTTCTCCAGGGAGTTCCAGTGGCAACGGTGAGGCGGATTGGCGCGACCCGGCGTTGAAAACTGTATCGGGAAACCACCTTGGCCAGCGCACTGAAACGCCACCCCCTCGAATTACAATAAACGAATCACTTCAGCACGAATCTATTCTGATGCTTCTGCCGATGGTCGCCATCCGGAACGGCGATCATCCACCACAGGCGGTCTCTCGCGGAGATACTTCATGGGCTTTTCGGATTGGTGTGCGCTAGGTCGCAAGAAATCGGGCAAGCGTACGGGACGGGCCTTTTTGCGCAGTCGACTGGGCACCCGAGGCGTCTTGCAATGCGAAGCGTTGGAGCAGCGCCAGGTGCTGAGCATCTCGCTGGCGCCCATTTCGGGCCCCGACACGGGGGGCGTGTTCGATGTGCCCGCCGGGAAAAATCTCTACGTTCCGCTCACGTCGACGACCAGCGGCGTCGGGGAATCGGTTACCTACACGGTCTCCAGTAGCAACCCGGACGTTTCCGTCGAGGTCCTCAGCGGAAACCCTACGCTGGAACTCAACGTCACCGGCACGGACAGCTCGGGCACGGCGTTCTCCGGAACGATGACCGTCGAATTGTTCCAGAACCTCGCTCCGAACACTGTCGCCCAGATTACTTCGTTGGTGACCTCGGGCTTCTACGACGGTTTGGAGTTTTATCGAATCGTTCCGAGCTTCGTTATCCAGGGTGGCGCCAACGGCACCAAGACGGTCCCCAGTTTCGCCGACGAATTCGACCCCAACCTGACATTCAACAGCCCGGGAATGCTGGCGATGGCCAATCCGGGCACGCCCGACTCGAACACGTCGGAGTTCTTCATCACCGACATCGGCCAGACGCTGGACAACACGCCGCAATACCTCAACTTTCGCCACTCGATTTTCGGCCAGTTGACCAGCGGATTCGACGTCTATCAAAAGATCATGGATGCTCAGGGCATCACGGCCAACAATAGCTCGCCGACCAGCCCCGTGACGATTACCAGCGCCGCGATCATCACCGACACACAAAACGGCGTAGTACGCATTTCGGAAGCGGCCGGATACACGGGCACGTCGTCGATCACGGTGACGGCACACTCCAGCGATGGCAGCAGCGATCAGAAATCATTCACGATCGACGCCGCGCCATTGACCCAGGCGACGCAGGAACATCCCTTGCTGTTGAACACCGTGGCCGACCAGACGACGACCGTAGGCAACGCGATCAGTTTCCAGATTTCGGCCAATCAGCTATTTGGCAAAACGCTTGGCTTTAGTGTGACCGGCGACAGCGGTTTCACGGACGCGCCCAGCAACGTTGCGGTGACGGTCACTCCCATCGACGACAGCACCGCCACGGTTACTCTGACACCGGCCGCTGGCTTCGCGGGCGTGATTCATCTCGTAGCCCACGCGGACGATAGCGCCGACGCACTGCACGACGCGCAGCAGTTTTCGCTCACCGTGATTGGTGAATTCGCCATTAGTTCGGTCAGCGATCCGGTCAATACGACCAACGTCCACAACGTAACCGTCAACGGCAATTCCGGCATCGGCGACACCATAAGCGTCATCGCGTCGGACGGCACGATTACCACTCCGCCCGTGACGACCACCGTCGGCAGCGACGGTTTGTGGACCATCTCTGGAATTGACGTCTCTGTCCTGAGCGACGGCACCATCAACTTCACGGCCACGGACATGACTGCCGGACACGTCGACACGATCACGGCACAAAAGGATACCGTTTCGCCCAGCTTGACGATCACCAGCGTCCCCAATCCGATCGGCACCAGCAATGCAACGGCAGTCGCCGTCACGGGCACCGGCGACCCCGGCTTGACCGTGAAATTGCTCGTTTCTGGCAGTATGATCTTGCCCGCTCTGGAAACGACCGTAGCCGCGAACGGGACGTGGACAATCACGGGGATCGACGTCAGTAGTCTCGACGATGGCACGATTACCTTCAACGCCTCAAGTTCGGACTCTTCCGGCAATGTGACGGACTATGCAAGTACATCGTTTCTCGACACGGTCGCGCCAACGGTAGCCATCACCTCGGCGACCGACCCGATTTCTCTGGCCAACGCTTCCAACGTATCGGCTAGCGGCACGGGCGACGTGGGCGTCTCCATCTCACTGGTCGTCACCGACGGCACAAATACAACGACCGAGTACACGACGACCGTGGATGGCAACGGCAACTGGTCGATCACGGGGATCGACGTCAGCGATTTGGCCGACGGCACCGTCACCTTCCAAGCCACCGCTAGCGACGGCGTGAACACGACGGAAGCTACACAGACGGCGACCAAAAGCGCCGTGGCTATTTCCTCGATCACCAGCCCCATCAATGCCTCGAACGCCGACAATACCACCGTCATCGGCACCGGCGAAGCCGGTGCCGCAATCTCGCTGGTGGTCTCCGAGGGCGCCAATACGACCACGACGTATACCACGACCACCGATCAAAACGGCGATTGGACGATCACCGGCGTCGACGTCAGCGCCTTGGCCGACGGCCCAATCACTTACATGGCGACTGCAACCAATTCCCAACAGCAAACGTCCGAGCACAGCAAGACTGTCACGAAGGATACCGTTGCCCCGACCGTAAACGTGGTTTCGACGACCGACCCGATCAACCTTGGCAACGAGGCCGCGACATTTGTCAATGGCTCATCCGAGGCCGGCGCTACCATCTCCGTGCTCGCCAGCGACGGCACGAACACGACCACTGCCGTTACCGCCACGGCCAGTGACACGGGCACCTGGTCGGCCACGGGCATTGATGTCAGCACATTGGCCGATGGCACGATAACCTACACGATCACGGCCACCGACGCTGCCGGCAACAGCACGGAAACCACGATCACGACCGTCAAGGACACGGTCGCTCCGACGATCGCCATCACCGAAGGCACATCGCCCGTTACGATCGCCAATTCCAATGACATCACGGTCAGCGGCACCGGCGAAGTCGGCGCCACGGTCACCGTAGTGGCCAGCGACGGCACGACCACGACTTCCGCAGTGACCACCACGGTCGGACAAGACGGCACTTGGAGCGTGACGGGGCTTGTCGTGAACTCACTGATCGACGGAACGATTACTTATACGGCCACGATTACGGACGCTGCATTCAACACCGCCACCGACACGCTCGACGCCAGCAAGTCCACGATCGACATCACCGTGGTCACGGACCCTGTCAATCAGTCCAACGTCACGAGCGTTTCCGCCAGCGGCACCGGCGAAGTCGGCGCCAGCGTTTCGGTCGTCGCCAGCGACGGCACCAATTCCACCACCGCCGTCACCACTACGGTTGGCGCCGATGGCACCTGGTCGATAAGCGGCATCGATCTAACCGCCCTGGCCGATGGCACGATAACCATCACGGCCACGGCGACCGATGCGGCGCAAGAACAGCGCGCAAGCGACCATTACAAGTTCCAAGGATACGGTCGCGCCAAACGTGGCCATCACTTCGGTCACGGACCCGATCAGCGATGCGACCAGCGTGGTCGTCAACGGTACCGGCGACGTGGGCGCGCTGGTGATCGTCACCGTTTCGGATGGCACGACCACGACCACTTCGTACAGCGTGACCGTCGCGTCCGACGGCACCTGGTCGATCAGCAATATCGACGTGTCGGCGCTGGCCGACGGCACGGTGACATTCACTGCCACCACCACCGATGGCGTTGGCAACTCGAAGCAGAGCACGATGACCGCCGCCAAGGCAACGGCAACCAACGGCACGCTGTCCGGCACGGTCTACCGTGACACCAATGGCAACGCTGCGTACGACGCCAGCGAAGTTCCCTTGGCCGGCATCATCATTACTCTCCACGGAACCGACTCGCAAGGCAAGGCCCTGCCCTCACTCACCACGACCACACTCAGCGACGGTTCGTTTTCCTTCACCGGCCTGCGGGCAGGAACCTTCTCGCTCACGATGGATCAGCCGGTCAAGTTTAATTTGGGCGCATCGACCGCGGGCAGCCTTGGCGGCGCCGCTGCCAACAACACCATCACCGGAATCGTGGTCGGCGCCGATGCTCAAGGCACAGGCTACAACTTTGGCATCGGCAGCCTCGTCTCCTCGATGATATCCGCAAGGTTGTTCCTGGCGTCGACGCCTCCGGCGAACGAACTGTTGGCCGGAATCGTCAGCCAATACGGCATCTCGGCTCCGGTTGTCACGTCGATCGTCAAAGCCGACGCCGATCCGTCGACGAGCAACTCGCTGCGGTTTACCGTCGTATTCAACGAAAGCGTGACCGGCGTGGACACGAGCGACTTTGCCGTGATCGGCAGTTCGACCGCCACCGTGGCCAGTGTCGTTGGCAGCGGCACGACCTACACCGTGACCGTCAGCACGAACGGCGCCACCGGCAGTATCGGTATCGAACTGGTCGACGACGACTCGATCGTTCGCGCGGACGCCACGGCGCTGGGCGGAAGCGGCGCCAACAACGGCGACTTTGTCGGCCCCAGCTATTCGGTAACCGCCGGAACGACCGGCGTTGCCATCAGCGGCGTCACCGATCCGATCAACTCCAGCAACCAGACCAACGTGACCGCCAGCGGCACCGGCGAGGTGGGAGCAGCAATTTCACTGGTCGCCACCGACGGCACCAATTCGACCACCGCGTACACCACCACGGTTGCCGCCGATGGCACCTGGTCGATCTCCGGGATCAACGTGAGCTCGCTTGCCGATGGCACCATCACGTTCAACGTCACCGCCACGGACACAGACCAGAACACGGCCACCGACAGCAAAACGGCCACCAAGGACACGGTGGCTCCGGCGGTCGCAGTTTCCAACGTCACCGATCCAATCAACGCGAACAATGCCTCGTCCACCGCGGCCAGCGGCACGGGCGAAGCGGGCGCCACGATCTCGGTCGTCGCTACCGATGGCACGAATTCGACGACCGCTGTTACAACGACGATTGCCGCCGATGGCACTTGGAGCCTCGCTGGCATCGACGCCAGTGCCTTGAACGACGGCACGATCACTTACAACGTGACCGCCACGGACGCCGCCGGCAACTCGGCCAGTAGCAGCAAAACCGCCAGCAAAGACACCGTCGCCCCGGCCGTCGCCGTGACGAGCGTCACCGATCCGGTCACCATCGCCAATCATCACGATACGGAAGCCAGCGGCACGGGCGAAGTCGGCGCCACGATCTCGGTCGTCGCTACCGATGGCACGAATTCGACGACCGCTGTTACAACGACGATTGCCGCCGATGGCACTTGGAGCCTCGCTGGCATCGACGCCAGTGCCTTGAACGACGGCACGATCACTTACAACGTGACCGCCACGGACGCCGCCGGCAACTCGGCCAGTAGCAGCAAAACCGCCAGCAAAGACACCGTCGCCCCGGCCGTCGCCGTGACGAGCGTCACCGATCCGATCGGTTCCAGCGACCAAACGAACGTCACCGTCAGCGGTACCGGCGAGGCCGGCAACTCAATCTCGCTGGTGGCTAGCGACGGCGCCAACACCACCATCGCGTACACCACGACCATCGGTGCAGATGGCACTTGGACCATCACCGATATCGACGTCAGCGCACTGGCTGACGGCACGGTCACGTTCGATGTCACTGCCACGGACCAAAGCGACAATACAGCCGCAGCCAGCATCACCGCTCAGAAAGACACAGTCGCCCCCGCAGTCAGCCTCACGTCGGTAACCGACCCGATCAATGCTGCCAATGCCGCGGCAGTTGCGGCCAGCGGCACGGGCGACGTCGGCGCCACGGTCACACTGGTCGCCACCGACGGCAACAATTCCACGACGGAGTATACGGCCACGGTCGCCGAAGACGGCGCCTGGAGCATCGACGGCATCGACGTCAGCAGCTTGAACGAAGGCACGCTCACCTATTCGGTGACGGCCACCGACGCAGCCGGAAACTCGAACACGGCCAGCATGACAGCGACGATGGATCTGACGGCGCCGGCGGTTGAGGTCACCACCATTCTCGACCCGATCACGATCGCCAACCACACGGCAACCAGTGTCGGCGGCACCGGCGAAGTCGGCGCCACGATCAGCGTCGTGGCCAGCGACGGCGCCAACTCGACGACCGAATACACGACGACCGTCGCCGGCGACGGCACGTGGAGCATCGAGGGCATCGACACCACCGATTTGGCCGACGGCGTGCTGACCTACACGGCGACCGCCAGCGACGCGGCCGGCAACACGGCCACCTCGAGCCTCACGGCCACGAAGTTGACGGTGGCCATCGCGCAAATCACGGATCCGATCAACGCGGAAAGCGCTGCCGACGTGACGGTCAGCGGCACGGGCGAAGTCGGCGCCACGATCACGCTGGTGGTCAGCGACGGCGCCAACTCGACCACCGAGTACACGGCTACGGTCGGCCAGGACGCTACTTGGAGCATCACGAGCGTGGACGTCAGCGAACTGGCCGATGGCACGCTGACCTTCACCGCGACGGCTACCGACGAAAATGACAACACGGCGGCCACCAGCATGACGGCCGAAAAGGATACCGTCGCGCCGTCCGTGGCGGTCGCGGCGGTCACCGATCCGATCGATGATGGCAACGAGACGGCGACCGCGGCCAGCGGCACCGGCGAAGTGGGCGCCTCGATCTCGTTGGTGGCCAGCGACGGCACGCACTCAACGGACGCTATCGCCACCGCGGTCAGCGAAGACGGCACCTGGTCGATTATCGATATCGACGTGAGCGGACTGGACGACGGTACGATCACCTTTACGGTGACGGGCACCGACTCGTTTGGGAACTCGAGCGAAGCCAGCGAAACGGCCACCAAGACCACCGGAGTTGGGGCGATGGTCGATCTCGTCATGGGCAGCGAGGACAACTGGACCTAGAACGCGGCTGCCAGTCGCCGCGGACGATCGACGCTAGCCGCGGCGCCAGGCTGCCGAGAGCGTGCCGGAGATCTCCGTCAAGATCCGCTGGGTGATGGCCATCTCCAACAGCTCCGTCTGTGAGCGAACTTTCAATTTGCGCATGATCGCTTTGCGCCGCATCTCGACCGCGCGTCGCGAAACGTAGAGCTTGCTCGCCATCGCTCGGTCGGTTGCGCCGGTCAGCATCAGGTCGAGCGTGTCTTGGTCGCGGTCGCTGAGCCGCGCGATTCGGGCGCTAACGGCCGAATCGTCTTGCTCGCGCTGGCGCCATTGTCTGTCCAGGACGAGTGCCCGATCGATCCGCTCGACGAGCAACAGCGGTTCGCAGTTCTTCTCGACAAAGTCGATGGCGCCGGTTTTGATGCCCGCCGCGCACGGCGACGAATCGGTGCGTTCCACCTGGAAGATCACCGGGAGCCGCTTGCCCTCGCGAATCACTTGCTCGTACAGTTCCAGGCCGCTGGCCAGCGGCGACGTCACGTCGAGGACCAGGCAGCCCGGCATGCCGACGTCGTAAGCAGCTCGGAATTCATCGATGGATTGGAATGCCTGCACGGCGCGCCCCGCCGATGCGATGGCCGAACGGATGGCCTCTCGCGTCGTGCGGTCGGCACATACGACAAAAGCGGTAGGAAAATGCGCATCGGTCAACATAGTCGTGAAGAAAGCATCGCGAACGCGGCGCGGGCCTCCAGCGCTCGCCGGGGCGATGTTTGCGTGCGAAACACCGACTCGGCGTCTGCCCGTGAGAGGTATTGAGATGACTCTTGCAGAAACATCCCGCGACGACGATCGGCGCGGAACAACGGCATGGGCTCGCATTAGAAAATCTCGTTCCAAACGATCAGTATCCAAGCAGCAAGGACGAGGACCGAGGGAAGAAAACTGTTTTGTGGCAAGCGGATGCGCCCATTTTGCAATTTCGCCATCCGCCAACGGCGCTTTGCGAAGTGCATGATTCTTGCCCGCTGGCAAGGCAGGAACCGCGCACAATAACTGCAACGTCAGGCCCGTCCCGTTTACCTGACGATCGGCCGCACGATCTGTCTTGGACGCGATTCGGGTTCGGAGAGGAATCCTGCGATTCGGCGCGGAAATGCGGCTCACATCGATGCCGTGTGCGCCGGGTCGGCCCCCTTGCGTTAGGCTACGGAGACGTGCTTGACGAGGGCCGCGCGGCAGGCCACAATGCGACGGTGAGTAAACGCTAACTTACCGCAGGAACCCTCTGCCGTGGCCACCGTCGACAAGACGAAACGCCCCAAGCGCATGTCCGCCGACCAGCGCCGGCAAGCTATCTTGCGCGCCGCCGCTCCGGTCATTGCCCAAGCGGGGCTGCGCGGCGCTTCGGTGCGTGAAATCGCCGAAGCGGCCGGGGTCTCCGAAGCGCTGCTCTACAAACACTTTCCCAGCAAGCAGGCGCTCTACGCCGAAGCCTTGGCCGAAGCGCGTCGTTTGTCGCAATTCACGATTGCCCGCTTCGCTACGCTGACGCCGGGCATCGAGTCCTTCGTGCTGCTGTCGTACGCCACGATCGATTTCATTTTGTTTGGCTTTCCCGGCCAGCGCGGCGCGGATACCGGCACGCAACGGCTGTTCTTCCAGAGTTTGCTGGACGACGGCGAGCACGCGCGCACCATTCTGGCCGACACGGCGGCCAATTGGATGGACTACGTCAACGCGAGCTACCAGGCGGCCATCGCCAGCGGCGACATTGTTGCCTTGCGAGGAGAGACGCCGCTGCGATTTCGCTTCGTGCAACAACTGGGCATGGCACTCAAGTTGAGTCACCTGTCCGAGCCACCTGCGTTCGAATATCGCGGCAGCCTCCAGGACCTGGCCGATCAGGCAGTAATCTTCTCGCTGCGCGGCGTCGGAGTCAGCGACGCGGCCATCGAGCGGCACTTTCAACCCCAGCGGCTGCGAGCGCGGCTCGCCGAAATGTTTCCCAAACCGAACGAGAAGTGACAAGGTCCCTTTGCTCGGCAGGCGCTGCCGAGGTTTCATTCGATCCATGGCTTCCAGGCGTGAGGAGATTTCCCATGGTGACGCGAGACATGTTTGCCGGCGGTCTGGTGCTTGTGTGCTTGTGCGCGGTCTCGCGCGGCGAAGTGGCGGAAACGCCCTCGGCCATCGGAGCCAGGCTCGGCGAAATCACTCTCTCCGACGCATACGGGCAACAGCATTCGCTTGCGCAAGACGAGCACCAAATCGTGGTGCTGGCGCTGCTGGGTACCGAGTGCCCATTGGCTCGGCTCTATGCCCCGCGGTTGGCCGACCTGGCCAAGCAGTACGAGCCGCAGGGGGTGGCGTTTTATGGGGTTAGCGCCAACACGCAGGATAGCGTCACCGCGCTGAAACATTTTGGCCGCGTACACGGCATCGAGTTTCCTATCCTGAAGGATCTCAACAGCGCGCTGGCAGACCAGTTGCGCGCCTTGCGGACGCCGGCGGTTTACGTGTTGGACAAGGACCGCGTGGTGAAGTATCAGGGACGTGTCGACGACCAATACGGACTGCAGCGAACCCCCGCCGGCAAGCAACTAAGCTATCAATTACCCCAGCCGCGGCGCAACGATTTGGCACTGGCGCTCGACGAATTGCTCGCGGGCAAGGAAGTCAGCGTGTCTCGCACCGAGCCCACGGGCTGCTTGATCGGCCGCCACAAGAAACCGGACACGAGTTGCCAGGTTACTTATAGCAACCAAATCTCCCGGCTGCTCAATCAACACTGCGTGGAATGCCATCGCGAGGGGCAGATCGGTCCGTTTTCGCTGGCCAGCTACGGCGAAGCGTCGGGATGGGCTGAAACGATTGGCGAGGTCGTCGCCGAGGCGCGCATGCCACCCTGGCACGCCGATCCGCGCTACGGCCACTTTGCCAACGACGCGCGGCTGAGCGACGAGGAAAAGAAGCTCATTGCAACCTGGGTGGCCGCCGGCGCGCCCGAGGGAGATCCGGCGGACATGCCCGAGCCACCCCAGTTCACCGAGGGCTGGATGATTCCCGAGCCGGACGAAGTCATCTATATGCCCAAGGAATTCCAGGTGCCTGCCGAGGGGACGGTCGACTATCAGAACTTTGTCGTCGATCCTGGTTGGAAAGAGGACAAGTGGGTCACGGCAATGGAGCCGCGTCCGGGCAATGCCAGCGTGGTGCATCACATCGTGATGTACGTCGTGCCGCCGCGCGGCGTTTCAAAGTATTTTAGCGCCGATTTGCCGCTGACCCAGCTCGATTGGTTCTCATCGTTCTCGCCGGGATACCGCTCGCCGGTGCTTCCCGAAGGCACGGCCCGATACATTCCCGCCGGTAGCAAACTCATCTTCCAAATGCACTATACGCCCAACGGCGCCGAGCAGGTCGACCGCAGCTATCTGGGCGTGAAGTTCGCCGACCCGACGACGGTGAAGCGCGAAATCGCCGTGCAGCACTCCGACACGCACGACTTTGTCATACCCGCCCACGCCAGCAATCAGCAGGTCGAATCGAACTACACGTTCGAGCAGGACTCGCTGTTGTGGTCGGTTTCGCCGCACATGCACCTGCGCGGCAAGGATTTTCTCTACAAGCTGTTGTACCCCGATGGCGAGGAAGAAATCATTCTCAGCGTGCCGCAGTATGACTTCGGCTGGCAGACGACGTATACGCTGGCCGAACCCAAGCGAGTGCCCAAGGGAACGAAGATGCTCTGCACGGCGCACTTTGACAATTCGGCCGACAATCTCAACAATCCGGATCCAACCATCGACGTGCGCTACGGACCGCAAACCTGGGAAGAGATGTGCTACGGCTGGTTTGAGATTTGCCTCGCCGATCAGGATCTGTCGGACCAACTCTCAACGCACAAGGTTTCTGAAACGCAGACCTCGAAATAGTTATCGTTCCGCTCAAATCCGTTCGCGCCCGACGCAACTGTCGGTCGACAAGAATACGATCGACTCACCTCAACTGGATGGAGATTTTGATCATGCGTGCTCTGAAACGATCGCCGGCAACTAACTGGATCTTGGGAGCCTCGCTATTTTGCATCGCGGCGGGCTTCGCTCTGGTAGGCCAATCGGCGGCCAACAGCGAACCGCGCATCGGTCGCAAGATCGAAAACTTCACCCTCGAAGACTATCGCGGTCGCAAGCGTTCGCTCTCCGACTGGGCCGACTCGAAACTCGTGGTCGTGGCCTTTCTGGGCACCGAATGCCCCTTGGCCAACCTGTACGTGCCTCGCATGACCGAGTTGGCGGCCGACTTCGAATCCAAGGGCGTGGCCTTCGTGGGTATCAACGCCAACCAGCAGGATTCGATCACGGAAGTCGCCGCGCACGCGCAGCGCCATCAGATTCCATTCCCGATCATGAAAGACCCCGGCAACACGGTTGCCGACGCGTTTGGCGCCGTGCCGCACGCCCGAAGTGTTCGTGCTGGATCAGGACCGCGTGGTGCGCTATTGGGGCCGCATCGACGACCAGTACGGCATCGGCTATCAGAAGGCTGAAGCCAACCGCAACGACGTGCAAGTGGCCGTCAACGAACTGCTGGCCGGCAAGCCCGTTAGCCAGCCGAACAATCCGGCAATCGGTTGCTTGATTGGCCGCGTACACCGTCCGGAACCGTCCGGCGAGGTCACGTATTCGAATCAGATCGCCAAGATCCTGGAAAGCCGCTGCGTCGAGTGCCATCACGAAGGGCAGATCGCGCCGTTTGCATTGACCGATTACGACGAAGTCGTCGGCTGGGCCGAAATGATGCAGGAAGTGATTCACGAGCGCCGCATGCCGCCCTGGCTGGCCGCGCCAGAACACGACGAATTCAAGAACAACCCGTCGATGACCGAAGAGGAAATCGCACTGATCGATCGTTGGATCGAAAACGGCTGTCCCGAGGGCGATGCCAACCGGACGCCGACGGAAGTCTCTTATGCCGAGGGCTGGGGCATTTCCGAGCCCGATCAGATCTTCTACATGTCGGACGAGCCGTTCACCATTCCGGCCGAAGGTGTGGTGGACTATCAGATTTACGAAGTCGATCCCGGCTTTACCGAGGACCGCTGGATCAAGGAGGCCGAGGTGAAGTGCGGCAACGCCGCGGTGACGCATCACGTGATCGTCTTCATTCAGCAGCCCGGCGAACCGCGATTCGGCGCCCCGCAAATGGCCTATGCCCCTGGCATGACGCCGCGTCGCTTCGACGAGGGCATGGCCATCAAGGTCACCGCCGGATCGAAGCTCATCTTCCAGAATCACTATACTCCCAACGGCACCGAGCAAACCGACCGCAGCTACGTCGGCTTCGTCTATGCCGATCCGAGCGATGTGACGGACGAGGTGATGGGCGGCACTTGCGGCGACTTGGGATTTGTCATCCCACCCAACGATCCGAACTACCACGTCGAAGCCCGCAAGCTTTTCTTGCGCGACGCCACCCTGCTAGGCATGAACCCGCACATGCACGTCCGCGGCAAGTCGTTCAAGTACGAGTTGCAACTGCCCGACGGCACGCGCGAAGTGCTGCTCGACGTGCCCCGCTACGACTTCAACTGGCAACTGTGGTACATGCTGGAAGAGCCCAAACACATTCCCAAGGGGAGCCGCATGATCTGCACGGCCTATTTCGACAACTCGGTCGACAATCCGGCCAACCCCGATCCCGCGCAGGAAGTCATCTGGGGCGAGCAGACGTGGGACGAGATGATGTTCGGTTTCTACTCGACCATCAAGCCCGTCAAAAAGGCCACCATCAAAACGGCCAAGTCAAAGTAACCGGAAGGCCGGTTTTTGTCGGTTGCCGTCTCACGCGTCCTGCACGCGCCGTTGCTCGGCCAGCGCGTAGTCGACCCATTGGCTCTCGAAGCCTTCCAGGGTCTTGATCGGCCAGCGTGGGTTTTGCGCCGATGGCGCTCTCCAACGGCATGGGCGCCGAAGTCCAGCGGCCCTTGGCCACGGTGGTCATCGGCGGCGTCATCTCCAGCACCGTGATGACGCTGTTCGTGATGCCCGCCCTTTACCGCCTGCTGGTGCGCCCGCGTCCCGCTGCGCCGCCTGCCAATATCGGTTAGGCGCATCCCACTCGGCACTTGTCGGCAAAGCGGTTTGCCGGTACAAGAAATGCCGACCCGGGCGCCCCGTCCTCAGCCGGAGATATTTCATGGCGACGTTGATCCCCAAGCCCACGCGCGTGCAAGCGGCCGGCACGCCGCCGAAATCGATCGAAGAGTTTGTCGGCCGGGTCAACTCGGCGACACAGGAAGTGAGTATCGCGCGGATGAAGAGCCCCACCGGCTGGATCGAACCGGGACAAACACCCGCCTTCGACGAGTACACGCTCGTGCTATGCGGCACGCTCCACCTCGAGTTGGAAGACGAACAACTCGACGTCGCCGCCGGCCAGGCCGTCATGGTGCCCGCGGGCGAATGGGTGAAATACAGCACGCCCGGCCCCGAAGGCGCCGAGTACGTCTCGGTGTGCATTCCGGCGTTTGCGCCAAGATTGGTGCATCGGGACGGGGAGTGAAGCCGGCAGGCGGGAGGCTGGAGACGGGAGGGGGAAGAGTTATTAACGGCGACACAGTAGCGACAACCGAGGAACGGCAAGCAGTGGCGAGCCCAAACGCACGGACGCAAGTGTGTCCGTGCGTCGTGGTCGTGTTTCTCCCGTATCCAGCCTCGGGCCTCCAGCCTCTCGCCTAACGCAGATGCCGGTCGGCGAAGTCCAGGTACTTCAGCCAATCGAAGTCGGTCAGCGCGTGCTTGCCGGCGCGCTTGTGATAGCCGATCGTTTGGCCGACGGACCGGTTCAGCGGCGGGTCGTCGGTGCCGATGCCCTGCTTGCCGAATAGCCGATAAACCGACTCGGCGCCGCGGGCGGAGAGCAACTCGCCGCGCGGATCGGCCCAGCCATCTTCCTGGGCACTGGCGACATAGACGGGCCGCGGCGCGGACAGCGACACCAGCTCGTGCTGATCGAGGGGCAACTGGTCCTCGCGGTCGTTGTACTTCGAGAAGTTTTCGCAGAACCAGTGGGGGAAATTGTGATTGATGTGCGCCACGGTCTCGCCAAAGCGCCGCCGGCTGAGCGCCGCGCCGCCGCAGCCGGAATCGTTGGAAATGACCATGGCAAACCGCGGGTCCTCCGCCAGCCCACAGCGCCGTTTTCCCCATCCGCGAATGACCGATCACCGCCACGCGGTTGGCGTCGATGCCCGGGTCGCAAGCAAAGTAGTCGAGCGCCCGGCTGAGCCCCCAGGCCCAGGTGGCGATCGCGCCCGGCTCGTCAGGTCCCGGTGGACCGCTGCGGTCGGGATACCATTGCTTGAGCAAACCTTCGCGGAACTTCTCCTTGTCGTCCGGGCAGAAGTCCGCCGCGTCCAGCGAGGCCACCGCGTAGCCCCGATCGAGAATCACGCTCAGAATGTCTTTGCCGGGCAGCGGCATGCCGACGTCTTCGGTCAACAGTTTGCCCGGAATCGGATCCTCCTCCTTGGTGTCGAACAGGTGCATGCCCACGAATGCCGGCACGGGCCGCCGACCGCGTCGCGGCGCATACACCGTGATCGTAAAGCCGGGATACGACCGTCGGCCTTCGAAGAATGTCACGTTCACCTTTTTGCGCACGCCCTTGCCGTGCCAATCGGTCTCGGTCACGTGGAAGCGCATGCCCCGCGGCTCGGGCGGACGTCGGCCGTAAACATTCTCCTCGAACATTTTCAGCAGCTCGGGGCGTCGTTCCTGACGCCACATCACGGCGCTAGTGACCGGCCGCCCGTCGTTCATCACCAACGGATCGGGTAGCACGAAGCTCGGCACCTTGCTCTCGTCGTAGTTGAACTCCTTGTCGTCGGCCGCACGGGCGGACGCAGCCATCAATCCAACGGCACATAGGCCAAACAGCAGCAAAGGGATGCGACGGGAACGATCGATCGAGTACGTCATGAGTGCATTCTCAAAAGAAGGTGCGCGAACCGAGTGGACTGCCGCCAGACGACCGGCGACACGCTATAATGTCGCCACGCCATCCTCGTGATGCAACCCAGAGAGCAATCATGATCGAATTGGAAGAACGCGGCGCAGTGACGATCCTGCGCCTGGTTCGCGGCAAAGGGAACGCGCTGAACCTGGATTTGCTGAATGCGACCGACGAGGCGCTGCAAACTCTCGAGAAAAACGCCACCCGCGCGGTCGTCGTCACCGGCCAGGGCAATGTGTTCGGAGCCGGCGTCGATCTGCCCGAGATGGCTTCCGGCGGCGAGGCCTACATCCGCCAGTTCGTGCCGCGCATGAACCAGGTTTTCGAGCGGCTGGCCACCTTCCCCAAACCGCTGGTGGCCGCGATCAACGGCCACGCCATTGCCGGCGGCGGCATCGTGGTGATGGCCTGCGACCAGCGCATCCTGGCCGGCGGCAAAGCCCGCATCGGCCTGACCGAAGTGCTGGTCGGCGTGCAGTTCCCGGCGTGGGCACTGGAGATCGCGCGGTTCGCCACTCCGCCCGAACACTTCTCCGAAATGATCCTGACCGGCCGCACGTACTTGCCCGAACAGGCCTTGGCGCGTGGGCTGGTCGATGAACTGGTCGAGCCGGAACAACTGCTCGACCGTTCGCTCGCGGTGGCCGAAGAAATGGGGGCCATCCTGCCCACCACGTTCGCCGCCACGAAGCTCGCCGTGCGCCGCCCGCTGTTGGAAGCCGTGCGAGCCCAGCAAGGCAACGATCAAGCCGTGATCGACTACTGGGCGTCGCCCGAAGTGATGGCCACGATCAAGGCGTTCGTGGAAAAGACGATCAAACGGAAGGAATGATTGCCGCACGCCATTCGCGTTAACCCGCCGACTAATGCGCAGCGACACCACGATCATCGGCGGCGAAGGGGGAAGTAGAATGGTTCCTCACAACCCGTTCTCGTCGTCCGACCCCGCGGCCCCCCGTGGCACTATAAAAGACTCCCGACCCCTTTTATCCGTCGAGTTCCTGCCCGCCCGAATGCGGACCATGGATTTGCGGCCGTTCCACGTCCAAAGGTGGCTCGACACGACTTACCCGAACTGCGGGCCAACCCGAGTCAACAATCTCATTACGTGGATCAAAACGGCGTGCAACTGGGCAGTGAAGATGGGGTACGCCAGCGCTAACCCCATCGCCATGATGGAAAAGCCAACGGCGACGGTGCGGCAAGAATTCCTGCCTGCCGACCAATGGCAGACGCTCATTGATGCCTGCCGAGACGACCTGAAAGACTTCATTGCCGTCATGTTGATTAGCGGGGCACGAGTTCAAGAGATGTTCAAGTACGAAGCATCTCACTTACAGGGCGAGCGGCTTGTGCTGTTCATTAGAGACAGCAAGGGTCAGAAGCGGTCCCGAGTCGTTCACCTACCGCCGACCGCGCTGGCAATAGTCAAGCGACTGGCAAAGCAGCACCCGGAAGGCAAGCTCTTTTGCACGCAAGCCGGAAAGCCTTAGGACCGAAACAAGATGAACTGCCGTTTCAAGCGGCTCAAGCGCATTATGAAAATGCCCAAGCTGTGCGCTACGACACTGCGGCATTCGTTCGCGCATCACCAGCTTGAATCAGGGCAAGATTCGCTCATTGTGTCCAAGCTCTTGGGTCACGTCGATGGCCGAATGCTCGCCACGCGATACGGACATATCGAAGAGGGAAAGAGGCTGGCCGAAGAGGCTAGGAAAATAGTCCCGCCGTTGGACCTTGGGACCGGGACAGATACGCCGCAATCGCCTGTGGCATGATGCGGATTGTCCTGCCCGTTCGATCACAGGGTAGCTCGCCAGTCTGGACCAGACGATAGACGGTGCGTTTGCCAAGATTCAGGCGACGGGCGGCTCGCTCAACAGTCAACGGGGCGTCATCGTCGATTGGTTCGGCGGTGCGCCCCGTGGCGGCTATCATTTCGGCCAGAATCTCGCGAGCACGTCGCGGAGCTAGTTGCTCACAGGCCGCGTATCGAGTCCATTTCGGCAAGCCAAGTTCGGCGGCACGGCGACTTGCTTTCGCGACGATGCTGCCGGCGAGGTCAAAGTCATTTTCCGTGTACTCGTCCATGTTTAGGGCGTGGAGTTCGGCTAGCTGGGCTTTCAGATATTTGCGGAATTGGTTCATATCGCAAATATAGGTTATCCTCCCAACAGTTCCAGGATGCCGTTGGGAGTGATAATATTCCAGGTACTTCGTCGTCCTGCCGGTGAGGATGCCGCAGGCAATACCCGGCCCTCAGGGCCGGCGCAGCACTAAGTTGGCACTCCGAAAAGAACTTCTGACAGGAATGTCGTGCTCCAGCCGGCGAGGCGTCGTTTCATCACCAGGCTTTTCTTGGTATCGGGATGTTGCTTGAGCAGCGAGAGCGTGAAACGCCGCAGCCACGCCAGGCTCTCGGCCAAGCGGCGATTGCGGACGCGGCTTTCGTCTTCGCGGAAGGTCATGTCCAAGCTCCAATGGCAACTGTTCTCGATGCTCCAATGACCTCGCGACGCGCGGGCGAACTGCTTCGCGTTGCGCTTCATGCTGCTGATGTAGCACTGCACTTCGCCCGTCTCTTGGCCCGCGATTTCACGGGTCCTGATGGCAATTCCCAGGGTGCGAAGTCCAGCCCACTCCTGGCGGCCAGCGAGCGCGAGCGGCACGTTGACTTGCAGGTACGTGCGACGTTCGATGCGGCCGTGCCGTTTCTCTTCGGTCTCGAAGCGGCTCACTTTGACTCGCGCGAAGTCGTCTTCCAGATGCTCGTCGAAGAATGCCTCGACGGCTTGTTCGAGATTCCCTTGATTACCTTTGACGGGCACGACGTAGTCGCCGCCTCGCTCGATAATCTTCTCGGCGATCGCCTTCTGACAGCCCATCGCGTCGATGGTCACGATCGCGCCCTTCACGTCGACCAGGTCCAACACCGCGGGAATCGCCGTGATTTCGTTCGATTTTTCCTCGGTGGCGACTTGGCCCAACGTCAGGCCTTGTTCGCTGGCCCACACGCTGACCAGGTGCAACGGACCCAGCCCGCGTTTGCGATCGTGCGACCGACGCAACGTCTTACCGTCGATGTTCAGCAGCCGCGCCCCTTCGGAATCGGGAATCAGCAGCGACTCGATCCAGGCGGTAAACGAGCGCTGAAACGCTTGCGGATCGACGCGTTCCAAGAACCGCCGGAGCGTGTCGTGCGATGGTATGCCATGCGGCAGTTTCAGATGTCGTCGCAGCCAGTTGCGATTCGCCTTCGCCCAGACTTCAATCGCCACCGGGCCATCGGCGCCGGCCAACACGCCGCACAGCGAAATCACCACCACGTCGACCAGCAGATGCCGACGATTGATCGTAGAACGCGGATCACGAAGCTCCGCAAAATGATGCTTGATGCTCCTGATATCCGGTCTTACTTGCACAGCCATGAGTGACCTCCGTGAACGAACTGCAAACCGCGGCCTTGCCGCCCATACTCACGGACTCTGGTCTAGCAAATCAACGTTTGCCGCGCCAGCCTAAATCCCCCAAAGTGCGCGCCGGCCCTGCCCGGCCCTTTAAGCGTGAAAACAAATGTTGACCGGCAAAGACCTTGACGACGGGCGGGAGCTTCTAGCTCATCTTTGTAGGCATAGCGTTGCAGGCTGCATTCGGTACGCTCACCTGATCGGAGAGCATGCCGGCAAGGAGTTCACGTATGCGCTATCTGGGTTTGTTATCGAGGCCAATTCTCACTGGCTATTGGTTACTGCGGGCCACGTGCTCAATGAGATTGACAGATTATCAAGCGCCGACGGTGTAGTCATTAAGGCTCAGTTCTTGATGGATGTCTTCGGCCCGGCCCCTGCGGACCCACACCCAATTCCGTTTGAATTCACCTCCGCTCGCCGAGCCCTTTTAGACGACTCACAGTCTGGTCTAGATGGTGCAATAGTCGAACTCAACGACAATCACCGTAACCTATTGAGCTTTAACGGCATTGAGCCCGCCCCATTTCTGTATGGCGCAAAGCCACCGCCGCTGGATTACGTACGTTTGTGCGTCGTTGGTTTTCCCGCAGAGCGAGTCAACAATGATCGAATCCAAGCTCAGTACGTCCCACTCGAACTGATTCCACAAGAAGCCAATTCCGTGGCGAGCCACGACGTAGTTGCGCACATCAAGGATTTGAGCGGGATAACGGACATCAAGGGAATGAGTGGCAGCCCAATCTATGGGGTCTTTGACGATCAAGATGGGGTCCGGAAGTATCATCTCATGGCGATTCAAACGTCATGGAACGGTAAGGACCGAATCTATGGTTGCGACATGCAACGTTTTCTAACGGAGTTGCTGGCGGCCCAGAAATCAGCAGGCATCATTGATTGAACGAAGGCTGGACTTGCAACGATCAACATGAAGATCACTCCCAAATCAAACGCCGAGCTAGTCGCCTTGAATATCGTCGGCAACGCTATAGTCGATGAAGTCACAGAGCCCGGCGAATCGCTTGCCATGAGTTATTGTCAAAAGTTGTGGACGGGAGATTCAGGCGGCGGCTTCTTGGGGTTTGATTCCGTCGATAAATGGAGTTCCTTGAATCACATCGGGTAGCAGCTCGGAGCCGTTGAGCAGCCGCCAACGTTTTTGGGCGGATTGCATCAGCTTGAAGACCATGGTGAGGCACGCTTGTCGCGTGCCATTTCCTTTGGTGCGGCGATGCCGCAGGCGGACTGTGGCGAACGTGCTCTCGATGGGGTTGGTCGTGCGCAGGTGACGCCAGTGCTCGGCCGGGAAGTCATAGAACGAGAGCAGCACGTCGCGATCCTTCGACAGACAAGCGGTGGCTTTATCGTACTTGGCCTGGTAGGTGGCCACGAACAGATCGAATGCCGCCTCGGCGTCTGCTTTGGTCGACGCCATCCAAATCGCGTGCAACTTCTCCTTGGCCTCGGCCTGCAAGCGTTTGGGCAGCTTGTCGAGCACATTGGCCGTCTTGTGCACCCAGCAGCGTTGCTCGCGCAGTCGTGGGGTAGACCTGCGGCAAGGCCTTCCAAAAGCCCAAGGCGCCGTCGCCGATCGCCAGCTTCGGATCGATCGCTAGGCCGCGCACCTTCACGTCCAACAGCAGCGCCTTCCACGACTGCTCGCTCTCGCGATAGCCATCGGCCACGGCGATCAGTTCCTTGCGCCCATCCGCGGTCGCACCCATTAAAACCAGGATGCACTGGCGATCTTCCTCCAGGCGGATGTTGAAGTGCACGCCGTCGACCCACAGGTACACGTACTGCTTGCCCTCCAAGGATCGTTTCGTCCACTCTTCGAATTCATCCTGCCAGACCGCTTTGAGACGCGTGATCGTGGTGGCCGACAGGCCCGCGGCCGATGGACCCACCAGCGCAGACAATGCCTCGCTGAAGTCGCCCGTGCTGATGCCCTTGAGGTATAGCCAGGGAATCAGTTCCTCTAGGCTCTTGGTCTTGCGCAAATACGGCGGAAGAATCCGGGAGGAGAAGGGTTCCGCTTCGTTCTTGGATCGCCGGTCGAGCACGCGCGGCTGCTCGACTTCGATCGGGCCGACGCCGGAGAGGATCGTGCGTTTGGGCAGGCGGCCATTGCGGACCACTTGGCGATGGCCGGCGGCGTCGCGCAGCTCGCGATGCGCTTCGATCCACTCGGCGACTTCGACGTCAATGGCCTGGGCCAGCATCCGCTGCGCACCTTCGCGAAGAATGCCCGTCAACACGTCCTGAGAACTTGTGGCTGGCAAAGCCAGCGTCGAATCGTTACGCTCTCGCATGGTGGCGTACTCCTGGGAGAATTGGGTCGCTGAATAACCAAATTCAAACCCAAGTACGCCGCCCTTTTCAACTCACCTCATCCACAACTTTCGGTTATAGCTCCTGCAAAGAAGTGGAGGGCACTCTATGGCCAAGCACTGGCGAGGTCTTTCCTTTTTGGGTTTGGGGCTGCAGCGATAGCGCTGCTCGCAGATGGGATCGGTCGATAGGACCGTGTCCGTTCCGCGGGAGGAGAAAACTGGGACAGAAAAGGGGACATTCTGGAATGGCACTTCCTGGGCCACAAAAGGGGTCGGGGTGCGTCGGCGTAAGCCGGGGAGAGGTTGCGAATGAAAGAGTCGTACGAGGTAGGACCTAGCCAGTCGCCTCGGCCTCGAGTGATGTGTCGCGTTGGGCAACTGGCGGGGCGAAGCGTTCACAGAGGTACAGCCGGGCTGTGTATTGAGCTCCGAAAACACTATTTTGTGGCGGCCGACCCGATCCTGATACGGGGAAGGCAACAGTAATGTCGAACGCTAACGGCAAGTCCGATGTTACCCCCACGGAGCCTGAGACCACAGGCACGGTTGAAAACCTTTCCCACGGAAGCCGAGAGGCCCCGGCGACATCCGCGTTTTCCATGGACGCGGATCGGTTGGAGAAGGCGCAATGCCACAAGTCCAACGCGCACGTCGCCGGGGAGTCAGACAGTCCCATAGTACCGAAGAAACCGGCGAACAAGGGCGGCGTGCCGCTGCCTGCGGAGTCGGCGGAGGGAAGGGGGCTGACCAAGGAGAACACGGGGCAATTGCTACTGGACTGGATGCAACGCCAGAACGCGGACGGTTCGCCGTTCGTACCCAGGTCGCGCGGATTGCTCGGTGTACGTGAAGCGGCACGAAAGGATGGGAAGCTGAAGTTCACCAGCTTGCTCCATCATCTCACGCCGGAACTTCCGCGAGCGAGTTTCTTCGATCTGAAGAAGCAAGCCGCGCCCGGCGTGGATGAGGAGACGTGGCGTGATTACGCGGAGGATTTCGAGCGGCGGATCGACGATCTGCACGGTCGGATTCATCGCGGGGCCTACCGGGCCAAGCCCTCGAAGCGGACTTACATCCCGAAAGCGGATGGCAAGCTCCGCCCGCTGGGCATCGCGTCGCTGGAGGACAAGATTGTCCAACAGGCGACGCGAGTGGTTCTGGAGTGCATCTACGAGCAGGACTTTCTGGGGTTCAGTTACGGTTTTCGTCCCGGACGAAACCCACACCAGGCCCTGGATGCTCTGTACGTGGGGATCACGAAGCGAAAGGTGAATTGGATTCTCGATGCGGATATTCGCGGCTTCTTTGACCACATCAGTCACGAATGGCTGATGAAGTTCCTGGAGCATCGAATCGCCGATCGACGGATGCCGCGGCTGCTGAAGAAATGGCTTCGGGCCGGAGTCTCCGAAGACGGTCAGTGGTCCCCGACGAAGATCGGAACGCCGCAGGGGGCGGTGATCTCACCGCTCCATGCCAACGTGTTCCTGCACTACGTCTTGGACCTGTGGATCGCGGACTGGCGGAAACGTCACGCGACAGGCGAAGTCATCGTGGTGCGATACGCCGACGACTTTGTGCTCGGATTCCGCGAGGAGTCCGACGCCCGACGATGTCTCGCGGATTTGCGGGAGCGGCTGACCAGCTTTGGACTGGAACTGCATCCCGAGAAGACGCGGCTGATTGAGTTTGGGCGCTACGCAGAGGAACGACGCACCCGCCGCGGTGACGGCCCGCCCGAGACGTTCGACTTTCTGGGCTTTACGCACATCAGCGGCAAGACCCGGCGAGGCGCCTTCACGATCCACCGCCTGACGGCACGGAAGAAATTCCAAGCCAAGCTGCTCGACCTGAAGGCGAAATTGAGGCGGCGGATGCACGCCAGCATCGCGCAAGTCGGCGCCTGGCTGCGGAGCGTGCTCCGCGGCTGGTGCCAGTACTACGCAGTGCCCGGCAACTATGTCCGCTTGAGCCAGTTTCGCGACGCGATCCAGAAGTTGTGGCTCCGCACGCTGCGGCGACGCAGCCAACGCGGCCGCCGCTTCCCCTGGGAGAAATTTGCGCAGGTCTGCAAGTCCTGGCTGCCGTCGCCGAAAATCCTGCACCCCTATCCCGACACGCGGTTCGCACGTCAACATCCCAGGTAAGAGCCGTATGCAGTAACGCTGCCCGTACGGATCTGTGCGGGGGGCCGCCGGCAACGGCGGTCCCTACCGCGCTACGAAGAGGGGTGGACCACCACGGCACGTCAACGGGCACGACGAACGAAGAGAAGAGAGAGTTGACGACGAAGGACACGAAGGCCGAATCGACTTGATTCTTTTTCGGTGTTCTCGGTGGCTCGATTTGTCTTCTTTTGGCCACGGAGATCAGCGAGGACACCTGGAAAACAGAATTACCACAACGGCGCGACGGCACGACGTGGGGAGAAGAAGGTTGAAACGCTTTGCGCGGCGACGCTGAGTGGTTCACTTTTGCTGCTTGACGTTGTGCCAAATGGGGCACGAACACAACACCACGAGCACCGAAGGTGCGCCGCCATATCAGGGGCAGGCCAACGGCCTGGATAACCGAAACACGATACCAATTCGCTTGAGGGTTCAAGGCCCGATCCAATCGACTGGGCAAAACGGTCCGCCAATCGTGTCGGGCCTTCAGCCCTCAAGACGACTTGATTGCACAGGCTCCCCAGGCCGTTGGCCTCGTTGTTACACACAAGTCAGGGGCTTGGACCGAAGAGTTGCCAGCAGGTGGCGAAGTCATGCATCCTTTGAAGTCCGATCCAGACGGTTTGGGGGCCCGGCGGATCGTCCCGTCTCCGGTTGACGTAGCCGCCGAGTTGCGCCACCAGTCGGATGAAGCAGCCCAGCGGAGTGAATTAAAGGGGACGTGAATGGCTCTGTAGAAAACACTCGCTCACACGTCGAAACCGGCAAACAGTCCAGTCAGAAGCCACGCGATTTTCGAGTTCAACGACGTGCTTTCGACCGGTTCGAACATAGCACCCTGGTAGAGTTCTCTACAGAGCCGGACGTGAATTCAATTCCTTGCAAAACAAGTTTGCGTCTTCACGTGGCCTTTGTTCGTTCCCTTTATTTGTTGCCTATATTTGTTCCTGGGCTGAAGGCCCAACCCATACCAGGGGCAGGCCAGCGGCCTGGGGAAACCGTGCGACGCGTTCATTACAGGGCGGTAGGCCCGCACCATTTTGGCCCGTCGATCGGGCGATGAATTTAGGTCGGGCCTTTGGCCCTTTGGTGGTGTTTTCCACAACTCATTTCCATAGGCCGTCGGCCTAGGCTGGTATGGCGGCGCACCTTTGGTGCTTGAGATAGCCCAAGGGGTTTGCTTCCCTTTTAGTTCACTCCGGTATCGCATGGCACGATACACTCGTCGGATCACACTCGTCGGATCACGCCGCGGTTGATTGGCAGGTCGGCGAACCGCTCGCACTTCGCGCAATCGGTGGGCCGACGAGGCACGACTCGCCGTGTGGAAGCCAATAGAGCGATTATCGCCGCGGGAAAGTGCCGTGTCCAGCAAACCGGCAGGCGCACGATACGTTGGAATCCGCGCCGAACGTGTCAGTCGCGGCCACTACCAGGCGATGCCGCGCAGCGCGAACATGGCGATGAACATGCCGCAACCCAAGAGCGCACCGGCGATGGTTTGCGCCAGCGTGTGCCGGCCGAGATGGATGCGCCCCAGGCCACTAGCGGCACGATCAGCGTGGCAAATACACCACCTCCGCCCACGACGATCGCTACGAACGTCGCCAGTCCGGCGGTCGTTGCCGTGTGAATGCTGATTTGCCAAACCAGCGTGACCAGAAACAGCAAGAAGGTCTGCATGAACACGGCGATGATCGGCGCCAAGAACGTGGCCGGCACCGAGCACCACGAGCAACGCCACGGCGATCAATGCGCTCACCAGTGCCACCGCGAACGGGCGGGCTCGCTCGTGTCGATTCGGCAAATGAAAATCCGTGACGCGGCCCGTCTTCACCAGCCACACCACATAGAGCATCGGCAAGGGAACCGCCACCGCGGCATAAAGTACGGCATACCAGATAGCGCCGGGCGCTTCGGACGACCACGCCGCCAGCAACAAACACGGCAGCGCCAGCGCCGCCGGACTGCAAATGTCGGAAACGGTGCGGGCCAGCATCGTGGCGCGCGGCGAGACGGCGGTGCCTGCAGCGCTCGCGGGAGCGTACGTAACGGCGTCTGCCATAAAATCGAATTGCTCGGAGTGGGCGGAAAGGAAAGAGGCCGCGTTGGTTGGAATGAATGGTGTGCGGGATTCCAGCAGGCCGCTGCGTGAATGTCGCTCGATTGTCGTGCGACGCCCGGCTGTTCTTGGTACGGAGTCGCCGCCTCGTGACTCAAAAAACCGAATGGGGGTTTCGGTCGACGCGGTTGGTGATTTTTGTCCCAGCATGTATCTCCATAATGTTCCCACGGCGCGCAGGCGATTGTCAAGCACCCGGCAAGATGGGCTGGGGGCAGTTGAAGGAGTTGAGCGAACCGTACGCGGCATCGCGGCCGCTGTGAATTGCGGCTTTGCGTGGCAGAATGGCCGTCAGGGCGCCGCCGGAATCAAGTCCGCGGACGTGCTATCTCGACGAAATTTTGCCATTTTCTAGCCGTATCGACACGGCTATTTCCAGGTGTCTTCCAGGAAGCGAATCCAGTTGCCGTGCATGATCAAGGAGATGTCGTCGGTGCTATACCCGCGGTTGGCCAGCAAAGCTGGTACCCGCGCCAGGTCGGCAATGGTGTCGACATCTTGCGGGCTTTGCTCTCGGCCGAAACCGCCATCGAGATCGGTGCCGATGCCCGAGTGACGTGCGTTGCCAGCTAGTTGGCAGACGTGATCGATGTGGTCGACGAGATGTTCGAGCGTGACGCCGGCCGACTCAGGCGTGGTGACGCCCCGTTTCCAGTCGGGCACGAGCATCCAGGCGTCGAGCGCGGCGCCGATGACCGCGCCGCGTTGGATGAGTGTCTTGATCTGCTCGTCGGTGAACTGCCGCGTGTCGGGCACCAATGCGCGGCAGTTGGAGTGACTGGCCCAAACCGGACCGTGGAAGTGCTCGAGCGCTTCCCAAAAACTTTCGTCGCACAAATGGGTGGCATCGAGGATGATGTTCAATCGCTCCATTTCGGTCAGCAATTCTCGGCCGCGCTCGCCGATGCCACCGGTGGCGTGCGTGCCCTGGGCGTACGTGCCGGGGCCGTAGTGCGCCGGACCGATGGCGCGCAAACCTTGCTCGTACGCTTGCTCCAGGTGCTTAGGCGAAAGGATCGAATCGGCGCCCTCCAGGCTCAGCACGAAGCCGACCGGTGCGTCGTCCGGCGGATTTCGCCAGAGCTCGACATGTGCTCGCAACTGTTCCGCGTTACAAATCTGTTTCATGTAACCCGCGGCTTCCATGGCCCGATACCAGGAGAGTTGCCCTTGCGTTTGCGACCAGGCAATTTCCGGGCTGTGAAAGCCGGGCAGCTTGTTGGCGGGTTTGACGAAACGGGCGATCATCGTAGCCACGCACAGCCCCACGCGGCCGCGCCGCATTTCGCCCAGCGAGACGGTGTTCTTGCCACGATCGGGCTTATCCGAGAGACCCTGCTCGCGAGCGCGAATCTCTTCGATAGGACGCGTCAGATCGCGATTCCACTCCAGGGCATTCATACTCAAATCAAGATGCGCGTCGAAGATCAGCATGCAAAGTTCCTGAAGGCGGGGCAGGCCAGGGAAGGCATCGCGGCGTTGAGCCGGATTGCGGGGCGGACGCGACTCATGCTATCCGCGGCCTGCGTTCGTCGCAATTGGCCGCCGCGACCGCAGAGCGATGATAGATGATATTGGACAGCCTCAAAAACGTCGGGGGCGATCCCCTCTTCCGGCCGCAGTTCTGAAACTGCTTTTTAGCGCTTCGCCTTCAACAGCCGCTCGTCGAACATGCGGTCCGCCAGCCCAACGTTGAGCTTTACGTTCGTATAGTTGTATTCGGCGATCACGGGCGGGGCATCGTCGGACTCTTCTGGCCAATCGAGCTTGGCAATGCGCACCGGCACGCGCAACTCGGTGTCGATGAAAATGCTGATGGCGTGAAACGTCAAATTGTCCTGGCGTCGTGGATGCGAAATCTTGATCACGTCGCAGGCGCGGTCATTGAGCTTGGCTCCCGCGATGCGTTCGACGTTGGTGTTCTGGCCGCTCGGATCGGCCGCGGCGTGTAGTTCGAGCACATCGATCAATGCAGCCAGCATGGGCGAGAATCCGCTTTGCGTGATGGGAAGCAGACTCTCGGTGCGGGCGCTAGGGCCGTCGGGGGCGATTTGCGTTACGACGTAGGCGAAACGGTTTCCGCCCTTGCGAACCAGCACTTTGCCATCGTTTTGCCCATCGACGAACAGCGCCCGACGGCCGGCGAAATCGCTGGGTCCTCGAAATTCCATGTAGACGGCCAGCGGAGATACGAGGCCGCCTTGATCGCGCGATTCCTCGCGAACCCACATGTCGATGTATTGATATTCCTGCAGCAGGCCGTTGATGCGCTCGCGTTTGACGACCCGGCAGGTGAAATCGTGGACCTCGCGGCGCAAATAGGCCAGTTCCTTTTCGAGGTCATCCAATGCGGCGCCAAGCGGATGGTCCGCCACGGCAATTGGCGATTCGGCCGAAAGTTGTCGAACCTCTGGACGATCCTGTCGCGGAGTAATATTGCCGGCGGGGATTGGTTGCGAACCCCAAGCCCATGCGCCGCAGCTCAGCACACATGTGGCCAAGAAGAAATGTGCCAGCGTGCGCTTGCGTGCGACGAACATAGACTCCCCTGCTGCCCTGGCGTCTTCGCCTGTGATTGCCAAATCGTGGTTACTTGATCCAGTTGCGAGCCGTGCCGTATTCGATCACTCAGCCAGCATTGCTGGCATGGTGGCGGTGAAGACGCCTCGGCGATGGGAATTGTCGAACCATCGCCAGGAATTCGCCACGCGATCGATGCCCCTCACGATGCGCTGTTCCCAGCATAGCGGCAAATGCTGACTTGGCCCAGAGCTTTCACAAGTGGAGCGTGCCGCGCCACACGCGGTCGTCGCTCCAATCGCCGGTGCAGGATGGCCAAATGACGGTCCGCGTGACTGGTCATGACATGCCACTTGACTCTTGTCAATCTGCGACGGGGGGCTCGACCATGTCGTTGCGACGCGTCACGCGTCGGCAACTTTTAGCACGAGCTTGCCGGTATTCTCGCCCTTGAAAAGCTTCAGCAGTGTCTCGGGAAACGTTTCCAAGCCTGCGACGATGGCTTCGCGGGTTTTGAGTTTGCCCTGGGCCATCCAGCCCGCCATTTCGCGGCCGGCTTCGGCATAGCGGTCGGCGTAGTCGAAGACGACCATGCCCTGCATCCGGCGCGGTTGACCAAGAGCGACAGGTAATTGCTCGGGCCATTCACGCCGTCGGTGTTGTTGTATTGCGAGATGGCGCCGCAGATCACGATTCGTGCGCCGCGGGCGAGTTGCGTGAGCACGGTGTCGAGAATCTCGCCGCCGACGTTGTCGAAATACACGTTCACGCCCTGGGGACAGTGCTTGCGGAGCGCTTCCTTGACATCTTCGTTCTTGTAGTCGATGGCGGCATCGAAGCCGAGCTCGTCGGTGACGTACTTGCACTTGTCGGGTCCGCCGGCGATGCCCACGACGCGGCAGCCCTTGATCTTTGCAATCTGGCCGACGACTTGTCCCACGGCGCCTGCCGCGCCGGATACGACCACGGTGTCGCCCGCCTGGGGCTGCCCGACTTCGAGCAAGCCGAAGTAGGCGGTCATGCCCGGCATGCCGAGCGTGCCCAGGTAGACCGGCAGCGGCGCGAGTTTCGGATCGACCTTGGTCACGGACGCGGCTTTCACCACGGCATACTCTTGAATGCCGAGCGTGCCGTAGACGTAGTCGCCCACGGCGCGGCTGGGATCTTTCGATGCGATGACCCGACCAACGCCGCCGGCGCGCATCACTTCGCCGATGCCGACCGGCGGAATGTATGACTTGCCTTCGTTCATCCAACCGCGCATGGCGGGGTCGAGCGAGAGATAGAGCGTCTTGACGACGACTTCGCCGTCGGCCGGCTCGGGCACGGGCTCTTCGGTGTAGTTCCAATCGGAGCGCTTGGGCACGCCCACCGGACGAGCGGCAAGACGGTATTGATGGTTGACGTTGCTCATGGTTCGTATTTGCCTGTCGTGGGAAAAGGTGTGCGGTGATCTGCCAGGCCGATCGTGCGCCGCGTCGATTTGCCGGCGGCCCGATCAGCGGCTAAGGTGATTGGCGTCATGCTATCCGTCTCGGCGCGTCGCCGCAAACAGGCGGAGCGCCTGAAACTATAGCCAAACTCACCAGTGCGGGGCGCTCGATTGTCGCCAGTGCGTTTGCCAACCGATTCATCCACGCCGTCCGACTCGGCCGCCGGCGACCTTCCCCCTCAGCGACCGACGAATGTCCGCTATGGCGTGGTGGCCTTTTCGGTGGCCATGGCCGTGATTCTCTATCTGGATCGCATGGCCATCGCGGTGCCGGCCAAGGCGATTGCGGAAGATCTGCGGATCAGCGTCGAGCAGGTCGGCGACTCGATGGCGGTGTTCTTCTGGTCGTACGCGTTGCTGCAGGTGCCGGCCGGTTGGCTGGGAGATCGTTGGGGCGGACGACGGGCGCTGGTGCTGTACATGATCGCCTGGTCGGCGGCGATGGTCGGCTTGGGTCTGGCCACCGGGCTGGTGTCGCTGTTGGTGATGCGCGGACTGTTGGGCGTCGGCCAGGCCGGCGCCTATGCCACCACGGCCAGCTTTTTGCGCCGCTGGATGCCCATCGCTCGGCGTGGAGTGGCCAACAGCGCCGTTTCCTTGGGCGGCCGGGCCGGAGGCGTTTTGGCGCCGGTGCTGACGCCGCTATTGATGGGCTGGGCCGCCGTGGCCTTTATTGGCGTCGATCGTTGGCGGCCAGCGTTCGTGTTCTATGCCGCGGTCGGAGTCGTGTGGGCAATTGCGTTCTGGTGGTGGTTTCGCGATACGCCGCGCGAGCACGCCGGTTGCAACGCGGCCGAAATTGCGCTGATCAACGCCGGCGAGGCAAAGGCACAGGACACCGAGTTGGCGGGCGGAGCGATACCATTGCTGGCCATGCTTGCTAATCGAGGGCTGCTGCTGTTGGCCGTGATCTGTTTCTTCACCAACGTGGGATGGATCTTTCTGGTGACCTGGCTGCCGACGTACCTCATCGAAGTTCATGGAATGTCAGAACAAGGGGCCGGGTTCTATACCGGCCTGACGGCGGCTGCCGGGATGGCCGGATGCCTGGCAGGAGGCGTGGCGACCGACTGGTTGATTCGACGGGTGGGACTGGCCTGGGGCCGACGTCTGCCCGGCATCGTGGGCCACGGTGGCGCGGCGCTTTGTTTGGCGGCGTGTTGGGTGCTCGACGATCCGCAATCGATCGTCGCACTGCTGGTCGCCGCGTCCTTTCTTGGTGACTTTGCCTTGGGCGGCGTGTGGGCATCGTTCCAGGATATCGGCGGGCGATACGCCGGCACGGTGTTGGGGTTTGCCAACATGTGCGGCAACATCGGCGCGGCCAGCGCGATCTCATTGATTGGAAGGTTGCAAGCTGGCTACGGTTGGCCGGCCGCGTTCGCGCTGGGTGCGGGCGCGTTTGCGATCTCGGCCGTGGGCTGGTTTGGCGTCGATCCGCGCCGCCCGATTCGCACGCGGTAACTGGTAGATTGCCAGCCAATGCTCGCGTTGTCACGGCGAAGTCCACGCAATCGATTCCACGGGCTCGCCCTGGGCATCGCGCGGCGCGGGTTCAACATCTGGCTGATTGAAGAATGCCTGATAGTCGCTTAGACTAGGGAGCAGTGCGAGTTCGCACACGGTGTGGCTAATCGCAGTTTCTTTCGAGTAGCCCTGGATGCGTGCCACCGACTATTTTGGCTACTCGTCGAGACGCCGGATTGTTGCCGGCGCTGTTGCGGTGGCAATGTTGGTGATGAGCGCGTCGTTGGGGCGCGCGGACGAGACGTCGCCCCACGGCGATGCATCCGGCAGTCTTTGGTCCACGGCGCCGGTGGCGCGGCCGAAGTTGCCGCCGGTACACAACCTCGGCTGGTGCCAGTCGCCGATCGATCCATTCATCTTGGCGCAACTGGAGAAAAAGGGTTGGACGCCGGCCGCTCCGGTGGCGCGCGACCGCTTGATTCGCCGGGCATATTTCGATCTGTGGGGTTTGCCGCCGACGCCCGCTGAAGTGCAAAACTTCGTTGCGGACACTTGCCCCGATGCCTACGAGCGCTTGCTCGATCATTTGTTGGCCAGTCCGCACTACGGCGAGCGCTGGGCCCGCTATTGGCTGGACCTGGTGCGGTTTGCCGAGACCAACGGCTATGAGCGCAATGCGCTGAAGCCGGGAGCGTGGCGCTATCGCGACTATGTGATCGCGGCGTTCAACTCCGACAAGCCGTACGATCGTTTCGTCATCGAGCAGTTGGCCGGCGATGAACTGCCGGATGCAACGGATGAGACGCGGATCGCCACGGGCTTTTTGCGCGTGGGCACGTTCGACGACGAGCCCAACGACAAACTGAAGTACAAGTTCGAACAGCTCGACGATTTGATCCACGCGACGAGCACCTCGTTCCTGGCGGTGACGCTCAAGTGCGCCCGGTGTCACGATCACAAGTTCGACCCGATACCGCAGGTCGACTACTACGCGATGCTCAATTTCTTCGTCGGCGGCAAAGCGGCCGAGGGCGAGTTGCTGGCGTTTGTCGACGCGGGATCAAAGTCGCCCAAGGTACAACTGCTGCAAGGGGGCGATCCAACGCGCCCGGCGATACCGTGCCGCCGGCGTTTCTTTCGATGCTCCCCTCGGATGTGACCGATGCGGAGGCGCCAGCGACGGGCCGCCGTTTGGAACTGGCGCGGTGGATCGCCGATCCGGCCAATCCGCTGACGGCGCGGGTGATGGCGAATCGCATTTGGCAACATCACTTCGGCGAGGGGCTGTCGCGCACACCGGACAATTTCGGCGTGATGGGCAGCGAGCCCACGCATCCGTTGTTGCTCGACTGGTTGGCCAGTGAATTGGTCGACGGCGGCTGGCGCATCAAGCGATTGCACAAGATGATTATGCTGTCGAGCGCCTATCAGATGGACTCGACGCACCCGCGGGAGCGCACCTATGCGGAAGCGGACTTTGCCAACGAACTCTGGTGGCGACGCAACCGCTTGCGTCTCGAAGCAGAGCCGTTGCGCGATGCGATGCTGGCCACCAGTGGTTTGCTAAATGTGAAGGCGGGCGGCCCTAGCTTTTATCCGCCGGCCACGAAACAGGCGCTCGAAGGACTATCGAAAAAGAGCGACGCCTGGGGCACGTCTCCACCGGAGGAGCAGCGGCGGCGCAGCATCTACATGATGACCAAGCGTTCTCTGTTGTCGCCGCTGATGACGACGTTCGACTTTGCCGACACCACGCAGCCTTGCAGCCAGCGGAGCATCTCCACCGTGGCGCCGCAGGCGTTGGCGCTATTGAACAACGACTTCGTGCACGAGCAGAGCGACGCATTCGCCGCGCGGGTGATCCGCGAAGTGGGCAGCGACGTTCAGCAACAAATTGAACGCGCCTGGTGGCTTGCCTTGTCACGCGCCCCCAGCCAGACGGAACGCGACACCGCGTTGACCCATTTGCACAAGCAGTACGCCCGCTTTGCGAACCAGACAAGCAGCGGTCAAGACAAAGCCAAAGCGCTCAGCGAATTGGACGCGCGACAACACGCTTTGACATCATTGTGCCACGTGTTGTTGAACACCAACGAGTTCATCTATGTCGACTAACTCTCGGCCAACCCGAGCCTTCAGTCTCCGGCCTCCCGCGTCAGGTCGGTTTCCCTGCGGCCAGACGCGGCGAGAGTTCGTGTGGGAGATGGGCGCGGGCTTTGTCGGAATGGCATTGGCAGGGTTGCTCGACGACGACGGCTTCTTCGCACGGCATGCGAAAGCCGCCACTGGCACGACGACTCCCTTGGCCGTCAAGCCGCCGCACTACGCCGGCAAGGCGCGGGCCTGCATCTTTTTGATGATGAACGGCGGGCCGAGCCACGTTGATACGTTCGACTACAAGCCTTCGCTGGCGAAATATGCCGGCCAGACGCTGCCGCCGGATAAGTCGTTCACCAACTCCGGCAATCGCAAGATGGGCTTTCTGACGCCCGCTTGGCGTCCGTTTCGGCCCGGCGGTGAGAGCGGTTTGATGATCTCGGACTACTTCCCGCGGGTGCGCGAACACGCCGACAAGCTGGCGCTGATTCGCTCGTGCCATACCGACAGCCACGCGCACGGCTCGGCGCTGGTGGCGATGAACACCGGCAGCACGTTTATTGGGCGGCCGTCGTTGGGAAGCTGGTGCGTGTACGGCCTGGGCACGCCCAACCAGTCGCTGCCAGGCTATGTGACGATCATGGACAAGCGCGGCGGCCCGATCAGTGGTCAGCCCAATTGGTCCAGCGGTTTCATGCCGGCCAGCTTTCAGGGGACGCTGTTTCGGCCGGTGGGTGAGCCCGTGCTCGACCTGCGCGGGCCGTTGGACAGCGCGGCGCAGCGCGAGCAACTCGAGCTGTTGGCGCAATTGAATCAACAACACCTGGACAGTCGGCCCGGCGGCTCGGAATTGGCGGCGCGGATCGAAAGCTACGAGCTGGCCTACCGCATGCAATCGGAAGCGCCCGAGGCCGTCGATCTGACGCGCGAGGATCAGGGCACGCTGGACATGTACGGCGTGGGCACCGATCCGACGGACGAATTCGGGCGCAATTGCCTGGTTGCGCGGCGGCTGGTCGAGCGGGGCGTGCGCTTCGTGCAGCTCTATTCCGGCGGCGGACACTTGGAAGACACTTGGGACGCCCACGAAAGTGTCGAGAAGAATCACGGCCGGCATGGCGCCGAGGTAGATCAACCGATTGCGGCGCTATTGACCGATCTGGAGCGGCGGGGTCTGCTCGATAGTACACTGGTGTTGTGGGGCGGTGAGTTTGGACGCATGCCATTTGCCGAGGGTGAAGGCGCGCCGGGCCGCAATCACAATCCCTACGGCTTTACCATGTGGATGGCGGGGGGCGGCGTAAAGGGAGGCATGTCCTACGGCGAGACAGACGAGTTTGGTTTTGCCGCCGCCGAGGACAAAGTCCACTTGCACGATTTGCACGCCACGGTTTTGGCGCTGTTGGGAATGGACCATGAGAAGCTGGCGTATTTTCACCAAGGACGCGAGGAGAGGCTCACCGACGTATTCGGAAACGTCATTGAGAAGATAATCGCTTGATGGCACGGAGGAGTGGCGACAACAACCCTTTTTCCTTGGAGGGAGTCGCGATGAGGCTTTGGTGCACGATAATTTTGGTGGCGGGTTGCTTGCTGCTGGCGGGTGTGGCGGACTTGCCAGAAGGCTCGCGCTGTCGCGCGGACGATCCTGCCGCGATCGACCGCGCCGCCAGCGCGACTTCTTCCGAGGATTCCGGCGGCGCGAAGGAGAAAAAATTCGAGCGACTCGAACGGAGCGACGCCGATTGGCGCAAAGAGTTGACTCGGCGCCAATTTGAAATCACACGGCTCAAGGATACCGAGACGGCCTTTTCCGGCCGCTACTTGCGCTACAAGCGCAAGGGCGTATATCATTGCGTGTGCTGTGGCTTGCCGTTGTTCGATGCTTCGGCCAAGTACGATTCGCATACCGGCTGGCCGGCTTTCTACCAGCCCGTGGACGAAGATTTCATCATCATGGCGCCAGACGTGCGCGAATTGCCGGCGCGGATGGAAGTGACGTGTGCCCGTTGTGACGCCCATTTGGGCCACGTGTTTGGCGACGGCCCGCCGCCCACCGGCTTGCGCTACTGCATCAATTCCATCGCGCTGCGGTTCGAAGACGCGCCGAAAAACGTGCCGCATAAGTCGGCCGGTCGCTAGCAAGGGCCGTTTCTTTACAGCAAGCCGAGTGGCGGAGATACTACGGGTCCGCCGGCGCTGGGCTTGACGTGTCAGATACTGCGCCGGGTCGCCTTGCGTACCACTTTGGAGTTGCACCATGAGTCGCTATCTCTGTGTCGCCGTATTCATTGGCTGCGCCGTACTGGCGGCCTCCGTCGCGGTCTCCGATGAGCCGGCGCAGTTGACGAACCAAGAGAAAGAGAATCTGGCGCGTTGGCAAGGCACGTTCGAGCTGATTTCCGTCGAGGACGACGGCAAGAAGACGACCGGCGAGTCGCTCAAGTCGCGCAAGCTGACCGTCGAAGGCGCGAACTATCACTTCCAAAACGGCACGTTCAACGAGCACGGCTCGTACAAGTTCGACTTGCAACAGGATCCCAAGCACCTCGACATCATCGTTGGCGACGGCGCCGACAAGGGCAAGGTCTATCTGGCGGCTTTCGACGCCGACCAGAAGCACGTCTCGATTTGCTTTCAGAAAAAGAACGAGCAGCGTCCCGACAAGCTTACGGGCGCGGCCGGCACCGGCACGATTTTGGAAGTTTGGCGAAAGGTTTCCAAGTAAACACGCAGGACGTCGGTTTGCGGCGTCATCGTTTTCACCCGGGAGTTACCCCATGAATGGTTTGTTGCGCGGTTTGGCGTTGGCTGCGGTGATCGTGGCTGGGGCTTCTCACGAAGGCGCGGCCGAGTCGAAAAGCGAGTTTGCCCGCACGACGATCGACATCGGCGTGGTCGTCGGCGATTTGGATAAGTCGGCGTCGTTCTACAAGGATGCACTAGGATTTAGCGAAACGCCGGGCTTTTCGGTGCCGGCCGATTTCTGTGCCGACGCCGGCCTGACAGACAACTTGGCGCTCGACATCCGCGTGATGGTGCTCGGCGACGGCGACGACGCCACGAAGCTGAAGCTGATGGCGGTGCCCGGCGCGGCCAATCGCAAGAGCGACAATTCGTTCATTCATTCGCAACTGGGCTACAGCTATCTGACCGTCTATGTGGCCGACGCCGACAAGACGCTGGAGCGATTGAAAGCGGCCGGCGTCAAGCCGGTGGCCAAAGGGCCCGTATCCCTGCCCGAGGGCTTTCCCGCCGGCATGGTGCTCACCGTGGTGCGCGATCCGGACGGTAACTTGATCGAATTGATCGGGCCCATGAAGAATCCGTAACAAACGTAGCCGGCTGACCCCTGGTTGCCCGCTTTGCCTTCAGCGTCGCCTTGGCCTATCATCGATAGATACGCTGGGCCCCACGCCGTAGCTGCAGAGTAAGGAGCGGTTCGGATGAAACGCGTAATTCTCGGGGCGATGATTCTCGCGGCGATTGGTTTCGCGGCGATTGGTTTCGCGGCTCTGGCCCATGCTCAGGACGAGACCGAAGCGCCGTTGCCCGGGGCCGTTGCCACGGTGACAGCGCCGGCCGAGTCGATCGAGGAGCTTACCCGGCGTATCGGCAAGTCGATCGTTACCATCACCTCGGCAAGCCGCGACGGTTCGCGCGACAACGTCGGCACGGGCTTTGTCATTTCGTCCGACGGCTTGATCGCCACGAATTTTCACGTGGTGGGCGAAGGCCGCGCCGTGCACGTGGAACTTGCCGATGGGCGGCGCTACGACGTGGAGGCCGTGCACGCCTTTCACCGCCAGCACGACCTGGCCATCCTGCGCATCAAGACAGAAAACCTGCCGGCACTTGAGTTGGGAGACACCGACTCGGTGAAGCAGGGACAACGTGTCGTGGCGCTGGGCAACCCCGCCGGATTGCGGCATAGTGTCGTTTCGGGGGTTGTTTCGGCCGTGCGCGAAATGGATGGCCGTTCGATGATCCAGGTGGCCATTCCGATCGAGCCCGGCAACAGCGGCGGCCCGTTGGTCGACTTGGACGGGCGCGTGCTGGGACTGCTAACGATGAAGTCGCTGGTCACGCCTAACCTGGGCTTTGCCGTTTCGATCAATCTGCTCAAACCGCTGGTCTCGGAGCCCCATCCGATTCCGATGGCGCGCTGGCTCACCATCGGCGCGCTGGATCCGCGCGAGTGGCGGCCCGTGCTGGGGGCGAGTTGGCGTCAGCGGGCCGGTCGGATCACGGTGGAAGGGTCCGGCCGCGGCTTCGGAGGGCGGGCATTGTGCCTGTGGCAAATGGACGTGCCCGAGACGCCGGTGGAAATCGCCGTGAACGTGCGGCTCGACGACGAGTCGGGCGCCGCCGGCCTGGCGTTCTGCTCCGACGGCCTGTACCGGCATTTTGGTTTTTATCCGACCGGTGGCAGTTTGCGGCTCACGCGGTTCGACGGTCCCGACGTGCTCTCTTGGACCATCCTGCACGACCAAACCAGCAGCCACTACCGTGAAGGCCAGTGGAACACGTTGCGCGTACGCTTGGAAGAGGGCAAAGTCACTTGCTTTGTCAACGACCAGCAAGTCGTGCAAATGGTCGACCGAGCGCTGGTCGGCGGCAAGATTGGACTGGTGAAATTTCGCAATACCAACGCCCAGTTCAAGAATTTTTCCTTAGGCAAGGAACTGCCTGACAGCAGCATCGAGCCGGAAGACATCGCGCGAATCAATCGATTGGTCGACGACGGCAATACGGATACCGATAGTCCGGACCCGCGGCTGGTGGCCATTCTAGCCGCCGAGCCCGTTCGGGCGGCGCGCGTGTTGCGCGACCGGGCTGCAGCGCTCGACGAGGAAGCCAACCGGTTGCGTGAGTTGGCCCGCGCGGCGCACGAGCATCGTGTGGTCGAGGATCTCGTGGCGGCGCTTTCCGGTGAAGAAGATCAAATCGATCTGTTCCGCGCCGGCTTGCTGGTGGCCCGCCTCGACAACGAAGACGTCGACGTGGATGCGTACGTGCGCGAATTGGAACGGATGGCCGACGAACTAGCCGCCTCGCTGCCGGCCGAAGCCACCGACCAGGACAAAATCACGGCGATCAAGAATTATCTGTTCGAGGAGAATGGATTCCACGGCAGCCGCGGCGACTACTACAACCGGGCCAACAGCTACTTGAATGAAGTGCTCGACGATCGCGAAGGATTGCCCATCTCGCTGTCGGTGGTGTATATCGAACTGGCGCGGCGCATTGGACTGCCGATCGAAGGCGTGGGCTTGCCGGGGCACTTTGTCGTGCGGCACGTGGCTGCCGAGGGCGAGCCGCAGTTGATCGACGTGTTCGACGGAGCGGCCACGGTTTCGCGCGAAGAAGTGAAGCGGCGCGTCAAACTGGCAAGCGACCGCGAACTGGTGGAGAGCGATCTGGCGGCGGCCGCCAAGCGTGCCATCGTCATTCGCATGCTGCAAAATCTGCTCAGTGTTTCCACCTCGAACCCCGCCGCCATGCACCGCTATCTCAACGCCATCGTGGCGCTCGACCGGGACAATGGTCACTACCACTGGCTGCGGGCGATCGTCCGGTTTCGGCTTGAAGACCGCGCCGGCGCCACGCAAGACGTCCAATGGCTCGTTGAACACCAGCCCGAGGGCGTGAACCTGTCGCGCGTGCTGGAAATGCAGCGGGCACTAGAGAAAGCGGAAGAGGCCGACTGAGCATGTTTGCGAAACCCATGTGGGCAATGGAACGCGCTCGGCGGGGTTGAATCGCTCCAATCGCTTTTGGCCCATCACCAGTTGCTCACGAACTCCAACCGATCTGACATGTCTTCCGCACTCGTCCGTAAAAAAGCGGATTTGCGTCATTCGAATACACCGGCTGCGCTACAGGGCCGGCGCACACTAAGTTGGCACTCCGAAAAGAACTTCTGACAGGAATGTCGTGCTCCAGCCGGCGAGGCGTCGTTTCATCACCAGGCTTTTCTTGGTATCGGGATGTTGCTTGAGCAGCGAGAGCGTGAAACGCCGCAGCCACGCCAGGCTCTCGGCCAAGCGGCGATTGCGGACGCGGCTTTCGTCTTCGCGGAAGGTCATGTCCAAGCTCCAATGGCAACTGTTCTCGATGCTCCAATGACCTCGCGACGCGCGGGCGAACTGCTTCGCGTTGCGCTTCATGCTGCTGATGTAGCACTGCACTTCGCCCGTCTCTTGGCCCGCGATTTCACGGGTCCTGATGGCAATTCCCAGGGTGCGAAGTCCAGCCCACTCCTGGCGGCCAGCGAGCGCGAGCGGCACGTTGACTTGCAGGTACGTGCGACGTTCGATGCGGCCGTGCCGTTTCTCTTCGGTCTCGAAGCGGCTCACTTTGACTCGCGCGAAGTCGTCTTCCAGATGCTCGTCGAAGAATGCCTCGACGGCTTGTTCGAGATTCCCTTGATTACCTTTGACGGGCACGACGTAGTCGCCGCCTCGCTCGATAATCTTCTCGGCGATCGCCTTCTGACAGCCCATCGCGTCGATGGTCACGATCGCGCCCTTCACGTCGACCAGGTCCAACACCGCGGGAATCGCCGTGATTTCGTTCGATTTTTCCTCGGTGGCGACTTGGCCCAACGTCAGGCCTTGTTCGCTGGCCCACACGCTGACCAGGTGCAACGGACCCAGCCCGCGTTTGCGATCGTGCGACCGACGCAACGTCTTACCGTCGATGTTCAGCAGCCGCGCCCCTTCGGAATCGGGAATCAGCAGCGACTCGATCCAGGCGGTAAACGAGCGCTGAAACGCTTGCGGATCGACGCGTTCCAAGAACCGCCGGAGCGTGTCGTGCGATGGTATGCCATGCGGCAGTTTCAGATGTCGTCGCAGCCAGTTGCGATTCGCCTTCGCCCAGACTTCAATCGCCACCGGGCCATCGGCGCCGGCCAACACGCCGCACAGCGAAATCACCACCACGTCGACCAGCAGATGCCGACGATTGATCGTAGAACGCGGATCACGAAGCTCCGCAAAATGATGCTTGATGCTCCTGATATCCGGTCTTACTTGCACAGCCATGAGTGACCTCCGTGAACGAACTGCAAACCGCGGCCTTGCCGCCCATACTCACGGACTCTGGTCTAGCAAATCAACGTTTGCCGCGCCAGCCTAAATCCCCCAAAGTGCCCGCCGGCCCTGGTCGCGCTATGTTGTCCGCTCAATCCCCTCAGCGTCCCCAGCGATGTCCCGCTCGATTTCTTCAGCGTGATCGTACGCATATGCCAGCGCGTCATGGGCATCCGCGGGCTTGAGCCCTGGGTACTGCTGCACGACTTCCTCGACGTTCATTCCTTGACGGTAGCAGCCCAGGATGACAGCTACGCGAATGCGAGTACCCGCAACGACCGCCTGTCCGCCACACCGTGTCGGGTCTTTGTCGATGTTTCGCTGGTCGATCTTTGACATGTTCGGACCTTGGCAGTCTACTCGCTGAGTGGCACGGTCAATTGTATCACGAACCTGCAAACAATTGTCCTTTTGTTTATTGGCGTTCCGCCGACAGCAGTTCCAGGCACGTCTTGAACGCGGCCACCGTCATATCGATGTCTTCCTCGGTATGGGCTGCCGAGACGACGCCGCCGGGCCAGGGAAAGATATCCGCGCCGCCCAGGATCATTCCGCAGCGGAGGCGATTGATGACCTCCGGCGGCGTGGCGCCTTTGAGTTGGTCGCCGCCGACGCGGCCCGAGTAAATGTCCGTCAGCGTGGCGGCCGCGTTCTTGGGGTTGGTGAACAAGTGGAAGCCCGAGTGCTCGCCGTAGGCGATCCAGTTGGCGCCGGCTTCGGCAATGACTTCGTTCATGCGCGTGCGCAAGCGATCGGCAGCCCGATTGGCGCGTTCGATGATGCCGCCTTCGGCAATCATCTTCAGTGTGGCCAAACCCGCGGCGGCCGTAATGGGATTCGCGTTGAACGTGCCCTGGTGCGGCACACGATGCTTCAGATTCCACTCGCGGTCGGTTCGCATCGTGAGTGTGTCCATCACATCGGCACGGCCAGCCACGGCGCCGCCGGGAAAACCTCCGGCAATGATCTTGGCAAAGGTGCAAAGGTCGGGCGTGACGTTTAGCAGTTGCTGCGCCCTGCCGGGCGCGACGCGAAAGCCGGTGATCACTTCGTCGAAAATCAACAGCACGTTGCTTGCAGCCGTCAACTCGCGGACCTTGGCGGCAAAGCCGTTCATCAGCGGCGCCAGGCCGAAGGAAGCGCCGGTGGGCTCCATGATCACCGCGGCCACGTCGTCATGTTCGGCGAGCAGCTTCTCGAGCGCTGCGATGTCGTTCACCGGGCAAACCAGGGCATTCTCGGCCACGCCTGGCAAAACACCGGGAGGGGCCGAGCCGTCGAAGTGCGACGTGGCGGCAAAAGCCACCTGGTCGTGCCAGCCGTGGAAGTGACCGACAAAGCGAATGATTTTCGGCTTCTCGGTGTACGCCCGCGCCAGTCGGATCGCCAGCAGCGTGGCCTCCGTGCCCGAGCCTGTGAAACGCACTTTATCGGCACAGGGCACCATGCGCGTGACTTGCTCGGCCCATTCGACTTCGACCTCGTGAGCGGCGCCGTAGTGCGTGCCGCGAGCCAATTGTTCGCGGACCGCCTCGGTGACAAATGGATCGCCGTGGCCCAATAGCAGCGCGCCGTGACCGCCGATGTAGTCGACGTATTGATTGCCGTCGACGTCCCACTTGTGTGCACGCGACGCCCGGGCGACATATAGCGGATACGGTTGCAAGTAGCGCGTGTCGTGTGTCACTCCACCGGGAATCACTTGCGCGGCGCGATCGTAGAGCTTTTTCGATCGGGGAGTCTTGGCCAGGTAGCGGTCGAAGATGGTCAGCGTTTGCAACATGGCGATACCGAAGCGGTGAAAGATGTGGTGCGCGCTAACGTTGGAGCCGCCACAGCATGAAGGCGGTACTCCAACTGGCTACGCAAGTATACCGTCGATCACATTGCCTGCCACGATCGTGAGCCGTTCTTCGCGGCCGTTGTGCATCCAGGTGAGCCGCTCGTGGTCGATGCCAAGCAAGTGCAGGATCGTGGCGTGGATGTCGTTGACGTGCGCTTTGTTCTCGATGGCATACAGTCCCAGTTCATCGGTGGCGCCGTAGGTGACGCCACCTTGCACTCCGCCGCCGGCCATCCAGATGGTGAAGCCGTAGGGATTGTGGTCGCGGCCGTTGCCGCTTTCGCTCATGGGCGTGCGACCAAATTCGCCGCCCCACACCACCAACGTGCTGTCGAGCAGCCCACGGCGTTTCAGGTCCGTGAGCAAACCGGCGATGGGCCGATCGCTTTCGCGGCAGTGCAGCGAGTGATTTCCTTCGACGTCGCTGTGAGCATCCCAACGGCTGCCGGCGCCCATATAGAGCTGCACGCAACGGACACCCCGTTCGACCAGCCGGCGGGCCAGCAGACAGTTTCGTCCGTTGGCTTTGGTCTCTTTTTCGTCGAGGCCGTAGAGGGCGCGGGTTTCCGCCGTTTCGTCGGACAGGTCGGTCACTTCCGGCGCCGCGGTTTGCATGCGGAAGGCCAACTCGTAGCTGGCGATGCGGGCTTCCAGTTCGCTGTCGTCCTCGCGGCCGCGCTGGTGCAGGCGATTGAGGTGCTGCACGAAGTCGAGCTTGCCGCGTTGTCGGGCGCCGAGCGCCGCGTCGGCCGGCGCCACGTGCAGGATGGGGACCTTACCGTCGCGAAACTTCGTGCCCTGGTAGCTGGCCGACATGAAGCCGGTGCCCCAGTTGCGCGGACCGCCGGGCGGATTGTTGCCGGTATCCGACAATACGACGTAGCCCGGCAGGTTGTCGCAGACGCTGCCCAAGCCGTACAGGCACCACGCGCCCAGGCGGGCCGTCCGCCCAGGATGCTGCCGGTGTTCATCTGGCAGACGCTGCCGACGTGGTTCAAGCCATCGGCATGGCAACTGCGCACCACGGCAATGTCGTCCACGCAGGTGGCGATCTCCGGATACCAATCACTAACCCAAATGCCCGATTGCCCGTGCTGCGCGAACTTGCGCTGACTGGCCAGCAGCGGCGTGTAGGCCGTGCGCCCCATGGCCGTGAGAGGGCGGTCAAAACTGTCGGGCAGCGGCGAACCAGCCAGCTTGTTCAGCTCGGGCTTGGGATCGAACAAGTCGATGTGACTTGGTCCGCCATCGATGAAGCACCAGATGATGCTCTTGGCCTTGGCCGGAAAGTGCGGCCCGAGGGGCTTCGAATCGCCGACGGCACTGTCCGCCGAGCCGCGTGCTTCGCCGGCCAGCAACGAAGCCAAACCGATCGACCCAAATCCCGCGCCGCGCGGGAGAGAAAATCGCGCCGCGAGACGGTCGCCTCGTGGTGCGGCACTCGGAAGGGCGCGGGCTCGTGTTGATTGCGTGGCATGCGGTCTTGATTAGTCGAGGTACAACAGTTCGTTGGAGTTGAGTAGCGCATGGCAAAAGTCGACGACGGCAGCCGCGGCGCCGGTTCGATGCCGTGGGGCAGCGGCAACGGCAAGGTGTCGTTGGCCGTGGCGTCCGCCGCGCGGTCGATGGCGGCTGTCTGCTGCTCGAGGAATTGTTCGCTGGCGGCCAGCTCTTCATCGCCCGGCGGACGGGAAAATGCCTCGGCAAACGCCGCCCGTACCAACGCGCTAATATCGCCGCCGTGCTCGGCCAGCAATTGGCCGCTCCAGCCGCGCGCTTGTTCCAGCGTGAACTCGCCGTTCATCAATGTCAGCGCTTGCGGCGCCGTCGTGGTGCGCGGCCGCTGGGCACAACTGTTGTGCATGTCCGGCATGTCAAAGACGTCAAGAAGTGGATAACGCAGGTTGCGGCGGGCCAGCACATAGACCGAGCGGCGATGCCGGTCTTCGACACACGCATCGGGCTTCCAACCGGCCGTTTTGTCGAGTCCCGGCGGGAGCTCCGGACGAGCGCTCTTGCCGAACATACGTTCGTTGAGCTGTGCCGATAGCTGCAACATCACGTCGCGAATCGCTTCGCTCTCCAGCCGACGGCGCCGCGCGTGCCACAGCAGATGGTTTTCGCCGTCGAGCTCCAGCGCCTTGGCGACTAGCGGACTATCCAGGTCAACGCGCGACGACTGGCGGTACGTCGCCGAGGTGACGATCTTGCGATGCAGAGCTTTCATACTCCAGCCGCTCTCGACGAACTCAACGGCCAGCCAGTCGAGCAGTTGGGGGTGCGTGGGAGGCTGTCCCATGGCGCCAAAGTCGTTGGGCGAGGCGACGATGCCTTCGCCAAAGTGATGTTGCCAGATGCGATTGGCCATCACCCGCGATGTCAGTGGGTGATCGCCGCGGCACAGCCACTGGGCCAATGCGGCACGGCGACCGGACGAGGAACCATTGTGTGGCGGCGCAATCCGTGGTTCGCTGGCGCCCAGGAACGCGGGAAAGCCCGGCTGCACCTCCTCCAGCGGCTTGCGATAATCGCCCACGGCCAGCCGGTGCGTGGCCGGGGCTGCGCCTGTTGCATCGCTGACCGTCATGGCTGTCGGCAGCGGGCCGGGCTTCAAGTGGTCGAAGTCGGCCAGTTGCTTTTCGAGCTCCTCGTAGCGCGCTTTCTCTTTGCCTTTGAGCCGATCGTCGAGTGACGCCAGCTTGGGGCGGATGTAGCGCATCATCTGAAACGCGAGCTGTTCGTCGAGCGCGGTTCGTTCCCTCGCGGGTTTCAACACGGCCTCGCGCAGAGTGGGATCGAACTTCTCCAGCCCGGCGTTCATGGCCGCCTTGCGTTTGCCGGCGATCAGTTGTTCCATTTCTCCGCGGATCTCGCGAGTGGCTTCCTCCCAGGCGGATTGCGCCCGCTCGTGGCGGTGACGCTCGTTGGCGTCGGCCAGCGGCGTGTCGTCGTGCGGCAGCATGGTCGCGAAAAAGGCTTGCAACCGGAAGTAGTCCGCCTGCGAGATCGGATCGAACTTGTGGTCGTGGCATTGGGCGCAGCCGACTGTCAGTCCCAGGAACGTCAGCGCCGTATTCTCGGTCAGGTTGTCATGGATTTCCTGGCGGCGCTGCATGACGTTGGCCGCGTTCGATTCGTCCGGATAAAGCCGGTTCAGCCCGGTGGCGATCAGGGCATCGGGATTGTCGGGCTCCAGTTCGTCGCCGGCCAGTTGCTGGCGGATAAAACGGTCGTAGGGCAGGTCGGCATTGAAGGAGCGAATCACGTAGTCGCGATAGCGATGTGCCGTGGGCCGCAGTTCGTCGGCCTTGAAGCCGTCGCTTTCGGCATCAGCGCACCACGTCGAGCCAGTGTTGGGCCCAGTGCTCGCCGTAGTGGGGTGAATCGAGCAAACGATCGACCACGCGATGGTAGGCATCGGGTGAGTCGTCGTTGAGGAACGCCTGCTGTTCGGCCAGCGTCGGCGCCAGTCCGGTCAGGTCGAACGTCACGCGCCGCAGCAGGATTGCTTTGTCGGCCGGCGCGTTGGGGTGCAGGCCCCGCTCTTCCAACGCCGCCAGGATGAAGGCGTCGATCGGGTTGGCCACCCATTCGGTGTCCTCGACCGCAGGTACGGTCGGTCGCACGGGCGGATAGAACGGCCAATTGCCGACGTTGAACGCGTCGTCGCCCGCGACCGCAACCGGAATGAAGCTCGCGGACGTCAGGACTGTGATTCCACCTAGTGCGATTCCACCTAGCAGGATCAGTCGCAGGCTGGGGAGTCGACAGTGCATCGTGCTCTCGATCCGTGGGGCTATCGGGGCGGGCGAACGGCCGGCGCCGCGGGCAATCCATGCGCCGCCAGACTCGGCCAGTCAGCCCCCCATGATAGCCGGAAAGGGCACATCAGCCAAATCGGCCGCACTTCGCTAAACGCAGCACTCAAATCAACAGTGGACGACGAACCGCCACTATCGCTCAGCCGGCTCGGACAGCGGGCCGTCGGCCAGGGTTTGGATGTCGACCATCTGGCGATAGGGGCCGTCCTGGGACAACAGCTCGTGATGCGAGCCGACTTGCACGATGCGGCCCGCTTCGAGCACCACGATGCGGTCGGCGTGGATGATCGTGCTCAAGCGATGCGCGATGACGAAGCACGTGCGGCCTCGCATCAGGGTGAGCAGGCTTTGCTGGATGAGCCGCTCGCTTTCGCTATCGAGATTGCTGGTGGCTTCGTCGAGGATGAGGATCCGCGGGTCGGCCAACAGTGCCCGGGCGATGGCGATGCGCTGGCGCTGCCCGCCGCTGAGTCGCACGCCGCGCTCGCCGATGATCGTCTCGTAGCTGCGGTCGAGCGCCATGATGAACTCGTGGGCATTGGCTGCCCGGGCGGCCCGTTCGAGTTCTGCCGGCGTCGTGTTGCGCACCGCGTAGCTGAGATTGTCGGCCACGGTGCCGTCGAAGAGAAACACGTCCTGCTCGACGATGCCCAGCAACCGGCGGTAGCTTTCCACGTCGATGTCGCGCAGGTCGATGCCGTCGAGTTCGACGCTGCCGACGGTGGGATCGTAGAAGCGGGCCACGAGATTGGTGAGCGTGGTTTTGCCGGTGCCGCTGCGTCCGACCAGGGCAATGGTTTCACCTTCGCTCACTTCCAAATCGACGTCGTGCAGCACGAACTCGCTGGCCGTGGGATAGCGGAAGCTCACGTCGCGCAGCCGCACGTGACCGGCCACGTCCTCTTTGCGGATCAGCACGGCGCCGACCGAGTTTTCCATTTCGATGGGCTCGGCGAGCAGGTCGAGCACGCGGTCGAGCCCTGCCAGGCTACTTTGAAACGATGCCGCGCTATTGGCCAAAACGGCCAACGGACCCAACAGCATGGCCAGATAAAAAAGGAACATCACCAGGTCGCCCGGCTCGAGTTCGCCGTTGAGCACCTGGTAGCCGCCATAGAGCAACAGCGCCGCGGAGGCGAAGGGGATGAGCACTTCCCAGACGATTTCGATCAATCGTGCCCACCACCAGGCGTGCAATTGCTGGCGGGCCATGAAGTGATTGTTGCGTGTGAAGCGTCCCGTCTCGCTGCGTTGGCGGCCGAACGCTCGCACCACGCGCATGCCGGCGAACGATTCGGTGGCCGTGCTGTCGATATCTTGGCGTTGCAGGCGAATGTCGCGATGCAGCGGACGGATGCGGGCGATCCACGTACGGTGAGTCAGCGCCACCACCGGCAGCACGACGAGCGATCCCAACAGCAAGCGCCAATCGATCCAGGCCAGAATCATCAGGCTGCCCAACAGTTGGATCACGGCGCGCCAGGGGTTGTAGAGCATGCTGAAGATCAATTCGGCGGCGGCGCCGGCATCTTCGCGCAAGATGCTGGCCACCCCGCCGCTTTTGATTTGATGCACGCGATGCAACGGCAAACGCACCGCATGTTCGAAGGCCAGCTTGCGCGTGCCCACTTGCACCTTGTTGACGGCGCGGGTGGCGCACCAACGTCCCCACAAGCGCAGGGAAGCTTCGACGAGCGAAATTACCGTCACGCCCAACGCCAGCCACACCAGCAATTGCCAGCGGCTGTCGGGCGTGGGCAGAAAGTGCGAGTACGGCGGCTCGAGCGGCTTGCCTGCCAGCACGTTGTCGATCGTGATCTTGGTGGCCGCCGGGGGAATGAGCGACAACAGCGTGGCGACGGTCACGGTGGCCAGGGCAAAGATCACCGGCCTGCGATTTCCGCGCAACAGCCCCCAAAACTCGACCAGCAAGCGCCAGAACGAGCGAGGATTCTCGCGTGGCGCCCGGCGCGGATCGCGGGGAAGTTCGCCGTTGTGACGCTTGTCGACAATTTCACGCCGGTAGCGTGCAAATCGCTCGCGGCTTCGTTCGTGGGGCATGAAACGCGGGGCTCAGACCAGTGGATGAAGGGATGCTTCATTCTAGGCCCAGCACTTCGCCGAGGCTACGGGTCGGACGCCGGGGTTGGACGCCGGCACGTGGACATCGCGGCTCTCAGGTCGTCGATTTGCGGACTACTTTCGCTGCGGGCAACTCGCACTCGCTCTGCCCGTTTCCCAAGGGTTCACCAAAGCCCAGAATCCGCCGACTGAAGCGTCCCGTGGACAACACGAGTTCGTCCAACGCGAACTCGACATCTTCGAAATCGAGTTGCCGCGTATCCGAGCGCGCAAATGGAACTGCAGCGAGCGCCGCATCAACTCCTTGATGAACGCGGCGCTGACGCCCTCGGTACGCTCGACGACGCCTTCCAGCACTTTCTCGGGCAACTCGACGGCGCTGGCGTACAGTTGGATCAGCTTGCGGCGGCCAATGGCATCGGGCATGGGAAACTCGATGGCCTGATCGATGCGGCCGGGTCGGTCGGAGAGGGCTTCCTCCAGGGCTTCGGGCCGGTTGGTAGTAAGAATGAACAGCAGCTCGGCGGCCGGCTTGAGCCCGTCCATTTCGTTGAGCAGTTTGTTGAGCAGACACTCCTGACAGGGATTGGCCATTTGCGCGCGGTCGCGGGCAATCAGGTCGATGTCCTCCAGCACGATGGTCGCCGGCTGCAGCAAGCGGGCCAAAGCCATGTACTCGCCGATGTCGCCCAATTGCTCGCCGGACACCAACAGCGTGGTATATCCTTGCAGGCGGTTGATCAGATAGTGGATCGTATGGGTCTTGCCGTTGCCCGGCGGACTATAGAACAATAGCCCCTTGCGCGACGACTGCCCCCATTGCAGCAAGCGGGCGCACTGTTCGATGAACTGCACGGTGTTGCGTTCGAGCATGGCGAGCATCGCCGCTGGCAATACAAGTTGCTCACGGTCGACGGTGCGCAGTTTGTGGACTTTGATGCCTGTGCTCTGGCCCGTGTATGCCTCGCCGTTTTCGAGAGAAAGCACTTTGCCGCGATAAGCCTTGGCGAGCTTGACGGCCTGTTCCAGCGCGTCGAACAACTCGCGCGAAAAGCGGGCGGCCACGTCGTTGTGCGGCGCCGCCACGTCGATCCGCAGCGTTACCGGTGCGCTGTAGTTGAGGACGCGAGAGACCATCACCGCATATCTGTTCTCGCCCGCGCTCAACAGCCATAGGGCATTGCTCGCGCAGGCGCCGGCAATTCCTCGCCGATGTCGATCTCGTCGAACTGCAAGGGCGCGGCGCCCGCACGTTGGTTGTGCGTGAGCAACGCCGACAGGCTCATGCCGAACATGGGCGAGTCGTCGGTGGATACGCCGATCGTTTCGTGGATCGTCGCCCAACGGAGCAGGTATTCGTCGAGCGCTTGCTGCAAATCGACCCGCACGCGCGAGGGAAACTCACGCTGCGTCACGACCAACGATGAAGGGTCGATGCGGCCAAAGTGCCGGCGCAGATAGCGGCCAAACGGCGGCGTCATATTGCGGTGCGCAATCAGACTGCCGATGGCCATGGCCACCAATCCGACAGCGACGTAGCTGATCACTTGCAAGAAGAGCAACATGGCATACGTTCCAGGGGGGTTCTATCCGTAATCTAGCCCAGGTCCGAAATTGCAACAACTTTTCGTGCTGCGTGTCGGACTGGGGCCGTGAACGCGATCTGTCTGGTCAGGGCGTTCCGTAACTTGATATGATGGCGGCCGGACGCATTGGGTTCACCCCAGATGGGAATAGAAATCGCCATGTCTTCTGACGCCGGCTGGTATTTGGCGCAAGATGGACAGTCTGTCGGCCCGACGACGCTGGAAGGATTGCGCGCCGTTCTCGCGGTTGCCCGGCCGCATCGTTGCCGCGGCGCCGCAAACCTGCCATGCCAACAAGGGCCAAGGATCCGTGCTGGGCGGCCTCGGACGCATGCTCGACGGCGACAATTCCTAGCCACGTAGTCGCGCCTCGAATGATTCCCGTCAACTAGTTCCTCACTCGCGCCGAGAACCTTATGGCCGCCACGAAGTATCGCACTACGCCGGTCGCCACCGACGGTATGCCCCCGGGCGTTGGCTACATCGTCGGCAACGAGGCAGCCGAGCGCTTCAGCTTTTATGGCATGCGGGCCATTCTGGTCGTGTTCATGACCAAGCACCTGATGAGTTCATCAGGCGGTCTGGAGGTCATGGGCGATGAGGAGGCCAAATACTGGTATCACCTGTTTCTTTCAAGCGTCTATTTCTTCCCCACGATGGGCGCGTATTGTCGGACGCGGTGCTGGGAAAATACCGCACGATCATTTACTTGTCACTCGTATATTGCGCGGGTCACGCGGCGCTGGCCATGGACGAGACGCGGCTGGGGCTTGGAATCGGACTGACCCTGATCGCCATTGGCTCGGGCGGTATCAAGCCGTGTGTGTCGGCGAATGTCGGCGATCAGTTCGGATCTCGGAACAAAGCATTGCTGGAGAAAGTGTATTCCTGGTTCTACTTCTCCATCAATTTCGGCGCCTTCTTTTCGACGCTGCTCACACCATGGCTTTTGGACCACCACGGGCCGAGTTGGGCGTTCGGCGTGCCCGGCATTTTCATGGGGCTGGCGACGATCGTGTTCTGGATGGGCCGGCACAAGTTCGTTCACGTGCCGCCCGGCGGGCTCGGCTTTCTGCGCGAAGCATTCAGCCGCGAAGGCCTGGCCGTGTTGGGAAAAGTCATGGTTATTTTTGCTTTCGTGGCTTTCTTCTGGGCGCTCTACGATCAGTCCGGCTCGGCATGGATACTCCAGGCGCAGCACATGGATCGGACACTTTTTGGCACCGAGATCTCGGCAGCGCAAACGCACGCGGCGAATCCGATCATGATCCTGACGTTCATCCCCATCTTTTCTTACGTGATCTATCCGCTCATCGATCGGGTGTTCAAGCTCACCTATCTGCGAAAGATCGGCATTGGGTTTTTCCTCACCGGCGCGTTGTTCTGCCTCTCGGCGACCATCGAGCAGTGGATTTCCGACGGGCAAACTCCGCACATCGCGTGGCAGTTTCTCGCGTATGCCGTCCTGACGGCGGGCGAAGTGATGGTGTCGGTCACCGGACTTGAATTCTCCTATACACAGGCGCCGCCGCGGCTCAAATCGGTGGTGATGTCGCTATGGCTGTTGAGCGTCTCGGCCGGCAATCTCATCACGGCGATGATCAACCGGCTCATTCAAGATGAGCAGGGCCATTCACGCATCAGCGGTTCCAACTACTACTGGATGTTTGCCGCGTTGATGGGTGTCGTGGCGACGTTGTTCGTGTTCGTGGCCATGTTCTACCGCGAACGCACCTACACGCAAGACGACGCCGAAGCACTTGCCGAAGGCACGGCTGATGCCAATTGATCGCCGTTTGCCAGCGGATCCTCGCGGCGTGCGGGGACGAACGGACTACTCCGCCATTGCAACAGCCGGCGCCAACTCGACGTCGGCCGCAGTGTGTTCGATCATGCGCATCGTTTTCCAGCGGCCTTGTTGAAAGCGGAGAAAAAAGCCCACCGCCAGCGCGAACAGAAACGCCACGACCGAATACCATGACGTGATAAACCCGGCCGAGCCGGACCGCACCATCATGGCGGTGGGCAACACCAGCAACAGGGCCCCGAGCGTCACCGAAAGGTACATGGCAAAGCGCGTGTCGCCGGCGCCGCGAATCGCCGCGCTGAACACCACGGCCGTCGCATCGAATATCGAATAGAGCGCCACCAGTCGCAGCAATTCGATGACCAGGGCAGCCACTTCCGGCTGGTTGGCCGCAATGCCGTACGGCGCCAGAATGATGTCCGGCGCGAACAGATAGAGCGCCGCGAACGCCGTCGTGTAGGCAATGCCCACGCCCAAAGCCAACCAGGTGGTGCGCACCGCCAAGTGCACGCGGGCATCGCCGATTCGCTGGCCCACCAGCGCCGTCACGGCGATCCCCAAACCCATCATGGGGATGAACGCCAGCGAGTTGAGATTGAACACGAGTCCCGTGGCGGCCAGCTCGGGCTTGCCCAGCCGTCCCATCAACTGGATGAAGATGCTCCAACAGGCGATGTCGAGAAACTGCTGCACGCCGCTGGGAAAGCCGAATTTGAACAGCCGCCCAAACAGTTCTCGATCGAACCGCCAGCCCGACCAGAGACAATATCGCGAGCGCCGCTCGGTCCACAACATGTGAACGACGTACATCACGGCGATCGCGACGAACGAGAGCGACGTGGCGATGGCGGCACCGTCGATGCCTAGTTCGGGAAAACCGGCCTTGCCGAAAATCAGCACATAGTCGAGCGCGACATTAAGTATTGTGGCCAGGATGTTGACGACCATCACGGTCGTGGTTCTGCCGCGGCCGCTGTAGAAACAGGACAGCGTGGACGAGATCAAGAGCGGTCCGGTGCCCACGGCCAGGATGGAGAAGTAGCGCACTTCCAGATGTTGGATGTCGGCGTGGTGGTCGAAGGCGGCAAATGTGCCGGCCGCCAGCGGCACCAGGCAGACCATGAGCCCGGCCGCGACCAGCGACATATAGATGCCTTGCCACAGCACGGGTCCGACGCGCTTTTCGTCGCCCGCGCCCACGTACTGACCGACGATGGCATTGGCATAGGTGACGGTGCCGATGGCCAGCGAAGCCAGATTCCAATGGATGACGCCCGCCGGCAGCGTGGCGGCCATGGCGTCGACCGAGTACCAGCTCAGAAAGATGCGGTCGACCACGTGCATCAGGGCCGTGGCGCTATAGCTGATGATCAGCGGCACTGAAACGCGCAGCAGTTCGCTCAGACTGCCGGCTCGGTCGTGCGTGCGCCAGTGGTAATCAAGTCGGTTTTCATGGTCGTCCAAGGAGACCCTACGGCGGCCGGGCAGGTTCGCTCCAATCATAGCCGGGCGATAGGGCGGCGGCCTATGAGGAATTCGCGAGACGTTTGTTTTGAGAGTCGACTTCGGAGAGAAGGCCGCAAACCGTGACCAGCACGGACGTTGCACGAGTCGGCGATGCGGTGGCGCGTAGCTGGAGCGCCATTTGGGACGATCTTGCGGCATTGAGGCCAGTTGACTACAAGATTGCCCGCCTTTCTGCATGGCTCTCGTGTCACGAGCCGACCGATCTCCCTATCTCATTCGCGAGGCGATGCCCATGCGACCCGTCATTGGTCTTTGTCTGCTGACGATGTGTGGGGTGGCATTGCCAGCGCCGCCGGCCATGGCCGCCGATCTAGCACCCGTTGACGCCGGCGGAGTGCAGGGCTTGGACCTGAAGACACAGTTGCAAAAGGGTTTAAAAGCTCGCCGCAAGGTCGAATTCCAATACATCGACGAAATCATCCTACTCGTGGAAGACGGCAGCTTGCCGCGGGAATTGGTAACCACGACGTTCGTGTGGGCCATTCGACAGCCGAGCCGTTCGCTGCAGTACTTTCAGTTCGCGCTGCAAGCTCGGGTGCGAGCGGCGCATCTGAACGTTGACATGCCCAACTTGCGAAAGCAGGCCGTGGGCGTCTTCTTCGTGGACGATTGACGCCACGGATTCGTCGTCCGCCGCGACTTGGGCTTGAGGAGCATGTCCTAGTCGATCGGCCGCGACAGCGGGCTATACCGCGGGCTACTTCGCCGTGCCCGATGGCATCTTGCCCGCAAACGGCAGCACATCGGGTGTCACATAGACCGACGTCGTGAACTTCAGTGGGTACTTGTGACCCGTGGCATACGTCAGTTCGACGAAGAAGGCCGTAAAGCCCTTGGCCGGCTTGTCGATTTGCACCAGGTAGCTGCCGTCGGATTGGGGTTCGAGCGCGCTGGCCGTGTAGGCCTTGCCGATCGTGTCGACGCGAAAATCGCGCGCCTCCGGGTTCGTGGCTTGCCACAGGCGAACGTGCTCGGGCTTTCCTTCGACGGTCACCCGCAGGACGCCGTCGCTTTCGCGCCGCCAGGAATACTTCGGTCGCGGCGCGTCCTCCAGCACGGACAGATAGAACGACGCGATGCTCTCGCGGGCGTCGCTCCCAGCCAGGTTGTGCTTGACGTTTTCGACGTAGCGCAGCCATTTCGGCTCGGGCAACTCGTCGTAGTAGAGTTGCGAATTATCGGGCAGGAAGAACTGATCGCCCGATGCGTTGATGATGTACTTGGAAATCTTCAACCGCTCGCGGTGGCGATAATGGTACGGATCCTCGATGGCTAGAATCTCTCGATATTCGGGCGTGCCCACCTTGTCCGGAAACAGTCCGTGGCGGACATAATCTTTCAACGCCGGTGAGAAGAAGCCATAGGCCTCGAAATGATGCCGCGTGATCTCTTCGGAGTTGAGCGCGTCGATCACGATGGGAATGATGGCCACCACGCGCTTGTCGACGACACCCACCAGCCACGTGGTCCAGCCGCGTTTCGATCCGCCGGCGACGACGAACTTGTCGAGTTGCCACTTGCCGCCGGCATCCGACGCGAAGAACTCCTGCATGCAATCCATGGCCCGCACGCCGCTTTTCACCATCGCCAGCCGCACCAGCCAAGTGGGATCCTTGGTGGCGATGTATTTCACGCGGGTGTAGGCGATGATGTTGTCTTCATAGCGGTCCTCGTCCAGTGAATCGGTAAAGGCCAACGGCTGATTGGGAACGGTGCCCAACTCGGCCACGATCGAACCGGTGTACTTGGCCAATTCGATGGTCCGCTCCGTGGAATCGTCCGGCATCGCGTCCCGATTGCTGCCGCCGCCGATATAGAGAAACCCCGTGTGGTGTTTCAGGTTGTCGGGCTTGACCACCGTCAGCCAGTGCTTCCAGAGCGGCCGGTCAACGTCCTTGTCCGTGCGCCACGTTTGCGACGTGAGGTCGATGACGTACGTCGTGTAGCCTTCGCCAGGCACGGTCTTGGCCAGTTTCCAGGAATACGCCGGATCGGGCGTGGCGATGTAGCGGTCGAGCGCCGTTTCATCGGCCGCGAGTGGCCCGCTGACTTGGATCAGCAGCAAAAGAAGTGGCAACAGGATCGATCGATATCGCTTCATCATATTGCTCCGCCGGTTAGAGACGATGGAAGATAGGCTGGCTGCTCGGGATTCTAACCCTGGCAATACACACTCGCAAGAAAATGCTTTTGCGCGTATGAACGGCGCTTGATCCCCAGACAGAGCCCGGGGCAGGACGAGGAGCTTCGGATTGCGCGCCATCAGTCCCGGTCTCTGCCCGGGGGCGCCACGAAAAATCGCGTCAACTGGGTGATTCGGCATAGCGCTTGGCGATCTTCACCGCCACCGTGCCGATGCCGTAGTAGCCGATTGACAATTCGGCCACGTGCGTGAGCAGATCGTACGCCCGCCAGCGGTTCCAGCCGTAGTCGGTTTCCAGCCATAAGATCAGTTGCGCGAAAGCTTGCGCGGCCGATCGCTCCAGTGGCGCGCCGCTGACGACCGTCATGATGGCTTCGGGCGACTCGATGCGCGGACCCGGGATGCGCTTCTGTTTGACTAGATTCACTTTGAGAGTGCTCTCGGCGGGCATCTCCAAGCCGCTGGCTGAAAGTTCGCCGTGACCCATCGCCGCGTGGGCGTCGCCCAGATACAGGAATCCGCTCGGCACGAACACGGGCAGATAGATCGTGTTGCCCGGACAGACTTCGACGATGTCCATGTTGCCGCCATGCGGTCCAGCCGGCACCGTGGTGGGCGAACCCCAAGCCGGCGCCGTGCCGATGCACCCTAACATCGGACGATAGGGAATCGTGAGTCGATCGCTCCAGTGGATCAGGCCGTCGCGGATCGGGCAAACGTGCGTGCCGTGCGGACAATCGCTCCCCAGCCATTGCGCCAACATGCCGGCGTCGCCGGTGCGGGTGGCGCACTGACCGTCGAGCGGCGCGATCGACTCGATCGTCACCGCCAGTGCATCGCCGGGCTCGGCTCCGGCGACCACGATGGGCCCACTCTGCGGATTGCTGTAAGGCATGGTCGTCTTGTCGCGGCGGTCGTCGTCGGAGCGAATCTGGCCGGAAAAGGCGTCCTGCGTTTCGACGATGAAGGTTTCGCCCGGCTCGATCCAGAGCCGTGGTTCAACGTGGCGGCTGTATTCGTAGTAGAGGGGTCCAAGCGAAAGTCGCTGCATCGCAGAGATCCTGGTTCCAACATGGCCGGCGAGGGACGAGAACATTCACTTTAGCTCGGCTGAGCGAGGTTCGCGAGCCACGGCAACGGCGCGTCGGCCGCGGCTCGCGGGTTTTGGGCCGTGGTGGTCCGCCCTTCGGCTTGATATGCTGAGAGCACGGGCACGCTGCCCGATATGGAGATTTGGGCCGCTGGACGGCAGGTCCGAGCTCCGGAAGATTCTCCCCGAAACTTTTCAGGAGCAACGACCATGGCAGGCTCTGTCCACAAAGCGCAGCCCGTGGAGCGATCGATTGCAAGCATGGTGATCGGCTCGCTCATATTGCTGGCCGGCATCGCAATCTTCAAACCTGCGACAGCAGTGGCCGAGGTAAAGATCGACGAAGAGTCACAAAAGGTGCTCGACGCCTTTGGCAAATACTATTCGGAATTGAAGGGTTTCAAGGTTGCGGTCAATATTGACCTGAGTATCGATCGCGACGGCACGAAGCAAAACGTCAAGTTCGAGCAACAACTGGCGGCCGAACGTCCCAGCAAGTTTTCCTACACATACGACGGCGAAGGCGGCGGCGCCACGATCATTTCCGACGGCAAGGATCTTTCCGTCTATATCAAACCGCTGGGCAAGTACGCCGTCGAAAAGGCGCCCGAGCGATTGGAATCGCTGTTCACCAATCCGATCGTGATGGGGGTGCTGTCGATGGGCAACGCCACGCCGGTCACCGCGTCGTTGGTAAGTCCCGATCCTGCCCGGCAATTGTCTTCGACCGCCGAGTCGATCGAATATGGCGGTCCGGAGGTGATCGATGGCGTGAAGTGCCATCGCTTGAACGCAACCGGCGCACAAATGGACTGGCAGATCTGGATCGACGCGGGCGGCACGCCGCTGGTGCGAAAGTTCCTGCCCGACTTGACCAAAGCACTCGAAGCCATGGCCAAAGCGCAACAAGGACGAGCGCAACTGGCCGGCATGAAGATCGAGAACGTGGTGACGTACAAACACTGGGAAGTGGATCCCAAGTTCGGTGAAGATGCCTTTGTATTCAACGCGCCAAAGGATGCGGAGAAGTTTGACTCGCTGATGAAGATGTTTACCGGCGGCCGCGGCGGGCCGGCCGCGGAGCCCGAACCGCACGCCTTGCTGGGCAAGCCGGCGCCGCGGATCGATTTGGAACTGCTCGACGGCGGGAAGCTCGATCTGGCCGGCTACAAGGGCAAGAACGTGGTGGTCCTCGATTTTTGGGCCACGTGGTGCGGACCCTGCGTGCGGGCCATGCCGATCATCGACAAAGTCGCCGAGAAGTATAAGGACAAGGGCGTGCTGTTGTTCGCCGTGAATATTCAGGAAACTCCGGATGAGATCAAGAAGTTTCTGGAGGAAACCGACCTGGCCGTCGACGTCGCGCTCGACAGCGAAGGCGAGACGGCGCAGGCCTATTTGGCAAACGCGATTCCGCAGACGGTGATCGTGGGCAAGGACGGCTCGGTGCAGGTGGTGAAGATTGGTGTCTCGCCTGATTTGGAAGCATCGCTGACCGACGACCTGGAGTCACTCATCGCGGGCAAGGACCTGGCCGCCGAGACATTGGCCAAGGCCAAAGCCAGCAAAGAGGCCGCCGCCGAGGACGGGAAGCAACCTGAACCTGAAGCCAAAGAGTGATCTGCCCAATGCGTTGGTTTGCAGTTGCCGCGGTGATGTCGGCATGTCTGACGATGACATTGCGAGTCGGCGCTTTGGCGTCCGATGAAGTGCTGGATTCGATTCGTCTGCCCGAGGGCTTCACGATCGAGCGCGTGGCAAGTGCGCCGCTGGTCGCGCATCCGGTGATGGCCGGATTCGACGATCGCGGACGATTGTTCGTGGCCGACAACGCCGGCTTGAACCTGCCTGCCGACGAGTTGCTCAAACAGCGGCCCAACATGATTCGCATGTTGGAAGACACCGACGGCGACGGGCGCTTCGACCATAGCACGGTGTTTGCCGACAAGATGACGTTTCCGCAGGGCGCGGCCTGGTATCGAGGCGCGCTGTACGTGGCCAGTCCGCCGGAGATCTGGCGTTTGGAGGACACCAACGACGACGGCGTGGCCGACAAGCGTCAGGAGCTGGTTGAAAAGTTCGGCTTCATCGGCAACGCGGCCGACATCCACGGTTGTTTCATCACGCCCGCCGGCCGCATCGCCTGGTGCGACGGTCGCCACGGCCATGAGTTCGTCGACGCTGACGGCACACCCACCAGCAAAGGACTCGCAGCGCGCGTGTTTAGCTGTCGGTCCGATGGCAGCGACGTGGAAGTGTTTTGCGGCGGCGGCATGGACAACCCGGTGGAAGTGGCCTTTACCGGCGCCGGCGATATGATCGGTACGATGACGTTTTTCAATCCGGACGACGCACGACACGACGCGCTGGTACACTTTGTCCATGGCGGCGTTTATCCCAAGAAGCATCCTTGCACCAGTGAATTCAAACGCACCGGTGATTTGATGCCGGCGTTGACCCGCTTCGGCGTTACGGCTCCCTCGGGGCTAATGTGCTACCAGAATGGAGCGTGGGGCGAAGAATTTCGCGACAACCTGTTCTCGGCGCAGTTCAACACGCACAAGGTGCTGCGGCACGTGCTGTCGCGCGACGGAGCAACGTACACCTGTCGCGACGAAGAGTTTCTGGCTTCGGATCATGCCGACTTTCATCCGACCGACGTTTTGGAGGACGCCGACGGAAGCTTGTTGGTGATCGACACCGGCGGTTGGTTTCGCATCGGTTGCCCCACATCGCAGATTGCCAAGCCGGAAGTTGGAGGCGCGATCTATCGCATCCGCCGCCAGGGCGCCGTGTCGCCGGACGATCCACGTGGCTTGCAGATGGACTGGGAACGCATTTCCGATACGGAGATGGCCGACCAGTTGAGCGACCCACGCCCGGCCGTGGTCGAACGCACGGTGGAATTGCTGGCCGAGCGCGGCGACGCAGCCATGGGTTCGCTGGCCACGGCGCTGTTCGAAAATCCCGACTTTCGGGCGCGCCAAAACGCCGTTTGGGCGCTGGCGCGAAACGGTTCGGACAATGCCCGGATGTTGCTGCGGCAAGTGCTTTCGGACGACGCTGCGCCGGTACGGCAAGCCGCGGCCCACGCCTGTGGTGTATTGCGCGACACGGAGAGCATGCCGGCGCTGCTCGAATTGATCGCCGACGACGAATCGGCGGTAAAGCGCGAGGCGGCGACGGCATTGGGCCGCTTGGGCGATCCGGTGGCTGTGCCCGTGTTGCTGGACGCGCTGGCCCGGCCACTCGACCGCTTTGGCGAACACGCGGTAATCTATGCCATGATCGAAATCGGAGATCCGGTGTCGACGCGAGCCGGCATGGCGCACGAGTCGCCCGCGGCGCGCCGCGGCGCGCTGATTGCGCTCGATCAAATGGAGGGGAGCAAGCTTTCGCAAGCCGATATTGGATTGCTGCTGCGAACGGCGGACGTCGCTCTGACGGCGGCAATCGTCGACGTGCTGTCGCGGCATGCCGAATGGGCCGACGAAATAGCCGACGTTCTGGACGAAACGCTGGCGCTCTCGAACCCATCGCGGGAAGAGCTGGCCATGGGACGCGGTGCAGTCGCCGCGTTGGGGCAGCGGCCCGAGGTCGAAGCTCTTGTGGCAGCGCGCCTGGCCCGTCCCGACACGGCACGATCCGTGCGGTTGATGCTATTGGAAGCGATTGCCGCCCAGCAATACGAGCAACCTCCCGCGGTCTACAACGATGCGTTGGCGGCGTGCCTGAAGTCAGCCCATACCGACGTGTTGCAGCAGGTGATCTTCACGATTGGGGCGATCGACTCAGAACCGTTTGTTGCAAAATTGACCACCCTTGGGCTAGACGCGGGGAAGTCGCCCTCGGTGCGGCTGGCGGCGCTGCAAGTGGCCAGCCGATCGAAGCCTTCGTTATCGTCGCCTGGATACGAATTCTTGACTCAACAATTACGCTCGGCCGAGACTTTGTCGGATCGTTTGGCGGCGGCCGAGGCGCTGGGTCGATCGACGCTATCCGATGAGCAATTGCTGCGCAGCGCCGCCTCGCTCGTTGACTTGGGGCCCATCGAGTTGTCGTGGCGGTTGCAAGCCTACGAACGCCCGGCGGACAACCGCGTGGGCATGGCGCTCGTCGACGCATTGAGCAAAGCAAAAGCGCTGGACAGCATTTCCAACGAGCGATTGACGACCGTGTTTGCCGAGTATTCGCAAGCGGTGCGCGGCGGCGCGCGGCCGCTGCTGCAGCGAGTCAGCCCGGACGATGCTCAGCGTGCAGCGCGGCTCAATGAGTTGGTGGCAGCGCTACAAGACGGCGATACCGCGCAAGGCGAGGACGTTTTCTTCAGCGCGCGTGCCGCGTGTTCGGCTTGCCATCGGATTGGCTCGCGGGGCGAGCGGATCGGTCCTGATTTGTCAAAGATCGGCGAAGTGCGCAATCGTCGAGATCTGCTGGAGGCGATACTCTTTCCAAGTTCCAGCCTGGCGCGGGGCTACGAGAGCTTTCACGTCGTCACGACCGATGGCAAGGTGCAATCGGGCTTGTTGACTCGTGAGACGGCGGCAGCCATTTTTCTACGCACGACCGAACGGGCCGAAGTGCGCGTGGACCGCGAAGCGATCGAAGAGCTTTCGCCCAGCCGCACGTCGATCATGCCCCAGGGACTCGATAAGACGATCAGCCCGCGCGAATTGGGAGACTTGCTGGCGTACTTGCGATCGCTGAAGTAGACGTTTTGGCAGCAAAGCGGCTTGCTGCGTCTCGTGCCGAATGGCGTGTCGCTCCGGCATGCCAAATTTTACCAAGATCACGGTGCGGTGTAGAATTGCAACAGGCCTATCCCCGAGGACTGCATCATGACTTGGCGAGATCGGATTTCCGTTAACCCCGCGGTTTGTCACGGCAAGGCATGTATTCACGGAACCCGTGTCATGGTGTCGGTCGTTCTTGACAATCTAGCCGAGGGCGAGTCCGTTGACGACGTCATGCGGGACTATCACATCGAGCGCGAGGATGTGCAAGCTGCCATGCAATATACTGCTGAGCTTGCTCGCGAGACCGTCATCCCCTATACGCCGTTCCCGATTAGTTAGGCAGCACCGAGACGTTTTCCAACACGTCGTGCTTCGAAAAGCCGTCGAGCTGATCGAGTTCCCAGGTGACGACCCAGCGGCGCCACGTGATGGGCGTGGCCGCGAAGATCCATTCGGCCCGATCGCTGGGCGGCTGTTGGACCATGTTCGCAGGCGCGGCCGCTTGCCCGTTGATCGACGGCCAGTCTCCCAGGCGATAGACGCTCTCGTAGCGGTTGTCGCTCGACCATACCAACAGCGCGTCGTCGGCGACGCGATAGCCACGCGAGCCGGGCTCGAGCCGGGCGGCAATCTGTTCGTGGACCAGCGTGGCGCCGGCCATCTTGTAAAACCCGGCCAGGGCGCTCGCCAGCGTGTGGCGGCGTTGATAGGAGAGGGCGTCAGCCCAGCCGCGACGGTGGATCGAGGCGACCAGCCAACCCGATTGCTCCTCGAACGCCAGCCACATGCTGTCTTCCGCCAGGTCGGGACAGTAAAGCTCGATCAGGATTCGATTGCAGGTCAGGTGAACTTCGCCGGTCGTGATCGAGCGATCGGCCCAACTCCGGCTCTCGTGCAATAACTCCAATAGCTCGCGATCGACGAAGTTGCGGACCGAATCGCCCACGTGATGCAGGCCGTCGAGATATTTGCTGCAAGCCTTCCAGTTGTCGGTGTACATCGCCTTGCGGTTGGCGCGGCGCAGCTTGGCGTACAGCTTGGGCACGGTTCCGGAGCGGAAGCCGATGCGCATGAACTGCACGATCGTTTCGCCGTGGTGGCCCAGTTGCACCGGTTGCAAGTTGGGAGGACGGTTGGCTGCATAGAGCCGCCAGTTTTCCTTGAGCTCCCAAACCAAGAAGCCGAAGATTCCCGGCGCCAGCAATATCGCCGTCGGCGCGACGGTCAGCGCCCACGCGTGCCCCAAGGGCGGCGTGAGCGCCCTGGTAAGCGAAGGCGTAAAGCCGATCAAGACCTTGTGCGACACGGTGACCACCGGAAAGTGCTTGATCGGATTGACCTGCGGTTCGATCAACAGCGTCACGCAGAAGCGAATGAAATAGTTGACGAAGAACCACACGGAACCGAGCACCGCCTTGGCGACAATCGCCGAGCGACGCTCGCCCGCTCGGAAACGCAGCCATTCGTCGATGGTGTACAAAAATCGCTCGATCATTTCGAGAATGCGGTTGAACACGTCCATGACAAAACGAAAGAGCGCCGCAATGACATGAATACGAATGCGGTGCCAGGTTTGCACGACCCAGTCGGTGACCAATTCATCGACATCCCGGCCAATGGGCGAATTCACCAGCACGTTGATGATCAGGAATGTACCCAGGGCACTAAAGAACGTGACTTCGGCATCGGAAAAGATCGCGATCAGCGCCCCGGCGACCAGCGACACCACCAGCGGCTTGAAAACGAACCGCACGAACAACTTGAACTGCCAGCTTTTGACCAGCCGATTCACCAGCGGCATCTGCAGCAGCCATTGCGGAAAATCCACGCACACCCGGCGACAGACCTGACCGGTACGAACCAGGACTTCCAGACTCCAACTGCGAAAGCGCTGATTGTGCAACAAGCCGAGTACGAAGGCGCCCAGCAAGAGTACCGACGACCAGTTCACCAGTTGCACGTGACGATCGCTGCCGGACAACCAATGGAACACGGGGTTTGCCAGATGCTGCAATCCTTCCAGCGCGATATAAGCGCCGCCGAAGGGCAAGGCCACGTAGCGCGTAAGCATGCGGCCCAACGGCGTGCCAAAAGCCAACGAGCTGAGCCGTTGCGGCAAGCGCAAATAAATCTCGCCGCGATGATAGACACCGTCCAGGCTCTCAGCCAGTTGCCTGTCGGCCAGCAGCAACTGATCGCCGGAAAAGAATTGGCGGACGCTGGCCAGATCCGGAAGCTTCAGGTTGTTGCGCGACAGGGAATCGCGCAAATCGCTCATCGTCAAGAATCCGCGCTCGACGATACGGTCGAGTATCTCTTCGATCAGCTTTTTGCGGGCAACACGTTCCGGCAGGTTTTGCGGCAAGAGCTTGACTTTGTCCAGCGCCTTCTCGATGACCGGCTTGAAGCGTGCTCGCAAGCTTCCTTCCGCCCGGTGTACGGCCGATTGCAACAGCGCGGCCAGCCGGCTGCGGGCCCGTTGCGAAAGTCGCGCCGAGGAAACGCGTCGCGCAGCCCCGCGCAAGTGCTTCGACATCAACACGTCGCGTTGTCCGGGCAGAAACCGCTTCAGGCTCTTGCGCCCCAGCGACATGGCCCAGCCCACGACGTCCAGTGTGTAGATGCCACGTTCGTGATCGACGCAGACCTTCTGCAGGTCGTAGAGCAACCGGGCTTCGGGAGTCCACACGCTGCGCACCGTGTTTTCGATCAGTGAAGCCAGCGAGCGGTTCCATTCCTCGGCCTCGTTGGCTGTGAATTTGAGCGCGGCCTGCAGGCGGCACGCCAGCCGCGCGAGTTCTCGGCGAGCGTCGTCGCGCGCCTCGTGCGCAGCTCGGGATTCGCATCGCGCACGCGCGCGTTTCGCAGAATGGCTGCGCGCACCAGATTTCCGCGCGGCGGCGCGCCATCGGCGCGGGCCAAAAGCGTCTGAGCCGTCCGGTCCGACCGCTTGCTGGCCGGCAGACGCCGCGGAATGGACTGCGCTTTCGTGGGGCGCATCGACCAAATGCAGCCGTTCGCTGCGCGGCACGTCGGCTTGGAAATCTGGCAAGGGCGCGCCAGCCAGACGCGTCGCCGCCAGCAATCCCGGCCCGTCGGCGTCGTTCTTCAGCAAGTCTTCAATGTAGTACAGGTCGTCAAGTCCGGGGAAATAGCCGCGCAACAAGTTCGGAGCGAAATACCGCAGCTCGAGATAGACGGCCGCGAATTCCACGTAGGCGTGCAGGTCGTCCTTTGGCGGCAACAGGTAGTCTTCCTGCCGCAGCACGAGGCGAATCTCCTCGAACTCCATTTCACCAATCGCAGCGATCCGCTGCCGCACCACGGGCTGGCCGAGTTTGCCGTCGGCGATCCGCGCGTCCATCGCCAGGTGGACGCGCGCGTGGAAAAGTTGCCGCCAGAACTTGACGAGCGCTTCGTCGCGCGTCATTTCTCCAAGCGCTTCGGCCGACGGGCGTCCGATGAGGATGACCGTCTCCGGAAGCGGTGCGTCGAACGGCAGATCGAGTTCCGCCCGGTCGACCGTCTGCAACAATTGGTCGCGCACGATGACAAACGTCTTGCGATGCGGCACACGCAGCCCAATGCCCCCGATATCGCAAACGATCTTGATGACCCGACGCAAAATCCGCGGCGACACCAGCAAGACGCTGGAATCGGTCACGCGCAGGGCATCGTCCAATTCGGCGATTGAGAGGCCGTGACGTCGTTCGTCGCTGGCGGTGTTTTGGACCACGCGGGTCATGAAGCGGGCATCCTCGCGAGATGGGCCAAACGGACATGGCCCGCTGGGATGCGCGGCCGCTGCTGCGCCCGCGCCATCCCGTTTCATTCTACCGCAATCGGGGGCGGCCACGAGAGGCGAATCGACCTGCGCAACAGGCAATTGCACTCCCGTAGAAGCCGGCCGGTACGGACAAGTTCGCGGGCAGGCGTAGGATCAGGCCGGTTCCACCTCCGTGCTCATCCACTTCAGGAAGTGCAAAACGATCGCCAGGATGCCGATCGCAGCCATGACTGTTTTCAATTGTTCGGCCATCGTCTCGCCTGCCAGATCAGTCCAACCGATGACGTGGGTCTGCCGCTGCGGGGTCTCGGACCGGGTGCTGGCCAGCACCAGCGGCGGTTCCGCGGACTCGGCAACGCGTACGACATTTTGCGGCCTGCCGACGCTGTTCGGCCATGGTAAATCGGCGCTTTGCGACCTGGTCTGTTGTGGCGTTTGCACCGACGTCAATTGGGCCGGCTCACGTGGCGATTGTTGGGCAACTGGAACGGTTGCGGCGTCAATCGGGCGGGGCGCGACCGGCGCCAGCGGCTTGGGGGCGTTGGCTATTTGTGGTGCATTGGCTGCGCTCGGGGCCACGCTGGCCAAGAACCAGCGTACGCGTCCGCAATAGCTGCCGGACGTTCGACCATTGCCCTCGCCGAACAACACGCCGGCCAATTCTCCGCGGCTATTGAAGATCGGTCCCCCGGAGTCGCCTTGCCGGGCCGAAACAGCAACTTCAACCATCTCGAACGGGAAGTCCAAGCCGGGCGCGACATACTGCGTGCAAGGTCCGGTCGCCGCGCGATACTCGCCCTTGCCGTAGCCGGCAATTGTAAGGTAGTCGCCGGGACGCGGCGCTTCGCTGGCCAATGGCACCGGCTCCACGTTTGCGGGGCGCCGGATGGCCAGAATCGCCAGATCCCAGTCGCGATCGACTTTTTGGATCGTGGCGGGGGAATAGAAGCCGTCCGGAAAGTGGACCGTGATTTGGCCGGTCGCCTCGTTGATCACGTGCCAGTTGGTAATCACCAGGCCAAGTTGGTCCGCCGAATAGATGAGCGTGCCCGAGCCAAACGACATGCTGCCATCGCCGGGGGCCACGATCCGCGCGACGGCCGGGTGTTTGTGCTGGTCGTCACGCAACTGCGCCGATGGACTGGCGTGTGCGAACGGCGACGAACCACGCCAGTCGGACGTAGCGCCGGGCGCATACGCCGACTGCTGCGGCGGGGCCATTTCAGCCGACGCGCCGCAGGCCGCCAACAGGCAGAGGACTAGGGCCAGCAGGAGTTTCACTTAGCGGGCGCCGTGCGCTGTTTGCGGCGCGTGGTCTCGTTGTGGAGGATCCGTTTGAGCAATTCGCGGCGCAACGCGTCGCGGTCCGCGGTTTTGGTAGGAATTGAGTTGGCGTTTGCCATGGGGCAGGGGACCCTTTCAGGCGGCGATGGGGCGACCACCCCGAAGATCTTCGTCGCGTTCGGGAAAGTCTTGCCCGCCGTTGTAGCGGTCTTTGAGTCGGCGGAGTTCATTGCGAAGTGCATTCTCAGCAAGTTTGGTCAGCGTAAGCCGTTCGGGATAGCCGGCCAGATGAACTGCCGCGTTGCGCGCCTGATTCAGCACGTCGGCCGACAAGTAGAGCGTTGCCCGAACTTTGGGACCGCTGTTCGGCCCGTGGCCACGAAAGAGAGGTTGCATGGCCGATAGTCCCTTCCGGCATGGAGTTAGTTGCCACAAAGCGGCGTGGCGTCGCGAAACCTTTAGTAGTTTTTTCGGACACAACGCCCACGTTTCATCAAACGTCAGACGTTTGCCGCTACGGCTTCGCTGACCGGCGCACGCGGCGCTCGTTGACGACAACTTTTGCACCCCGACCGTCGCACCGGTTCGTACATTCGGAATATTCCTCAATGTTTTCCGAACCCTCCCTGTGGCAACCGCGCCGAGAGGCCGTCGGCGTTGGCCAACTCAAAAAAAGAGACCGATCGCACGGCTGGCGGCTGCGCGACCGGTCGTATTGGGTTGGGAGGCAAAGCCGGGCGTGAGCTATTTCGTGGCCAGCGGCTGGCTTTCCGGCACGGGGTTGACGTGGCCGATGATGGTGAGGTCCGCCGTCGAGCGCTCGTCGAGGTCGGTGATGATCTCGATTATGCGAACGAACTTGCCGATGGTGTTGCCTGCGGTAATGGTGATCGGCACGAGGTGGACCGTCTTAGGCTGTTTGGCTTTGTCGAGATCGAAGGCGAACGACGGATCGTCGCACTGTACGTCGAGAATCGTGAACGGTTCAGTCCCCTTGACGACAATTTGCTTGGTCAGTTTCTGGCCCGGTACGACGCTGCCGATCATGAGTGCGGCGGGACTAACGGTGAGCGGGGCCACGACGCGTCCCTCGACCATCACGGGAAAAGCGCCGCTGTGATCGTTCGTGGTAAGCGTCAACTGGTCGTTCAAGTATCCGGCCGGCGCATCGTCCTGCAAGGCAACGGCCAGTTCATATGTGACGCGACCGCCGGAGCGGGAAACTTCCCGCAACTTTGTCTCGATATTGGGCGAATTCGACTTGGCGTCGGTAATCTTCCAGTCGCTGTCGCCGTAGTGCGTGATCTGGATTTTCTGGTCGGCAGTTTGGCCTTCGGGCACCGAGCCCAGGTTCACTTCGCCCGGTTCGAGCGTCAGATCGGTGCGGATGTAGCCGTGGACATCGAGTTGGATTTCGGCCCACTTCGGCCGATCAATTGTAACCGTAACGCGGGCACCGCGCTGACCGCTGAAGGCATGAGTATTGAAGGCCGCGACGATGGCGCCCTTTTCGTGGGTCTTCAGCGTGTCCTTGAGGATTCGCGGCTGGGTGCAGCCGCAACTACTGCGCACGCCGGCAATGTGGACGTCGTCTTTGTACAGGTTGGTGACGACGAACTGGTGCTCCACTTTGGCCGAACGAGGTACCGAGCCGAAATCGTGCGATCGTTCGGAAAACATGTTTTCGGCCCATTGTTGGGCTGAAGCCGTGGCGGCACAGACGCTGATGACACATGCAACTGCGAAGCGAAGCATGGAACTACCTCGAGCCCTGTCGGGGGCTTGCAAATGGAACGTGCGTCGCCACGTACGGCGCGCTTGAAAACTGCTTGAGACTCGGCCCGCCTCGTGGGTGACAAGGCCGTACTGCAAGCCAAAAACCTGCTAAAAACGAAACATAATCGAACATACCTGTCGGCTAAGCAAAGTCAAATAATCTGTCCGCGCGCATAGCGCAAAGTTTGTCAGCAACCAAGGTCACAGCCAAGGTCACAGCGGTCCGCCAAGGGTTTCCGCCGCCCCATCTCGCACAATACGCATCGCCGCTGCGGCCGACAATTATTTCCATGGATTTGCATCGTCTTGAGTAAAGTGGCTAAAGTGTGCCTGGTGACCGCTACGGGTAACGTGCCTGGCTGAGCTGCGGTTCTCCGGCGTTGGGTAAGGGCGGAATGCGCTGATGTAAATCATTTGGCATCGCTCAGCCGCCGCTAACTCAATCGAGGGGGAAACGATGAAGGCAAAGGGAAAAAAGAGCAAGAAAAACAAGAAGAAGAAAGGAAAGTTGGCGACCACCAACGGCAAGCAAGAGGGGATGCTCGCCGAATCGCACGTGGGAGACATCACGGCCGAAACCCACAAGATCAAAACCAAGGATTACGAGGCCGAATTGGCCCGGCTGCAAATCGAACTCGTGAAGCTCCAAGAGTGGGTCAAGCACGAGAATCTGAAAGTCGTCGTGATCTTCGAAGGGCGTGACGCCGCCGGCAAGGGAGGCGTCATCAAACGGATCACCGAAAGCCTCAATCCCCGTATCTGCCGGGTGGTCGCCCTGGGCCGGCCCACCGAGCGCGAACGAACTTCTTGGTATTTTCAGCGCTATGTCGAACATTTGCCTTCCGGCGGGGAAATCGTGCTGTTCGACCGAAGTTGGTACAACCGCGCGGGCGTCGAACGCGTGATGGGATTCTGCACGGATCCCGAGTATCAAGAATTCATGCGCACGTGCCCCGAGTTCGAATACATGTTGATTCGTTCGGGCATCATCCTGGTCAAGTACTGGTTCTCGGTTAGCGATGCCGAGCAAGAGCGCCGGTTCCAGAAGCGGATGGAAGATCCCACGCGCAGTTGGAAGCTCAGCCCGATGGATGTCGAGTCCCGCTCGCGTTGGGTGGAATACTCGCGGGCCAAGGACGTCATGTTCGCGCACACCGACACTCCGCAGGCGCCTTGGTATGTGGTGAAGGCCGACAACAAGAAAAGCGCTCGGCTCAACTGCATCACGCACTTGCTCGGCATGATCGACTACAAGGATCTGACTCCGACCCCGCCGGAATTGCCGCCGCGACCGCCGGCCGATGAATACGTGCGCCCGCCCATGGAGAAACAGAACTTCGTGCCCCTGGTCTGGTAGGCGGCACAATCCGAAGCGCGGCAGGGGGGATCGGTTGCTAGCGCTGCTGTTCGTTGCACACAACCGGCGATGCGAGCGAGAGCAAGCCGTGAGGAGCGGCGCATCGCCGTCGCGATCAGCATATTGGGGCGCCGGTGCGGCGTGGTTGGCGATGCTGGGATTTACGCAATTCCTGCTCTCACAACCACCTGCGAGTTCTTCAGAAGCACGATTCAGTGGCAAGGCCGCAAGGGCTCGTCGCGATCGCGAACTGGAGGAACAAAATGGGCGGGTGCCCCCGGGGTGGATTCAGAGATTTGCACAGTCCTAGCGAACCCAGGGATAGATGACCAGTCCAGCCAGTGCTGACGCGAGCACCAACATGGGCTCCGGCAGTTTGCGAAACCGAAGGAGCAAGGCCAACGAAACCAGCAGGATGGCGACCTTGGGCCACTGGGGACTCAACGATTCATCGAAAAGCGTTCGCCGGCCGAGCACGATCACGGCGCCGCCGATGGCGCCGATCGCCGCCGCGGTGACTCCTTCGACAAATGCTACGATTCCCGGCCGTTTGCCATGGCGCTTGAAGTAGGGAGCCGGCACGACGGTGAAAAAGTAGCAGGGCAAGAACGTGGCGACCGAGGCCACCACGGCGCCCGGGAGGCCGGCTACCAGATAACCGATAAAGCCCACGCTGATGACAACAGGGCCAGGCGTGATCATGGCCACGGCCACCGCGTCGAGGAATTGCTGCTCGTTGAGCCAGCCATATTCCTTGACCACGCCGCCATGGAGAAACGGCACGATCGCCAAACCGCTGCCGAACACGAATGCGCCCGCCTTGGTGAAGAACAGTGCAATCCGCACCAGAGCGTTGCTACCGCCGCCGGCAGTGGCGGCCGGCAGCATACTCACCAGCAGTCCGGCGGCGGCGGCCAACGGCGCCGGGTTTTCCGGACTCTGACGTCGGCGCCAGACGATCCAGTGAATTAGTCCGGCGGCCAGAATCAGCGAGAGCATTTCGGATTCGGTTGCAATCGTGGACGCCGCGCTCACCAGATAGATTGCGCCCAAGAGCTTGTCGCGACCGATCGCGCTGCGGGTCAATTCGACGGCGCTTAGGGCAATGATGGCGATCACACAAGCGCCGACGCCGTAGAAGACGGCCTGCATCCACGCAAGCCCGCCAAATGCCACGTAAGCCCAGCCCAGCGCCACCACGATGGCGAACGACGGCAAGACGAAGACCACGCCCACGACGGTTGCGCCAACAATCCGTAGTGTACGTAGCCCAGGTAGATGGCCAGTTGCGCGGCCAGCGGACCCGGCATGAGCTGGGCCAGAGTGAGGCCTTCCTTGTAGTCGGCCTCGGCGATCCAACCACGGCGGTCGACCAGGTCGCGATGCATATAGCCGACCAGAGCGACCGGGCCACCGAATCCCAACGCGCCCAGCCGCAGGGCATAAAGCGCGAGCTGCCCGAGTGAATAGCCAGGCTTTGCCGCGGGTTGGGCCGCGGATCCCGCGTCGTCTTCGCGCATCACGTGCTCCCGAGGCTCCACTTTCCGAGGTCAAAATATCGGGCTGCGCGCACTGCGCCAAGTGGAGGCTCAACGGCGGCTTGCAGCACGGTATTGGCGTCAATCGCCGGAAATATCCGTTGCAAAACGCCGTGCGGGGGGTTCAAATAGCAGCTTGTGGGGATTGGCGTTCTTCGTATGAATTCCCCGTCGCGTTGGTCTTGTCCAGGCATGCATTCTGGTGGAATGAACCCATGATGAAGCGATTGACTTTTGTTGTGGCTATCGGCTTTCTCAGTTGGGCGGCATTGCCGTCACAGGCCGCCAAGATCGGTAGCGAGGCCGGCCAACTCACGTTCAAGGACATTCGCTATCTGACCCGCAGCCTCAGCGACCTCGGCGAGGCGAAGGGTTATGCGCTGGCGTTCGTGAATACCTCGTGCCCGGTTGCTCAGCGCTATATGCCGCGATTGGAAGAGCTTCACCAGAGGTATGCCGAGCAGGGCATTCAATTCGTTGCCGTCTACAACGCGCAGAACGAAACTCCCAAGGAAATCGCCGCACATGGACTGGCGACCGGCGTGTCGTTTCCGTTGGTGTGGGACGAAGATCAAAAGTGCACGCAGGCGCTGGGCGTGGAGCGCGTGCCGCAAGTCGTGCTGCTCGATGGCGCCAAGAATATCGTCTATTCCGGACGCATCGACGATCAGTATCGCATCGGCGGGGTGCAACCGCGGGTTGGCCGTCACGATCTGGCCGAAGCCATCGACGAGCTATTGGCGGGCAAGCCGATCTCGGTGCCCGAAACCACGGTCGATGGCTGCAAGGTCACCGGCTGGGTGGCGCCCAGTTTCGACCACACCGTAACATTCCACGAACACGTCGAGTCGATTCTGCAAAACCACTGCCAAAAGTGCCATCACGACGGTACGGCGGCGCCGTTTGCTTTGGTGTCGTACGACGACGCCAAGGCGCAGGGAGAAATGCTGGCGGAAGTCGTCCGCGACGCGCGCATGCCGCCCTGGTATGCCAACAAGGAATTCGGTCACTTCCAGAACGATCCATCGCTGACACAGCACGAGCGAAATCTCGTGCAGGCCTGGGTGTCCGCGGGCATGCCGGAGGGCGATGCTTCGAAAGCGCCGAAGCCGCTGACGTTTGCGGACACGGCGTGGCGCATCGGCGAGCCGGATCTGGTGCTGACCATGGCCAAGCCGAACAAGATCCAGGCGACAGGTTTCATCCCCTACAAGTATGTGTTTCTGCAGCCGATCTTTGGCGAAGACACCTATGTGACGTCGATCGAAATCCGACCGCACAATCGTGCGGCGGTCCACCACTGCAACGCCTTTTACATCGACGCGGTGACTCGCAAACCCAGCAAGGATGCCTTCATCACGGGCTACGTCCCGGGCGGCATGCCGTTCCTGTGCAAACCGGGCACCGCCCAACGAATTCCGAAAAACGCCATGATCGGCTTGCAAATCCATTACGTCACCACGGGAAAAGAAGAGGAAAGCACCATCTCGATCGGCTTCCGCTTTGCCGGCGGCACCGTGCAGAAGACTACGCACTTCATGCTGCTCGATCCCCGCGATATCGCCATTCCCCCCGGCGATGCTCTGTATGAAATGAAAGCCAAGAAGAAAATGGAGAAAGACTCCACGCTGCTGGGCCTGTTCACCCACATGCACCTGCGCAGGCGCGACATGACTTTCTTGGCGCACTATCCTGACGGTAAGAACGAGACGTTGCTACAGGTGCCCAACTACAGCTTCGACTGGCAGATCGGCTACGTCAGCCCTGACGCTCCCAATGAAACCAAGATTCCCGCAGGCACCGAGCTCGAGGCCATCGCACACTACGACAATTCGAAGTTCAATCCCTACAATCCCGATCCCGACTACACGGTGCCCTACGGCGATCAGTCGTACGACGAGATGTTCAACGGCTTCATTTTCTATGTCCACGATGAAGACCAATTGAACCTACAGATTGATCCCAAGACCGGCCATATCGTCACAGAGCAGGCCAGCGCGGCCCAAGAATAGTCGACCCCGGGCCGCCGCGCCGAATTGTGTCCAGCGACAACACGAACCCCGAGAGGCGGCACGGTCCGCCTCTCGGGGTTTTCCATTGAGCGGCCGGCCCGACTGCCTCCGAGCCCCAGCGCCGTAGCCAATCAGGCTCGATCTTGGCGCAAAAACTCTGCTCCATGGGGAGTTCGACTTCACATGAGCCGAACACGCCCAGCGCGCAATGGAATGCGAGCACCACGTCCGGCAATTTGGCCCGCTCGATGGCCTTGAGCACCGTTTTTCCTCGCCAATGTTCTGACAGTTGCAAGGAGGTTAGCACATCATTATATTGTCAGACAATCTGACGATTTCGAGGTTTTTGCTCGCCTCGGAAGCGTCTTGGAACTTGCCGTCGTAGTTCCCTAGAACGTGTGCGCGATGAAGATTGCCATCACCGACTATACCTTTCCCACGCTCGAAATCGAGGACGGGATCCTCCGCCCGCTGGGACACGAGCTTGTGGCCTGGAAAGAGAAACGTGCCGCGACCGATCTGCCGCTCTTGGTTGCCGACGCCGACGCGGTCATCACCCAATTCGCGCCGGTCAACGCCGACGTGATCGGCAGCATGACGCGCGCGAAAGTGATCGTGCGCTACGGGATCGGAGTCGACAACGTCGACCTGGGCGCCGCGAAGCAACGCGGAATTCCTGTCTGCAATGTGTCCGACTATTGCATTGATGAAGTAGCCGACCAGACGCTCGCCTTTTTGTTGGCGACGACGCGGCAAGTGGTGACGAATGCAAACTTCGTTCGCCAAGGAAATTGGGGGCTGGCCACGCCGCTCGATCAAATGCGAACGCTGCGCGATCTGGCAGTCGGCGTTGTCGGCTTTGGCCGCATCGGCCGAGAAGTCGTGGCGCGGTTGAGAGCGTTCAAATGCCGGATCTTGGTACACGATCCCGTTGTCAGCGCCAGCGACATCGAGCGCACGGGCTGCACTCCCGTGTCGCTAGGGGAACTGCTCTCGCAGACCGACGTCATCACCCTGCACTGCCCCTCGACCGGCGAAACCCGAGGCATGATCAACCGCGAGTCGCTGGCGATCACCAAGCCCGGCGTGATTCTGATCAACGTGGCACGGGGCGATTTGGTTGAACCGGATGCACTGGCCGAGGCGCTGCAAACCGGCCATGTCTCGGCGGCGGCACTCGATGTCTTTGCACCGGAGCCAATCCCGAGCGACCATCCAATTCGCAAAATGAACAACGTCATCCTCGCTTCGCACATCGCCTCGTGCAGTGTGCCAGCGGTCCGCAAATTGCGCGAGACCGCCGCCAACCTGGTGGCCACGGCTCTGCGGGGTGAGCGACTCCCCAACGTCGTCAATGGCATCAAAACCTAAGGAATACCGCATTGTCGAAGCCTTTGTTTCACGGCGTCTGCGCCTCGACCAGCACCCCGTTTCATGCCGATGGCACACTTGCGCTGGAGCGCCTACCGGCGCACATCGACTGGATCATCAACGACGGCGCGCACGGCATTTCTCCCTTGGGAAGCTCCGGCGAGTTCCCCGCGCTCGAATGCGATGATCGCAAGCGTGTGCTCGAAGCGGCGCTCGCGGCCAATGCCGGACGGGTTCCCGTCATTGCCGGCACGCATCACTATGGCACCCGCCTGACCATCGACTTGTCGCGGCACGCCGAGCGGGCAGGCGCCGACGCACTGTTGATCGTGTCTCCGTACTACATGGCCCCGACTCCCAGCCAGGTGATGGACTACTATCGCCGCGTGGCGGAGGCGGTGTCGATTCCGATAGTCGTCTATCACAATATTCCGCTCACTGCGGTCGATCTGAAGACGTCGCACTTGCACAAGTTGTTCGAAGAGGGAGCCATCGCCGGCGTCAAGATGTCGAATCCCGAGCCGGATCGTATCTGTGAACTGTTGCAGGCGACCGATGGCCGGATCTTCATTTATTGCGGCATCGACACCGTGGCCTTCGAAGGGCTCTGTCACGGCGCCCAGGGTTGGATCTCGGGCATCCCCAGCATGGTCCCGGGGGCGGCGCGGCGCCTCTACGAGGCGATTGCCCAGCGCGGTGACTTGAAGGAATCCAGAATTCTGTGGCAGCAACTCGGCCCCTTGATGCGGCTGCAATTCAGCGCTTATCACGCCAAGAGCGAAGGAGCGCATTGGTTCAGTGTGATGAAGGCGGCGCTGAACATGATTGGGCCGCCGGTCGGCGATCCGTGTCCGCCGGTGCTACCGCTCGAGGCGCTGCATCGGCCGACGCTCGCCGCCAGCTTACGAGCGCTGGGGTATCAGGTCCGAGAGGGTTAGTTCAGTTGCCGTGTGATGTCGTGGTGGGGAATCGCGTGGAGCCGTTGTCGCGGCTTCGCGCTAGGCGGATTGGGGGAAGTTCTCGTGGCGCCACAAACCCTGGAACAAGGCACGCTCCGCAAGGTTGCCTGGAAGCTGGTCCCGTTTCTCTGTTTGCTCTACGTGTTCAACATTCTCGATCGGGCCAACCTCGGCTTCGCACGCCTGCAAATGCAAGACGACCTGGATATGAGCCAGGAGATGTTCGATCTGGGCTATGGACTGTTCTATATCGGCTACCTGCTGTTCGAGGTGCCGAGCAATCTGCTGCTGCGCCGCGTCGGCGCGCGGCGCTGGATCGCGCGGATCATGATCAGTTGGGGGCTCATCTCCTGCCTGACCATGTTCGTCTACGATGCGACAAGCTTCTACGTGATCCGCATTTTGCTGGGGGTGGCCGAAGCCGGTTTCTTTCCAGGCATCATTCTCTATCTGAGCTACTGGTTCCCCGATCGCGAGCGCGCCAAAATGACGGCCTATTTCATGCTGGCTATCGCCTTGGCCAGTGTGTTTGGCAACCCGCTCTCGGGCCTGATCATGTATTACCTCGACGGTGCCTCGAATCTTGATGCCTGGCAATGGCTGTTTCTGCTGGAAGGGTTCCCTTCGATCATCTTGGGCGTGATCGTGCTGTTCAAAATGGTGGATGGTCCCGCCCAGGCCGGATGGCTGACGCCGAATGAACGCGACTGGTTGGTCGAGCGGATCCAGCGCGAAGGAGCGCGATCGCCAGGAAGCGCACGGCGCGGATCGATTGAGCGCCTTGTTGGACTGGCGCGTCTGGTTGTTGATCGCCATCTACTTTACGGTGGCCGTTGGCTCGAATGCCGGCGGGGCCTATTTCCCCACCTTGATCAAGGACCGTTTCGAGAGCTCGAACACCTTGCAGATCGGTTTGCTGAGCGCTCTACCCCATCTCTTTGCGGCGATCGGAATGGTGCTGTTTAGTGTCAGCTCCGATCGGACAGGGAAACGCCGCGAACACGTGGCGCTCGCCGCCCTTATAGCTGCCGGCGGTTGGGCCTTGTCCGCGTCGACAGCTTCGCCAGGAGTCGCACTGGCCGGGCTATGCATCGCGCAAATCGGCATGATGAGTATGCTGCCGACGTTTTGGGCTTTGCCGACCGCCTTTCTCAGCGGCGCTGCGGCTGCCGGCGGCATTGCGCTGATCAATTCCGTAGCCAACATCGGCGGTTTTCTCGGCCCCACGCTTTTGGGCCGCTTTGGCCTCTGGTCGATGGCAGCTTGCATGCTGGCCGGCGCGGCGCTGGCAATGTGCGTCCGCCGAGATCAAGCTGGTATCCAACCCGCAACAGGAGTCCCCCGACGTGCTTAATCGTTTCGATCTTACCGGCCGCGTGGCCTTGATCTCTGGCGCCGCCAGCGGCATGGGACGGGCAGCGGCGTTGGCCTTGGCCGAACACGGCGCCGACTTGTTGTTGGCCGACCTGAATACCGCAGGGCTGCAACGCACCGAAACCGAAATCCGCGCGCTGGGTCGGCGCGGTCGGCGTGACCTGTAACGTCTCTGACGCCGCGCAAATTCGAGAGCTTTTCACGCGACTCGACACCGAGTATGGCCGGATTGATTTTCTTGGCAACATTGCCGGCGAAGGTTTGCTGGCCAAGCCCGAGGAAATCACACTGGAGCAGGTGCAAGAAGTTTTCCAGAACCTGGTCTTCGGCCGCTTCTGCATGTGCCAGGAAGCGGGTCGCCGAATGCTAGCGGCGGGGTGCGGTAGTATCCTCAACATCGGTTCACTGGCCAGCATCACTGCCCTGGGGCGCGGACACATCGCCTATAGCATGGCGATGGGAGCCGTCGTGCAGATGACTGCGCGAGTTGAGCACCGAATGGTCCGCGCTCGGCGTGCGCGTCAACGCCATCCTGCCCGCGCAGGTCGTCAACCCAGGACTCGAAAAGCGAATGGCAGCCGATGCGAATATCAAGACGCAATGGCTCAGCGGTATTCCGGCGGGCCGACTTGGTCAGCCGACGGATATTCAGGGCCTCGCGGTTCTATTGGCGTCCGATGCATCGTCTTGGGTCACGGGGGCGTTGATTCCAATGGACGGCGGTAATCTGGCGGCGAACGCAGGGGCCACGATGCGGCACGAAAGCATATAACCGACCAGGATAGGCGAACTCCAAGAGCAATTACCAATGACAACCAGCCAATCGTCGCTTTCCGTCGACTTCGGAAGCACTGTTGCGAGCACCGCTCAGTTGCTGAATCTGTTTCGCACGATGCTCACGATCCGCAGCACCGAAGAAGAGCTCGCCCGCTGTCATCAGCGCGGCCTGGTTCACGGCGCTTGCCACACTTACGTAGGTCAGGAAGCGATCGCCTCGGGTGTGTGCGCTCACCTCAATCACGACGACCCCATCTTCAGCACGCATCGTGGTCACGGTCACGCATTGGCCAAGGGCATGCCGCCGCAAGACTTGATGGCTGAACTGTTCGGCCGGGCTACGGGATGCTCGCGCGGGCGCGGCGGCTCGATGCATCTCTTTTCACCCGACATCGGCATGATGGGGACCAGCGGCATCGTTGGACCCTGCATCCTGCAAGCGTGCGGCGGAGGCTATAGCTCGAAGCTGATGCAAACCCGCCGTGTCGCCGTGGCGTTCTTTGGCGATGGAGCCGTGAACAACGGCGCGTTCCACGAAGGCCTTAACATGGCCAGCATCTGGAAGCTGCCCGTGCTGTTTGTTTGCGAGAACAATCAGTTCGCCACGGAGGTGCCATTTCAGTATTCGAGCGGCATCCCCGACGTGGGTCGGCGAGCGGCCAACTATGGACTGCCCGGTTTTGAGGTCGACGGCAATGATGTCTTGAGCGTTTTCGAAACCGCGCGGCAGGCGGTCGGCCGGGCGCGAGCTGGTGAAGGAGCCACGCTGATCGAGTGCAAAACGTACCGCACGCGCGCTCATGCCGAAGGCATGGGAGACTATACGTATCGGACTCGTGACGACGTCGAACAATGGAAGCGGCGATGTCCGATCGCGGCCTTCAGGCAAAAGCTGTTGACGGAATTCGATCTGCCTGAAAAACAACTGCAACAGGTCGAGTCGGAAGTCGCGGCCGTGGTTGCCGCGGCCCGACAGTTTGCCGAGTCGAGCCCCATGCCGGAGCCGGACACGGCAGCAAAGCACGTCTATTCGGCAGGGCGACGCGTCCGTTCGCCCTCTCCGGCGCCGCGCGAATTGCCGTCCAGCGAATCGCGACAGATCACCTATGCGCAGGCAACCCAAGAGGCCCTCGCCGAGGAGATGGCGACCAACCCCGCCATCTTTGTCCTGGGGGAAGGGATTGGCATTCGCGGCGGCAATTTCAAAACAACTGACGGGTTGTACGAACGCCATGGCGCAGTGCGCTTGTGTGACACGCCGATTTGCGAACGCGGATTCGTGGGCCTGGCCGGCGGCGCGGCGATGACGGGCGCCCGCCCGGTCGTCGACTTCATGTTCGCCGATTTTATTCTCGACTCGGTGGGCGAAATCGTGAACCAGATCGCCAAGATGCAATACATGTCGAGCGGCCGGCTCAAAATGCCAGTGCTGCTGCGCGGCTGCATCGGCATCGGTCATTCGGCGGCCACGCACCACTCGGGCAGCTACTACGCGATGTACGCGCAGGTTCCTGGACTGCGAGTCGTCGTCCCCTCCAACGCCTACGACGCCAAAGGGCTCTTGAAGCATGCGCTGCGCTGCGACGATCCGGTGATGTTCCTCGAACATCGCGAGATCCTGACGACGAAAGCGCACGTGCCCAGCGAAGACTACGAGATTGAGTTCGGCCACGCCGCGATTGTCCGGTCGGGCCGTGATGTGACCGTCGTCGCCCTGGCGAGAATGCTGCACCTGGCACTTTCGGTTTGCGAGCCATTGGAGCGCGAAGGGATTTCGGTTGAGTTGGTTGATCCACGGACCGTTTCGCCGCTGGACGTCGAGACGATTTTGCAATCGGTCGCCAAGACCGGCCGGCTGTTGATTGTCGACGAACCGCCGGCGCCGTGCGGCTTCGCGGCGGAAGTGGCAGCCCAGATCACCGACACCGGGTTCGATGACCTCGACGCGCCGATTCGACGTTTGACCGGCCTCTTTACGCCGACTCCCTACAGTCCTTCGCTCGAAGCGGTGGTGATCCCCACCGCCGAATCGATTGCAACCGCTATCCGCGAATTGGTGAAGGAATAGTCATGGCGCACGAGATCGTGATCCCACGCTTGGGCTGGTCGATGGACGAAGGAACCTTCGTCGGCTGGTTGAAGAAAGATGGCGAAATGGTCCGCGCAGGCGACCCCCTCTTCGAACTGGAAGGCGAGAAAGGCGTTCAGGAAATTGAGGCTGTCGACGAGGGCGTGCTGCGAATTACGCCGCAGTCGCCGGCACCTGGCGCCGTGGTACTCGTCGGCAAAGTGATCGGTTTTCTCGCCGGGCCGGGCGAGATTCTCCCCTTGCCGCGTGACGAGCAGGACCTGGCAAAGTCGGAAATTATCGCGCCGCCCGCTGGCCCCGCTGCGCGGCGGATGGCGCGCCAATTGAATGTTTCCGTCACCGAGGTTCGCGGATCCGGATCGGGTGGGCGCGTGCTGGTGGAAGACATTCAACGTGCCGTGGAATTGCGGACCGAAGCAGTCGCCAGCCCCCCAGCGATCGATGTGATTCAGTCAACCACTGGCAGCGACACCATCCACCGCCGTCGAGTCATTGCCAGCCCTCGCGCCAGGCGCGTTGCGCAAGAACTGCACGTCGATTGGACCAGGCTTGCAGGCTCGGGCCGCGGAGGACGCATCCGCGAGCGCGACGTCCGAGCCGCGGCGGTGGAAATTTCGTCCGACCCGAGCAGAAATAATAGAGTTGTTGCCGCAGGCAATCGGCTACCGATCTCACGCCGTCGGCGCGTGATCGCGCAGCGGATGGCGGCCAGCCATCAGCAAACGGCGCCTGTGACGCTCACGACCCGCGCGAACGCTTCGAATCTGGTCAATGTGCGCGAACAGTTCAGAACCGTGGGAGGCACGGCGCGCATTCCGAGTTATCAGGATTTCATCGTAAAACTGGCTGCCGGCGCGCTTCAACGACACCCGCTGCTGGCTGCGCGTTGGGAAGAGGACGCGATCGTGGTTCCGGCGGCGGACTCGATCGATATCCGCATCGCCGTGGACGCGGACGCCGGCTTGGTCGCCCCGGTGATTCGCAATGTCGCCTCCCTGTCGGTCGAGCAGATCGCCGAATCGAGCCGCCAGTTGATCGAACGGTCGCAAAACGGACGAATCACGGCCGCCGAACTCACAGGGGGCGTCTTTACCGTTTCGAATCTCGGCGCTTTCGGCATCGATGCGTTCACACCGATTGTCAACCTGCCCGAGGTTGCAATCCTGGGACTCGGAGCGATCCGACGCGAAGCGGTCGTCGCCGACGATGGGCGGGTCGTTGCCATCCATCAAATCACGCTCAGCCTGACATTCGATCATTGCGTGGTTGACGGAGCCCCGGCCGCAAAGTTCTTGCAGGACGTGGCGACTGCGATCGCCAATCCGTCGGCTTGGCTGCTGAGGACGAGTCTTTCCCAACGCTAGCTCGAAGCGCTCGCGAAGCCCGATCGATTCGACGAACGACGCCAAGGGACACGAACAGAATGGATACGTGGGAGCGGGGGCGTATTGTTGGCTACAAGACCGGTTTCGCCCGATGATGGCGTCTGCCGTCGCGGTTGTTTCCGCGGGTTGACGGCCCGCCATCAATTCGTGATATTCCTGCTTCGCTTGTTCCTCAAACGGCCCAAGCTTGTGCTGCTTTCGGTCGATCCGGAGTTGCTGCGTCTTGGTCTGTTTGCGAAAGAAGGGCTTGGCGATTCGCATTGAACGGGCTCCTATCAAAAATCAAAATGTCACCTGCGTGCCGCATAGCTGGCCTTGAACTCCGCACCAGACTCTGCACAATGAGGGTTTGACCGTTCGTAAGCCTATGGGCCAAAAGCTGATAGGACACAAGCACCCCTAGCTCAATTGGATAGAGCATCGGTCTACGGAACCGAAGGTTAGAGGTTCGAATCCTCTGGGGTGTATTCACTGTAACGGCAAGCCGAAACGCAACTTACGTTACCTGCCCGCGTGCGGCAGTGCGGCCTGAGATGATCCGAGATTCCGGTAGGCTACCGGATTCGGACCCAAACAGGAGTTCCGCACCATGTCGAACGCGACCCTACGCATCCCGTCCTATCGTCGCCACAAGGCCAGTGGCCAAGCCGTCGTCACTCTCGGCGGCCGCGAGATCTACCTGGGCAAGTACAACTCGGCGGTCAGCCGACGCGAGTACAACCGCCTAATTGCCGAGTGGACGGCGCATGCCGGCACACTGCCGCATCAGGCCAATGATCTCACCGTGGCCGAACTGGCGGCGGCATACTTGCGATATGCCAAGACCTACTATCGTGGTCCCGATGGAAAGCCGACCACCGAACTCGCAAACTTCAAGCCGGCCATACGCCGACTGAATGCGCTGTATGGCCGGACTCGCGCCGCCGACTTCGGGCCGCTGGCGCTCAAGGCCGTGCGAGGCGCAATGATCGATGACAAGCTGGCCCGCCGTACCATCAATCATGCCGTCAATCGCATCCGCCGAATCTTCAAGTGGGCCGTCGAGAATCAGCTTGTGGAACCGAGCATCCTGCACGGCCTGCAAGCCGTGGCGGGTTTGCGATACGGCCGAAGCGGCGCCAGGGAAACGGCGCCCGTCAAGCCGGTTCCTGATGCGTTCGTCGATGCGACGATTGATCGCGTGTCGGCGCAAGTTGGCGCAATGATCGATCTGCAACGTGTCACCGGCATGCGCAGCGGCGAAGTCTGTTTGTTGCGGGCCTGCGATCTTAACACGACTGGCCGCGTGTGGATCTACACTCCGCAGACGCACAAGACCGCCTGGCACGGGCATGAGCGCTCAATCTATTTGGGGCCGAAAGCTCAGGCCATTGTCAAGCCGTTTCTCAAAGCCGACACCACGGCGTACCTGTTTTCACCAGCCGAAGCCGAAGCCGAACGAAACGAACGAAGGTTCGGCGTCGTGGGAACCGACCGTAGGACGGCCGTGTATCCGAGCGAACTGCGCAGCCGTGAGCGGCGCACCGCGCGGCACGCAAAGGACGTAAGCACCGCGATCGATACACGCCCGAAACGTATCTGCGCACCGTCGTCTATGGAATCAAGCGGGCCAATCGTGCCCGGCTGGCCGAGGCCAAGGCCCAAGGCATCGATGCCGACAAGGTGGATCTGGTGCCGCACTGGCACCCGCACCAGTTGCGCCACAACGCGGCCACGAATCTCCGGCGTGAGCATGGCATCGAAGTGGCTCGGATCATCTTGGGGCATCGGTCGCCCGCGATCACCGAAGTCTACGCCGAAGTGGACCACGCCCGTGCGATCGACGTGATGGCGCAAGTCGGCTGACGTTTGGTAGAATGTTATTGCGGGGCTAGGGTGACGGCCCGAATCGCGGTTTTCCCGACCGCCTGCCCCTGCATTTTTCGTCGGGACCGAATAGGGAGTTCGGGTCATGTCGCGTTACGAACTATCGGACCACAATAAAATTCTCGCATTGGAGGTATTCCACACGCTTGAGCATCGGACGTGGATGCCCGTTCCCACTGGACTGCCGGATGACCATTTACAAGCGATTGGGCGCCTGACCGCTCACGACATAGTGCAACTGCGTGCCGAGCGCGCACTGGACGTTGACGGCGCCGCGTACTCGCTTGTTGCGGCGTACAGCGGGGACTTCGGCCCTCACCTTGACAACGCTTGCCGCCATGCGCTCCTCACGCGATTCGGGCAGGGACGGCCTATTGGATACGTTGGCGGCTGGAGTGTCGCCATGCAATTGACCGCACGTGGGGAGACGTTTCGCGCAACTGGCGACGACATTGCCCTATTGCATGTTCTGTTCCGCACGGATGCGAGCGAGCCACAGATTACCGTTGGAATTGAAAGCCCAACGGCGACGGTATCGCCCGCAGAGACGGGCGAGACTCTCGCCCGAGCGAGCGCAGCCGACCTAAGGACAAGCGAAGAGCCGGCACACACCTACGGCAAAACGACCGAAAGCCCACTTGCGGAAAGCGCTGATTCGACGGCAGTCAATGGCCAAACGACGGCCAGCGGCAACGGCCAGACAGAATCGCCGTTCGTCGTGACGGCCAGCGAAACGAGGCTATCGCCCAGTGAACAGAATATCCGCGACGTGCTCAAAAACGCCGGACACCGCATGACGACCGCCAAAATTATCGCCGCGCTCGAAGTCAAGCACGGAGCGGCAAGTACCGGCACTACCAAAAACGCACTAGCCGGTATGGTCCGCAACGGCCACCTGGACAATCGGCAGGACGGGAAGCCAGCCGGCTACGGCCTGCCGGAATGGAAGTGACCTAGGTATATACCTGGGTAGAGACCGACAAGCCCGCCCCGATCATGCACACTCGCTGAATGTGGCAAACACATTCATTCTGTAGCGAGGGCTCTCGGGCATGATCGATATCTCCACTGAAACTCTCATTTCGCTCCCTGAGGCGGCGGCGCTGCTGCCCAATCGCCCGTCTCTGTGCGCCCTGTGGCGCTGGCGTACGCGCGGCGTACGCGGCCGCCGGCTGGAATCTGTGCTCATCGGCGGCACGCCGTATACGAGCGTCGAGGCCCTGCAGCGATTCGCGGCGCAGCAAGGCGATGATCCCGCCCCGGCTATTCGATCGCCTTCGCGGCGACAGCGCGATATCGAGCGCGCCGAGCGCGAACTACGCGATGCGGGAGTCTAGGGCGGACTTATTGTAAGGACGGAACCATGATAAGCGGCGACAACTCTCACGGTTTGACGCACGACAACATTCCGTCAGCGCTTCGCGCGCGGCCGCAATGGGTGACGTGGCGGTACGAGCGGCGCGATGGCAAAGAAACAAAAGTGCTGTACCGAATCGACGGCAAGCGCGCCAAGTCAAATGATCCAGCCACCTGGACCACCTACGAAAATGCTACGGCAGCATTGAACAACGGCGGCGGCTTTGCAGGGGTCGGTTATGTCTTCGCGGCGGACGATCCATTCGTCGGGGTCGATCTTGACGGGTGCCGAGACGCGGCGACCGGCGAGATTGCCAAGTGGGCGCAGGACATTTTGGACGCCATGACGACCTATGGCGAAATTTCACCGTCGCAAACCGGCGTCAAGCTGTGGGCCATCGGCAAATGGCCATTCGAGCGCGGTAAGAAAATCCAGCTACCAGACGAGCCGCAAGTTGCGGATAAGTTGGCGGGAATCGAGGTGTACGACCATGTTCGTTTCTTCTGTGTCACGGGCCAGCGCATCGACGGCGTGCCCAGCCAGCCGCAAGAGCGGCAAGCGCAGATAGACGCCATCGCACAGCGGTTTTTCTCGACGCCGAAGAAAACGAAAGCGGCGCCCATCGAATCGAACGGCCAGCATGGCGGCGTAAAGATCATCGAACGGGCCCGCAAATATCTGGCGAAGATGCCGGCGGGAGTTGCTGGACAGAGTGGGCATGACCGGACCTACGCGGCGGCTTGTGCTCTGTGCGTCGGTTTCGACTTGGCGCGTGGCGAGGCGCTGGTGCTGCTGCGCGAATTCAACGACCGATGCGAGCCGCCTTGGAGCGAGTTTGAGCTGGCGCACAAGATCGACAGCGCGATGCAGGCGGACGGCGAGCGCGGGCATCTGCTGCGTAAGGAACGGCCGAAGCATATCGAGAATTACGACATGCAGGTTCGCGGCGGTGGACTGCCAGAAGTTCAGTTGCCGGGCGGTGATGTCACCATCAGCGCATCGGCCCAACGCTTTGGAGAACTACTAGGTACAACGGGCCGATTTTACGAACGTGGCGGCGTGCCAGTGCGTTTGCTGGAATCCAATGGCGCGCCGCGATTGGAAGTGATTCGACCTGCGGCGTTTTGTTCGGACATTGAAAGCGTGGCCCGCGTCATTGGGGAAAAACAAACGAAGCAGGGCCCCGTGCTGGCGCCGTCAACCTGTTCGGAAGCAGCAGGAAAGCTGTTGCTTGCATCGGCCGCGCTGCGGACAGTGCTGCCGCCGATCAAGGTGTTGTCGGCCTGCCCGGTATTGATCGAGCGCAATGGGGAACTGGTCACCGTCAACGACTACGATCTTGAAAGCGGAATTCTGGCCGGCGGCGAAGCGGCGCCCGAGATGGGGTTGGTCGAATCGCTCGAATTGCTCAATGAGGTCGTCGGCGGTTTTCGTTTTGCCAGCGCTGGGGACCGGGCCCGCGCCCGGCGATGCTGATTACTCCCACGCTCATATTCGGCGGCCTGTTGAATGGACGGGCGCCGATTGACTTGGGTGAGGCCGACAAAAGCCAAAGCGGGAAGGGCTACCGCAACAAGCTGGTCGGCGCGATCCACAACACGACGCCGAAGATCATTGCCCAGCGAGCGAAGGGTGGCGTGGGCTCGATTCAAGAATCGTTCGACGCGGCCCTGGTGGCGGGCGCCAGTTTCATCAGCATCGACAATTTTCGCGGCAAGCTGGACCTGCCCGGCATCGAATCGTTCCTGACCGAGGATCAATACTTCGCTCGCGTGCCCTACGCGGCGCCTGTGGCGATCGATCCGCGCCGGATCATCGTGCTGTTCACAAGCAACGCGGCCGAAGTGACCGACGACATGTCCAATCGCTCCGCCGTCGTGCGGATCCTGAAGCACGACGATGGGCATGAATTCGCCCAGTACGGCGATAGCGACTTGCTCGATCATGTTCGCGCCAACCAACCGCGCTATCTGGGCGCCGTGTTCGCCGTCATTCGTGAATGGCATCGGCGCGGCAAACCGCAGTTGCCCAGTGCTGGCCATGATTTTCGCCCCTGGGCAAAAGTGCTGGGCTATATCAGCGAGCACGTCCTCCAGGCCGGTGCGCTCTTGGATGGGCACCGTGGTGCCCAGCAACGCATTGCATCACCGGGACTCGGCTGGCTCCGCGAGGTGGCCCTTGCCGTTGTGCGAAACGATCAAGCGGGCCAATGGCTTCGAACAAATCACCTGTTGCAGATCGTGATCGACGCAAACATTGAAACGGCCGGCGTCGAGGCGACCGAGCTGGACGATGAAGCCGCGTGGCTGAAAGCAACCCAAGGCATCGGGCGAAAGCTGGGCCATCTGTTCAACGGAAGCGACGAGATCGCTGTCGACAACGTGCTGATCGAGCGGCGGGAAGTAACCGACGAACACTTTCGACCGCGCAAAGAATATGTGTTTTTCCCGCAAACCCCGAATAGACCCGAATAGACCCCTAATGGAAACCCACATCCCCCTAATACCCCGAATGAAAACCGAACATTGCGTACGCGGGCGGGCGCGCGCACACGCGCACGTAAAAAGTTCTGCGCCTATTCGGGGTATTCGGGGTGTTGCAAACCGTTACACAACTCACTGGATCACGAAGTCTGGCAATGGGGTTGCCCCCTCCCCCTGCATCATAGGTACTTCTGGCGAGCGCCGAGAGGTTTCCCACCTCCACCACGGCCGCGGGAGAGATAGTCCGTCCAGCCGTTGAAGCTGTTTGCCGCGATTTCCTGCCGGTGTCTGCGAAGCGGCCGAACCAGCCGGTCCTTCCTGGACTTTTGCACGTGTCCGATTGGGCAAGGTTGACACGCTGGACGATCGACTTGACGAAGTCGTCGGCCAGTCTGAAGTCCAAAGCATTTGGGTGTAACTCGCAGATCTCTATGCCGCGGAGCGCCGGTATAGCTTGGTTTGTTCAGTTTCAATACGGTAGTTCAGGAAGTCGTTCCATTGTCCGTTGAGGTAGGTGGCGCGCAGGTGGAGCATCGCTTGCGCGCCGGCGACCGTCCAGCGCATGCCGGTTTGTTCCAGGCGATCCTTGACCACGTGGCGGCAAGCGCCTTCGGCCACGCCGCTGCCGATGGGGTAGCCGGCCGCCAGGTACTCGTCGTAGCGCATGTGCCGGCGGTTGTTTGCGTAGTAGCCGATGGCCGCCGAGACGACGCGCCGCCGCGAGCCATGTAGCGCGTGTTCGTCGCGGAGTCGTTTGAAGCGACCGATGACATAACCCACCTTGCCTTCCAGCAACAGCCGCAAGTGCCGCGTGACAAACTGAGCCGCCTCACGGCTGCCTTCGCGGTGGAACACGTGGGCCACCTGCCACAACCGCTCCAGCACGTGGAACAAGTCCAGGATGCAGACCGCCCGCGGCAGCCACTCGCGCTGCACCTCCCACAGCGCCTTCTCGCCGTCCATCAGGCAGACCAGTGTCTTCGCGCGCTGTGGGTCGCGCTCGTGACAGGCCACCGCCATCTCGACAAACAGACGTTCGCGTCCCGTACACGATTCTCCTTCCCGCACGCGGGTCATCTCGGCCCAAACCTGCTTGTGTTGCGGCGCGGGCCGCTCGGCAGCGCGTTCTTTCCGGTCCAGTTCGTCGAGCACGTCGTCGGCCGTGCGGCGAAAGGGGTCGATCGTATACACCGCGCCCACGTAGGCCATCTGTTTCTTGTTCGCTTTTTCGCCTTTGCCGCGACGCGGTCCGCGGCGGACCCGCTCTTCCAGCGGGCGGCGCATCGGCACCCCTTTGCCGTCGGCCGTGGCTACCAGGATCTCGGCCTCTTCGTCGGCCGGCGGCGCAGCGCGCTCGAACTGGAAGGCTTCGACGTGCTGGGCCATCTGCTGGTTCATCTGCTCGGCCGCCCGTTCACTCGGCGCGACACCCAACCACGCGTGCAGATCGGACACCGCTTCGTGAAACGACTCCTTGACGCACAGCCGCTCGAGCCAGTCTTCCAGGACGTAGGAGAACTCGCCGGCCGGCAGCCCCAGCCGCTCGTCCAAGGGCGCCCGCTCGACTTTCTGCCCTTCCCGCGCCGCGTAGACGTAGCGGCCGATCAACAGTTCGCCGAAGATCGACAGGTAGCGGCGCACGTGCCGGCCTTGCAAACGGCGGACCGTGCGGCCTTGGGTGGTTTCCAGTGTCGCGCCCGCGTCGCCATCCCCCGCGGCGGCCACGAAGGCCGACAGCAGCGTGTGTCCCAGCGCCAGCAGCCGGCCGAACAGTTCACGTTCCACTTGATCGATCCGCTGGCCGCCGTCGGCCGCGCGTTCGACGTACATTTCCAACGCCTGGAATTGCCGTTGCGCCTTGAGAAACGCTTGCTCCCGTGCGACGATCATGGCCGGGCCTCCTGGATGGGTGGGAAGGACTGCAATCACAATCCGTTCTACCCGCGGAGGCCCTCTTCTTCACCTTCACGCTAGCACTTGCCGCAACTCCTTGTGAATCCACCTGCTACCACGCGAGGAATGCGAGTTACACCCAAAGCATTTTCTACGTCCACACAAAAATTACCCACCATGTACAAACTCGCCGATTGGAGCGCTACGCAGCGAGGTTGAACCCATGTTGATCGCGGAATGCGCCCGATTTCTGTACTGATTTCCCGCGACACCTGCCTCACTCGCCAAAATGCGTCTTCGAAGTGGCTTGACTTACACGACTGCTCCGAACAGAGCGCCGACGCCTGCCGTGAGCGCCATAGCAAGTGCACCCCAAAACGTCACTCGCACGGCGGCTTTCGTCACGGGTGCACCGCCGGCGTGCGCACCGAACGCGCCCAGGATTGCAAGGAAAAGGATGGAAGTTGCTACCACGACGGGGATCAGTGCCGTCTTCGGCGCGACGAGAACGGACGCCAGAGGCATGGCGGCGCCGACCGCAAAAGTCCCCGCTGAGGCCAAAGCAGCCTGAACCGGCCGGGCACTCAGCGTCTCCGAGATGCCCAGCTCGTCGCGGGCGTGAGCGGCCAGCGCATCGTGAGCCATAAGTTGATCCGCGACCTGGTTCGCCAAGGCAGCTTCGAGACCGCGCTTGACGTAGATTGCGGCTAGTTCCGCATGCTCGTCCTCGTTGTCGGTAGCGAGCTCTTTGCGTTCTCGATTGATGTCGGCTTGCTCAGTATCCGCCTGCGAACTGACGGACACATATTCGCCGGCCGCCATCGACATCGCCCCGGCGACGAGGCCGGCGACTCCCGCGACAACGATATCACCGCTAGCGGCATTTGCCGCCGCAACTCCTACGACGAGACTTGCGGTGGATACGATGCCGTCATTCGCACCCAGCACCGCAGCGCGAAGCCAGCCGATGCGTTCTGTGCGGTGTCGTTCTATATGGATCGACCTCATGTGTTCGCTCGCCTCGATTGCCACTGTTCAGCGCTGCAAATTGCCGACAAACGGGAAACTGGACCGTCGTAATACGGTCAACGCGACTCAAACACGTTAACCGCACACCGTGGCAACTTCCATCGCGCGACTTTTCCTGGAGTTTCAGCAATTCTGTCCGCAGTTCTTAAACTGCCACTTGTCTAGTCATCTCGATTTCATGCACAGAAATCGAGGCCCAAATCCTCAGGAGGGGCACCACCAGATTTGGCGCTGTCAATCAGACTCTCGCTGATGGACAGGTTGGCGATGAAAAGGGCCATCGTGAGGCCGATACCGGCAAGCAGCCCGCGTCCAGCTAGTAGTGTGCAGCGCTGGTAGTTCGCGCGGAAATCCCTGGTAGGTGTGTGTTGGTGACTCATCTTCCTCCTGGTTTCTGCCTCGGACCGACCAGCGCCTCAAAGCCTGAGATGACGTCGAAGAGCTCCTCGTCGATGCCACTCTGGCGCAAGCGATGGTATGTCCCGTTAAGGTTTTCTAGCAATTCGTCGATGTTCTTGTCGGCGCGTTGCATCGCCGCCAGGCGGCTTGCGTTCTCGCTGGCCAGGGATTCGGCGCACGCTCGAAACAGCGAAACGAAAAGATATTCGCGGATGAGCGCCCGCAGTGTCGCGTTGCCGCCACCCATGACTTCGGGCAGGTTTCCTGTCGGCCAGGGGAGTTCGGCCAGCTTGCGTTGCCAGTTCACGTCAAGCGGAAGCAGTCGCTGACCGACCGGCGCATAGACCGGCCCGGACGTGGGGCGGTTGTAGAAGAGGTGGAGTTCGGCGACTTCACGCTGGCTGTGGCGCGGTTCGCTCTCCACGAGAATCTGCCCGACGAGCGGGGTGATGGCCTTGACGGAGTTGGGCACTGTGTAGAGCCCCGAAAGCTGGAGTCCCGCGTCCGCCAGTCGCGCGTGGACTGCGCTCACCGACGGCCCAAACCCTGGATTTGGCTGGCAGAGCCGCCAGCGTCTTAACCGCATAGTCGGCCACGACATCATTAAACTGGCCTACCAGCCCCTGGTCTGAACCGAACACAACGGCGCTAATCACGTGCTTATCTGTTTGTCTCTTTCGTTTTTGAATCAAGGCCGCATGCCCACTTGCCCTTAAGTACTGCGCCCAACCCAAGTTCCACGGTGTGATAGTAGTCGGCCAACGATCGGACCGATTTCTCATATTGTCCGATACTCGAAGCGGCTACGGCCTTCATCGTGCGGACGACGGATTGGAGATCCCCAGCACCGCTAATCTTTCGGCGCAGACTCGCCGTGGTGTCGCTCATGATGTTTCGTTGAGTTCAGGCTTAGGTGCGGGTTGGAAGCGCGCCAGCGTTTTGCGGGCGATGCGGACAATCGTGGCACGGTCCTCGTCACTCAATTCTTCGGCAGTTTCCAATCGCTCGCACAACTCAGAGGGAATATCCGCCGCCACGCGTAGCGCCTCCTCGGCGTCGGTCATCTGGTCAAGCGGCACGCGGTCGAAGAGTTCCGCGGTCAACGTCAGCAGCACGGCGATCTGCGCCGGCACGGATACCGGAGAGAATTCCGGCTGCTTGAGGCAGGCGCGAATCCGCCGTCCGTGCTCGATGATCTTACGGCTATCTTCATCCAGGCGAGCACCGAACCGGGCAAAGGTCTCGAGTTCCTCAAACTGCGCGTAGGCCAGCTTGAGGTCGCCAGCGACGCCGCGGTAAGACGCCCGTTGCGCTTTGCCGCCGACTCGCGACACGGATTTTCCGACATCGACCGCGGGCAGCACGCCCAATTCGAATAGTGACGGCGAGAGGTAGATCTGCCCGTCCGTGATGGAAATCAAGTTGGTCGGAATATATGCGGAAATGTCCTGAGCTTCAGTTTCGATGATGGGCAGCGCGGTGAGCGAACCGCCACCGAGTTCTTCCCGCAAGTGCGTCGCACGTTCGAGCAGCCGTGAGTGGATATAAAAGATGTCGCCGGGAAACGCTTCGCGACCGGGCGGACGGCGCAGCAGGAGGGACAGTTCGCGATAGGCCCGGGCGTGCTGTGTGAGGTCGTCATAAACGATCAACACGTCTCGGCCTGTTTCCATGAACGACTCGGCGATGCTGGTCGCAGCATAAGGAGCAATGTAGGCCAGCCCTGGCGGGTCGTTGCCCTCAGTCACGACAACAACGGTGTAATCCATCGCTCCCTTTTCCCGCAAGATGGCCACGGCCTTTGCCACGGCGGAAGCGCGCTGGCCAATGGCACAATAGACGCACAGGACATTCTGGCCTCGCTGGTTGAGAATGGTGTCGATCGCAATGGCGGTCTTTCCGGTCTGCCGGTCACCAAGAATCAACTCGCGCTGGCCGCGCCCGATAGGAATTAGCGCATCAATGACTTTGAGGCCAGTCTGAAGCGGCACGGTAACCGGTGCGCGGTCCATGATGGGTGCAGCGGGGCGTTCGACGGGCAGGCGCTCGCTGGCGGCTAGTGGCCCGTTGCCATCGAGTGACCGACCGAGCGGGTCGATGACGCTTCCCAGCAATCCGTCGCCCACGGCCACGTCCATGACCCGGCCCGTGCGCTCAACTTCATCGCCCGCGTGAAGATGCCAATATTCGCCGAGCAGTACGACGCCGATTTCATCCTCGTCCACATTGAACGCAATACCGAGCACATCGCCGGGAAACCTTACTAATTCATCAAAGCCCACACCGGGGAGGCCCGACACTTTGGCGATGCCGGTGGCGACACTGGTGATCGTGCCCACCTCCCGTGGCGTCAGTTGCGGCGCAATTCTTCTCGCACCTGGCTTATTGCAGCAAATGCGTTGTCGAACACGTTCTGGAGGCTCTCAGGTTCCACGTTCATTGCCTCTTGGCTTCAGGCTTCGGCTTTGCTTTGGCTTCAGGTGTGTCCTTCTCTTTTAGACGTTCGTCGACGCCCTTTTCTAGCGATCCCAGATAATCCGTGATGCTCCACGCCACCTTTTGTCCATTCACGGTGAGCTCGATACCGCTGATCAGGTCTGGCGCGGTCTCGAACCGGACTTGAGTCTTCGTCCCAAGCACTACTTTGATCGCATCCTCAGCCGAGGTGCGCTGCGCCGGTGGTAGGTCGAACGCGGTACGAACGATCACGGGGCTGGGCGACGCCATGAGCGCTGACGCCAGGACTGCCTTTTTGTCTCCGCTTAACTCGCGCAGCCGGCCAATAAAGACATCAACCATACGCGCTTCCAAGCTCGTCCCGGCGAGATCAGTCAGCGCCTTACGTGTGATGGCAAATACTTCCTGCCGAATTCGTCGGCTGATTGCTTGCTGTGAGTCATGCTCTTCGATTCGCAAGGCCTCCTGCCTTTTTGTACTCAACGCGGCAGCGGCCTTCCGTGCCTCGTCGAGTAGCCGTTGACGTTCGACTTTGGCTTCGTCCGTCGCCTGGCTCAATAGTGAGGCGCGCTGTTGGTCGAGTTCCTCGTTCTTGTGCTGGAACTCGTCTCGCTCCTGTTGGGCTTCGGCCTTCTTCGTGTCCGCGTCCGCCAGCTCCATGGCGATCCGCTTTTCTCGCTCACCAATGGCGTGGAGGATGGGCTTATAAAGAAACCTCTTCATCAACCATACCAGGATGAGAAAGTTGAGTGCCTGCGCACCGACGGTGAACCAATCGATGAGCATGGGCTACTGTCCCGCGGTTTGGGCGATGAGGTGATTCCAGAACGGATTGGCGAAAATAAGAATCATCGAGACCACCAAACAGTAGATGGCCGTGGACTCGATCATCGCCAGACCGACGAATAGGGTCCGGGTGATGGTAGCGGACGCGTCGGGCTGCTGCGCCAGCGAACTCAGCGCCGTCGCGACTGACCTTCCTTCCGCCAGCGCGGGACCCAGCGCGCCGAAACCGGTGGTGATGCCAGCGGTGACAATGGATGCTAGTGCGATAATGGTTGCGCTATCCATACGATCTCCTTTTGTTGTCGTTGTTCATGCTTCAATCGTTTATATCTATATCGGGCTAGGTTTCGGCCTACGAACTCGCGTGGCAGCCGCGATGTAAACCGCTGCCAGGATGCTAAAAATGTAGGCCTGCACCATGCCGGTGAGCAGGCCAAGCACCGTCATGAAGATCGGAAAAATGAGCGGCGCGATGCTAAGTAGAATGCCGATTACCATGGCCCCGCTCATCATGTTTCCAAACAAACGTACGGCCAGCGCCAGCGTGCGAGAAAGTTCGCTGATGATGTTAAACGGCAGCATGATGAATGTTGGCTTTAGATAGGACTTGAGATAGTTACCCAGCCCTTGTTCATCGATGCCGAAATAAGGCACCGCTACAAACACGCACAGCGCCAGTGCCGCAGTGGTCGAGAGAGAGCCCGTCGGCGGTTCGAAACCGGGAATGACGGTGCAAAGGCTGGCTACGGTGATAAACAGGAACAGCGTGCCCAGAAAGCCAATATACTTCTGCGGCTGACTCAGACCTACTTCTTCGATTTGCCTCTCGATTCCGGTGACGACGATTTCCAGCAGGTTCTGCCAGCGCGATCTTTTCAGATCCGTGGAAAGTTTCCGCGTAATGACTGTTGAACCAACCGCCAACACGAACATTAGTCCCCACGTGAACACAATGGTAGCGTTGAGTTTGAGAAACCCATATTGCCAGAAGATCAGTTCGTCAGGACTAAGACGCATGGCTGGCTTCCTGTGTCGGGCGGGATTGGCGTACTTCTGATATTCGGGTAAGCCGCGTCACGACCACGCGGGCCATGACAAATCCCAAGAGACACACCAGCAGCCTCTGCCAATGACCACCGGAGACCAAGTGAAATCCCGTCACGGCAATGCTCATCCGTAGCAACAGGCTGCCGACGAACCAAAGCGCCGGCCGCTGGGACGCAATGCTTTTGCGAATCGTCCACCACAGGCCGCCGAAGAACATCGCACCGAGCAACACGCCCGTCACCCAAGCCAGCATCAGGCCCAAAGGCTCACTCATCATTATCATTCTCCTGTTCTTCCCGCATTTCCTTGTCTTGCTTGGCCACCCATTGCCAGGCAATCGAGCAGCCGAGGACCAAGCCAATGATCAGCAGCATCAGCGTCCAGGAATGGCCTCCCGGATGGCGTTTGTCAATCCAGATACCAAGCGCCGCGCCGAGTAGCGTTGGAATCATCACCGACCAACCAACAAGCCCCATCATGCCCAAGCCAAACCAGACGCCCGGCGTGGGGTTGCGCCGCGCCTTGAGCTTGCGGGCCGCCTTCTTGCCGACCGTCCGACTAAGCGCAGTTCGGTCTTTCTCGGTTTTGCTTTCAGATTTGTCACTCACGATGAAACTCCGCCAGGCGGCGGATCAATCCGCTCTCCAATTTTGCCATCACCGAGCGGACACCTTGCTCCCTTTCGTTCAGATTCAGAAACTCTCGCTCGACGGCCTCACGCAGATGGCCGAGGTCCGTTCCGCTAATGGCATTGCGCACCGAAACGAGCACGTTCGGACCGGTCTTGACCAACATTCCTTCATCCACGGCCACGTAGGCCTCGTTACCCGCTTCAGTTTCGTAGGTCAAGATTCCCGGCACGAGTGCCGCGACGCAGTCGCGTCGGTGTGGCAAGAGTCCAAACGAGCCCTCGCGCCGTTCGGCTACAATGCGCGAGACGCCGGTTGTTTCGGCGAAGATTTGAAAGGGTAGGAGTATCTTAAGATACATTTGTGTCAGCGGCATGACCGACTTTCGGCTGAGGTGTCTCCTCGGACCGTGCTTTTCTCTTTGCTTCGTCAACCTTCCCGATCATGTAGAGCGCGCGTTCTGGAAAGTCTTTGAATTCGTCTTGCAGGATGCGCTCACAGCCGTCCAGCGCATCCTCGAGGCTGACAAGCTTTCCTTGAAGACCGGTAAACTGTTCGGTCGTAAAAAATGGCTGCGTGAGGAAACGCTCCAACCGTCGGGCGCGGGCGACCACGTTGCGATCCTCCGGCGAAAGCTGCTCGAGGCCGAGCATGGCGATGATGTCCTTGAGTTCTGCGTATTGGGCAAGTGTCCGCCGGATTTCCTGCGCCAAGCGGTAATGCCGCTGGCCGACGATTCCCGGAGTGGCTATCTTAGAACTTGATTGTAGCGGGTCGATGGCCGGATAAAGGCCTTCGCTCGCCCGCTTGCGCGAGAGCACGATCGACGCGGAGAGATGCGAAAACGTATGCACCGCCGCCGGATCGGTGAAATCGTCCGCCGGCACATAGACTGCTTGGATGGAGGTGATGGCGCCAGTATCGGTGTTGGCGATGCGCTCCTCCAGCCCCGATAGCTCGGTGCCCATCGTGGGCTGGTATCCCAGACGCGATGGCATCTGTCCCATCAAGCCGGATACTTCCGAGCCGGCCTGAATGAAGCGGAAGATATTGTCGATAAGTAGCAGCACGTCGCGGTGCTCGTCGTCTCGGAAATACTCAGCCATCGTCAGGGCCGCATGGCCCACTCGAAAACGATGCCCGGAGGCTCGTTCATTTGCCCGAAGACCATCACCATGTTCGGTAGCACGCCGGCATTCTGCATGTCACGGTAAAGCTCCTCGCCTTCGCGACAACGTTCGCCGATGCCGCAAAAAATGCTTACGCCCTCTTCGTGCCCGATCATGTTGTGGATCATTTCGGTGAGCAACACCGTTTTGCCCACACCGGCCCCGCCGAAAAGACCGGCCTTACCTCCGCGCTCCAGCGGCGCGAGCACATCAATGACCTTGATGCCCGTTTCAAAGACTTCTGACTTGGTCGAACGCCGTGCCAGCGATGGCGGCGCCCGATGCACGGAACGCCACTCGACATCGGACAATGCCGCTTCGCGGTCGATGACATTGCCGAACACGTCGAACATTCGCGAGAGAATTCCCTTGCCGACTGGCGCCTTCAACGGCCCCCCTGTGTCTTCTACCGCCATACCGCGGGCCAGGCTCTGCGTCGGGGTCAGCGCGATTCCACGCACGCAATGCGCGTCAAGTTGAGATAACACCTCGATGGCAATTTCTCCCTCCATCGCGTGCAGCAGCGAATAGACGGGCGGCAAACGGGTATCGAACCGTATATCGACCACACTGCCCCGCACCGAGACAACGGCACCGAGGTTCGAAGAACTGGTTTTGTTCTGCATTGCTCGTTCCACCGGTCAACCATCAGGAGTCGTGGGTTGCGGGATACTTGTTTGAACCTACCCACGATTCGTGGGGAAGGTCACATGGTTCAATGCTTCCATTTTTCAGCCTTGGCCTGCGAGGGCGAAGGTCCTGCAGCGGACGAGGACGAGGGCCTGTAATTCTTTTTGTGTCAGGCGAGCAGGGAACGTCATTTGCTTGCTATGCCGGGCATGCGGCCCTCGTAGAGGATGGCGAAGTGGTTGAGGGCCGCTTTCCAATGATGGATTGGCATGGTCCACTTTTTCGAGGCTTCGTGAATCGCCATGTAGACAATCTTCAAGGCGGACTCCTCGTTGGGATAAATCTTGCGGTTTCGCGTGAACTTGCGAATCACGCTGTTGACGGATTCGATCGCGTTGGTGGTGTAGATCGCTCGACGGATCGGCGCGGGGAAGTCAAACAGCGTGACGATGTCGGTCCATTTAGTGCGCCACATCTTCGTGATGGTCGGATACTTTGCGTCCCAGGCTTGAGCAAAAGCGTCGAGAGCGGACTCGGCTTCGAGAAGGGTCGCGGCCTGGTAGATTCTCTTCAGGTCGGCAATCACCGCCTTGCTGTCCTGGGTGCTCACGTAACGAAGCGCCGTGCGCACCAGATGCACGATGCACAGCTGCACCTGGGTTTGAGGATAGGCCGCGTGAATCGCTTCGGCAAAACCCGAGAGGCCGTCGATGCAGGCCACGAAGATATCGGCGAGGCCGCGGTTCTTCAGATCGGTCAGGCAAGCGAGCCAGAACTTGGCCCCTTCGCTCTGGCCGAGCCACAGTCCCAGCAACTCCTTGTGTCCTTCAAGATTCACGCCCAAAGCCACGTAAATCGTGTGCTGCGAGACGCGACCATTCGCGCCGCGCACGTGCACGACGATGCCGTCGAAGTACACGATCGGCCACAGCGCGTCGAGCGGCCGCGTGCGCCAAGCAGTCACTTCGGCGTCGAGGTCGGTGGTGATCTCCGAGATCAGCGTGGCCGAGACTTCCACGTCGTACAGTTCGCGGACGATCTCTTGAATGTCACGCGTGGTCATTCCCTTGGCATACAACGCGAGGATCTTTTCGTCGAAGCCCGGCACGCGTCGCTGGTGCTTGCCGATCAATTGCGGCTCGAAAGTCCCGTCACGATCGCGGGGCGTGGCGATGGTCAGCTCGCCCACGTCGCCTTGCACCGTTTTTTGCGAACGCCCATTGCGACGGTTGGGCTTGGATCGCTTGGCCAAGCTCGCCAGCGGCGGCTCGGCCCCGTTCGACGGCACCGCCCGCGGTTCGCCGCCAGGGGACACCGCCTTGCGCCCCAAATGAACATCCATCTCGCTGTCGAGCATCCGCTCCAACGCCGACTTCATCATCAGTCGCATCAAACCATTGAGGTCCTCGGCCGTCCTGGCCTGACCCGCAATCTCGCTTGCTAGCTGCTCCGCCCGCGTGCGTAAAGAATCATCCATGTGTCAATCTCCTCATCAGGAAAGGGTGACAAAAACTACCCATTCCTGCTAGCTGACACAAGATTCCTTACAGGCCCGAGGACGATGCCGCTCAAGATACGAATTGCGGCAAGCGGGCGCGGAATGTGGAGCGAAACGTGTTGGTCGGCACCGTTGCGGTTGCGTCGCATCGATCGCCGGCCACATAAATATCGCATTGCGAGCTTCGCTCCTCTGAATCGCGAAGTTACGCCAAAACTTTGAACCGGTGTTGACCTTAGAATAGCGACGCTGCGCCAAATTGCGTTCGAGCAAATCGCGGCGGTCTAGAAGCCCGCTAGAGCTCGATCTTGGCTGGCCAGTATTCATCTCGCCTCGTCAACCATCTGGATGGTCTTTTCCTCAACCTCTTTGGCAACTTGAACCAATGCTGCATCCTCGGACAGCGCGGAAAGCATTTGTGCTGGCTTAATAAGGCCGATCCTTGTTTTTCCCTTCTCCGTAAACACCGAGATACGACACGGCAGCGCCATGTTTAGGCGCATATCAGTGGACAACACTTTTGCAGCTTGCCCCGGATTGCAGACTTCAAAGATTTTACACTTCTCATCGAACGCAACGCCCTTACTGCGAAGTGCGGCCCCTAAATCGTGGACATGCAGCAATCCAAAGCCAAGACGCTTGTAGTGGACGACAACGTGGATACCGTGGCGACTTTGGCCATGTTGGTGCAAGAATCTGGTCATGAAGTTCGGACGGCTTACGACGGCTCGTCGGTCGTGGAAGCGGCCCTCGAATACCGACCACATGTCGTGCTGTTAGATATCGGCTTGCCGGGACTCGATGGCTTTGAGGTAGCAAAACGGCTACGTCAGCAACACGCACTGCAAAACCTCGTGCTCGTTGCCATGACCGGGTATGGGACGGACGGCGACCGACGGCGATCGCAAGAGGCGGGATTCGATCACCACCTGGTCAAGCCTGGAGATTTCGGGAAGGTACTGCAAATCTTGGCAACCGTCGCGGAGGCGCCTGCACCATGAAAACCCAAGGAGAAATCGAGGCTGCCATTTGCGATGGAATCACTCGATTCGAACAGGAATACCGAGGGCATGGGCCCAAGAACATCCGCGCCTACCTTCTCGGCGATTTCATCGTTGTCAGGCTGCAGGGCTTATTGACAACCGCCGAACAACAACTAGCCAAATGCCCGTCCGAGAACGGAAGGAACCTGATCAAACAAGTACGGAGCCATCTGATCGAAACGGCAAAGCCGCTCATGCAAGAGCTTGTCCAGGGGGTAACCGGCGTCCAAGTAGTGAGTCTGCACCACGACATCAGCACAATGAGCGGCGAAGCATTCATCGTGCTGACTCTCGCCGAGGCACCGACTTTCCGCCAAACAAAGCAATCCGAGCCTCGCTCCTACTCTCGGGAGAGAATCAAGGATGAGGCCAATGGCAACTCCCGGACAACATGATTGTGCAGTCCGTAGGCCTGTCGACGGATTCGGCGCAGTTGAGCGATGAGGACTACAACGGGGAAGCGCGGATGCGGTGTAGCCAATCTGTAGCCAATACGTCGCACATTGGCGCACGTCGTGGACAATCGCGGAATTTGGCGATCGCCCGAAACTCAAACACGTGGCAAGCTTGGACGATCGCGAACGTAGGCGACACATGCCCAGGTAGGACTCGAAATCAGGTGCCCTGGCCCGAGCTGTAGGTGATTGGCGCTCAAGTCGACGTGCGTACCAGGGCCAGGATACGCGCGCGGAACGCCACGGGCAGCTGCGGCCATGCCTGGATCACCACGGCGAGGCCGACGTCGTGCGGGGCGGCGCGTGGATCGTCGCATATAGCCCGTTCGCAAACTGCACCGCATAGTGCGCGGCGTTGGGGCCGAGGGGCGGTATTCTCCGCAGAACTCGCCGGGGGTTCGATTACACCTTAGACTCCGCAGACTCCGCTGGGGTTTGGAGAGTTCATGGGGAAATCTGAAGATCTTCGCCGCGCGCATTTATTGGTCGAGGTTTGCGCGGCCGCTTGGTACGCCTTGCTAGTCGAGCGCCAATGGGGGACAAAGGCTATTGAGATACTCCTCGAGATTCGTAAATCCATCGCCGTCTTGATCGCGCGCTCCATCGCTTGCGTCCGTCGGATTCAGGTTGTGCCGCTCCTCCCAGGTGTTTGGCATGCCATCCAGATCGGTGTCCGGGGGTGGAACCTCGCTCGCTAGCTTTGGCCAGCCGCCGACTTGTTGCTGCGAATCGATCAGTCGATGGGTGCCGGAACGAATGCCCTCCGCCAGACGCTTATCGGCAGCGTCACGCGGGTGGGCGGCTCCGGCCCCTCGCAGTACGCGGTCGAACGCAATCTGGGCAGAATCCGTCATTGGCCGGGCATCGCCAACACCCAACTCCTGTCCGGCTCGAATTGCCGACAGTGAGGTGAGCAAATAGTTTCCCCTGCTCCAGCGGGTAAAGTCGATCGCCTGATAGTTGTCGGTCGTCCAGGCCTGTTGACCGACAAACACGTTGCCGTTCAGAAACGCGTGTAGCGCGCCAGAGTTTTCAGTCTTGGTCGCCAGTGGCTTGCTGCCCTCAGGCGTGTTTGGGCCCGGCTGGTAGTAATTGTTGATCACGTTGATGCGGCAGTTTCCCAGATTCGTGGCACCGCTCACGTTATAGATCACGTTGTTGCGGAAATCGACGATGGCCTCGGGCTTGGTGCGTGGGCTGCCCGCCAGCGTCGGATGGCGCTCGCGGCTGCTGGCAAAAAGGTTGTGATGCAGCGAGATGCTGTCCGTCAGATCGCGGAACGACGCCAGCATGGCGTGCGTACCTTTCTCGTGCAGGCTGTCGTTGAGCGCCTCAGAGTAGATCGACCACTGCAGAGTAAAGTTGCCGCCGCGGCGCAGATCGTGGTTGCCGTCGATTCCCCATGACACGGAAATGTGGTCAAAGATCACGTGGTCGACGTCGGTCGTGTTGATGCAATCGGGGCCGGAGGGGCGCGGCTTGTTCTGGTCGCCCAGTCGAAAGCGGACATAACGAACGATGATGTGCGAGGCACTCTTGACTTGGAAGGTCTGATCCCTGATGCAGATGCCATCCCCCGGAGCGGTCTGGCCGGCAATCGTCAAGAACGACTTATCGACCGCCAGCGGCTTCTTGAACTCGATGGTTCCTGAAAGGTCGAACACAATTGTCCGCGGGCCCTTGGCACTGCGGAGGCCTTCACGCAGCGAGCCGGGCCCGTCATCGGCCAACGTAGCCACATGGTAGACATCGCCACCCCGACCGCCTTGAGCAAACTGGCCAAATCCTTCCACGCCAGGAAAGGCCAACTGGCCATCTGCGGCACTTGCAACGTGGTGCAACGCGAAACTGAAGCCCATCAACAGTGCGAGAAAAATTGCGCGTCGGAGACTATCCACGGCCGTGCTCGTTTGGCGTGTCAATGGGAGATTGCGTATGGCAAACGCAACTGTCGTTAATGTAGTCACATCCAGCCACGACTTCAAAGGACCGTCATAGCGACAAACGTTTGAGTCGGGCCGCCGCTGACATGTGGTCACCATCCAACATCCAGCACCATCGTCAATCGAAACGCTTGATCGCTCGGCGTTCAACTCGTCGTTGCGGCTGCAGCTAGCCGGAGTGACAGTCGCGGAATCGCTTAGGCGTTGTTGGGTAGTGGCACCTGATCGGTATCACTACTAGACTATCTGGCTGGCTGAGGCGGAGTTGGATCGGACAATACTGATGCGTTTGCTGAAAACGAGGAACAACATGATGCTGAATCGATGGAAGGGTCTTGCAACCCTGGCGATTGCCACGATGATCGGCTTCGCGACCGGTTGCAACCAAGCCGATGCCAAGCGCGATCGTGAAGTAGAAAGACAGCGGGCAAGCAGCGCCACTGGCGAGGCCAGCGTCGGCACGCGGCAGGAAATGGAAGGGCCCGGGTCACCGGGCGCTACTGCGACAATTAGCGGGAAACAGCTTCCGCCGCCCGACCCAGAATTCGGCGGCGTGATCGAGAAGAACGCTGCCCAGTCGAAGGCGTGGTGGGCACCGCGCGTTGTGCCGCCGAAACAGGCGCCGAACGTACTGCTGATCATGACCGACGACGTCGGATTTGTGCGCCCAGCACGTTTG
>CAVZWY010000050.1:0-30664 GCA_963779015.1 uncultured Planctomycetaceae bacterium | reverse complement strand
AGACAGGTCAAGATATAAACTTTCCCGACCACTGTCTATATCAGCTTCGCTTGCCAGCCTTGCTCCTTGGTGATGTTTGGCTACCTGCCGACCGGTCGGTTTGCAAACGCCACTGCGGCGCATGCCTCGTCCGGTTCAGACACCGGCAGTGGTCCGCCGGTCACATTTCGCGTCCCCCTGCCAACCGATTCAGGCGGTCATGCCGCCGTCGACCGTGAGCACCTGACCGGTAATGTAACCGGCCGCTCCGCTGGCCAGAAACAGCACGCAGGCCGCCACCTCTTCGGCCTTGCCCAGCCGCTTCGCCGGAATCCGCTTCTTGGCCTCTTCCAGCACGATGGGCCCCAACGCATCGGTCATTTCCGTTTCGATAAAGCCAGGCGCGACCGCGTTGATCGTGATCTTGCGGCTGGCCAATTCCTTGGCGACGGTGCGCGTCATGCCGATGATCCCCGCCTTGGAAGCTGAATAGTTAGCTTGTCCAGGGTTGCCCATCAAGCCCGACACGCTGGCGATGTTGATGATTCGGCCGTAACGGCTCTGCATCATGGGGCGCGTCACGGCGCGGGTGAACAGGAACGTGCCGCGAAGATTGGTGTCGATCACCGAATCCCAGTCTTCGTCGCTCATGCGCGGAATCAACGTATCGCGCGTGATGCCGGCATTGTTGACCAGGATGTGCAGTTTTTCCCACTTCTCGGTGATTTCGTCGACGACTTTCTGCACGCTGGCGCCATCGGTCACGTCGCAGGCAAACGCTTCGGCGGCGCCGCCGGCCGACGCGATGGCGTCGGCCGTCTCTTGCAGTTTGTCGAGACTTCGTGCCACGCAGGCGACCTTGGCGCCGGCGCCGGCCAGCGCCAGCGCTATCGACTTGCCCAGTCCGCGCGACGCGCCGGTGACCAGCGCCATCTGGCCGCTCAAGTCGACCGTCATCGCACCAGGAGATTGCTCCGTCATTTCAACCACCACAACTTCCGCTAGGAGTTTTCGTCAATTCTTACGCCCAGTGAGTAACCGGGGCTAAACGAATTCCAACTTCTTATTCTTTGATTCGCCGGTTGCTATTCGAACACGCCGTGGCAGGGAATGCGGCGCTCGATGCGCTTGAGCAGTCCGCGCAACACGCGGCCCGGTCCGACTTCATAAAACTGGTCGTATCCCTCGGCCAGCAAATAGCGAATCGAGTCTTCCCAGAGCACGGGCGAGACGAGCTGATCGAGCAGCAGCTCGCGGAATGCCTGCGGATCATCGTGCGGCTTGCCGTCGACGTTGGAAACCACCGTGATCGAGGGCTTGGTGAAGCGCGCTTCGGACAAGGCCGCGCCCAGGCGTTCGGCCGCGGACGCCATCAGCGGCGTGTGAAACGCTCCGGCCACGGCCAGCGGCATGGCTTTCATGGCCCCCGCCGCGGGCGCCATTTCCGCCACGCGCTCGCAAGCCGCATTGGTGCCGGAGACCACGATATTCCCCGGGCAAAGCAGGTTGGCGATTTGCAATACTTCTCCCTGGCCGGCTTGCTGGCAAAGCTCTTCCACCTGGGCGCGATCCAGTCCCAGCACGCTGACCATGCCGCTGGGGGCCGCGTCGGCCGCTTCCTGCATGGCTTCGCCGCGGACTTGCACCAGCCGCAAGCCGTCTTCGAACTCGAGCGCCCGGCAAATACCAGCGCCGTGTACTCTCCCAAGCTCAGCCCGGCCGTGGCCTCGCACGAGAGCACCACATCGGGCGCGTTGGAACGAAGCAGTTCGATGGCTGCCAGACTGGTGACGAACAACGCCGGCTGGCTGATGACCGTGGAGTCGAGCTCTTCGGCGGGACCTTCAAAGCACAGCTTGGCCAGGTCGAAGCCCAGCACGTCGTTGGCCCGCTCGTAGAGTTGCCGCGCGGCCGGGATGTTTTCGGACGCCTGGCGACCCATGCCCACCGACTGCGCGCCTTGACCGGGAAAGAGAAACGCGATCTTGCTCACCGCAGCAGGTCCTTTACAGTTTCACCGCACGAGCGGGATTCGGTTCGTCGCGAAATTGCTCGTCGCGCGGCCGTCTGGATGCGGGCACGCCCGGCATGAACCGCGCGTAGTCACGATCGCTCAGCCATCTTCCCCAGGCACCGTCCTCGCTGGGCGGACCGACTGAGTGGCCCGGCTTAGTCGGCCGCGGTTTCGACCACGGTGCGGCCCATGTAGTGGCCACAGTTGGGGCAAACGCAGTGCGACGGCACCGCCGTGCTGCATTGCGGACAGTACTCCAACCGCTTGGGCTTGATGGCATTGTGAGCCCGGCGGCTACCGCTACGGGCATTCGAACTCTTGCGTTTGGGTACGGCCATGACCAATTTCCGCCGGGCCGGGCCACCGCCCAACCGCATCAGGAGCAAACATTTAGAATTTCAATCACCAGCGAACGAATCATCGTAAGGGACGCCCCCGCTGGGTGTCAAGGCAGCCAAAATCAGGGTCGTGTCGTAAATCCGTCGTACTGGGCGAGCTATTCATCCCCGAGCGTCATCGGCAAGCTGGCATATCACTTGATACGCGTCGGCAAGACGATTAAATCGGCTTCTGGGAAGAGCCGACGCCCTTCTTGCTCTATCTCGCGGGCGGCCACCTCGTCACCGGTGATTAGTATCTCGACCTCCTGAATCCCACGCTCCCCAAGCAGCCCCAGACAGCCCGGGGCGTTTACGAGTCCAATGCCATTCTGAGAGATGCCAATCGTTCTGCCTGCGTCGTTACTATCACTAGCACGAATTGATTGATTATGTGAATGGCACTTCCTGAATCGGCAAGTGGTTGTGGCGTATTGATATAGGCGCAAAGGCCGTCCGTGCGTAGATGAGGGTTATCGACACTCTCACAATCAGGCACGGAGGCCTTTGCGATGTGGAAGTCTATAGCAGGTTGGGTTTCAGACCAAGTGCGATCGGAACGAGACAAGTTGCAAGCCGCCGGCGGGCTGCCGTTTTCCGAACTGTTGCCAGCGTCGTATGTCCAGCGTGTGCTCGACGACGAGCACGTCGAGTGGCGTGAATGCGTGTATTCCCCACTGGTGACGCTGTGGACGTTTCTCTCGCAGACGTTGTGCGTGGATCACTCGTGCCGGCAAGCCGTCGCGCGGCTGCGCGCGTTTTTGACCGCCGACGGCCAGCAACCCTGCAGCGCCCAGACGGGACCCTACTGTAAGGCGCGGCAGAAGCTGCCGGAGAACGTCTGTGCCCGCCTGGCACGCGACGCGGGCCAAGCTCTGCACGAGCGTGTCAGCGACTGCGGGCTGCTAAACGGCCGGCCCGTGAAATTGGTCGACGGCACGACGGTGAGCATGCCGGATACGGCCGCCAACCAGGCCGAGTATCCGCAGTCGCGCTCGCAGAAACCGGGATTGGGATTTCCCATCGCGCGGGTGGTGGCGCTGTTGTCGCTGGCCAGCGGCGCGGCACTGGACCTGGCGATGGGCCGTTACACCGGCAAGAACACGGGCGAAACGGCCCTGTTCCGCCAGTTGTGGCGCAGCCTGTTTCCCGGCGACGTGGTGGTGGGAGATCGGTACTTTGCGTCCTATTGGGACCTGGCCCTGCTGGCGATATGTGGCGTGGACAGCGTGTATCGACAACATCAACTGCGTTTGAGCAAGCGCTTGCGCGTCCGCCGGCTGGGCTCGGGCGATTGGCTGCTGCGGCTGCCCAAACCGCAGCGGCCGTCGTGGATGGATCACGACACTTACCGCAACATTCCCCAGGAGCTCCTGGTGCGTGAGGTGTCGTTCCGTGTGCGGGTTCGCGGCTGGCGCATGCGCGAGCTGACGTTGGTGACGACGTTGTGCGATGCGGAAGTCTATTCGCTGGACGAACTGGCGCACGTGTATCACGCGCGCTGGCAGGCCGAAGTGGACTTGCGTTCGATCAAGATCACGATGCAAATGGACGTACTGCGTTGCAAGACGCCCGACATGGTGCGCAAGGAAATCTGGCTGCACCTGTTGGCCTACAACCTGATCCGCACCGTGATGGCCGAGGCCGCGGAGCACGCGAATATGCGGCCGCGGGAGGTGAGCTTCAAAGGCGCGCTGCAAACGCTCACCGCGTATCGCGCGATCGTGGAGCAGGCTCCGCCCGGCACTTGCCGGCGCTTTACGAGTCATTGTTGGAGGCGATTGCCATGCACCAGGTCGGCAACCGCCCGCATCGCTACGAGCCACGCGCCGTCAAACGCCGCCCCAAACAACACGACCTGCTGACCATCCCACGCCAAGAAGCAAAACGCCGTTTAGCCGCATGACTTACAAACTCAGGAAGTGCCATTCATTGATTATGTCTTTCCATGAAAGCGTCTCTCTGGCGAATCCAATTCAAGCTCGTACCCAGCCAGGCGCCTCCAGCGCCAAATACGGTCACCACCACGAACAGCATCCCCAGCGTAAACTGAAACCAGCGGCGTTTAGGGGCGGGATCGCTCATTCCGGAATTGTAGCAGGCGTCAACTCCGTCCCAAAAGACTCGTGGTAGCCCAGAGGTCGCGGCCCAAGCGTGCCGACCGGTCCTGACAGCGTTGTCGCTTGTTGGCCGCCGAGTTTGGTTGGATAATGGCAAGAGGCGGTTTGCTTGTGGTTTCTCCTCTCGGTTGGCGGTATTCCACCGTGCTCGATTTTCGCCGACATCGTCGCGGGCTTGCCCACCCTGGCCCGGCCCTGGAGCGCCAGATGCTGATGATGCTGGCTGGCGTTGGCGTCGTGGTGCTGTTGATCATCGGCGCGGGCAATCCCAGCAATTGGCGCTGGCTTGTGCCGGAGGGCAACGGTGTCGATGAGCCATCCCGCGTGCAACCGCAGCAACAAGTCGTGGTGGCAATGGCCGACGAAGATGACACGGAGCCCCCAACGATAGGCATAGCCTCCACCGGGTTGACACCCTCCGGCGAGCGACTTTATTTTCCCGGAGTGCGGCCCGACTATCTGAAGTCGGTGCGCGACGACACTGTGTTTCGCCCGGCCGAGAGCGACGGCTGGTTTCATTTGTTTGCCCTGTTGGCAGCAACTCCGGCCGACGAGTTGACGCGCGCTTCGGAAGGTCGTGTCAGCTACCTGCAACTCAGCCAACAACCCAATGAGTATCGTGGGCGGCTGGTGACCGTCAGCGGCATCGCCCGGGCAGCGAAACTCATCGAAGCGCCGCAGAACGGTTTCGGCGTCAAGCAGTATTACCAACTTTGGCTGCAGCCCAATCGCGCCATCGGCGAGTTGATCGTGTTGTACTGTTTGGAATTGCTCGACGACTTTCCGCTGGGAGAAGAGCTCGACCAGCAGTGCACGGCCACGGGATTCTTTTTCAAGCGTTGGGCCTATGCTTCGCAAGGCGGCATCACGACGGCGCTGTTGGTGATCGCCAAAACGCTCGACTGGAAGCCCGCGCCGGCGGCCGCGCTGGCGCAGCCCCTTATGGAACGAGTGATGACGGCCGCGATTGCGGCGGGGCGCTGGCGGCGATCGCGCTGGCGCTTCTGACCTGGCGGATGCGCGGCGCCTCAAATCTGCGCCGCGCCGCGGAAGTCGCAAGCGCCAGCGATGCAAACGTCGCCACGTCCTTGGCGTCGCTCGACGAGAAATCCGGCAGACAGGATCGCGAACCATAGACGCAAGCGGTGTGAACCCAAGAACTCGGGCTCGTCCCGACGACCCTCAGAGAGCTTCTAGTGCGCAGACTGTGGGCCTTTGTCTTGACGTTTGTGATGGCGGGGGGGTTGCCCGTTCTGGCGGCGCAACCACCGAACGCGGCCGCGCCGAGTCGCTCGCTCCACGCGAGTTCCTGAAGCTGTTCGACTTCGACGCAGCCCAGTTGGCAAGCTTCGCCGATGCCCAGCCGTTGGACGAAGCCCAGCGCGAGAAGCTGGTGGCGCTTTTGATTCGCTTGCGGCGATATCCATTGGCGGCCGAAGACCAATTCAGCCAGAGCTCCGAGGCCGTGGCGACAATTACCGACGATCCAGCCGCGGCGCGCGGCCAGATGTATTTGTTGGCGGGCCACGTGACGCGCGTTGAACGCATCCCGCTCGGCGAAGCCGATCGCGAGCGACTGCTGTTGGGCGCGTATTATCGCTGCACGCTGGTCACCGAGCAGGGACCTCGCGCGGAAGTGTACTCGCTGCATGTGCCGGCGGCATGGAAACTCGACGAGCCCATCGACGAACGCGCCAGCGCCCGGGCCATGTTCCTGAAGTTGCTGCCGACAGAAACGGCCCACGCGAATGAGAGTGAGGGCGGCGCGGAAACGTTGCTGTTCGTGGCCCAGCGCGTGGCATGGCATCCCGACAACGTGCTGGGCAAGCTTGGCATGGACTTTGGCTTGTTCGACGACGTGCGCGACAAGACGGGCTTGGAGGAGCGCGAATGCTTCTATCAATTGCTGGCGGCGGCACGGCGCGCCGATCCGAGCGTCTTGCGCCGCACGGCACGCGAACAATTGGCCGCGAGCGAGCAACAGTGGCGCCGCGACGTCGACGACAAAACGCTCTCGGCCGCCGAGCGGACGGCCGCGCACCGGGCGTTGGACCAGGCAGCATCTGGCGCCAGCGATATCGTGCCCTTGTTCAACAACCCGGCCAGCCAACGCGGCAAGCTCATTACCGTGCAGGGCGAGGCGCTGCGTGCGATCGAGATTCGCGTCGACGATCCCGACATCGTGCAGCGGTTCGGCCTCCGCCGCTACTACGAAGTCGAAATGCTCACCGACGATTCGCAGAACAACCCGGTGGTGTGCTGCGTGGCCCAACTCCCCAAAGGCATGCCGCTGGGCGACAATATTCACGAAGGCGTGCGCGTCACGGGGTTCTTTTTCAAGTCGTGGGGATACCAGCCGGGTGCCGCCGCGAACCCCAGACAGCACCAATTGGCCCCCTTGATCGTCGCGCCCACGCTGGTGCGCATGGTCCCGCCGGCGGGCAGCGGTCAGAGTACGCTCGTTGCGGGTGTGCTGCTAGCGGCGCTTGTGGCAGCAGCGATCGTAATGCTCTTCATCAGGCGTGCTGATCGTCGCGCACTGGCGGCAGCCCAGCGGGCAAGGACCGAATTGCCCGAGCAATTGTCGCTCGAGTCGCTGGAAGAGGGCGCGCTGGACGGCGACGAACCGCGCAATGGCCACGGCGAGTAGCAGACGCGAAAAGTTTTTCTTCGCGCCGCCTGAGCGGTAAACGCCAATAGTGTTGCACACTATCGATGCGCACCGTGTTGGCCCCGGATTTGCTCGCGTGGCTTGCGCCACTTGACTTGCACCGCGCGACTCCCATACTCAGCTACAAGGTTTTGTATAGCAAGGTCGGGAGGAGCGCATGAGTCGTGCGAAGATTAGCATCATTGGCGCCGGCAATGTCGGCGCAACCACGGCGCACTGGTGTGCGGCCGCGGAACTTGGCGACATCGTGTTGCTGGATATCCCGCAAGTGGGCGACATGCCCAAGGGCAAGGCCCTCGACCTGATGCAGGCCTCGCCCATTGTCGGTTTCGATTCCACGATCGTCGGCACGAACGACTATGCCGACACCGCCGGCAGCAGCGTGGTGGTGATCACCGCGGGTATCGCCCGCAAGCCCGGCATGAGCCGCGACGATTTGTTGGGCACCAACGCCAAGATCGTCGGCTCGGTCGCCGCGGAGATCAAGAAGTCGAGCCCCGAGGCGATCATCATCGTGGTCAGCAACCCGCTGGACGCGATGGTGCAGCGGGCCTTGCAGGTGACCGGTTTTCCGCCGCAGCGCGTGTTGGGCCAGGCGGGCGTGCTCGATACGGCCCGTTACCGCACGTTTCTGGCGATGGAACTGGGCGTGAGCGTCGAGGACATTCAGGCCTTGTTGATGGGCGGACACGGCGACACGATGGTGCCCATGCCCAGTTGCACTTCGGTCGGCGGCATTCCCGTCACGCGGCTGATCGATTCGAAGCGACTGGACGAAATCGTCGATCGCACGCGCAAAGGCGGAGCGGAAATCGTCGGCCTGCTGAAAACGGGCAGCGCCTACTACGCGCCGGCGGCCGCCACGACGCAAATGGTGGAAGCCATCGTCCGCGACAAGAAGCGATTGCTTCCCTGCGCGGCCTATTGCGAGAAGGAATACGGCGTCGGCGGCTACTATGTCGGCGTGCCGATCATCCTGGGCGTCAAGGGCGTCGAGCGCATCATCGAGCTTGAACTGACCGAGCAGGAACAAGCCGACTTCAAGAAGAGCGTCGACGCCGTGAAGGAATTGGTCGCGGCGATGAAAGGACTCGTGTAGTGGTCCGTGATCAGCGGCCGGCGGTGGCGCTGTTGCGCTGAATCGGAAACCGACCACCCGTCACTAGCCTTTGACTTGTTTGCTAGCATGCTTGCAGACGTCCCTGCGGTTGACACTGATAACTTGGCTGGGGTAGAGTCCCCGACTTGTTGGAGATGGAATTTCTCGGACGGCATGGAGCTGGCGGAACGGCCGGGAGCGAGTGAGTGGATCGAGCGGCCATCCTTGGCAACGGTTCTATACGAGTCTCGCCATGCTGCTAATCACCGGGCTTCTCGGTGCAATGATGTTCGGATTGACGGTCGCCGTCGATCGCGGGCCGTCGAATTCAGCGCCCGCGGTCACCTCATTGGCACATCCCGCCGCTACGGACGATGCATCCGCCGACGTTTTGCAGTTGGCGGCGCCTGCCCGCGAGTGGGACTCGATCGTGCTGCACCACTCGGCCACCAGCACGGGCGACGTTGCCTCGATCGATCGGGCGCATCGCCAGCAGAAAGACAGCCAAGGCCGGCCCTGGTTGGGTATCGGCTATCACTTCGTCGTGGGCAACGGCCGGAACATGGGCGACGGCGAAGTGCAAGCAACCTTTCGCTGGAAAGAGCAATTGGCGGGAGCCCACGCGGGCACGCGCCACTACAACGAACACGGCATCGGCATCTGCCTGATCGGCAATTTCGAGGACCGCGCGCCCACGCCGAAGCAAATCGATGCCGCCCGCGACCTGGTGCGCCGGCTGGCCGAGCGTTACGCCATTCCGCGCGAGCGGATTCTCCGACACCAGGACATCCAAGCCACGGCCTGTCCCGGGCGCAAGTTTCCCTGGGACCAGGTGCTGTTCGACGTGCCGAGGCCCGTCGACGGCTCGTGATTGAATTCTCGTTTACGACTTCCACACATCCCGCACGCGAGCAGCATGAACCGCATCCAACAACGGATCGACGAGGATTTGGATCGATCGTTACTGCAATCGCCTTGGGCAGCACCGGGAATCATTGAAGACTCCCAGCCCGCCGGCGAAATCGAAAGCTGTCACTGCCTTTTTACTCCCAAGCACTACGAGCGCAACTACGCCTATCCGCTGGTCGTGTGGTTGCACGGTCCCAACGACGACGAGCGGCAAGTCACGCGCATCATGCCGCACGTCAGCGACCGCAACTACGTGGCGGTTGGTCCGCGCGGCACCGTGCAAGGTCCCTCGGCCGGCTACTCCTGGTCGCAGGATGTCGACGAGATCGAGCGGGCGGAAGGCCGCGTGACGGCGGCGATCGCCGCGGCGCGACGCTGGCTGAATATTTCCCCTCGGCGAGTATTTCTGGCCGGCTTCGGGGCCGGCGGCACCATGGCGTTTCGCTTGGCACTGCGCAACCGGAACGATTTGCCGGCGTGTTGAGCATCGGCGGCGCGTTTCCGACCACGTCGCGCCCGTTGGCGCGCTATCACGCGGTGCGACGGCTGCAGATCTTTCTGGCCACGGGGCGGGAAGGACGAGAGTATTCCGAGACGCACGTCTGCCGCGACCTGCGATTGTTTCACGCGGCCGCCATGTCGGTTTGCCTGCGGTTGTATCCTTGCGGCGACGAGGTGACCACGAACATGCTCTCGGACATGGACCGCTGGATCATGGAGCAAGTGGCTCCCCAGCCGGTTGCGGCCGGCGAAAGCTCTCACGAATCGCGCCGCCACTAGCCGTTGCGGTCGGCCGACTCGCAGCTTGCTTGCGAGAGTGTAATGGCTCGCTAGCACGTGCGAACGCGGATTGACCGCGGTATGCCTTTCGAGTACAAATCCCCCGCTTTTCCCGGCACGCTCACGATGGAGCGTGCTCCTGGTGGCGGGCGTTCTGGCCGCCGACACGGCGCCTCGATACGAAAGGCTTCTCATGGACCGTCCAAAGATTTATCGACCCTCACTCGATGCGTCGCCGTCGAATTCGCCGTCTGCTCCGCCGGTATCCGGCGCACGCTCCACTATCCCGCTCGGCCATCGCCGGCCGTCGTGCGCTTGGGTCGACGTCAGACAGCTCGTTGACGAAGTGTGTGCGCAGTTTGTCCCGCAAATGAAAACCGCCGGCGTCGAAAGCACGATCGACGTGCCGAATCAGTTGGGCATTTTGGCCGACGCCGACATGTTGCGTCAGGCCGTCACCAACCTGGTCTCCAACGCACTGGAATGCATGGCCGGCGGCGGACGCCTGGTGATCACTTCCTATCACGGACAGGGTGGCCTCGAGTTGGAAGTGGCCGACAGCGGGCCGGGACTCAGTGACGACGCGCTGCAACGCGCCTTCGACCCGTACTACACGACCAAGCGCAACAGCGCCGGACTCGGATTGGCCCACGTGCGCACGATCGCCGAGGCCCATGGCGGCGACGTGGTGGTGATGAATTGTCCGGAAGGCGGCGCGGCATTTACGCTCAGGTTTCCGCCGCGCGCTCAGCAACGGGCCGCGTAAGCAGTCTGGGCGACTACGACTTCTTGTCCGAGTACGGCTGGCACGGGGTTCCAAGGATGGAACTGGTAAACAAGGGCCTGGCCCCACTGATTGAGCTGTTCAAGTCGATGTCGCCCGGCGCGCGCACCACGGCCGCGCTGCTGCTGGTCGTCACGGCGGTGAGCATCGCCTATCTGTTTCAACAGCCGCTCGACGTCGATCACGTGCACCTGATGGGCGGCGAGTCCTTTACGCCGGCCGAGCTGCGCGACATGCAAGCGGCGTTGGGCAAGGTGGGACTCGAGGCCGAGATCGACGGTCCGCGCATTCGCATTCCCCGCGGCCAGGAAGCCCGCTACATGGCCGCGCTCGACGAGGCCGACGCGCTGCCGGCCAAGCCCGGACATCACATGGAAAAGGCCGTCAACTCCGGCGGCTTTCTGCGCATTCCGCACAGCCAGCAAGCGACCGCCGAACTCGTGGCCAAGCAACAGGAGTTGCAAGGCCTCATCGACGGCATGCGCGGCGTCGAACACTCGGCCGTGCTGATCGACGCCGAGGAAACCGCGGGCTTTCCGCGGCCCAAGAAGGTTGCCACCGCCGCGGTTGCCGTGTGGCTTGAACAGGCGCGTGCGCTGGATCGCGATACGATCCAGACCATCCGTCAATTGCTGGTGAGCAGCATTTCCGGGCTGCAGGGCGACGCCGTCACGGTGATCGACATGAATACCAACGTCCACTTCACCGGCAACGAGGCGCCCAGCGCCGGCGGCGGCTATGCCGAGCAGAAGAAACGTTGCGAACTGGAGTGGAAGCAGACGATCGCCGCCGTGTTGAGCTACATTCCGGGTGTTTTGGTCAGTGCGACCGTCGAGTTGGAACCGGCCGATGCCGGTGATGCCGCGGCCGGCGCCGACAGCGCGTGACCGCATCGGTGAACGTGCCGCGAACGTATTTGGAACAGGTTTCGCGCAAAGAGAATCCTCGCCCGAACTCTGCGTCGCAAACGCCGGACGAAAATGCGCTGGCGGGAATCCAAAGCCGCGAGTTGGAAAAGATCGAGCGACTGGTCGGCAACTTGCTGCCGCGCGATGCGGCAGCCGGGTCGCAGCCACGCGTGGTGGTCTCCACGTTTCATACTCTGGCCGAGCCTGCGACGACTGGTGAACAATTTCGTGATCGGGCGGAGGCCTGGCTGCTGGTGCATTGGCAGTCGGTGTCGTTGGCCGGATTGGCGGTGGTAGGGCTGTTGGTGTTGCGCTCCATGGTTCGCTCGGTGGGCGGCAGCCCGGCGCCGCGCAGTTCATCGGGCTGCGCTGGGCCTACCGGCAACTTTGTCGCTGGCGTCGGACGATTTCGAGCAGGAGTCGGATGAGCCCACGGAACCGTTTGAGCGACATGACGCGGCGAGCGATTCGCTCTCGGGCGAATTGGCGGAAGTGGTGCGCAACGACCCGGACGCCGCCGTGCACGTGCTACGAACCTGGATCGGGAACGCAAGCTAGCCGAAATGAACCACAACCCTCGCAACTTGCGCAAGGCGGCCGTGCTCGTCGCCAGTCTGGAAGATCGGCATGTCGAAGAAATCCTGCAGCAGATGTCGCCGGCTCAGGCGGCCGCCGTCCGGCGGGCGGTCGACCGACTGGGCGACGTCGATCCGCGCGAGCAACGCGAAGTTATTGAAGAATTCTTCCGACTGGGGCCGCTGGTGCCGGATCGCGAGCCCTCGGGAATCGAACTGACCGATCCGCGTTGCGCCACGATAGCCGCGGCCCGCACGACCTACGATCGGGAGCATTCGTCGGCATATTGTCTCGGCACGGAATCGATGTCCGACATAATTGACGAAGCCTCGGCCGAAACGCTGGCGGCTTTCCTGACCGGCGAGCAACCTCAGACGATCGCCGTACTCGTGTCGCACTTGCCGAGTCAGCGGGCTGCCGACGTGCTGGCGGCGCTTCCGGACGAGTTGCAGATTGACGTAGCTCGGCGTGTGGTCGAATTGGAGGAGACCGACCCCGAGGTGCTGCGTGAAATCGAGCGGGGCCTGGCAGCCCGGCTCGCTCAACAAGCCGCCGCCGAGCGCCGGCGCACAGCGGGCCTCTCGGCGCTGGGTAATATTTTGCAAGCTGCGCCGTCCGGCACGCGCCGCCATATACTGGCCGGATTGGGCCATCGCGAAGCGCCCGCCGGTCGACAGCACGCCGCACAGCCGCCGCTGACGTTCTCGGAGTTGGAACAACTCGACGGCAAGTCGCTTGGCGCGGCGTTGCGCCAGGCGAATGGCGAGTTGCTGGTGTTGGCGCTGGCCGGCGCTCGCGCGGAATTCGTCGAGCGAGCGCTGCCGTTGTTTCCGCCCACCAAGTCGCAGCTACTCCGCCGGGCGCTCAACAACCTGGGGCCGACCCGGCTGAGCGACATCGAGGATGCCCAGCGCGAGCTGGCGCGACTCGCCCAAGACCTGGTGCTGCGCGGGGAAATCATGCCGAGTCCGTTGCGCCATTTGAGCGTGGCAGTTTGAGCAAAGTGGGATTCATCGCACGAAGGCACTCGCCATGGCGTCGATCATCAAAGCATCCGAGCCGAGGCATTTCCACGGTGAGTCGCCGCTGCTTTTGGACGAATTGTCCGGCGAAAACGTGGCGCCCGGCTGTGGATCCGCGTCTTGCGCCGCCGACATTCTGGCGAGAGCGCACCAGCAAGCGGACGAGATTCGTCGCCGCGCGGAAGAAGAAGGCCGCGCCGCGGGGCTTCTGGTTGCCGAACAAGTGCTTGGCGAGAAAGTCGATCATCATTTGGCAGCCAGCGTATGCGCCGTCGAAGCCGCCGTGGCGCGCATCCAGGCCGCGCAAAGCGAATGGCTCGCGCACTGGGAACGCACCGCCCTACACGTGGCGATCAAGATTGCCGAACGGGTCATTCGCCGGCAAGTGGAACAGTCGCCTGAGATCACGTTGTCGCTGGTGCGCGAAGCCTTGGAACTGGCCGCCGGCAGTACCGAGGTTCAACTGCGCATGCACCCGGATGACGTCGAAACTCTGGGGCATCATGCCCAGCGCCTGGCCGCCGAGTTGGGCCGGCTCGGCAAGGTCGATCTGGTTGCCGATGCCACGATCGCCAAAGGCGGTTGCCGCGTCGATACCCGCTTTGGCGCCATCGATCAGCAATTCACCAGCCAACTGGCCCGCATCGAACACGAATTGACGTAGCCGGCACCGCATTCCTGTCTCTCGGCCCAAAGTGTCGCACGCACATGCACCTTTCGCTCAACGACGTCGCACGACAACTCGACACGGTGATGCCGACGGCATTGTGCGGCAGCGTCGTGCGCACCGTCGGCATGACGGCGGCCGTGGCCGATTTTCCGGCGCCGGTCGGAGCGCTGGTGGAGATCGAACGCCAGGCGGGCCCGCCTGCCGCAGCCGAAGTCATCGGCTTTCGCGACGATCTGACGCTGGTCTACCTGCTGGACGACGTGGCCGGTTTGCGGCACGGCAACCGTGTGCGGCTGGTCAAAACGTCACGCTGATGTGCGCGTGGGGCCGGCGCCGTTGGGTCGGGTGGTCAATGCCCGTGGCGAGTGCATCGACGGCAAACCACGGCCGCCGCTAGCCCAACGCGTGCCGCTGGAGCGGCCGGCCATCGCCGCCATCGATCGCCCCTCGATCGAGTGTCCCTTGTCGACGGGCATACGCGCCATCGACGGTCTGGCGACTTGCGGCAAAGGACAACGCATCGGCATCTTCGCCGGCTCGGGTGTCGGCAAGAGCGTCACGCTCGGTATGATGTCGCGCTATACCGCAGCCGATGTGAACGTGGTCGCGCTGATCGGCGAGCGTGGCCGCGAAGTCAATGACTTTCTTACCCGCGACCTGGGGCCGGCCTTGGCCAAAAGCGTCGTAGTCGTGGCCACCAGCGACGAGCCGGCCCTGGTGCGCGTGCAGGCGGCGCTGACCGCCACGGCCATCGCCGAATCGTTTCGCGAGTCGGGCGCGACGTCTTGCTGGTCATGGACTCGCTGGCGCGCTGGGCTTTGGCGCAGCGCGAGATCGGCCTGGCTGCCGGCGAGCCGCCCACCACGCGCGGCTTTCCGCCCTCGGTGTTCGCATTGTTGCCCAAATTGCTGGAACGCGCGGGCCGCACGCGCGCGGTAGCATCACGGCGTTCTACTCGGTGCTGGTCGAGGGGGACGATCCGCAAGAGCCGATTTGCGACACGGTGCGTGGATTGCTCGATGGCCACGTGTGGCTGTCAAGAAAACTGGCCGCTTGCGGGCACTATCCCGCGGTCGACGTGCTGGAAAGCGTCAGCCGCTTGATGCGCGACGTAACCGGCAGTGATCACCAACAGGCTGCGCAATCGGTACGCGAACTATTGGCCGTATATCGCGAGCACGAAGATTTGATTTCAATCGGCGCGTATCGCCGTGGTTCGAACCCGTTGGTCGATCGAGCAATCGACTTGCGCGAGCCCATCAATGACTTTCTGCGGCAGCGCGTGGACGAGCCGTCTGACGTGGCCAGCGCCCGCGAGGCACTGCTACGGCTGGCGGCGCTCGCCCGTCAGCCCGTCAAATAGAACCCGGCAATGGCATCCTTCCGCTTTCGACTGAGTTCGCTGGAAAACTTCCGCCGTCAGGCGCGCGAGCGCTGCCAACTCGAGCTGGCGGCAGCCGAGGCGGATCGGCAAAACCTGGACAGCCAACGCAACGACGTGGAACGCCAAATCGTGGCGCTGCGGCATGCCGTGCGCGGCAGCGTCGGCCCCGGCCGTGTCGACGTCATGCAGTTGGCGTCCGCGAGCGACTTCGAGTGCCGGTTGCGCGGCGAACTCGAGCAACTCAACCGGCGCGCAAGCGTCCTGGCAGAAGAGGTCGCACGCTGTCGTCAGGCCGTGGTCGAGGCCGATCGCGAAGTCCGCACGCTGGAAAAGCTCCGCCAGCGCCAGCACGAACAGTTCCAATCGGACGAGCGTCGCGCCGAAAGCAAGAGACTCGACGACGCAGCAGTACGCCATTTGCACGGGGAGCCGCTGGCATAGCTCGTGCTAGCACTCGTGTGACACGGATGAGCGCTGGCCAAACTCTTGCCAAAACGGCACCGCGCGGCGACTGCTCTTGATCGAACGGGCCGTTTCCGGGACAAGTATCGCCCCCCTTGGGCACGTCCCATCTGCCCGCGGGGAAGTCACTCGACACATGGCTCGTTCTCAGATCTCCAATCGCGGCGCTGACTGCGGCACGCGCCCGCGGGGATGACACGCATGACGCCCACGAACCCCAAGCCGGCATCCGGGCCGACGGACCACTACATCGATCCGCCGGCGTCCGGAGCAGCCGCGACCCATTTCCAAACGGATCCGGCCAAGACCGCCCGCACTGCGAGCGGTCAATCGGCAAGCGATGGGCCATCGGTCGTGTCAGTTCCGCTACGCGAGTTTGCTGACGATGCGGCGGCCGACGCCATGGCGTTGGACAAGGTTGGCGATGTCGAACTGGATGTCAGCATCGAGCTTGGCCGCACCGAGATGGCGCTCGAAGACGTCGTCAAACTGCAGCCGGGCATGGTGGTGACGCTCGACACGCTCGTCGGCGACCTGGTCGACGTCGTTGTCAATGGACGACTGGTTGCCCGCGGAGAAGTGGTGGTCGTGGATGACAATTTTTGCGTGCGCGTGGTGGAACTGATTTCCGGCAGCGAAGCCGCCTGACGCGCGGCGAAAACGAGGTGGCGCGATGACAAGAATGCAGTGGTTGATTGCAGTCGCACTTCGGACGTTGATCGCGTCGTGCATGCTCGCCGTGCACGCGAGCGAGTCCAGCGCTGAGATCGGCTACGAAACTTCCACGGAATCAGTCGCCCCGGCAGCCTCGCAGCCCAACTATTTCATTGAAGAATCGGCTGCGCAGCCGCTGTCGCCGCGGCAATTGGAACAGCCTGGCGCCGACCGCTTTGCGCCCGGTTTTCAGTATCCCGAACAGACAGCCGCGCTGGTCGACAATGAGATGCGTCCACCGGAGGAGTTGGAGCCCGCGTCGACAGCTCCGCAAAAGCCGCTGCCGCTCTCGCCGCCTTCGAGCGATCCGTCCGCCGCGCGGCGTGCGCGGCTGACGAAGCCTTTGGCCAGCGGCGCAGCCAGCTTGGGGATCGTGCTGGGATTGTTCCTTTTGGTCGCGTTGGTGATGCGTCGCGGCATGCCCAAGGGCGCCACCTCGCTGCCGCACGACCTGGTCGAAGTGTTGGGCCGTGCACCATTGGTGGGACGGCAGCAGGTACACCTGGTGCGCTGCGCCAATAAGGTGTTGCTGGTGTGCGTCTCGCCCACGAGTGCGCAAACGCTGACCGAGATCACCGACCCGCACGAAGTGGAGCAGTTGTTGATCGTTTGCCGAGGATCGGTCGCCGGCGGCGTCGCATTCGGAAAAATGCTGGAACAATTCGGCGCAGCGACCAAGTCGACGGCGCACGACCGCCATTTCGCGGCGCGACAACAGGAATCGGAACTCGACTTCTCGCACCTGGAAGCTTTGCAGCAGGCCAGCCGCGAAGCGCGGGCCTAGGATGGATCTCATGCTACAACAAAACCTCTGCGAGCGTCGACGAGGCCGGCTTGCGCGGTATCCGCGCGTCGATGCTGGTACTGGCCATGGGTTCTCTTTTTCATCACACGCTACGGCGCAAGACATAGCGAATGACACGTATCCGAGCCATCCGCTGACGACCGCGCCATTTGCAAATCCGTTTGTTGCGCAAGAGCCCGACGCCGTCATCGCCCGGTTCAATACCCTGCGGACTTCCGGGGCCGACGAAGACCATGCTGTCGTGGGCACGTCGGCGGTGGACACTCCAACGCCGGCGGCCGCCACGGATATGTCGAGCGTCATCGCCAACGAAGCGGCCGACGCGCCGGCGGCCGACGAACCGTCTACTACTTCAACTACTTCAACAACAGAGTTGTCCTCGGTGGAACCACCGGCGGAAGACGATGCCAAACCCAAGGAATTGGCGCCGGACGCCACCACCGGCCTGCTGCCGGCCGGGCCGTCTCAAGGCAACAATGCTTTTCCGTTGGAGCTGCCCGGCGGTTTGGGCGGACCGGAAAAATGGCTCAGTCCCAGCGGCATTTCCTCCGCGCTGGAAGTGCTGGCGATGCTGGCCGTGGTGAGCCTGGCGCCGGCCATCTTGTTGATGACCACCTGCTTCGTGCGCATCACGGTCGTGCTGAGTCTGTTGCGGCAGGCTTTGGGAACCCAGCAGCTTCCGCCCAACCAGGTGATGACCTCGATCGCGCTGTTCATGACGCTGTTGATCATGTCGCCCGTTTGGAGCCGCGTGTACAACGACGCCATCAAGCCCTACGCGGCCGAAGAAATCTCGGCGACCGATGCCTGGGATGCCGGGGTCCAGCCGGTGCGACAGTTCATGAGCGCGCAGATCGATCGGACGGGCAATCGCGACGATGTCTGGCTTTTCTACAAGTATTTGCCCGAGGACACGCCCGAACCGTCGAGCTACGACGACGTGCCGCTGACGGTGCTCTTGCCGGCATTCATGCTCAGCGAGTTGAAAACGGCGTTCTTGATCGGCTTTCAAATCTATCTGCCGTTTTTGGTGCTCGACCTGGTAGTGTCCAGCATCACGATCTCGATGGGCATGATGATGTTGCCGCCGGTGATGATTTCGTTGCCGTTCAAGCTGTTGCTGTTCGTCATGGTCGACGGCTGGCATCTGGTGGTGGGCATGCTGTTGGACAGTTTTCAAACGTTCTCCTGAGAAACGGACTAAGACCTCGGTGCGCACATGAACCCCGATATTGCCGTCGACTTGGGACGCGAGGCCGTCAACGTGGCGCTGGCCGTGGCCTCGCCGGCGCTGGTGGCGGGTTTGGTCGTGGGCCTGATCGTGGGCCTATTGCAAGCCGTGACGCAGATTCAAGAGCAAGCCGTCTCGTTCGTGCCCAAGCTGGTCGTGACCGTGCTGGTGTTGAGTCTGGCGTTGCCGTGGATCGTGCAAGAGATGGTGTACTACTCGCGTGAAATCATCACGAACATTCCCAACACGCTGTAGGCGCACGTCATAGCCGGACACTTTTGCTCCGGTAGAAACCCCGATGGCAGGCTGAAGTCGCCGATGGCATTTGTGCCCACGGAGTATCTGAACGAGTTGGCCATCTTTGCGCTGGTGCTGGTGCGCATCGGCGCGCTGGTGGCGGTGGCTCCGATGTTTGGCTCGGTCGCCGTGCCCCTGCAATTGCGTGCCGTGTTTGCACTGGCGGTGGCGGTGGCGGTGGCCCCTTTCGAAATCGATAAGGCAACGCCGGTACCGCCTTCGCTACTGGCCTGGCTGGTGCTGGCCGGCGCCGAGGCGCTGGTGGGCCTGGTGCTCGGCTTGGGCGTGATGGTGTTGTTCTCCGCGCTGCAAGTCGCCGGGCAAGTGATTAGCCAGATGAGCGGCATGCAACTGGCAGACGCGTTCGACCCCGGCTTTGGCGGCAATGTGCCCGTCTTCTCACAGTTGTTTTTCTATGTGACGCTGGCCGTGTTTCTCGCCATTGGCGGGCATCGCCATGTGCTCGAAGCGTTGTTCGACACGTTCGTGTGGATGCCCGCAGGGCAGGGGGAGTACGCGCCGTCGGTCGCCGCGGCGATGACCAGCGTGCTGTCGCAAAGCTTCGTATTGGGCATTCGCGCCGCGGCGCCGGTGATGGTGGCGCTACTGATCGCGACGCTCATCCTGGGGCTGATCGGCCGCACGCTGCCGCAATTGAACATCCTGGCGCTCGGGTTCGGCGCCAACGCCATCGTTGCATTCGTTGCATTGAGCTTGTCGCTGGGAGCGGCGGCCTGGCTGTTTCAAGATCAGCTCCAACCGGTGCTGGAAACGGTGACCGATGCGTTGAAGTCGCCATTGAGCACGACGGCGCTATCGCGAGACGCGGTCTGAAACGCGACAACTGAACTGCAATGGCAGAATTCACCGACGAAAAGACGCTCGACCCCACGCCGCACCGCCGCCAACGTGCGCGGGCCGAAGGCCAGATACCGCGTAGCGCCGACTTCACGTCCGCGGGACTTCTGCTGGGCGGACTGGTCGTGCTGGTGTTCACCGGCGGCGCGCTCGTCGAGTTTCTGGCCCGCATGCTGGTCGACGCGTTGGGTGGTAGTTCGTGGATGCACACGATTCGCTCGGGCTCGCCGGCCGACCCGCAAACGATGGCCGCCCAATGGAATCCTTTGATGCAAGGACTCGGAAAGGTCTTGCTGCCGCCGTTGGCGCTGGTGGCCCTGCTGGCGGTTGCGCTGAATGTCGTGCAAACCGGCTTTTTGTTTTTGCCGGGCAAACTGGCTCCCGACGCCGAGCGTCTTAATCCGTTGGCCGGCTTGCGACGAATCGTCTCGGGCGGCAGCGGTGTCCGGTTGACCTTGGGCGTGTTGAAATTGGCGGTGATCGGCGCGGTCGCCTTTGGCAGCGTGTATCAACGGCGCGCCGAACTGGCGACCGTGGGAGAACTCGAACTGCCGCGGATGGCGGCGTTTCTCTGGGATTTGTGCCTGTGGACCAGTTTGAAAGTCGGCTCGGCCCTGTTGATTCTGGCAGTGGTCGACTATGGCTACCAGCGATTGCGCCACGAGCGTGAGCTGCGCATGACACCGCAAGAGCTGCGCGAAGAGATGCGCAATGTGCAGGGCGACCCACAACTTGCCACGCGACGTCGCGAAGCGCAGCGCTGCCTGGCTGGCGCCGCTTCCGTATCCGGCGTGGCCGGCGCCACGGTGGTGATTGCCGATTCGTCACGGGCCGCCGTGGCGTTGCGCTACGATCGCCACGGCGCGTCGCCGCCGGTCGTGGTGGCCAAGGCCAGCGGGCCGCTGGTCGCTGCGCTGCGTGAATCGGCCGAACAACACGACGTTCCCATTGTCGAGCGGCCGTCGCTGGCGCAGGCGTTGTGCCTGGAGACGGGCGTGCATCAGCCGATCGACAGCCGGCAATTCGGCGCCGTGGCGCAAGTCTTCAACCAGTTGGCGGCGAAGAGTGCGTCGTAGCAGCGGTCTTCCTCAGCTCGCCACTTTCTTCGCCGGCTGACAGTAACCGTATTTTCGCATGTACGGTCCCCAGCGATTGTCGATCTGTTTGTGCAATTGTTCGTCGTTCTGATACGTGCCGGTTTTGTAGTCCTTGCGGTCGGCAAAGTACGCGGCGAGTTTGGGCGCAGCAACTCGAACTCGCCCAGTTCCAGGTGCTCGTAGAGTTCCTGCATTTGGCCCAGCGGATCGCGCACCAGATCTTCGTAGCGCACTTCGAAAAAGCGGCTGGGGTCGACCAGCGCCCGATCACGCTCCAGCGCGTCGTACATCTCGACGAAGTTCTGGAAGACCAACTCGTCCAGGCCGCGATGACTGGGATCTTGCAGAGCCTGGAACTTGTACAGCGTCTTCCACAGCTTCACGGTCGAACTGAACACGGCGTGCGGATCGCGCACGATGTGCACGAAGCGCGCATCGGGGAACAGTTCGAGCAGCGTCTTGACGCGCGCGGTGTGGCCGGGCGACTTGAGAATGATGCGCTTGGGATTCTGCACGGTGACTCGCGTGAGAAACCATTCCAGGCCCCGCTTCCAGCGCGACAGCTCGCCGGGTGAGAGCCCCTCGAGACTCAGCGATCCGGCGCAGTGTTGCGGCTCGTTGGGAAAGGCCATCGTCAGGTAGGGCGACGGCAAGCCCATGTTGGCCAGCGCGAACTCGTCTTCCTGCGGCCGGTCCCAGCCGGTGATCATGTTGTCCATTGGCCGCTTCGACGGCAGCAGAAACTTCAGCCTGGTCATCACCCAATTGCTGATCAGAAAGTGATTGGGCGCCAGGCACTGGTATGTCGTCGGATAGGTGTAGCGCCCGTCGAGCACCAGCATCTCGTGTAACAGCGTCGTACCGGAGCGCCAATGGCCGATGATGAAAATCGGCGCGTCCTTGATTTGCGTGCGAATGATCGCCCGGCGGTAGAACAACTCCTGCAGGGGCCGTAACAGCGAATTGACTACGGTGGCGCCGGTGATCGTGAAGGCCAGGCCCCACTTGGTCAGCCCGATGCGCAAGCGATTGTGTGCCACCAGGCGCAACCAGGCGCCAAACAACATGCCGTGCCAGAAGCGCGCGTGCCAGAAGCGATAGGGGTTGACCTCGACGACTTTCTCTTTGCGGGTGTCGTTGGGCACTCGGTTGCGCTCCCTCGTTGGCCATCGAACGGCGGCCGCCCGGCCGTGTGGATTGCCGCTCCGTCAGAATAACACGCTTTCGGCGGAACGACTACTTGCGACGTCCTCTGGCCGGTTTGCCACCATTAACGCCCGGTACTGTCGCGACGGGCGACGTTCTGCAACGCGGCCTGCATGGCCATCATCACCTGGTGTCCCGGCTTCTTGCCGACGATGCGCTCCAAGGGCACGCCGCGCGGCGACAGAAACTGAATCGTCGGGTAACCGTTGACCTGAAACTGCTGGCAGACCTCCGGCTCGCGGTCGGCATCGACCAGGATGCACACGAACTGCTCGGCCAGACGCACCACTTGCGGATTGGTGAACGCCTCGTCGGCCATCTGGTGGCAGAACTGACACCATTCGGCGGTGAAGAACACCAGCATCGGCTTCGATTCGGCCGTGGCCCGGGCGTAGCCCTGCTGGTAGCCCTCGACGAACGGCAACCGACCGCGGGCCGCCTGACTTCCGCCTGGCTGATCACCGGTGGAAGTTGCAGGGGATTGCTGAGGCAGTGGCTCGTCGCGAATCTCGCAGCCAACGACGAGCAGCGCGCCGGCAACGACGCCGGACCACAAGGCCGCGAGTTTCTTAGGACGGTTCATCGTCAGCGATCGAACAGCGCTTCGGAGGTTAACGAGGTTCTAACGAAGTTTGGCACGCCGCTTGGCGTGATTAGCAGTGTATCGTCGCGCATCGGTTGCGAGCTTGAATTGCCAGCACGCGCGCCGGAGTATTCGTAAGGGCGCGTGCTAGCACGCGGAACTTCTTTGCCGCCAACAGTTGTCGTTCGACAAGCGCGACTCGTCCGTCAATCGCGCACTCGCGCAAAGAGCCCTGGACATGCACGAGTGTTTTGGATACTGTCCCGGCCTCATCTCCGCTGCCAAGCAGCGTGCTCGTCTGCGTCGTTCTGACACGTTTCAAACAATCACACGGAAACCCGGGATGGCTACTGCCGCCATGCCACGCGCTGGTTTTTCGATCGCTCGAGCACAAGATCTGATCTTGCCGCTGTGCCTGGTCGCCAGTCTGGCGGTGATCTTGGTGCCGGTTCCCGCGGCGCTGATGGACCTGCTGCTGGCAGCCAACATCACGGTGGCTGTGATCGTGTTGCTGACGACGATCACGGTGCGCACGCCGTTGGAATTCAGCGTCTTCCCGTCGCTGTTATTGGCCACCACCTTGTCACGTCTGGTGCTCAACGTGGCCACGACGCGTTTGATCCTTACGGAGGCGGGCGGCAAAGGCACGCTGGCGGCCGGCGGCGTGGTCAAAGGCTTCAGCGAGTTCGTTGCCGGCAACAACCTGGTCGTGGGGCTGGTGATTTTTTCGATCATCGTGGTCATTCAGTTCGTGGTGATCACCAAGGGCGCCACGCGGATTAGCGAAGTGGCGGCGAGGTTTGCGCTCGACGGCATGCCCGGCCGCCAGATGGCGATCGACGCCGATCTCAACGCCGGCATGATCACCAACGAACAGGCCCAGCACCGGCGCGCGGATGTTGCGCCAGGCCGACTTCTTCGGCGCGATGGATGGCGCCAGCAAGTTCGTGCGGGGCGACGCCATCGCCGGCGTGATCATCACGCTGATCAATATCGTAGGCGGATTGGTCATTGGCATCGTCCAATATGGTCTCGACATTCGCCAGGCCGCCTCGCTCTTTACGCAACTCACGATTGGCGATGGGTTGGTCAGCCAGGTGCCGGCCTTCCTGATCGCCCTGGCGGCCGGTCTGCTGGTCACGCGCAGCTCCAGCGACGTGAACCTGCCCAGCCAGTTTCTCTCACAGTTGTTCTCGCGACCCCAGACGTTGGCGATCGCGGCCGGGTTTGTGGGCTTGTTGGCTTTCACGAATCTGCCCGCCGTGCCGTTGGTGGCGATCGGCGTCAGTTGCCTGGCGTTGGCCATGGTGATCACGCGGAAGGAGCGCGAAGCCGAGCACGTCGCCCAGCAAACGGCCGCCGCCGCCAAGCCCAAGCCACAGCAGCGCGTCGAAGACCTGCTGGCAGTCGATCCGATGGAAGTCGAGATTGGCGTGGGCTTGATCCGTCTGGCCGATCCCAAGCGCGGCGGCGACTTGCTGGAGCGCGTGGGCAAGGTGAGACAAAGCGTCGCCGCCGAAATGGGGTTGATCATGCCCAAGGTGCGCATTCGTGACAACATGCGACTGGAGCACAATCAGTATCAAATCAAAATCGCGGACCTAAGCGTGGCCGAAGGCAAGCTCTACCCCGGCATGCTGCTCGCCATGGATCCCGGCACGACGTCTGGCACGGTCAACGGCTTGGCCACGCGCGAGCCGGTGTTCGATCGGGCGGCAGCCTGGATCGAGTCGAACGTGCCGCGGCCAAGCGGAACGATACGGGTACAAGGTCGTTGAGCCGGCAGGCGTGTTGGCCACGCATCTCACCGAGGTCGTCCGCCGGCATGCCGACGAACTGCTCAGCCGCGACGCCACCAAACACTTGATCGACGAGCTCAAGAAGACGTCGCCGGCAGTGGTCGAAGACCTGATTCCCGACCAGATGAAGCTTGTCGACGTGCAACAAGTGTTGCAACATCTGCTCCGCGAGGAGATCTCGATACGCCAGCTCGGGCCGATTCTCGAAGCGCTGGGCGAAGCGGCCACGCGCATGCAAGATCCGTTGTTGTTGGCCGAGTACGTTCGCACCCGGCTCGCCCGGGCGATATCCGCCCGCTATCGCGACAAAGAAAACCGGCTCATGGTCGTCACGCTCGACCCGGCGGTGGAAGAGATGATCTGCACGAGCGCGGAGTATACGGACCGAGGATGGTCCACGCTTTTGCCGCCGGAAGCGATCGACACGCTTTGCGCGCGCATCGGCGAGGCATGCGAGACGCTGGTGGCGGCGAACCGGGCGCCGGTCGTACTGGTCAGCCCGCGGATTCGGGCGGCGCTAGTGCATCTCACTGCTTCGCGCTTGCCGCGATTGGTCGTATTGAGCTACCAGGAGATCACGCGCGACACTCGCTTGGAGTCGGTGGCGCTGGTCGACGAGGTTTACTCCGTGCATGAGGCGTCCGCGGCGTAGATGCGCGGTGTGACTCGCCTGTTTCCCACTAACAGCACCATCCAGCAAAAACCATGAACATCAAGACCTATCGAGCCAAAACGATGCAAGAAGCCTTGTCGCTGGTGCGCCGAGATTTGGGGCCCGAAGCCTCGGTATTGCACACGCGCGAGGTGCGCAGCGGCGGCTTGTTGGGCTGGATGAATCGCACGCGGCAGATCGAAGTGGTCGCTTCGGCGAGCGTCGCCGTGCCAAGCCGTTTGCCGGCTCGCGATCGTACGCTGGAAACCCTGGTTGCCGCCATGCCGGCAGCAGCCCGCCGCGCGGGCAACGAGCCGTTGCGACACCGCCCGTCGTTCGCCGGATTGGACGCAGGCCACGATCTGCACGCGCAACTTGCCGAGCTGCACGAAAAAGTCGAAGAGCTATGCCGCCGCACCCGCGACCCGGCGCGGCCCGAGCTCAGCAAATCGTTGTTCGCATTGTTTACTGATTTGATCGAAGCCGACATTTGCGAGGAATTGGCGCGTCAACTGGTCGAACGCGTCCGCTCGCAAGTGGTCGACCACGAGAGCCAGGATTCGCTCGGCTTGAAAACGCGGCTGGCGGAAATGGTCGAAGCGGACATTCCCGTGGCTGGGCCAATTCGAACTTCGCCCGGAAATCGGCGTCTCGTGGCGCGGTGGGTCCCACTGGAGTGGGCAAAACCACGACGATCGCCAAACTGGCCGCCAACTTTCGGCTGCGCGAAAAACTGCGCGTGGGACTGATCACCGTCGACACCTACCGCATCGCAGCCGTCGAGCAGTTGCGCACCTATGCCGACATCATCGACCTGCCGATGGAGATCGTGGCCACGCCCCGCGAAATGCACCAAGCCGTGGCGCGGATGGCCGATCTCGATCTGATTCTGATGGACACCGCCGGCCGCAGTCCGCGCGACGAAATCAAGCTGCAGGAGCTCAAGGCCATGCTCGCCGAGGCAGCCCCCGACGAGGTTCACCTGGTGCTCTCCAGTGTGGCCAGCGCCGCTAGCTTGGCGAAAACCGCCGAACAATTTGCCGGCGTGGGCACAACGGCGTTGGTGCTTACCAAGCTGGACGAGGCCGCATCGTTGGGCAACTTGCTGCCGCTATTGCACGGCAGCCGCTTACCGCTCAGCTATCTGACCCACGGACAGAACGTTCCCGACGATATTGCCTCGGCACGGTCCGATCATCTTGCCCGCGTGGTGTTGGGACTAGAGCAGATGACCGGTCCTTAGCCTCAACCCAAGCTGCAATTGAAGTATGTGCGTCGTGAAATCCATTGTCGCTGTTGCGTGAGTGAAGCGTATGTACGATCAAGCCAGTGAGCTACGACAGTTGGTGCGCCAGCGTGCCACGATGGGTGCGCTTCTCAATCCGGTCGCGCCATTGGTGGCGGTTGGAGGGGGCAAAGGCGGCGTCGGCACGACCACGATTGCGCTCAATTTGGCCGTGGCCTTGGCACGCCAGGGCCGCCGAGCCGTATTCGTCGACGCCGATTTGGATCACGGCGGACATGCACACTTGCCGGCGCCGCCGGAGCGCGGTTCGGTAGTCGACGTGCTCGAAGGACGGCGCGGTGTTCACGAAGTGCTGCACCGCGGACCCGCCGGCATTCAGATATTGTGCGGCGATTGGGCCTCCGGCGAGGTGAGCGACTATTCCCCCGCCGCGCAAGACCGCTTCGTCGCCGAACTGAAGCACCTGGCTCCCCATGCCGACGCGGTCGTCATCGACGCGGGCAGCAGCCGTACGCACTTCGCCCGGCGACTCTGGCAAAACGCCAGCGCCGTGGTCGTGGTCACCACGACCGACGCGCCGGCAGTGATGAACGCCTATGCCGCGATCAAAGCGCTGGCTCGCATCGAATCGCCGCCGGTGCTGCACACCCTGGTCAATCGATTCCACGACGCCGTCGAAACCGACGACATTCACCAGCGCATCGCCACGGCCTGCCGCAAGTTTTTGGGTCTGCGGGCTAGCGGCGCAGGCTGCGTGGGGCCATGCACTGCCAGCAACGAGGTCGACGGTTCGCGGGTTTTTCCTGCACGGTCCGAGGCCGCCCGCGCGCTCGACCGGGTCGCCGACGTCCTGTGGGCTCAGTTACAAGTTCGAGAGACTGTTGGAGCAAGGCCGTAGGCCGAACGACATTGCAACGTGTAATCATAAGGAGAAACAGAACGCCGCGAGGAGCATGCAGAGCGTCGAGCCAAGCAGATGGTTCGAGGACGCCCGTCCTTGAGCATTCCATCTCCGGCCCGGGGCCTGCACTTAGCCTCAACCTCGGGCACCCGAGTGGTCGATACTCTCAGACACCTCCCACAGTCGACGGATCGCTGGACTGTGCGGATTGCGCAAAGCCTGACGTGGGTCGAGCGAGGTGTCCGTGGGTCGCCAATACGCAGGAATCCTGGCAACGATTGCCTTTACGGTCGTCATCGTCCAGGGACTGATACGCGGGACCGAACTGGTCGAGGGACTCGAGTCGGCACTGTTTTCCACGATGGTTTTTTGGGGAATCGGCTACGCCGTAGGAACCGTAGCCGGTTGGATCGTGCGGGATTCGATTCACGAAGAGGAAATCGAGGCGCTCGTCGGACAAGTGCCGCCCAGGCCGTGGCGCTGAGCGCAAGTGACTGACAAAAAGTTCGGAATGTTCGCTCGGGCAGCCAGGACGGAGCCCGGGGGACAAACAGCACGAGAAGGATCTCAAAACGGGCCGCTGGCCCGCAAGCTTGAACACGGAGGTTGGCATGGCAGTCGGCACAATGGCGCCCGAGGACGTGGCGCAAGTGTGGCAGAACTTCAAGGCGGATTCGACGAACGAAGAACTGCGCAACACGCTGGTGGAAATGTACCTGCCACTGGTGAAATACAACGGCGAGCGCATCTGGTCGCGCTTGCCGGAAGGCGTCGAGCTCGACGACCTGATCTCGGCCGGAGTATTCGGTCTGATGGACGCCATTGACGCGTTCGATCTCTCGCGCGGCGTGAAATTCGAAACCTATTGCGTGCCGCGCATCCGCGGAGCCATGCTCGACGAGCTGCGCACGATGGACTGGGTGCCGCGCCTGGTTCGCTCCAAGGCCAGCAAGCTCAACGAAGCCATCAAGACGCTCGAAGCCAGGTTCGGCCGCGCTCCCAGCGAAGTCGAACTATCGGAGCACATGGGCATCTCGGTTGCCGAACTCGAGAAAATGGTGCTCGAAGCCAACGCCGTCAATCTGATCAGCCTGAACAAGAAATGGTACGAAACGGACAGCTATAAGGATGTGCGCGAAATCGACATCCTGGAAGACAAGAAGGGCGAAGATCCCACGCGCCGCATCCAGAAGAACGACCTGATGCGGCTAGTCACCAAGGGGCTCAATCGCAACGAGCGGCTGATCATCATTTTGTATTACTACGAAGAGCTGACGATGAAGGAGATCGGCGCCACGCTCGATCTTTCGGAAAGCCGGGTGAGCCAGATGCACAGCTCGATCGTGCAGCGCTTGCAAGGCCAACTGAACCGTCGTCGCACGGAATTCGGGACGTAGTACATCAAGAACTGCCGTTTTGCCGGCGGCGGTTCCTGGCGGTAGAATGGGGCATCGAAAAGCCCCAGGGTGACCCCATGATCCTAAAGCTAACCAAACACGGCGACGAATTCGTTTTTAGTCTTGGATCGCGCTTTCCTCGATCAACTTAAGATCGACGAAAACACCGCCTTGGAAGTCACAACCGACGGGCATGCCGTGCTCGTATCTCCGGTTGACGACGCGGCGTATCGCAAGGCGTTCGATCAAGCGATGGCGTCCGTCAACGAGCGGTTTGCGAGCACTTTCAAAAGGCTGGCGGAATAGACCGTGAGCATTCGGTTTCTCACGCTCGAAACCGTAGTGGCGATGACTATACCGAGCTAACGCTATTGGTCGCGTCGAGTGAAATCGAAAAGTCAGGCGTGACGAGGTTTTTTCGAGTTCACACCGACGCATCTTAATCGTCACATTCTAGCGAGAGGAAGCTCACCTCGCACAAGGGCGAATGCGGTCCATGAAATCCGCGTGGGCTTTTTTTGTGACCAAGCTGGGCCGGTTTGCGTCGAACATCCTGGTAGCCACACGCGGGGTGGCTGTGGTATAAGGTCGGCCACCGGCGACGTGCGCTGACGGAGCCAAGGACGGCGGGCGGCGCGTGCAAGCCGCTTTCGTCTGGCGTCCGCCGAGGCCGTCTTTTTCTTGAATCTTGCAGGCGGACCCGGCATGGCCCAAGCAGAAGCAATTCCGGCCTCGGCCAAGAACCAGCGCCGGGAGATCATTGCCTGGTGCATGTACGACTGGGCCAACAGCGCGTATTCGACGATCTACATCACCGTCTTGGTGCTGTACTTGCAGGGAGCGGTGCTTCCCGGCAACGCCGGATTGACGGCCTGGGGCTGGGGCATCGGCATCACGACGCTCTGTTCGGCAATTCTTTCGCCGATTATCGGCGCCATTGCCGACGCGCATGCCAACAAACGCGTCTGGCTAGCGGTCACGACGTTCCTGGGAGCCGGCGCGTCGGCACTCATGTTCTTCGGCACGCCCGAGAGGCCGTGGCTTTTCGTGGGCATGTTCCTGGTGGCCAACTTGAACTACGAATTGGTGCAGACGTTCTATAACGCCTTTCTGCCGGAGATCGCCGACGACGAAAAAATGAGCGAAGTCTCGGCCTGGGGCTTTGGCACCGGATACGTCGGCGGCGGATTGATGCTGGTCCTCGCGGTCGTGTTGGTGCGCTACGGAGAATCGTGGGGCTTGCCTGCGGAGAACTATTTTTTGCCGCGGCTGTGCTTGTTGCTAATGGGCATTTGGTGGGCCGTGTTCAGTCTTCCCATCCTGCTGGTGGTACGCGACAAAGCGCCGCCGCGGCGCGAGCATCGATCGCTGATCGCCACTGCCACGACGGGTTTGCAAGAGGTGGTACGGACGCTGGGAGAGATCCGCCGCTATCGAATGCTGGCGATCTTCCTGATCGGGTTCTTGATCTTCAACGACGGCGTGATGACGGTGATTTCGCAAGCCTCGGTTTTTGCCAAGGAGAAATTCCAGGTTGAGGACGCCGACCTGATTCCCGTGTTCGTGATGATCCAGTTCGTCGCGTTGCCTGGCGCCGTTTTTCTCGGTTGGTTCGCCAACAAAATCGGTCAAAAGAACGCGCTGCACCTCTGCCTGGCAACCTGGATCGTCGTGTTGTTGAGCGGTTTTTTCATTCAGGAGATGTGGCAATTCTGGATCATGGCGGCGCTGACGGCGCTGGTGCTTGGCGGCACGCAATCGGTCAGTCGCACGATCATGGGGCTGATGACGCCCGAATCGCGCACCGGCGAGTTCTTCGGATTCTTCAATCTCTCGGGCAAGGCATTCAGCATGCTGGGCCCCATACTGTTCACCGAGATCCTGAAAGCAACGCGGATGCCAATTGGGCCATCATTAGTCTCTTGGTCTTTTTTGTTGTCGGCTGGTTGATCATCGCGCCGCTGGACATTGCCCGCGGCCGTCGAGATGCCCGAGAAACGCCGCCACCTGACAGGACCGGAACCTGATGGTTCGCCGGTGCGCCAACGGTGCGATACCTTGATGCGCCCCGTGGTTTCTCGTTCTTGGTAGGACGCAATGACGGTCTCACGTCGTCTCAGGTC
>CAVZWY010000049.1:0-20621 GCA_963779015.1 uncultured Planctomycetaceae bacterium | reverse complement strand
ACTTTTTTGTTGCACAACCTACTTCGTAGGTTGGTCTTGCTTTCTAGGTGAGTTGCGACAGCTATCGGAACGCGTTACAAGAGCGCTGGACAGGTACGAGTTTGGCGAGGCTGCCCGTGCTCTATATGACTTCAGTTGGAATACCTTTTGCAGTGACTATCTGGAGATTATCAAGCCTCGGTTGAACGACCCTAAGAGCCGCACGCAAACTCAAAGAGTGCTGGCATTCTCTCTTGACTACTTGATGAGACTTCTTCATCCATTCTTGCCCTTCTTGACGGAAGAAGTTTGGCAGCGAATGTCAAGAGTTGCACCAAGACGCGGGCTGACCGCTCCGCGCGAAGCTGCGAATAGCATTATGGTTTCGGACTGGCCAATGCTATTTTCAAGTAAGGCTGACGAAGAACTCGAAGTTCGAGTTCCAATATCCCTTTTCAGGGAAGCCGTTGAAAAGATAAGGGCGGCCCGCGCAGAATATCCAAGCACTTCGGGAGAGGTAGTCCCAGTGAGCATTCGATGCGATCCAAACGTCGCTCGTTCGATCGAGCTCATTAAGACGGATCTTGAGTCTCTAGCCCATGTAGAAGTGGTGAATTTTGGGCCGGACATCGAAGCCCCGCCAATGAGTGTGACCACGGCTGCAAGTGTTTCGAACACGACAACGATTCCTCCATCTGGGTCATCATTGCCCTTCGGCGGAAAATACACCGTAGTCTCTAGCACAGAGTTATTTCTTGACTTGGAGGGGACTATCGACGTCGAGGCGGAGATCGCGCGCAAGGCGAAGGAACTGGAGAAGCTGGCCGGCGCCATTGCGGGCAAAGAACGGCAGTTGTCCAACACCAACTTTGTCGACCGCGCGCCGGCGGCGGTGATCGAGAAGGAACGTGCCGCATTGACGCAACTGCGCGAGCAAAAGCTAGCCGCTGAAAGGGCGTTGGCCGCGCTGCAATTGGCACGAAAGTAGCATGCCGCCCGCGTGGCGGCTCGATGGCCCCGCGTGGCGGTTCCCCCCAAGTTCGCGTCGCGAGAGCATTCTTTTGTTCGGCTCTAGCCCTTGCCTGTCGGCGCCACGTATAATCGGGCTTGCGCGAAGTAGCGCGCATTCCCGTCGATGCTTTGAAGAATCCTATCAGCAGCGCAGCAAGGGGCCCGTCATGCCGGTCCACATGGAGTTGTCGCGGATCATCATCAGCGAGATCAACGACCAGCAAGTGATCTATCTCAAGGAAGTCGAGGGCGAACGGACCTTTCCGATTCTGATCGGCATTTTCGAAGCCACGAGCATCGACCGCCGCGTAAAGCAGTATCCGTCTCCCCGGCCGTTGACGCACGATTTGCTGGTGAGCGTGGTCGAAAACCTGGGGGCGGAGTTGCAGGACGTCGTGATCAGCGAACTGCGAGAGCACACGTACTACGCCAAGTTGCGCGTCAGGCACGAGGGCGAGCTGATCGAAATCGACGCGCGCCCGTCCGATGCGATTGCGGTGGCGGTGACGTGCGATCCGGTGCTGCCGATTTATGTTTCGGAGGAAGTGCTCAACGACGTTTTGGGCGACCAGGAGCCGTAGCCGGCCGAGCGGTCGTCGTTGGGGTGGGTCGTGCCGCTTATGGGGCGCGCACGGCGGCCGGATTTGCCGGCGCCAGCGGCCCATGCCGGGCCGGCCTGAGCTATGTTTAAGAGCAGCCCCAGGCTGGGGTTCGACCGCTCGTCAATTCCGCAAGTAACTCGGAGATTTCCGGCATGCATGGACGAAGCACTTGGATCGGCGGACTCGTCGTGGGCATGTGTTTGTTGTGCGCGATCGCTACCAGCGCCGACGGACAATCGACCGATCGCGCACAAGACGAGCAAGCGATTCGCGCCGCGGCGAAGGATTATCTCGACGCGCTGCACCGCGGCGACGCCCAGGCCCTGGCAATGTTTTGGACGGCCGACGGCGACGTCGTGGACGAGATGGGCCAATCGCGTCCGGCGAGCGAACTGCTCGCGCAACTGACGCCCCGCGGCGCCGATCCGCAGGGCCCGCCCATCGAAATGCAGGAGACGAAGATCCGTTTTCTGAGCGACGACGTGGCCATCGAGGACGGGCTTTCGGAGGAGTCGGATTCCGAGGGACGAACGGCTGCCCGCGGCCGCTTCAGCGCCATTTGGGTCAAGAAGGACGGCCGCTGGCGCATGGCCAGCTTGCGCGAGGCGCGCATCGTGCCGGACGAACGGCCCGCGGGACTGGCGGATCTTGCCTGGCTGCTCGGCAAGTGGACGGCGAAAAACGGCGAAACGACGCTCGACGTTTCGGTGAGCTGGAACGTAAGCGAGACGTTCCTGTTGCGTAATCTGAAAGTCACGCGCGGCGGCAAGGTGATCTACCATGGATCGCAGCGCATCGGCTGGGATCCCTTGACGCACGAACTGAAGGCCTGGAACTTCGATTCCGACGGAGGATACGGCGAAGGAACCTGGACCCGAAATGGCAAGTCCTGGGTGGTGCGCACTACGGCCGTGTTGCCCGATGGACGGCAGATGCTGACGTCCACGGTTATCGAGCCGGACGGCCCCGACCATTTCAAACTCACGGCAAACCGATCGCTAGACATCGCCGGCGCCGGAGGCAGCACGGTGATTGAGTTCACGCGTCAACAGCCAAGCAAATGAGCGAGCAAAAGAGCCGGCGTCGCGAGGTGAAGTCGATTTCAGAGTAAAATACACGTTGTCGGTTGATAAGGAGCGTGCCATGTCGATGCGAATTCATCCAGTACATCTGACGCTGGGCGTGATGACCCTCGCGTTGGCCGCCGCTACAAGCGCCGCTTGGGGGCAGACGGCTCCGGCACCGGCCGCTAAGGCCCCGCCGGCTGCTACCGGGGGCACGGCCACGATCGACGCCGCCGCGCGAAAATCCGAAATTCTCGCCAGCACGCGCTGGCGCCGTGCCATGTTCGAGTTGAACGAGTGGCTGTCTGGCCAGCAGATTTACACGCCGCAACAAGTGGAAAAGCTGAAGCGCGACTTCACGGCCAAAGTGAATCGCGAGTCGGCCGATGAGCTCGAACTGACACTGGCCGATTTGGAGGCGAAGTTTCAGATCATGCAGTCGCCGCAAGCGCAAGACGCGCGGACCTATCTGGCACGCTACTTGTCGATTCTTTCCGACAAGAAGCGCGAGGAGCTGTTGAGCAAGCTGCCAAATATCGAAACGATGACCGCCGGCCAATTACAGCAGACGATTGCACGCATCGAAGGACGCGTTGCCGCGAACCAGCAGCAGGCAACGGAAGTCGAACAGTTGCGCAACACGGCTGCGAATCCCTGGACGCAGTCGACCAAAATGGCGGAGCAGGCGTATATGGCCGACCATTCGGGCAATGTTGGCGGATATGTGTCGCCCTATAGTCCAGGCGGCGGCACGGGCAAACGCCCGTTCGAGGGTATCAGGACGGGTCCGCAGATGAGCATCTACAGCGGGGGGTACGGCGGGGCGGGCATCATCATGGGTCTGGGCGGCTGGTAGCGGGCGCAGCGAAAAACGGGCAGCTATTGCAGGGCGTCGGCAAACGCCTTTTGCAGGGCTTCCAGGGCGCGCTGCCCGTGTCGCCCTTCGACCACCACGTTGAGCCGCACTTCGCTGGTGTTGATCATCGCGACGTTGATGCCGGCTTCGGCCAGGCATTGGAACGTGCGAATGGCCACCTCGGTATGGCTCCGCATGCCGATCCCCGAGATGGACAGCTTGGAAACGCTGGCGGCGGCCGTCACCGGGCCGCACCGGCTCTCGGCCGCCAGCTTGTTCACAAGCGCCAGGCAATCCTGATACTGGGAGCGCGGGACGGTGAAGCTGAGCTTGGCCTTTCCCTCGCGGCCGTAGCTTTGCACGATCATGTCGACGAAGATGCCGCCGTCGGCCACGGCGTCGAAGATGGCGGCGGCAATGCCGGGTCGATCGGCGATGCCGCTGATGGTGAATCGCGCTTGCGTGTCGTCCAGCGAGATGTCGTCGATCGCCAGCTCTTCCATTTTTTGCAGCCGTGCCACCACGGCCACCGCGTCGCTTGCCTGATGGGCGATCGCCTGCAACTGGTCCTGATTCTCCGCGGCGCCCGCGGGCTCTTTGTCGAGCCCGAAGGCTTCGTGCAGCACGGCGCAATGCTTTGGGGCCACACTCGCGGTCGACCAGCACGGAAATCTTGATATCGCCGGTGGTGATCATCAAAATGTTCACGCCTTCGTCGGCCAGCGCGCGAAACATCCGCCGGGCGACGCCGGTCTGATTGGCCATGCCCAAGCCGACGACCGAGACTTTTGCCACATCGTCGCCGCACGTCACGTCCTCGGCGCCCAGCCTGGCGGCGGCGTGCTCGGCCGCCGCCAGCGTGGCGGGCAGGTCGTCGCGCAGCACGGTAAACGACAGGTCGGCAAGTCCCTCGGCGCCCACGTTCTGCACGATCATGTCCACGGAAATGGCTTGAGCCGCAATCTCGGAAAAGATCGTGAAGCTGGTGCCGGGCTGGTCGGGAATGCCGAGGATGGTCACGCGGGCTTCGTTCCTGGCCAAGGCCGCGCCGCCGACGGGTTGATCCTGCGCCTCGGGCAACACGCTGATGATCGTGCCGGGCACGTCGCTGAAGCTGGTGCGCACGTGGATCGGCACCGAGAACTTCTTGGCGAACTCGATCGAGCGGCTGTGCATTACGCCGGCGCCCAGGCTGGCCAGTTCCAGCATTTCGTCGTAGCTGACGCGCTTGACGTGGCGGGCCTCGGGCAGCACGCGGGGATCGGTCGTATAGACGCCGTCCACGTCCGTATAGATCTCGCAGGCGTCCGCTTGCAGCACTGCGGCCAGGGCCACCGCCGTGGTGTCGCTGCCGCCGCGGCCGAGCGTGGTGATGTTGAATTCCTCGTCGATGCCCTGGAAACCCGCGGCGATCACGATCTTGCCGTCGTCCAGGGCATTGCGCACGCGTTCGGTCGAGATCGACTGGATGCGGGCCTTGGTGTGCGTGCTGTCGGTCTTGATGCCGATCTGGGCGCCGGTGAGGCTGATGGCCTCGTGCCCCAGCGAGTGTATGGCCATCGCCATTAGCGCCACGCTCACTTGCTCGCCGGTGGAGAGCAGCATGTCCATTTCGCGGGCGTGCGGCTGGTCGGTGATTTCGCGGGCCAGCGTCACCAGCGCGTCGGTGTTGTGGCCCATGGCGCTGACGACCATCACCACCTGGTTGCCGTCCTGCTGGGCGCGCACCGCTTTGCGCGCCGCGGCAAGAATCTTCTGACTGTCGGCGACGCTGGTGCCGCCGAATTTTTGCACGATCAATGGCATCGAGGGAAAGGTTCTCCAGTAGGGCGGTCGCGCCGCGGGTGGCCAGGTTGCCGCGCTAGGCGCCCAAAAAATGACGCATTAGCTTCCAGCCATCGTCAAAGGCCAATTTGGATTTGGCGGCGTTGGCCTCGTTGTACGCAAGAAATTCATCGGCCGCGATGCCGGCGCCGGCCAGGGCGAAGGGCACGGCGCCGTGGCTGTGGGTCTTGATGCGCAGCGGCGTGGGATGGTCGGGCGTGACCAGGATGCGGTAGTCGCCCCGGGCTCGCAGGGCTTCGTGCAGCGGGGCCACGATATCGCGATCGATGGCCTCCAGCGCTTTGATCTTTTCGTTGGTGCGTCCCTCGTGCGAGGCTTCGTCGGTTGCCTCGACGTGGACGCAGATCAAATCGGTGTCTTCCAAGGCGGCGATCGCGGCGCGGCCCTTGGCGGCATAGTCGGTATCCAGATAGCCCGTGGCGCCGGCGACATCGATGCGCTGCCAGCCGAGCAGAGCAGCCAGCCCACGCAGCAGGTCGACCGCGGTGATCATGGCGCCTTGCTTGCCGTAGACGTCCGCGAACGGTTTCACCGCGGGCGTGCGCCCCTGTCCCCACAGCCAGACGTTCGTGGCCGGCAAGAGTCCAAGCTGCCGGCGCTTGAGGTTGACCGGATGCTCGGCGAAGATCGCCATGCTCTCGGTCATCAGGTGATTGAGGACGTCGCTGCCCGGCCCACGCGGATAGTCGTTTTGCACCGATTTGTCGGTCAGGTCGTGCGGCGGCGTGGCGCGCGTGTCGGACGTGAAGGGGGACGAACCCGCGCGGCCGCGATAGATCAGCAAGTTGCGATAGCTCACCCCGGGCACGAATTCGAGATCGGCGCTGCCCAATTCGGCTTGCAGTGAGGCCAGCAACTCGCTGGCTTCCTCGGTCGAGATGTGGCCGGCCGTGAAATCGCGCATCGTCTGGTCTTCGACGGTGACCAGGTTGCAGCGAATGGCGCAGTCGTTCTCGCCCAGGCGAATCCCCTGAGCCGCGGCCTCGAGCGGGCGCGGCCGGTGTAACACTCGTTGGGATCGTAACCGAGCAGGCTCAGGTTGGCCACGTCCGAGCCGGCCGGCAAGTGCGCGGGCACGTGATGGGCGCGGCCTACGACCCCAGCAGCGGCAATGGCGTCCATGGCCGGTATCCGCGCGGCCTCGAGCGGTGTTTTGCCGCCCAGCGACGCTTGGGGCTCGTCGGCACAGCCGTCGGGGATGACCAACGCGTATTTCATAAATCGTTTCAGCAACTGGAAATGAAACCGGCGACGTGGTGGCGAGATTTCAGGAATCGCGCATGCGCATCCGTACGCTGCGGCCGCGCAAGAACGGCAGTTTTTCGATTTTCTCGATCGCGCGGCACACGGCGCCTTCGGTCGTATTGTGCGTCATGATGACCAAGGGGACAACGCCCCCGTTTTCGTCGTCGGCTTCGTGCTGAATCACCGAGGCGATCGAGATATCCTGTTTGCCCAAGGCGCCGGCGATCTCGGCCAGCACGCTGGGTTGATCGGCGACGCTAAAGCGCAAGTAGTAACGGCCGGACACGTTGGCATAGTCGCTGGCGGCGACGCGCGTGCTGCCTTGCGCCCAGAGTTCCAAGGTGCGAAACGTGATGGCCGCCCGTCCCACGGCCGTGTCGATCAGGTCGGCGACAACGGCCGACGCGGTGGGCATTTGTCCGGCGCCCAATCCCGAATAGAACACGCGGCCGACGGCATCGCCCACGACGCTGATGGCGTTGTAGGCGCTGCGCACTTCGGCCAAGGGGCTGCCGAGCCTGACCAGCGTGGGAGAGACGTGCAGTTCGATGCCTTGTTCGGTCAGATCGGTCACGGCCAGCAGCTTGATGCGATAGCCCAGCTCTTTGGCATAGCGCATATCGGCCAGGTCGAGCGTGTCGATGCCTTGCCGCGGAATGTCGTTCCAGTCGACGCGCGCTCCAAAAGCCAGGTGCGCCAAGATTGCCAGCTTTTGCGCCGCGTCGCTGCCGTCGACGTCCATCGCCGGATCGGCCTCGGCATAGCCCAGCCGCTGAGCCTCGCGCACCGCGTCGGAGTATGCCGCGGCGTTGGCTTCCATCTGCGTGAGGATGAAATTGCTGGTGCCGTTGAGGATCGCGCGCAATGACAGAATCTGGTTGGCCGACAAACATTGGCTGATATTGGCGACGATGGGAATGCCGCCGGCGACCGCGGCTTCGAAGGCGATCGAGCGGCCCAGCTCACGCGCCCGATCGAACAATTCGGGGCCATGAGCGGCCAGCAGCGCCTTGTTGGCGGTGACGATGTCCTTGCCGCTGGCCAGCAATTCGAGCGCGATGGTGCGGGCCGGTTCCAAACCGCCCATGAGCATGGCCACGGCGGCAACTTCGTTGTCGGCCGTGATCTGCCCCAAATCGCTCGAAAGCACCCCCTTGGGCAACTCAATGTCGCGGGCCTTCCGCGGATCGCGAACCACGACGTGGGCTAATTCCAGCCGCCGGCCGGCATGCCGGGCGATGCGGTCGCCGAAATCGAGCAGCAGCCGAGCGACGCCGGTGCCGACCGTGCCCAACCCGACGATGGCGACTTTGGTGGTAGACATAGAAAGCTGGTGCAAGAATCGTGCGAATTCCCCATCCTAGGATAGCCCCTCCGGGGGCGTCAAGGATCGGTCGGTACGCCGCAGGACGATTGCAAAGTTGAGTTTTGTATAATGCAGGTGCGATCCTAACCGGGTGAGGTGCGATCCTAACCGGGTGATGCGGGTTGGCTTTAGGAGAAGGAGCTAGCCATGCAACTACCATCGTATTTTCCGTCTTTGATGGTGGCCTTTTCGGAGGTGGCCGATCCACGTCAGCGGCGTGGTGTTCGTCATCCGTTTTCGGGGATTTTGGGACTGACGCTCGTGGGGCTGGTCTGCCGCTTGAACGATTTTGCCAGCTTGCAGCGGTGGGCAGCCCGGAACTGGCATCTGCTGCGCAGACCTTTGGGCTTTACGCGTCGCAAGCCGCCGCATCCTACCACGTTAAGTCGGACGCTGGCGAAGTTCTCGTTGGAGGAGTTTCAAGCTGCGTTTTCCCAGTGGTTGCAAGAGGTAATGGCGGATCAGGAGGCTCTGGTCGCGGCGGTGGATGGCAAGACGTCGAAGCAAGGCTTCGATCCGCAGGGCGATCCGATTCAGATGCTGAACGTTTTTGTCCAGGATTTGAAAGCGTGTCTTGGGCAATGGCCCCTGTCGGGCGACAAAAGCACCGAGCCGGAAGTGCTCAAAGCGCACCTGAGCGAACTGTTCGAGAAGTATCCGGCGTTGCGTTTGATCACGGGCGATGCCCTCTATGCTCAGCGCAATCTGGCCGAACTGATTCTGACTTCGGGCCATGACTACTTGTTCCAAATCAAAGCCAACCAGCCCGACATCCTGGATGCGGCGCAGACCTGCTTTGCGCAGGCCCAAGACAGCGCGGCGGCCGCTCAGACGCGGGAAAAAAAGGGGGCCGTAGGGAGACTCGTTTTCTTTGGATCGACCTGGCCGACGCCGAATATGTCTGCCAGCGGCTGGGGCTTGCCGGTTGCCGCATGCTCTTGCGAGTCGACCGCGAGACGAAAGACCGAAACGGCAAAACCACGCGCGAAACGCGGTACTTCGTCACCAGCCTCGACCCGGCCACGACTACGCCCAAGCAATTGTTGAAGTACGTACGCGCTCATTGGCAAGTGGAAAACAGCTTGCACTTCGTCAAAGATCGTTGGTGGGACGAAGACCGGCACTGGAGTCGTCGGCCAGGATTGGCCGAACGCCTGGCAAGCCTCACCAACGTAGCCCTGAGCGTGTTGCGACTAACGACCCAAAAATCCAAACAACCGCTTCGAGCCCGAGCCGATGATCTCTGCGCCAATCCCCTCCACGCCCTGAAACTCGTAGGAGCCTTGGATTAACGACTTTGCAATCGTCCTGCGGTACGCCGGCGCGTCCTGCTCTGTGACGTATATTCCGTGGCTGCATCGGCTTGTGCCTGGAGCAGCCTCATTCACGTGGGGGGCAGCGGCGACGCCGCATCGGAACGCAAAACGGCAGGGCTCGGAGGGGCGTGGATCGGCACGCGATGGAGATCCCAGGGAGACCTCGAAGTGCCCCCCAATTGGATAAAAGCTAAAATTATCCAAAAGAAACGCTTGCCATGAAGCACTAAGTCATGCATGCTGTTACGCGGACGGTGTTGTAACAGCATGGGGTCTCCCTGTCGCTGCAAGACTGATACGGCGAATTGCCCAGAGTGCCTAGTGAATTCGATCTCGAGCCATTGTGTCTTTCCGCGGCGGAGCGCATTTGTTACTTGCGTTCTCGCGGTACTCTTTTCGCAAGCCCTCTTGCCTGCGACTTCGCAGTCGGCGGTTTTGCCGACGGTGGCCATTTCCATGGAGGTTGAAGCCGACGGAAATACGGCCACATGGTCGACGGAGTGGGTGCCCAATGGTGATACGTATAGCTGGAGCCTGCCAGACCCAGTCGATCTTTACAGTTCGACCCAGCCGGGGCTGTTGCTGGCCACGATTGGCGGGCTCAGCATTTCGCTGGAGACGGATCCGTTTGTGGCGCTGGGCTTCAATGTGACTGCCGGCGCGGCGCCGGCGAATTTCACCATTTCTTCGGCGGTGGTGCCGGTTGCTCCGCCCATCAACAATGGGCTTGCCTTTGCAACCGCGGGTATCACGCTGACCGAGTCGTCGCCTTACGACGGAGCCAGCCTGACAGGTTTGTTTCCTGGGTCGAAGACGTATGAGGCGCAATACAACGGCGCTAGTTCGGTTTTCGCAGATCTCGTGCCTTCGCTCTCGGTTCCTCCTTTGGGACTCACCGGCACGGCAACTGAGAAGTATCCGTTGGGCGTCGGAACGCGCACCGTCATACCGGGACTGGTGACGGATATGCAGTCGCAATTCAAGTTCACGCTATCGGCGCTGGACCAGGCAAGCGGCACAAGCATCTTCGACATCATCGTGCCGGAGCCTTCCAGCATCGGCCTGGCCATGTTTGGTCTTGTCGGCGCGCTGTGGCACGTTGCGCGTCGGCGTCGAAAGTAAGGCGCGAAAAGTGCGTGAACGAATTGCCGACTTTCGACGGCAATATTCTGACGCCGAAAGTGTGCTCTGGCCCTCGGTTCACTTGCCGCCACGCCGCGTTGCGCGATAAAGTGCCGCCAGACCCAGGCGCCTTCTTCTGATTCCCCGCTCGAAAGGCTTGTCCCTGATGAATGCCGAGGCTCTCGATTTCTTCCGCCAGATTCTGGAAACGCCCAGCCCCTCCGGATACGAACAGCCGGTGCAGGCGATCGTGCGCGACTACGTGGCCGGGTTTGCCGACTCGGTAGCGACCGACGCCCACGGCAACGTGATCGTGGGCCGCAATCCCGATGCTCCGTTGCGCATGATGCTGGCCGGCCATTGCGACCAGATTGGCTTTGTCGTGCAGTACATCGACAATGAAGGATTCTTGTACGTGCAGGCGGTGGGCGGTTGGGATCCGATGGTGCTCGTCGGGCAGCGGCTTACCGTTTGGACGAAGTCCGGGCCGGTGTTTGGCGCCATGGCGCACAAACCGATTCATCTGCTCACCGAAGAAGAACGCAAACAAGTGCCCAAGCTCAAGGACTTGTGGCTGGACATTGGCGCCCGCGACAACGCGGAGGCCTCGGAACTGGTGAGCGTGGGCGATCCGGTCACGGTGGAGCTGGGCTTCACGCCGATGCGCAATCAGTTCGCCAGCTCGCCGGCCATGGACGACAAAGCCGGCCTGTGGGTGGCCATCGAAGCGCTGCGCCGCACCAGTTCCAAGAAACTCAATTGCGCGTTGTTTGCCGTCTCGACGGTGCAAGAAGAAATCGGGTTGCGCGGCGCACGCACCAGCACCTACTCGGTCGATCCGCACGTGGGCATCGCCATCGACGTGACGCACGCCACCGATTGCCCCACGATCGACAAGAAGCAGGAAGGCGACATCGCGTTGGGCAAGGGGCCGGTCATCTATCGCGGGCCGAATATGAACCCGGTGGTGGTCGAAAAGCTGCTGGAGACGGCCAAGGCCGGCAACGTGCCCTATCAAATGGCCGCCAGCGGCCGCGGCACCGGCACCGACGCCAACGCGATGCAAACCAGCCGCGGCGGCGTGGCCACGGGCCTGGTCAGCGTGCCGAATCGCTACATGCACAGCCCGGTGGAGATGATCTCGCTGGAGGACATCGATCACGCGGCCGACCTGCTGGCGGGCTTTGCGCTACGCCTATCGGGCGACGAGAAGTTCATTCCCTAAGGGCGATCGTGCCGCAGGAGCCACAGCGTGCCGGATTCGCTGGTCATCGAAACGCCCCGCCTGCGATTGCGCCCGTTTCGCGAAGAAGATTTGGACGCGCTCACGCGGTTCAATGCCGATCCGGCCGTGGCGCGCTACCTGGGCACGGGCAAGCCGACGACGCGGGCCGAAAGCTGGCGGCAGATCGCCACGTTCATGGGCCACATGCAGATGCGCGGCCATTCGATCCTGGCCGTCGAGGAACGCGCGACCGGCGCATTCCTCGGGCGCAGCGGTCCCTGGTTTCCCGAGGGCTGGCCAATGCTGGAGGTGGGCTGGGGCGTGGTGCCCGAGCGGCAGGGCGAAGGCATCGCCACCGAAGCGGGCCGCGCGTCGCTCGAGTGGTGCTTTGCCAACCTGGGAGTCGACAAAGTCTGCAGCCTGATCCGCAGCCACAACGGCCCTTCGATCCGAGTGGCCGAAAAGCTCGGCGCGCGGCTGGACTACCAGCTCGAAGATTTTCTAGGCGAGCCGGCGGACGTGTGGATTCACGAGCGGTAGCCTACATTCCCGCGTTCGTGATGTGCCTGTGGCACAAAAAGGGGTCAGAAGGGAATGGCACTTCCTGAATCGGCAAGTGGTTGTGGCGTATTGATATAGGCGCAAAGGCCGTCCGTGCGTAGATGAGGGTTATCGACACTCTCACAATCAGGCACGGAGGCCTTTGCGATGTGGAAGTCTATAGCAGGTTGGGTTTCAGACCAAGTGCGATCGGAACGAGACAAGTTGCAAGCCGCCGGCGGGCTGCCGTTTTCCGAACTGTTGCCAGCGTCGTATGTCCAGCGTGTGCTCGACGACGAGCACGTCGAGTGGCGTGAATGCGTGTATTCCCCACTGGTGACGCTGTGGACGTTTCTCTCGCAGACGTTGTGCGTGGATCACTCGTGCCGGCAAGCCGTCGCGCGGCTGCGCGCGTTTTTGACCGCCGACGGCCAGCAACCCTGCAGCGCCCAGACGGGACCCTACTGTAAGGCGCGGCAGAAGCTGCCGGAGAACGTCTGTGCCCGCCTGGCACGCGACGCGGGCCAAGCTCTGCACGAGCGTGTCAGCGACTGCGGGCTGCTAAACGGCCGGCCCGTGAAATTGGTCGACGGCACGACGGTGAGCATGCCGGATACGGCCGCCAACCAGGCCGAGTATCCGCAGTCGCGCTCGCAGAAACCGGGATTGGGATTTCCCATCGCGCGGGTGGTGGCGCTGTTGTCGCTGGCCAGCGGCGCGGCACTGGACCTGGCGATGGGCCGTTACACCGGCAAGAACACGGGCGAAACGGCCCTGTTCCGCCAGTTGTGGCGCAGCCTGTTTCCCGGCGACGTGGTGGTGGGAGATCGGTACTTTGCGTCCTATTGGGACCTGGCCCTGCTGGCGATATGTGGCGTGGACAGCGTGTATCGACAACATCAACTGCGTTTGAGCAAGCGCTTGCGCGTCCGCCGGCTGGGCTCGGGCGATTGGCTGCTGCGGCTGCCCAAACCGCAGCGGCCGTCGTGGATGGATCACGACACTTACCGCAACATTCCCCAGGAGCTCCTGGTGCGTGAGGTGTCGTTCCGTGTGCGGGTTCGCGGCTGGCGCGTGCGCGAGCTGACGTTGGTGACGACGTTGTGCGATGCGGAAGTCTATTCGCTGGACGAACTGGCGCGCGTGTATCACGCGCGCTGGCAGGCCGAAGTGGACTTGCGTTCGATCAAGATCACGATGCAAATGGACGTACTGCGTTGCAAGACGCCCGACATGGTGCGCAAGGAAATCTGGCTGCACCTGTTGGCCTACAACCTGATCCGCACCGTGATGGCCGAGGCCGCGGAGCACGCGAATATGCGGCCGCGGGAGGTGAGCTTCAAAGGCGCGCTGCAAACGCTCACCGCGTATCGCGCGATCGTGGAGCAGGCTCCGCCCGGCGCCTTGCCGGCGCTTTACGAGTCATTGTTGGAGGCGATTGCCATGCACCAGGTCGGCAACCGCCCGCATCGCTACGAGCCACGCGCCGTCAAACGCCGCCCCAAACAACACGACCTGCTGACCATCCCACGCCAAGAAGCAAAACGCCGTTTAGCCGCATGACTTACAAACTCAGGAAGTGCCATTCGGGTCAGAAGGCTCTGTTGAAAACTACGCCACGGGGACAATCTTGATTCAAGCTTCCGGGTGCCTTTCGTCTTTGAAAACACGGGCTTTCGGTTAGGTAGTCGATGACAAATTGCGCCGGACGAGCAAGTTTTCTACAGAGCCGGGGCAGAACGATTTATGATGCGAGCCCGAGCCGTAAATCGTTCTGACCGGCTCTGTAGAGAACTCTACCAGGGTGCTATGTTCGAACCGGTCGAAAGCACGTCGTTGAACTCGAAAATCGCGTGGCTTCTGACTGGACTGTTTGCCGGTTTCGACGTGTGAGCGAGTGTTTTCTACAGAGCCGTTCTGACCCCTTTTCAATCCCAATCTCGGTACCGTGCGCGACCTGGTCGACAACACGGGCGCCTTGGTCGAGCACTACCCGTAGAGCGCCTTCGGCCAGCTCCTCACGGGCGATACCAGCTTGACCCGCTACCTCGATACGGGCCGAGAGTTCGACGCCGACACGGGTCTGCAATACAATAGAGCCCGGTGGTACGACTCAGGCACGGGAAGATGGCTAAGCGAGGATCCGATCGGGTTCCCGGGGGATCCATCGAATCCGGAACGGCAACGGGCAACGGAGCGACTGATGCAACGGATCCGAATGGGCGTGGAGTTGTAGGTCACGATAAAAGACTAGCGCGGTAGGGACCGCCGTTGCCGGCGGCCCCCCGCACAGATCCGTACGGGCAGCGTTACTGCATACGGCTCTTACCTGGGATGTTGACGTGCGAACCGCGTGTCGGGATAGGGGTGCAGGATTTTCGGCGACGGCAGCCAGGACTTGCAGACCTGCGCAAATTTCTCCCAGGGGAAGCGGCGGCCGCGTTGGCTGCGTCGCCGCAGCGTGCGGAGCCACAACTTCTGGATCGCGTCGCGAAACTGGCTCAAGCGGACATAGTTGCCGGGCACTGCGTAGTACTGGCACCAGCCGCGGAGCACGCTCCGCAGCCAGGCGCCGACTTGCGCGATGCTGGCGTGCATCCGCCGCCTCAATTTCGCCTTCAGGTCGAGCAGCTTGGCTTGGAATTTCTTCCGTGCCGTCAGGCGGTGGATCGTGAAGGCGCCTCGCCGGGTCTTGCCGCTGATGTGCGTAAAGCCCAGAAAGTCGAACGTCTCGGGCGGGCCGTCACCGCGGCGGGTGCGTCGTTCCTCTGCGTAGCGCCCGAACTCAATCAGCCGCGTCTTCTCGGGATGCAGTTCCAGTCCAAAGCTGGTCAGCCGCTCCCGCAAATCCGCGAGACATCGTCGGGCGTCGGACTCCTCGCGGAATCCGAGCACAAAGTCGTCGGCGTATCGCACCACGATGACTTCGCCTGTCGCGTGACGTTTCCGCCAGTCCGCGATCCACAGGTCCAAGACGTAGTGCAGGAACACGTTGGCATGGAGCGGTGAGATCACCGCCCCCTGCGGCGTTCCGATCTTCGTCGGGGACCACTGACCGTCTTCGGAGACTCCGGCCCGAAGCCATTTCTTCAGCAGCCGCGGCATCCGTCGATCGGCGATTCGATGCTCCAGGAACTTCATCAGCCATTCGTGACTGATGTGGTCAAAGAAGCCGCGAATATCCGCATCGAGAATCCAATTCACCTTTCGCTTCGTGATCCCCACGTACAGAGCATCCAGGGCCTGGTGTGGGTTTCGTCCGGGACGAAAACCGTAACTGAACCCCAGAAAGTCCTGCTCGTAGATGCACTCCAGAACCACTCGCGTCGCCTGTTGGACAATCTTGTCCTCCAGCGACGCGATGCCCAGCGGGCGGAGCTTGCCATCCGCTTTCGGGATGTAAGTCCGCTTCGAGGGCTTGGCCCGGTAGGCCCCGCGATGAATCCGACCGTGCAGATCGTCGATCCGCCGCTCGAAATCCTCCGCGTAATCACGCCACGTCTCCTCATCCACGCCGCAGGACGATTGCAAAGTCGTTAATCCAAGGCTCCTACGAGTTTCAGGGCGTGGAGGGGATTGGCGCAGAGATCATCGGCTCGGGCTCGAAGCGGTTGTTTGGATTTTTGGGTCGTTAGTCGCAACACGCTCAGGGCTACGTTGGTGAGGCTTGCCAGGCGTTCGGCCAATCCTGGCCGACGACTCCAGTGCCGGTCTTCGTCCCACCAACGATCTTTGACGAAGTGCAAGCTGTTTTCCACTTGCCAATGAGCGCGTACGTACTTCAACAATTGCTTGGGCGTAGTCGTGGCCGGGTCGAGGCTGGTGACGAAGTACCGCGTTTCGCGCGTGGTTTTGCCGTTTCGGTCTTTCGTCTCGCGGTCGACTCGCAAGAGCATGCGGCAACCGGCAAGCCCCAGCCGCTGGCAGACATATTCGGCGTCGGCCAGGTCGATCCAAAGAAAACGAGTCTCCCTACGGCCCCCTTTTTTTCCCGCGTCTGAGCGGCCGCCGCGCTGTCTTGGGCCTGCGCAAAGCAGGTCTGCGCCGCATCCAGGATGTCGGGCTGGTTGGCTTTGATTTGGAACAAGTAGTCATGGCCCGAAGTCAGAATCAGTTCGGCCAGATTGCGCTGAGCATAGAGGGCATCGCCCGTGATCAAACGCAACGCCGGATACTTCTCGAACAGTTCGCTCAGGTGCGCTTTGAGCACTTCCGGCTCGGTGCTTTTGTCGCCCGACAGGGGCCATTGCCCAAGACACGCTTTCAAATCCTGGACAAAAACGTTCAGCATCTGAATCGGATCGCCCTGCGGATCGAAGCCTTGCTTCGACGTCTTGCCATCCACCGCCGCGACCAGAGCCTCCTGATCCGCCATTACCTCTTGCAACCACTGGGAAAACGCAGCTTGAAACTCCTCCAACGAGAACTTCGCCAGCGTCCGACTTAACGTGGTAGGATGCGGCGGCTTGCGACGCGTAAAGCCCAAAGGTCTGCGCAGCAGATGCCAGTTCCGGGCTGCCCACCGCTGCAAGCTGGCAAAATCGTTCAAGCGGCAGACCAGCCCCACGAGCGTCAGTCCCAAAATCCCCGAAAACGGATGACGAACACCACGCCGCTGACGTGGATCGGCCACCTCCGAAAAGGCCACCATCAAAGACGGAAAATACGATGGTAGTTGCATGGCTAGCTCCTTCTCCTAAAGCCAACCCGCATCACCCGGTTAGGATCGCACCTGCATTATACAAAACTCAACTTTGCAATCGTCCTGCGGCAAGGCCCGGCAATCCGCCCCAGTCCCGTAGGTCAGGCACCCCGTGCCTGACATCGTGGTTGACGTAGCGCGGTCATTCGCCGAATTCGCCAGCAGCCTCGATCGCCGCTGGAATTCCGCCCCAGTTAGGCTGGTCGTGCTTGTCGCCGTGGCCCGCAAAGAATGGTGGTAGGCGCACGCATTGTCATGCACGGGGTGCATGACCTACGAAATACCCGCCATCGCACTGGCCTAGAAAATCGCCTTGAAATCGGCCACCTGTTTTGCAAGACTTGCGTGTAGCTTACTCGGACTGAGTTGGGCGTTCGACGTAGTCGATTCGTGGCCGTGTAAAGAGGGCGTGCGCGAGTTTCTTGCCTCGTCGCCTGCCCTCGAGCAAGAGCAGCACGGCCGAGCCTTGCTCTGCCGTAGGAACAACTTGTCAGGAACCCGTTGGGGGGCACCAGCCGTCGAGAATTTCTCGACAGGCTGGCAAAGCCGTCAGGAGCGCATCCCAAGGGAACCGAAGCGGTTTCGGCAGCCCGTTGAAGTAATTCAACCGACTGCCAGCCGTTGGTATGGATCTCCTACGGCTCGTGCCGACAACAGGCCCGCCCTGCACGTGCGCTCTGGTGGGAGGGCCACTGGAGCCAGAGAGTGTCGTACGTGCAACTTGCGGAGTGGTCCCGTGCGCCGACGGCCCAGGAAACGGCCGAGGCACTTTAGCGCGAGAGAGTTGAGTTTGTGTTAGCAAGAAGCCATGGCCGCCAGCCTGGCGTCGGCGCACGAATTTTTTCTTCCCAGGCGCCGCTGCGCAACGCCCGGGGCGCGTCACACCGCGGGCAACTCGAATCCCTTGCGGCGCTCGCGGCTTACCAGGGCATTGGCCTCGTCGTCGCCGGAGAATTGTTCGCGTTTGGGGTCCCAAATCAAGGGGCGGCCCACCGCTCGGGTGATATTGGCCAGGTGGCAAATGCTGACCGAGCGATGGCCGATCTCGACGTCGGCCACCGGCAACTCGCGCGAGCGGATGCAGTCGAGCCAGTTTTGCATGTGCCAGCGGGCCTGCCATAGCGCCAGCGAGTCGCTCCATTTGCGATCCTCTTCGGCGACGTCCAGTTTCTTGTTGAGCGCCTCGGCGATCTCGGGCGGGTTCGACGTGTATTTGTTGCGATTGATTTCCAGCTTGCCCTTTTCGCAGACGAAGATGGCTCCGCCCATCGGGCCCTTGCCCGGCTCGATGACGAAGCTGACCTTCACGCCGTTGGCATATTTCATTTCCACTTGGCCGTTGCGGCCTTCCGAGAGCGGCCGCGTCTCGATCGGTCCGGTGCCATCCATGCCCAATGCCCATTGGATCTGGTCGATGCCGTGGGCGCCCCAGTTGGTCATTTCGCCGCCGGAGAAGTCCCGCCAGCGCATCCAGCCCATCCAATCACGATTGAACGGTCGCATGGCGGCTTGATTGAGCCACACGTTCCAGTCCAGCCCCTCGGGCACTGGCTGTTCGGCCGGCGACTGCGTCGGCGATGGTTCGGGGCCGGTGTAGTTGATCGCCCGCACTTCCAGCACCTTGCCAAGTCCGCCCGTGCGGACCAACTCGCAGGCCACGCGGTTCATTTCCATCGACCGCTGCTGCGTGCCCACTTGCAAAATGCGGTCGTACTTGCGCACCGCGTCGACCAGCGCGCGGCCTTCGCTGATATAGAGCGTGAGCGGCTTTTCGGCATAGACGTCTTTGCCCGCCTGGCAGGCGTGGATGCAAGGCACCACGCGCTGGAACTCGCCGGTGGCCACGATCACCGCGTCGATGTCTTTTCGGTCGAGAATCTTGCGATAGTCCTGGTAGACGGGCCAGTTGCCACCCGCTTTCGCCTTGAACGCTTCGGCCCGCGGCAAATTGCAATCCGCAAGCGCCACGATCCGAGCCGACTCGGGCAGTTGCTCCAGCAGCAGGCTCGCGCGTCCTCCCACGCCGATGGCGCCGACCGTGATGCGATCGTTGGCGCCCGTCTTGTCCCCAGCGGCCAACGCTCGCCGCGAAACGAACAGCGGCGCCCCCAAGGCACCCGCGGCGATGCTCGTGGCGGCTGTTCCTAGAAACTGACGGCGCGTGGCACGATCGCGGACGATGGGAGTCTGGCGTGGCATGGGTTGGGTTCCCGGGAGGTTAGCGAGGCGGTGGAGCAGCGCGACGTCTTGCAGTTCAAGCCGCCAGTATACCACGGCGACTGCCGACGTCTAAACCGGACGTCGGTTGTGCCTGGCAAGCATCTTTGGCATGTAGCTGAATTCTCAAGAATTCAGCCGATCCCCGATGCGGACTCGTGATTCCTCGACGACGGACGTGGCTGCGTGCTACCATCGGATTCCACGCGGCAACTCACACTCGATGAACCGCTCAAATCCGTGCGAGGAACAATCGGTGTCCATGACCGAGGAAGAATATGACGCCCTGCCGTTTTACGGCGACGCCGTGCCGCATGCGCACGCGGCCTTTCTAGAAACTCTGGCGCACATGCGCGGCTTGCAGCCGGCGCCGGCCGCACGTGCGCGCGTGTTGGAACTCGGCTGCGGCGTGGGGAGCAATTTGCTCCCCATGGCCGAGCGTTATCCGGAAGCCCGGTTTCTGGGGATCGATCTGTCGGGACGGCAGATCGAGATGGCTCAATCGCTGGCTCAAGAGTGCTCGCTTGGCAACGCCCAATTCCGCCAGGCGGATATCCTCAAGCTCGGCGGGGAGTTGGGCGAGTTCGACTACATTTTCACGCACGGCGTCTATTCCTGGGTCGATGCAGCCGTGCGCGACAAGTTGTTGGCGATTTGTCGCGAGCACCTGGCGGAGCAAGGCATTGCCTACGTCGGATACAAGACCTATCCGGCCTGGCACCAGTTTGAAATGATTCGCGAGCTGATGCTCTATGGCTCGCGGAACGCGGCGTCGCGCGCCGAAAAGATCGCCCGTGCGCGCGGCGCGCTGGCGGCGCTGCAGGCACTGCTCTTGTCCGACGAGCAGAAAAACCAACGCACCATCGCGGAAATCAATCTCCTCAACCAGTTGCCCGACGGCTATCTTTGGCACGAGTACCTGGAAGCGATCAGCCATCCGGTGTACTTCCACCAGTTCCTCGCGCACGCCGGGCGCACGGGTTGCAATTCGTGGGCGATGGAGCCGTAGGCGTGAACTGGTTTGACGACTTGGGGCCGCAACTTGAGCAATACGATGAGTCGTCGAAGCAAGTGTGACAGTAAAATTAGTCGACGTATTGTTGGTTCGGGAACAGGGAAGCTGTTCTTGGGTCGGCTCGCCTCAGCGGTGCATGTTCAAGACGAGCGCGCCTTCATAACAAGGCTTTGAAGCTGGCGCGGTCAGCGTCGAGGGTACGGGGCCACTCGGCTTGCACCTCGCGGCCCCGGCCAGGCATGTTGCTCGCGCAGCTTAAAGCCAAAGACGTTATGCAGTCTCACTAGCTTTCGGGAAACGAATGCGCATCGCTTCGTTCAACATGCGTTCGGGCGGATCCGTCGGGCATTGGTCCGCCATCCTGGAGGCGGCCGAGCCTGACGTCCTCTTGGTGCAGGAATCGAAGGATCCGGCTTGTTGTATCCCTGGACCTGCCGGACCCGCTTGATCTCCATGGAGTCACCTGGCAACCCGTCAGCCATGGTCTCTGGGGTTCCGCCGCCTTTCTGCGGGACA
>CAVZWY010000048.1:0-39766 GCA_963779015.1 uncultured Planctomycetaceae bacterium | reverse complement strand
CCGCCGTTGTTCTAAAAGCCGCCGAACGGCCGAACATCGTCTTTATCCTGGCGGACGACCTGGGCTATACCGATCTCGGCTGCACCGGCAGCGGCTACTACGAGACACCCCATATCGACCGACTGGCAGCCGAAGGGCTGCGCTTCGTCAACGGCTATACCTGTGGCCCCAATTGCCAGCCAACACGGGCGGCTCTTTTGAGCGGGCAATACGGTCCGCACACCGGCGTGTACACCGTCGGCAGCATCGACCGGTTCGATTGGCAGAGCCGGCCGTTGCGCCCGTGGACAACGTGGTAAGTCTGCCACTAGAGAAGAAGACGTTTGCGGATGCATTCAAGGCGGCCGGTTACAAAACCGGCATGTTCGGCAAGTGGCACCTGGGCAAAGAGCCCGCATACCACCCCAGCCAACGTGGCTTCGACGAAGCAATCAGCTCCGCCGGACGGCACTTCAACTTCGCCACCGATCCAAAAACCGAGCACGACTCGGATGCATATCTGGCGGATTTTCTCACCGACCGCGCGGTCGACTTCATCCACCGGCACAGGGACGAGTCGTTTCTTTTGTATTTGCCGCATTTCGCCGTGCATACGCCACTCGAAGCAAAAGCGCCGCTGATCTCCAAGTTCGAATCCAAGCCGCCCTCGGGAGGGCACCGGAATCCGGTATATGCCGCCATGATTGCCAGTCTGGACCAAAGCGTGGGCCGCGTCCTCGCCGCGCTCGATGAACACCAACTGGCCGAAAACACGCTCGTGATCTTCTCCAGCGACAACGGCGGCGTCGGCGGCTATGCGGCGAAGGCGTCCAAGCGCAGGACATCACCGACAACGCGCCGCTGCGAGGCGGCAAGGGCATGCTCTACGAGGGCGGTGTACACGTGCCCTACATCTTTCGTTGGACCGGCAAGATCGCCCCGGGCGGAACGTGCCAGACGACGATCAATTCGGTCGACCTCTATCCGACACTGTTGGATGTCGTCGGCACCCGCAAGCCCGATGGATATGCGCTCGACGGGCACAGCTACGCCCCGCTGTTGACTGCGCCAGGCATGCAGACTACGGATCGCGAGCCCATCTTTTGGCATTTCCCCGGCTACCTGGGTTCCGGCGGAGGAACCTGGCGCACCAAGCCTGCTGGGGCCATTCGCTGGGGCGATTGGAAGCTGCTCGAATTCTTCGAGGACGAGCGCATCGAACTCTACAACTTGCGGGACGATCCCGGCGAGAAGCACGATCTGGCCGCCAAGATGCCGGACAAGGCCGATCAAGTGCATGCAAAACTCCTCGCCTGGCGCAAGTCCGTCGCGGCCCCGATGCCCGTGCCGAACGCCAATCGGCAGCAGCCGGCCAAAGGCCTCAAAGAAAAAGGCGTGCGACCCAAGCGAGCCCGCGCCAAGCTGCAAGCCGACCGGGCAAAATCGGGTGCGGACGACTCGTAGCAGGCAAGCACTCGCTGGACGCCCGCAGAGTTTACCGTGCTTGCCCGCCTTCGATGACCGCGAGAATCGTGTCGTCCGCTGGCGAGCCTGCCGGCATGGCTTGCGCAGTTCTTTTGCTCTACGCGACAGTCACGTCGAGGCAAACTGACGCGACTGGTACATCGGGGTTTAAGTGCGACCTGGCGTGGCCCCGATACCTGACAATACCACTGCAGATCTTCGGGATGAGGTTGCCGGCGCTCTCTCGCCCATGCCACGCGCCCGGCCATCGCGATTCGCCCCAATTTCACCTCGCCGTTGACGCCCCTGTGGGCTTCGTTGCCTCGCGCCGTCCGCGCGTTGTCGCTTCCGCTCAAGTAGTCGGTCTACTGATAGGACGTCTTGATGGTGCTCAGGCGCTTGGGCAGCAATGCCCTGCATATGCTTGTGGCATGCGCCTTGCTCTCGGCAACGGCCCGAGGTCAGGATGCGCAGCTTGCCGCGCCGAACACGGCGCCGCTGCCCGCGGTCACCGATCCAGCCGGTGGCAGTAGCGCTGGCGCCGGGGGCGGCGGCCTGAACCCCGACATGAAGCTCGACGATCTGGTCAAGCAAGACGTCGTGGTGCCGTCCATGTCCCAGGTGGTCACGACGGTCGACCGGCAGGAGAGTACCGTAGGTCACTCGCCGGCGGCCGTGTTCGTTATCACCCAAGACATGATCAAGCGCAGTGGTGTGCGGGCGATTCCCGAGGCTCTGCGTATGGCGCCTGGCATCACGGTCGCCAAAATCACTTCCAGCACCTGGGCAATCAGCGCGCACGGGTTCAACGGACTATTTGCCAACAAACTGCTCGTGCAAATCGACGGTCGCGTGGTCTATACGCCCACCTTCGGCGGCGTGTTCTGGGATATCCAGGACGTCGTTCTGGAGGACGTCGAGCGCATCGAAGTCATTCGCGGACCCGGCACGACAACTTGGGGCTCCAACGCGGTCAACGGCGTGATCAACGTCATCACCAAAAACACCGCCGAGACCCAGGGCACGTACGTCCACTCGGGCGGCGGTAACTATGAGCAGGATTTCAACACGGTGCGCTACGGCGGCAAATTGAACGAGGACACGACGTACCGGGTGTGGGGGAAACAATTTGACCGCAATCGCAACTGGAGTGGACCCGAGTTCGTGCCCGACGGCTGGCGGCAACAACGGGTTGGTTTCCGCACCGACTACAAGCCGACCGAGGACGACGCGGTCAGCGTCATTGGCGACATCTACAACGGCTACGACGGTCAACGGCTCAACAACACGATTCCCACGCCCCCGTACTCCGCCGACCAAGACGACATGATCCACGTCTCGGGCGGTGACATTCAGTTCAAATGGGCGCGAGACGTGGACGAGGACACCGGTTGGCAGTTCCAGACCTACTACATGGGAAGGCGGCGGCATCAGCCGGCCTGGGCGGAAAACCGCTACATGTGGGACGTCGATTTTCAATATCGCTGGAGCCCCGCTCAGTACCATCATTTCATCGCCGGCGCCAACTATCGCCTCAACCAGGATTTCGAGCGCGGTGGTTTCTCCTTTGAACTGATTCCTCACGACTTCCTCACCCAGTGGGCCAGCGTCTTCGCACAAGACGAGATGACGCTGGTGGAAGACTACATGTACTTCACCCTCGGTTGCCGCCTGGAGTACAACACGTTCGGCAAGTTTCAACCGGAACCCACTGCACGACTGCTCATCCAGCCGACGGACCGCCAGTCGATGTGGTGCGCTGTTTCGCGCGCGGTCCGCAATCCCACGCGGTTCGACACCGGAATCCAACTGCGCACCAACGGCCAGCCGCCGGGCTTGTTCGCTCAGTACGACGGCAATCCGGCGTTCCGGCCCGAGTCCGTCGTCTCCTACGAGGTGGGATACCGCGCGTCGCCGGTTGACAGCTTCTCGTGGGACATCGCCGGCTACGTCAACGACTACCGCGCTTTGCGAGGCTTCGGCGATCCCGGCCCGCTGACGCCGATTGGCGGCGGGCTGTTCGTAGTTCCCATCGAGTTGCAGAACAACGTCAGCGCCGTGACATTCGGCACGGAACTCACGGCCACCTGGCAGTTGCGCAAAGACTGGCAGCTCTTCGGCTCGTATTCGCTGTTCGAGGCCAACGCCTCCGGCCCCGCTTCGTCCGCGTTCTACATCGCTCAATACAACGGCGGCACCGCGCACAACAACGTCTACCTGCGCTCGAGCTGGAATCTCACGGACAACTGGCAGTTCGACATGATCGGCCGCTACATGGACAGCGTGCTCATCCAAAACGTGGCGTACATCCCCAAGTACATCGAAATGGATTTGCGACTGGCCTGGCGTCCCAACAACAACCTGGAGGTCAGCCTGATCGGTCAAAACCTGTTGCAAGGCCATCACATGGAATACACCGACTTCGAGCTGGGGACGACGGCTACGCAAGTGCCGCGAGGCGTCTACTCCGCAATTAGCTGGATCTATTAGCCCGATCGCCGCCATAGGCGCGCACCCAACGGACCATGAACCACACCGCCCGCGACAACGCTTGTGACCTGCAGCAGCACCAACGCGTGCTGTGCGCTCGCACTGCGCGGCGGCGTTTGGTCCGCGTGTGCCTGCTGGTAAGCTGGGCGTTGTTGTGCGGCTTATTCGCCCGACCCTGCGCCGCCCAGAGCGATGGGTTCATCAATCGCGAATACCCGCTCAAAGCGCTGTTCCTCTACAACTTCGGCGGATACGTCGAGTGGCCGGACGCAGCGTTCGCCGGCAGCGATCAACCGTTCGTGATCGGCGTGCTAGGCGACGCGCCGCTGGAATCCATGCTGAGCGACATTGCCGCCACGAAGTCGATCGCGGGGCGCCGCATCCAGGTCAAACGGTTCGCGTCGCCCGAGACGGTCGGGCCCTGCCACATCCTGTTCGTATCGCGCAGCGTCAACGCACGGCAATCGCGTCAAGTCATCGAACGATTGCAGGGGCTGCCGGTACTCACGGTTGGCGAGAACTCTGGATTTGCCCGGCAAGGAGGCTGCGTGAATTTCTATATCGAGGCCAACAAGATTCGTTTCGAGGTCAATCTTCAGGCGGCCAAACAGCAGCATTTGAGAATCAGCGCCAAGCTGCTGGCCCTGGCAAGAATCGTGGAATAAGTCGTCGCTAACGCCCAGGTGGCATTATGAAATCGTTCAAAGATCTGGCCATCAACACCAAGTTGACCCTGCTCGTGCTGCTGGCCGGCGGTGTGGCGCTGCTAATGTCGTGCGTCGCGTTCGTCGTCAACGACGTGCGCATGACTCGCCAATCCACCGTCAGCCAGATGTCCACGCTGACGCAGGTGCTGGGCTCCAACAGCACGGCGGCTTTGAATTTCGACGACCCCGACACCGCGGCCGAACTGCTGATGTCGCTCAAACAGCAGGCGGCCGTCGATCTGGCGTGCATCTATGACGCCAAGGGAAAAGTGTTTGCCGCCTACTTTCGCGGCCAGCAACCACCCTCGCTGCCCGAGGCCCCCAAGCAGCCCGGCTACCAGTTCACGGCCGACGGCCACCTGGATGTGACGCGCCCGATCGAGTTCAACGGGCATGCAATCGGCACGATCTACGTTCACGCCAGCATGAAGGAATTGCACGAGCAAATGTGGCGCTACGTCAACATCGCCGCGGTCGTGATGGCCGTATCGCTGTCCGGCTCGCTATTGCTCTCTTCGCGATTGCAGCGGGTCATCTCGGTGCCGATCCTCAAGCTGGCCGAGGCGGCCGAACGCATCTCGGCCCAGCGCGACTACTCGATTCGCGTGACCAAGGTCGCCAACGATGAGTTGGGATTTCTATACGACCAGTTCAACGCGATGCTCGATGAAATCGAGCGCGGCGAGGCCACCATTCAGCGCGCCCAGGACGAACTGGAGCTGAAGATCGAGCAGCGTACGGCCCAACTCTCCCAGGCCAATCAGGATCTCAGCCGGGAAATCACCGAACGCAAGCGGACCCAGCAGGAACTGGACGCCGCCCATCAGGAAGTGCTGGCCTCGGCCCGCCGCGCCGGCATGGCCGAAATTGCCACCGGTGTACTCCACAATGTCGGAAATGTCCTCAATAGTATCAATGTTTCCGCCACTTTGGCCTCCGACAGAATCCGCCAATCCAAAGTCACGGAGCTGGTTCGTGCCGTAGACTTGATGAAGAAACACGCGGCCGACCTCGGAACATTCATTACAAACGATGCCAAAGGCAAACGGTTGCCCGAGTTTCTGGCGCTGTTGGCTGCGCACCTGACTGACGAACGCGGCGACATCCTCAAGGAACTCGAATTGCTCGTCAGCAAGGTGAACCATATCAAGACCATCGTCTCGACGCAGCAATCGTATGCCGGCGTGGCGGGCGTGGTCGAGGACATCGAAATCACCACCGTGATCGATGACGCCATGAAGCTCAACTCTGCTTCGCTGGAGCGACACAGTATCGCCGTGAACCTCGATTTTGCCAAAATTCCCAGAGTGCGAATCGACACCCAGAAAGTTCTGCAGATTCTCGTGAATCTGGTCAAGAACGCCAAAGACGCCATGTCCGAGTTCCCGCAACAGACCGACCGGCAGCTCACGGTGCGTACCCGCATCAACGACAAAGCCCGGCTGGAGATCCACGTGATTGACAACGGCGTGGGCGTTGCCGAGGGAAACCTGACGCGAATCTTTTCACACGGATTCACGACCAAGAAGCAAGGACACGGCTTCGGCCTGCACAGTTGCGCCAACGCCGCACGCGAATTGGGCGGCTCGCTCGTCGCACACAGCGCCGGTCCGGGGCAAGGAGCCACACTGATCCTTGAACTACCGTACGTCCCCGCGGAAATCCCTGTATGAGCCACCACGCGCCCTATCGCATTCTCCTGATCGACGATCAGGAAGCCATTCACGAAGACTACCGCAAGGTTCTCGGCAAGCAATTGCCCGCCGCCACGGCCGTCAGCCAGGCCGCTGCCGAGTTGTTCGGCGACGACCCGGCAACCACCATCGAATGGGAAGGCTTCGAACTCTCCAGCGCCATGCAAGGCCAGCAGGGCTTCGAACTCGTGCAGCGCTCCATCCAGGAAGGGCGGCCCTACGCGGTGGCCTTTGTCGACATTCGCATGCCGCCTGGCTGGGACGGCGTGGAAACCGTCTGCCGTATCTGGGAAGTCGACCCGGAGATTTTGGTCGTCATTTGCTCGGCGTATTCCGACTATTCCTGGGAAGAAATGGTCCGCAAGCTCGGACGCAACGACCGTTTTTTGATTCTTAAAAAACCGTTCGACAATGTGGAAGTTCGCCAGTGCGCCATGGCGCTGACCGAGCGTTGGAGCGTTTCGCGCACCGACGTGCTGACGGGCTTGCTAAATCGCCGCGCATTCCAGGGACACCTCAAGCTGGAATGGGGTCGCGCCATCAGCAAGGGAACTCCGCTGTCGTGCGCCATTGTCGATCTCGATTACTTCAAGCGCATCAACGACACGCTGGGGCATCAGGCCGGCGACCTGGTGCTCAAACGGCTGGCCGAACTGTTGCAGACGCAATGCCGCGCGAGCGACTATCTTTGCCGCTACGGCGGAGAAGAGCTCTGCGTGCTGCTGCCCAACGCGGACGAATCGGTCGCGGCGGCCTGGGCCGAACGCGCCCGCAAGGCCATTGAGGACTCGACGGTGCTGGTGGGCGAGCGCGCCGTACGTGTCACGGCCAGCATTGGCATTGCCCAGGCGCTGGGTGCCACGGACACCATGGAGCAGCTTGTCGACCGTGCGGACCAGTCGCTGATCGTGGCCAAGAAGCTCGGACGCAATCGCGTGATGTGCGCCTCGGCCATGAGCGAGTCGGGCGCGGTCATCGAGCAAGTACGGTTGCACGGCGCCGTGTTTCGAGGCGTGCTTGCCACCGAAGTGATGACGACTCCCGTGGCCTCGTTGTCGTTGCAATCCACGGTGGGCGAAGCCGCCAACGTACTCCGCAAAACACGCATCAATTCCGCCCCGGTTGTCGATGCACAGGGCAAGCTGGTGGGCGTGTTGTCCGAAAAAGACGTGATCTGCATCTTGCCGAACCATGCCGCGTGGAACATGCCAATCGAGCGCATCATGCAGCGCACGTTCGTCTCGTTCGAGGAAGATGCCCCGCTGGAGGCCATTTGCGAGTTCCTCAGCCGCGTGACGGTCCGCCGGGTATTCATCGTTCGCGACGGAGCGCCGATCGGCGTCATCAGCCAGGGAAACCTGCTGCGCTGGTATGCGCGCAAGTCGCCGCCGGACGCGTGCCCGGAGAGCAATGCAATGCGAACGACTCTCACCCGGAGAGCCGCAGGCGTTTGCTCGAGGGCGCCGAGGCCGTCGCCGAATGTGCCGCCAAACTCGCCAAACACGCTGCGGACTCAAAACACGATCCGCTCGCGCCGGCCGTCGAACGCGTGCGCAAGCTGCAGGATCTGGTCGACGCGCTGATCGCAGCGTCCGCTGGCAAGCCCATCCCGGTCGATCTCACCGAATCGGATTCGTTTCCCGCCGGCACCTTGCAATACGTGCCCTCGACCAGCAGCAGCTAATTGGCGAGGAAGCTCCGCTGCACGCCGACGCGAGCGACGCCGGTTCACTGGTCGCCGGCCGAGATGTCATAGCACCAGAGCGTGCCCCAATCGCGGATGTACAACCGGCCGTTGGCCACGACAGGATAGGCCCAGGCTTTGGCCTTGCCCTTCTCCGGCGCGTCGGGCGGCGTGAAGCGACCTTTCTCTCGCGATACCCATCAGGTGTCGCTTCGACCAGCGCCACGTCGCCCCCTTCGCCATGTACATAGAGCCTGTTTTCCGCATAGCACACGGCGCCGGGGCCGACCGAGCGGTCTTGCCACAGCACTTCACCGTCGGCAAAGTCGACGCACATCAACCCCGCCGAATTGGTGCCGTACAGGGCGTCGCCGACTTGAACCGCGCCGCCAATACTGGTTGGCAGCTTCGGTCCGGCATAGACTTCGCTTGCTTCGACGCCGGAGTCGCTGGTCTTAAGCTCCACCAGTCCGCCGCCTCCGCGTCCGCTGGCGCTATACACGAACGCGTCGTGCGCGACGGGCGTCGGAATGTTCGCCGGACTGCCGTTGGCAGTTTTCTCATAACGCCACAGCTTTTCGCCGGTCTTGGCGTCCACGCCCACGACGCCCTTCTGCAGAAACTGCACATACTGCCGGGCGCCACCGGCCTCGACGACAATTGCCGAGGCGTAGGCCGCTTCGTCGCCTTCTTCCAGCGCGCATTTCCAAATCGGCTCGCCGGTTTTCTTGTCGAGAGCGACGATCGTGGCTTCCTTGCCGCCCGGCGTGCAAACTAGCTTGTCTCCGTCGATCAACGGCGACTCGGAATAGGCCCATTTGCCGGGAGCACCGTCGAAATCGGTGCGCAGATTCTTTTGCCAGCGGATCTTCCCGCCGTTCAACTCGACACAGGCCAAATCTCCATCGGATCCCAATGCGTATAGCACGTCGCCGTCAACCGTCGGCGTCGATCGCGCGCCGGGATACTGTGGTCCTTGATTGGGTCCGACTTTGCCGATGCGCACGGCCCACAACTGTTGCCCGTCGGCAGCACCCAGTGCCTGCACGAATTCGTCATCCATGCCCTGGTTCGAGAGCAGATAGATCCGATCGCCCACCACTGCGGGCGTCGAGAATCCTTCGTCGATCTGCTTGGCCTGCCAGAGCAGCTTGGGCCCGTCGGTGGGCCATTCGGCCAAAAGCCCCGTCTCGGTCGAAAGGCCGGTCCGCCCCGGGCTGCGCCACTGCGGCCAATCGACCGCACTTGCCGGCAGAGCCGCCAGACAGAACGCCACCACGAGCCATCGTCGAACCGTCATCTCCACACCTCCTGTTGAGCATGATGGAATAGGCCAATCGCGGAAGCGCCTCGCGGCGCAATCTGCTTTGCCGGGCATTATACCGCAATGTCGTCACGCGGCCACTGCCTGCGCTCGGTCCCTTGGCGCAACAAAATCGCCCCGGCGAATGTGCCGCCAGGGCGATTTCGTTTTCGTTCTGGGAGGTGGTACTTGCGAGGTGCGCTTATTGAACGAGCACGTCGGCCTTGTTGACCACCTGCTCTTTAGCTTCCGGCAATGGCAGGGTGTTTCGCAACTGTTCGACAACCTCCCGCGCCTCTGCGACCTGGCTTTCCGAATTCGCGGTAGCACGGTGAATCAACCGCGCGAATTCCGGCGACGCTTGCGTCTCGAACACGCGCAACATCGACAGCACCTGCATCTGGTTATAGACTTCGATGCCGATATAGCGACGATCGAACTCGCCCGGCGGCGACAGTTCCAACTCCGTTCGCAACAAATCGATGTACTGATGAGCGATGTCCAACCGCACCCGCAGAATCGCCTTCGTGGCGGTATTCTGCAGAATGTCACCGATGCCGCCCCGGCTTCCGCGCTTCTTGGGTCGCGGCCGTTCGGCGGTCGCATCGGAACTGTCGGAGGCAACTTCGCGAACGCGCGGAGTGCGTGCCAACATGGAGTCCACCCGCCCTCCGGTTAGCTCGTTCAGCGTATTGTAGAGCTGCTTGTATCCGCGCAGCTTGTGCTCCGTCAACGACCTCAGATGCTCATCGGCGATCATGTCCAGCGCGAACTCGGTGAGTTCGACCTGCACGTGTGCCTCAACGGCCAGGCTCATCGCCAGCTTGTCGTCGACGATGCTCAGATTGATTTCGTCGAGTTCGTCCAGCGGAATCAGCAGTTCGGCCGGCTCGGCTTCGGCGGGCGATTCAAGCTCGGTGCCTTGCGCCGACACGGCAGTCGTGCAGATTAGCGCCGGCGTGCCAAGTGCGGCGGCAAACATCAGAAAGTGGGTGCTTCTCATGGTGCTGCTCCTGCGAACGAGGGGAATCCAGACCACGAACGCACGCCATCAAGCGGCGTCTCGCCTCTGGTCATTCGCTACAAGGTTGGACACCAGAGCCGAAACCCGAGTCACTTTACTCTTCGCCCGGAAATGGGCTGCGCGAAGTGATTTAACGGTCTGCGCACGACCGGATCTACACGGAGTTGAAAAACGCGGAACTGACGAGCAACACGGTCGGGACACGATGCCCCGTCAATTGCCCGAGAGATTCACCGTGGCGAGCCTCTATGCTCAAGTGTAGTTCCGCGGATTCGGAAAACCACACCCTAGCTGGCAGAACGCACGGTTCGCCGGAGAATTGGTTCAACAACCTTTGGCGGCTGCCCGTCCATCAAGCTGGCATCGCCCGTGGGGCGCGTGAACGTCACCTGCGCCGGGTCGAGCCCAAACAGGTGCAGCAGCGTGGCGTGATAGTCGTGATGGGTGACCACGTCGCTGACGGCATGATGGCCTAAATCGTCGGTTTTTCCGTGGATATAGCCGCTTCTGACGCCGCCGCCGGCCAGCCACGTGCTGAAACCGTATGTATTGTGGTCGCGGCCAATGTTCTTCTCATTCTGTATGACAGGCAGCCGGCCCATCTCGCCGCCCCAGTGGACCAGCGTCGTGTCCAACAGTCCCCGCTGCTTCAAATCGCGTACCAGCGCGGCCGCCGGTTTGTCGGTTTTTTGGCAAACTGCCGGCAGGGACTTCTGGATGTTCCCGTGATGATCCCAGGTTTGGTTGCCTGTGAAAATTTGCACGAACCTCACCCCGCGCTCCACCAGCCGTCGAGCGATCAGGCATCGGCTGCCATAATCGCGCGTCACCGGGTCGTCGATTCCATACAGCTTCTGGGTCGCCTCGGTCTCTTGCGCGATGTCGAGCGCTTGCTTGGCCGCCACCTGCATGCGCGCCGCCAGCTCATAGCTTTGGATGCGCGCCGCCAGATCTTGCTCGCGCGGGTGTTGTTCCAAGTGCTGGCGATTGATCTGCTCGAGATACGACAGAAACCGCTCCTGCGTGGCGCCGCGTAATCCAGCGGGCGGATCGAGATTCAAAATCCGCGGTTCCGTGGGACGCACGACCGTGCCCTGATATACCGACGGCAGCCAGCCGGCGCTCCAATTGTCGACCCCCAGCACTGGCAGTCCGCTGGGATCGCTCAGCACGACGAAAGCCGGCAGATTCTGGTTTTCCGAGCCCAGGGCATAGGTCATCCACGAGCCCAGTGCCGGGCGCCCTGCGCCGATATTGCCCGTGTTCAAGGCGTTGATCGACTGACCATGGTTGTTCACGCCGGTGTACATCGAGCGGATCAGGCAAATGTCGTCCGCCACTTCGCCCAAATGGGGCACCAGTTCGCTGAGCTCCATGCCGCACTGGCCATGTTGCGAAAACTTCCACGGGCTGCCAAACAACTTCGAACTGGCTTCCGCCGCGTTGTCGAACTTGATGTCTCCGGTAAACGTTTCCATGTGACGCCTGGTCAGCTCCGGCTTCGGATCGAACAGGTCGATGTGGCTGGGACCGCCCTGCATGAACATCGAGATCATGGCGCGGGCTTGCGGCTGGGCGGCCGGCGGCGCGGCTTGACGTCGAACGTTTGCGGCTCGAGCTTCGGCTTGGCGGGCGACGCTAGCGCGCCGTCGTTGTGCAACAACCACGACAGCGCCAGCCCACCGATGCCAAAGGCCTGCTGCGACAAGAAATGGCGACGCGTGAAGTGCGACATGCGGAGAACCTAATCGACGTAAAGAAAGCCGTTTGAAATCACCAGCGCATGACACAGATGTTCGAGCGCTACCTGCTCGGGCGAAACCGTTGGTTTGTTGGGGTCGGGCGTTCCGTCTCCTTCGGCGGGCAAGTCGGCGCGTGCCGCCGCTGTTTGTTCCGCCAGAAACGCCAGTCCCGCATCGCACTCGCTGGCCGTTGCCTCGCGACCGAAAGCGACCAGCCATGCGCGGCGGAATTGGGCTGCCGGTTCGTCGCCCGCCTCGCGTCGAATGCGCGCCGCCATCTTGCCCGCTTGCTCGACGACCAGCGCGCTATTCATCAGCAGCAGCGACTGCGGCGCCACGGTCGAAGAGGCCCGCTGATCGCAATTGGGGGCCATCGTGGGCACGTCGAACGGTTCGAGCATCCCCAGCGGCATCGAGCGGCGCACTTGCACATAGACGCTGCGGCGCACGGCTTCCTCGCCCAATGGCACGACTTTGCCCGAAGGCCGCCCCGCCGAATCGCGCGTATCCACGCCAACCACGATCTGCCCCACGTCGTCAGGCATCACCGGCACCGGCGCGCCGTGCATTTTCTCCGACAAAACACCGCTGGCCGCCAGCAGCGCGTCGCGGATGGTTTCCGCCTCCAGCCGCCGCACGTTCATGCGGCCCAGCAGCCGGTTGTCGGGATCGATCGCCTCCAACTCGCCGCGCCGCTCCGAAGACTGACGATAAGCGGTGGACGTCACGATCAAGCGGTGCAACGGCTTGAGTCTCCAGCCGCCGCGTACAAACTCGTCGGCCAGCCAGTCGAGCAACTCGGGATGACTGGGCCGCTCGCCCAACATGCCGAAATCACCCGGCGTATTGACCAATCCGCGGCCAAAGTGGTGCAGCCAAAAGCGATTCACCAGCACCCGCGCCACCAGCGGATGCTTGCCACCGGTCAGGTGCCTGGCATAAGCCAGCCGCCGGCCCGTGGTCGGCAGGACCGCATCGTCCGCCGGCACGACAAAACCATCGCGATTGAGTACCGCGAGCTCCCCCGGCGCAATCTCGTTTCGCGGTGAATTGATGTCGCCGCGGGCAAACAGCATGGTAGGCGGCGCGTGCCCGGGCACTTCCGTCAAACAGGCGACGTTGTCGTCGGCCGGCCGCTCGCGGCGCTTGGCCTCGGTCAACTCGTCCCACTTCTTGTTGAAGCCCCGCAGCCGATCGTCGAGGTATAGATACACCGAGCCGCGATCCACTTTCAGAAACGGATACTCCTTGATGAGTTGTTTCTGCTCGTCGCTTTGTTGGTCGACCGGCGTTTCGCGCGCGGCGCGAGCTTGCGGCTGAATCTCTTCCGGCAACTTCGCCAGTTCGCGCTCGAACGTGTCGGCCACGAGTTGATCCAATTCGGCCGTACGGGCGCTGGAGATTTCCTTCAACTGGGCGTCGACCGCCGCCGCGCGAGCCTTCACCTCGTCGGACCACAGCGACACCAGCCGCGCGCCGGCCGGACGCCACTTTTTCCAGTCGTAGGCAGGCTCGAACAACGCCCGGATGCGATGATAGTCCTCGTGCGTGATCGGATCGTATCGGTGTGCGTGACATTGGGCGCAGCCGACCGTCAGCCCCAGCACGGCCGTGGAAACGATCTTGATCGTGTCGGCCACAACGTCGTTGCGGGCCACGTTCTGATCCACCTGCGGATCCGTGGTCCCATCGGGAGCCATGCGCAAAAAGCCCGTGGCGATCAGCCGATCGGCGTCCCGCGGCGAAAGATTCGCATACGGCGGCGCGACCAGCTCGTCGCCGGCCAGTTGTTCCACCAGAAACTCGTCCCACGGCTTGTCGCGATTGAACGAGCGGATAATGTAGTCGCGATACTTGTAGGCCCAAGGGCGCTCGACGTCCTTAGCGCTGTAGCCATCGCTGTCGGCATAGCCGGCGACGTCCAGCCAGTGGCGACCCCAGCGCTCGCCATAGGCGGGCGATGCCAGCAAGTCGTCGACCAGCCGTTCGTAGGCATCGGATGCCGGATCGTTGATAAACCGTTCCACGGCCTCGGGAGCCGGCGGCAAACCGGTCAAGTCGAACGATAGGCGGCGAATGAGCGTGGCCCGGTCGGCCGCCGGACCGAACGATTGGGATTGCGCTTCCAGTCGCTCCAGCAGAAACGCGTCGATCGGCGTCGTCACTGCGTCGGCATGTGCCACCCGCGGCACAGCCGGGCGACGAATCGGCTGAAACGACCAATGCGCGCGATCTTCCTCGGTGAATATGTCGCCTGCCGCCAGCGTCTCGGGCTCGGGACGGGCGGTGAGACCTCCGGCGTCGATCCATCGTGCGATCGTTTGTATTGCGTCGGGCGAGAGTTTCTTCTCGCCCGGCGGCATCTCGCCCGTGGAGATTCGCTCATAGATCCGGCTTTCGGCATGCTTGCCGGGAACGACCGCTGGGCCCGAGTCGCCGCCGGCAAGCAGAAAGCGAGCCAACCGCGCGTCCAGCGAACCCTCCAGCTCCTCTTCCTCGCCGTGGCATTGCCAACAGTGCGCCTTGAGAATCGGCCGGACGTCGGCTTCAAAGGTCGGCGCGCTTTCCGCAGTTCCATTAGTGAGGATCTCCCCGGCACGCAGCAACGTGGGACAGAGCAATACGGCAATTGCGAGAATGGCTCTCGGCATGGCAGGCATCGCGGGCGGGATTGGGGCGGGGACCGACAGCGGCCAGGCGGGCTCACCGATTGTAACCCAATAGCGGCCGACGTGCCACCTCGCAGTCGTACGTCGTCATACGCTGTGTGGCAAGGTTTTATGGCAGCGGTAGCTGACGTCGCAAGACTTCAGTTCGGGATCGGCTGAATTCTTGGGAATTCAACTACGCCAGAGATACTTGCCACACACGTCGTCCGCTTACGGTTCCGATTCCGTCGCGCCACTCAACAGATACGCCAGCAGATCGAGCAATTGTTCTTGCTCCAGCACGTTGACGATGCCTTCGGGCATGTTCGAAACCGGCAGCCTATGCCGCTCGACGATATTTTTCTTCTCGATCTCGGCGGGCATTTCGGTCGCCGAATGCGGACGCACGAACACCAACTCGTCGGTCTCGCGCTCGATGCGTCCCGCCACCACGCGTCCATTGTCGGTCTCGATTGCATAGCTCGCGTACTGATCGGGGATCTCCTTCGAAGGCAGCAAGATCGCTTCCAGCAACTTCGGCGCGGCCAGTCGTTTCTCGACCCCGGTCAGATCCGGGCCGACGGTGCCCCCTTCGCCCGCGAAGCGGTGACACTCGACACAGCCGGTGGAGCGAAACGCCGCCAAGCCGGCTTCCATCGAGCGCCCGTTGTGCACGTCGTCGAGCGCCGGCAGAATGTCCTCCATCTGCCAACGCTTGACGATCTTTTGCTGCGACTCGAGACTGGCGATCCATCGTCGCATCAGTTCGACGGCCTGCTCGTCGACCCGCTGCGAGACCAACGGCGGCATTTGCCCTCGACCGCGGCGTGAAAGCCGGTGTACCAGCACCGAGCGGTCCGGATCGCCCGGCGCCACGAGCATGGCGTCGCTGATGCCAAAGGTGTCATGCTGCGGACGTGCTCCCAAGAGTTTCATTTCATCCGTCGTGCTGCCGATGGCCAACTCCATCCGTGCGTTGCCACCGCCGGCCGCCACGTGACAAGCCGCGCAATTGACGTGCAAATAGGCACGCACGCGGTCTTCCAGTTCGGCATGCGCGTTGTACGGATCCGCCAGCCGCGACAGTTCCGCCGGTGGCTTCGGCAGCGGCTTGCTGAACAGGCCGATATGATCTAGCGCGCGGAGTTGATTGCCGCTCGTGCTGTCGTAGTCGTGCTCGCGGTTCAATTGCGCTTCACTCAACCCCAGCACGAAGTTCGCCGCGCGGCTGTGGCACGTCAGGCATTCGGCGCGACTGGGAATCCGCCAGACTTGTGTTTCGGTCTTTCCATTGGCGTCCGCCAGCACAACGTCGACGTTCTCGCCGTTCTTGCCGATCAGCGTCGCGTCGGTTTGTTCGTCATTCCAGCGATACGAATAGCCGGCCCATTCGCCCTGTTGTCGCAACATCACGCGCGTTTCCACGCGGCGGCTCGTCGAATCATGAGCGCCGACCGGCAACGACAACGTCTGCCCGATGGCCGTGCCATCGGGAAACGTCCAACTGCCGCCCGACGAATAGTCGACTTGGGCGTTGCCCGGCACGGCCACGAATCGTTCGGCCGTCGCGCCGTCGCTCCAGCCGGGCGCATTGACCGAATACGGTATCACGCCCGGCGCAAGCCCGTGGTCGCGCGTTGACTTGAAGAGTCCGGTATGGCTAAGCCTCTCCGGAAATGGCGCGCTCTGCGGCATGGCAGGCGCCGCGACCAACCGATAGATTCCACCGCCGTGATCGACCACCAACAGCTCGCCGCGCTGATCCACTCGAAACGCCGCAATCTGCAGGCTGGTATCCGCCAACTCCCGCTGCCAGACGACGCGCTCGCCGTCGTGCTTCATGCCCCAGATGCGACCAGTGGAATAGTCGCCATAGACATACGCTCCGTTCAGGTCCGGCAGCTTGTCACCGTAGTACACGACGCCACCAGTGAGCGATCGAAACTCGGCGTGGGAGTGTTCGATCGTCGGCGGCACCAGCGGCGTGGGGCCGCGCTGCCGCTCGGGATAGAACGGATGGTTGCCTTCGTAGACGCTCCAGCCCAGGTTGTCGCCTTTGCGCACCAGGTGCGCCGTCTCCCACAGATCCTGCCCGTTGTTGCCGACCCACACATGACCGCTGCGCGGATCGATCGCCATCCGCCAGGGATTGCGCAAGCCATAGGCCCAGATTTCACCGCGCGCTGCGGGCAAGTCCACGAATGGATTGTCGCGCGGGATTACATAGGGCCGCTCGCGCTCGCCGCGCGTGACATCGATCCGCAACACCGACCCCAACAAGTCGTCGAGCGACTGGCCGCTGTTCCAGCCGTCGGAGTCGCTGGTGCCGTCGCCGGTGACAATGTACAGCATGCCGTCGAGTCCAAAGGCCAGGTCGCCCCCGTCGTGTCCTTCGGAGCGCCACTGAAGGATCACGTGCCGGCTCTCGGAAGCGAGCCGCATCGGCGGGCCCTCTTTGACCGTATATCGCGTCACGCGATCGCTTCGCCGCGCTTGCGACGTCGGGCCGTTGCTGAACACATACACCCTGTGGTTCTTGCCGTAGTGCGGATCGAAGCACACCGCATAAACCAACCCATCGGGCACTTCCAGCAACAAGTGCCGCTCGGTTGCTAGTGGGTCATCGGCCACCCGCTCGATGCGGCTGGGTTGCGCCGCGCCTTGCCCTTGCGAGATCACCCACAGAAAATCGCTTCCCGGCTCGTCGATCAGATAGATCGGCGCCGTCCAGTCGAGTTGCAAAAATGCTTTCTCGACCGTGTAGGGCAGGGGAGGCTCCGGCGATCCCACCAGCCGCGATCCGTTCCACTCAGCGCGATGCTCCAGACCGAACGGCGCGTCGTCCGCAAAGCAAATGTCCACGCACGCGAAGCGCGCGAGCAACAGAGCCGTCAGTAGTATAATCCGCGGTACAGCCATCGCTTGTCGGACTGGCAGCAACCAAAGGGACCCCGCCGCGGGACACCATACCCACGGAACTCACCCACTAGTCTGCTTGTGTCGCCCCAGCCGTCAAGCGATCCTCGAACTTGACGTTGCCGTTGACGTCGTGGTGCCGCAGCGTCAGCGTGGGGCCCTCGGCAGTGCGTTCGACCGTGCCGGAGAGAAATCCGCCGGCCACGCGCAAAAAACGGTGAAAGTCGGGCCGATAGTCTTCCTGCTTCCAACCGCCGGCGTGCTCGTCGCTGGCGGCCCCCACCGAGTACTCGCGCAGTTTTGACTCTGGGTCCATCGAGGCATACTGCCAATGCCGGTCGCCGCAGATCGAAATCATATTGGGTTGCGACGCCAGAAACGCGCGTAGCTCGTTTCCCTCGTGCCGGAATCCCGAGTTGGCGTGATTGTCGCGCTTGTTCTGACGATCTGGCCCGACGACCGGCGTGGGTGAAAACAAGATGCGAAACGTCGCGTCCGAGGCGGCCACGGTCTCCTTGAACCACTTCTTTTGCGCCGCGCCCCAGATGGTTTTCCGCGGGCCATCCGGCATGTCGTTGGGCATGCGAAAGTCGCGCCCTTCGACGAACCATACCTGCAGGTCCTTGCCGAACCGCCGCGTACGATACGTCCGCGGACCCATCGGCACCTGTTCGAGAAAGATCGCCTGGCCCTGGCGAAACGTGAACTCGTGCATGTAGGGCGTGTCCATCGTCGGCCAGCAGTCGTTGCGCAGCGTGTCGTGATCGTCCTTCATGAAGAAGCTGGCCACCTGCCGGTGAAATGCCACCGTCCCCGGCCAGCCATACATCCGCTGCCAGTGATACCGGGCCAGTTCCGCCGTCTTGGCCAACTCGTCGTAATAGATAATGTCGCCCAGGTTCACGAAAAAATCCGGCGCAGCGCAAGCATCGAGGCGTAGATCTTGAACCCCTCCGGCGAATCCTGATCGTCGTTGCCGAAGCATGTCGCCGCCGTGAAAACCACACGTCGCGGGTCATCCGGCTTTGGCGCCGTGCGAAAGCCACCTTCCACCGTGCTGCTCGGGCTGCCGCCGGTGCTGCGCGATTCCACGCGCACTTGATAGTGCGTCGCCGGCTTCAGCCCGTCGAGCGTGAACTGACAAGTGAAATCACCCAGCGGATTGACGCTTTGCCAATCCGTTTCGGCCCAATTGCCGGCATCGTCCGGTTTGTACAGCACGCGCACGTCGCCGTCGGTTCCCGGCACGGCCTCGCGCAACTCGCCCACCGTGGCTCCGTCTGGAAACACGACGCCACGGACGGTACGGTCGCGCCGGCCCTCGTCTTCGGTGGCGGGTGCATACTCGATGTGCATCGTTGGTCCGTCTGCCGGATTGCGCGTTCGTGCAGCGTCAGCCGCGCCCAAACGATGGCGCTGTTGTCGGTCACTTCGCCGATTTTGATGCCCGTGGCTTGAAACGGGCCACCCTCGTCGGCAGACACGGAATTCGCCAGCAGGCCGGCCATCAGGCCAAACACCGCGGCAAAGGCAAAATGACCCAACGCGCCACCGGGTGTTGTTCAACATGATGTTTGGTCTGGGATGTCGGTTCATTCGGGTGGCCTACTTTTTGGGATAGGGCAGCACGTGGGCCCGCCTGGCCCATCGTTCCCACTGCCGCGCCATTTGTTCGACGCGCTGCGGTTGGGCAGTTGCCAGATCGTGCAACTCGGTGCGATCGCTGGACATGTCGTAAAGCTCCCACTTGCCTTGGCGCCCTTTGGCGACCAGCTTCCAGTCGCCCGCGCGCACGGCCCGGTTGCCTTCGTGCTCCCAAAACAATGCTTCGCGCTCGATCGGCCGATCGGCGAAGGCCGGCAGCAGGCTCTTGCCCTCGGGCGGCGTGATCGATTCTCCGTCGAGTTGCTCGGGATACGCAGCGCCCGCCACGTCGATGCACGTCGCCATGATGTCGATCAAATGGGCCGGCTGGCGGCGCAGTTCACCTTGCACCGCAATCCCCTTTGGCCAGTGCACGATCAATGGCGTACTGATGCCGCCTTCGTGAACCCAATGCTTGTACTCGCGAAACGGTGTGTTGGAAACGTTGGCCCAGGCTTGGCCGTAGGCGAGAAACGTGTCGCCTGCTCCCGGCTGGACGCGGTCGCCCATCCGCACCGGAAATCCATCGCGCGTCTGCGGCGGCACGGTCTCCGGTGGCAACAGCGCCGTCGACGCCAATGGCGCGAGCGTCGGCTCGGCGGGCCGTTCGATGTTGGGATGATTCTTCCGTGGCCGCCGGCCCATGTTCTCGGCGCAGCCGCCGTTGTCTTGCATGAAGAAGATGAGCGTCTTGTCGCGCCGCCGGTTGCGTGACAGTGCCGCCGTGATCTTGCCGATCCCCTGGTCCATCCGGTCCACCATCGCGGCGTAGACCTCCATGCCGGCCGCTTCCCAAGACTTGTCCGGCACGCTCGGCCAGTTGCCCGCTTGCGGTGTAAGTCCCTGGCTACCCTCGATCAAACCAAGCCGTGACGCCTTCTCCAACCGTGCTCGGCGAAACGGCTCATAGCCGGCGTCGTATTTGTGGCGATACTTGGCGATGTCGTCCGGCCGCGCGTGCATCGGCCAATGCGCGGCCGTGTACGCGACGTACATGAAGAACGGCTGTTCGGCGTGCGTCTCGACGTGATCGTCGATAAATCGTGCCGCATGATCCGAAATGGCGTCGGTGTAATAAAACGTTTCGGGCTGGTACTCCGGATCGGCAAACGGAGAGATGGCCGTGTTGTCGCGCGTCAGCGTCGAGGGATCGAAATAGCTGCCGCCCCCGTGGATCGTGCCGTAGTAGCGATCGAAGCCGCGCTGCAACGGCCAGTTGTGCTTCGGCCCGTCGGGACCGTTGAACCGGGTGACGTGCCACTTGCCCACGGCATACGTGCGATAGCCCGCCGGCTTCAGCACCTGCGCGATCGTGACACAGTGACGGTTCAAGTCGCCCCGATAGCCGTCCGCGCCGCGATCGTTCATCATGTGACCAACGCCCGTCTGATGTGCGTACAGGCCCGTCAGCAGCGTGGCGCGCGTCGGGCAGCAACGGCCCGTGTTGTAGAACTGCGTAAACCGCAACCCGCCGTCGGCGAGCGTGTCGAGATTGGGCGTCTCGATCTCGCCGCCGTAGCAGCCCAAGTCCGAGTAGCCCATGTCGTCCGACAGAATCACGACGATATTGGGCGCTCGATCGGCGGCCAAAGCGTTCACGGTGAACGCGAGGCCGATCATGGTCGTCAGCATGATTCGCAAGGCCATCACCTAGTTTTGTTGGATGCCGCCTGCCGTTGCCTGGCACGCTTGGAGTTCTTTTTTCGGCCGTCCGGGGCCTCCGGCTTGTTCTGTTTCGGCATGAAGGCCGCCAACTCCGATTTGCGGCTGGCGTGCCGCGGATCGTCCGCCAGGTTCGTCCATTCGTACGGGTCGGCCGTCTCGTCATACAACTCCTCGCTGCCGTCGGCATAGTGAATGTAGCGCCAACCCTCGCTGCGCACGGCGTGATTCTGGCGGCCATGCGTGGTGATCGCGGGCTGATCCCACGGGCCGTTCGCATCGGCTAGCAAGGGGCGAATACTACGCCCCTGCACATGCTCAGGAGTGTCCACGCCGCACAGATCGCACAGCGTCGGATAGATGCTCATGAAATCCACGGTTCGATCGCAGCGCGTGCCCGGACTGGTCAACCCCGGCACGATCCAAATGAACGGTGCTCGCGTGGCTTCCTCCCACAAGGCGAACTTGCGCCAGTGGTGCTTCTCGCCCAGGTGCCAGCCATGATCGCCCCACAGCACGACGATCGTGCGATCGCGCTCGGGCGATTTCTCCAGCGCATCCAACAGGCGGCCGATCTGCGCGTCGGCAAATGTGCCGGCAGCCAGATAGCCTTGCACGGCCTGCTTCCAGCGGCCTGCCGCGACGATCTTCTCGTGCTCGTTGGGTTTGGCCATCGCCACGGCGGCCGCGGGCAGATCCTGCAAGTCATTCTCCTGAAACGGCGGCAGCTCAATCTCGTCCAGCGGGTGCATGTCGTAGTATTTCCGCGGCACGTTCCACGCCATGTGCGGCTTGTGCAGGCCGACCGCCACGAAGTAGGGCATGTCGTGCTGGCGCTGCAATTCGGCAATGCCGTAGTCAACGGTTTTGTAGTCGGCCCACTCCGACTCCGGCGCATCGACGGGACCGAAGGGGCGCAATGGAGTATCGGCCACCGGATCGCTCGGCGCCGGTTCTCCCTTCGAGTGCTGATAGTCGTCCCATTCCGCATCGCGCTCATAAGATCCGTGGTAGATCTTGCCGGCGCCGGTCACCCGATAGCCGGCCGCGCGAAACGTGCTGGGCATGGTCAGCTTCATCGGAATGCGCTCGCGCCAGTCGTGCCCATTCTGATAGACGCCCGAGGCGCCCGGCCGCAATCCGCTCATCAACGCCGCCCGCGACGGATTGCAAACCGGCGCAGCGCAGTACGCGCGTGTAAACGTCGTGCCCATCTCGGCCATGCGGTCCAGATGAGGCGTGATGCTCTGCTTGTTGCGGCCCAGGTGCCCTACCCAATGGTTCAAATCGTCAATGGCGATGAACAGCACGTTGGGATGCGACGGCTTGCTCGTGTCGTCTGCATCCTCCGCGCTACAAGGCGACGCGAACGCCAGAACTACAAACGCCGTTGGCACAAGCAAAATGGAATCGCTGGAAATACGCATGAGTTTTCCGCCAGGGTGAAGAAGCACTTGATGGGCCCAATTGTAAACGACAGCGGAAGTCAACGAAAGCGCGCCAGCAATTCCCGCTCCGTAGCTGAATTTGCAAGACTTCGGCCCTCCCGGCGTTGCACGCGTGGTTTGGCCGTCGCGCAAAAAAAACGGGCGCGGGCAACAAAAGTGCCCGCGCCCGATCGCGCTGAGACGGCTGCTCCCAAGTCAACCGCCTCTTGGTCTATTGAGTTGCTATTCGGCCTTCTTTTTCGGCGTGACATTGAACTCCTCGAACGACAGCGAGTTGTCCTTGTCTTTGTCGAGCTTGCTGAAAAGCTTCTCGGCTTTCGCCTTTGCCTCGTCGGTTTTCTTGCCGATGAATTCTTCTTCCGATAGCTTCTTGTCGCCGTCCTTGTCGAGCTTGGCAAAGCGCTGTTCGGGCGATTGCTTCGGCTTGGCGGCCATGGCAGCCGGCGCGCTATAGGCCAGCATCGCCACTAACAGAGTCCACGTGATTAACCGTCGCATGGGGATTCCTCAATCAACAGGTGTCGCGCGATCCGGCATCCACCTGCGTCGGTCGGAAACCATGCCGAAACGGAAAGTCACCGTGTTATGCCCCATTCAACCCCGTGCACGTCCAGGGGTTTCGCTGCAAAATTCCGGCCCATTGTGGCCTTCTTCGACGGATACTAGAATCGGCCGCCAACGCAGGCCCGGGCTTCGACCCCCGGCGCCGTGGAAAACCGAGAACATGGCAAACAATCCAGGACAACTGATGGAATCCCCGATCTCCCGGTATCGCGCGCAGACGACGTGGGCAATGTGCGGTACGAGCCTCGTGCTGGCGGCAATTTGTTGCGCTCGGCCTGCGCCAGCCCGCGCAGCCGAACCGGTTTTTCCCGCGGAGCACTGGCAGCAGCGGTCGCCCGCCGAATTGGGGCTCGACGCGCAACGCCTGCAAGCCGTGGCCGATGCCCTGGGCGGACGCGGCTGCATGGTCAAAAACGGCTATGTCGTCAAAACCTGGGGTTCGCAATCCGAGCGAGCCGACATTTTCTCCTCCGCCAAACCCATCCTCAGCACGCTGCTGATGGTCGCCGTGCAGGAAGGCAAGTTGAAAAGCGTCGATACGCCGATCGCCGAATTCGGCTGGGAGCTGTCGGACAAGGACCGGCCCATGACTTTTCGCCATTTGGGCGCCATGACCAGCGGCTACGCCCGACCCGAGCCGCCCGGCGCCGCCTGGTCCTACAACGACTATGCGATTCAGCTCTACCAGAAGACACTATTCGATCACGTGTTTCGAGCCCCGCCCGACGAGGTGGTTGCGGCGCCGGAGCGCTCGGGCGCTTTACATCTGGAGGATGGCCTGGCATTCCGCAAATCGAATCGCCGAATCTCGGCTTCGCCGCGCAATTTCGCGCGCATCGCCTGGCTGTGGCTCAACCACGGTCGCTGGGGCGACAAGCAGTTGATTGATCGCAAGTTGTTCGATACCTGCGCCCAGCCGCAGGTCCCGCCCGATTTGCCGCAAACCACACAGGCAAAGACAAACGACTACCTGGGCATCGGCACCTATGGCGGCGACTCCGATCACTACAGTCAGGCTGGCCCAGGCATCTACGGTTTCAATTGGTGGTTCAACTCCAACCTCGACAAGAGCAAACCGCTCACCTGGCCCGACGCGCCGGCCGACACGTTCATGAGCCATGGTCTGCGCGGCAACCATTCCGCCATGCTGCCCGAGCTGGGCGTGGTCGTTGTCACCATCAATGGCGACTGGGGACCAACCGAGCCGGGTCGCGCCGACTCGGTGATGAATCAGCGGCTGCGCTTGATCGCGCACGCCGGCACGCCGGTCACTGCCGCAGCGGCGCCCGTGCAATCGCGAAACGCCCTGGCGCCCGTCGAACCCGGCGTAGTCACCGGCCAACTCAAGAAATGGCACCCGCTGTCGATCACGTTCCGCGGACCCCTGACCAGCGAGAACGCTTCGCCCAACCCGTTTGTCGACTTTCGCCTCGATGTGACGTTTCAGCACGGCGAGCGAAACGTCGTTGTGCCGGGCTACTATGCAGCCGATGGCCGGGCCGGTGAAACCGGCGCGACCGAGGGCGATTGCTGGCGCGTCAATTTCGTGCCCGATGCAGCGGGCGAGTGGACATGGCACGCGTCGTTTCGCACCGGACGCGACGTTGCCATTTCCGACACGCTCGCCACCGCCGAATCCACCGGGTTCGACGGCGCCCACGGCACGTTCACCGTTGGCGCAGCCGATCCCGAAGCGCCCGGCTTCTTATCGAGCGGCCGGCTGCAATACGTCGGCCAGCGCTATCTGCGCTTCGCCGAGACGGGCAAGTACTACCTGAAGAACGGCGTCGACAGTCCCGAAAACCTGTTGGCCTATGCCGACTTCGACGACACCAAGCCAACGCACCGCTATTTGCCCCACATGCTCAACGCGCGACCGACCGATCCCACCTGGCGCGGCGGCCGCGGCCGCAACCTGCTGGGCGCCGTCAATTATCTGGCTTCCAAAGGCATCAACTCGATCTACTTCCTGCCGATGAACGTGCGCGGCGATGGCAAGGACGTCTGGCCCTGGACCGACGACCGCGAGCGCGAACGCTTCGACTGCAGCAAGCTCGATCAGTGGGAAAGGTTCTTCACGCACCTGGAGCACAACGGCATCGCGTTGCACGTGGTGCTGCAGGAGCAGGAGAACGACCAGTTGCTCGACGGCGGCGAGTTGGGGCCCGAACGGCGGCTCTATCACCGCGAGCTAATTGCCCGCTTCGCCCATCATCTGGCCGTCGTCTGGAACCTGGGCGAAGAGAACACCAACACCGACGCCCAGCGCAAAAACTTCGCCGAGCACCTGCACCAGCTCGACCCTTACGACAATCCCGTGGTGATCCACACCTTTCCCAAGCAGCAAGAGCGCGTGTACGAACCGCTGCTCGGCAACGCGTACTTCGAGGGCGTCTCGCTGCAAACCAACGACACAAAAGCGCAAACACGAAAGTGGATTGCCCGCTCGGGCGCGGCCGGACGGCAGTGGGTCGTGTGCCTGGACGAAATCGGTCCGGCCGACACGGGCGTCAAGCCCGATGCCGACGACTACCACCACGACGGCGTGCGTCGCGACCACCTTTGGCCGCACTTCATGTCGGGCGGAGCCGGCGTCGAATGGCTGTTCGGCATGAAGTATCCACACAACGACATCAGGCTCGAAGACTTCCGCAGCCGCGACCACATGTGGGATCTCGACGCGCTACGCCGTCGACTTCTTCCAACAGCACCTGCCATTCGCCGAGATGGCCGACGCCCACGAGTTGACCGCGCGCGAAGACGACTACGTGTTGGCAAAGCCGGGCCAGGTCTATGCCCTCTACTTGCCCAACGCCGAGCCGAAAACCGAACTCGAGCTCCCCGCCGGCACGTACCAGGTCCATTGGTACAACCCGCGCAAAGGCGGCAAGCTCAGGCCGGGCACCGTCGAGAAGATCTCCGGTCCCGGCCGCCCAGACATCGGGCAGCCAAAGAGCGACGCCCAGCGGGATTGGGCGTGTTTGATTGCGCGGTAGCAAGGCGCATACAGCGATCGCCCCGTCGGTTGGCGCTCAATCATCCGAGCCACGACTGTACTTTTCCGTTCGCCGCGACGGCACTCCGATTGTACTTCCAGGGGGCAAGTCGGCTATAATGGGCGGCATCACCCCTTCTGGTCGCGCTAGCCTGGTGGATGCCATGCTGCAGGGATTTTCAACCCATATCGCGCGAGGTCGCTCGGACTCCGCGGACCGTTCGCGGTGGCGTTTGGCTTTGTTCGCGATCGCGGCTGTCTGGTGGTCGCTGACGCCACGATTCGTCCCGGCCAAAACCCCGGTCGAGTCGACCGACTCGACCAACGTCGATCGGAAGATGACCGAGCGCATCGACGAATTGCTCGCCGAGCGGTGGCAGGCGGCGGGCATCGAGCCGGCGCCGTTGGCAGACGACGCCAGCTTCTTACGCCGCTTGCACCTCGACCTGACCGGCGTCATTCCTGCCGTGTCCGAGGTGCAGGACTTTCTTTCCGACGAAAATCCCCGCAAGCGGCGTGAACTGGTCGATCGTTTGCTGATTTCGCCCGGCCACTATACGCATCTGGCCGACGTCTGGCGCGACTTGATGTTGCCGCGCAAGTTCGATCCGCAACAAACGGCCGGATTGATTGGCTTGCAAAACTGGCTCCGCCGGCAGTTCGTCGAAAACCGGCGCTATGACCGCATCGTGGCCGACCTGCTGGTAGCCACCGGAGGCGACGAAGCCGGGCCGGCGCTGTTCTATACGGCATTGGGCGTCAAGCCCGAAGAGTTGGGCACGGCCACGTCGCGCATTTTCCTCGGCATCCGTTTGGATTGCGCCCAGTGTCACGATCATCCCTTCGACCGCTGGACGCAGCAGGACTTCTGGGGCTATGCGGCGTTCTTTGCCCGCTTGCAGCAACGCACGACCAACGCGGCCAACATGCGGCTGGTCGATGTCGACAGCGGCGAGGTCCGCATTCCGGATACCGACACGGTCGTACCCACCCGCTATCCGGGCGGAGCCACGGTCGACGAGGCCGATCGTGGCACGCGCCGTCAGCAACTGGCCATCTGGATGGTGTTGCGCGAGAATCCTTACCTGGGCCGAGCTGCCGTGAACCTCGTCTGGTCCGAGTTGTTCGGCCGCGGTCTGGTCGAGCCCCTGGACGATTTCGGCGACCACAATCCTCCCAGTCATCCGCAATTGCTGCACGAGTTGTCCGATTGGTTCGTCGCCAGTGGCTACGACCTGCAGCGTCTATATCACGTGCTGGCCAACACCCGCGCGTATCAACTGAGCAGCATCGTTGGGCCCGCGGGCTCGCCACCGCCGGAGCTGTTCGCGCGCATGACGGTCAAGACGCTCACGGCCGAGCAGCTTTACGATTCGTTGTCCCGCGTGGCGTTGCGGCAGGGCAACGAAGGGCAAGAGCGGCTGGCCGATCCACGCCGCCAGGCTTTCCTGATCAAACTGATGGCGCAAACGCGCACGCCGACCGACTTCGAGCTGGGAGTGCCGCAAGCGCTCACGCTCATGAACGGCGCGGAACTGTTTGCCGTGACCGATGAAGCACAAAGCGGCTTGCTGCAGGCGCTCGAGGCGCCCTATTTCGATGACGGCCAGCGCGTCGACACGGCATTTTTTGCGACGCTTTCCCGCCCGCCGCGCCCGGCGGAACGCTCCGAGTTTCTGGAATACGTCAGTTCGCAACCCGACGACCAGCGCCAGCAATCGCTCGGCGACGTCGTATGGGCGTTGGTCAATAGCGCCGAATTCATGTTGAATCATTAATTGCGCCAGCCGCCAACGGAGGCAATCGTGGCCAGACCGCTTCGACACCACCCGTCGGGTTTCTCGCGTCGCACCCTGCTGCGCGCCTCGGGCCTGGGCCTGGTCGGCGCCAGCCTCAGTGGCTGGTTCCCGCTGCTGGCCCACGCTCAGGCGGCCGATCCGCGCCGCAAGCGGCATTGCATCTTGCTGTGGATGAGCGGCGGACCGAGCCAGCTCGACACGTTCGATCCAAAGCCCGACCATCCCAACGGCGGCGAGTTCAAGCCCATTGCCACCAGTTCGCCCGGCTTGCAAATCAGCGAACACCTGCCGAAGTTGGCCAAACTAGGACAGCACCTGGCGCCGATTCGCTCGTTGAGCACCAAGGAGGGCGACCACGGCCGCGGCACCTATCTGATGCGCACCGGCCACGTGCCCGGCGGACCGGTCGAGTATCCGACGCTAGGCTCGCTCATCAGCAAAGAGCTCGACGACGAAGAGTCGGAACTACCCAACTTCGTCAGCATTTCGCCGTATCAGATCTTCAATCCCGCGGCCTTTGGTCCCGGCTTCCTCGGACCGCGCTACGCGCCGGCGACCGTCGGCGCCACCCAGGCTGCCGGCAACCGCGGCGGCTATGCGCAACTGAAGCTTGACGACCTGGGTTTGCCCGGCGGCGTCAACGAAGAGCGCGCCATGCGGCGAATGAAACTTTGGAACACGCTGGAGCAAGAATTCCTCACGTCGCGCCCCAGCGAATCGGCCGCCGCGCACAAACTGGTCTATCGCCGAGCCTCGCGTCTGATGCGCAGCAAGGCCGCCGCGGCATTCGATCTCGAACAGGAGCCCTCCGAAGTGCGCGATGCCTACGGAAGTGGCCGTTTCGGACAGGGCTGCCTACTCGCGCGGCGACTGGTCGAGCGTGGCGTGGCCTTCGTCGAAGTGAGCCTGGGCGCGTTCGAGACCAACTCGGTCGGCTGGGACACCCATCAAAACAACTTTGCGACCGTCAGGAATCTGTCGAGCGAGTTGGACGCCGGCTGGTCGACGCTCATGACCGAGCTGGCCGACCGCGGTTTGCTCGAATCGACCACGATTCTGTGGATGGGCGAGTTCGGCCGCACGCCCCGCATCAATGAGAATGGCGGGCGAGATCACTTTCCCAACGCTTGGAGCTGTGTGCTGGCCGGCGGCGGCGTCCAGGGCGGCCAGGCCTACGGCAGCACCTCGGCGGACGGCATGACGGTGGCCGAAAACCAGGTGAGCGCGCCGGATGTCTTGGCCACGCTCTGCGCCGCGCTCGGCATCGATCCCGAAACCGAGAACACCGGCGAGATCGGCCGGCCCATCAAGATCGCCGAAGGCCAACCCATTCGCGACATTCTCAGTTGACCGGGCTTGTGGACACCATCATGCAACTTGGGCGACGCCAGCTTGGTCGTGTGGCCCTCGCGCATCGTGGCAAGCATTGCGACGCTGCTCGGATGCACACCCGCGGCCAACTCTCCACCAGCGGAAAAGGCGAAGCCGGCCGCAACACCCGCCGCCGACAACGAGCGAAATGGCCCGGACGACGCCGAATCGCGGCAGCAAGCTTCTTCCGGCGCTGACGAGAAGGCCAACGACACGAACAACTCCGACGCTGCAATTGAAGCCGCCGAAGCACCGCAAGCCGAACCCACGCCCGCCGAGCCCGAACGGCTGGTGCTGTTGACTGGCGGAGGGCCGCTTGTCGTTCACGTCGAAGTCTACGTTGACGGCCAACCGCAACGCGCCACCGCCGCCGCGCTGCTCGACAAAGTGCTGCGATCCGCCGCCGCCGGCGACGACGAGACGGCCGAAGTCACGTGGGCTGCGCTCGTCGACGATCCGAAGTTCGTCTCCGGCCAGCTTGGCAACACGCCCATGGCCGACGCGGCTGCCCGCTATCGAACGTCCCGCGACTATGATGCAAACCACGACGAGCGCGTGCAGCCCGAGGAGTTGGCCGCGCTGCTCACGGGCGACATGGGCGGGGGGCGCACCAGTGCGATCGAATGGGTAGCCGACCGCATGGCTCTCGAAAAGTGGAACTCTCCCGTGTTCGTCATGCTGGACGCGGACGAAGACGGCCGGCTCTCGCTCGAAGAATGCCAAACCGCGCCCGTACGCTTGCGCAGCCGCGACATCGACGACAATGACGCAGTGACCATCGCCGACTTCCGCCCGCCGGATATGCCGCAACGGATGACAAGCTATCGTCAGGAGGCTCGGCCCACGCGCGGCTTTGCACTGGAACCATACGCGCTCGATTCCATCTACTACACGCTGCGCGAAGTATTCAACGCCGACTACGGACTGGAGCCCGAGCAATTCGCCATCTGCCCAGAATTGTTCACACGACTGGACGTCGACCAAAGCGAGCCGCGTCGAGCAGCGCGAAATGGCAGGCCTTCTCGATAGCACGCCCGATCTGTCGCTACGTGTGGAGTTTTCGAACGAAGGCGCGCCAAAACTGTCGGCCGTCAAGCTCTCCGACGAACTGGTCGCCGCTGGCGCACGAATCGAACAGTCGGCCGAGCGGCTGATCCTCGATCTTCCCGCCACGCAGATCGGCTTGTACGTGGCCGACGACGCCAATCCGGCGCAGCGGCTGGCCGAAGCGACACGCCGGTTCGAATCGCTCGACGCCAACGGCGACAAGTCGCTCGATACCGAGGAGCTGGCCAAGGCCGATCCGCCCGTCGAGGTGGACACGAAACAACTCGATGCCGACCAGGACGGCAAGCTCACGCTCGAAGAAGTGCGCCGCGCACTGACCGCCGACGCAACCTATCGCGATCTGCAACTGCACCTCCGCGTGGCCGAAGAGCCCGATCCGTTGCTCGGCTGGCTCGACGAGCGCCCGGACGGCCGCCTGACTTCGCGCGAGTTATCCGGCGCCGCCCAGCGCTGGCGCAGCTCGACACCAACCAGGACGGGATCATCGCCATCAGCGAAATCCCCGACCGCCTATTGTGCGTGATCGGACGCGGCACGGATCCCTCGCGCAGCAACCGTGCCAGCACGCTGGTGGTCCCGACGACGCGCCAGGCGCCCGACAAAGAAACGCCCGCCTGGCTGCAGCGCCATGGACCGCAATGGCGACGGCGAAATCAGCCGGCGCGAGTTTCTTGGCACCTCCGGGCAATTTGCCCAATTCGACGCCAACCACGACGGCTTCCTCGAATCCGCGGAGGCCATTGCCGCCGATCCGCCAGCAGCCGATTCTTCTCCCCCAGAGGAGTCGACTTCCGAGGCATCACCGTCCGATCAGCCCTAGTCGCTGTGTGTGGCAACTATCACTGGCACGTAGCTGAATTCCCAAGAATTCAGCCGAACCCAAACTGAACTCTTGCGACTCCAGCTACCACTGTCATAACTGTTTGCCACACACTAATCGCTGCGGGACACTAATCGCCGCGGGACTTGCGACGCGGCGGCCCACTGCCGAAAATAGGCGTTAGTTCTCCCAGGCGCGATATCCCGCGCCACATTTCTTGTCATCGCCAGCCCGGGGCTTCCACTCATGAAAAAGCGAGTCCTCAAAATCGTCGGCATTGCGGCCGCCATGGTTCTACTGGGCATGATCGCCGCGGGCCTGTGGGTGTACGGTCAGATTCGCGGCAGTTTGCCGCAACTCGACGGACAGCTCACCGCCGCTGAGCTTTCGGCGCCCGTGGTGATCGAGCGCGACGCATTGGGCATTCCCACGCTGTGCGCCCAGAACCGGCTGGACCTGGCCTTCGCCACCGGCTTCGTACACGGGCAGGACCGCTTCTTTCAAATGGACTTGCTACGGCGCAACTCGGCCGGCGAGTTGGCCGAAGTGGTCGGCGCCGCCGTGCTCGACCACGACCGCGAAGTGCGCGTCCATCGATTTCGCGACCTCGCCGAGCGCGTGGTGGCCGCAGGCAGCGAATCCGATCGCGCCCTGCTCGAAGCATACGCCGATGGCGCTAACGCCGGGCTGGCCTCGCTGTCGACGCGGCCCTTCGAATATCTGTTGCTGGGCGTGCAACCGGCGCCCTGGAAGCCGGAAGACTGTGCGTTGGTCATGCTGTCGATGTTTCTCGATTTGCAGGATCATCAGTACCGCAACGAAAAGCGCTACGGCCTGATCAACGATCTGCTCGGACCGGAGATGTTCGCCTTCCTTTGTCCGCTGGGCACCCGGTGGGATGCTCCCATGACGGGAGAGGCGTTCAGCGTGCCACCCATTCCCGGGCCTGAGCATTTCAACACGCAATCGCTCGACAAAGTGGCGCTGGCCCGCTTGGCGCCGCTGGATGCGATTCCCTCGGCCGAGACGTTTCACGTCGGCAGCAACAATTGGGCGGTCGCCGGCAGCCAGACATCCGATGGGCGCGCCATGGTGGCCGACGACATGCACCTGTCCATCCGCGTGCCCCACGTGTGGTACCGCGCTAGCTTCGTCTGGCCCGCCGAGCAGCAAGCGGACGGAGCGGCAGCCGACTCGGAAACTGCGGAAGCGAGCGAATCCAAACAGGCCGAACGTCGCGTGACCGGCGTCACCTTGCCCGGCACTCCGGCGCTGGTTGTTGGCAGCAATGGCCGCATCGCCTGGGGATTCACCAACAGCGAGGGGGACTGGGCCGATATCGTCATCGTCGAGGTATTGCCCGACGACAAGGATTCGTACCACACGCCAGACGGTCCACGGGAATTCGAACGGCACAAAGAGATCATCAAAGTCCAAGGCGCGCCCGACGTGACGCTGGAGGTCGTCTCCACGATCTGGGGCCCGATCATGGGCCGCGATCACAAAGAGCGTCCGCTGGCGCTGCGCTGGGTGGCGCATGACGTCGACGGCGTGAACATGGCGCTGACCGGCATGGAGGCGATTGAGACGCTGGAAGAAGCTCTCGAGCAGGCCAATCGCAGCGGGTCGCCGGCGCAGAACTTTGTCGTGGCCGACGACCAGGGTCGCATTGCCTGGACCATTCTCGGCCGCATGCCGCGCCGCATCGGCTTCGACGGGCGGTTGCCCACTTCCTGGGCCGACGGGGCGCATCGCTGGGAAGGCTATCGCGAGCCCGACGACTATCCCCGCATCATCCAGCCTGCCAACGGCAAGATTTGGACGGCGAACGCCCGCGTCGTCAGCGGTGAAATGCTCGAGAAGCTGGGCGATGGCGGTTACGACCTTGGCGCCCGCGCTCAACAAATTCGCGACGATCTGCTGGCGACCGAAGATGCGACCGAGGCCGACATGCTGCGCATCCAACTCGACGACCGCGCCGTCTTCCTCGAACCATGGCGCGAATTGTTGCTCGCAGTGCTCTCGCCCGAGGCGCTCGAAGAACAGCCCTCGCGCCGCGCATTGCGCGAAGCCGTGGACCAGTGGGGTGGCAAAGCCGCAGTCGATTCGGTGGGTTTCCGCGTCGTGCGCGAATATCGCAGACGCTTGTTGGCGCAGCTTTCCGATGTTCTGGTCGCGCCCTGCAAGGCCGTCGACGACGACTTTACGATCGCCGGGCTCGATCGCACCGAAGGGCCTGTTTGGAGCTTGGTTTCCGAGCGGCCGGCTCACATGCTCGATCCGCGCTTTCTCACCTGGCAGGAATTGTTGCTCTCGGCGGCCGACTCGGTGCTCAATGAGGCGACTCAGGGTGACGCCACGTTGTCCGACTACACCTGGGGCAACTACAACACGACCCGCATCCAGCATCCGCTCAGCAAGGCCGTGCCAGTGCTGGCCGATTGGCTCGACATGCCCGCGGAGCAACTAGCCGGCGACTCCAGCGACATGCCGCGCATCCAAGCGCCAGCCAGCGGTGCTTCGCAGCGGATGGCCGTTTCGCCCGCGCACGAAGACGAAGGCTATATGCACATGCCCTGCGGTCAGTCGGGCCATCCGCTCTCGCCCCACTATCGCGACGCCCACAGAGCCTGGGCGGAAGGGAAGCCGTCGCCCTTTCTGCCGGGCCCGCCAATTCACAAGCTAACGCTCAAGCCCAAGGCATAGCGGCCCGTCGAAGAATTCGACCGCCTGCGACGTCGCATGGATGCGCTTCGCAAAATGGCGACGTAGGTCGTTATTTCGTGAGCCGTGGGAAGCTTCGCTTTCCACTTGGCGAGCTTGAAAAATGCCACGAGGGCTTTTTTTCAACAGCCTGACAGCGCCGCGCGTGTTATCGCGTTCCCCTTTTCCCCAACGCGGGAAATGGATCGCTCGCGGACCACGGGTAGGTTAAGGGCCCCGCAACACCAAACCAAGTTCACTCCTCACACCCCCGCGTGCACCGCGGGCGCCCGGCGCACTCCGGCCTCGGCATTCCGCCGCTTCCAATACCGCCGCACAAAACCAGGCCGCACATCCGCTACCGGTTGGCTGAGCACGTCCTCCGTCCAACGCGCCAGCAACCGGTCCCCTTCGGCAAACGCTTCCGCCGAATCGGGCGGATCGGCGAACCATTGCCGTTCGAGCTCGTCGCGCTGGGCAGCATAACGGGTCACGAGCCGTCCAGGATCGTGCAGCGCCGCGCGGTGCAATTGCTCGTGCCGCCACCACAGCGATTCGTCGTCCGCGTAGTCGCTCGGCGTGGGGCCTGTGTCGAGCGGGCAATCGACCGTGACCGGCTTGAACAAACCCGTGCACGGCGCCGCGGTGGCCGTGGCCCAATGCCGCACGTTGCCCGGCCGCAACTCGGCGACCCACGAGGCCGTGGTCTGCGAAGCGGCCAGCAGTCCGCCGGCATGCACGCACGGCGCACAATCCGCCGTTGAGCCACGAATACTTGGGCAAGCCATCCTCCGTGCCGTGATCGCGCAGCGCAGCCGCCAGATCGGCCGGTCCGCGGGCCCGCTCTGCCAGCGGCTGCGTCCGCGCGCGCCGCAATCGGCAGGCCGAGACGTACGTCTTGATCGTGTCGCTATGGCGCTCGGCAAAGCCGGGTATGGTCAGGCCGTTCGAAATGCTCCGCGCGCCGCGAATCTCTTCCACGGCGTGATGCCGGCCGGCCGTCTCCAGCACGAACGCCGTCCGCGGATCGGCCACGATATAGCTGTTGTGATACGTGAAGCCGGGATCGGCCAGCTTGCAGCCGCCTCCCTGGCCAAACTCCTCCAACAGGCTCACGATCGTCTGCACCGCGCCGGCCGCCGTCGCCGAGCGTTCCAACGCCAGCCGCAGCAAGTCCATGCCGGTCAGTCCGCTCTTGGCGTAGCGCTGCCGCGTGAAGACCGCCTCGTTGCCGATCGTGACGCCGAATTCGTTCGTGCCGATCTCGGCGCCCCACATCCAAAACGGGCGGCTCAGCAACACCGCATACGTTTGCCGGGCTTGCGGAATCTCGACCCACGTACACCGCAGACGCTCGCCCGTCGCAAAAGCCTGTCGTGGATGCCAATCGAGAAACTGCCCCTCGTTAGGCTCCCGGTCCGAGTTCTTGGCGAACAACACCCGACCGTCCCCAACGACGGCCATCGTATCGCACATACTGAGATGTCTCCCGCGCGGTGATCGAGCAACGCTTCAGTCCGAGGAACCAAACAGACTGTAGTCTACCGCCGACAAGACCCGAATGCGAAGTCAAAGGCACCGCAGTTCCGCCCGAATCCCTTACACCCAATCGACCGACAGCTTCAGCTCGGCCGTCGCCATGTCTTCGACTTCTGCCGAAGCCTCAATCCTCTTCCATCTCCGGCAACTGCATCTGCTGCCGTGTGCGGCGCTCGTAGTGCTGTTGGCATTCGCGCTCGCGGCCGCGCACCACGCGCTTGCCTTTCAGCGGGCCATGGGTGGCGGTGACAACGGTCCACTGGCCGAAGGCGTCTTTGTCTTCGCGGAAGATGATCACCCAGTCGTACACGTGACCCGTCTGGTGGCTGCGGGCTGAATTGGTGAAGTGCGCCAGGTACTGCCTGCCGCTTCGTTCGGTGCGCAACACCGGCAGCCAGGCAACGCCCGCCGGATTGAATCGCCGCGGCGCCGCGCAGCAGCGTGCCGCGGCGGGCCTGCTGGCGATACTGGCGGTCGATGTCCAATAGTTCGGCGACGGGAGTCTGGTCGTACGGCGAAGTGGTGGCACGCACCGCCGGATCGGCCCCCAGCCGCGAAGCCAGACTTTCGCGGATGGCTTCCACGCGCTTGCGTCCCAAGCCTGCCACGCGCCGCAGCCGCCCATCGCGGGCCGCCCGCAGCAGTTCGTCCAGCGACGTGGTGCCCAGCGAGTCCTCGATGCGCGTCGCCAGCCGGGGCCCGACGTTGGGCAACGTGGTCAACAAGTCGTGCGGCCCCTGGCTTTTCAACCGGTCCAACAGCCGCGAATGCCCCGTGCGCACGATCTCACTTAGCCGGCGGCCGAGCGACGCCCCCACGCCGGGCAACTGCCGCAGGCCGGCCAACCCGTCGCGCTGGAAGATCACCGCCAACGGTTCATCGCAATGGCGCACCGACACGGCGGCCCGCCGATAAGCCGCCACGCGAAACGGATTATCCCCGCGCAACTGCCGCCAATGGGCAATTTCGTCCAACAAGCTCGCAATCTGACCGTTCAAAAGCGTCATGGTCGTTCGGGCCTCCACCGGCGAAGCGAGCCGGCGCATCACCTCAACAACCATTCTACGCAATTAGTGGTCGGATGTACAGTATCTTTCGCCGAATGGCACTAGGTTAAGGGGCGCACGGACCTGAGCTCCAGCGAGGATCGGCTACTTGGCGCATTCCTGAAAACCGTTAAACTCCTGGTGTCTAGGGCGATTCGTCCTAGGCACGCTTCAAGGCGCGACTTCGCCTTGGAAACAAGAAGGAGTTTTTCTATGCATGCGCACCTCTCTGCGCAATTCACGCCGATGCAGACGGCGGGAACGCAACACCTGATCGAGCGAACGTATCGCGAAAGCAGCGCCTTCCAATGGGTTCGCGAGCTCCTGGTCAATGCCCTTGAAGCCGATGCAACTCGGGTGGAGTTCGGAATCGAGTGGCAGGCAGTCGAAAACCAAGGCGTCTACAGGCGCATGGTGGCTGACAACGGGAAGGGGATGACCTCTGAGCAGCTCGTTGAATTCTTTAACACGTTCGGCGGGGGTGGTAAACCAATTGGCGGAGCTCACGACAATTTTGGCGTGGGCTCGAAGACATCGCTCCTCCCATGGAATCGCTACGGAATGGTGGTGATTTCTTGGGTTAATGGCGATGCGTCAATGATTTGGGTCGCCAGGAACCCCAACACGGAAGAATACGGACTGCGATTGGAGCAATGTCAGGATGCGTATGGCGAATCGACGCTGGAAAGCGTCTACGACCCGTACGATGACCCGGATCACGGCTGCGACTGGTCTCAGATAAAGCCGCCGTGGATAAAAGACCACGGCACCGTCGTCGTGTTGCTCGGAAACAAGGCTACGGACGATACGGTTGAGGGAGATCAGTCGCGTGACGAAGCCGATATCAAGGGAATTTCTAGCTATTTGAATCGCAGGATGTGGGAGCTCCCGCAGGGGGCTGAGGTATACGTCGATGAGCTCAGAGTTACTGATCGCTCTCAGTGGCCTCCATCCGAGGAAGTCGGTCACGGAACAACCACGAAGTCCGGGCCTGATCGCCGGACAAACTTTCGCAGAGTTGAAGGTGCAAAGCATTTCATTACTTATCCGGTCAGCAGATTCGCGCACGGACGGCTTGGAGCTCACGGAACATTGCCACTGAGCGACGGGACTGAAATCGATTGGTTTCTGTGGGATGGTGATCGCCCCAATGTCCATTCCTATGCGGCAAAAACTGGCTATATCGCTGCGATTTACAATCAGGAGCTCTACGACGTTTCCAATCACCACGCAACGTATCGACTGTTTGGTGTAACTGAGAGCGCGGTAAGGCAATTGCTTTGGCTCATCATTAGGCCGATCGTGGACCCAGAAGGCAAGCGTGGCGTCTACCCCAGAACGGATCGCAGTGCTTTGCTAATCAAAGGCGGCCCGGCAGCAGGCGGGCAATTGCCGTTTAGCGATTGGGGCGCTGAATTTGCCGAGAACATGCCAGATGAGCTCGTACTTGCGCTGCGGGCAGCTCGGCGTGGAGGCGATGGAAATCTCGATAATTTGGAATGGCGAGACAAGCTGGCTGAACGATTCGGAGCTCGATGGAAGATGGCACGCCTGCGACTGCGACATGGTGGCGCGGTGCTTGTCCAGCGGGCGATTGAAGGTGTTGAGCTCCTGTCGCGTGTTCGCGTGGTTACTCGCAAAAAGTCCAGTCAATCCGCAGAGCCAAGCCGAGCTCCAGCCGGCGAGCGCAGGGTCGCTACGACAAAATATGCCAAATCCAATGGTGCCCTTGAGAGCGAAGATGCGATGTCCAGGGCAATGTCGCTTCGGCGCCGGCCCGGCAAGCGTGAGTTAATTCCCCCATGGGCAAACGATCCAAGCGAGTGCTGGGTACCGGAATCGTCGCGGGCCTGGCGTATTCGGCCTGGCACGCGTGGCGCCGCCGCGTGCCGGCGCCCAACCGCACTGATCTCGCGTGGGACACCGCGCCGTTCCCGTTCCCTCCGGTCCCGCGGCCCACGATGCCCGCGCCGGTGCTCACCGCCGTCGTCAACGCGCACATCCCTCCTCGTGCCGACGGGACGTGTCCGGCCACGCATCCGGTGAAAGCCAAGCTCGCCAGCGGCATCTACCACCTGCCCGGTGGCGGCAACTACGACCGGACGAAGCCCGACCGTTGCTACGTCGACGCCGCGGCGGCCGAAGCCGACGGCATGCGCGCGGCGAAGCGATAGCGGGTCAACCGAGATCGATCGCGGGCGGACTGCACGCCCGGTTCCACGAGCAGGCGCGCGACGACCTCGGGCGGCACGAGCGCGTCGGTCGCCATGACCATCGAGCGCGGCCTCGCCGCTCGGACCCCGGCCCACGCCCATGTCGGAGATGTTGACGCCGGCCTCGCCGAGCACCATGCGGGGCGCGTCCGATCATCTTGGGCCGATCGTCGTTGTGCACGACAAGCATGTGCCGTGCCGGAGGCAAGTCGACGGTGTGCTCGTCGATGCCGACGATCCGCGGCCGCTGGTGCTTGCCGAAGAGCGTGCCGGAGACCTGCGCCGTCCCCTCGCCTTCACCGCCGCGCACGGTGATGAGGTTCACGTAATCACCGCGTCCGACGACTTCGTCTCGCTCACCCCGATGCCGCGCTCCTGCCGCGAGCTGCGGTGCGTTCACGAACGACACCGGCTCGGTCACGACCGGGCCGAGCACGCCCTTGAGAATCGACAGCGTGAGCACACGGCAGTCGTAGTCGGCGATCTCGCCTTCGTAGAAGACCTCGAGCGTGCTCGGCGCGCCGCCCGCCAGGCCCGAGAACAGCCGGCCGAGGCGCTCGGCCAAGGGCAGGAACGGGCGCACGGTCTCCGACGCTTCCGACGCGGCGACGTTCACGGCGAACGGCACGAAGTCGCCGCGCAACGCGAGCACGACCTGCTCGGCGATCGTCTCCCCGGCCTTGTCCTGTGCCTCCGCGGTCGACGCTCCGAGGTGCGGCGTCACGACGACGTTGTCGAGCTCGAAGAGCGGCGACTCGGTGGTCGGCTCCTTCGCGAACGTGTCGATCGCGGCGCCGCCGAGACGACCGTCTCGGATCGCGTCGGCGAGCGCCTGCTCGTCGACGATGCCGCCCCGGCCCACGTTGATGAGGCGCATGCCGGGTTTCGCCTTGGCGAGCACCGCCGCGTTGACCAGCCCGATCGTGTCGGGCGTCTTGGTGGCGTGGATCGTCACGAAGTCGGAGACCGCGACGAGCTCCTCCATCGTCGGCGCGAGCTGCACGCCCAGCTGGCACGCCCGCTCTTCGCTGACGAACGGGTCGTACGCGACGAGTCGCATGCCGAAGGCGTGGGCACGCTGCGCGACGAGCACGCCGACACGTCCGAGCCCGACGATCCCGAGCGTCTTGCCGTGTACCTCGACACCTTCCCACTTCGACCGGTTCCAGCGGCCGGCACGCAGGTCGGCATTGGCCTGCGGAACGTTCCGCGCCTCCGCGAGGAGCAGCGCCATCGTGTGCTC
>CAVZWY010000047.1:0-22364 GCA_963779015.1 uncultured Planctomycetaceae bacterium | reverse complement strand
CATGAATTTGACCATGTCGCCGGCCGAGGAGCTAGTCGAGCCGGCCGGCGCGGGTGGCACGTACTCGAAGCCCTGTTTGACGAACTCTCCCTGCGAATAGGAATAGCCATTGGACATTTCCGCAGGTAACTCGTCCTCCGGGGGCTGCCGTACCGTGGTGTGCTGCATGCCCAACGGCTCGAGAATCGTCTGCTCGATATATTCCTCCCACGGCATGCCGCTGACTTCTTGCACGATGTAGCCGGCGATCGCCGTGCCGTGGTTGGAGTAGCTGGCCAGCTCGCCGGGCTTGCGGACTCGGGCTGGCAACCGACGAGCTAACAGCTCGCCGAGCGGACCGAGACCGTCGGCGCTTTTGCCAAACAATCCGATCACGTGGTCCTCGAAACCCGGTGTGTGCGACAGCAGATGTTTGAGCGTGATGGGCTCGGGATACGTGGCCGGAATCTTGAAGTCCTTCAAATAGTCGTTGATGTCGGCATCCAGATCGAGTTTGCCCTCTTGGGCCAGCCGCATCACGGCGGTCCAAGTCAGCAGCTTCGAAACGGATCCGATACGAAACATGGTCGTCGCCGGATCGACCGGAGTTTTGGCCTCGACGTCGGCATAGCCATAGCCCTTGGACCAAAACGGCTTGTTGTCGACAACAACGGCGATCGTCGCGCCGGCGATGTGCTTGTCTTTGAGATGCACGGCCATGATGCCGTCGACAAACGCCTCGAGCTCGGCCGGATCGGTCGGTCCGCGCGGCGTGACGGATGCGGACGCGTCGGCAGCGGCAGGCTCTGGTGCGTTCTCTTCCGGCGGCTGCGCCGCGACTGCCGCGGCCATGCTCAGCGCGGCGCTGACGAAGCATGTCAGAGTGATTGCAACTCGCCGGAAAGATCGCATCCTTCAGACTCCTACATGGCAGCGATGGTTCCGTGCGCGTTCGGAAGACCGCTGAGCCGATAGATTCAGTCATTGATTCACAGCGCCACCACCTGGAATTCGCCGGCCGCGGCGAAATGTTGCTGCGACCCCCAAGATTTTTCGCCCCGGGGATACGAGCAGTGTACCGCGCCGACCGCCACTTCAAGGCCCCTGCCCGGCAGCGAATCAATGCAGCGGGCATCCAAAAACCGGCATCGGCTCGTCGATCGACTCCCCGCGCAAGGCCGCGGCGGCCGCGTCGCGTGCCTTGTTGGCGCCGACGTGTCCGCGCCCCAGTGTGAGACCACCCGCGTATTCGCGCCGTCCCGTGGGGGCAAAGACAAGAAGCGTTCCCGACGTGTGGCTGCCGAAGCGGTCCGATTCCGTGCCATCGGGGTCGCTCACGAGCACGGTGCCCTGAATGGCCGCAGCGCGTGCGACCGTTCGGGAAGCTTGTGCAAGTTTCTCGGGCTGCGTGTGTAGAACCACGATGTATAGCCGAGGCGGCGTGCTCTGTTGTTGGAACAGCAAGGCGAGCTCCTCCAGACTTGCCATCGAGCAGGTGCAGTGCGGATGGAGGAACATGACGAGTGTCATGCGGTCGGCAGCAAGCCGCATCGTAGATCCGTCCGGCCAACTTCGCTGTGTATCCGCCCCGCGTCCCGGACGAGCGTCGTAGTCGATCATAGCTGCGAAGCCGATCGAGAGGCTCACCAGCCAAAGGCCAATCAACAGCGGCCAACGGTGGCGGAAAAGCGGCCAATTCGCCAACGCCGGCAGCGGATCGGGTTTACTCACGGCATCTGGTGCGAGGCTAGGACCTGTCAAACGTGCGCCCTCGCTGAGTTGACCGTACGAGCGTCTTCGCCGCCTGCGGCCGTTGGCGCGCCGAGAATGCCGATGAAGGCATCGACAATCGCGGGATCGTGCAATCCGCGGCTGGCTTCTTCGCGAAGCAAATTCAGTGCCTGTTCCTGCGAAAGCGCCGCGCGATAGTGGCGGTTGGCCGTCAGCGCATCGTAGACGTCGACCACGGCGAGAATCTGCGCCAGCCTGGGCACTTCGTCTCCCCGCAATCCGAGTGGATAGCCCGAGCCGTCAAGCCGTTCGTGGTGGAACCGCACGGCTGGCAGCGCGTCGCCAAAAGTGCGCAGCGGGACGAGCAATCGATATCCTTTGTCGGGATGTTCGCGTATCACACTGAACTCTTCGTCGGTAAGCTGGCCCGGTTTTAGCAGAATCTCATCGGGGATGGCGATCTTGCCGATATCGTGGGCGCGACCGGCGCGCCACAGGGCCTTGAGCTCGCGTTCACTACAACCAAGGGCTTGTCCAACTTGGACGGCATAGTTGGCTACGCGCTCCATATGATTGGCCAACATCGGATCGCGGTCCTCGACGGCGCGGGCAAGCGAGAACACTACGGTCTCGGCATCTTCGAGCACGTCCATGTCGCGCTTGCCCCGCACCAGTGCCCGCACGCGCGTGGCCAACTCGACCGGGTCGATGGGCATGGCGATGAACTCATCGGTCCCAGCCTCGATGGCGCACAGCTTCTCCTCGCGCGCGTCGGCCGTGGTGATCATCAAGATAGGCAGGCGCTGGGTGCGCGAGTCCTGCTTCAGGCGGTTGCAGATGTCGAAGTTCGCGTGGCCCGAAACCGTCGCATCCATGACGATCAGGTCCGGCGACTCGTTGCGGCAGAATTCAATGGCCTCGACTCCACTGGCAACGTAACACGGGTGGTATCCCTCGGCGGTCAGATACCCGTCCAGCGTGCCCAAACTCGCATTTCGATCGCCGACAAGAAGCACGCGGGCGTCTGCTGACGAGGCTTGAGCGCTGGCGCCGCAGCCCACGGATCGATTTCGGCCCGACCGCTTGGCTACGTACATGGCGGCGTCCCCGCGCTGAAGTAGCGTTGGTCCATCCGCCGCGTCCTGCGGATAGGAAGCGACTCCCAAGCTCACGGTCACTTGTACTGTTTTGTCGTCACCCACCGACACGCTAAGCTCCGCCACGCCCGTGCGCATGCGTTCGGCCAGCACGAGGGCCTCGTCAGCGCGGGTCTGCGGCAAGAGGACCACGAACTCCTCTCCTCCGTAGCGGACCAACGTGTCGGAGCCTCGCACCAGACTGCGCAGCCTATCGGCGACTGCGCAGCACTTGGTCGCCCGCCGCATGGCCGTAGTGGTCGTTGATTTGCTTGAAAAAATCGATGTCGATGAAGACTGCGGAATAGGCCTGGCCGTGTCGCTCCGCAAGCTGCAGTTCCCGCTGTAGTGTCTCGCGCATGAAGCCGTGGGTGTACGCCCCGGTCAAACTGTCCGTAACGGCTTGGCGCATCGCCTCGTCGCACCGCGAATTGAGCTGGTCGAGCGATCGCTTCAGACGCAGCAACCGGCGAGTGCGGGCATCGAACTCCAGTCGATCGAATCCCTTGACGATGAAGTCGTCGGCGCCAATCTCCAGCGCCTTGACGCGGTCGGAAAGTTGGGCCATCCCGCTGACTACCAGGATCGGCACTTGCGCGCATTTGGGATCATTCTTCAGATCAGAAATCAACTCGTAGCCGTCGCGGTCGGGTAACAACAAGTCGAGCACTACCATGTCGGGCTGGCGCTCTCGCACGAGCTCCAAGCCGGCAACGGCGTTGTCTGCCCAACAGATCTCGAATTTCTCCGCCGGCAGGTTGGCTTCCAATAGCCGACGGTCGTGAACAGCGTCTTCAATAATTGCCACCAGCGGCCTGGTTCGCTCGGGCGTTTGAGCAGCCGGGCCGGCTGATTGCGTGTGTCCGTGAGATTGATCCATCCGCGCGCGCCCCGCGCAGCTCGTCGGCCAATCGCTTGCTCCGCAATAGGGTCCGGACTCGCGTTCGCAGTTCAAGCGCGTTTACGGGCTTGGACAAGAAGTCGTCGGCGCCCGCCTCGAGCCCGCGCGCAAGATCTGCCGATCGTCGGACGATGTGATTAGTGCAATCGGTATTCCGTCGGCGCGAGAGCTGGTGCGCAATTGCCGCGTGAACTCGATACCATCGGTATCGGGCAGACATACGTCGCAAAGCAGCAACTCCGGCGGCGCTAAAGCAAAGGACTCGCTGGCTTCGCTCGCCGAGTGTGCTACCTGAACTCGGTAGCCGGTGGCCATAAGATGGGCCGCCAGCAGCCGCGCCTGCGCGGATCGTCTTCGACCACCATCACCAGCGCGCCGTCGGCGTCCGCGCCGTTTCCCGATGCGTCGCGCGATTCCGAACGTTCCGCGGCGTGAGTTGCACAGAGCTGATCATCCGCGCCGGCCCCTGGCAGGTTCGTCGGTCGTCGGTCAATTACTGGCGGAGTCGAGTGCATTGGAAATCTCTGACAATAGGAGTTGGTAGCGAACTGGTTTGGTCAAGAACTTGACGCAGCCGGCCGCCAGCGATTGTTCGGCGTGTTCAGCCATGGCATGCGCCGAGAGGGCAATCACCGGAATAGCCGCTGTCTGGGGATTCGACTTGAGTCGCCGGGTCATCTCCAGCCCGTCCAGGCCGGGCATCTGCAGATCGGTAATCACGAGCGACGGTTGCATTTCGGCGGTGAGACGGAGGCCTTCCGTTCCATCGACGGCCCAATGCGCCTCGTAGCCGCCGGCAGCCAACATCGTCAACAACATCCGCGCGTTTTTCTCGTTGTCTTCCACGACAAGTACAAGCGCACGGTCGTTGCGAGTAGTATCACTCGCAGCGTTGGCAGTAGTTGTCAAGTCGGCCATGGAGTTCTCGTTGATTTGAGGTCAACAGCTTGACGCGGAGAGGTCGGACGGGTTGACAGCGATATCATTGGCATCGATTCCCGGCTCGGAGCATCTGCGCAGTGGGAGTCGTACGATAAATGTTGTCCCTGCTCCCGATTCGCTCTGCACTTCGATGGAGCCGTCGTGCAGTTCGGCAATCTGCCGCACGACGGCCAGCCCCAGGCCCGTTCCCTGCGCGTTCTTGGAAAGCGTGGAATTCACCTGGTAAAAGCTGTCAAAGATTCGTGCTTGTAGTTCGTCGAGAATGCCCACGCCCGTGTCGAGCACGCGGAGTTCGAGCATGTCGTCACGTGTTTCCGCTTCGACGCGCACTTCACCTCCCTCGGGCGTGAACTTGATGGCATTGGACAGCAGGTTGTAGAGCAGTTGCTTTACTCGACGTTCATCCGCAGAGATGGGTTCGACGTCGTCCTCGACGCGCGCCGTCATGCGAATACCCGATCGAATGGCGCGCTCGCGAAACATTTGCAAACTTCGTTCGATAAGTCGACCAACGTCGACCAACGAATAGTTCACGTCCATCGATCCGGCCTCGATCTTTGCCAGATCGAGAATGTCGTTGACCAGCGACAGCAGGTGTTCGCCGCTATCGAGAATATCGGTGACATACTGCGATTGCATCTTGCTGAGCGGCCCGGCGACTTGTTCGATGAGCACGTCGGAAAAGCCAATCACCGAGTTGAGCGGCGTGCGCAGTTCGTGGCTCATGTTTGCCAGAAACTCGCTTTTGGCCCGACTGGCGGCTTCCGCGGCGTCCCTGGATTTCTCCAGTGCCTCTTGGGCGTGCCGGCGTTCCTCGATTTCGTTGCGCAGTTGGCCGTTGACGACCGCCATTTCGGCATTGGAGAACTCTACTTGCGCTTGCCGGAAACAGTTGGTCCGAGCCTCGTGCAGGCTATATCGACAAAGCAGCCACAGGTAGACGTCCTCCATTAGCACCCACGAAGTGTGCTCCACGAACCTCCACGGACTAGCCACCGTCACTCCGTAGACCGATTGCGGCCAGTAAACGCCGCGAACGAAATGATCCATTGCCACCACGGCCGACATGGCAATCAGCACGGACCAGTCGCAATAGAACGCCAACAGCGCCAGTGAGACGAAGATATAGAAATGCGTTTCGATTCGCCCGCCGGTAAGGTGAATCAGAATCGCCGCCGTCAGACCTTGCGCCACGCCAATCGCCAGACGCGTAATCCGCTCGCCAGGGCGAAAGTAGATCAAAGCCAAGGGCAGACTGATGACCATGCCGCCCAGCAGCACGGCCATCCACACGTGCGGATGGATCTTGCTCTGCAACCCCGACCATGCGCGTGGCGAGACCCAAAGAGCCAGCACCATCTCGGCCAGCCACTGGGTCAGGAAAAGACCCGCCATCGAGCGGTCCATCCAGCGGTTCGACCGGTCGCGGTGTTCGGAGAAGAGTAGCGCAGCCCGTGATTCACAACTTGTTCGCGCCTCTTGCGTGGGTGCGATTGTCGAACGCAGAAGTTCCATGCTCGTGTTCCCCCTCACCTGGAATGCGGCCCACCAAGCAGCCGCCCGCGAAAAGACTAGCTCACCACTTGCTTTGCGAGTGATACAACGCGCGGGGCCAGTGCGGGTATCTCACGTTGGACGTATTTGCTACTGCCGCGCCGGGTTGAGCGGGCTCGTCGGCAGGGCGGAGGGGAAGGCCGTGCTAATTTGCTCGCCCTGTGTGGCGGGTGGCACGGTCTTGACGGTTGTGACGGCTGCCGGCACAGGCATTTCGGCGCACAGCGTCCGTGCAGACGCATTGGCGACATTCTGCACAGCCAGCACAATTGGGCTCAGCGGTTTCTGGGCCACCAAAGCGCGAGGAAGAACACGTTCAGAGAGCCCGAACATCCTGGAACGCTAGCGACCGGATCGCTTTGGCCTCAGTTGGCCGCCGTGGCGACTTTTTGCCCCACGCAGTACAGCCGATTGGCTGCGCAGAATCAGCAACTTGTCGCCCACGATCACCGGCGTGGCCATGCACATGTCGTCGTCGGCCAGCTTGTTGGTGTGCAAGATCTCCATCTCGGGTCCGGCCTGGACCACAAACGTGACGCCGTCTTCGTTCAAGAAGAAGAGCTTGCCGTCGTACGACCAGGGCGAACTGGTGAAGGCGCGGCCGTTGGGAATTCGCTGCCGCTGCACGACTTCTTCGCCCGTCTTGGGGTCGAAGGCTGCCATGAATCCCCGATCGTAGAGAAAGTAGTACACATCATCGACGATCAGCGGCGTGGGGTGGTATGGACCGATTTTGTCGCTCGACCAGACGATGAACTCGTTGCTGGCTTCCTTGTCTTCCAGCGAGATATCGCCTGAGGCGCCCGGTTTCACGACATAGACGGGGTTCTTGCCCCACACGACGTGACCGGCGGCCAGATACAAGTTGCCATATTTCGCAAACGGCGTGGGAATGGCCAGGATCGACTTGCCCTTGATTTGCCAGAGCAGCTTTCCGTCCAGATCGTAGCTACGCGTATAGCCGATCCCTGAAGTAATCAACTCGGTTCGCAGGGCGTTCTTCCAGATGAAGGGCGTGGCATAGTTGGTCTTTTCATCCCGCTCAACGCGGAACACCTCTTCGCCCGTCTTCTTGTCCAGCACCAACAGGTACGACTGCCCCTCATTGTCGTTGACGATATACAGGCGGTCTTCGTACAGAATGGGCGAGGAGGCGGTGCCCCAGCCATATTGCGTTTCACTGGCAGGCATCAGCTTCTCCCAGACAAGCTCGCCGTTCATGTCGTAGCAGAAGATGCCTACATTGCCGAAGTAGGCGTAAATCCGTTCGCCGTCGGTGGTGGGCGATTCCGAGGCGAGCGTGTTCTTGATGTGGTGCGGCTTGGCCGGAATGCCTTCGTGCGCCACTTTGTCCCACAGCACGCTGCCGGTATTCAAATCCAGGCAGTAAACCTTCCACTGGTGCTTGTCCTTGGGCTTGGGATACTTGTTGGCGTCGACATCTTCCAAATACAGGCCTTTGCGCGGCTCGGCCGTCTTGCCCGTGTTGATGCAGGTGGTGAGAATCACGCGGTCGCCCCACACGACGGGCGACGACCAGCCGAGCCCCGGCACATCGGTCTTCCAGAGGATGTTCTCGGTAGCCGACCAGTGATCGGGCGGCACCGCCTGGCTGTCTTTGGCCGGCATCCGTGCGTCGAGAAACTGCCCAACGGGCACCGGCGCGCTGCCCAACTCTTCGCTGCGCGCCGTCGTGGTCGAAATCACTACAGCCAGACTGACAAGTGTCGCGATACGCGTCATCGGTTGCTCCCTTGTTGCAGCAAGAAGTGCCCTAGTCGCCGCTTCTCCAACGTGGATGCTAGCCGTCGCTCCAGTGCGATGCAAGACGTTGCCGCAGCCCACGGTCCACCCACGAATCAACGTCGACTGATTGTTGGGAATCGGACCAATAGACTGTACACTGTGGCGGCGGCGATTGTTTCAAACTGTCGATTCTACTCCCCCCTCTGGAATCGACTCGGCCCGAGATTGGCGCACGGCATCCTGCCCGCCGAGCTCTGCGGCACATTGAGCTGGCGCGCTCCAGGAGCGACTCATGACATCGGAAGCAAACGAAGAAAAAAAGTCGGACGATGCTCCCAAGTTGTCGCCCGCCAAAAAGCACCGGCTGGGATACCTGCTGGCTTTCGTCCTGGCGGCATTGGCAGGCAACGTCGTCGTGTGGTTCGTGCTGCCCGAGCGGTACGACGTGGGGACGCGCCGCTTGTTTTCGCTCGCGATTATCGTTGCCGCAGCCATCGCCACCGCGGTTTGGTTCTTTGGCATGTCGCGGCTGCCGCGCCGCGTGCGCTGGACCACGGCGCTCGCGTTGGCGCTGATGGTCGTGGCATTTGCGCTATCGATTCGCCGGGTGGAATTCTCTGGCGACATGACGCCGACGTTTGATTTTCGCTGGAACCCGGATCGATACGCCGTGCTCGAAGCGCATCGGGCCCGGCAGGAGGCCGTCCAAGCCAAGACGGCGCGCAGCGAGGCAACTCCCGATCTGACGGCAGCATCCGAGTGGCCGGCGGAGTGGAATGTCTTGGACTATCGTGGCCCCAACCGAGAGGGCATCGTCACCGGGCCGACGCTCGCCCGTGATTGGTCGAAACAGCCGCCGAAGCTCGTCTTCCGGCAGCCCGTGGGTGGCGGCTATGCGTCGTTCGTCGTCGAAGGGCCGCTCGTGGTGACGATCGAGCAGCGGCGCGACAAGGAAGCCATCGTCGGCTACGACTTCGATACTGGGCAGGAGCACTGGGTGTACGAGTATCCGGCGCTTTTCAGCGAGCAGCTTGGAGGCGACGGTCCGCGCGCCACGCCCACGATCAGCAGCGGCCGCGTCTATGCGCTGGGTGCTACTGGAGTGCTGACGTGCCTGACGCTGGCGACCGGCGAATCGTTGTGGTCGCTAAACATTCTCAAACAAAACCACTGCGCCAATCTCGATTGGGCCATGGCCGGCTCGCCATTGGTCTACGACAACATGGTGCTGGTGAATCCAGGCAATCAGAAGGGTTCGGCCGACAGCCGCTCGATCACCGCCTTCGACGCTGCCACGGGCGAGCCGCGTTTCGGTGGCGGCGAGTTGATCGCTGGCTACGCGTCGCCCGTGCTGGCGACGTTGGACGGCGTTTCGCAGTTGCTGATCTTCGACGGCGCCGGTCTGGCCGGCTTCGACAAGAGCGACGCGAATGAACTGTGGCGAACGCCGTGGAAGAGCGATTTCAATATCAATGCGGCGCAGCCTGTCGTGCTGGACGACAACCGCGTGTTGATCTCGTCGGCCACCGGCGCCGCCGTGTTTCAGATTGCGAAGTCCGACGAGGGCTGGTCGGTCGACGAGGTGTGGAAGACCACGAGGATGAAATGTGGATACTCTTGCCCGATCGCGTACGAAGGGTATGTATACGGCATCGATGAGAACATCCTGGCCTGCGTTGACCTTTCCAATGGCAAACGCATCTGGAAAGATCGCCAAGGACAGTTCGGTCACGGGCAGATTCTGCTCAGTGGCGACTTGCTGATCGTATTGGGCGAAACCGGCGAATTGGCGCTTGTGGAAGCCACGCCCGAAGCATATCGCGAACTGGGTCGCATTCAGGCGATCGAAGGCAAGACGTGGAACAATCCCACGCTGGTCGGCAATCGGATCTTCGTGCGCAATCATTTGGAAATGGCGGCCTACGATCTGCCGCTGGCGGATGGCGGGAATTGGGGTGAGTCAAAGGACAATGATCCTCCGGCCGAGCCGGCGGCTGACCGCGTGGAATGAACCGCGAACGATCGGGAATGAACTTCGGACGGTGGAGTTTTTGCATGAGTATTTTCAAGCGATTGGACCACGTCTCGATTGGCGTGGAAAACATGGACGCGGCGCGGCGGCTGTTCGTCGAGGTGTTTGGCGGTGAGCCGCTCAAGGACGTGGGCGCCAACGAGGCCGAGGGGTTTCGCTGGACGACGTTCAAGCTCGGCGGCAAGAAGGTCGAACTGGTGTCGCCCACCATGCCCGGCGAAGGTGGCGTCGGGCGCTATATCACCAAACACGGTCAGGGCTATCACCATATTTCGATCAGCGTGGCCAACTTGGAAGAAGCGATTCAGTATTTCGAATCGAACGGGCTGCGCGTCTGGCGCCCAGCACGGCCGATCCCAACTGGAAGCATTGCTATCTGCATCCGCAAGATACGTACGGCGCGCTGATTCAAGTTTTCGAAGAGACCGACAAAACTCTGGCTGGCAGCGGCGACTGATCGCCCTCGGTCATGGCATCGCGCGAGGAGCCTCTGATGGAGTTCGAGCAAATATTCTCCGCCGCCGGACAACTGGCGATGGTCGGCTGGCTGCTATTGATCATTCTGCCGCGCTGGCGGTGGACGACCATCTTCATCACGTCCTGGTTGATTCCGGCCATTCTGGCCGTGGTGTACCTCGTGCTGATCGTGTTGTACTTCCGCTCCGCGCCCGAGGGGGCGTCGTTCAACAGCCTGGCGGGTGTGCGAATGTTCTTCGAGCTCGACGGGGTGCTGCTAGCGGGCTGGATCCATTATTTGTGTTTCGACCTGTTCATCGGCAGTTGGGAGGTGCGCGATGCGCGGCGGCTGGGCATTCACCATCTGCTGGTAATTCCCTGCCTGGTGTTCACGTTCATGCTGGGTCCGGTCGGGCTGCTGGGCTATTTCGTGCTGCGATTCGCTGTAAGGCGCCAGTGGACGATCGAGGAATTGCCACTCCATGCTCAAACTGTTAGCTGAAATCGATCGGCGCGACCGGGTATTGTCGCGCGTCGGCTGGTTTCACGTGGCGCTGTTGATCGCAATGCTCACTGCGGCCGCATTCGACACGCGACAGGCCTTGGGCATCAACATCTGGATCAAGCCCAGCAAGTTCGCCGCGTCGATCGCGATCTACGTTTGGACGCTGGCCTGGTTCATGGAGTACTTGCGGGGGCCGGCCTGGGCCAGGGGCCTGATCCGCTGGGGCGTTGCCGTGGCGATGGTTGCGGAAATCATCTGCATCGCCGGCCAATCGCTGCGCGGCACGACTTCGCACTTCAACGACGCCACGCCGATCGATTCGGCCGCCTTCGCCGTGATGGGGTCGATGATCGTCTTCAACACGCTGCTCGAAGCGCTCGTGTTCGTACTGTTCTTGAAGCCCTATCCAAGCCTCTCGCCGGCGTACTTGTTGGGCATTCGGCTGGGGCTGCTGGGGGCGATCGTGTCGGCCGGCGTTGGTTTGATCATGATTGGACACGGCGCGCACACGATTGGCGCCGCCGACGGCGGTCCGGGATTGCCGATGTTGAATTTCAGCACTCAGGCGGGCGACCTGCGCATTTCGCATGCGTTGGGATTGCACGCCCTACAGATCCTGCCACTCGTGGGTTATTGGCTAGGCCGGTCGTTGACCACTCCCATGAGCTTGGCGGCCACCGCGGTTGCCGCGGCGATCCATGCCGCCATGACAAGCTGGACGCTCTTTATGGCGCTCGATGGCCAACCGCTATGGGCCCAGCCGGCGCCAACGGCAGCGCCGGCCGCGCAGCGGGCAACGACCGCCGGCCACTTTCCGCGACAAAGTCTCGGATAAGCGTGGTTGTGCCGCCACGATTGTTGCTCGGATTGCGGCGCCGAAGGTTGAGGTTACCGAGCGGGCTGTCCTCCCTATAGAATGACCGCATGGCTCAACCCTTGTTGTCGATCCGCAATGTTGTCAAACAATACGGCCATCACACGGCGCTGACGGGCGTCAGCTTCGACGTGGCCGCCGGCGAGTTGTTCGGCCTGCTGGGGCCGAACGGCGCGGGCAAAACCACGCTGTTGTCCATCGTCTCCTGCCTGCTGGAGGCCACCTCGGGAGAAGCGTTGATCCTGGGGCAAAAGGCCTCGACACACGATCGCAACTTGCGCCGCTCGATCGGCATCGTCCCGCAGGAATTGGCGATCTATGGCGAGCTCAACGCGCGCGAGAACCTGAACTTCTTTGGCAGCCTGTACGGCGTTGCCGGCGGAGAACTGCGCAATCGCGTGGACCGAACGCTCGAAGCCATTGGCCTGACCGATCGGGCCAATGACCGGGTGGAGAACTTCTCCGGCGGTATGAAGCGCCGCCTCAACCTGGGCGCCGCGCTGATCCATCAGCCGAAGCTGCTACTGCTCGACGAGCCAACCACGGGCGTCGACCCGCAGTCGCGCAATCACATCTTCGAAGAAGTGCGGCGGCTGGCTGCCGAAGGCGTGGGCATCGTCTACACCAGCCACTATATCGAAGAAGTGCAGTCGCTCTGCTCGCGCGTGGGTATCATCGATCACGGCAAACTGATCGCCTGCGATTCGCTGCCCGTGCTATTGGCGCAGATGGGCGGCGTGATTCGTTTTCGCGTGCCGGACGAGACACCCAGCCTGCGCGAGCCGTTGCAGAAGATACCCGGTGTGGCGATCAACGGTCAGGACGGCCCGTTCGTGGAAATGGAATGCCGCGACGTAAAGACGGCACTCATGCGATTGATCGCGCTATTGAACGAACGGCAGATCGAGTTGATCAGTTTGGAAACGACCGAGCCGAATTTGGAACGCGTGTTCCTGCACCTGACCGGACGCGCCCTGCGCGATTGACCCATCATGCTCACCTGGATCCTGGCCAAGAAAGACTTGCGGCTCTTGCTGCGCGACCCGCGGGCAATGGTCGTGCTGCTGGCAATGCCGCTGATCTTTATCCTGGTGTTGGGCGTGTCACTGGGGGAAGGATTCGGCCAGAAGCCCGACGACCGGCTGCGGGTGTCCATTGTCGATCTGGACAAGGGCTTTACCGATCCCGACGCCGGCAGCAATGCGCCCAAGTTGCAATGGTCGAAGACCGTGGAGCGCGACCTGCGCAAACCGGCGGCATTCGCGTGGAGATCATTCCCACGTTGGAAGAAGCCGAGCAACTGGTCAGAAACAGCAAACGAGCGGCCGTGATCGTCTTCGGTCCCGAGTTCAGCAAGCAAATGACGCTCAGCTCGTTTCTGCGCGGCGGAGTGAACCCGCTGTTTCGCGACGGCATCGATCTGAAGAGGCTCGACGCATACGTACTGCGCGATCAAACGCAATTGACGGCCGCTTCGATCATCGAACAAGTCGGCCAGGTGACGATGCTGCGCGTGGTGCTGCCGTGGATGATCGGTCGCGCCTTCGAAACGATCGGCGATCGGATGGGATTCATCCTGGCCAACACGCTGCAAAAGATGTTTCCCAACTACGATCTGACGGGCAAGACCTGGGCCGCGCTCACCCGGGCACCCGAGCGATCGAACGAGGGTGCGGAAGTCTCGACCTATGAGGCGCCGGCCGGCAGTGGCCCATTCAACCGTGGGGCGCTGCGCTACCAGATTCTGGTGCCCAGCTACACCGTGATGTTTGCCTATTTCCTGGTGCTGACGGTGGGTTGGCTGTTCGTGGCCGAAAAGCGTCAAGGCACACTCAAGCGGCTGCGCGCCGCGCCGCTGTCGCGCACGCAAATCCTGATCGGCAAGCTGCTGCCCTGCTTGATGCTGTCGATCGCGCAGGGAGTCTTCTTGCTGGTGGCCGGCAAGGTGGTGTTCGGAATGAGTTGGGGCCCCGAGCCCTGGTGGCTGCTGCTGGTGGTGATTTGCACGTCGCTGTCGGCAATGGGTCTGGCCATGTTGGTAGCGGCGCTGGCCCAAACCGAAGCCCAAGTGGCCATCTACGGCACGCTGTTGGTATTGGTGCTGGCCGGTCTGAGCGGCTGTCTGATGGGCGACCGCGAACTGATGCCCGAGAACATGCAACGCATCAGCCTGATCACCCCCCACGCCTGGGCGCTGGTGGCCTACAAGCAATTGTTAGCCAATCCCGGCGCGCCGAACGTGTCGCTGATCCTGCAATCGTGCGCCGTGCTAACCGGCTTCGGAGCGGTGTTCCTGCTGTCGGCCTGGGCAATGCTGCGATTGGATGACGCGACGTGAGGACTGCGTGCCGGACTCACAACTCGATGAACTCGTTGCGGCGCGTGGCGTTTGCCACGATGCGATGATTGCCCGTTAGCGCCCAATCGCGCATCGACGGCGGCATGCCCAGGAGGATGGCCATTCCAATGCCCAGACAAATCGGACCGCCCACGGTCAACGGCGCCAATGCAGCCAGCGAAAATGTTGCATACGCCAGAAGAGCAGCCAAGACCATTGGCAACCAAGCGCGATCGTACGCCGGGAAAATCCATTGGCGCGTTGCTAGTCTGCCCAGCAGGCTGATCGGAGCGCGATACTCGCGAAAATAGATCACGCATCGCACGATCGCCGTGCCCGCCACGATCACGCCCGCCGCAACGTAGCCGAACTCGATCTCCGTTTGCTCTCGATACGAGTAACCCGCAACGACGTACAGCCACCATGCGCAAAGTACTGATACGGCCAGCGACTCAATCGTGGATATCGACTCGAATTCAGGTCCAGGACTGAGTTGCGCGATGGGAAAGTCGATCATCCTGCTCGGATCGGGCGGGATTTTCTTGAAAGTGAGCAGCGGCCGGGCAACTCTCCACAACCGTGGCGAAACATTCCACGCAAAACCGCGCAGCGATTGCAGCAAACCGTGCATGCCCACGACGTATGTGGCTGCCAGTGTCAGTGAAGCTTCCGCCGAGGGAATTCGCAGCCATATTGCCATTCCCATCCCAAACAATATGAGATATGCGTGGACAGTCGCGCCCATCACGCGCATTGCGATCGCAAGTGCCAGAAGATAGGGAATGAAGAGAGCGGCGAGCAACGCATGAACACTCAAAATCGATGCATGCCATGTCCAAAGACAACAAAAGAGGAACACCACCCCGTCCTGCGGAATCAAGCTAACGGGCCCCAGTGGCAACGGCAGCCGTTCGCTCCACGGTGTCTGGCTGAGCCACTGGGCATACTCCTGCCGAAACAGCGGGTGCTTGGTCACTACTCGATAGAAGCCGTATGCTGCCAGGGCAAACACCAGCCACATATCGCGTGGGCGATGAACAATCACATCCATTGAATGATCTAGCGGCTGGTTCCAATGCTCTGCGCCGCGCGCGATCCCATGCGCCAGGGCCTCGCAGGCGATCAGTCCCGTGAAGAAGAACAACACGACCCACCATGGCGGCAATACGACCCGCATCCAGGAGACCAATGCCCGCCACAAAGATCGACGCGCTGTCGCCATCATTCGTCCTTGGTGAAATACTGTTCGATGTGTTCGACGGTCGTGGGATGTATCAAATGTTCCAGGGCCGCGGCCAAGGAAGCGTGCTCGCCGGCACGTTGGCGAAGGCCTTGCGGCGAGTCGTCCGCGAGAATCCTTCCCTCGCGAATCACAAGGATTCGCTGGGCAACTTCCTCCATCAATCCGGCGACGGGCGTGGTAAACACGACGGTACGATCGTTGCCTCCCGCCAGCCGCTGCAACACGCGCTCCAGCGCCAAAATGCCAGCCGGATCAAGCCCGCCGGCAAATGGCTCGTCCAAGAGCAACACCGAGGCCTCGGTCACCAACGCCGAAGCCAAAGTGATTTTTTTCTGTTGACCATTGGAGTAGCTGGCGATCGGCCAGTCGCCTTCGGCCACCAGGTCGAACAGCACCAATAACCGGTCAATGTGATCCAGCAACCGCTGGTCGTCGATCTCGTAAATACGACCGACCGCGGCCAGAAACTCGCGCCCCGTCGAATTCTTGGGAAGCCAGGGGTGATCGGCGAGAAAGAAAACTTGCTTGCGGATCGCCAGCTCGTTTTCAACCGAGCTGCAACGGCGCATGCCGTCGATTTCGACGTACCCGCGCTGCGGTTGCAGGATTCCCGCCATGACGCGCAATAACGTCGATTTGCCCATCCCGTTCGGCCCGACAATTGCCACCAATTGCCCGGCGGGAATCTGCAAGTCGATCCCGCGCAGGACTGGACGGACACCATAGTGTTGTACGACGTCGATCAAGCGGATCATGGATTCGTCCCGTGGGCTTCCCTTGTCGTGAATACAAAAATTGGAGTCCGTATCCACCGTTCTTGCAAGCGCCACCTGCGGGCGCACGACTGCGCGTTGTGCATGAATTTCCCAACGGGTACGACACAACACTTCGCCGTGACGGTCATACATGGCAACCAACCAGGCCGGCCCGGCGGCTGATTGTCGTGGCCCGCGCCGGCAAGCGTGACATTGTGAGTCACGCATTGTTCGACGATTCTCCCCTCATTCGCGCATTTTTCGCCGCAGGCGCATGAGTATTCGCTCGGTATCGCTGAGCCCTTCATACCAGTCCACCAGGTAACGCATGAGGGCTGGATCGCTGGTAATCAGATTGTCACAGCCGAGATCCAACATCCGCAATGCGGTCTCCCGATCGTTGACCGTCCACACGTGAACTTCCATCCCTTTCCGGTGCGCTCGACGTACCACGTCGAAATTCAGCAGGCGGTGGTTCAGGCTCAGGAAGTTCACCGGTAGTTGCGTCGCATCTCCCTTGACGGCCGACAAGATAATCCCGATGGGCAGCATGGGTTCTGCTTGCTTCGCTTCAAGTAGCGGTTGCAACTGAAAGCACGAGACGCCCGCGCGATCGGTAAAACCGTGGGCGCGCAGCTCCGCTACCACGGCAGTCGCCAGCGATTGGCCGCGGCCAAAGTCTTTCATCTCGATGTTGAGCCGAATCGTGTCGTCGCACGCCTCGAGGAACTCTGTCAGGGTCGGCACGTGCTGGTCCGTTGGTTGGCCATTGAGTCGCAGTCGCAAACGGCCAACATCCGCCAGCTCGATGTCGGCCACGTCGCGCGGGTCTCCGGTCACCCGTCGCAGATCCCGATCGTGGACCAACACGACGTGGCCATCGGACATCTGTTGTACGTCGATCTCGACGCAATCGGCGCCAGCCTTCCGAGCCAGCAGCAGCGCGGCGATGCTGTTCTCCGGCGCGGATTTTGGGCCGGCCCGATGCGCGGTCACCCGAACGGAGCGGTGCAAGACGATCCCGTGCGAGAACACCAGCGCAGAAGCAACGCTGGCCAGTGGTGCTACGAGCAAGCATGCAACGATGGCCGCTTGCAACTTGCGCGTCGGTCGGAAGGAGAAGCCTGTCTGGAGCCCGGGCGTGCTGTTTGGGTGACACGCATCCGGTTGCAGTCGACGCGTGTCTGCGAACTCGTAGGCTAAAATCCCCGCGGCGCCGATGGCAAACACCGCGGCCAGCAGTTGCATCACCACGGCATCAAGCAACAGCAGCAGCACAATCGACCACACCAGCAGCGACAGTTTCAGTTCAAATCGTGCGAACAGTTCGCCGTTGAGTTGGTCGAGCGCCAGGATGGCCGCGACGAATGCGACGTACTTGAGCAATTGCCAGACGCCCATCAACAACAGCAAGCGCCAGACACGGCCGCGCATCAAGCGCCAACTCAGTCGCAGCGACTCGAGCCAGCCGCAATGCTCTAGCGCACACACGGGAATGGCGAAGGCCCAGCGCACCAAAAGCCAGACCATGCACACGGCATAGGCCCCGGCCAGTACACCGCCGATCACCACCGCGATCCAGAATCGTGGTGGGCGCTCGGTCAGGTAGAAGTTGATGTCCGTGCCAGCCAAAAGCAGCCAGTACGACATCGCAGCGAGCCCCATGAAAGGAAGCGCTACGACGATCGCCGCACTTGAGAAAACCACGGAAACCCACGGGAGACGCGGCGCGGAGGCCATCAATGCCGCGACCAGTTGGCCGACCGATAGCGTGACACCACGTAGAGCCGCGTCAGCCAAGAGAATCAGACCCGCGTATTCGACAAGAACCAGCAGTACCACCAAACTTGCCCAAAACACCAGCGAAATTGCGCCCACGGGCGATGCCAGGTGGACGGCCAGTTGCGCGTTTCCCAACACGGGCTCGCCGGAAAGCTCCACGAGCCTGTACGACAACACCAGCAGCCAAGGCGATGCAATCACCGTGATGATGAACGACATGCCGAGCTGGTACAGCAGTAACGGATGCCAGGCATGCAGAATTGCCGAGCAGGCTTGCCGCGGAGTCTGTTTGGCCGACGCGGTTTGGACCGTCATTTGGGTATCGGTTGTGCGTGGATTTCGCCCGAGTCGCGGCTTCCCACTGTATGCTTTCAAGTTGATTAAGCCAACGGCCCCGTTTTTCTCACCGAATCATCATGCCGTTGGAATAGTGATTAATATGGAACGAAACTCCGCTGGCTCCGGCTCTTGCCGGTGTTGTGAAAGGCGACGCGAAGCGTGCTACAATTGAGCGTCACGGTTCGAATCAGAGTTCGCCCGGGCAATGATTTCCTTGAGGAGAGTTCGATGCGATTGAAACCGGTGCTTTTTTTTCTGATGCTGGGGCTCGCCTGCACGTGGGCGTTGGCGCCGGTATCGGCCGACGACAACGCACGCGAAGAGCAAGCGATCCGCCAGGCAGCCAAAGAATATGAGGCGGCTCTAGCCAAGGGCGATCGCCAGGCTTTGGCCGATTTCTGGACCGAGGATGGCGAGTACTTTGACGAGCTGGGCGAGTCGCATCCGGCAAGCGAGCTAGTGGCCGAAGCTGGTCAGGCCGGTCGACCCGGCGCGTCGGCCGAGCTGCGGCGCTCGGTCAGCAAGATTCGCTTCCTCACGCCGGATGTGGCTCTGGAAGACGGTGTCTCCGAGATCGAACTGCCCGGCGAATCGGATGCGGCGCCGGTACGTGGGCACTACCATGCCACCTGGATCAAACAGAATGGCCGCTGGCGGTTGGCCAGTTTGTGTGAGGTTCCGATTGCACGATCAACCGCACCCAGCCTGGATGCGTTGGGCTGGATGGTGGGCGTCTGGACGGCTGACGACGCCGGTGTGAATCTGGAAGTTTCGGTACGCTGGAATGCCACGGGCACCTTCTTGCTCCGCGATTTGAAGGCAACCAAAGACGGCGCCGTGGTCTTCCGCAGTACCCAACGCATCGGCAGGGACCCGGCAACCGACAAGCTAACGAGTTGGAGCTTTGACACCGACGGCGGACACGGCGAGGCCACCTGGACCAAGGAAGGCGATTCCTGGGTTGCGAAAAGCTGCGGCGTGTTGCCCGACGGTCGGTTGACGTCGGGCACGGTGGTTATCGAGTACAACGGCAAGAACAGCTTCACCTACAAGACACTCGCCGCCACGGTCTCTGGCGAGCATGTGGCCGATCAGCAAGTCCGCTTTTCACGGAAGTCTGGCACAGGGCAGTAGCGGCCCCAATGACCTCGCTTCAAGATCTAACAACGGGAGTGCATGTGCGATGGTGATTCGCGACTCGGTTCTCTTGATCGTCGGCTGCTGCGGTCAGATTCTGCTGGGGCCCTCGTCGGTGGCATTCAGCGAACAATCTTCCGGACCACCGAGTGCAGCGATTGAGTCGCAGGAGCCCACCGCAGCGGCCACAGGGTCTGTTGAGGAACGCGACACCGCGGCGAAGGCCGAACTCCTGGCAAGCGACTGCTGGCGCCGTGCGATGGTCGAGCTCGACCGTTGGTTCGCCACGCAACAGGTCTATTCGCCCGAGCAGGTGGCGCGGATCAAGGCAGACTTTTCGGCGCGTGTCGACAAGATGTCCGCCAGTGAGTTGAAGTTCGTGCTGGCGGATTTGGACGCCAAGTTCCAGATTTTGGACACGCAAAAGGCGCGTGAAGTGAGGGCCTGGTTGGGAAGCTACTTGTCCATCTTGTCGGACCGAAGTCGAGAGGAGCTGCTGCGGAAGATTCCGGAGTTCAACACAATGGACTCCGCGAAGTTGCAACAGACGATCGCCAGACTGGCGATGCGTCGCGATGCTCGAGGCCGCCAACAAACTCGAGATCCAACAATTGCGCAACGCGCCCGCGAATCCCTGGACTCAGCCCGCGCCTGCGTCACCGCGGCGCACCGCACGAGCATCTTCCTATCGCTCGCCCTATCGCCCGGCGTCGAACCAACGTCCCCATGAGGGCTTCCAACAAACTCGTCCCGCGATGAGCATCTCGCCCGACGGGGGCTTGTGGATGCATCTGGGATTCTAGCTCTCGTGGCGCCCGTGTCGTTGCCGAGGCCACGAACTAGGACGAAACGACCGGGCCGAAAACCACATCCGCGTAGTGCTCGACTTCCGGAAACGGGTCGTAGAAGTGGTGCAGCAGCGCCTTCCAGCGTTGATACTCGGTGGAGCCACGGAAGCCGACAGTGTGGTCCTCCAGCTTCTCCCACTCGACCAGCAGGATGTACCGCGAGGGCTTTTCGAGGCAGCGATTCAGGTCGTGGCGCACGCAGCCCGGCATCGAGGCGATAATGGCCTGCGCTCGGGCGAACGCCGCTTCGAACTGGGATTCCTGGCCGGGGATGACGTCGAGCAGAGCAATTTCGAGAATCATGGTTGGCTGTCGGCTTTGAGGGCGTGCGAGAACGGTTGGTAGTTCGAGTCTTCGAAGTCGCAAAGGTTCGCGCGCGTCAGAGCCCTCACCCCTACGCGGCGACCGTGAGTATCGTGACGACGAAACCAGCGGCCACGAGTCCCGCCCAGGACCATAGCCATCGGGTCGAGACTCCCACCGCTGCAACGCGGCGCCCTTGCATGCGAAACATCAGCACGAACGCGACGACCAGCGAAACGGCTGCCAGCGCTGCTGCCGCTGCCGGCAACCACCAGGCGGCGATGCTCGCCGGCAACAATGCCAGCGCCGAGGAATGCGGTGAACACGAGGTGCGCCAGATAGTCGACGCGTTGTTCGCCGCGCAAGAGCACGATCGCCGCGACAGCCGTTGGCAGCCAGCCGGCGCTACTGCGAGCGCTAGGAACGCTGCCCCGACCATCGCGTTCCCACCCTGACTGTGAGAAACCGCGGCGCCGAACAGCGCCACGAGCCCCACGGTGGCCACTGCCAGCGGTCCCACCAGCGTCAGCCGCCGGGCGACCGTCGCTTGCGGCTCGCAATCACAGCGGATTGCATGCCGGGGCGGGCTGATGATGCGGCGATTGTACGAGATGGCCTCGTAGATCAGCCGTGCGAGCTGCCGCATTCCCGGCAGTGAAAGGAATCGCACCCACAGCGGATGTCCGCGGTTCTCGCCCACCAGCCACAACAGTCCATCGGCGCCGCTGCGCGTGACGCGCGTCGTGGGATCGAGCACGACCAATTGATTGCGAATGCCGGCCGCCTGCGCGACCTCCAGATCGGCGGGCGCCAGCTCGTGATTGCTCACAGCTTGCTCCGCCGTCACCAGGCCGGTGCGTTGCAACCAGGCGACCGCGCCGATGCACATCGGACAATCGCCGTCGTAGACCAGCATCAATGCGCGTTGTGCCACTTCCGTGCTCATGTTCCCGGTTCCTTGCTCGGTGCTCGGCTTTCTCTACTGCATGAACCGATAGTCGTCGCGCAATTGTAACCGGGTCAGAGCCACGATTTCCTGCGTGTGCCCGCCGAGGTGGACCAGCGTGTGCAGAATGAGCGTTACAAACGTGCCTTCCACCGGTCCGTGCAACCGCTGGTAGGTGCGTTGATCGAGCAGCCGTTCGGGCGGGAGTTGGGCCAGGACTTCGTCGGCGGCTTGCAGGCGCCATCCAGCCGTTTGAGCAATTCATCCTTGGCAATCGGGCCACGCTCGGCAAACTCTTGCTGGCGGTCGCGGTTGTCGGTGCGCTGCCGATCAAGCTATTGATGCGCTGCTCGACGTTGCCGGCCAGGTGCAACATGAGGTTGGCGATGCTGTTGAATTGTTCGCCCGCCCGCCACCAGAGTTGCTCGTCGTGCAACTGGTCGACGCAGTGCAAGATGCGCCTTCGGCAGCCTTGCAGTTGGTCGCGCGAATCGTTCAGGAACGCCCGACCGAGTTCCAATTCCTGCGGTGTCATGGTGGCTACTCCGACGTAATTCCCGATTGTCCGCCTCTGACGATACCTTTTTGTCCGCGTGGCGTCTGCGCAAAGTTCGAGCCGCGCGAAGCCCTCGCAGGGACCTTGCGCGGCTCGGAAAGGTTCGCAGCGGCTGCTGCGTGGCCTGACGGCCGCGTTCTAGTAGTTGCCGATCGTCTTGTCCGACGCCGGGCGATGTCCGTACGAACCGATGATCTTCGGATCGTTCGGGATGGCGTAGAAATCCGAACTCCACGACCCTCGGGGATATTCTTCCACGGT
>CAVZWY010000046.1:0-27549 GCA_963779015.1 uncultured Planctomycetaceae bacterium | reverse complement strand
CCAAATTGGCATCAACGTTGAAGTTTGGCAACCATTCGCATCGCCACAGGATCAAGCTCTTGCGAACGGGGCATGTGCCAAGAACAATACCTCGTGGAATATCCTTCCACCACCAATCCCGAATCCCGAGCCGACATGTTAGAGGATGATGTTACGTGTGTGGCCGCCGAGGGCCCGTCTTCGTTGAGCATGAGTGCTTTGAGCCTCATCGCGAGGCCGTGAGATCCTGCGGCGTGGTCGAGGGCACGAAGGAAGACGCCGAGAGTTGGCGGAACTTCCTGCGGCACCTCGAAAAGCGTGGCCTGCGGGGGTGCAGTTGTTTACGAGCGACAAGTCGCTGGGATTGCTGGAAGCGTTGGGGGAGTTTTATCCGGAGGCGTCCTGGCAGCGGTGCATGGTGCACTGGTATCGCAACGTGATGAGCGTGGTGCCCAAGAGGGCAAAGTGAAGGAAGTCATGGCGATGCTCAAGGCAATCCACGCCCAAGAAGACCGCCAGGCGGCCCGCGAGAAGGCTCACGCTGGTGGCCGAGAGAAGCAAACCGAGTCCGCAATGACGGTCGCATAAACTGGGCGATTTTGTTCCCCCTAGGGGGAACAAAGACAGACGAAAACCACCAAGGAAACACCCAGCTCCAGGCACCAACCCAAAATCAAATGTGCGCACCTTGACGGACGCTTCCGACACTCGACACGGAGACCGGGCGGGTGAGTGCTACTGTATCGCTCGGCACGCGTTCGCGATCGGGGATTAAGCTGCAGGGGACTTTCTCAACCGAGTGTTCAAATGTCGTTTGTACGCACTGGCCGTCGACAGCTGTATTTCCGATTAGTGCTCGCCATAGCTGTTCTCGGACAACTCGGATATGTAACGTTGCTTACAATTAGGCTTCATACGGGCACTGCTGTTTTATCGAAGGTCCTGGAGAATGCGATATTCGGAGTGGATACACAACCGGGTTCGGCTCTGCCCTTCCCATCCGAACAGGCACTTTTTGGGTGAGCAACGCTGGCAGTGTATTCGCCGCCGGACCCGACTGGTGGGATGGCATTCGCGGGTGCAGCGTGGATGTTAGATTCCCCGGGAAATGGACAATATTTAAAGACCTTGCAGTCGTTCCGCGAGGGTGACACGCCATTTCTTAATGCCGACGCAATGGCGCGTATGGACGCCGTGTTCTACGGCCAAGCGTGGCGCCATTGTGTACTCGCCGCTGAGTTGGCGACTGACCTCTCACCAACCAACGTAACAGCATGGCGTACGTAACCGTTCACGGCCCGGGGTAAGGAACTGGTCTTCGCGCAGGCGGGCGATTTCGGCGACACCAGGGGGCATGTCGCGGTTGCCGATCACGCCCGAGCAGTTGTCTGGCTTGCCGCCTGAGTTTCGGGCGCTGCTGCAAGCGGTCATCGAGCATTATGAGCGGGAGTTGGCGGTTTTGAAAGCGCGGGTTGCCGAGTTGGAACAGCAACTCGGCCGCTCGCCGCAGAACTCCTCGCTGCCGCCCAGCATCCAGCATCCGCACGCCAAGCCGGCGGCGGAGAAGCCGAAGTCCAAGAAGCGGCGCGGTGGTCAGCCGGGACACAAGAAGCACGAGCGTCCGCTGCTGCCGACCGACAAGTGCGATGAAGTCCACAAGCTGAAGCCTGCCGAATGCCGGCGTTGCGGCGAGCCGCTCCGCGGCAGCGACCCGGCGCCGCTGCGGCATCAGGTTTGGGAACTGCCCGAAATCAAGCCGCTGGTCACCGAATATCAGCTTCACCGCTTGAGTTGTCGCTCGTGCGGTGAATCGACCTGCGGGCAGCTTCCGCCGGGCGTGCCGCGGAGCCAGGCCGGACCGCGATTGGTGGCCCTGACGGCGTTGTTGATGGGCTGCTTCAAACAGAGCAAACGACGGGTGGCCTTGTTCTTGGAACAAGTTTTGAATCAACCCTGCTCGCCGGGTTGGGTGGTCAAGCTGCAAGCCCAGGCCACCGCCGCGCTGCGGCCGGCTTACGAAGAACTCGCCGGGCAACTACCCAGCGAATCGGTGTTGGGCATCGACGAATCGCCGACCAAAGAAGCCCGGCAGAAATCCTGGCTATGGACCTTCGTCGCCCGTACGCATACGGTCTTTGCGCTGCGGACCACGCGGGCCGCTACCGTGTTGGAAGAGTTGCTCACCGACGCCTTCGACGGCGTGGTGAACTGCGACCGAGCCAAGATGTACTGGAACGTCGGCCGACCGCAGTGGTGCTGGGCGCATCTGAAGCGGGATTTTCAGGCTCTGGTCGATCATGCGGACCAGCAGGTGAAACGCCTGGGACGCGATCTGATGCGCCCCACGAAGAAATTGTTTCACCACGCGGCACGCTGCCGCGACGGAACCATCACCCGTCGCGGATTCGAGCGTCTGATGCAACCGATCCGAAAAGAGATCGACGGCTTGCTGTTGCGCGGAGCGTTCAGCGGCAATCGGAAGCTGGCCGGAATGTGCCGGCCACTGTACGATCATCGCGACTGGTTATGGACGTTTCTGGATATCGAAGGGGTTGAGCCGACCAACAACGCCAGCGAGCGTGCCTTGCGGCCGGCGGTCATCTGGCGAAAGTTGTCGTTCGGCACCGGAGGCGCGGACGGCAGCCGCTTCGTGGAGACCATCCTGACGGCCGTGGAAACCTGTCACCGACAATCTCGCAACAGCTTCGCTTACCTCACCACCGCACTCCAGGCCCACTTCGCCGGTCAACCAGCACCATCACTCCTCCCCAGGCCGTGAACGGTTACCCATCACTCCTCCCCAGGGCGTGAACGGTTACGCCGGCCTTTACAGTGGGATCATACTCGTCAGTGCCAACGGATATCACTCGATTGGCCAATTCAGCTACAAGCGACACAGGCTCTATCGCGGCGATGACGCCGAGTTCCTCAAGGATTACACCGACGAGTGCCGAAATGAAGAGATTCGTGTGTTGGAGCGTCTCGCTCCATTTATTCGCTCGAACAAGGAACGACTCTGGCTGCTTAGTCTCGTAACCAAGCAAGACCTTTGGTGGCAGCAGCGTGATGACGTCGTGAGCCACTACATCGACGGACCATTTGGCAATACGCTGGCATCTCTCGCCAATGAGCTAGGCGCTGACAACTTCCGCTGCGAAACCACTTTCGCTTCGCTGGTGATTGCAAACTTTGAGACGGGCGAAAACGAACTGCTCGTTACAACGGCAGCGGGCTACGAAGACAAGACTAGAATTGAATCAACGCGCCGCCTTTGGGAGACCATCAGAGCGCTTAAAGAGTGGGGTAAATCGTGAATGACGAAGATCGAAAAGATAACGCCCGCGACACAGCGGAATTGGTAGGAATTCTCAAAGAGTATACGCAACTTCTTGATACGCTGGCGAATACTCTGGTGGATGTCAGAATTCGATTGAAGGAGCAGCGATTCGATCTTGAATTGTGAGAAGCCAAATGTGCTTAGTCCTGCGAAGACTGGTGACGACTATCAACAAGATTTCGAGATGGCCAAGCACCATGCAATGCAGGAGGTCTGGGCGCAGCAGAACTTCTTCAACCGGCTTCGCCCCAAGCTCTTGCAGACCGCACGCGCAGTGTCTCAGTGGATAATGCATGCGTCAATTTCCAACGCTACCAAGATTGAACTCGAATTGCGTCTGGCACATTTCGAGGCAAAGCTTGAACTAACCGACGAGCTATTGAGCAATACCATGATCGCGGTTCAGAACGCACGGTAAACGCACGGTATCCTGTCCAAACGTGTCCATTGACGGCCATTTTGGCCACAACTAGAATGGCGCAAGTCGCTGGCAGCACAGGGGTTTAGGGCATCCGGCGGGGCGACTGGGGGTCAAGAGGTCGCAGGTTCAAATCCTCTCGCCCAGACTATCTAGTTGTGGCGATAAGAGTTGCGCCATCGAGGCGAGAGTTCAATTGAGTCTGATGTAGTTCAGGCGTACTTGTGCTCAGCGCCGAATGGGATCGGGAAATCGTTTTAGCCACAAGCCCTGCCGACGTAGCTCGCGGACCAGCAAGCACCGCGATAGCAGAGTATCGGCTCTCAGATTGATATTGCCCGAATTGATGCGTACGGCTTGAATGGGCCGCTGGATGGGCACAGCCGAGGTGCTGACGCTCGGATCGGCTACAGCGCTCCTGCATTCTTGAAAGGTGAACGTGCAAATGAGCATTCGATTATCACGCTTGGCGACGGGTATGTTGGTTGTCGCCGTAGTTGTACTGATGGCTGACCACAGTTGGGCGATACGAATTGGGCTTGGCCCCTCGAAGGACGACTGGAAGTTGAAGTACGACGTGGCAGTATACGACGCTGGAAGCGACAAGCTGACCGTCGTTTTTACGCTCGCCGACGAAGGGAGACTGAAACCCTTGGATTCGGTCGACCTGGTTGCTTTCAGCAAGCAGACGGACAGGCAGGGTGGCCGCTCGTATGACGCGATGGTGCCAATCGAGTTGAAACCGACCAAGGATGGCAAACGCGTAGGGCAAGTGCAGATAAGCAAGGAGCATTTGGATCGCGCAAGATTCGGATCATCACCCATATGGTCGACGGCAAGCGACAACCGTCAGGTGGAGCGTTCTACGACATCCCGATCAAGAGGTTCTTGAAAAAAGCCCCGGCGGTAGCTTCGCCCCTAGCGCCACCGCCTGGTGCCGCACCGTCAGCGTCGAAAGTCACCCGGTGATGAACGGCGCATGCTCGACACCGAGCATGTGGCCGCCATGATCGATCAGTAGACGACAGCCGCTTTCCGCCGCTGTGGTTGGCCTGCTCCCCGAAAGCTGTTCCATGTGGTATGAGAGATCCTAGCGTCCATTTGGGCAAGGAGACTCTCGATGAAAGGCAAGAAGCACAAGCCGGAGCAGATCATCCGGAAGCTGCGTGAGGCCGAGGCGATGTTGTCTGCGGACAAGACGATCGGCCAGGTGTGCCAGGCTTTGGAAATCAGCGAGCAGACGTATCAACCGCTGGCGGAACCAGTACGGCGGCATGAAGGCCGAGGAAGCCAAGCGGCTGAAGGAGTTGGAGGGCGAGAACAAGCGGCTGAAGAAGCTGCTGGCCGAGGCCGAACTGGACAAGGCGATTTTGAAGGAAGCCTTGGAGGGAAACTACTGAGCCCGACGCGGCGACGCACGGCGGTCCGGCATGTTCGGGATCGCTGCCGTGTATCGGAGCGTCGGGCGTGCAAGGCGTTGAGCGTGTCGCGCAGCACGCAGCGGTATTGCGCGTGGCCAGACACTGCCCAGGAGCAGCGTCTGGTGGCATGCATGCATGAGCTCGTGCGCGAGTATCCGCGTTACGGTTATCGCTTCATCTGGGCCAAGCTGCGTCAGCGAGGATGGCACGTGAACGTGAAGAAGGTCTATCGCCTGTGGCGTCGCGAGGGCTTCAAGGTGCCGAGAAAGGCCCGCAAAAAACGGCGTTTGGGCCACAGCGGCAATAGTTGCGTGCGACGCCGCGCGGAGCATCCGGATCACGTTTGGACGTGGGACTTCATCCACAACCGGACGACGACGGGGCAGCCGCTGAAGTGGTTTGCAATCACCGACGAGTTCACGCGCGAGTGCCTGGCCTTGGAAGTGGATCGTGGGATGTGATCGTGGACTTTTTGCGATCGCCGCTACGCCTTGTTACTTCTGCCGACGAGCCGGCTCGCGTTTCCCTTCCCGGAAAGTCCGGACAGGTGTCGCTTGAACATGGCGACGCGATCGCGTGCTGGCCGATCGCGCCGGCGCCTTCTTTCTGAGTAAGAGCAGTTCGGCGCGTGCGTTGAACTGCTTTTTCATTGTGGGGAAGCGATTTGCAACAAATCGACTTCAAAGATTCCTCTGCTGCTTGCTCTCACTTGATGCACCCAAAGGAGTGCCGACATGGACCCGACCGGCTTCATCCAGCAATGCGCCGAGGGACTCCGTTCGCAAACATCCGCCCATGCTGCCACATGGCACCTTGGTGGGGAGACCAACTGAGCCGCGGCGGTTTAAGGTCGTCACGGGTGGCACCGGCTATCCAGCCGTTGCCGTTGGTCACCGTCCAGGCCCACGAAGGATCCGACGCAGTCCGGATTGTCAGCCGCGGACAGTAACAAGCAAGAGTTCAATGGCCGTCCAGTCGTCCCGACTACTTATGACGGTTCAAGCGGTGGGAATCTCCCTGCGATCTAACTTGCCTGCCTCTGCAAGACCGTGAGTCTCTTGGTGTTGCTTCCAAGCGACCGCTTGACCAACGTCAAGTGCAAGCGGAGGGAGAGGGCCGACCTTGTCCGCCAGGGAGACATTTGCCGCGTGAGTTGCACTTCTCATGGGGCAATGGTGCCTGAGAGCTCTTGGTTGTAGAATGCGGCTTAGGCGAGTCACCATTCGCGAACTGCTCGTGTCCGGAATGTTCGTTCCGTCTCACTTGGTGGCCAGCGGCTACGTTTGTGGGCGCGACGTCGACGACGGTCTCCTGGCGGCCTTCGCCAACGCCCGCGGTGAATAACGAACATCGAGGCCCCCGTGCCGCTTGCGAGGCTGCGTTGATATTTCTGCCACGCAACCGCTCCATTTGCCCCGTGAAATACTCTGTGGAGATCGACGTACGATGAACGCGAAGGTCAATGATTTGATGGTGTCCAAGGTCATGACAACCACGCCCAGCCAAACCTTTGAGCATGTCAAGCGAGTGCTCAGCGAGAATAAGGTCAGCTGTATTCCGGTGGTCAACGGGGAGAACGAACCCGTGGGCATCGTCAGCGCCACTGACTTCTTGCATGAGCGGCCCCTTGGAACGCCCGTCAGCCAGTTCATGACGACGAAACTTTACACGGTGCCACTATACGCCGACGTATCGCTCGCTGCGCGAATCATGAGAAACCACCACATTCATCACGTTGTGGTCACAAACGAGAAGAAGGTGGTCGGCATTTTGAGCTCCTTTGATTTGCTGAAGTTGGTCGAGGATCATCGCTTTGTAATGAAGAACTCGCCCGACGTCTCCAAACGCAAGGGTGGCAAACGCAAGAAGGATGAGTTGATCGGCGAAGGCGAATCGTGATCGAATTGCTCGTCCGGGTTCAAATTTGACGACGATCGCTATGCGCAGTTGCATGGCCAGGCTTTTGGCGATCGCGTATGCCGTCGGCGGGGCGATTCGCCTCAACGTCCGACTTCATGAGAGTGTGCCGGCACGCGCACCTGTGCGAATTGCGTCATTCCCGGCAGAGCGTGGGCTCAAACGGGGGCACTGACTTGTTGCTCTGTAGTTCGATGTGGTCGGGCACTGGAGTGATTTACCTCAGCAGGCGACAGCACGGCACGGAAGTTGCTTGGTAGTTGCTCGTTTTTGTGGCAGCGCCACGGATGACGTTGCTTGGACTGGGTTGGCGTTGACCGCACAACAGCGTGCGGAACCCGTGCTCGCTAATGAAGAGTAACCGTTCAAAACTTTCTGGACCGTGTTTTAAAAGGCTCAACTGATGAAGGCGACAGAAATGAAGAAGGTCTCGCGCCGCGGTCGGAGTTTGCGTAGCAGCTATGCGGTAGCACACATCCTGTTGGCCACAATGCTCGTATCCCGCGGGTTGTCGCAAGATGGTGCGGACGCCGCTGCCAATCCCGCAAGCGCCAAGCCGGCCGCCACGAAGGAGCAACCGGTAATCACTCCAGCGGAACTCGATGAGCTAACCGACGAGTTGATCATGTTGGCAATTGACGATGAGTTGCGGCGATCAGAGGCCGTCGATGGCCATCGCATCGACGTTGACGTTGACAAAGGAATTGTCACGCTTTCCGGGCAGGTGTCGAATCTGTTGGCCAAGGAAATCGCCGTGGGCCTGGCCGAGCGCATTCGAGGCGTCGTGGCCGTGCTGGACGAGATGGAAGTCAATACCGACCGCCGCGAAGATGCGGCGATGGAGAAGGACGTCATCGATGCCTTGAGTGCCGATCCGGCAACGCATCGACTGGTGGTCAAGGTTGTCGCCAAAGACAACGCCATCACACTCAGCGGGACCGTGCCCTCGAACGGTGAGAAAACTCTGGCTGGCGAAGTCGCGATGAGTGTCAAAGGCGTGATCGAACTCGTGAACGAATTGGGCGTCGAATCAAAACACAACTTCACCGACCAGGAATTGCAAACCGAGATCACCGAGCTGTTCAAGTATGCGGCGTTACTCGACGACGTACAACTTGAAGTGGACGTGAAAGACGGGGTGGCGGTGCTGAATGGCCGCGTGGCGAGCAGCTTTCAGAAGTCGCACGCGGACTATCTGGCCTACCGCGCAGGGGCGAAGGATGTCGACAGCCGAGGCGTCAACGTGAATTGGCGCCATACCGATCCGCTCCTGCGATCGAAGCGTTACGAGCAAGTGACGGACGAGGGCATTCGAGACGCGGTGCAACGTGCCTTCAAGCATGATCCGCGGATCTTGAGCTTTGATCCTCAGGTCGACGTCGAGCATGGCGTGGTGACCCTGACGGGCGACGTTGGGCACGTCACGGCGCAACGTGCGGCCGAACAAGATGCTCGCCACACGATTGGCGTTCGCAGGGTAAAGAACAACCTCACTGTCCGCTGGCCCGATGAAACGCCGAGCGACGAGCAGATTGCCGATTTTACGCGGGCTGCCATGGCGCGAGATCCCTATGTCGAACGACACAATCTGATGATCGAATGTGAGAACGCGCACGTTAGCCTTTATGGTCTGGTCGACACGCAATTCGAAAAGTACCATGCCGAGTGGATTGCCAGCCGGCAAAAGGGCGTCGTCCACGTCAACGATTACCTGTCCGTGCGCAAGAAGTGGAAACCGAAAAGCGATGCCGCCATTGCAGCGGATTTGAAGGATAAGTTGACCTACACGTTCGTGGACCCCGACAGCCAAGTCACTGCAACGGTCGAAAACGGTGTCGCGATCCTGCGCGGCACCGTCGACAACTGGTACATGTGGCAGACCGCCTTGGATCAAGCAATCGCCGCCGGAGCCCGAGAGCCGCACAACTTGATCGAGGTCCGGTATGGCATTCCGTCCGGTCCGCACTACTACGGACCGCACGACTACGTGCCTCGATAATTCCGTAAGCGGTGGCGTGCACCATGTGACAGTCGTGTCGTGTCGCGAAACAGGGATCCGCTGACAACGTGATTCGCTTGCAGAGAGGTGCGTAAGAAACCTGCGATGTGATAGAACCTCTGCAAAGGACGCGACGCCGGCAGAAGCACCGCAGGACTGGAAACTGACACCCTGCGTACGGCGAGCCGCAGAAGCGACGCTCTGCACGCGGGCCTCGACACTCGCCTGATGCGACGCGTCGAGACTCCCTCACGCAGGGAGCGCTCGGCCGTGCTTTGACGTCGAATCGGCGTCACTTGGCGGCGTCTGGCTTCCAGATCGGGTCGGCGTGGGAGTCGGTGGCGGCCCGGAACCAGCGGCTCATAGTGGTCTTTTGCCGCGTATAGAACTGAACGCCTTCGGTGCCCTGCATGTGCAGGTCGCCGTAGAACGATTTGTTCCAGCCGGTGAAGGGAAACCAAGCCATGGGCGCGGGCACGCCGACGTTGATGCCGATCATGCCCGCGTTGAAATAACGTTTGAACTGCCGGGCGGCCCAGCCGCTGCGCGTGAACAGACTGGCCCCGTTGCCATACTCGCATTGCCGCCCCAGGGCCAGAGCTTCGTCCAGGTCGGCGGCGCGCACTACGGATAGCACTGGTCCAAAGACTTCCTCACGGGCCAGTCGCATCTGGGGCTGCACGCGATCCACGACGCTGGGCCCCAGCAAGAATCCGTCGCCGGGCCAATCGCGCTGGCGTCCGTCGAGAACGACGCTCGCCCCCTCCTCGCCGGCGACGTCCAAATACATGGCAACGCGATCGCGATGCGCCCGAGTGATCAATGGCCCCATATCGACCTCGGCGCCGCCGTCCGTTGGGCCGACTGTAAGTTGCTCGCCCACGCGTACGAGCCCGTCGACCACCTCATCGGCGATGCGTCCCACCGGCACCGCCACGCTGCCGGCCATGCACCGCTCGCCGGCGCAGCCAAACGCCGAGGCGAGCAGCGCGGCGACCGCCTGGTCGAGATCGGCATCGGGCATGATGATGATGTGGTTCTTGGCGCCGCCGGCCGCTTGCACGCGTTTGCCGTGCGCCGTGCCGGTTTCGAAGACGTGCCTGGCGACAGTCGTGGAACCGACGAACGACACGGCTTCGACCTGCGGGTGCGAACACAGCACGTCGACGGTCGTCTTGTCGCCATGGACGACGTTCATCACCCCCGGCGGAAGCCCGGCGTCGCCCAGCAGTTCGCCCAACCGCATCGCGGACATCGGCACCTTTTCCGACGGTTTGAGCACGAAGGTATTGCCGCAGGCGATGGCGAGGGGAAACATCCACAAAGGCACCATCGAGGGAAAGTTGAACGGCGTAATGCCCACGCACACGCCCAGCGAGTGCCGAGTCGTCTCGCAGTCGACGTTTGTCGCCAGGTTCTCCACCGATTGACCCGTCAACAGGCTGGGAATGCCGCAGGCAAACTCGACCATCTCGATGCCGCGCTGCATTTCGGCCCGGGCCTCGGACAGAGTCTTGCCGTGTTCGCGCGTCACCAGCGCGGCCAACTCCTCGAAATACTCATCGAGCAACTGCCGGAAGCGAAACATGACTCGGGCCCGTTCCACTGCCGGCGTTTCGCTCCACTCGGGCCACGCCGCGGCCGCCGCGCGCACTGCCTGGTCGGCTTCACCGGCCGTGTCCAACGGCACGCTGGCTTGGACGCGTCCGGTCGATGGGTTGAAGACGTCGCCCCAGCGGGTGCTTTTCGATGGTTCGTGTCGGCCCGCGATCCAATGTTTGACCGGGCTGGCCGCCGGTGTTGTGGCAGTCGGCGATGACATGTGATGGGCCTCGAGGTCGACTTCCTGAGTGTTTGTCGAGCAGTGAGCGGAGAAATCCCGTCGCGACTTGTGCGGTCGTTGGCAATGCGTATTATGAATCCGCCATACGGGCAGGCACGTCCGTCAGTATACGGCCGGCCGGTTCGCGTTGTTAGCGGTGGAGCAAAACCATGTCCAGAATCGTTCGCGGCGGACTCATTCAGGCGACGCTGTGCGCGTCGGCCACCGAGCCGGTCGAGAAGATCAAACGAGCCATGATCGACAAGCACGTCAGCATGCTTGCCGCGGCGGCCGAGCAAGGCGCCCAGATCGTCTGCTTACAGGAGCTGTTCTATGGCCCCTACTTTTGCGCCGAACAAGAAACAAAGTGGTACGAACTGACCGAACGCATTCCCGAGGGGCCGACCACCCGACTGTTCTGCACGCTGGCGAAAAAACACGGCATGGTGATTGTGCTGCCGTTGTATGAGGAAGAGATTACGGGCCTGTACTACAACGCGGCGGCCGTGATCGATGCCGACGGCAGCTACCTGGGCAAGTTTCGCAAGATGCACATCCCGCAAGTGGCCCCGGGGTTTTGGGAGAAGTATTACTTCCGGCCCGGCAACCTCGGCTATCCGGTGTTCAACACGCGTTTTGCCCAAGTGGGCGTCTACATTTGCTATGACCGCCATTTTCCCGAAGGGGCGCGGTGCCTGGGGCTGGGCGGAGCGGAGATCGTCTTCAACCCCTCGGCCACGGTGGCCGGCCTGTCGGAGTACCTATGGCGCCTGGAGCAGCCGGCGCATGCCGCCGCCAACGGATATTTCGTGGGCGCCATCAATCGTCCCGGCTGGGAAGAGCCGTGGCGGATCGGCGAGTTCTACGGCCAGAGCTACTTCTGCGATCCCCGCGGGCAGATCTTCGCCGAGGGAGCGCGCGACCAGGACGATATCGTCGTGGCCGACCTGGATTTGGACACGATCCGCGAAGTCCGCAACACCTGGCAGTTCTATCGCGACCGCCGCCCCGAGACGTACGGCGCCATTACCGAACTATGACAGTGCCCGCGCGCCGTAAAACCGTCATCAGTGCGGCGTAGGTAAGCGGCGAAATGGCGAAGCTGACAAACCACGTGTAGCCGACCGGCTTGACGTCGCTGGTGGCGTGCCCGACAACATGCAGTTGGCTGCCTTGTCGCGTTGCGAGTTGCCGCATGCTCGTGCATCCCTCGGAGCGTTTGGACGTCGTGGTGATTCTTCCAGCAGTCGTGTTGATGATGCGAGAAATGATTGAGAACGTATCGCTGGCACTTCCCTTCTTCCCCCATTTGAGTTCAATCAGTGGCGCTACTCATTAAAAATGGCGAGATTGTGACGGCCGACGCTCGGTATCGGGCCGATATCTGGTGCGAGGGAGAGACGATCACGCGCATCGACTCGGACCTGACCGCCGGGCCCGGCGATGAAGTGATCGATGCCGCCGGCAAGCTTGTATTTCCGGGCTTCATCGATCCCCACGTGCACATCCATCTGCCCTTCATGGGCACCCTGGCTAAGGACACCTATCCGACCGCCAGCCGCGCGGCGTTGGTAGGCGGCACCACGACATTGATCGAGATGGTGTGCCCGGCCCGCAGCGACGATCCTTGGGAAGCCTACGAGCTGTGGAAGTCGAAAGCCGACGGGCAATCGGCCTGCGACTACGCGTTTCACATGGGTGTAACGCAGTTCAACCGTTCGACGCCGGAGCTGCTCGAGCGGATTGTCGAAGACGGCACGGCCTCGTTCAAGGTGTTCTTGGCCTATCGGGGTGCGTTGGGGATCGACGACGGCGAGCTCTACCAGACGCTCCAGTTGGCACGACGCCTGGGCGTGATTGTCTCGGCCCATTGCGAAAACGCCGAGCTCGTGGCGCGGCGGCAGGAGCAGCTTCTGGGCGAGGGGCGACGGGGCCCGAGTGGCACGAGCCCTCGCGGCCAACGAGCGTCGAGGCCGAAGGGGTCCATCATCTGGCCTCGTTCGCGGAGTTGACCGGCGCGCACGTGTACGTGGTGCACACGTCGTGCAGCGATGCGCTCGACGCGGCACGGAGGGCACGAGCCCGCGGCGTGGAGCTATGGGTCGAGGCGGTGATTCCGCACTTGGTTTTAGATCGCTCATACGCCGAGCAGGCGGACTTTGCCGGCGCGAAGTACGTGATGTCGCCCCCGCTGCGCGAAAAGCCGCACCAACTGGCGCTTTGGCGGGCGTTGGCCAGCGGCGACGTATCGGCCGTCGCGACCGATCATGCTCCGTTCGACTTCGCGGGGCAAAAGGAGATGGGCCGCGGCGACTTCGCCAAGATTCCCAACGGCATTCCCGGCGTCGAAGACCGCGTGCACCTGCTCTACACGCACGGCGTGGCGGCGGGGCGGATTGACCTGCACCGGTTTGTCGAGGTGGCTTCAACCACGCCCGCCAGGTTATTCGGCTTGTTTCCAAGGAAGGGAACCATCCAGCCGGGTGCCGACGCGGACTTGGTCGTGTTCGATCCGGCTTATCGCGGCGCCCTGTCCGCCGCCACGCAGCAGATGAACGTCGACTACTGCGCCTACGAGGGATGGCCGATCACTGGCCGGACCGATAGCGTCGCGGTGCGCGGGCGGGTGCAGGTCCGCGACGGCAAGTTCGTCGGCACAGCCGATCACGGGCGCATGCTGCGCCGCGAGCCGACGCACTTCGCCGAGAATTCATCGGGCGTCTGACGGGTGCGTCGACCGCACGCTAGCCGCGCGACAATGCGTCGGTCTGGCGCACAAAATCGTCGCCGCGCCATTCGTGGTCCGCCGCGACGGCATCTCCCTTTGTCCGGTCCGCCGTGCGAGCCGACTGCCGGGCCGCGCTCTGGCGCTCGACCAGGTCGTGGTGGGTCGTAAAGAACTGCATGCTGTGCCCTTTGAAGTCCGCCACCGTTTGGAAATGGTGCTTGTCCATGAATTCGGCCAGCTCGTCGAGCATGGCATGGATCACGCGATAGCCGGCTTTCATCACGTACGTGCAAACCTGCACGGTGTCGCAGCCCAACAGCAGGAACTGCGCCGCATCACGACCCGACTCGACGCCGCCGATGCCCGAGAGCGAGCGCCCGGGAATTCGTCGCGAATGAGTTGCGCCGTCTCCAGGCACATGCGCAGTGCGATGGGCATGATCGCCTTGGACGAGTAGCCGCCCAGCGTGGTGTATCCTTCGACGGTGGGCTCCGGACGTAGCGTTTCCAGGTTGACGCCGATGACGCTGCGGATGGTGTTGATCGCGCTGATTCCCTGGCAGCCGGCCGCCAGAGCGGCGCGCGAAGGGGCTTCGATGTGCGTGACGTTGGGCGTCATCTTAGCCCAAACCGGCACCGTGGCGGTGCTCATCACCCACTGGCAGACTTCGGCCAGGATCTGGGGGTTCTCGCCCATCGCCGAGCCCATGCGCCGCTCGGGCAAGCCGTGGGGGCACGAAAAGTTGCACTCCAGCGCGTCGACGCCGGCCTGCTGGCAGCGCTCGACGATTTCGATCCAGGCGTCTCGGCGGTATTCCTCCATGATCGAGGCGATCAGTACTCGCTCGGGGTACTTGTCTTTGATCTGCTTGAATTCGTCGAGCCATGTGTCGAAGTTGCGGTCGCTGATCAGCTCGATGTTCTCCCAGCCGATGATCTCTCCCGACCCGGCCGCGCGCAGTCGGCCGTAACGCGGCTGGACGTTGATGACCTTCGACGCGTCGAGGCTGACCGTCTTGCAGACGACGGCTCCCCAGCCCTCGTCGTACGCCTTGCCGATTACGTTGGCATTCGTGCCCGGGGGCCCCGAACCGATGATGAACGGATTCGGTAACTTCAGTCCATCGACATAAGTGGTGAGATCTGCCATCGAAGGGTGTCCAAGACAGGTAAGAGATGTGGCCCAGGTCAGTTGGCGAGGCGGCGAAAGTCAAAACTCGCCAATCAAATCTACCTCATGCTGCCGCCATGATAGCGGGTCGACCCACGTCGCGATAAGGGCACCGGCGCCCGTGCGGGTTTGCCAACGTCCTCCGTGGTCGCCATGCGAGTCGGAGGTAGCGGACGCTGGCTCCTGCGCTCCGCGGCGATCCGACCGGGCTCGGCCTACGGGCCCGGCTCGGCGGTATGTTGGCTTGCCTTCGGGTCGCCTGTATGCCCGGCACGTTGATCCGACGCCGGAGGCAGCTCGAATCGCCCTGGCAGCAGTTCGCGCAGGTTGGTTTCCACCGGCTCGGCGGGCCGCTCGCTATCAACCAATAGCACCGGCAAATCGGGCGAGAACTCCGCGGCAAATTGCCGGCAGGCGCCGCACGGCGCAGCAGCCCCGGGCGAGACGATTGCCAGCCCTCGAAAGCGACGTTCGCCGGCGGCTGCGGCGGCAGCCAGCGCGACCCGCTCCGCACAGATCGTGAGCCCGAAGGAGGCGTTTTCCACGTTCGCTCCCACGAACACGCGGCCCGACTCGCACAACACCGCCGCGCCGACGAGAAAACCGGAGTACGGCGCGTAGGCTGCGTCGCGCACCTGCTGCGCGGCTTCGATCAGTTCGCGTCGCTCGTGCGGGGTGATTGTGCCGCGGCGTACCCCGGTGCGCGGCGGTTGCACTGGCTCGACGCGACTCTTGTTACCCGGTTCGACGGCACGCCCGGTGTCGATGGGAGCGGGACTCTCCGAAACGTCCGCCGCGCGGACTCGATCGAGGACGAGCGGGAGCAACGTCGGCGCTTGATCGGCGACGCGGAGTGATGAGGCAATGAGCGACAAGCCGCGGGCCCGCGCGTCGGAGGGTGCAAAGATACGGATGATTTCCTGTCCTCGCTCGACGCGGTCTCCCAGCCGCACCAACATTTCCAGGCCCACGGAATGGTCGATCGGCTGGCCCATCTGTTTGCGTCCGCCGCCCATTTCCACCAAGGCTAAACCCAAACTCTCAGCATTGATCGAGTGGACGTAGCCGGCGCGATCGGTGGTGAGTGTCCAACTCGTCGCCCGCGGACGCCGCTCGTCGAGCCGGCCCGCTTGGGCTGCGACCATCGCGACGAATCGCTCGTGCGCCCGGCCGGATTTGAGGTGTCCCTCCAGGGTCTGCTTGGCAGCTTCGGGACTGGCGGCCAGATGCTTCATCAACAGGATTTCGCCGGCCAGCTCCAGCACCAGCTCTCGCAAGTCGGCAGGGCCGCGCCCGGCGAGAACTTCCAACGATTCGTCGATTTCGACCGAGTTGCCGACGAATCGCCCGTTGGGTTGGTCCATCGACGTCAACAGCGCGTGGGTGGGGACGTGCAATCGCGTGCCCACGTAGACCAGGCACTCGGCCAGGTCGCGAGCCGCGGGCAGCGTCTTCATGAAGGCGCCCGAGCCCACCTTCACGTCCAGCACCAGCGCGGAGAGTCCCTCGGCGAGTTTCTTGCTCATGATGCTGGCCGTGATCAGCGACTTCGACGGGACGGTGGCCGTGACGTCGCGCAAGGCATACAGCTTGCGATCCGCCGGCACCAGATCGTGCGTCGCGCCGATAATGATGCAGCCCACCTGGTCGAGTACCCGTTGAACTTGTTCGGCCGCAAGATCGGTGCGAACGCCGGGGATGGATTCGAGCTTGTCGAGCGTGCCGCCGGTGGGCCCCAGTCCGCGGCCCGAAATCATGGGCACTTGCAACCCGCAGCAGGCCAACAGGGGGGCGACGATGAACGAGGTCTTGTCACCGATGCCGCCGGTCGAATGCTTGTCGACGCGCGGCGAGCGATCCGCGGCGGGCAGCGTCTGGCCGGAGCCCAGCATCTGTTCGGTCAGCGCGAGGATTTCCGTCGCGGTCATGCCGCGCAGCAGGATCGCCATCGCCAGGGCGGCCATCTGGTGGTCGGGCACCTCGTCGGCCACGTAGTGCCGGATAATGGCCGCGATTTCCCCGGCGCGAGGGCCCCGCCGTCGCGTTTTCGGGCGATTAAGGGAACGGGATTGAAAGACGAGGCGTCGCTCATATCAGGGAGCCGCGGTGGACGGCGCGGCGTCGGCGGAGCGCGTCTCGCCGGCGCTGGAATTTGGGTCGCTGCCCCGCTCGACGAGATTCAGCAGGACTTGCAGCACGATCTTGCGCATGTTCGGCTCGGCCATCTGGGCCGCTTCGACCACGCCGTGGCCGTCTACGTGTCCCAGGGCATCCGGCCGGCAAACGTTGGTTACGGCCGACAGCGCCAGCACCTTCAGGCCGGCGTGCGCGGCGACCACGACTTCCGGAACCGTGGACATTCCGACTACGTCGGCGCCGATCGTCCGCAGGAATCGATATTCCGCGCGAGTCTCGTAGCAGGGACCGCTCAGCGCCGCGTACACGCCGCGATGCGCGACGATGTTTTCGCGACGCGCGATGCTGAGTGCCTGGTCGGCCAGTGTTCGGTCGTACGGTTGGCTCATGTCCGGAAATCGCGGTCCGAGCGCTTCGTCGTTGATGCCAACCAAGGGGTTGTCGGTCATCAGGTTGATGTGGTCGTCGAGCACCATGATGTCGCCAACGCGGTAGTTGGGGTTCAGCCCGCCACTGGCGTTGGACACGATCAGCAGCGAGATTCCCATGGCATTCATCACCCGGACGGGCAGCGTAATTTGTTCCAGCCGGTAGCCCTCGTATCGATGAAAGCGTCCTTCCATTGTCATTACCGACACGCCAGCGACCTGCCCGCAAACGAACTGCCCGGCATGTGCCAGGGCCGTGGCGCGCGGAAAGTGGGGAATGTCTTGGTAGCTTATCACCGATTCCTGTGCGATCTCTTGCGTGAAGCTGCCCAGGCCGGTCCCCAGGATGATGCCCACGCGCGGCGAACCGTTCCAGTGCCGGCGGATTGTCGCGACGGCCTCGATAATCTGCCGGGTTAGCTGCAACATGGAGGGGCCTGCGAGTGAAACGCTAAGTTCTTTGGTGATCGTTACTTTCAGTGACGCCGCGCGTCAGTATCCTGATTCCGCACCGGGAGGCTCGTCGTGCGCGTCCGCTCCGGCACGCTCCCCCTCGGCGATGGCCGCCGTGGAGCTGGTGCCGATTCGCGTGGCGCCCAGTTCGATCGCGCACAGCGCGTCGCAATAGGTGCGAATGCCCCCGGAGGCCTTCACGCCCACGCGCGGATCCGTGTGCCGCGCATCAATTTCAGATCGCTGTCGGTGGCGCCAACGGGGGCGATCGGACCGTCAGGTCCGGCGGTGTACCCAAAACCAGTCGAGGTCTTGACGAAGTCGACGCCGGAGCGAGAGCAGATGCGGCACAACTCGATCTTGAATTCGTCGGCCGGTAGGTACTCGTTCTCGAAAATCACTTTGAGCAAGGCGCCGCCTTCGTGGGCCGCCAGCGCCACTGCGCGAATGTCCGCTTCGACGTACGCCCAGTCGCGCGACAGCACCTTTCCGACGTTGACGACCATGTCGAGCTCAGTGGCCCCTTCGCGGCAGGCCCACTGCGACTCCCACACCTTGGCCGCCGTGCCGGCCGACCCGTGGGGAAAGCTGATCACGGTGCACACCGCCACGCCGGAACCGGCCAGCAGCTCGGCGGCCAGCGGGACCGCATAGGGTTTGATGCAAACGCTGGCCGTGTTCAGTCGCCGGGCAAGCTCGCAACCCTCGCGCAGCCGTTCGTCGGTCAACGTGGGATGCAACAGGGCATGATCGATCAGGCTGACAACCGAACGCGGCAAGGCGGCCAATTCCTGCACACAAGCAAGGGAACGATAGGGCGGTTAAGACGCTGTGCAATTTCTAGCATCCAACGTGCCCGTCGTCGATTGCGCCTGCGGCCGAAATCGAACAAACATGCGCAAAGCTCACCCTTCGAAGTTGCCGCCAGATGCCGTATCTTCCCACCGGGCCACCAGCAACGGGAGGTGATGTGCTGCGATTGCCGAACGGGCTAGGCACGCAGCCAGGAGGCGTGGCGGGTGTGGCGAATTTCGCCCAGAATGCGGTGCGTGATGGCCGTCTCGACCAGCTCGGCCAGCGAACGGGTTTGCAGCTTCTGCATGATCGCGGCACGGCGCATCTCGACGGCGCGTTCTGAGATCTGGAGCTTCGAGGCCATTAGCTTGTTCGACGCTCCCTCGAGCAGCAGCTCAAGTGTCTCTTGCTCGCGTTTGGTGAGCCGCTTGATGCGCTCGTCGATGGCGACGTACTCCGTGTCCCGCCGCCGCCAGCCGGCGTCCAGCGCCAGCGCCTTTTGCACGCGGTCGAGCAGCAACTCTCGTTCGAAGGGCTTTTCCAGAAACTCGATCGCGCCGGTCTTCATGGCGGCCACGGCCGTCGTGACGTCGGCATGAGCGGTGATAAAGATCACGGGGATTCGTTTGCCTTCGCCAACCAGTTGCTCGTACAGTTGCAGTCCGTCCTGCACGGGCATTTTGACGTCAAGAACCAGGCAGCCCGGCATGGACGGCTCGTAGTAGCGGTGAAAGCTTTCGGCGGAAGGGAACGCCCTCGCCGTAAAATTCATGGCCGCGAGCAGCGCCGTGAGCGAGTCCCGCATCTGGCGGTCGTCGTCAACGACAAACACAGTCGGTCGATCGGCTGGCATGAGATTCATCGGTCGCAACGAATGGTAGAGAGAAGCTAACAACGGCCCCACCGCCGGCGCGGTTGTCGCCCCACAGCCGACCTTGATAGCGCTCGAGGATGGTACGGCTGATGGCCAGGCCCATGCCGAGTCCCTCGGGCTTGGTAGTAAAAAAAGGGGTGAACGCTTCCTCGACCGAGCCGGCCGGAAAGCCCGGCCCCGCGTCGGCCACCTCGACCAGCACGCGTCGGGAGTCGACGTCGGTGCGAATGTCGATCTGGCGCTGCTCGCGCGGGCAAGACGCCGAGGCCTGCGCCGCGTTCTGCACCAGATTGACCAGCACCTGTTGGATTTCAAGCGGCTCGGCCCTGACGGATGTCGCCGACGCTGCGAGTCGCGCCGTCAGCCGGACGTTGGCCTGTTCGAGCTGCGGCAGGCACAAGTCGCACACGTCGCGAACCAGTTCGTTCAGTTCGACAACCGCCGCCTGTCCGCTCCCGGAGCGGACGAAGTTGCGCATGCGGCGCACGATCTGTCCGGCCCGCAACGCCGTGCGCTTCAACTGTGCGATCGTAGCGCTCGTCTGCTTAGAACCGAGCGTGCCGTTCTCGGCGGACAGCTCAAGCACATCGGCATAATTGGTGATCGACGCGAGCGGTTGATTGATTTCGTGCGCCAGCCCGGTGGCCAGTTGTCCCAGCGCGGTCACGCGCGAAGCGCGGGCCAGCTCCGTCGAAAGCTCGCGCATCCGTCGTTCGGCTGTTTCGCGTTCGGCGATCTCGTGTTCCAGGGCCCGATTGGACGTGACCAACTCGCTGGTGCGTTCCGCGACTGCGCGACTCCAACTCGTCGCGGGCCTCGCTCAACAGTTCGGCCATCTCGCGGTGGCGCGATTCGCTGTCGGTGAGCTTGGTGATCTGCCCGCGTATCAAGTTTTGCGCCGGCCGCACGACGACGTAGTAGACGACGATCAACAATCCCAGCACGGCGAGCATCGCCGCCACGCCACACCAGCGCAGAAATTCGAGCTGCCCTCGGGCCGACGCCTCGAGCATGCCCACGACGCGTTCCATTTCCGCCAGATATTGGGGCTCCTCGGCAAGAATCGTGTCCAGTGCGTGCTGCGTGGCAGGATCCGTGCGCGCGTCGGCGGACGGCGCGGTCGCGGCGATCTGGCGGGCGGCCGAGCGGATGGCCTCGAGCCGCGGCTCGAGCACGTGCAGCGCCGCGGCGATTCGCTCGTCGGCGATCGGCTCCAGTCCCAGCGCCGTGCTGCCGGCGAGCAAGCCTTGATGGGCCGTGCTCCACTCTTCGATGGCCACCAGTAACTGCTTCCGCCGTTCGGCGGGCTCTTGGACGTCGGAGCGGGTGGCCGACGCCAGCGCGTTTTTCGTGATCTTTTGGCTCAGCATTCGCTGCCGGCCGGCCACGTTGATCGCCGGCGCGTAGAAGTTCAGCCGTACGAGCTGCGGCTGGATGATCGCCTGGTCGACGATCACCAGCAGCGCCACCGCCAATAACGCCAACAGATAGCGCCGCGACAGCAAGCGTACCAGAGCGAGCGGATCGTCTGCTCGATCGCCGTCAGGGGCCGCGCACGCGCCGGCGCCGCTGGCCGGTTGCTCGGTGGGTGTGGCTTCGGGGGTGCGCATCCTCAACGCTAGTAGAAAACCGCGTTCCATTCCCATCGCCGCGCTCGGGCGCAGGTCCGCGCGACGTTCGGAAAGGTGTGTCCTGGCAAGCAGATACGCACCGGAACGAAAGGTCCGGCTCAACGCGGGCGTGCCCAGCGAGGCGGCAGCGGCTGCCTTGAACGGTGGCAAGGTCAGAACCGTGCGAAGCCCCGGCGCTGCTCGGCGCTTCGGATGTCCGAAAACCTGCTTCGGGTTTCCGAAGAAACACCCACCTCACGGCCCGCGGGGAACGTTGCTTGCTTTGACGCATGCCAACTGCGTTTCAATATCCCCGAGCGAACGGAGCGACTTTAGACATGCAGACCAGCGGCAAGGCCACGCGGATCAAACTGTTCAACTTTTCCACTCCGCAGATGCGAGCCTTCCACATGTCGTGGTTGGCGTTCTTTCTCTGTTTCTTCGCGTGGTTCGGCATCGCTCCGCTGATGCCGCTCGTTCGCGAGGAGATGGCGCTTACCAAGTCGCAAGTTGGTTGGTGCGTGATCGGCTCGGTAGCCATCACGGTGCTGGCGCGGCTGTTCATCGGCTGGCTGTGCGACAAGATCGGGCCGCGACGCTCGTATGCCGGCCTGTTGATCGTCGGATCGCTCCCCGTGATGGGGATCGCGCTGGCCAACGACTTTCAGACGTTTCTCCTGTTTCGCGTTCTGATCGGAGCCATCGGGGCGTCGTTTGTTATTACGCAGTACCACACGTCCTTGATGTTCGCCGGCAACTGCGTCGGTACGGCCAATGCCACTACGGCGGGCTGGGGTAATCTCGGCGGGGGCGTGACGCAATTCGTCATGCCGCTCATCTTCGCGACGTTCGTCAGCGTGCTCGGGTTCTCGTCGGCGGTCGGCTGGCGGCTGTCGATGGTCGTGGCCGGTATCGCCTGTGCACTGACCGGGGTGGCGTACTACTTCCTCACGCAAGACACGCCCGAGGGTGACCTGAACGACCTGCGGCGGGCGGGCAAGCTGCCCGCGTCGAAGGACGTGCGTGGCACGTTCAGCGAAGCCTTCCGCGACCGGCGCAGTCTCGGCGCTGGCCGTCATGTACGGGGCGTGTTTCGGCATCGAGCTCACCGTGAACAACGTGGCGGCGTTGTATTTCGTCGATTACTTCGCGGTCTTTCGACAGATGGAGACCATGCAAGCCATGAAGCTGGCCGGCATGATCGCCGCGTCGTTCGGACTGATGAATCTCTTTGCCCGTACGCTGGGCGGAGCGTTCGGCGACAAGTTCGGCAGCGTGTGGGGGCTCTCGGGCCGGGTGAAGTGGCTGTTTATGACGCTCTTTTGCGAGGGGCTGTTGCTGATGCTCTTCTCGCAAATGAGCGTGCTGGCGCTGGCCATTCCGGCGCTGGTCGTATTCAGCCTGTTCGTACAGATGTCCGAGGGGGCGACTTTTGCCATCGTGCCGTTCGTGAATCGCCGGGCGCTGGGTTCGGTGTCGGGCATCGTGGGCGCCGGCGGCAACGCCGGGGCCGTGGCGGCCGGCTTTTTGTTCAAGGCCGAGGGGCTTTCCTGGCCCACGGCTTTTCTGGTGATCGGAGCGGCAGTGACCACGATTTCGTTCTTGAGCTTCGCCGTCCGCTTCAGCGAAGGGGCCGAGGCCGAGTTCGATCGCCAGCTCGAGCCGGCCCGAGGCACGGCCGTCGCCTATCAACCCGCTCTACAGGAATCCTGAGAAAGGACCCGGCCATGGCCAACCCGGTTGAAGTCTGGAAAGCCGAGAAGCACGGCCTTGACGTGTGGAGCGATGTGGAACGCCACGCCGCGGGCCGCACGCCGATGAAGCAAATCGACGCGGCCGACTTGGAACGCATGAAGTGGTACGGCTTCTTCTATCGCAAGCGCGACGAGCCGGGGCGGTACATGAACCGTATCCGCATCACGGCCAACGAAATGACCGCCGCGCAGGCCAAGGAGATCGCCCGCGTGGCGTATGAATTCGGCCATGGCATCGTCGACGTTACGACCCGGGCCAACGTGCAGGTGCAAGGTCTTTCGATCGAACATCTTCCCGAAGTGCGCCGGCGGCTGGAAGCCGTGGGGCTCACCGCGAAGCAGACCGGTCACGATAACATCCGCAATGTCTTCGGCCACCCGTTCAGCGGCTTGATGCGCGGCGAGTTGATCGACACGCGGGCGTTGTGCCATGAGGTCACGGCTCTGTTCGTCGACAGCCGGGAGTATGCCGACCTGCCGCGCAAGATGAACGTCTGCATGAACGGCACGAGCGAGCACGCGGCCCACTATTGGACGCAAGACATCAGCTTCCTGGCCACCAGCACGCAGAGCGGCGCGGTCGCCTTTCACGTGCTCATCGGCGGCACGCAAGGTCAGCACCCACACCTGGCCTGGCACTTGCCGGTGCTGGTCGCGCCGGACCAGGTCGTCCAGGTCACGCGCTCGGTGCTCGACCTGTTCCGGGCCAAAGGGTCGCGCGAGAAACGAAACGCCGCGCGGTTCCGTTTTCTGATGGAGGCGATCGGCGTCGAGGGCGTGCTCGCGTGGTTTGAACACGACCTGCCGTTCGCGCTCGAACCCTATGCCGATCCACCGCGACCGTCGGCCGCAGGCGATGAGCTGATCGGCTGGTTTCCCCAAACGGATCCCCAGCTTTGGACGATGGGGCTGTGCGTGCCGCTAGGGCGGATGACCTGGCAGCAGTGCGAGGGCCTGGGAGTGCTGGCGGATCGCTGGGGCGACGGCCAACTGCGAACCACGCACGAACAAGGCCTCGCCGTGGCAAACATTCCGGCGCAACACAAGCACGCGGCACTGACCGACGCCGCGGCACTGGGGCTGAGTATCCATGCCGACACGTTGGACCGCAACACAATGGCCTGCACGGGCAGCCAGTTTTGCAACATCGCGGTGACCGAGACCAAGGGACAGATGTTTCAGCTGCTCGAAAAGCTGCGTAAAAAGCAGGTGCGGCTCGAGGGCATTCGCATCCACATGAGCGGCTGCCCTTCGAGCTGCGCCAGCACTTCACGGCCGACATCGGACTCAAGGGGGTGCGCGTGCGGCGATTGCTGGGCACGCGCGAGGGATTCGACGTGTATTTGGGCGGGGGAATCGGCGACGGCGTGCAGATGGGTCGCACGTTTCGCCTCGGCGTCGACGTCGATCAACTTCCTACATTGATCGAAGAGGTCGTCGCGCAATATTACCTGTCGCATAAGCCGGGCCAGACGTTTCAGCGCCTACTGGCGCGAGCAGCTTCCCGAGGACCGTTCGCAGAAAGTCGCGGACGATGACTTCAAGCCGCCCGTCTGGGTCTGCGAGAAATGCCGCTACGAGCACGCCGGCGTCGATCCGCCGGTCTTTTGCCCGGCCTGCGCCGGCTTGCGGCGCTATTTCGCCCGGCTGGAGGACGCGAGCAGTCAGAACGGGGCCGTGGCGGACGCCCGGGATTCCGACGTCCCACCCCGCGACGATGGGTTCGTGTTCGCCGCCCGGGAATCGTCGGTTCCCGACGGCGAGGGATTGGGCGTCGAGGTTGGCGGGAAGGAGCTGGCGCTGTTTCGCGTCGGCGGCAAGATTCACGCCATCGACGCGCTATGCCCGCACGAGGGCGCGCCGTTGGACCAAGGCACGCTCGACGACGGTGTGGTCACGTGCCCCTGGCACGGCTGGACGTTCAACGCTTGTTCGGGTTGCAGCATGGACCCGCCGAACAACGACCTCGGACGCTACGACACGCTCGTCGAAGACGGACGCGTGTACGTCAATGGTGGCGCCGCGCAAGCAAAGTCCCCCGGTCGAAAGATGTCGCCGCCGCGGGGCGTCAAACCGGTCGCGGTGCGGTTGCAGCTCACCCATGTCATCGCCGAAGCGCCCGACGTGCGAACGTTTCGCTTTGACAACAGCGCGGGACTGGTGCCGCTCGACCATCCCGGCAAATTCGTCAAGATCTGCGTGCCGGCCGAGCCGGAGGGCATCTGGCGCAGCTTTACGATCAGTTCCTCGCCGCATAATCGCGATATCGTCGACCTGACGATCAAGCTGAACCGGCACGGCACGGCATCGCGTTGGCTGTTCGAACACGCCCGTCCCGGCGACAAGTTTCAACTCAGCGGGCCGCATGGCGGTTTCTATTTCGACGGCGAGCGCCATCGCGAGCCGCTGGTGCTGGTTTCCGCCGGCAGCGGCATCACGCCGATGATGAGCATCGCGCGGTGGTGGCAGGCCCGAGGGCTCACGAATCCGTGCACGTTCTTCCACGGGCGCGAACCGCAGACGACATGCTGTTCCACGCCGAATGCGCTGCAGTTGGCCGGCGAATCGGCCGCCTTTGCTTATTACGTCTCACTGTCGCGACCCGGCGACGGCTGGAGCGGTTTGCACGGGCGGATCACGCCCGAAATGTTGGTCGCGCATCTCAGCGAGCCGGAGGCGTGCCGCTACTTCCTGTGCGGACCAAACGAATTCATGGACGGCCTCAGCGACGGCCTGGCCGCGGCCGGCGTGCCGGCGGATCGGATCCACACCGAGCAATTTCACGCATCGGTTCCCATCGCGACATGACTTCGCTCCCCATCATCGACATCACGACGACCTCCGCCAACGCGGCCGACCATCGGACCGAGTCGGGCAAGGAATTCTCGCTGATCGAATTGCTGCTCGCCGAACAGCAGAACCTATCGGCAGTTGAACGGTTTGCACGGAGCCACGATACGGGCACAGCCCAGACGCGGAGAAGTACTATCGGCACTTTGATGCCGGCGCGCTGCTCCCGGGCCCGGGCAGCAGTATGGCTTTCAAGTCGACCTCGATCGTTGCAGCGGCTGCAAGGCCTGCGTTACGAGTTGCCACGCGCTGAACGGCTTGGACGAGAGTGAGACCTGGCGCGATGTCGGATTGCTGGTTGGCGGAACACGATAGGTGCCGGTCGTGCAGCACGTGACCACGGCCTGCCATCATTGCTTGAGTCCGGCGTGCATGATTGCTTGTCCCGTCAACGCCTACGAGAAAGATCCGATCACAGGCATCGTCAAGCATCTCGACGATCAATGCTTTGGATGTCAATATTGCACGATGGCCTGCCCGTACGACGTGCCGAAGTACCATGCCGCCAAGGGCATCGTGCGCAAGTGCGACATGTGTTCCACGCGGCTGGCCGCCGATGAAGCCCCGGCCTGCGTGCAGGCTTGTCCCCACCAGGCAATCTCGATCCAGTTGATCGACACGGCCGAGGCGATCGAGGACGCCGAAGCAGCGGTCTTTCTGCCGGCGGCGCCCGACCCTCAAATTACCTATCCGACCACGACCTATAAGACGCGGCGCGTGTTTCCCCGCAATATGTTACCCGTCGACTACTTTCAGGTCAGCCCGCAGCATCCGCACTGGCCCTTGATCGTGATGCTCGTGCTTACGCAATTGTCGGTCGGCGCTTTTGCCGTGGGAATGGCACTGGAAGTGTCGATTGCCGCGGAACTGGCGGCGCCCATGCAAGTGCTTCACGGATTTACGGCACTGATCTTCGGACTAGTGGCGCTGGGGGCCAGCACGCTGCACCTGGGGCGACCTCGCTACGCCTATCGTGCCATTCTCGGATTTCGGCACTCGTGGATGAGCCGTGAGATCCTGGCCTTCGGGCTGTTTGCGGTGCTGGCGTGCATGTTTGCGGCTGCCATGACGTTCCCTGTTTCGGCGCCGGCCAGCCGCCAGGGGACGACATGGCTGGGAATTGCTGTTGTCGCGTCTGGAGCTAGCGGTGTCTTCGGATCCGTCATGATCTACGCCACGCTCGGTCGCGAGTATTGGAGCTTTGCCCGGACCGGTGTGCGTTTCGTGCTCACCTCAGCTTTGTTGGGCACCGCCACGGCATGGCTCACCGCATCAATTCTTGCGCTGACCCAACCGTCGATCGAACACTCCGGCATGTTGCGCTCCGTGGGACTGATTCTGTGCCCTGCGCCTGTGGGCCTGGCTTCCGCCAAGCTGCTATGGGAGGCTGCACTATTGAGGCATCTGCTGTCGCGGTCGATGACTCAGTTGAAACGATCGGCGATGCTCGCGACCGGCGAGCTAGCGAGCTTCACGCTGGCGCGGTTTGCCGCGGGCATCGTCGGGGGCATCGTGGTTCCGGCGGTATTGTTGTCGCGAATGCTTTCGGGTCGTTCGGCCGATGATCCGCTGGCGCTTACCGCACTTACGGCAATGTTGTTTGTCGCGTGCATCCTCGGCGAGCTCTTGGAGCGCTATCTGTTCTTTGCCGCGGTAGCAGCGCCGCGTATGCCTGGAGGGATTCGCTGATGGACTCCACGCAAGCGGTAGCCAACAACGTCACGGACTTCTGCGCGTCGCCCGTAACGGGCCGCTTACCCGAGAGCTACTGCTGGCGCCGGGTATTTCGGTCTGGGACACATTCCCGAGAAGTCTCGCCCCGACGCGATCACCCGAACCACCTGCGGCTATTGCTCCA
>CAVZWY010000045.1:0-36813 GCA_963779015.1 uncultured Planctomycetaceae bacterium | reverse complement strand
ATTCCTTGTAAACTTTCTGAACATCAGTTTTCGGATTTCTGCAAATAAATACTTTTAATCCCTTTTCCCTGAAGTACGGATTATCTATGCTTCCAATTTCCAGAATATCCTGAAAAAGTGGTTGAAATTCATCTGAATTATAAAAAACATAAATTATTGGTCCGTCTGGAATAGTGCGGGAGCCCAGAAAACATAACTCTCGTGGAATGTAACCGGCTCGGGAAGATCAAAGGGATAGCCGTAAAAATGAATTGCACCGGCATAACCGTAATTTCTTTGGCAGAAAATGGTACACCGCAGTTTTTCATTTGGAGTTAAACTGCTATAAGCTATTGCTACTTTTTCCGCAAATTCTTTCCATCCTGTCATATCTGCATAAACCTGCGAAACCTGATGTTCTTTCCCGTCTTCCCATCGCATAAATGGTGAAGAAGCCCAACTTCCGGTTTTTGCAGCGTATTTTTCGAGCGACCTAAATCAAAGAACCGGCAAAACATAAGGTAACGAAAACAAAGTGAAAACAGTTGCAACAGTCATTAACGAAACCGGAATAAATTTTAATCTTAAATATTTTTCAAGAGAAACTATCCTCCGTAAGCAATTAAGAAAGGGAGTAACCCCATTACTTTTAGTATGCTTTTCCTTTCATTACTATGAAAAGCAGGAATACAAAAATACGATGCCACTCCAATAAAACTGATTTTATTATTCTTTTTGCTAAATTATCACTGTCAAACCCGTTATCCAAACGAAAAGCAGCAATGAATTGAGGTTGAAAAGATCGGTGAAGAAATTAAGAAATAGTTGAGATTTGAAAGTTGAGTTTTTTCCAGTTCTTTCATGTGGAATACTACCGGCCAGTTGTGATTATATTGCCATATAAGATTGGAAGTAATTAGTAATAATCCGGTTGCGAGGCCAGCTAATAACCAGGGAGTAAGAAATAATTTAAAATGACGATAAATCATCATTGCAATCAAATATCCTGCTACCGGAAATACAACCGAATATTTGGTATTAAAGAAACTCCTATTACTATTCCAATCCAAAGCCAAAGTCGAAGATTTTCTGTCACTGCCAGACGGTAAATCAGGTAAATAGTTAGAGCCCACAAAAAAATTTCAACGGCATTTGGTGTGAAAAGAGAAAATATCACAAACTGGCCGAACAAGTGCCCGATGACTACAGGCAGTATCTGTTGCAGTTGCTGGAGCGAGGGCCTGCAAGAGGAGTGAACCGGCCGCGGTGAAGTGTGGCAATTGACGTGGGCTGAAGGCCCCGGCGAGATCAGCCATGGGCAACGCCCATCAGGGATGGTCTCTCAGAGGTTTGGTCGTTGGCGCCGTTGCGCCAAACAATGGCCCGGCGATTCACGTTGCGGCCTGTCGGTCCGTCAGGGCCAACGGCCCGCCCAATACCAGCCGGCGGCAACGCCGCCGGTATCCGGTGCGGCAGCCATCGCCGTAAGCCCCAACGGGCAACGCTGTGAGGCATTTTAGGCGGCGATTTTGTGGTTGATTAGGGCGAGTTTGTTGTGTTGTGTCCGGTTGAGTTTTCGGATCGTTGGTTCGCCTAAAGGTCGTTTGTCGGGGTTGCGTGGACGATATCTCGCTCGTTTGTCGGCGCGGTTGTCGTACTTTTCCACCAGTGCGCTGGAGAGTTGGCAGAGCAAGTCGTTGCTGGGATTGGCGCACTTGTTCAAGGTGCGCATGCATTTCCTCAGGGCGCGCATGGTATTGGCGAGGCTGCGGTGCTTGGGATCGTAGCCTTGCTCGTCGTGGGTTTGCCTCCCTTCGCGGCTGGAGATCTGCTCACGCAGTGCCGTCAACTCGGCAAACGCCATCGCGCGAATCGACCAGTCCAACTCGACATAGACACGATCGCTGTTACGGCAGCGCAGGTTTCCTTTATCGATGGTTTGTTTCAATCCTCGATATTCGATTTCCATGCCCCATCGCATTTTGTAGTACTTCACGATTTTCTTTTTGGGCAGCTTCTTGCGATCCAGGACACTGGTCAACATCCACATCGCTGTCCTGCCGATCTTGACCTTCACCAATCGAAGATGCAAAGGCTCGGCTCCCGAATCCATCTTCCCCTTGGGCCAGCAGAGCACGTTCCCGCCTCCCAGCCGTTTGAGATCCGCTTGCTGGGCAAGCAACTTCACATTGGCTCCCACGCGCACCAGAAAGTTGCCTCCCGCGGCGAGGATCGCGCTCCAAAAATCATAGCCGACAAAGCCCGCATCCCCACAGAACAGCGTGTTTTCGGGGAATTCCTCCTGCTTCAACATCTCCATGACGTGTCCCCGTTCGCTGGAACCCGAGGGCCCCAGCCGCCAACTCCAGGGAAGTCGCAGGCGCATATGCCACATCATGGTGATCCACGCCTGAGGCGCTTGGGGATACGGCTTGTTCCTCTCGTTGCGGCGTCGACGCATCCCTTTGGTTTTTTTTTCGATACTTCGCCGTCTTTCCGTGGCCGTAGTTCGTCGCGCAAAACTCCCGTTCATTGGAGACGGTTCGAGGGATAGTGGCCCGAGAGCCGTCAAACGCAATCAACACCCATCCGCCCTCCTGCCAAAACGCACCCAGCCACCTCCTCCGCCAAGGTTTGGAACTGCCGCCGCAAACGAAAGCTGAAGGTCTCTCGATACCGAGCCAACGCGTCCATAAAGCTGGTGTAGGTCTTGGCGGCGTTGTCGATGTTCAGTTCCTCGCAAACCTCCATGGTCATGGCGAACGCATCGGTGACGTTCTTCGCCTGCTGCCACGACCAGATCACCGCCTGCATGGCGAGCTGTCGGGGCGACCATTTGACATTGCCATGAAACCGGTCCTCGGAGAATAATGCGTGCTCCGGAATCAACCACTCGACCAACGCCATCAAGTTCGTCCTGCTCTGCCGACGCTGAACTTCATGTCGCCGCCGCTTGTCGCCACAACTCGATCGCTTCCTGCGAACCATGGCCAGATTCCTTTCTGACTGAAGTGTTTCAGTTGGTGGAAGGGGAATCTGGCCTTTTTTTCATAAATTCAATGCCGCGAAAACCTCGATTTTCTCGGGTTAAAATGCCTCACAGCGTTGCCCGTTGGGGCTTACGGCGATGGCTGCCGCACCGGATACCGGCGGCGTTGCCGCCGGCTGGTATTAGGCGGGCCGTTGGCCCTGACGGAATGACCGACATCCGAGGCCGGCAGCTTACCCCTTGAATTCGCTGACAATCAGCGAGATGTTCTGGCCGCCGAAGCCGAAGCTGTTGGTCAGGGCGTGCTGCACGGGCTTTTGCCGGGCTTCGTTGGGAATGTAGTCCAGATCGCACTCGGGGTCGCGCGTGTGATAGTTGATCGTCGGCGGCACGACGCCGTCGCGAATGGCCAGCAGGCAGATGATCAACTCGGTCGCTCCGGCCGCGGCAATCAAATGGCCCATCATGCTCTTGGTGCTGGAGACCGGCGTCTTATAGGCCTGCTCACCCAGCGATTGCTTGATGGCCAGCGTCTCCACGCGGTCGTTGACGTTGGTGCTGGTGCCGTGGGCGTTGATGTAGCCAATATCCTCGGCGTTGATGCCGGCATCTTCCATGGCCAGTTGGATGCAGCGCATGGCGCCGCGCCCTTGCGGATGCGTGTCGGTGATGCGATAGGCATCGGCGGTCGAGCCGTAGCCGGTCAGCTCGCCATAGATTTTCGCGCCGCGCGCTTGGGCGTGTTCGAGTTCTTCGAGCACCACCATGGCGGCGCCTTCGCCGAGCACGAAACCGTCGCGATCGCGATCGAACGGACGCGACGCTTCGCGCGGGTGTTCGTTGTTGGTGCTCAGCGCGGTGAGCAGGTTGAAGCCCGTCACGCCGAACGGATGGATCATGCTGTGCGTGCCGCCGGAGAGCATCATGTCGGCATCGCCGCGGCGAATCAGCTCGCTGGCTTCGCCGATCGCCTGGCTACTGGCGGCGCAGGCAGTCAGGCAGTTGGCATTGGGACCTTGCGCATTGAACATGGCGGCCAGATGGCCTGCGGGCATGTTGGGCTCTTGCTCCAATTCGATCAGCGGGTGCAGCCACTCGAGGCCCGCCTTGGTGAATTTGGCCAGATCGAACTCTTCGCCTTGCAGCGCCGCGGTCATCATGCGGGCAAAGCAGCCAAAGTCCTGCTGGCCTTCGCCGCTGCCCAGATAGATGCCCAGCCGCGTCGGGTCGTACTCCTTGTCGAGCAAGCCGGAGTCGCCGACGGCCTTCTTGGCGGCGCCGACGGCGAACCGCGTGTGCCGGCCGCGCATTTTCCAGTCTTCCGGATTCAGTCCAACGTCGCTGACGTCCCAGTTGCGCACCTCGGCCGAGATCTTGGTGGGAAAGCGGCTGGCGTCGAAGATCGAGGTAAAGTCGACGCCGGAGTCTCCCTCTTGCAGACCTTTCCACACCGTGGGAATTTCGGTTCCCATAGGTGTCACCCAGCCCACGCCGGTGATCACTACGCGTCGTCGAGATGCCTGGTCGATCATGGTTTTCCTCGCCCGCAGCTTAGCTGTCGAAGGTGGTCATGGGCCGCCAACATTATATCGGCCAAACGGGTCAGGTCGCGGCATCTTGAGCGGCGGCATGGAGCAGGTATTGCGAGACTGGCAGCGGATTGCCGTTTGCGTCCCGCCCTATTTCGAACACTCCCAACAGCTTAAGCATCGCCAAGAACCCCGCCGGGTCGAATAGCGCTTTGCCGGCCCGGGCCTCGGGCAAGTGGGCAAAGACCATTTGCACCTCGGCTTGCAAGCGTTGGCCCACGTGGCTGGTGCCGCTGACCACGGCGCCGTCCTTGCTGATGCTCTCGATCGTCATGCGATAGGTAAGCGTGTCGCCGGGGACGGCCGAGAAGTGGAAGGTGGCCTTGGCCAGCTTGGCCAGCACGACGCGCTCTTCAAAATCGCTGTGCTCGGCCACCAGCAGTCCGCCGGTTTGCGCCATGCCTTCAACGACCAGTGGGTTGGGCATCATCGGCGCGCCGGGAAAGTGATCGTGCAAGTGCTCTTCGGCCAACGACACATTCTTGATGGCGGTGGCGCGCTTGCCACTTTCGAACTCGGTGTAACGATCGATCCAAAACCAACGCATGGTGAATCAGGCCGGAGGCCGGAGGAGGAATTAAGTTATCGTGGCAGTGTTGGTTGGGCAGAATGGTCGGAAAGCGACGGCGGTTGTTCGTCTTCCTACGGCCTACGGCCTGCTACGCGGCGACTTTGCTCTCGACGTAGTTGCACATGTCTTGGACGGTGAGCAGGTTGCCGAAGTCTTGCACGACGGGGTTGGCTTCGAAGGCAGTCAGGTTGGCGAACTTCATCCGCTCTTTGAGCAGCGTCAGGCCCTCGGGCGTGACGCGGCCGTTTTGCACGTACTCGGCGTTGTTGAGGATGTCTTCGGGAAACAGTTCGCCGCGTGGGATCTTGATGTCGAAGGCCTTTTCCAGGCGGAACACGATGTCCAGAAAGTCGATCGACTCGGCGCCCAGATCGCCCACCAGCCGTGCCTCCGGCGTGACTTCATCCTCGTCCACGCCCAGCGCGTTGACCAACGCCAGTTGCACCTTCGAAAATACTTCCTCTTTCGTCGCCATCGCTGGCACCTCCGATTCGTGAATGCTTCGTTCTTGATTTGCTCGGGATCGGCGTCTGTTTCCGCGTCCCGCTGTAACTTTCTTGAACCGATTCGCCGGCGCCTCGTTGATCGGTGCCCCATTGATCGGCGCCCCATGGATTGGCGCCGCGGCGGGGTCTGGTGGTCACGCCGTGCCGCGCTGCGCGTCGCCGGGCGATGCCGCGGCGATCAGGCCCGCATCTTGCGAGGCGTCGATGTCGATTTGCGGTTGATAGATCAGCGCCAGATGCGCCCTCATGGTCTGTTTGAGGTATTCGTCCGTGTCTGCCAGGTCGGGCCGTGAGTCGGCGAGATTGTATCGTTCGAGAGTCAATCGGCCGCGTACGGCGGGCCGGCCTTCGATGGTGCCCTGCGTTTTGACTTGCACTTCGCGGTCGTCGAGTTTGAGGATTTCGGCGGTCACGTGCAGGACGCGGCCCGGCTGGACGAAATCGGCGAACAGGACGTTGTGCGCCTCCTTGAGCGTGACGATGCTATGTGAAAAATCCTCGCTGGCGCGAACCAACCAAGCGCCGGCTTCGGTCATGGCTTCGAGCATGAGCACGCCGGGCATCACGGGAAAGCGTGGAAAGTGATCTGCCAGGTATTCCTCACCCAGCGTCAAGCATTTGAGCGTAGTGATTCTGTGCCCGGCTGTAATTCCAGGATGCGGTCGACGAACGTAAAGCGCATGCGTACGCAAACCCCGGGTCGAGGGGACTTTGTAGAATCGGTAAAGTATATCGGTCTAGTCAGTTTGCCACAACAGACGATTGGACGGCCCCCGGACGCGGTTGTGGTGGCCCCCTGGCGACCGCATGAGTGCTCCGACGCACGCCCGGCGGCGATGCCGATCGATGGCGCCGAGTCGGCGCTCCGACGACGCAACAGCGTTCATTGATTAACCCGCAAGCGTTGCTACGATTTGGTCATGCGAAAAGGGATTGGTGTCTCGCCGGGCGTTGCAGTTGGCACGGCGTATTGCGTCAACGAGATTTTCGTCGGTCGCGATTCGAAGCGGCTGGCGGAGGGCGAGACCGCGGCGGAACTCGCCCGCTATCACGCGGCGCGGGACCGTACGGCGGCGGACTTGCACGCCTTGTACGAGAAGGTCGCCCGCCAGGTCGGCCCGGAAGAAGCCGCGATTTTCCGCGTTCACGAATCGATTCTGCGCGATCCGACGCTGGAGACGAGGATCCGCACGCGTATCGTCGAGCAGCGGCAAACGGCCCAAGCCGCCCTGCACCGCTTGCTCGAGGACTACGCCGAACTGTTTGCCAGCACGCACGACGAGTACATCAAGGAGCGGCTGGCCGATGTGCGCGACGTGGTCGTTCGAGTGAGCGGTCACCTCACCGAAGTGCTGCAGCCGGACCAGGCGGTGCTCGCCGGGCCGCTGGTGCTGGTGGTCAGCGAACTGCTGCCTTCGCACGTCATCACGCTGGGCAACCGCGAGGTGGCCGGCATCGTCACCGAGACGGGCGGCGGCACCAGTCACGCCGCCATTCTGGCGCAGCCGGGGGATCCCCGCCGTCTCGGGCGTGAAGGGCATCTGCAAGTCGGTCAAGACGGGCGACATGCTCATCGTCGATGGCCGCGAAGGCCACGTGCTTCTCAAGCCGAATGCGGAAACGACCAGCGCGTATCTCAAGTTGCAGCGAGAGTTCTTCGACCTGAAGGGCGCGCTGGCCGAGAATCGAGATCAACCGGCGGTCACTGCCGACGGCGTGCACATCGAGTTGCTGGCCAATATCAACAACGTGGCCGATGCGCGCGCCGCGCAGGCGATGGGCGCTTCGGGCGTGGGGCTGTTTCGCACCGAGTACCTGTTTCTTACGCATCCGGACGTGCCCGACGAAGAGCAGCAGTTGGAAGCCTATCGCGAGATCATCGCGGCCAGTCCCAACCAGCAGGTGACCATCCGCACACTCGACCTGGGAGGCGACAAGACGGTTCCGTACTTGGGCCACAATCACGAGGCAAATCCGTTCTTGGGCTGGCGGTCGATTCGGCTGTCGTTCGAACATCCCGAGTTCTTCGCCACGCAGATTCGCGCCATTCTGCGTGCAGCAGCGCCAGAACCAGGCACGGCAAAGCGTGTGCGGATGTTGTTTCCCATGATCACGACCGTGGAAGAGATTCGTCGCGTGCGAGTGATCGTGCGGCGGGCCATGAAGCAACTGCGAGCCCAGGGCAAGGATTTCGCGCAGGTGCCCACGGGGTTCATGCTGGAAGTGCCGGCCGCCGCGGTGTCGATCGACACGCTGCGCGAAGAGGTCGACTTCGTCTCCATCGGATCCAACGACCTGGTGCAGTATTTGATGGCAGCCGACCGGGACAATCCCAAGGTGAATCATCTTTGCCAGCCGCTGAGTCCGGCGGTGCTGAGCGTGCTGTCCGGCGTGATTGCGGCCTGCAACCGTGGCGGCACGCCGCTGACGCTGTGCGGCGAAATGGCCGGCGCTCCGCAGGCTTTCGTGTTATTGTTTGGCATGGGGCTGCGCAGCTTCAGCATGAGCCCCGCGTTTATTCCGATCATCAAGCAACTGAGCACGACGCTGACGCGCGAACGGGCCGAAACGGCGGTGCGCCGGGCGCGTAGCGATCAAGACCAGCGCCGGCGTGCGACGCTTCATGGCGGGGGAGATCGCCGACATCGCGCCGGACTTGAAGCTGCTCGATACGGCGTGATTCGAGACTTTTTGCACTCTGAGAGGCACACCATGAAAGCATTGCGAAGCGTTGGTCCGCAGCGAGTGGCGCGGCAGTTATTGGCCGTGGCTTGCGTCGTGGGAACGGCGTGCTGCGCCGTCGCGGCCGACGATTCTTCCGCGGGCGGCGAAACCGCCGAACAGAAGGTCATCGTCTCGGTCGAGCGCATTTGGGACCACGCCGGGCACTCTGCGTTTACCGACGTGATCGAGTTTCAGGACTACTTATACTGCTCGTTTCGCGAGGGAACGGGCCACATCCCGGGGCTCAACGGGGTGATTCGCGTGATTCGCTCGCAAGATGGCGGCAGCTGGGCGTCGGTGGCGTGCCTGCAAGAGCAGCACGTGGATCTGCGCGATCCGAAGCTGTCGATCACTCCCGACGGGCGGCTGATGATCAACTGCGGCGCTTCGTACTATCACGGTTCGGTGCGGCAGAAGATCGAGTCGCGGGTGGCGTTTTCCTCGAGCGACGGCGCGACGTTTGGACTGCCGCGGAAGGTGATCTTTCCGCCGGAGATGATCACCGGAGGCGATTGGCTGTGGCGCGTTACCTGGCACGACGGGGTCGCCTGGGGATGCGTGACGCAGGCGAACGACAAACAGCGCGGCGTGCGGCTGGTGCGCAGTGACGACGGTATTCACTATCAACTGGTGACGACGCTGGCCGTCGACGGCGCCAACGAAACCACGCTTCGCTTTCTGCCCGACGAGACGATGGTGGCCATGATCCGCAGCGAGACCAAGCCGGCGATGGGCACGATCGGCACGGCCCGGCCGCCGTACAAGGATTGGAAATACACGACGAGCAACGAACGGTTCGGCGGTCCGAATTTCGTGCAGCTTCCCAGCGGCGCGCTACTGGCCGGCAGCCGCGACTATGTGCCGAAAGCGACGACGCAACTGTGGTGGCTCGACGTCGGCACGGGACAATTCAGCGACGTGGTGACCTTTCCCAGCGGCGGCGACAACAGCTATCCGGGCTTCGCGATCGACCAGCCCAACAACCGCGTGTACGTCTCGTACTATTCCAGCCACGAAGGCAAGGCCGCCATCTATCTGGCGACCCTGCGTCTCGACGCGCTGGAGGAAGCGGCGGCATCGCGGTAGGAACGGCACGAATGTTCATGCTGTTGTTCGAACCGTGCATGAGAGGCCGGCGTGGCAACTACTTCACTTTGGGGAAGCTGCTCCGTCGTGGCCACGCGGACGACGCGTGCGGCGTAACGCAAAATAGCCGGGCAATGCCACCACGCCGGCGATCGGCAGCCAGGGGGCCAGGGCCACTAGCGCGATCAAGATCGATTCGCCGGCCGACTGAATCGAACCGATGGAGGCATCGAACGCTCGGCGCGCGGGTGGCCAGCGTGGGCGACTGCGGCGGCTCATAGTCCTTGATCTCTTCGATCGATAGCTGGACGGTGGTGAGCGAGGTGAGATCGGCCAGCACGCGCATGCGGCCTTGCATACGTTCGAGTTCTTCGCGGACGCGTGACAGTTCACGCTCGATGGCGATCACGTCCTTCAACTCACCCGGCCGCTCTTCCAACAGTGTGAGCAGCCGCGATTCTTCTTTGGTTTTGTTGCGGATGCGGGCTTCGACGTCGTAGTACTCTTCGCTGACGTCGCGCGAGGTAGTGCCGACGCTCTTTACTTCGCCCAGCCCTTTGGCGGCCCCGACAAACTCCTCGTAGCGTTCGACCGGCACGCGAATGGTCCAGGTGGCGCGGCGATTGTCGCCACTGGCGCCGTGCAGGTTGGACGCGGCGACATAGGCGTCGTACTTCTTCACCAGGTCGACGACCAACTCGGGCACGCCGGCGAAGTCTTCGACCACCAGTTCGACCTGGCCTTCGTAGATGATCTTGCGCACGCGCCCTGCGCCGTGTTGGCCATGGGCTGGCCGATGCCGACGCCGTCGGCGGCTTCGCCGGCGCCCGCCGAGTTGAAGCGAACGCCCATCGCGTAGCCTTCGAGCACGGGCGCCGGAGCCGAGGCGGGGGCATCTTTTGGCGTCGATAGCGTTGATTCGCGAGCGACGTCGTGCCGCAGCTTCCACGCCGCAGCCGGCAATTGCCAGGGTCGCCACGAGCGACGTGGCGCCGAGAAAACGAGTTCGAGGTGACATAGCGGTTGCTCCTGGAAACGGGAGTTAGGGAACTGGAGATGCGGCGGGCGCGAATGCCTTGTGCCAGTAGTTGGATGCGCGGCGGGCGCCGATTGTTCCCACCCAGTTCGCAGTTCGCGTGGAGGGCGGGGGAGAGCGGAATGGCTTGTTGGCCGCCAGGGGCCGAATTCTGGCGAATTCAGCGACGCGTCGCCGGGTTGCATCCCGGGGCGGTTTTTGGCCGAGTTTGCGGCGGTTGTGGCGGACGACGGTTTGTGGTCGAACCGGCTGCTGTCGGGCTGCGTATCGCGAGGTAGGCCCCGGCTTGCGGTATGAAATGCGCTTCGGTCGCGCGGTTCTCAGGTTCCAAGCCCGGCGGGGACGCGTATAATCGGGCGCTTGAGAGGCCCCACGGCGGCAGTTCCAAACGGCCGCCGCCAGCTTACCCACCGCTGCACCTTTCTCGAAGGAACGATCCATGATAGTTCGCACTCGATTCGCCTCTTGGCTCGTGCTGGCGCTGGTTGCCCTGACGGCGACAGGCGCCGTGGTTGTCAGCGAGTCTCCGGCCCGGGCCGACGCCAAGAAGGTGCAGTCCATCGAGGGCATTACCGAATATAGCCTCGACAACGGCTTGCAAGTGCTGCTCTATCCCGATCCGTCGCGGCCGACGGTGACCGTGAACCTGACCGTACTGGTCGGCTCGCGGCACGAGGGCTATGGCGAGACCGGCATGGCGCATTTCCTCGAGCATCTGGTATTCAAGGGCACGCCCACGCACAAGGCCATTCCGCGAGCGTTGCAGGAACGCGGCGCGCAGTTCAACGGCAGCACGTGGGTCGATCGTACGAACTACTACGAAACGTTGCCGGCCAGCGAAGACAATCTCGACTTCGCGCTGCACCTGGAAGCCGACCGGCTGGTGAACAGCTTTATCAGCCAGGACGATTTGATGTCGGAAATGACCGTGGTGCGCAGCGAGTTCGAGCGCGGCGAAAACTCGCCCGCCAACTTGTTGGACAATCGGATCATGGCCGCCGCGTTCGACTGGCACAACTACGGCAAATCGACGATCGGCAATCGCACCGACATCGAGCGGGTGCCCATCAAGAACTTGCAGGCGTTCTATCGCAAGCACTATCAGCCGGACAACTGCGTGCTGGTGGTGGCGGGGCGATTTGACGAAGCCAAGGCGAAGGAGCTGATCGAGAAGTACTTTGGCGCCTGCCCCGCCCCCAGCGGCAATTGGACAAGACCTATACCGAGGAGCCGCCGCAGGACGGCGAGCGCTCCGTGACGTTGCGGCGCGTGGGCGAGGTGGGACTCGTGGCGCTGTGTTATCACGTGCCGTCTGGCCCGCATCCGGACAACGCCGTGCTCGACGTGCTGTCGAACTGCCTGGCGTCGGCCCCGTCGGGCACGCTGTACAAGGCGCTGGTGGAAACGAAGCTGGCCACCAGCGTGCAAGCCGGCAATGTCAGTTGGCACGATCCGGGCGTGTTCCAGATTCAGGCCGAAGTGCGCAAAGGGGACTCGATCGACGCGGTGCGCGACAAGATGATCGAGCTGACCGAGGCGGCCGGCGAGAAGCCGTTTAGCTCCGAGGAGATCGAGCGGGCCAAGCAGCAGTTGCTCAAGCAGCGCGAGCTGGCGGCCGCCAATACCAGTCGCATTGCGGTGCAGCTCAGCGAGTGGGCGGCCATGGGCGACTGGCGATTGTATTTCCTGCATCGCGATCGCATCGAAGAAGTGACGGCCGAACAGGTGCAGGCCGCGGCCAAGAAGTATCTGCGTCGCGAGAATCGTACGCTGGGTGTGTTCATTCCCACCGACGAAGCCGAGAAAACCGAAGTGCCCGCCACGCCGGACCTGGCCGCCATGTTCGACGGCTACAAGGGGCGCGGCGAGATCACGGCCGGCGAAGTGTTCGATGTCTCGCCAGCCAATATCGACGCCCGCAGCAAACGAATCGCACTGCCCGAAGGAATCAAGGGGCTGCTGCTGTCGAAAAAGAACCGCGGCGAGACCGTCAATCTGCGGCTCACGTTGCGCTACGGCAACATGGACACGCTGAAGGGCACCAACGTGGCGGCGCAGTTCCTGCCGGAGCTGATGACACGCGGCACGAAGAATCTTTCACGCCAGCAAATCGAAGACGCGCTGGACAAGAACCGCGCCAATTTGTCGGCATCGGGCGACGCGGGGAGCGTGACGTTCTCGTTGCAGACCAAGCGCGAGAACTTGCCGGCGGTGCTCGACCTGCTGCGGCAGATCCTGCGCGAGCCGACGTTGCCTGAAGAAGAGTTCGACGTGCTGAAGCGACAATACCTGGCCGCGGCCGAGGAGCAGCTCAGCGATCCGGCGGCTTTGGCCATCACGCGGGTGCGCCGCGCGGTGTCGCCGTACAACCAGGACGACGTCCGTTATATCCCCACGGTCCAAGAGGAAGTGGAGAGGTACGGCGCCGTCACCGTCGAGCAAGTAAAGGACCTGTACGCCAGGTTTCTCGGCTCGCAAGCCGGCGAACTGGTGGTCGTGGGCGACTTCGACGAGCAGGAGACAGTGGATGGGCTGCGTGCGGCGACTTTCCGGCTGGAGCACCAACGAATCGTACGCGCGGATTCCGCGAGTACTTCCCCAACGTGCCGGGCGGTTTGGAAAAGATCGAAACTCCAGACAAGGCCAACGCGGTGTACATGGCGGGCCTGACTTTCGCCATGAAGGACTCGAACCCCCAATATCCGGCCATGGTGATCGGCAACTATATTTTGGGCGCCGGTACACTGTCGTCGCGCCTGGGTGATCGCGTTCGCCAGAAGGACGGTTTGTCTTATGGCGTGCGGTCGTACGTGTCGGCCGACACGCTCGACGCCCGAGCGAGTTTGACGATCAACGCCATCTGCAATCCGGGAAACATCGAGAAGGTGAACGCCGCGATTGCCGAGGAGCTTGAGAAACTGCTGGCCGACGGCGTCACCGAGGAAGAACTGGCCCGCTCGAAACAGGGCTACCTGCAGCAGGAGCAAGTTTCGCGCACCAACGACGCCGTGTTGGTGTCGATTCTGTCCGACACGCTCTACACGGATCGCACGATGGCGTACTACGCCGAGCAGGAGCAGCAGATCGGCGATCTGACCACCGACGACGTGGAAAAGGCTTTGCGCAAATACATCGATCCGAAAAAGCTGGTGATCGTGGACGCCGGCGACTTCGCGAAGAACACGACGGGCGAGAAGTAAGCACTCTTGTAGCACTTGCGTTTCGCCAGTGCCGTACGATGCGAGATGCTGCACCAGTGCGAGAGTTTGCACAGGCAAGAAGCCAGTGCCACCAATGGCGGCTTGTTTCAGTGCTGCGTGCTGAGTTGCCGCAAGGCCTCGAACGTTACGATGCCTACGGCGTTCGACAGGTTGAGGCTGCGGGCCTCGGGTCGGATGGGGATGCGTAGAAGGCGTTCTGCGTATTGCTCGCGGAGCGAGGGCGGTAGCCCCTGCGATTCATTGCCGAAGATGAGCACATCCGCGGGGGCGAACGTGGCGTCGAGATAGCTGGCCGTGGCGGTCTTGGTGAACAGCCACGGCTGCCGGCGCGGCAGCCGCGCGACCAGTGCGGCCCAATCGTCGACGACTTCGTAGTCGAGATGCTCCCAGTAGTCGAGACCCGCGCGGCGCAGGTAGTAGTCGTCGAGGCGAAAGCCCAGGGGACGCACGAGCCACAGTTTGCAGCCGGCTGCCACGCACGTCCGTCCCACGCTGCCCGTGTTGTGCGGGATTTCAGGCTGGTAAAGCACGATGTGCAGTCGCGGATCGTACTTGGGCTGCTGGCTCATGGCGTTTCGTGCGGCGCAGGCTTACTTTGGGCGGGCAACTTATTTCGTAGCTGAAATCGCCAGACTTCATCGCGGCCAGACTTCAGGACAGCAAGACTTCAGGACACTGGGCGCAGCATGGTGGCGGGCTGAATTCTGGCGAATTCAGCCACGGCAGGGAAGGTGGTCGAATGCGTGATCGCGCCACTTTGCCTCCGACTTGCGGAGCGATACGATGGACGGTTGCCAACAGGAGTTTTTTCGGCCAGCCATCCCCGCGAGTGATCATGACCGACGCCCACGTTGCTCGCTATCAGCCGGCGCTCGACTTTGCCGAGCGGCAAGTCGCCGCCACGATCGACCGGACGCCCGACTATTTTCCCATCTACACGACCGATGGCCACTGGCGCCACCAGGGGGAGTTGTGGACCGACTGGACCGGCGGGTTCTTTGCCGGGCTGATGTGGCAATTCGTGCGCCGCGGCGCCGAAGCGGTCTGGCGGGCCCGCGCCGAGCACTACAGCAAGCTGCTCGAGCATCGGCAGCACGATCACAACGTACACGATCTGGGCTTCATTTTTCTCAACACGTACCGGCCTTGGTACGAGTTGACCGGGGACCAGCATTTGCACGACGTGCTGATTCAGGCCGGACGCACGCTGGCGATGCGGTTTCAAGAAAAGGGGCAGTATCTGCAATCGTTTGTCGGTCCCGATTCGCTGTTCATCGACATCATGATGAACGTGCCGCTGATTTTTTATGCGGCACGCGAAACGGGGGACGAGGAATTGCTGCGGGTGGCAAACGCGCACTGTCGCACGACTCGCGACACGCTGGTCCGCCCCGACGGTTCTACCGCACACGAGGGCATCTTCGACTTGCAGACCGGCGAGTTCCTCCGCCAGGCGACGCACCAGGGGCTGCGCCGACAGCAATTGGGCGCGGGGATTGGCATGGTCGCTGTACGGCTATGCTCAGGTCTATGCGCTGACCGGCGAGTTGGAACATTTGGACGTGGCCGAGCGGAACGCCGATTTCTGGCTGACGCACCTGCCCAAGGACCACGTGCCATATTGGGATTTTGCCGCCGATCTGTCGGAGCCGGCGCCGTGGGGAGCGCAAAGAGATTCGTCGGCCGGCGCGATCGCCGCCAGCGGGCTGTTGGAGTTGGAGCGGCTTACACCTTCGGTCGATCGGGCCGTGGCCTATCGTCAGACGGCGCTGGCCATGCTCGACGCGCTGGTGACGCCCGAGTATCTGGCCAACAAAACGCCCGGCTGGGAGGGCATTCTCAAGCATGGCGTCTATCACACGGCCAAGAATCTGGGAGTGGACGAGTCGGTCATGTGGGGCGATTTCTTCTTTGTCGAAGCGCTGATGAAGGTGGTGGCGCCGCTGCAGCCAAAGTAGGCGGTTTTTGATGCTGGACGTTCGATGCTGACGGTGCGCTGGCGTGATGCCAGCGCCACCCAAGTTGTCTGGCGATCGTGGGGATGAGGTATGTTGGACGTATGGGAACGGCAGGCGCTAGCGTGATTCGAATCGCTCTGTTGGGCGTTGACGCCCAGGCGCTGGTCGTTGCGCGGGCAGTGGCCGCCGACCAGCGATTCGAACTGGCCGGCGTGTGCGAATTGGAGAGCTGTCCCGACGACGAGGCCGCCGACCTGGGTCCCAACCAGGGTGTCGACGCACAGCTTCGTGAGCGTTTTCCACTTCTGCGCCAGTTCGAAGTGTGGGAGTCGTTGCTCACCGGACAATATGCCGACGTCGTTTTCGTGGCGCGGGCTCAGCACGAAGATCCGCGGGCCGAACAACTTCGCAAGTTGATCCAGACGGCCGTGCCGGTGATGACTTCGCATCCGGTGCAGGATTCGATGCTCGTGTATTACGAGATGGACATGATCCGCCGTGATACCAAGAGCCTGGTGATGCCGTACTTGCCGACACGGCACGAGCCGGCCGTGCAAGCGGTTTGCGGACTGGTGGCCCAAGGTGACGAGTCGCCGTTGGGCAGGATCGAACAAGTCATCGTGCAGCGTCGCATGGCCACGGCCGACCGGCGATCGGTCGCCGCGCAGTTTGCCCGCGACGTGGATGTCATGCGAGCGATTGCCGGAGACATGACGCGCTTGGGCGCGATGGCCGGCACGCAGGAGCCCGGCAGCTACGCGGGCCTGGGAGTGCAGATGTCGGGCCCGGCGGGCGTGGTAGGACGCTGGTCGGTGGATCCGCCGCACGCGGGGCTGGGGGGACAGCTCACCGTGTTGGGAACGCGGGGCAAGGCCGTGGTCGAAATGCTGCCCGACGATGCGCCCTGGACCGTCGAAGTGGATGCGGGGGGCCATTCGGAACGTCAAACGTTCGACGGCTGGAGTCCGGCAACCGCGGCTCTCGATCAATTGGCCGCCTCGCTGGATGGCGCGGCGCCACGGCCCGACTGGGTCGACGCGTCGCGCGCCATCGAGTTGGCCGAGACGATCGAACGCAGCTTGCTAAAATCGCGCACCATCGATCTATACTACGAGGACTACACCGAGGAAGGCACGTTCAAAGGGTTGATGACCTCGATCGGTTGCGGGCTGTTGATCCTGGGGTTGTTCGTCATGGGATTCGTGGCGATCGGCGATCATCTGGGCCTGCCGTTTACGCGGGCGTGGCCCTATGTGATGGCAGTCGGCATGGGCATCTTTCTGCTGCTGCAATTGCTGATGCTCGTGTTTCAACGAGATGACGCCCGGCGGGACGAAAGCCCGTTGCCCACGGCCGAAAAGTAGATCGGGCGTCGGCGGACTGGACTGCACGCGAAGGGGCTGCGCTGGCTGGTTGAAACTGGGCAAAGTTTGCCGTTCGTTCCGATTGGCTGAACGGATCGCTCAGCGGCCTTCGCCACTCACCCGCTCCACGTCAGTTGACGCCGAATTCTTGCCGGCTGGCGCGTCAAGCTGGGACGTTTATTCGGGCCGGGCACGGCTCGTCTTATGCCCACCGGTCCGCGGGCCGATCTAGTCTTCTGCCTACCGCATCTGTGCGTGTTCTGGCGCCAAAATCGTTGGCGCCGGTTCAGCCGGCCTTGCACATCCCATCCAACCGCAAGTGTTCCCCGCCATGCACCATCGAGTTTGCTGCCGCTTCGCTCGTTCGACTTGGAGACTTTGTCTCGGATGGGCGGTAGGAAGCGCGCTGGTCGGCGCCGCGGCGACGGCTGCGGCTTCGGAATTGCGCATGACGCCGACGGTCAAAATAGTGCAGCAGGCGCGGACTTCGATCGTCAACATCCACGGCCAGAAGACCGTGCAACCTTCGGACGAAGGATATCGACGCGGCGACGGACCCCAGAACGTCAACGGCATGGGCACCGGCGTGATCGTCGATGAACGCGGCTACATCCTGACAAACTTTCACGTCGTCGATGGCGTGCGAGAAATTCAGGTCACGCTGGCCGACGAGCGCACGCTGGTGGCCACGCTGCAATCGCACGATACCAAGACCGATCTGGCGATCATCAAGATCAATGCCGGGAAAAAATTGCCGGTGATCAACATTGGCACCTCGGCCGACTTGATGCCGGGCGAGTCGGTCGTGGCGGTCGGCAACGCCTATGGTTATACGCACACCGTCACGCGCGGCATCATCAGCGCGCTGCACCGCATCGTGCAGGTGAGCGACGCGCAACGGTATGACGACTTGATACAAACCGACGCCAGCATCAACCCGGGCAATTCCGGCGGTCCACTGCTCAACGCCGATGGCGAAATGATCGGCATCAACGTGGCGGTGCGGGCCGGCGCCCAGGGAATCGGTTTCGCGATTCCGGCTGATATCGCCATGGGCGTGGCCGCCGAGTTGATGAGCACCGAACGGCTCGCCAACACCTGGCACGGCATCGTTCCCAAGGCGTTGGGCAGCACCAGCGCCCAGCAACTGATCGTGGCCAACGTGGCCGACTCCAGCCCGGCCGCCAAGTGCGGGCTCAAGCCGGGCGACGTCATCACGGCGGTCGGCAAGAGCCCGGTCGTGCGAGCGCTCGATCTGGAGAGGGCCATGCTGGGACACAAGGCCGGCGAGGAAGTGGAAGTGACGGTAAGCCGCAACCATCAGGCGGTGAACGTCAACCTGATGCTGGCGTCGGCGCCCAAGCGATCGCGCATCGAGGCGGACAAGACGTGGACGGTGCTCGGCCTGCGGCTCGAGGCGGTACCGGCTGCCAGGTTCGAGCAATTCAAAACACAGTATCATGGCGGGCTGCTGGTCACCGCCGTCAAAGCCAACAGTCCTGCGGCGCAGCAGGGCATTCGAGCGGGCGACGTACTGGTCGGAATGCACATTTGGGAGACGGTCTCGCTGGAGAACGTCGAGTACATTCTCGACCGCACCGACGTCGCCACGCTCGATCCGGTCAAGTTCTACATCCTTCGCGACGACGGCGACTACTACGGCACGTACTACGGCCATATTTCGGTCGCGTCGCGTCGGTAAGTCGGTCGGCGCGGTTTCTGGCGCCCTTGGCCGCCGCCGTGGAGAATCGGGGCGAATGGCGGCAACTCCGCTCGCCGGCTGCTGGGGAAAGGTTACAATCGTAGAGATTGTTGCCACCCGAGTTCCAGCACGAGCCTCGTTGAGTTCGGCCGGCTGATGGAATTGCAGTTCATCGAATGGTTACGGGCCCGTTTGCCGGCGCATCCTGCTTTGCGCGTCGGACCGGGCGATGACGCCGCGGTGCTGCAGTTGGCACAACGGGACGGATGCGTGCTGACCGTTGATCTGTTGACCGACGGGGTCGACTTCGTGCTGGGCAAAGACTCGCCGCAGCGCATCGGGCGCAAGGCGCTGGCGGTGAACCTGAGCGATCTGGCGGCTATGGCCGCGCGGCCGCTGGCGGCGGTCATCGCACTGGCGTTACCCCGGGTCGGTGCTTTCGAACTGGCCCAGGAACTCGTTGAAGGGCTGATCCCGCTGGCCCAAGAGCTCGATCTGGCGATTGCCGGCGGCGACACCAACAGTTGGGACGGGCCGCTGGTAGTGAGCATCACGGCCGTGGGCAAGACGACCGCACGCGGTCCACTGCTCCGCTCGGGCGCTCAGCCGGGAGACGCCATCATCGTGACCGGCCAGTTCGGCGGGAGCATCTTGGGGCATCAGTTCGACTTTGAACCGCGGGTGCGCGAGGCGCTGCTGCTGGTCGAGCGCTATGCCGTGCATGCGGGCATCGACGTGAGCGATGGGCTGTCACTTGATCTGTCGCGCGTGGCGAAAGAGAGCGGTTGCGGCGCCGTGATCGACATCGGCAAGATACCGCTCTCGCCGGCCGCCGAAGCGTTGGCGAAGTCGCATGCCGATGGTTCCACGGCACTGGACCACGCCCTGGCCGACGGCGAGGATTTCGAATTGATCCTGGCCATGCCACCGGATGCGGCGCGGCAGTTGCTGGCCGACCAGCCACTGGAGTGCGGTTGCACGTGCGTTGGTGAGTTCGTCGCCGCAGAGGGCCTATTTCAGACGGACGCCGCCGGGGCGCGTAGTCCGCTTGCGCCGCGTGGGTTCGTGCATTGATTTGACGGACGGGATGGCTCGATGGCGAATGATTCTGTAACGATTGAACTGGGAAACGAAGCAGCCACCGAGCGCGTGGGCCGCGCATTGGCGGATTTGCTCACCGCAGGGGGCGTGGTGGCGTTGGATGGTCCCTTGGGCGCCGGCAAGACGCGGCTGGTGCAGGCCGTGGCTACCGCGTGCGGCGTCGATCGGCGCGACGTGGTCAGCCCCACCTTCGTGCTGGTACACGAGTATCGCACGGGCGGCCGGCCCATCATCCACATCGATGCCTACCGCATCAACGACGACGATGAGTTTCTGCAACTGGGAGCCGAAGAGTATTTCCGCCCGCCGAATCTCGTCCTGATCGAGTGGGCGAGCCGCATCGTCTGCTGCCTGCCCGAGGAGCGGCTGGAGATTTCAATCGAAGTGCTGGACGACACGGCCCGGCGGATGGAAGTCAAAGGCCACGGCGCGGCGTACGAGGAAGTATCGCGCCGATTTGGCGAGGCGTTCGGCACGCCGGGAGGCACTACAAAATGAACTTGCTGAGGTCTTCGTCCTGGGCGAGTTTTTGCAGCTTTTCCTTGACGTAGGCGGCGTTGATGGCGACGCGGCCGGTGTGCATGTCGGGGGCTTCGAAGCTGAGCTCTTCGAGCAGCCGCTCCATGATCGTATAGAGCCGGCGGGCGCCGATGTTCTGGCTCGTTTGATTGACGTTGTAGGCGAATTCGGCCAACGTCTCGATGGCGTCGGACTCGAACTTGAGCTCCATCGATTCGGTGCCCAGCAAGGCCTGATATTGTTTGGTCAGGGCACTATTGGGTTCGGTCAAAATGCGGACGAAGTCGGCCTGGGTGAGATCCTGTAGCTCGACGCGGATGGGAAAACGTCCCTGGAGCTCGGGCATCAGGTCGCTGGGCTTGGCGCGGTGAAAGGCGCCGGCCGCGACGAACAGGATGTGATCCGTCTTGATATAGCCGTACTTGGTTTGCACGGTCGTGCCTTCGACGATCGGCAACAAATCGCGCTGCACCCCCTGGCGCGAGACGTCGGCTCCGCGGGCGTCGCTGGCGACGACTTTGTCCATCTCGTCGACGAACACGATTCCCAGGTCTTCGGCCAGTTCGATCGCCTGGGAGTTGACCTTCTCCTGATTGACCAGGGCATCGCACTCTTGCTCGAAGAGAATCTTGCGCGCCTCGGCGACGCTCACTTCGCGTTTGGTGGTTTGTTTGGGGAGGAACTTTTCGAACATGCCCTGCAAGTCGAAGTCGGTTTGCTCCAGGCCCATGCCGCCTAGCATCATGGGCGGGCTCTTTTGCTGGATCGCGATCTCCACGCGGCCGCTTTCCATTTCGCCGGCAGCCAGGCGGGCCGCCAGTTTTTCGCGGGTGCGCTGGTAGCGCTCGGGAGAATCGGGCGAATCGGCTCCCACGTCGTAGGACATGGTGCTGGCGCCAGCAGATCGAGCAATCGTTCTTCGACGCGGCGATTGGCTTCTTCCTCGACGTTGGCTCGCTCGATCTCGCGGACCAGGCCGATGGCGTTTTCGACCAGCTCGCGGATCATGCTTTCGACGTCGCGGCCGTAGTAGCCCACCTCGGTGTACTTCGTGGCTTCCACTTTCACGAACGGCGCGCCGGTAAGCCGGGCCAGGCGGCGGGCGATCTCGGTCTTGCCCACGCCGGTGGGGCCAATCATCAAGATGTTCTTGGGGGCGATCTCGGCGCGCATCTCGGGCGAGAGTTGTTGGCGTCGCCAGCGATTGCGCACGGCGATGGCCACGGCGCGTTTGGCGTCGTGTTGGCCGATGATGTGCTGGTCGAGCTCGGCCACGATCTGGCGTGGCGTCAGGTTGCGCACGGCATTTCCTCAACGACGATTTGGGTGTTCGTGAAGACGTCGATCCCGGCGGCAATCTCCAGACTGCGGCGCACGATCTCGGCGGCGTCCAACGCCGAGTGGGCAATCAGCGCGCGGGCGGCGGCCACGGCAAAGTTTCCGCCTGAGCCGATTCCCAGCACGCCGTCGGTGGGTTGGATGACGTCGCCGGTGCCGGTGATCAAGAGCGTGTGGCGGGCGTCAACCACGGCCAACAGGGCTTCCAGGCGGCGCAGCGCGCGGTCGGTCCGCCACTCCTTGGCCAGCTCGGTGGCTGCCCGGGGCACGTTCGAGGGAAAGTCGCGTAACTTGGCTTCAAACCGTTCCAAGAGGGCAAAAGCGTCGGCACTGGCGCCGGCGAAGCCGGTGATGACTTTGCCTTCCATGAGGCGGCGAATCTTCATCGCGTCGGCCTTCATGACCGTGTTGCCCAGCGAGACCTGCCCGTCGCCGCCGATGGCGACTTTGCCTTCGTGACGTACGGACAGGATCGTAGTGGCTCGAACTTTCATGCGTCGCGACCGCTGGGTGATATCGTCGGAATCGTGGGGGGACTCCCTCCATGCTATCCGCCGTCGCCCAACTTGGTAGGGCGCGGACCAGAAAAGAACGCTACGAGAGCGCAATCGGTCGACACGAAAAAGAAACGCCGCCCGACCCAAAGCGAGTGCTCGCTGCTATTCGGACGGCGGTTCGGCGACTTCGCCGCCTGCCATGGTGGACATTTTCTGGTAGAGCAGCATGTCGATCGTTTCCTGCAGGAAGTGCACCGAACTGTCGGCATACAGGAAATTGGCGCCGCTGGCGTGGTCGCTACGGAAGTTGGGCGCCATGTGCGTGCCGCCGGACATATTTTGCCCGATGGTTCCCGGTGCGCCGAATTGGCTCTTGGTGCAATCGTTGGCGGCCGCTTGGTTGTGCAGGGCTTGGGTGGGAGGCCATTTGTTGATCGGCTCCAACGTGCAGCACATGATGTTGCCCACGTACAGATTGGTAATCGAAACGAGCGACTGGTAGGGCGGCTGGCAGGCCACCCAAGCTTGCCAGCACAGGCGGGTCTGGCCAAACTGGTCGAGTGGCGGCAACTGCGTGCGCATGTTTTGATAGGAGACGCCATTCCAAATCTTGGTCTGGGGTGGGGAACTGCTGACCGGCCACGAGGGACCGTGCGCCGCCTCGCCCATGGCGATCGTATTGCTCAAGCCGTCGGTGATCTTGCGGACGTTAACGGCCCAATTGAAGTCGAACATGCCGCGCTCATTGGCCGGAACGTACGGCGGTCCGGGCGGACGGTTGCCGAAGCTGAGGCAATACGCGTCGTTGACGCCTTTGCAGAAGGTGTAGTTCGTAATGCCAAGTTCGTTGTAGTTGTTGTGAACGCCGCCGACGATCCAGATCGTCTGCAGCAGCTTGTCCAACAGCGGGTTGTCGCCGCCGGACGAAGGACAAGAAAATACGGGGATCACGGTGGCCACAACAGTCGGATTCTGATGCCACCAGTCCATTTTCTGGTTGTACAGCCCGCGCAATCCTGCTTCTTCGAAGTAAGGCAGCAGCATGGCGTGGGGGCCGGCAAAGATACCGTGCGGCGCAGTACCGCCTTGCAAGTCTTGAGCGCGACTGACGCAGCCGCCGGAGGGAAATGTTCGCAGCGTGTCGTGATAATTGGACAGCGCGATTCCGAATTGCTTTATGTTGTTGACGCAATTCGAACGTCGCGCGGCTTCGCGCGCTGCTTGAATCGCAGGCAGCAGCAGCGCCACCAACACACCGATGATGGCAATCACCACCAGCAATTCGACTAATGTAAACGCCGCGCGCTGCTTGAGGACTTTTGGCGACATGTTGGAAACTCGTCCGTTCGCGGGGCGGCAAAAAAAAGACGCCGCGTTACCCGGTCAATTCCGGATAACGCGGCGTCCGAGACGTTCAGGCATTATTCGGACGGCGGTTCGGCGACTTCGCCGCCTGCCATGGTGGACATTTTCTGGTAGAGCAGCATGTCGATCGTTTCCTGCAGGAAGTGCACCGAACTGTCGGCATACAGGAAATTGGCGCCGCTGGCGTGGTCGCTACGGAAGTTGGGCGCCATGTGCGTGCCGCCGGACATATTTTGCCCCATGGTTCCCGGTGCGCCGAATTGGCTCTTGGTGCAAGTGGTGGGGGCCCCTTGGTTGTGCACGGCTTGCGTGGGAGGCCATTTGTTGATCGGCTCCAATGTGCAGCACATGATGTTGCCGACGTACAAGGTGGTCGTCGTAACGAGCGATTGGTAGGGCGGCTGGCAGGCCACCCAAGCTTGCCAGCACAGGCGGGTCTGGCCAAACTGGTCGAGTGGCGGCAACTGCGTGCGCATGTTTTGATAGGAGACGCCATTCCAAATGGTGGTCTGGGGTGGGGAACTGCTGACCGGCCACGAGGGACCGTGCGCCGCCTCGCCCATGGCGATCGTATTGCTCAAGCCGTCGGTGATCTTGCGGACGTTAACGGCCCAATTGAAGTCGAACATGCCGCGCTCATTGGCCGGAACGTACGGCGGTCCGGGCGGACGGTTGCCTTGGCCCAGGCAGTACGCGTCGTTGACGCCTTTGCAGAAGGTGTAGTTCGTAATGCCAAGTGCGTTGTAGTTGTTGTGAACGCCGCCGACGATCCAGATCGTCTGCAGCAGCTTGTCCAACAGCGGGTTGTCGCCGCCGGATGAAGGACAAGCAAATACCGGAATCACGGTGGCCACAACAGTCGGATTCTGATGCCACCAGTCCATTTTCTGGTTGTACAGCCCGCGCAGCCCTTCTTCTTCGAAGTAAGGCAGCAACATGGCGTGAGGGCCGGCGAAGATGCCATTCGGCGCAGTACCGCCGGTCAAGTCTTGAGCGCGATTGACGCAGCCGCCGGAGGGAAACGTTCGCAGCGTGTCGTGATAATTGGACAGCGCGATTCCGAATTGCTTTATGTTGTTGACGCAATTCGAACGTCGCGCGGCTTCGCGCGCTGCTTGAATCGCAGGCAGCAGTAGCGCCACCAACACGCCGATGATGGCGATCACGACCAGCAATTCGACTAATGTAAACGCCCGCGATTTTCTCATTGGTTTGCTCCCCCAGTTCATGGGTCGGTAACGCCCGGACCCGACGAAATAAGAAAAGATAATAACGTGCAGCCGACTTCCTTGCTGTTCCACCGATATGGCTTGTCGTCCCGCCGAGTTGGAACGGCCGCCGCTCTTCCCAGTTAGTACAGAAGTTCCGGTAAATCCTAATTCGCGACGTGGATATGCACGAAACTTATTATCCACGGCCAGAAACCGTTGTCAAGGAAAGAATCATGAAACCCACGACGGATTCTTGCTGACCCGCTTCGAGGAAGGGGGGCCGGCCGGTGCCGGCGCAAACGGGGGGCAGGTTGGGGTGCCGGGTTTGTCGGGCTCGCCCGGTGTGAGGTGCGGGCCAGCAATGTGGGCCGCTTGCACGAACGCGCAAAACACCGAACTGGGTACCTGCTGAAGCACCTTTTTCAAACAACACGCTGCACTCGAGTAGAGGCCGGAATCCCCCAAGGTTCGCCCGATTTGCCTTCGGTCATTCGCCCGCGGCATGATCCTCCAAGCAAGTGCCGAACGAGACGTCCTGCCGCAGAGCCAGGCCCAATCGTCGCAGGTAGTCTACGCGCGGAATGTCGAAGGCGCCCAGCGAAACCGTGTGCGGGGTGCATTGCTGGATGTCGAACAGGGAATAGCCGCGCGCGCGCAGATGCCAGACGACGTGCGCCAGCGCCACTTTCGAAGCGTCGCGCACGCGATAAAACATTGACTCGCCGGCGAAGAAGCCGCCGATCGCCACGCCGTAGGTGCCGCCGGCCAGTTGTCCCTCGTGCCAGACTTCGACGCTGTGCGCGTGTCCCAGATCGTGCAACCGTGTGTACTCGTCGATCATTTTGGGCGTTAGCCAGGTATTCGACACGCGCCCGGCGGACGAAGCGCAACCGGCGATCACGCCCCGGAAATCGCGATTGCAGGTGACCTGGAATTGTCCGCTACGGCACGTCCTGGCCAGCCGTCGCGAGACGCGAAACCGGTCGAGCTCGAAGATGGCGCGCGGATCCGGCGACCACCAGACCATGATGTCGGCGCCGTCGAAAATCGGCCAGGGAAAGATGCCATGGGCGTAGGCGTCCAGCAGCCACTCGACGTTCAACTGGCCGCCGAACATGACCACGCCCTCGGGCTCGGCTAGCTCGGCCGGAGGAAAAAACTTGGATTTGGGAAGAGCAAATTCCACGCGGCACCTGAGCGGTCGAACACACGGCCGTTGCGTCCAGCAAACCCACGATGCTACGGCAGCCCCGTTGGAATTGCCACTGGGGGAGCAGAGGCCCGCTGCGGGCGTCGCTGTCAGGGGGAACGGGCGAAGCTTTGGTTCTTGAACGCAAAAAAAATCCGGGGGTATAATCGGCGGTCGTGCCTGTGACGGACCGCACAGGGATGTTCCGTTGGCCAATTCTATTGATGGACGCGAAGGAGGCGAAGCGTGCCCCTGGGAGCCTCGTTCGACACCAAACAGCAGGTCAAGCAGGCCGTCGACATCGTCGATCTGGTCGGCAGCTATCTAACGTTGCGGCGCGCCGGCCGAGGCTATGCGGCGCTCTGTCCCTGGCACGACGACTCGCGCCCAAGCTTGCAGGTGAATCCCGAGCGGCAGTCGTTCAAATGTTGGGTCTGCGACATCGGCGGCGACGTCTTCAGCTTCGTGATGAAGATGGAGGGCGTCGGCTTTCCCGAAGCGCTGGCCATGCTGGCCGACCGGGCCGGTATCTCGCTTGCGCCGGTCGAACGCAATGCGCCCGCAGGACCGGCGGATGACAAGCGTGTGCTCTATCGTGCCATGGCCTGGGCCGACCAGTTGTATCACCAGTGTTTGCTCAACGACCCGGCGGCAGCCGAGGCGCGGTCGTATCTGCAGCGGCGCGGCATCACCGACGACAGCTTGCGGCAGTTCCAACTCGGCTACGCGCCGAACAGTGGGACTGGCTGCAAGAGCGTTGCAGAGGCTCTGACTTTCCGGTTGCCGTGTTGGAGCGCGTGGGCCTGATTTCGCGCCGACAGAAAGGACCCGGCTATTACGATCGCTTCACGGGCCGGTTGCTGTTTCCGATTTTCGATGCGCAGAGCCGCGCCGTGGGACTCGGCGGCCGCACGCTGCGATCACAGCCGAATCGCGACGTGGCGAAGTATGTTAACTCGCCCGAGACGCCCTTGTTCTCCAAGAGCAATTTGCTGTACGGGCTCGAAATGGCGCGCGATGCGATCCGCAAGACGAACACGGCGCTCGTCATGGAGGGGTATACCGATTGCATCACGGCGCATCAATTTGGATTCCACAACGCCGTGGCCGTGTTGGGCACGGCCTTGGGCGCCGGCCACGTTCATCTGCTGCGCCGCTTTGCGGAGCGTGTGCGCGTGGTGTTGGTGCTCGACGGTGATGAGGCCGGGCGAAAGCGGGCCAAGGAAGTGCTGGAACTGTTCGTGGCCGCCAACGTCGACCTGCGCGTGCTCACGCTGCCCGAAGGCTTGGATCCCGCGGACTATCTGATGGCACACGGCGCCGACGCGTTCAAAGGACTGGTGTCGAGCGCCGCCGATGCATTGACGCACGCGTTTCAATCAGCCACCGAGGGTGTGGATTTGCGGGCCGATCTGCACGCCTCGACGCAGGCCTTGGAGCAACTCGTGGCGACGATCGCCAAGGCGCCGCGGCTGCGGGGCGACACCACGCTGGAAGACCGGCTGCGCGAGGAAAAATTCCTGCAGCGGCTGGCGCTCGACTTTCGCGTGCCCGAGGAGCAAGTGCGACGATTGATGACGGAACTTCGGCGCAAAGCCAGCACGCGGCCGGGCGCCGTGCGCAGTGAATCGCCTGCTAGCGTGCGTGAAAGCATCGATCCGGTGGAACGGGAGCTGCTGGAGATTTTGTCGCAGTTTCCCGCGATGATCGAGCAGGTTTCGGCAGTAGTCCAGCCTGCGCAATTTGTCTCTGCCACGGGCGGCCACGTGTTTTCACAGTGCCTGGCGTTGTGGTCGGCGGGAATTGTGCCGGACCTTGAACGACTGTTATTGGAGAATGACGACCCAGTGGTTAAAAACTTGCTGGTCGAGCTGGACGAGCGGGGGCGAGCCAAGTGTGGAACGCCGCCCGACGTGCGGCTCGGCGACGTGCTGGCCAGCTTCGAGCGGCGCGGGCACGACGAACAAAATCGGGATCAAACCACGGCACTCAAACAGCGGCAATTTGCCCAGGAGGATGAACTGGCGGTGCTCTTGGAAATTCAGCAACGAGAGACTGCCCGACAACAACAACAGGAACTGCGTGCCCGCGGCGGTATTTCCGGGCCCACGGATGGGTAGGATGCCTGCGGCGGACGATCGGCAGCTCAGCCATGCACGAAGCGCAACTGACGCCGCGCCGATCCATCTCTTGTCAACGGCACAACCGCGGTGCCGAGGAGGATTTGACAGGTGGACCATTCCAACAAGGATCTGGACGAACTGGTCGCCAAGGGTAAGACCCAGGGATATTTGACCTACGACGAGGTCAACGACTACTTGCCCGACGAAGCCGTAAACCCCGAGAAGCTCGATTCGCTTTTGGTGGCGCTCGACGAAATGGGGATCGAACTGGTTAACGAGGCGCCGGGAGGCGATGTGCCGGCTGCCGTGGCGCCCGAGCCTGGCCGAAGTGTTGACGCCCAGCGAGTTGGCGGCCATTCTGCCGCCCAAGGATCTGCCCAAGCTGAGCGACGATCCGGTGCGCATGTATCTGACGCAAATGGCGGAGATCCCGCTGTTGACCCGGGCCGAAGAGATCTCGCTGGCCAAAAAGATCGAAGTCACGCGCAAGCGTTTTCGCCGCAGCGTGTTGACCTGCACTTGGGCCATGCAAGCCACGTTCCGCACGCTCAACGAAGTGCACCGCGGCGCGTTGCCCTTTGACCGCACGATCAAGGTGTCGTTAACCGAGCGGCTTACCAAAGAGCAGATCATGGCGCGGATGCCGCACAATCTGCGCACCTTGGATCATCTGTTCCAACAGAATCGCCAGGACTTCAAGACGTTGCTCAGTCGGCGGGCCACATCCGCGGAGAAAGCCGCCGCGCGGCGGCGCTTCTTGCGAGGCCGGCGCAAGAGCCTGACACTCGTCGAAGAGCTCAGCCTGCGCACCCGTCGCGTGCAGCCCTTGGTGCGCCAGATCAAAGACATGTCGCGCCGCATGGATGCTCTGCGCAACAAGCTCGCCGCGCTCAAGGACGATCTTCAGGCCGGCGACGAACGATTGGTGCTGCGCCGAGAGTTGCACGAGTTGATGTCGGTTGCCCTGGAGAGTCCGGCCAGCCTGCGCAAGCGCGTGGCGGTCATCGAGCGGCAATTCAAAGACTACGAGCAGGTAAAGCGGCAGCTTTCCAGCGGCAACCTGCGGCTGGTGGTGTCGATTGCCAAGAAGTATCGCAATCGCGGGCTCAGCTTCCTGGACCTGATCCAGGAGGGCAACACGGGGCTGATGCGGGCGGTCGACAAGTTCGAATATCGCCGCGGCTACAAGTTCTCGACGTATGCCACGTGGTGGATTCGCCAGGCGATCACGCGGGCGATTGCCGACCAGGCGCGGACGATTCGCATTCCGGTACACATGATCGACGTGCTGTCGCGGCTGCGCAACGTGGCCAAGCGCCTGCAGCAGGACTTGGGCCGGGAGCCGACGACCGAGGAAACGGCCGCGGCCGCCGACGTGAGCGTCGAGGAAACCCGGCGCGTGTTGAACATTGGACGGCATCCGGTTAGTCTGGACCGTCCGATCGGCGAGAGCGAGGACGCCAGTTTTGGCGAGTTCATCGAAGATTCGGGCACCGAAAGCCCGTTGAAGACCGCCACGCATGCGATGCTCAAGGAACGTATCGAAGGGTTGCTCAAGACGCTCACGTATCGTGAGCGGGAGATCATCCGCTTGCGCTACGGCCTGGGCGACGGTTACACCTACACCCTGGAGGAAGTGGGCCGCATCTTCAAAGTCACACGCGAGCGCGTGCGGCAGATCGAAGCCAAAGCGGTGCGCAAGTTGCAACATCCCGTGCGCACCAAGCCCCTGGAAGGATTTCTGGGGGGGGTGGCGGGCTAACGACATGCTCGCGAATTACCAACAGCCGTCGGCCTTGCGGGCCGGCGGCTTTTTTTGTGGATCGACTTGATACAATGACCACGCGTCATCCTGTAATTTATCTATCGATGGTCTACGACTGAGAGTCCTACATGAGTCTTACCGCCGCTTCGGTGCGTGTGCTGCACCGAATTCATCGACAGTTGAGCGACCTGCGCGACCGAATTGAGCGCGGCCCGCGGCAAATTCGGGCCCGCGAGGCCAGCATTGCCAAAATGACCGAGGAACTGGCCAAGCTACAGGCGGACCACAAGGCGGCCCGCGTTCGCAGCGATCAAAAGCAGCTCTTGCTGAAGGGGAGCGAGGACAAGATCGAGCAGCTCAAGGCGAAGCTGAATGCCGCAGCCAGCAATCGCGAATACCAGGCGCTCAAAGACCAGATCGCCGCCGACCAGATGGCCGGCAGCGTGATGGCCGATGAGATCCTGGAGATGATGGAAAAGATCGACGAGCTGGCGGTGCTGGTGAAAGAGCAGGAGCAAAAGATCACGGGCGCCAAAGAGGAACTGGCCAAGACACAGCAAACGGTGCGCGAAATGGCCGGTTCGCTGCAAACAGATCGCAAGCGCCTGGAGACCGAACTGGTCGAAGCCGAAAAAGCGTTGCCCGACGACATGGTCGATCAGTACCGTCGGCTGGTGAACTCCAAAGGCGAGGAGGCCATGGCCGAGGTGCAGGGGGAGTTTTGTGGAGGCTGTTTCAAACAACTCACGCCCAATGACATGGCCGAGCTTTCCATGGCCCGCTCGATTGCCTGTCGTAACTGCGGCCGGCTGATCTACTTGCCCGAAGACCGCACCACGGGCCGGTGACGGCGGGCTGAGCGCCGCCGCGGCGATATGCACAACACCCCCGGTGACTCAGCGGGCTAAGCGACGTCTCAAGAATTACTTTGGCTTTTGGCGGTTGTGAGCGAGTTATTCGAACAGGAGGCAACGGAGTCAACAGAGAGGCTCTCTCCGTTATCTCTGCTGCCTCCTGTTGAATCAATCCAGAGAACCGCCCACGTGCAAAGAGGGAAGCTATTTCTGAGTCGTTCCTAGGTGTCCGGCGGACGGGGTCCGGTGGACCGGTGCTGCCATCGGCGGCGGTTGATCGATTTCCCGGTTTACACGCCTCGCGGCATTGGCCAGAATACACCCGTGCGGTCTCCCCCGGTGGAGGCTGCTTTTTTTTCGCACGTCCAGTTTGCATGCAAGGGGGCGCCCCCATGTCCGATCTCATTCCCATGACCCGCAACGGCTATGCCAAGATCAAGGCCCAGCTCGATCAGTTGGAGCAAGTCGAAATGCCCGCCGTGTCGCAGCGCGTGGCCGATGCCCGCAGTGAAGGCGACCTGAGTGAGAACGCCGAGTACCACGGCGCCAAGGAATCGCAAGGCATGCTGCAAGCGAAGATCAACCTGCTGCGCGACAAGCTGGCCCGGGCGGCGCTGGTGGATACTTCGAAACTGCCCAAGGACGAGGTCGTATTCGGCGCCACCGTGGTGGTCAAGGATCTCGACTTCGGCGACGAGGAGGTCTTCGTGATGGTCGGCGCCGGCGAGGAAGACTACGACCAGGGGCGGATCCTGGTCACCAGTCCGCTGGCGCAAGGGCTGATGGGGAAGAAGAAGGGGGACAAGGTCGAGATTCCCGTGCCCAAGGGGACGATGAGTTTCGAGATCCTAGAGATTCGCTTCGAGGAAGAGTAGTCGCGACGGCGAGTCTGCTGAGCGGCGCTGCGTGAGTTTCTTTACGTTCTCACGAAGGGGAGGCCAGCGTGGGCATGACCGAAGCGATCGCGGTGGAACACGCATCTGTCGGTGGCAATGGGTCGGCGGCGATTGATGAGGCCTGTAATTCTTTTTGTGTCAGGCGAGCAGGGAACGTCATTTGCTTGCTATGCCGGGCATGCGGCCCTCGTAGAGGATGGCGAAGTGGTTGAGGGCCGCTTTCCAATGATGGATTGGCATGGTCCACTTTTTCGAGGCTTCGTGAATCGCCATGTAGACAATCTTCAAGGCGGACTCCTCGTTGGGATAAATCTTGCGGTTTCGCGTGAACTTGCGAATCACGCTGTTGACGGATTCGATCGCGTTGGTGGTGTAGATCGCTCGACGGATCGGCGCGGGGAAGTCAAACAGCGTGACGATGTCGGTCCATTTAGCGCGCCACATCTTCGTGATGGTCGGATACTTTGCGTCCCAGGCTTGAGCAAAAGCGTCGAGAGCGGACTCGGCTTCGAGAAGGGTCGCGGCCTGGTAGATTCTCTTCAGGTCGGCAATCACCGCCTTGCTGTCCTGGGTGCTCACGTAACGAAGCGCCGCGCGCACCAGATGCACGATGCACAGCTGCACCTGGGTTTGAGGATAGGCCGCGTGAATCGCTTCGGCAAAACCCGAGAGGCCGTCGATGCAGGCCACGAAGATATCGACGAGGCCGCGGTTCTTCAGATCGGTCAGGCAAGCGAGCCAGAACTTGGCCCCTTCGCTCTGGCCGAGCCACAGTCCCAGCAACTCCTTGTGTCCTTCAAGATTCACGCCCAAAGCCACGTAAATCGTGTGCTGCGAGACGCGACCATTCGCGCCGCGCACGTGCACGACGATGCCGTCGAAGTACACGATCGGCCACAGCGCGTCGAGCGGCCGCGTGCGCCAAGCAGTCACTTCGGCGTCGAGGTCGGTGGTGATCTCCGAGATCAGCGTGGCCGAGACTTCCACGTCGTACAGTTCGCGGACGATCTCTTGAATGTCACGCGTGGTCATTCCCTTGGCATACAACGCGAGGATCTTTTCGTCGAAGCCCGGCACGCGTCGCTGGTGCTTGCCGATCAATTGCGGCTCGAAAGTCCCGTCACGATCGCGGGGCGTGGCGATGGTCAGCTCGCCCACGTCGCCTTGCACCGTTTTTTGCGAACGCCCATTGCGACGGTTGGGCTTGGATCGCTTGGCCAAGCTCGCCAGCGGCGGCTCGGCCCCGTTCGACGGCACCGCCCGCGGTTCGCCGCCAGGGGACACCGCCTTGCGCCCCAAATGAACATCCATCTCGCTGTCGAGCATCCGCTCCAACGCCGACTTCATCATCAGTCGCATCAAACCATTGAGGTCCTCGGCCGTCCTGGCCTGACCCGCAATCTCGCTTGCTAGCTGCTCCGCCCGCGTGCGTAAAGAATCATCCATGTGTCAATCTCCTCATCAGGAAAGGGTGACAAAAACTACCCATTCCTGCTAGCTGACACAAGATTCCTTACAGGCCCAGGCCGGTCACCAGACTCGCCGTAACGGAGAAACACGTCGCGCGACGCCGGTAAGTCGACGGCAATTTGCCGAACGGTCAACTCAGGGCGAATCGTCTTTACCGAATAGAACCGAGTCATGGTGACCTGGTGCTTCTGAGACACAGCGTCTAATCAGGCTCTCCGCGTGTTTCCAGATACTCCTTTAAGGCTACGGCGTCATTGTGCTCCACGTCCTTTGCACCATAGATGAGGCTCACTCGGCCTTGTCTGATGCGTTCAAGAATCTCGGCGATCTCGTCTGGGTGCTTCTTTAGTTCCTGGAAATATCGCTTGCGGAATGTAGTCCACTTGTCGGGATCGTGCGCAAACCATTTGCGTAACTCGGTGCTTGGTGCGACTTCCTTGAGCCAGAGGTCAATGCGAGCGGATTTCTTTGAGATTCCGCGGGGCCAGAGTCGATCCACGAGGATTCGGAATCCGTCGCTTGGTTTGGCTGGATGGTATGCCCTTTTCAATTGAATGTCCATGACTTCCTCCGCGTGTGGTCGCTTTGCGGTCGTCAGCCGCCAAACCACTTCCTAAGTGCATGTATTGTCGTAGCACGACCGATCTTCCCCCACGAGTCGCTCAGGGGAATCTGTTTTGGGCACACCGCCGTACAGTTTTGGGCATTGCCACACATTTGCACGCCGCCGGCGGCCGTCGCAGCATCGAGTCGCTCTGCAGCTTGATATTGGCTCGTGGGGTGAGAGTTGTACTGAACTACTACCGGCTGAAGCCGGTAGGTTCGAGGAGAATCGTGGCTACGGACTGAAGTCCTGCGCTCACGATTTGGTAATGCGGAAATTGTCGCCGCCATCGTCAGGCTCAGTGCCTTGTTGTTGGCGGATATATTCTTGGATCACCTCGTCAGTCACGTTGCCGCTGGATGCCACAAAGTAGCCGCGGGCCCACAAATGCCGACCCCAGAACTCTTTTTGCAGATGCTTGAACTCCATCAGCAACTTCCGCGAGCTTTTGCCCTTGATGTACTGCATGGCCTTGCTTGGCGACAGATTCGGCGGACAGGACAGCAGCACATGCACATGGTCGCGAGACACCGAGCCCTCCAAAATCTCGATTTCGTTGGTTCTACACACTTCTCGCACCAGTTCCCGCAGCCGCATTCCGACCGCATCGGCCAAAATGGGCTTCCGATACTTGGTGATCCACACAAAATGGTACTTCAGGTCGAAACGGCTATGCGAACTCGTGCGGTACTTTTCCATCCCCAAATTCTAGCAAACGAAGAACCTAAAGGTTTCGCCTGAAGGCGAGGGTTTTAGACCCATCGCAAGGACAATAAGCAACTTGGTTCATGGCGTGAGCGCCGAAAAAGTTTTGGTCGAAAACGGCGTCTTGTCGTTGCGAGAAGCTACCGTCGGCTTCTCCTTCCATTTGACGAACGTCGAGTCGTTGGTATTGCGGGCAGGCTTCCAGACAGCAACCACAACTCATGCACTGGCTCAGAGGATAGGCCGCCCGCTGCTGTTCTTGAGATTGTCGCGGTCCAGGACCGACGGCATAGTAGCCATCGACGGGAATCCAGGCCTTTACTTTCTCCAGGGCTCGAAAGAGGCGACGCCGGTTTACGACCAGATCTCGTACGACCGGGAACTTGCTCATCGGCCGCAACTCGATGACATTCGGTCGGTCTTCCAGCAGGCGATCTACCAGGGTGCTGCAGGCTTGCCGAGTGCGGCCATTGATCAGCATCGTGCATGAGCCACAGACTTCTTCGAGGCAGTTGGCGTCATACGCGACCGGCGCGACTGATTCGCCATTGCTTGTAAGTGGACTTGCGGCAATGCTCTGCAGCACGCCGGTGACATTGAGGCCGTCTTCGCGCTGTGCGCGGAATCGCTGCCAGTAGCTGGCTTCGCTCGGTGTATCCTGGCGAAGAACGCGAACGTCGAACTCTTCAGCGCGACTCATAGGGAAATCCTAGGTGTCGAGGGCCTAGGGCAGCGAGCTATTCATCCATCCGAGCCTGGCGCTCAAGTTCCGCTAGTCGGGTGATCAATTCAGAGTGTTTCTGAACACGGAATACATAGCGTGGGACGCTCTTTTCGATTGTTCTTGCCATGAATGGCTCGCCCCAGAAGCTAAGCAGCATCTCCGGCTGGCCATGCGTGCGAACTTCCGCCAGCATGAATGAAATTGTCTGGGGAAGTTTTCGCCAGAGGGGAGGGTGCACCTTTCCGGCTCCCTGGCAGCGTTGAATCTTGGGAAGCACGTCGCTCTCCCAGAGTGTTCGCTCGTTTTCGTCGCAGATGAGTTGCAGCGATGTGATTAAGGGACTATCGATCGCAACGCGCAACGTCGCGTCAAAGACCTCCTGCCGCTTGAACATCAAACAGCAAACGTTGTACCAGACCATTTCGCCGTGGGCATCCAATGTAAATCGCTCGAATTCGTGTCGCAGTCGATGTGGTCCAATTAGCAGGGCATCAGGCATCGGGACGCCTTATCTGCAGGTTGGACGGAGCTGATTGTCGCTTGCGGCGCTGTGACGTGCTGTGTCCGCTCCTTCCTTGCAACCTTTGCTCGCCGCTCCCCTAGCTCCACGAGCACCGCATCTGCCAGCCGTTTGACGCACTCGAGCAGCTCGTCGGGATCGACCGATGCGGGCTCCGCAGCCTCGTCCACCCAGACAATGGGCCTTGCCGTATATGTGCTGGTGTTTGTGCCGGTACTTGTCGGTTCGCTCAATGCGCTGAAGATCGAGGCGGTGACGCAGCCCGCGAGTGAGATGCTCAACACGATGCTCGGCACGCTGCCGGGCATTATTTCCGCCGTGTTCGTCGTGGGTGTCGCCTATGTTGTGGGCTACGTCGTGTCGGGCTTGGCCAGCAACATGCTCACTTCTGTCGGCTTCGATCGGCTGCCGGACCGGCTTGGAATTGCTCGTGCAACCCCAGCAGGAAGCCGCACTCCATCGCAAATCGCCGGAACGATCATTATGGTGGCTATCGTCCTGTTTGCGATCATGCAGGCCATGCCGATGTTGGGCTTCGATCTGCTGGCGGACATGATGTCCGAGTTCTTGCAGTTTGCAACGAGAGTCTTGCTAGGCCTGGTGATCTTTGGATTCGGGCTATATTTCGCAAAGCTAGTTGCTGGATTGATCCGGGATTCAGGCATCGACAACGCGCAAGTGCTGTCTACGGTCGCCCAGGTCGCCATCATTGCTGTTGCCGGGGCTATGGGCCTGCAACAGACCGGCTTGGCCCAGGAAATCGTCAATATCGGTTTCGGCATTGTCGCAGGCGCAATTGGGGTAGCGGCTGCGATCGCCTTTGGCATCGGTGGTCGAGGGGCCGCCAAGACGATTATCGACGACTTGGTAAAGGCGAAGCGCCAGAAGGCCAAAGACTAGTCCCGAGTTGGATATTAATCTTGCACCGCGGGTCCGCTTGTTACGACAACGAGCGGACCCGCTTTCTATTGATCTTACCGTGGTATCGGGTCAGGCAAATGTGGCTTCCAGCGTGATTCCGAGAATAGGAATTGGTTCCAGGCATGCCAAATCTGTACGGGCAGCGGAAGGACCGACTAGTTTTCGCATTTCGAACAAACGAATCGTTCTCTGTTGCCGGTGATCAGCATCAAGCTCGATACCTACTCCCACGTCGTGCCGACGATGCAGCTAGAAGCGGCCGGCAAGCCGGACGCGGTCATGCGAC
>CAVZWY010000044.1:0-87676 GCA_963779015.1 uncultured Planctomycetaceae bacterium | reverse complement strand
CAGCCGCTCCAAATGCGCCTCGAGGCGAAACAGCTCGCCGCCGAAGGTGCCGCAATTGCTCGGCCACCGCGGTGCCTTGCACGAAACCGCCGTCGGTCACCGGGACGACAGCCTGCGACGCCGGCACGAAGCGTCTATTCAGATAGGCTTGCGGTTCGCTCATGCGCCGGGCGTCCACTGTTTGCCTTGCCACGTGTCGCGCCGCGCAAACTCGGCCTCCAATGCCAGCTTCACCGACGGTTTGTCCAAACACCACGCCGGACCGACAAAATAGTCGGGCGGAGCATCGCCGCTGATCCGCTCCACCAGCATCGTGGGCGGCAGCAATTCCAGAAAGGCGACCACCGTGCCGATGTATGCGTCGCGCTCGATCAATTGCACTTCGCCGCGCTCGACCTGTTCGGCCAGCGGCGTGTTCTTCACCGCATACAAATTGTGGATCTTCACCGCGTCGAAACCCAGCCGGACGATCTCGCGGGCCGTGGCCAGCATGTCCTCGTGCGATTCGCCGGGCAGCCCGAGCATGACGTGGCGCAGATTTCGAATCCTCGGCCTCGACTGCGCTGCATCGCGTCGATCGTGGCGTCGTGGTGATGACCACGGTTCATCCAGTCCAGCGACCGATCGTGGATGGTTTGCAGCCCATACTCGACGGACAAATACGTCCGCGAGCCGAATTCGGACAGCACGTCGAGCACGTCGTCGGGCACGCAATCGGGACGCGTGCCGATGGCCATTCCTACGACTGCTTCGTGGGCAAGCGCTTGGTCGTACACCTCGCGCAACCGCTCGACGGGGGCATAGGTGTTCGTGGCGGGCTGAAAATACGCGATGAAGCGGTTGACGTTGCCGTAGCGCCGGCGGAGCAGCCGGATGCCGTGGTCGATCTGTTCGCGGATGTCGCGGCGGGGGACGCGTCGGCTGGGGCTGAAGCTGCGATTGTCGCAAAAAGTGCAGCCGCCCGTGGCGACCGTGCCATCGACGTTCGGACAAGTGAAGCGGGCGTCGATGCTCACTTTCTGCACTCGCCCCCCGAAGCGGCGGCGCAAATAATGGTTGTAGCTGGCCCAGCGCAGACCCTCGGCCAGGTAGTCGAAGTGGCTTGTGGCAGACGTCGTGGCGCCCATGGACGAAATGGCCGCGACGGCATGTCGCAACCCCTTGCGCTTGTGTGCTTTATCGCAAAAGCCAGTTGACTGTCTTGCGACGGCTGCTTAAACTGGATCCTGACGGGTGCATCGGTCGAAGTCAGGAAATGCAGGCGAATTCTGCTTCGCAATCGATCATAGGATTTCACACCCCACGGGACAAGATACGAGACATCGCACTTTATGCACGGTGAATTGATTCCGCTGGGCGGCGGGGATCCGATCCCCTTGCTCAAAAAAAACCTGATGGTAGGGCGCCGCGAGAGTTGTGACATCGTCCTGCGGTTTTCGAACGTATCGGCCCACCATTGTCAGCTCATCTGCAATGGGGGCTACTGGTACGTCAAAGATCTGCAAAGCCGCAACGGCGTCAAAGTCAACGGCATGCGCGTCAGTGAAAAGCGCCTCGATCCGGGCGATGAGTTGGTGATCGCCAAGCATCGCTACGACGTGCGCTATTCTCCATACGACTTGGGCGCCGTCGGTCCGCCGCCGGACGAGCAGGAACCGCAGGGCGCGATGAAGCAGTCGCTGCTGGAGCGCGCCGGGTTGGAGCTGCGCGGCAAGCAGCCGGCCTCCGGCTCGCGGCCCGCCTCGCGACGTGAGGGCACCTCGGGGCGCTTCGATATCCTCGACGACAGCGAAGGTCAAATCAACGATCCCAATCGTCCTGTCTGAGTTGGCTCGCAAGGTTTGGCCGTGCTACGCGGCCCTATGAGTAGGATGCCTATGGAGCACGTTGCCAACCAACGCCGTAAAGCGGACTCCCAACCAGGAGGTCTCGGCCACTGTTGATGGCTGCCAAGCGGAAACAAAAGATCCGTGCGGACTTCCGCAAGAACCGGGCCGAGCGTGCTCGCTCGGATCATTGGACCCGGCGCTTTCGTGCCGATGGCGACGATCTCCAGGAAGACTCCCCACTCGCGGAGCGCATCAGCGGCAAGGGCGAATTGACGCGCAAGCGAACCGTGGTCGGCGCCGTGGCCGATCCCGAAAATGCCGGCTTTGGCGTGTTGCGCGACGTCGATGAAGCGGTCGTGCTGCGCGGCCGCGTGCTGGCCGTCCAGGGACTCACCAGCACCGTCGAGGCCGCAGACGGCGCCTTGTGGTCTTGTGCCACGCGGCGGCTGCTCAAAACGCTCAGCACCAATCAGCGGCACGTCGTGGCCGCCGGCGATTTCGTCGTCTTCCGGCCCGAGCCCAATCAAGAGGGCATCATTGAGCGCGTCGAAGCACGCGAGACCGTGCTCTCGCGCGCACGCGCGGCCGTCAGCACATCATCGTCACCAACGTCGATCAATTGCTGATCGTCACCAGCGCCGCCGAGCCGTACATCAAACCCAATTTGATCGACCGCTTCATCATCAGCGCCACAAGTCGGGACTGCGGCCGATCGTTTGCATCAACAAGATCGATCTGATCGACGCGGCCTCGCTGGCGCCCTTGGTCGGCGTGTACAGCCAGATGGGCTATCAGGTGCTGATGCTTTCGGCCACCACGGGCTTTGGCATCGACCGCTTGCGACGCGCGATGGCCGGCTGCGCAAGCGTCGTGGCGGGGCAAAGCGGCGTGGGCAAGTCGTCGCTGGTCAATGCCGTCGATCCCGAGTTGAAGCTGCGCACCAGCGCCGTCAGCGCCGAGACGCAAAAGGGCCGTCACACGACCACCACCGCCCGGCTCTTGCCGCTCTCGGCCGGAGGCTACGTCGTCGACACGCCGGGCATCCGGCAGTTTCAATTGTGGGACGTCATTCCCGAGGAAGTCGGCGGCTACTTTCGCGACCTGCGGCCGTATATCGATCATTGCAAGTTTCCAAATTGCACGCACACGCACGAATCGGGCTGTGCCGTCAAAGACGCCGTGGCCGATGGCCGGCTCGACCTGCGGCGGTATGAAAGCTATTGCCACTTGTTTGCCGGAGAGATGGAGTGAAAGACGAACCCGCCGCGACGACCAGGTGTCCGTCATCTGGCGCGCGGCAATGCGAAGCCAGTCATCAATGCTGCCAACCGCCAGTCTTGGGAGGAACTTCACGATCGTGAAAGAAATGACCCGCATCGAATCCGTCGCCAGCGAGGCGGCGGTCCTGGTCTCAGTGCAACTGCCCAATGTCGAGCGTCACGACGACCCGCTCGAGGAACTGGAAGGATTGGCCAACACGGCCGGCGCCCACGTCGTGGGACGGCTCGTGCAGCGCCGGCAGACGCCGGACATGACCACCTATCTGGGCAAGGGCAAGGTCGACGAACTCAAGCAGTTGGTCGATGCCAACGACGCCGACGTCATCCTGTTCGACAACGATTTGTCGCCCGCTCAAACGCGCAACCTGGAGGAAGCCACCAGTTGCAAGGTGCTCGACCGCAGCGAAGTGATTCTCGACATCTTTGCCAGCCGGGCACAAACTCACCAGGCCCGCCTGGCCGTCGAGCTGGCGCAATTGCAGTATTCGCTGCCGCGGCTCAAGCGGATGTGGACCCACTTGTCGCGGCTCAAGATGGGCATCGGCATGCGTGGTCCGGGTGAAAAGCAGTTGGAAGTGGACCGCCGGCTGGTCGAGAAACGCATCGCCGACCTGCGCAGCGAGTTGAAAGACATCGAGCGGCGCAAGGAACGTGAAGTCGCCGGCCGCAGCGACCGCATGACCGTTTCGCTGGTGGGCTATACCAACGCCGGCAAGAGCACGTTGCTCAACGTGCTGACCGGCTCCGACGTGCTGACCGAGAACCGGCTGTTCGCCACGCTCGACACGCGGACGCGCCGCTGGCAATTGCCGGGCTGGGGCCCCGTGCTGCTGAGCGACACGGTCGGATTCATTCGCGATCTTCCCCACCATTTGATCGCCAGCTTCAAGGCCACGCTCGAAGAATCGCGGCAGGCCGACCTGCTGCTGCACGTGGCCGATGCCAGCAATCCGGCGGCCATGGATCAAATCTCGGTCGTCTACGACGTGCTCGAAGAGTTGGGCATCGAGGCCAAGGACACCATCCTGGTGCTCAACAAGATCGACGCCGCCCAGCGCGGACAGGTGGCCGCCTTGATGAGCCGCTATCCGCGCCGTGGCCATTAGCGCCAAGAGCCGCCAGGGCATCGACGAACTGGCGCTGGCGGTGAGCCGCGCGTTGAGCAACAGCTTCCTCGATATCGACGTCGAAACCGGCGTCGACAACGGCCGGCTGCTGGCGCAGTTGTCCAGCTATGGCGAAGTTCTTTCGAAGCGCTATACCGACAGCCGCGTGATCGTGCATTGCCGCATTCCCGAACGGGCGATGGGCCACTTGCGTTCGGCCGATACCTACATCCGCCCGCACGGCAGCGGCAACGGACCGATTCTGGGCGACAACGGATATGCGCTCGACCCGACGATCGATCTGCCGCCCGGCGCGACCAACGGCCGTCACGAGTAAGCCGCGGCTACCAGTTGCGCCCTCGGGCAATGCACGCAACGTGCTCTGCGCGACGGTGCGTGCTTACGGTATACTGCCGCCATGGCACGTCGACGGATCGCGGGATTGCGTGGCATTCTCACAGGCGCCTCCAGCGGCATTGGCCGTTCGTTGGCCGAACTATTGGTTCGCGACGGCGCTCGTTTGCTGGTGGTCAGTCGTCGCGCCGATCGGTTGGCCGAACTGGCTGCTTCACTTGCTGGAGCAAGCGGCCAGATTGAAACGCTGGCCGGCGACGTTACCGATGCGGAACTGCGGCAAGCGGCCGTCGATCGGGTTTGCGAAAAGTTTGGCGGCCTCGACCTGCTGGTCAACAACGCCGGCAGCGGGGCGATGGGGCGCTTCGATGAAGCCTCGCCCGAGCGATTGCGCAGTATCATGGACGTGAATTTCTTTGCGGCCGCGGAATTGATCCGCGTCGCGCTGCCGCGGCTCAAGCAAGGCAACCGCCCGATCGTGGTCAACGTCGACTCCGTGCTGGCCCACCGCGGCGTGCCCGGTTGTTCGGAGTACTGCGCCAGCAAGTTCGCGCTGCGGGGGCTGAGCGAATCGCTGCGGGCGGAGTTTGCGCCGCTGGGAATCGACGTGCTATGCGTCAGCCCCGCGCACCGAGACGGAGTTTTTCGAGCACGTGATCAATCCGCACCAGACCCGCTGGCCCAGCATCCGCGGCATGCCCGCCGAAAAGGTCGCCCACAAGATCGTCCGCGCCATCCGCAGCGGGCGGCACGAGGTAGTCATCAGCGCCCAAGGCAAGCTGCTCGTGTGGGGCAACCGCCTGCTGCCGCGCGTGTTTGACTATGCCTTGGGACGTTCGGGCTGACGCTCGAGGCAGCAACCCGGCCAAAACGGTGCAGCAGGACCGCATCACGGCCCCCACCTAGCAGGCTGACAAGCGGCTCGGTTTGCAGTATTCTAAAGGCTTATGCCATCCCTCCCCCCGCGGCCAGCCTCGGCTCAACCTTCCGCTCGATAAGGAGTTTCTTTATGTCCGGACGTACCCGACGTCAATTCCTCGAAGACTCAATGTTCGCCGCCGCGGCTGCGGTGGCGGCCAACTCGGGCGTGCGCGCCTTTGCCGCCGACGAGAAGCCCAAGATCAAGAGCCCCAACGAGAAGCTGGGCGTCGCGGTGGTCGGTTGCAACGGCCGCGGTGGCGACCACTTGCAGGCCATGACCAAGCGCCCGGACACCGAGGTGCTGTATGTGGTCGATATCGACGAAAACGTCGGCGCCCGCCGCGCCAAGCAGGTGGCCGAGTTGCAAGGCCGTGAGCCCAAGGTCGTGGCCGATATGCGCGACGCCTTTGACGACGACTCGGTCGACATTGTCACCACCGCCACGCCCAACCATTGGCACGCGCTGGTGGCCATCTGGGCGATGCAGGCCGGCAAAGACGTCTACGTCGAAAAGCCCGTCAGCCACAACGTCAGCGAAGGCCGTCGCATCGTCGACGTCGCTCGCAAATACAAGAAGATCTGCCAGACGGGCACACAGTGCCGTTCGATGAAGGGCATGCAAGATGCCATGCAGTATGCCCACGACGGCAAGCTCGGCAAGATCAACGTCGCCCGCGGCCTGTGCTACAAGCGCCGCCCGTCGATCGGCCCCTTGGGCAACTATCCAATTCCCGACGGCGTCAACTACGACCTGTGGCTCGGACCCGCCCAATACGCGCCGCTGACCCGCAAGAAGTTCCACTACGACTGGCACATGCAAACGCCCTATGGCAACGGTGACCTGGGCAACCAGGGCATCCACCAGATGGACCTTTGCCGCTGGGCGCTGGGCGTCGACAAGGTGAGCAACGCGGTCTTCAGCTATGGCGGCCGCTTGGGCTATGAAGACGCCGGCGACGCCGCCAACACCCAGATGATCGTGCACGACTACGGCGATTCCGCCCTGGTGTTCGAAGTGCGCGGGCTGGTGACTGAGCCCTACAAGGATGCCAAGGTCGGCATCATCGTGGAAGGCGACGACGGGTTTTTGGTCATGACCAGCTACTCCAGCGGCGCCGCCTTCGACAAGGACGGCAACCAGGTGCAAAAATTCGACGGCGGCGGCGACCACTACGCCAACTTCATCGAGGCCGTGCGCAGCCGCAACCCTGAGGATCTCAACGCCGATATCGAGAAAGGCCATCTCTCCAGCGCCTTGTGCCACCTGGGCAACATCTCGTACTGGCTGGGCGAGCAGACATCGGTCGCCGAAGTGAAAGACCGGCTGCGGAACGTCAAGAGTCCCGAGCACCTGGTGGAAACGTACGCAGCGCTTCACCCAGCATCTGGCCGACAACAAGCTGGATCTGGCCACGACGAAGTTGTCCTACGGCCCGACGCTGGCCATCGACGCCGACAACGAAGTGTTCGTCAACAATTCGGACGCCGACGCACTGCTGACGCGCGACTATCGTCCGCCGTTCGTCGTGCCGTCGAAGGATCAAATCTGACGCTGCAAACTGCTTTCGAGCACCATCATCCGAGGGCATCCGCCAAAGTCGCGGGTGCCCTCGTTTTGTTCCTGCAACGCTTTGACCGCCATGGCCCAACCGGGTTTTGATATCCTGTTCGAGGACGATGCGCTGCTGGTCGTGGTCAAACCCGCCGGCATCGCCACGCAAGCTCCCCCCGGCATTGAAAGCCTCGAATCGCGCATCAAGCACTACCTGGCGAGCGAAGATGGCAACGCAGCGGAGGTCTATCTCGGCATTCCCCATCGGCTCGACCGGCCGGTCTCGGGCGTCATGGTCTTCGCCAAAACCCACCGCGTGGCCCGCAACCTGGCGCGACAGTTCGAGCGCCGCCGCGTGCACAAAGTGTATTGGGCGTGCGTCCGCGGCGTGGTCGAACCTTCCGCCGGCACGTGGGCCGACTTCTTGTGCAAGATATACGGACAGCCGACGACCAAAGTGGTCGCAAGCAACGAGCCCGGCGCGCAACACGCCGTGCTGCACTATCGCACGATCGGCCGGCACCACGGCGGCTCGTGGCTGGAGATCGAACTCGAAACGGGCCGCACGCACCAGGTGCGCATCCAGGCGGCTTCGCGCGGCTATCCGGTGTTGGGCGACGCCCACTACGGTTGCGAGGTTCCTTTCGGCCCGCCGCACGACGACGAGCGGCTGCGCCCGATCGCCTTGCACGCCCGATCTTTGACCGTGATGCACACGATCACGCGCGAAGCGATGACGTTCGAGGCCCCGGTGAACGAGGATTGGCAGGAACTGGGACTGGAACGCTCACGTTAGCGAACGCCCGCGGTATCCACATCCGCAGTCAGCCCCCGGTTCCGCCAGGTAACTCGTCGAGTCCCACTACGGCGTCCAGCCCAGATACTCCACCCAGTTCCACAGCCACGGATGCGTCCATGGATTCCACGTGGGATAGCTGGCGGACAGCACCGACAGCGCCAGCAACACAAGCGCAATCCCGCGGCCCACGCGTGAATGGCTCAGACGATCGGCAGCCGGCAATAGCGCCACCAGCCACAGCGGCGCGAACCAGAACATCCAGCGAAAGCCGCTCGTCATGCCGCCATAGTTTCGGTCGGCCTGCGGCCGCAGAATGTAGAACGTCAGACAGACGACCGACAGCACGGCAATCATCGGCGCCAGTTCGCGAAATGTTCGCCCGCGCCACAGCAGCGCGACGCCCCAGGCGCTCAACAGCCAGATCGGGGTGAGCGAGAACACGCCGTGATGGCCGATGGTCGCGTGCAGCGCGTATTTGGCCACCGAAGGCTCGCCTCGATCGACACCCACGGGATTGTTCCAGTAGCTCTCGCGGACCCGGCCGTCGCGGACGTAGGTATAGTCGTACCAGTTGTCGGCCGGATCGCTGCGGCCCCGGTGCATGTACGGCGGGCGGAAACTGTCGTGAGCAATATAGTTGGTCGCCAGCGCCGCCGCGGCCACCAGCAGCGCCGCTGGAGCAAAGCCCAGCAGCGTCTCGCGCGGAGCTTTCCAAAGCAGCGCCACGCCCAATAGCACGCAGAATGACAGCGCAGGCAACTCGCACGCCACACTCATGGCGGCAAAGAAGCCTGCCAACAGGAAGTAAAGCGCGCGGCGCTCGCCGTCGTACCAGATGCGGACCGTTGCAAACAGGGCCACCGCGACGCACACGGCTGCCGGCGTGTGATTGTTGACCGTCACGGCGAAGGTGGTCAGAAACGTCCCCAGCGTGGCTGCTGCCATGGCGAAGACGCGGCCCCAATCGCTCGTGCCGATGCGCTCGCAAAGTCGCGCCAGCACGAAAAAATAGATCAACATCGGCGCCACGTTGAACAGCACCAACAGCAACCGGCCGACTTCGTACGGATAGTCGCCCAACGTGGCGCCGGTCGTGCGCTCGACCACCCAATAGGGCGCGGCCATCAACGTGGTCAGCAGCGGCGGCTTGCTCGAATACAGATGTTCTTCGCCGTCGCGCCCGACGTGCTTGACCATGTCGATCGTGTCCCAACCGGGCTCGGACACGACCTCGTCGATTTCATACGTGCCGCGTTCCACCAGCGCACGCATGGCTGCCAGCCGGCTGCGGTCGTTGGCGCTCAGAAAAGGCCGCTGGCGCTGCCAGTCTTTGCGGCCCTGCCGGTGGAGATACGATTCGAGCTGAACGACGTCGACCGAAGTGACCGCCAGGATGTGTCCCAGCATCGTGCCCACCGCCAGCGCGATCAGGATGCCGTAAATGCTCCAACGGAGCCTTGCATTCGTCTCGCCCGAATCGCTCATTTCGGCGGGGTGCTCTGGTCGACGTGCTCGGGCGTGCGCTTGGCGATCGAGTAGGTATCGCTGTCGCGATGTTGATAGGACGTGATCATCTCGGCCAGAAAGCCGATCGACATCAACTGCCCGCCCAACAACAGCGCCCCCACGGAATAGATGACAGCCGGACGTTGATGCAGCGGCATGAGCCCCCAATCGGGAAACAATTGCCCCGCGACCCAATACCCCGCCAGGTACACCAGTCCGAAACCGCCCAGCAAGAACGAAATCAGGCCAATGGTGCCCAGCAAATGTTGCGGCCGCTGGCCATAGCCGGTGAGAAACTTCACGGTAAGCAGATCGAGAAAACCGCGCACCATTCGCCAGGCGCCGTATTTCGAACGGCCGAACTCGCGCGGGCGGTGATGAATGGCGATCTCGCCCACCGAAAAGCCGCGCGCGGCAGCCAGCACGGGCACGAACCGGTGCAATTCGCCGTAGAGTCGTACTTCCTCGAGCACCTCGCGGCGATAGCACTTCATGCCGCAATTGTGATCGTGCAAGCGTACGCCGGTCAGCCAGCCCACGAGCAGATTGAAAACCCGCGAGGGGCCGACTTTGTGCCACGGATCGTGCCGCACGCGTTTCCAGCCGCTGACCAGGTCGAAGCCGTCCGCCAACGCATGCAGAAAGCGGGGAATCTCGGCCGGATCGTCCTGCAAGTCGGCATCCATGGTGAAGAGCACGTCGCCACCGGCAGCCTTGAAGCCGGCGGAAAGCGCCGCCGCTTTGCCGAAATTGCGGCGAAACTTGATGCCCTGCACGCGTATGTCGCGCTGGGCCAGGTGTTCGATCTCCTGCCACGAGCCGTCGGTCGATCCGTCATCGACGAAGATGATTTCCATGTCGTAGCGATTGGCGCGCACCACGTCTCCCAGCTCGGCGTGCAATCGCGCCAGGCTTTCGCGCTCGTTGAATACGGGAATCACTATCGAAATCATGCACAGCACTCATGCGGTCGCAACGTCGAATTGCCACAATCGTCTGGCAGCTCGCGTTGAGCGACATAGCGATCTGGTCGAAGCAAGGCCGGCTATGGCGCCGTCGGCGCGTCATATTGCGCTTCGACAGGCCCAGCGGGAACGCGCGTTCGGCGCCAACCCACCAAGTATACAATAATCGAAAACGCGACCTCGGACACCAGCAGCACAAGCCGCAGAATGATCGTGGAAACCAGGGCGAACGACGGCCCGTATACCGGCTCGAGCAACTCGCCCGAAACCCACTCGCGCACCAGCAATCCGCCGGGAATTTGCGAAATGAAGCCGGCCACGATGCCCAGTGCAACGGCCGTGGTGTGCAGCGACAATTCGTGGAACACGTTCTCGGTCGTCGCGCCCATGGCGCGCAAGACGGCCCACAGGCTTGCGCCTTGCAAGAGCCAGCCCACGGCGATCGCAATCCAGCCGATAGCCATGGTGCGCCAACCGATATGGGCGAAGCGGGCCGCGGCCGTTGGATTCAACTTGCCCACGCGCAGTATGCCCATGATCCATTGAAAGCACGCCGGCACCGTGGGAATGCCCAGTAAGAGCGTCGCGCCCACCGCCGCGGCAATCAATAGCAATTGATACGGATGCCAGATGATCAGCACCACCGCCGAGACGGCCGAGCCGACAGCCAGCAGGGTGAACGTTTCGAAAAAGACGCTGGCTGCCACCACCGTCGTTTCGGTGGATCCTTTGTGCAGCAAGACCCGGCGCAACAAGATCACCATCCACTTGCCGGGCACGTACTTGCCCAGTTGCGAGATGTAGTAGGCGCGCAGCGCGGAGCCGAGACTCACGTTTTGACCGGCGTGCAACAGCACGCGATGCCAAAAAACCGCTGACGGGAAAATGCCAACCAAATACAACAGGCCAGAGAGCACCAGCCACGCTGGGTCGGCGTGCCAGCTATGCGCGCTGAGCGTCTGGTTCCCTTCGATAAACGCGCGATAGATACCCCAGCAAAGCAGCGCCGTGACGGCGAGCTTTGCCATGGGAATCAGCCAGCGGGTCCACTTTCTCGGTTGGTCGGTCATGCCGTCGCTCGCGGGATTTGAGGCACGGTCGGGGCCGGTATTGTCTCCAGGGCATCCTGGCGACACAAGGTGAATTGGGCAGCGTGCGCCGCCGCTTCACTTTACCTCGATCGGCCCCCACGGATAGGATAGGTTTTGTTTGCAAGCGACCAAGAACCATTGTCATACGCAATCCTATCGAAGGCAGAATGCCATGACAGCGCTGATCATCCTCATGGCGGCTTCGGCCGTGGGCGTCGAAGCCGGCTGGGAGCCCCTCAGCGAAGGCGGCCACGAGTACACGATTCAGATCGAGCCGTCGCTGATCAGCGTGCTGCAAAACGGCAGCGACATCGTCAGTGAAGTGCCGGCGCAAGTCGACGTGCGGCGATTTCGCATCAAGCTGGGCACGGGCTCCTTGAGCCGGATCGACGGGCCGCCGCGTAGCGAACCTACCGAGTCGCTAGCCGCTCCTAGCCCGCCGGCCAGAGACGTTGCGGCCGCGGATGAGCTGGCCCCCGCCTGGCCTGCCACACAACCGTTCGAGCAAGGTGATGAACCGCCCGCGGTCGAGGCGGCACCGCCCGACGATTCCCTGGCGCTGCCCTCGTTCGAGCCGGCGCCGGCGGACGAATCCTTTGGTCAAGAACATGCAGAGACGCAGCCGAGCAATGCGGAGACCGAGCCGACCGTGCCGGCGAAGTTCGAGCAGCCGGCCGAGGACGCACAACCGCTGGCGGGTGACGCGTCGAGTGCGACCGATGTGCCGCAGTCCCACGACGCACGAAAACCTCGCCTTGACGCGGTCGCCGGCGAGCCCGAGCGTCCCTGGATGTTGCTGTTGGTCGTCGTCGTGTTTCTGGCCTGTTCGCTGGGCGCGAATGTATATCTCGGCTGGCTGGCATGGGAAGCGCGCCACCGGCTGCGCGACAGCCTGGCCCGCTTTCGCACCGCGGCGCCGGCCTGAATTAGCAGGAAAAGCCGGAATAGTTCCATTCCTGGTCGCAGGCTGTTGGTCGACTGTCGCGGCTAGCCCAAGTTCCCCAGCGTTGAAACAAAATTGGGGCGGGGAGTGATTTTCTGGAAGGTTGTTGTGACGCAAGTCGTTTTGCGATGGCGATGGGACGGGGCGTCGGCGAGTTTTTTCTGGCGTCGGGCGTGTAGTGGAAAAACTCCCGCCGAATCGCCGCTAACATCAGGGCATGTTCTTGCGGCCTCTCTACCGCCGACGCGACGGCCAGCGCGAAGCGTATTGGGCGCTCGTCGAGTCGTACCGCACCGAACGGGGCCCGCGGCAGCGAACGGTGGCTTACCTGGGACTGATGGACGAGGCTGGCCGGCTGGGTATGGAACAGGCAGCCGACCCACGACCGCCAGTGTTGCAACACGAGCTGTTCCCACGGGCCAAGACCGAGCCGCGCTTCGTCGAGGTCGACCGCGCGGCGGTGCGGGTCGAGAACTGCCGGCAGTTCGGCGCGCCTTGGTTGGCGTTGGAACTGGTCAAACAACTCGGACTCCACGAGTTCTTGGAGCATGCGCTGCCAACGGGACAAGAGCACGTGCCCTGGTCGTTGACGGCGTTGATCCTGGTCATCGCGCAGGCTCCGTGAGCCTTCCAGCGAATTGCACATCGCCGAACATTTCTATCGGCAGAGCGGCTTGTGCGATCTGCTCGGCGTTCCGGTCGGCAAGGTAGATGACAACCGCCTCTATCGCGGGCTCGACGAACTGCTGCCGCACAAACGGGCGCTGGAGGCGTTTCTCAAGCAACGCTTCGGCGAGTTGTTCGCCATCGAGTACGACCTGTTGCTGTACGACGTGACCAGCACGTACTTCGAGGGGCAGGCCAGTGCCAATCCCTTGGCCCAGCGCGGTTACTCGCGCGATCATCGGCCCGACTGCAAACAGGTTTGCATCGGCCTGGTGGTGACGCGCTGCGGCCTGCCGTTGGGCTACGAAGTCTTCGCCGGAAATCGGCACGATTCGACCACGTTGGAGGAGATTGTCGAGACGATGGAAGCCCGCTATGGCCGAGCCCAACGCATCTGGGCGCTGGATCGCGGCATGGTCTCACGGGACAACCTCGACTTCCTGAATGCCGGCGGGCGGCAGTACATCGTGGGCACGCCCAAGAGCCAGCTCAAGCGGTTCGAACAACAACTGGCGGCGCGGGACTGGCACGCGATCCGCGACGGGCTGGAGGTCAAGTTGTGTCCCTGTCCCGACGGGAGCAGCGAGACCTACATTCTTTGTCGCAGCCGGGATCGTCGCCAGAAGGAGCAAGCGATGCACGCGCGGTTCGAGAAGCGCATCGAGGAAGGGTTGGCCAAGATCGCGGCCAGTTGCCTCAAACGCGCCCAGCCGGTGGGGCAAATCGAGCGGCGCGTGGGACGCTTGCTGGGACAGAACACGCGGGCCGCGGGCCTGTTCGAGATTCAGATTCGCGCGGCCGCCAACGGCGCCGCGCGGGTCAGTTGGAAGAAGGTCGAGAAGTGGCGCGCGTGGGCACAACTGAGCGAAGGCTCGTATGTGCTGCGCGGCAACGTGAGCGGCTGGAGCGACGAAGACCTGTGGCGTGCCTACATCCAATTGACCGACGCGGAGACGGCCTTCCGCATCCACAAGAGCGACCTCTCGCTACGCCCGGTATGGCATCAGAAGCAGGACCGCGTGCTGGCGCACATTCTGGTTTGTTTCTTGGCCTTCGTGCTTTGGAAGTTCCTGGGCCAGCTCTGCCAGCGGGCCGGCCTGGGAAACGAACCGCGGCGGGTCCTGACCGAGTTGAGTGAGCTGCGCGTGGTCGATGTCGTGCTGCCCACGAAAGACGGTCGCGAGCTTCGCACGCGTTGCGTGACCCAGCCCAGCCCGCACCAGAAAATCCTGCTCCAGCGGCTCGGCTTGAAACTACCCGGCCGCCTGCGCACGACCGACTTGTAGTGGAAAAATCAACCCGCCGCGCATTGGGGCGCAAGCACTTACGTCAAACGTTGGGGAAGTTGGGCTAGTGCTGGCGACGTCGCCGCTGGTGCATTGCCGTCGTGCTCAGCTTCCGAAGCCGCTGCCGACCCGGAATGCCGTGCCCACGGCCAGCAGGATGAACAACAGGTCGAGCGGCCGAAAGATGCCGCCGAATCCTGGCCCGTTTGCGGCCACCGGCGCCGGTTCGATGGGAGCCTCGGCTACTGCAACTGGGACTTGTGGAAGTTCCGCCGCGCCGCCAGCAGCTTCGTCTTGCATCGCGGCGGCGTCGCCGTCACCGTTGATTTCGTCCGCCGCGAGCTCCGCGGCTTCCTCCGCCACGGCTTCCGCCTCCCATTTGGCCTCCAGCTCGGCGAATTTTGCCTCGACTTGCACGTCGTCCATCGCGTCGACCTTTGCCCGGGCCGAGGCCACTGCCCTTTCCCGCTGATCGAGCGAGATGTTGGCCGGATTGCCTCCGTGCTCCTGCAGCGCCTCCTCGGCCATGGCTTGAATGAGGATTTCGCGTTGCAGATCTCCAACTCCTCCGGCGATCACTGCGGCGATGAGTATCACCACGATCAGGATCTTGGCGCCCAGCACGCCACAAAACGTGATGAAACCGGCGATGACGCCGGCCAGCAAGCCGTTGTCCTCGTTGTGCCCCAGCACCATGCCGTAGCCGGCCAGACCGCCCATCGCGATGGCCACGATGCCGAACTCCATGTGCGTCAAAAAGGCCACCACGGCCCAGATCGTGGCGCCGATCATGGTAAACGCGATGCAAAACGCCGTTCCCTTGATCAACGATCCCAGCGAACCAAGCTGAAAGTCGAGCTTGAGCTTTCTTTTGCGCGACTTCTTTTTCGGGCGCCTCGCTCTTGGTCGGCAGGGGCTTTAGCGGCAATGGGCGATTGGAAACCGCTGGCGGCGACGGCAGCATCTCACCGCAGGCAGCGCAAATCATCCCACCGCTGGGCTGTTGCTTGCCGCAACTGACACACGTCACATGGCGCTCGTGCGCCGCGGCAGGGGCTGCTGCCTGCTCGTTGTCCAGCCGCGATCCAGACCCGTCGGCGGCAGGCACTCGATTGGCAGCCTGGCTTTGCGGCGCGGGACGCTGCGCTGCCGATTGCCGCGTGGCGGATGACTGTGTCGCGGCACGCCGCGTGGCCGTGCGCGTGCGCGACGGATCCACTCGTTGTGGTCGGCCGCGCCGCGCCGTGAGCCGCTTCAACTCGCGACGCAGCGGACGACGTCTGTGCCGTCCGCGGAATCTGCATGCGGCTGCCGCACTTGGCCGTCTTGCCGGCCAGTTCAACTTTGACGCGATAGGGACGAGAACACGACGGACAGGCAAATTCGAAGGCCATGGCGTGAGGCCCTCGCCAGGGAAGTGACTCGCTAGAATCGACACGTGCCTCGCTCTGTCCGCGCCCCTCATTCCGTGGGGTCACTCTACCACAACCGCCGGAACAAGGCAAAGGAATTCCCGGGCAATTCGTCAGCGCATCTCGCCCAACCGAGCTACACGCAGCGCCCACAACAACAGCACGAACACAGGCCGCTGAGCATCGTGGGGACCCCACCGCTGAAACATGATCCAAACTAAAACCACGACCACCGCAGTTGGACCGGCCAGTCCAAAGACCAGGTTCCACAGTCGGCCCGAGCGAAACGCCAGCCGCGCAACTACCAGCCCGATCGCGGCAACACATGTGCCCGAAACGAGAATGCTCTCCACATCAATGCCGGCGGCTACCACAGCGCCGACCCCCGCCAGGGCCTGCAGTCCATTCAACGCGCGAAGCACACGCCACACGGATTCGACCTCCGCATGGATAAGTAAATATATTCAATAACTAGAGCCGTAATTATTGATTTACTTGAATCTGGATGGTAGAAGACATAAATAAACGAAAGGCCACCGCATGACCGACGCAATGAACCAGCCCGGCAACGAGTGCCCGTATTGTCGCACTCCGATGACCATAACGGAAATGACTTGCGGCGCTTGCCGCGTTTCGGTGCAAGCCGCATTTCCCATGTCGCGGCTGGCGGATCTGCCGGTCGAGCACCAGCGGTTTATCGAGATGTTCGTGCTGGCCGGCGGCAACTTGAAGGAAATCGCCGAACAGGTCGGCGTCTCCTATCCCACGATCCGCTCAAGGCTCGACCGCGTGATCGAGACTTTGCGCGAGCAGATTGCCCGAACGCAGCGTGTGCGCGGCAGCGTGCTGGACGCAGTGGAGCCCGGCAAGTCCAACGCCGCCGAGGCAGCCCGCATCATCAAACGCATTTGACCCCTCAGGAGCCATTCTCATGCGCGGCACCGATTTTTCGCGGAGCCCGGGCCAATCCAGCACCTCGGCTACCTCCGAACAAGCGCGGCTCGACGAAGCCATCGAACGCGCGGACGACTTGCTCATGGCGTCCCTCAAGTCCGACGACAAGCGCCGTCGGCGTCGTACTCGAATTTACCTAGGAGGATCGATCATGTTGCTCGCAATCTGTGTACTGCTGGGCCTAAGTTGGCAAGGTGAACTGGCGCGGAACAACGCGGCGCCGGTCGAAGAATCGGGACAACTCGCCCAGGCAGGCTGGCAACTCTGGCAACGCCAGCAATTCGCGGAGGCTGCCACAAAGTTCGAGCAAGCCGTCAAGCTCGCTCCCAAGAACACCAATGCGTGGAACGGGCTCGGCTGGAGCTACTTCAACGGCGGCGACTACGACGACGCCAAGAAAGCCTTCGGAAAAGTCATCACCTTGGAGCCCAAGCATCCGGCCGCGCTCAACGGGTTGGGCCAGATGGCACTGTTGAAGCGGGACTACAAAACCGCCGAAACGTACCTGCTCAAGGCCGCCCCGCAAGCATCGGCGGCCTGGTACGGATTGGCCCGGATCTATTTGCTCCAAGGCAAGTACGACGAAGCCAAGAAATGGGCCAAGAAGATTGTCGACTCGGGCCAGGCGGACGAAGGCGCCAAGAAAATGCTCGAGGCCGCGGAAGCGAAGAATCTCAGCCCCGAACTGCGCCGCACGATCGAACCACCGGATCCCGCGGAGAAGATTTCCGCCGATCCGATGCGCGGCTGGCGGCTATTCAACCAAGGCCGCACCAGCGAAGCAAAGGAGATCTTCGCCGCGGCGCTCGAACAATCGCCCGACAACGGCGCCGCGCTCAACGGCCTGGGTTGGTGTCTGCTCATCAGCGGAGAAACGGCCGAGGCGAAGCCCTATTTCGAAAAGGTCATCCAGGCCGAACCCCGCGCCGCCGGCGCGATGAACGGGCTGGCTCGGGCCTTGAAGTCCGAAGGCGACCTGGACGGCGCGATCAAAGTCTGGGAACAGTCGATCCACGTTTCCAGCGGCGCCACGGCCTCAATGTACGGTCTGGCGGATGCCTATTTGGAAAAGGAAGAATACAAGAAGGCTGTGCCCCTGTTGGAACAACTCTCGGCGGCCCAGCCGAACGACGAGACACTCAAGGAGAAACTCGCTCGCGCGCGGAAACACTCGAGCGCCCAATAATTCCTACCACCACCACAAACCGTGCGACCCCTCGCGCAGCGATTGTCTCGGTCGCATTGTGAAACTAGAATCGAGCGACGGGCATACTACGACTCCGATCCCTCGATCAGGATTCCCGCGACCATGTCTCACGAACGACCCGAAATCGCCGAGTGGCTGTCCCAGCGCGGCTATCCGCCGGCGGCCGTCCAAAAAATCCTCCAACGGCTCGATCAGTACGACTCCCGAGTGAATCGTGAAAGCGTCTTCGACGCCATGGCCAAGGGCGAATTCGACATGGACGCGCTGATCAAAGAAGCCCTGGCCGACGAGTCGTGAACCAACCCGGCGCGGCACTCCCATCAGCCCCCGGCTCCGCCCGGGGATTTTCCTGCGCGCCGCGTGTTGCACCTACCCCGCGGCGCCGTTGGCCGCGTCGAAGTGTTCTTGCGTGAGATGAAAATCCACGACCAGCGGCAAATGGTCGCTGGCTTGCTTGGCCAATTGGGTGCGCACCACGCGGGCGGCCCGCACGAAGATGTCGCCGCGCGTGAAGGCCTTGTCGAGTGAGCCCATCGGCAAGTACGCGGGAAACGAGCGAAACCGAGAAATGGGCGCCGTCACGTGCGCAAAGCCGTGCTGCCCGAACGGTCCTTCCGCCAGCGTGTTGCGCCAGTCGTTGCAGTCGCCGGCTACGATGGTGGGCAAGCCCTCCGACTCGCGAAACAAATGATGCGCCAGCAGGTGATTCACCTGCCAGTGGCGCTCCTTCTCGGCCAGCCCCAGGTGCCAGTGTACTAGCAGCATTCTTCCCTCGGGCGTGTCAACCGCCACGAGCTGCGCTCCGCGGGGTTTCTTCGAGGGCATGCGCAGTGATATCTGGTGCACCGATTGAAACGGCCAGCGCGACAGGATCAGATTGCCGTAGCCGCCCGTCTTCAGCCGCACCGTCGTCTGGCGCAGGACGCCGATCGCGTTGAAATGCTTCGCCAGTAGTTGGGCCTGGTCGTGAAAGCGCGAACGGCGGACATTTTGGTCGACCTCCTGCAGGCAGATCAGATCGGGATTCTCCTCCTCGATCACGTCGATCACCCGGCGCAGGTCATAGCGGCGATCGCGACCGCCGATGCCCTTGTGAATGTTATAGGTCAAAAGCCGCATGGCGTGGCTGGCAGGTCGGGCTGAAACAGGAGGCATGAGGCGCGTTGAGGCCCTTGCTTAAGCCTACCCTCTGGGACCAACCATGGGAAAGCAGTCGTGCCTGCGGCGAATTTGTCAAACTTCGCATGTGTGCGATTGCGACTCGCTCGAAGTGCTTGCCATCGGCGTGCCAGCCGGTTAGCCTGAACCCGCATTTTGGCTGGACAATGTTGGCGGCGGCAGCATGCCAGGGCGATTTCTCCCCTGCCGTCGATCCGTTACGACACCTTTGGGGCTTTCCACATGAAATCGATCGCCTGCTTTCGTCTCTTCTCGCCGGCACTTCTGGCAGCAATCCTGACCACCACGCACGTCGCGCAAGCGGCCGACGACTATACCCTGGGGCCCGACTCGCAGCGTCAAGAGGGCGTGCCCGAGGGCACGGTCACCAAACACTCGTGGAACAACAGCCGGGTGTTCAAGGGAACCGAGCGCGACTACTGGGTCTACGTGCCCAAACAATACGACGGCCAGACACCGGCGTGCGTCATGGTGTTTCAGGATGGCGGCAACTACGTCGACAACGAGAAATCGTTCCGCGTGCCGATCGTCTTCGACAACCTGATTCACAAGGGCCAGATGCCGGTCACCGTGGGCATCTTCATCAATCCGGGCGTCATACCCGCGGCCGAAAGCGGCCAAGCGCCCCGCAAGAACCGCAGCTTCGAATACGATTCGCTGTCGCCCGGCTACGCCGACTTTCTCCTCAAAGAAATCCTGCCCGAGGTCGGCAAGTCCGTGAAGCTGACCGACAAGCCCGAGGAGCGGGTCATTGGCGGCATCAGTTCCGGCGGCATTTGCGCTTGGACGGTTGCCTGGGAACACCCCGAGGCATTCCAGAAAGTGCTCAGCCATGTGGGCAGCTTCACGAACATTCGCGGCGGCCACGTCTATCCGGCGCTGATTCGCAAAACCGAGCCCAAGCCGATTCGCGTGTTTCTGCAGGACGGCTCGGGCGACCTCGATAACGTACACGGCAACTGGCCGCTGGCCAACCAGCAAATGGCCTCCGCCCTGAAGTTCATGGGCTACGACTACCAGTTCGTCTATGGCGACGGCGGCCACAACGGCAAACACGGCGGAGCGCTATTGCCCGAGTCATTACGCTGGCTGTGGAAAGACGTCGTCGAAGCACGCAAGCGAAGAAATAGCAACACCAACCCGAAGTGCGCGTTTTGAAGTTGCGCTATTTCACGATGGATCACGCCGCGGCCCGGAATTCCGTGGGTAGAGCGGCGGCCAGTAGGCGTTGCAGTTTGGCGACGCCACCGGGAGTTTTTAATCGCTGCGAGAGATATTTTAGCTCCTGGCCTTGGCACTCCTGACGGTATGCCACGCACAAACCGTGCAAACGTTGAGACTCCCACTAACGACGACGCTCCTGGCTCAAGCGGCGATTGCACAGGCGTTTCGCACGCTCGTGCTCCAGGAACAGTACCGTCGTGATGGCGATCCGTGCCCAAGCTTCCACCGCCGGAAACTTTTCGAAGCTGTATTGAGGGGCCTGTAAGGAATCTTGTGTCAGCTAGCAGGAATGGGTAGTTTTTGTCACCCTTTCCTGATGAGGAGATTGACACATGGATGATTCTTTACGCACGCGGGCGGAGCAGCTAGCAAGCGAGATTGCGGGTCAGGCCAGGACGGCCGAGGACTTCAATGGTTTGATGCGACTGATGATGAAGTCGGCGTTGGAGCGGATGCTCGACAGCGAGATGGATGTTCATTTGGGCGCAAGGCGGTGTCCCCTGGCGGCGAACCGCGGGCGGTGCCGTCGAACGGGGCCGAGCCGCCGCTGGCGAGCTTGGCCAAGCGATCCAAGCCCAACCGGAGCAATAAGCAATCGAGTGAATTGGTATCGTGTTTGGCTCTGTAGAAAACACTCGCTCACACGTCGAAACCGGCAAACAGTCCAGTCAGAAGCCACGCGATTTTCGAGTTCAACGACGTGCTTTCGACCGGTTTGAACATAGCACCCTGGTAGAGTTCTCTACAGAGCCTATCGTGTTTCCGTTCCCCAGGCCGTTGGGGCCTGCCCCTGATATGGCGGCGCACCTTCGGTGCTATTCGTTTGCGTTCGTGCCCCATTTGGCGCAACGTCAGGCAGCAAAAGTGAACCACTCAGCGTCGCCGCGCAAAGCGTTTCAACCTTCGCCCAACGTCGTGCCCGTGCCGTCGTGGTCAAGGCCCTCTTCGTCCCTATTCCCTCTCTTCCTCCTCTGCGTCCTCCGCGAACTGCGGTTCCCCTTCCTCCTCGGCCAAGAAAGTACTTGAAATCAGGCCACCACTTGTTCGATAAGGAAATGCACACTGATCGGACAAAGGCACGCCTGTCATGCCAATCGACCTTGCGTTGTGCTCGTGCCGTTCGTCACCCCACGCCGTGCGCCCAAGGGCGAATCGCCCGCACGAGCGCGCCTTCGAGCAGCGGATACCTGAAGCGGTAGCCGGCCGCTTGCAACCGCTTGGGCTGCACGCGCTGGCTGGCCAGCAGCAACTCGTCGGCCATCTGACCGAAGGCCAATCGCGCAGCGAATGCCGGCATGGGCAAGATCGTTGGTCGATGCAGCACGCGGCCCAGCGTCTTGGTGAATTCGCTGTTGGTAACCGGATTCGGCGCGACCACGTTGACCGGACCCGCGAGCGCCGGATTGGTGACCGCCTCAACCAGCGCGTCGATGACGTCGTCGAGGCCCACCCAACTCATCTGCTGTCGGCCGCTGCCCAGCTTGCCTCCCACGCAGAGCTTGAATGGCAGCAGCATTTTGGCCAGCGCTCCGCCGTCGCCGCTGAGCACCACGCCAAACCGCGCCATCACCACGCGGCATCCGCCATTGGAGGCCGGCGCCGTGGCAGCTTCCCATTCCTGACACACGCCGGCAAGAAAGTTGCCGCCCGGTGCGCTGTCTTCGTCCAACAACTCGTCGCCCCGGTCGCCGTAAAAACCGATCGCCGAGGCATTGACCAGCGTCTTCGGCCGCCCTTCGGCCTTGCCCAGCACTTCGGCCAGCATGCGCGTCCCTTGGATGCGACTGTCACGAATGGCTTGCTTCTTCTTTTCGGTCCAGCGTCCGTCCGCAATGCCCTCACCGGCCAGGTTCACCACGGCGTCGGCGTCGGCCAGCGCCTCTGCGTCGATGCCTCCGCTCGACGGTCGCCAATAGACGTTGCCGTCGACCGCCGCGTCGCGGCTGCGCACCAGCCGCCGCGCGGTATGCCCGCTCGCGTTGAGCGCCGCGCACAATCCCGATCCGATCAGCCCGCTGGCGCCCGATACATAGATCTTCATGCTCCGCCTTTCCAGGTATCGAGTTGAAAAACGCGCTTCGCAGTTGCCAAACAGAAACTTCGCGCGCACTTCCGCCGACAGGCCGAGCGAGTCAACCTGTCCGAGGGCCTTGGCCCAGGACAACTGCGGAAAGTTGGTGCCGAACAGCACCTTGTCGCTGCCGTACGTTTTCAGATAGTGCATCAACTGCGGCGGATAGTAGCGCGGCAAATAGGCCGAGGTGTCGATGAACACGTTGTCGTGCTTCCAGGCGACGCCGATCATCTCGTCGGTCCAGGGATGCCCGATGTGCCCGCCCACGATGGTCAATTCTGGAAACGTCAGCGCCACTTCATCCAGATAAGGCACCGGCCGGCCGGTTTCCGACGGCATCAGCGGCCCGGTGTGTCCCACCTGCGTGCAGAACGGAATGTTCAGTTCGATGCACTTCACGTACAGCGGATAGTACAGCTTGTCGTTCGGCGGCAGCTTCCACAGCCACGGCACGATGCGCAGCGCCTTGCATCCCAACTCGCGCACGGCGCGATCCAATTCATGCACGGCCGCCACGGGCTTTTCCAAATCGACGGTCGCCACGCCGACAAACCGCTCGGGAAACGCTCGCGCAAATTCCGCGATCTGGTCGTTGGTGACGATCCATTGTCCGGGCCGGCACCAGGCACATAGCATCAACCGCGCCACGCCGGCGGCATCCATCAACTCGACAAGTTGCGCCGGCGACAACTCCTTGCCCAGCAAATGCGCCGAGCCGGAGCGTTCGAACAGCCGCACCACCTCGGGCACGGCCGCCGCTTTCAACACCGGCTGGGCCCAGGCGTCGATGATCGGTTCTTGCGGCGAGACAGACATGGGCTTTCGAAATGGCGAACGAAAGGACAGACACGGGCGCGCACTCGCGACCCCGACAATCCAACCGGATGGCGGCCGGCATTATAACCGCTCAACTGGCGTTTCGAGACGGCTGGCCGCTTTTGCCGCACGCACTCCGCGCAAGGATGTTACAATCGGCGCTTGGGTCGGGCGCCGTCCGTCGCGGCAATCCCACAGGCAACCTCCCGCTCGATTTCAAAAGACCGCATCCCATGCCAAGTCGCATTCGATTTCTGCTCACGATAGCCGTCGTTCTCTCGGCGCCGCTCGCCTATGCCGCCGAGCCGCGTCCCAACGTCGTGCTGATCCTGGCGGACGACTTGGGCTATATGGACATCGGCGCCAACAACGCGGATACGTTCTACGAGACGCCCAACATCGACCACTTGGCCGCCACCGGCATGCGTTTCACACAGGCCTACGCCGCTTGCCCGGTCTGTTCGCCCACGCGGGCAAGCATCATGACCGGCAAGTACCCGCCGCGCACGGGCGTCACCGACTACATCGGCGGCAATCGTCCCGGCAAGCTCACGCCAGCGCCAAACGCCGATCATCTGCAGTTGGAAGAAGTCACCGTTGCCGAAAACTTGCGCGGCGCCGGCTACGCCACGTTTTTCGCCGGCAAGTGGCACCTGGGCGCGGGCGAATACTCACCCAACGCGCAAGGCTTCGGCCCCGGCCTGACCGGCACGCGACAGTTCTACTATCCGCCGACAGACGAGCCGCCCCCCAGCCCGCGTGATGATCCCAAGACCACCGACCGCATCGTCGACGAAGCCGTGAAGTTCATCGACGCGCATGCCAGCGAGCCGTTCTTTGCCTATTTACCCTTTTTGGCCGTGCACACGCCGATCAAAGCCCGACCCGATCTGGTCGCCAAGTACGAGAAGAAGAAGCAGTCGGCCCCGGCCGATGCCTGGGGGCAGGAGCGCGAGCGCAAAGTGCGGCTCGTGCAAAACCACGCCACCTACGCCGCCATGCTGGAACAAATGGACCTGGCCATCGGTCGCGTGCTGAAAGCGCTCCAGCGCAACGGTCTCGAAGAGCGCACGATCGTCGTGTTCACGTCCGACAACGGCGGGCTGTCCACCTCCGAAGGCCATCCCACGTCGAACCTGCCGTTGCGCGGCGGCAAGGGCTGGCCCTACGAAGGCGGCATCCGCGTGCCGTGGATCATCCGCGCTCCCGGCGTCACCAAGCCCGGCACAGTCTGCAACACGCCGGTCATCACCACCGATCTCTATCCCACGCTGTTGGCGCTGGTGGGAGAACCCCTGACGCCCGCACAGCACCAAGACGGCGTGAGCCTGGCGCCCCTGCTGCAAGGCAGCCAACTCCACCGCGATGCGCCACTGTTTTGGCACTATCCCCACTACGGCAACCAAGGCGGCGCCCCGTGCGCCGTCATCCGCGACGGCGACTGGAAGCTGATCGAGTGGTACGAAGACGGCAGCCTGGAGTTGTTCAATCTCGCCAACGACGAAAGCGAAAAGAACAACCTGGCCGGCAAGATGCCCGAGCGCGTGGAGGAAATGCACAAGCAACTCGCTGACTGGCGCCAAGAGGTGAACGCCGTAATGCCGACGCCGAATCAGGGGTTTAGCGAAGAGTGAATGGATTGGTCGCGACGTATGCGTGCAGACGGCATCCCTGGTCGACTACTTCGAGATCGCGTCTCTGCGAGCATACCGCCGCCGAGCAACCTGCCGGCCGAGCGCGACACCGTGTGCGCGCTCGCAGAGTGCTTGCTCTAGGCTCGCGCTGTCAGGGCGAAATGGTTACTCGCTAAGAGCATAGAATGCACAACAAAGCAACACGTTGGGGTTGGGGCACCTGGGTGGCATTCTTCGTCATCCTGATCGCCACGACCATCGCAACGGCGTGGTTCCTCATTCGACAAGCTCCATGAAGCCCGACACCAAACGCCACTGGCTCCGCTTCAGCTTGCGGGCAATGTTGCTCGGTATGGCACTCATGGGCCTCTTGCTGGCATGGCAGGTCAACGTCGTTCGCGAGCGGATGACTGTTCGTCGTTGGATTCTGCTGGACGGCGGGTACATCGGCAAAACGCCAGATGGAGCGTCGTACCATACGGTCTTCGAGGACAACACTCTCGATCCAGACATAACCGTTGCACCGTGGCGCGCGTGGTTGGGTGATCAGCCAACCCGATTTGTGGTGCTTCCCCGCGACGCGGACCGTGCGGATTGTGTCCGAACGCTCAATGCGTTCCCGGAGATTTACTATCTGGGCATTGACGCGACGCACCTCAAGGACATTACTTACACGAAAGACAACGCCCACCTCTTCCTGCCGAAAAACCTTCGCCCCTAGGTCGGCCGACGAAGACATTGACGCCTTGCAGCATTTTTTTCGTCGTCCGATTGGATCTCGTGCTGCGCCGACCAATAGTCGCTAGCGTGGATCGCCGATCACCCTGTCCGCGAGTTCACGCGCGATTGAAAAACGCCCATCGTTGTGCGATACTGGGCCGTTCGACGGGACCGTAGTCTCGCGGCACTTCTGCCGGCCGTCGCGAGTCGTTCTTGTTCCCGCTTGCAAGGTTGAGTCGTATGAGCCCGCCGCCCGCGCAGTCCACGGTTCCCTTTGCGATCATCGTGCCCACCGTCTATGGTCAGATGCTGGTCAATCGGCACGACATCAACCAGACCAATGCGCTGGTCAAGACCGGCCGCGCCATCGACCACCGCGATATCGTCATGGTGTTGCAAATTCTGCAACTTCTAGGAACGGACGTAACGGCTCTGGATGTGGGCGCCAACTTCGGCACGTATTCCATGGCGATGGCAAAGGCCGTCGGCCCCCACGGCAAGGTGCACGCCTTCGAACCGCAACGGCTAATCTATAACCTGCTGGTTGGTAGCGTGGCGCTCAACTCCTTGACGAACGTCTATTGCCACAATGTCGCACTGGGCGAGCGGGAAGATCGGATTGAAATTCCGCAGTTCGACTACGATCAACCGTTGAATTTCGGCAGCGTCGAATTCACACCCGAACAAAACGAGAAGCTCGCCCAAACGCGCGGTCACAATCCTGACAGGGTGGAATATGTCCCGCTGGCGACCATCGACAGCTATGACTTCCCAAAGGTGCACCTCATCAAACTAGACGCCGAAGGCATGGAACTGCAGGTTCTGCGCGGAGCCACCGAGACGATCCGCCGTTGTCGTCCCGTGCTCTATGTCGAGTTCGTGAAGGCAGATCGCGAGGCCCTGCGGCGGGCCATCTTGAAACTCGACTACGTGGTGCACGAGAACAACATGAACTACCTGTGCATCCCGATCGAGTTGAGCAACGACATCCTGGTATCACCGGCCCCGCCGGACGGTCCGACTGCGTAGCCTGTTGAAGAATTCGGCGAGTTGGTAGGCCGCACGACCAGAGGCTGTCGCGGCGGGGCGGACTGCCGAAACGCTCACATGAGTTGCGCCGTACCCAAAGCCCCCTTCCCCTTCCGCCCAGCTCGTGCGATATTCGGCGTTTCGGTGAACCCTCGTGCGGCGGAGACGGCAAGTTATGGCAGAGCGCGTTTACAACTTCTCGGCGGGGCCGGCGGTGCTGCCGGTCAAAGTGCTCGAACAGGCCGCTGCTGCCGTATTGGAAATGCCCGGCGTGGGCATTTCGGTGCTCGAACTAAGCCATCGCTCCAAGCCCATCGACGGCGTCCTGACCGAAGCCAAGCAACTGCTCACCGAATTGCTGGGCATCCCCGCCGGCTATCGCATCGTGTTCCTGCAAGGCGGCTCGAGCCTGCAATTCTCGATGGTGCCAATGAACCTGTTGCGCGGCGTCAAGCAACCGGCCGACTACATCATGACCGGTTCCTGGGCCAGCAAAGCCCTGGCCAGCGCCAAGCTGGAAGGGCCCACGCACGTTGCCTGGGACGGCAAGCCAGCGGGCTTCAAGGCCATGCCCACGGCCAGCGAATTGCAGCTCACGCCGGGCACGGCCTACGTCCACATGACGTCCAACGAGACGATCCAAGGCATTGAGTTTGCTGGCCAGCCCGACGTGGGCGACGCGCCCTTGGTGGCCGACCTGTCGAGCAACTTCCTGTCGCGCCCCGTCGACGTGCGGAAATACGGATTGATCTACGCCTGCGCTCAAAAGAACGCGGGCATCGCCGGCATCACCGCAGTGATCGTGCGCGAAGAGCTGCTCGAGCGCGTGCCCAACGACTTGCCGCCCATGCTCGACCTCAAATTACAGGTCGAGAACGACTCGCGCTACAACACGCCACCGGTATTCGCCCTCTACGTGTTGTTGCTGGTGCTACGGTGGCTGAAGGACGACATCGGCGGGCTGGCCAAGATGGCTGACTTGAATCGCGCCAAGGCCAAGCTGGTCTACGACGTGCTGGATGCCCAGCCCGATTTCTATCGCGGCCACGCCCGGCCCGACAGCCGCTCGCAGATGAACGTCACCTGGCGGCTGCCGAGCGAACAGCTCGAGGCTGAGTTCCTCGCGCAAGCCAAGTCGCGAGGACTGGTCGAATTGAAAGGCCATCGCTCCGTGGGCGGCATCCGTGCCAGCATCTACAACGCCATGCCCCAAGCCGGCGTCGAAGCCCTCTGCAACTTCATGGCCGAGTTCCACAAGCAGCACGCCTAGCCGCAACCAGCATCACGCTTGGCCGAGATGCATCGCCTCCCTCGGGTGCCACTGCTTGCTTGCCAAGCAGTGCCCATCCTGCGTTGCAGTTCGGGCGATGGCCGCCACGTGCTTTCTTTTTCTTGCAGGTTCGATTGCGTGGCGATAGGCTGGCCAAAATGGCCATGCATCGAAAGCGGATCAAACATGACGACGCGCCCGGCGAGCTGCGAGAACTAACGTTCTCGTGCTATCAAAGGATTCCACTTTTGACGAACGACGACTGGCGGCGGCTCCTTGCACGTCAGATTGACTGCGCTCTATCTCGCCACTGCTACGAGCTCGTCGCGTTCGTGTTCATGCCGGAGCATCTCCACTTGCTTGTATATCCGCTCAAAGGCGCGCCGGGAGTGTCTTTGTTGCTGACCGCCATCAAGCGGCCATTTTCCGTTCGGATCAAGCAGCGACTCCAGCAGTCCCAAAGCTCATTACTCGATAGGCTGACAATTCGGCAGCGGCCTGGGGTAACCACGTTTCGATTCTGGCAGGAGGGGCCCGGCTATGACCGCAATTTGACGACGGCAAGAGCAGCCCTTGCCGCGATCGACTACATCCATCTCAATCCGGTCCGTCGAGGCCTCGTATCGAGCGTTGATGACTGGCGTTGGTCGAGTTCCCGCTGGTATCGCAATCCGCACGGTTCGCAAGATGCGATGCTGCCCAGAATTCATGGAGTGCCGGCAGGTTAGTTGGACGGAGCGTCGTAGCAGAAAAACTCAAGCACTGCTTGGCAAGCAAGCAGTGGCACCCCCCGTACTTCCATGCGCAGCGCGGGTTAGGAACAGTCGCCCTGCGGACATCCGTTGCTTCACGTCAACTTCCATAAGCGGCGCTCATTCTGAGTGTTCGTTTGCCGCATGCTATGGCTTGTCGTGGCTGCAAATCATCCCTTGAGGCTCGTTCCGTGCGGGGTATGATGAGCGGCATGCCGATTCGTCGACGCCGCTCGAACGTGCGCACGTATAATTGACACGTCGAATGCGCACTCGCTCTGGGAGAAGGAACACGACATGGAGACGCAGGTTGTTGTCATTGGCGGCGGGCCCGGCGGATATGCCGCCGCGTTCCTGGCGGCCGATATGGGCCTCGAGGTCACCGTCGTCGAGGCCGATCCGCGCTTGGGCGGCACCTGCCTGCTCAAGGGCTGCATTCCATCCAAGGCGCTGTTGCACGTGGCGCGCGTCATCAGCGAAACGCGCGAGATGGGCGAATGGGGCGTCAAGTTCGAGCCGCCGGCCATCGATGTCGACAGCGTCCGCGCTCGCAAGGACAAGGTCATCAGCACGCTGTCCGGTGGACTGAAGCAGTTGGCCAAAAAGCGCAAGGTCACCGTCATCAACGCCCGGGCCACCTTCGAAAACTCCACCACGCTCAAACTGGAAGGGGGCGATCCGGCCACCTACAGCGACGCGACGCTCACCTTCAAAAGCTGCATCCTGGCCACCGGTTCCATTCCCGCCATGCCCAAGGCGTTTCAATTGGACACCGATCGGGTGATGGACTCCACCGGCGCCTCGACCTGGCCGACGTGCCCGAGAGCCTGTTGGTCGTCGGCGGCGGCTATATCGGCCTGGAGATGGGCACCGTATATGCCGAGTTGGGCTCCAAGGTCAGCGTGGTCGAACTCACGCCCACCCTGTTGCCGCTGTGCGATCGCGACCTGGTGAAGCCGTTGCAAGATCGCTTGAAGAAGGTGTTCGCCAACATCTACCTGGAAACCAAAGTCACGTCGCTCACCGACCGGGGCGACGCGATCGAAGTGGGCTTCGAAGACGCCAACGGCCCCCGCACCGAAACGTTCCGCCGCGTGCTGGTTTCCGTCGGACGACGGCCCAACAGCGCCGGCATCGGATTGGAAAATACCGAGGTCGAAATCGACGATAAGGGCTTTGTCGTCGCCGACGAGTACCAGCGCACCGCCGACCCGCACATTCTGGCCATTGGCGACGTGGCGGGCGAGCCAATGCTGGCGCACAAGGCTTCGCACCAGGGCAAAGTTGCCGTCGAAGCGCTGCTGGGCGAACCGGCCGTGTTCCAACCGCTGGCCATTCCCGCCGTGGTGTTCACCGACCCGGAAATCGCCTGGGCCGGCCTCACCGAAGAACAGGCCAAGGCCGAAGGCATTGAGATCGAGGTGGCAAAATATCCCTGGGCCGCCAGCGGCAAGGCCATGGCGCTGGGACGCACCGAGGGCTTTACCAAACTGTTGATCGATCCGGCCAGCGATCGAATTCTGGGGGTCGGTATCACCGGCATCAACGCCGGCGACATTCTGACCGAGGCGGTCGTGGCCATCGAAATGGGCGCCACGGTGCGCGATCTGGCCGAGTCGATCCATCCCCATCCAACGCTCAGCGAAACATTGGCGTTCGCCGCCGAATCGTATCTCGGCACGGCCACCGAGATCTACCGTCCTCGGCCAACGCAGCGCACCTAAGTTACCGATTGGCGCACTGAAGCTAACGATTGTGAAAGGACGTGCAGGCGGCAGCACACGCGGTCATTGCGAGATCCGTGAGAATTGGCCGAACGGGCTGTAGCGTATGGACTTACAGCCCTTTACCAAATTCGTGAACTAAACGATAATCAAGCGGTGCCCAGCCGAGCCTCCCAGCGGGGCTCCGACCGGCTAACCGCCGCCCGCCGCGCCGCACAATCTGAAAAACGCCCTCCGCCCCGGAGCCACGCTATGGCACAAGCCGATACGATCCCCTCGCGTGCCGACGATTCCGATCCGCTGGAAACTGCCGAATGGGTGGAGTCGCTCCGCAGCGTCCTGGAAAACCAGGGTCCCGAGCGCGTCAGCTTCCTGCTCGGAGAGTTGAGCGCCGCGGCCCACCGCGATGGCGTGGACATCCCCTTCACGGCCACCACGCCGTACATCAACACCATTCCCGAGGACAAGCAGCCGCAATATCCCGGCAACCGCGAGCTCGAACGGCGCATCAAGAGCATCATCCGCTGGAACGCCATGGCCATGGTCACCCGGGCCAACCGGGCTCACGACGGCATCGGCGGCCACATTTCCACGTTCGCCTCGTCCGCCACGCTCTACGAAGTCGCCTTCCATCACTTTTTCAAAGGCAAGGGCGACGATTACTCCGGCGACCAGGTTTATTTTCAGGGTCATGCCTCGCCCGGCATGTACGCCAGAGCATTCTTGGAAGGCCGGCTCACCGAGGACAACCTCGTCAATTTTCGCCAGGAACTGGCCGCCGGCGGAGGACTTTCCAGCTATCCACATCCCTGGCTCATGCCAGGCTTCTGGGAGTTTCCCACGGTGTCGATGGGCCTGGGCCCGATCATGGCCATCTATCAGGCCCGCTTCAGCAAGTACCTGCACGATCGAGGCATTCGCGACACCAGCGGTCAGCACGTGTGGGCGTTTTTGGGAGACGGCGAGACCGACGAGCCCGAGTCGCTGGGCGCCATCACGCTGGCCGGCCGCGAGCAGCTCGACAATCTGATCTTTGTCATCAACTGCAACCTGCAGCGTCTCGATGGTCCGGTGCGCGGCAACGGCAAGATCATCCAGGAACTGGAAGGCATCTTCCGCGGCGCCGGCTGGAACGTCATCAAAGTCATCTGGGGCGACAACTGGGATCCGCTGTTGGCCAAAGACAAACACGGCCTGCTGGTCAAGCGGATGGGCGAAGTCGTCGACGGCGAATATCAAAAATACACTGTCATGCCCGGCAACTATATTCGCGAGCACTTCTTCGGCAAGTATCCCGAGTTGCAGCAGATGGTTCGTCCGCTGTCGGACGAAGATCTCAAGAAGCTGCGCCGCGGCGGGCACGACCCGGAAAAGGTCTATGCCGCCTACAAAGCCGCCGTCGAGTGCAAGGGCAAGCCCACGGTCATCCTGGCCAAAACCATCAAGGGCTACGGCCTGGGCGAAGCCGGCGAAGGCCGCAACGTCACGCACCAGCAAAAGAAGCTGGGTGAAAAAGAATTGCGCGAGTTCCGCAGCCGCTTCGGCATTCCCATCTCCGACGAGGAAGTAGCCCAAGCGCCCTTCTATCGGCCCGCCGACGACAGCGAAGAGATTCAATACCTGCAAGAGCGTCGCAAGTCCCTGGGTGGCTATGTGCCGCAGCGTTCGACCGAGCCGGTGCGCACCCAAGTGCCGCGCATCGATGACTACAAGGAATTCATCCAAGGCAGCGGCGACCGCGAAGCGTCGACCACCATGGCCTTCGTCGGTTTCATGTCCAAACTGCTCAAGGACAAGCAAATCGGCAAGTACATCGTGCCCATCGTGCCCGACGAGTCGCGCACCTTCGGCATGGAGGGCCTGTTCCGCCAGTGTGGTATCTATGCCCACGCGGGGCAGAACTACGAACCGGTCGACGCCGGCATGTTGACCTATTATCGCGAGGCCAAAGACGGCCAGTTGCTGGAAGAGGGCATCACCGAAGCGGGGTCCATGTCGTCGTTCATCGCGGCGGGAACGGCCTATGCGACGCACGGAATCAACATGATTCCATTTTTCATCTACTACTCGATGTTCGGGTTCCAGCGGATTGGCGATTTGATCTGGGCCGCCTGCGATATGCGCACCAAGGGCTTCATGATCGGCGGCACCGCCGGCCGCACCACGCTGGCCGGCGAGGGCTTGCAGCATCAGGATGGCCAAAGCCTGCTCAATGCGGCCGCCTTTCCCACCGTGCGAGCTTTCGATCCGGCATTCGCCTATGAAACCACCGTCATCGTGCTCGATGGCATGCGGCGAATGTATGAAGAGGGCGAAGAAGCCATCTACTACATCACCGTGGAAAACGAGAACTATCCCCATCCGCCCATGTCCGAGGGGGTCGAAGAAGGTATTATCCGCGGCATCTACAAAGTTTCGGCGAAAGACGCCGGCGAAAACCGGCCTACCGTCAAGCTGTTCGGTTCCGGCGCCATCCTGCGCGAGGCGCTGCGGGCGCAAACGATCCTGGCCGACGAATTCCAGGTGTCCAGCAGCGCGTGGAGCGTGACCAGCTATACGGAACTGGCCCGCGAAGCTCTGGCCGTCCAGCGGTACAACATGCTGCACCCCACCGGCAAGCAGCACCAGTCCTATCTGGAAAAAGTGTTGAGCGGCGAACCCGGTCCGATCATTTCGGCCACCGACTACGTCCGTGCGTTGGGCGAGCAGATTGGCCCCCATGTGCCCGGTCACAACTTCTTCGCACTGGGCACCGACGGCTTCGGCCGCAGCGAAGACCGCGCCGACCTGCGACGCCATTTCGAAGTCGACGCCGAAAGCATCGTCGTCGGCGCGTTGTACCAACTTTCCAAACAGGGCGACGTGGAACCCAAGACGGTTGCGGCAGCCATCAAGAAGCTGGGCATCGATCCGGAGAAAATCGACCCCGCCAGCGCGTGAGTTAATCGCCGACCGCATCCAGTTCCATAACCAACAAGAATTAAACCCGGCCTGCGGGCCGCCAGCGCAAACGCGGTGATGAATGACGACTGATTTCAAGGTTCCCGATCTGGGCGAGAACGTTGACGAAGGCGACATCGTCAGCGTCATGGTCAAGGAAGGCGACGAGATCCAGGCCGAACAGAGCGTCATGGAAATCGAGACCGGCAAGGCCGTGGTCGAGTTGCCGTGTCCGATCGCAGGTCGCATCACCAAAATCCACGTGCAGAAGGGATCGAAAGTCAAAGTCGGCGATTCCCTGCTGACACTCGAAGGGGCCGATGGCGCCGCCGCAAAGCCGTCGAAAAAAGAATCTCCCGCCGTCGCCTCGCCGGAGAAACCAGCCGCTGCTCAGGAAGCAGTCGAGGACAAGCCGGCGCCGGCCGCCAGGCAACAAGCTGCCAAGCGAGAACCGCCGCCAGCCCAGGCAGCCCCAGCACCCAAGCCGGCTGCGGCCCCCAGCGAGCATCCGTCCGCCGGCCGGACTCCGCCGGCTGGTCCGGCCACGCGCCGTCTCGCGCGCGAGCTTGGCGTCGATTTGAATGCCGTTGTCGGCAGTGGTCCGCACGGCCGCATTACCGAAGACGACGTCAAGGCCGCCGTGCGCGAACACGCTGCAACGCCGCGCAGTGCCGTCGTTTCGCCCGCCGCCGCTCTGCCCGAGGGCACCGACGAGAGAGATTCATGGGGGCTGGTTCGCGTTCAGAAGATGCCGGCCATCCGCAAGACGATCGCCCGCAACATGGTGCAATCGTGGACCACCATCCCCCACGTCACCAATTTCGACGATGCCGATATCACCGAATTGGAGCGCATCCGCAAAGGCGGCCTGGCCGACTACGTCGGCACCGAGATCAAGCTGACCATGATGTCCTTCGTGATGAAGGCCGTGGCCCAGTCGCTCAAGTTGCACCCGCTGTTGAACTGCTCGATCGACATGGAGAACGAGCAGATCATCTACAAGCACTACGTCAACATCGGCGTGGCGGTGGACACCGAGCGAGGGCTGGTCGTGCCCGTGGTGCGCGACGTCGATCGCCTGAGCATTCCTGCCATCGCCCAGGAACTGACCAACGTGGCCGCGATGGCTCGCAACGCCACGTTCAAGCTGGCCGATATCAAGGGGGGCACATTTACGATCAGCAACATGGGCGCGGTTGGCGGAGTCGGCTCCACGCCGATCATCAATCCGCCGGAAGTGGCCGTGCTGTTGATCGGACGCTCACGCAAGTTGCCCATCGTGGTCGAAGGCGACAAGATCGAAGTCCGACTGATGATGCCGTTGAGCCTGTCCTACGACCATCGCATTGTCGATGGCGGCGCCGCGGCCCGCTTCCTCAACGAGGTGATCAACTACCTGAAGGTGCCCGGCCGGCTGCTGCTGGCGCCGTAGGCGGCGCTCCTCGGCTCGACAATGCGGATTTCGCTGACCTGCTGTGGACGCGTCGACGATGGCGAGCCACGAAGCAACGACAAACGCTGGACGAGGTCCCCTCAAGCGGATTCGCCGGCGTGCTGCTTGAAGGGCACAAATCTCAGACTCTCGTCGAGCCAATTCGGCGCGACGCGCGACAGGTGTCGTGGCCCAAAGACGACGACCAGTCCCGCTGCAACCAGGCACGTGAGCACCACGTGGGTGCGGCTGATGATCGTGATCATTTCGCCAGGTGCATCGGGATACAGAATCGGCCGCAATGCGTTGGGGGCGGCATTGAGCGACGCATGGAACAGCACTGCCAGCAGTAAGCTGCCATGCGTATTGTTGTACACCCAGGCAAAAATGATCGACGCGCCGACTGTGCCCAGCACTGTCCAGACGATTGTGATGGGTGCGGTCAAAACCGTCTCGCCGCCGGGCAGAGCCAGACCCGGCACGAAAAACAGCGGGAAGTGCCACAAGCACCACACCACGCCGACGATCAACGCGGAACTCAGCGCCGAATACCGTTGCTGCAACTGGGGTAGCGCGTATCCACGCCAGCCCAGTTCCTCCAAACACGGCCCGGTGGGCAACGCGATGAAAATCGACAGCGCGTACTGCGGCATCAGCAACAGCATCTGCTGAGGGGCGAAAACGAAGGTTTGGCCGTTCAGCGCGGCGCAGACCGGCGCCCCCGCCGCGTAGACGATTGCCCACAACAAAAGCACAACGGCGTACCAGCGCCATCCGACCTTCCAGCGAACGAAGTCGCCCAGCGCTTTCTTGATGCCCTGCTTCCCGCCGATCGCATAGGTCACGATCAACGCCGCAATCGATGGCCCCGCACCACCTGCCAACAGCAGCACAACCGCCCAAATCGGCACATTAAATGTTCTCAGACCTTCCAGGGGGCGAATCGCCGGTATCCAAACACACCAGCTAACAAGAAACGTCAACACAAAGAAACATGCGCAGGGCCATCGGACGATGAATGCCTTCCAATTCATGCGCGCCGTATTCCCGCTGCGTCGAACGCCTGGGCCAGGTTCCGGTAGCACGTCTTCGCGGCGGCGATCGGATCGTAGCCCCGTTGGCTGGAGACCATGCCGCTCACTTCGCAGCATACGTCGCCGCGATAGCCGGCCGCGACCACCAGCTTCAACAGCTTCACATAGTCAAACTCGCCGCTCTCGCCAGGCAGCACGAAGCGAGCCTTGCCATCCGCGATCACGGTGTCCTTGACGTGGATGAATCGTGTGTAGGGCATCATCACCCGGATCGATTCTTCCAGCGGAATGTCGCGATGCGAGAAATGACTGTAATCGTAATTGAGTTGAATCCAAGGGCTGTCGATCTGTTCGACCAGCCACACGCCGTATTCCGGCCGGTCGACCACGCCGCCTCGATGCGGCTTGACGCAAATCACCGTTTGGGCGGCCTCGGCGACTTTGGCCCAGCCGCCCAGGTTGTCGCGCAGCTCGTCGCGCAGGTCACTCCACTTGCCGCCGCCGGCGGTCGTTTCAATCAATGGCGGCGCGTCGGGATATAGATCATGGGCCAGTTGGGCCGCTTGCTTCAGTCGTTCGAGCACCGGCTGTTGGCTGGCCGGCGAGCCCGAGAGCGAAACGTTCTCCATCAGCGCCGGCAACGTCAGTCCTTCGCTATCGAGCAACGAGCGAATCGCCTTGCGCCGGGGTCGATCCAATCGGCTCGGCGCGGCGTCCCACTCCGGCAGCAGACAAAGCTCCGCCGAATCGAAGCCGATCTCCGCCACCGCGCAGGCGCGTCCGCTGTCGAAAGGCTCTTCATGCCGTACAGGCTGAATCCCAACGACAGCGAATCCACGGCGCCCGCGGCATCAGCCCACGCCGCCCGCGGTACCGCCGCAACACAAGCCGCCGCGCCGGCAGCGCCCAGGAATCGACGTCGGGTCGGTTTACTCATTGCAAAATCTCCCCCGCATTCGACCGCCAAGTGCCTCACGTGGCGCATCCGTCCCCAGGCATGGCAGTTGAACAACAAATGAACTACAACGACGCGACGCACGGTGAGGATCGTGAAGGCGGAAAAATAGCACTGTTTGGGCGCCTCTACATTTGAGTTGCGCCCTATGCCAACGGCAAATCTTCGCTCACTTTCGCCACCTCGTCATGCACGGCGATCACTTGCTCGGCGTCCGGATGCGTACGGTCGGCGCCGATCACATCGACCAGCCGGCAAGTAGCGAAGTCCCGTTGGCATTCGAGGTATCTGGCCTGCCACCTGTCGAACTCCGCTTGCTGCTCGGGCGTTTGCCGTGGCCAGGGGATGCAGCATTGCGTGTGGCCGCAGCGCCAGGGCTTGGGAGTCAGACGTGCGCGAAACGACTGCTGGTTGCGACATAGCCGCATATACAACGGATCGGCGCCCAGCGACTGAAACACGGCCTGCGCCGCATCGCTGGACGGGCCGAACAGATCTTGCGTCACCAGCACGCGCAGCCCGGCATGCGTGCGATAGAGCCGCGCGCCCCAACTGCGCGCGATCGCAGGAACTGACCGACCCGCTCGCAGGCGTCTTGCTCGCGCACCGCCTCAGGGGAGAGTCCACCCCGATTGAACCGTTTACCCACCGCATGCCGCAACTGTTCTCCAAAGCGGATCGGTGAAAAATCGATATCGACGAACATCACGCCGGCAGTGTTCAACACCAGCGAGCCATAGGCATTGGTCGTCACCGCGGCGATCAATGTACCGTCCACATCAAAAAACTCCTGCTTGACCCCTTCGCGCAGCGGAGTCGTACCGTAGGGATAGCGCGGTGGCGAACTCCCGCCCGCCAGCAGCTTGTTCAAGACTCGGCGAGCCCGCTCAACCGCCGTAGCATAGGCGTCCTCGCGACTGATGTCCGACGCACCCCAACAGGCAAATCTCACCTGCTTACCATTGGCGTCGAATTGCTCGGCGGTCGCTTGCGCCGAAAAGGCCGGAAACTTCACGGCTCCCTCCTCCCAATGCCATCGAGCGGCACCCGTAAGCCAACACGCTGTGAACTGTTTCGCGTGGGAACAGGGCCCTACTCCAGTTCCCTAAGCGCCGCCAGCACTTGCTCGTCGTGTCCGTCGACGTTCACTTTCTTCCAGACCTTGGCTACCTTGCCCTCGGCGTCGATCAGGAACGTCGATCGCTGGATGCCTAGCGACTTCTTGCCGTAGAGCGTTTTCTCGCGCCATGCGCCGTATTTCTCGGCCACCTTATGGTCGGCATCGGCCAGCAGCGGGAAGTTCAGTTTGAACTCGTCGCGAAACTTTTCGTGGCTGGCCACCGTGTCCGGACTGACGCCCAGCACCACGGCTCCCAGCTTGCTCATGGCCTTTTGCTGGTCGCGGAAGGCGCAGGCCTCGCGGGTGCAACCGGGCGTGTTGTCGCGCGGATAAAAATACAGCACGACGGGTTTGCCTTTCAGCGCCGAAAGCTTCACCTTGCTGCCGTCGTCCGCCGGCAGCGTAAAGTCAGGGGCCTTCTTGCCAGCTTCCACCCAATCGGCCATGACCGCCTCCGAAAAAAACCGTGAACCTGCCGGAATTCGTAGAACTCTAACGTAATGCGTAAAGCGCGTGTGGTTCCCACGACAAGGGGCTTTCGCCGTGCGAGCCGCCCCAACGCAGCGACAGGCAGTCGTCCGCCACGGCTCTTCGCTTCGCGTGGCGTCTTGAGTAGAATAATGTACGAAGGCCGGGTTGTTCCTGCCGGCGTCAATCCACCTGTCCATCGAGGGACCTTGAGGGAAGGAAGCTCTTGGCAATCGCAACTTCTGCTGCCCAGCTCAACCGGAACGAAAACCGCAGTCTCCAGCGGGCTCTGGCCGCCGCCCGAGTGGCCGATCTGAACCGAGGTCGAGATATCACGATCCTCGATCTCCGCGAACTTACGCCGATCTTCGACTACTTCGTCGTCGCTACCGGCGCCAGCCGCCGGCAACTGCACGCCATCAGCGAAGAGATCGACGATGTGATGGCGCGCGATTTCAACGATCAGCGGCTGGGCATCGAGGGCTATGCCGAAAGCCGCTGGATCCTGCTCGACTACGGCGACGTCGTGATCCACATGTTCGACGATGAAACGCGCGACTACTACGGCATCGAGCATCTCTGGGCTGGCGCCAAGCGCGTGCCTTTCGAGCCAGCTCAAGGCCCCGCTTCGGCGGTCGACGCCCCGCCGTCTGGCGACATGCCGCGCTAGGAAGCTGTTTCAACGCCGTCGCGCACGGTGCCGATTTTGCGCAGTTCGCGGAGCAAAATGAGACGGTCTCCCGTCCGGCCGCAGCTTTGAAACTGCTTCCAAGTGGTCCGCTGGGCACGGCTTTGTGCCGTTTGGGGTTGCAACGTTCTTGCGCCCCCTGGCAAACTGGCGCCATTCGGCGCACCTGGATTGCGCATTTCAGTCGCGCGTTTTTCTCCATGAACATTCTCAGCGAATTGCAACGCCGCTTCGCCGCGGCGCTGGCCGGGCTCGTCGAGGACCCAAGCGACATGGTGGCGCTGGTGCGCCCCAGCCAGGACGCCAAATTCGGCGACTATCAGGCGAACTTCGCCATGCCGCTGGGCAAGCGACTGGGCCGGCCGCCGCGCGACGTGGCCGCCGACGTCGTGGCGCGTCTCGCCGTCGACGACCTTTGCGAGCCGCCCGAAATCGCCGGGCCGGGCTTCATCAACCTGCGCCTGAAAAACGATTGGCTGGTTGCCGCTCTCGAGCGAGCGCTGGCCGATGAGCGGCTGGGCGTGACGCCCGTCGCCGAGCCCCGCACCTATGTCATCGACTACTCGGCGCCCAACGTGGCCAAGCCGATGCACGTGGGCCACATTCGCTCGACGGTGATCGGCGACTCGCTCGCCCGCACGCTCCGCTTCCTCGGCCACCGCGTGATCGGCGACAATCACATCGGCGACTGGGGCACGCAATTTGGCATGATCATCTTCGGCTTCAAGAACTTCTCGGACCGGACCGCCTATCAAGAGAACAAGGTCGCTGAGCTCAGCCGGCTGTATCGCCTGGTCAACCGGCTGGTCGAGTACCACGATGGCCGCGCCGCGCTGCCCGAGCTGCGCAGGCAACTTGGGCAATCGGAAGCCGAGCTAGAAGCTCTCGAATCCGCGCCGCAGCCGGCAGAGAAAGCCGCCCAGAAGAGCGCCGCCAAAGCGCAGCGGCGTGCCGAGGCCAACCTCAAGGAGCAGCGTGCAAAAATCGCCCAGCTCGAAGCCCGGATTGACGAAGTAGAGAACGATCCGGCGCTAGTGAAGATGGCCGACTCCCATCCGCACATTGGCCGCGACGTCCTGTCGGAAACGGCCCGGCTGCACCAGGGCGACCCCGAGAATCTTGAACTGTGGCGCGAGTTTCTGCCGCCCTGTCTGGAAGACATCGAGCGCATCTACGATCGGCTGGGGGTCACGTTCGACGTCACCTACGGCGAAAGCTTTTACCACGATCGCCTGGGCACGGTGGTCGACGATCTGGTGAAGCGCGGCATCGCCCGGGAAAGCGAAGGAGCCATCTGCGTTTTCGTCGCAGGGTTCGACGCGCCGATGGTGATTCGCAAGCAGGACGGCGCTTATCTCTACGGCACGACCGATCTGGCAACGATCCAATATCGCGTGCAGCAGTGGTCGCCCGACGCACTGTTGTACGTGGTCGATCATCGGCAAGGGCTGCACTTCCAACAACTCTTCGCAACGGCGAGCCTGTGGGGCTACGACAAGCTGGAACTCCAACACATCAGCTTCGGTACCGTGCTGGGCGAGGACGGACGTCCGTTCAAAACCCGTTCCGGCGACACGGTGGGCCTATGGGGATTGCTCGATGAAGCGGTGGCCCGGGCGTATCGCATCGTCAGCGACAACGACGACGGCAAGCCGGGGGCGCCGAGATTTCCGAACAGCGCCGCCAGCAGATCGCCGAAACCGTCGGCATCGGCGCGCTCAAGTATGCCGACCTGGCCGTCAACCGCACTAGCGACTACACATTCAGCTACGATCGCATGCTGGCCATGAACGGCAACACGGCCACCTATATGCAGTACGCATACGCCCGCGTGCTATCAATCTTTGCCAAGGGCGAAGTCGACGCAGCGGCGCTGCGGGCCTCGAGATCGAAAATCGAACTCGAACAACCCGTGGAGCGGGCACTGGCGTTGGGGTTATTGCAATTCTCCGAAGCGCTGGCCGATGCGGTTGCCGAATATCGCCCAAATCTGCTCACAGCCTATCTGTTCGAGTTGGCCAATCGCTACTCCAGCTTCTTCGAGCAATGCCCCGTGCTCAAAGCACCGAACGAAGCGACGCGCGCAGCCGTCTGCTGCTGTGTGATCTGACAGCCCGTACGATCCAACAAGGACTGGCCTTATTGGGCATCGGCGTGGCGGAAAAGATGTGAAATCGCGGCTCCGCACCGAGGGCGATCGGCGCTCACGCGCGGGTCGCGGCCGGCGTGTCAAACCTGCCGAAGATCATGCGACCGGCGCTGGTTTGCAGGACGCTGGTGACGGCGACTTTGACCGTCTTGTTGATGTGGTCGCGGCCGCCTTCGACCACGATCATCGTGCCGTCGTCCAGGTAGCCCACGCCCTGACCGGCTTCTTCGCCGTGCTTGACGATCCGCACTTCCAACGCTTCACCCGGCAGCACCACGGGCTTCAGCGCGTTGGCCAGATCGTTCAGGTTGATCACGCCCACGCCGTGCAGCCGCGCCACCTTGTTGAGATTGTAGTCGTTGGTGACCACTTTGCCCTGCAGGTACTTGGCCAATAGCACCAGCTTCAAATCGACCGGTTGGCCTGCGAACTCGGGCAACTCGCGGTCATAGATCTTGAAGTCGATGTCGGCGTTGTTGCTCATCCGGTTGAGGATATCGAGCCCTCGGCGTCCGCGGCTGCGACGCAGACGGTCGGCGCTGTCGGCCACGGCCTGCAACTCCGCGATAACGAAGCGCGGCATGATCAATTGATTGTCGAGGATCTTGGTTTCCACGACGTCGGCAATCCGTCCGTCGATGATCACGCTGGTGTCCAGCACGTAGGGTTTGAGCCCCTTGATCTCCTTGACGAACTCGACGTAGGGAATGATGAATCGAAAATCGTCCTTGGTCTGCAGCAGCAGGCTGATGCACAAATAGCACACGACCATGCCCAGCACGAGTGAAAACCAATCGCCGGTCGGCGTATTATTGGGCAGCACCGAACTAAACGCCAGCCGCAGCACATAGGTGAGGAACAGTCCGACGATAAGTCCCAGGTAAACGGCCGACACGGTATCGATCCGCTTGCGCCGCACGAGCGAGTCGCCGATGATCACCGCCACGGCCAGCGCCACGACGCCGCCGAAAGCCAGCCAGGGCAGCGCAGCGCTGCCGCCTTCGATCTGGTCCGAATTGACGATCTGGAACCCCAGCCCGACGGCGACCATGACGAACACGAATCGCAGAATGACGAGCGCCATGACCGGGCGACCCTAAGAACGAGGTGCGTTGGGGGGGAAGGCTGCGCACGTCTATTCTAGATGCTGTTTGGGGGGGTGGCCAGCCCCGGTCGTCCGCCGCCCAGCAGTCTTTCGTATTCCCGTGCGGCAAATCGGTCGGTCATGCCGGCTATATAGTCTCCGACCGTGCGGGCCGGGCCGACCGTGGCCGCCCGGCGGTGAAAATTGGCGCTCATCAGTTCGGGGCGAGCGACGAACAAATCGAACATGGCGCGCAACTGTGCCGTCGCATCCTGGCGATGCGCCAGCACGTTAGCGTGCCGATAGACATGCTGGCGCAAGAACGCTTCCAATTCGCGCTTGGCGCCGGCCAATTCCTCGCCGACCACTGCAATCAACGGTGCGCGGCGCACCGCGTCAGGACTGTCGACGCCGTGGGCATCGATCGCGGCGCTAGCGTTGGCTAACAAATCGCTAACCTGCCAGTCGATCAATTCGTGCAATACGGCGCGCCGCATTTCACGCGCCTCGATCGCTATAGAGCGCCGTCGCACGCGCGCTGCCGCGTCCGACCACAGGCGCGTGGTGAGCAAGGCATCGAGCGACAACAGTCCCAGCTCGAGCGCGTCGTCGGCGTCGTGCGTGTTGTAGGCGATGCTGTCGGCCGCCTCGACCACTTGGACTTCCAACAGGGGCCGCGCTCGTTGCGTATCGTGCGCGATGCGGGTTTCTTGTCCGGCAAGCACCTCCCGCGAAAGGTTCAATCCGGGAAACTCGTGGCAGCGAAACTCCAGCTCGCGCACGATTCGCAGCGCCTGGGCGTTGTGTGAGAATCCGCCTTCGTCGCGCAGGCACTCGTCGAGCAGGTCTTCGCCGGCGTGCCCCAGCGGCGGATGGCCCAAATCGTGAACCAGCGCCAAGGCTTCGATCAAATCCTCGTTGAGCGCCAGCGCCCGGCCGATCGTGCGGGCGATGGATGCCACTTCCAATGTGTGTGTGAGCCGCGTGCGGTGATAGTCACCCAGGTCGCCGGTGAAGACCTGCGTCTTGGCGCTCGAGCCGTCGGTAGGCCGCGCTGTGCACGATGCGGTCTCGGTCGCGCTGAAACGGCCCGCGATACGGATGTGGCGGCTCAGGGTGCTCGCGCCCAGCGACTGCGCGCCATGCATTGCATAGGGCGCCAACAGCAATTGTTCGCGCCGGTCGATCGATTGACGTGGGATTTGCATGGGAAGTTCGGCTCTTGCGCCGCCGCAAGCGCGCTAGCGGCTCTCATCCGCCAAGGCAATTGCTTCGCGCAGCACCTCCCACAAGGCCTCCAGCGACTGCGGCATGACCTTCACGCCGCTCAGCGCGGGCATGAAGTTGGTGTCGCCGCTCCAACGCGGCACGATGTGCCAGTGCAAATGGCCCGGCAACCCCGCTCCGGCGACTCGGCCCAGGTTGAGCCCCACGTTGAAGCCCTCGGCCTTCAGCGCACGCGTCAGCACCCCGATGTGCTTGGCAATCAGTTTTTGCAAGTCAAGCTGCTCGTGATCGGTCAACTCGTCGGGTTGTCCCTTGTGCAGCCGCGGAGCCACCAGCAAGTGGCCATTGTTATACGGATAGCGATTGACCACCACGATCGACAATTCGCTTCGCTCGATCACCAGATTCTCGCGGTCGTCGGTATCGACCACGTAGCGACACAGGAAGCAATCGGGATCGGCGCCAGGCAGCAGATCAAGCGCCGTAGTTTTTGCTTGCGCAGCGGTAGCCGCGGCTTCGCCACTGATGAATGCCAGCCGCCAGGGAGCCCAGAGTTGTTCTTGCCGCGTCACGTCGTGATTCCTAAGTCCGCATAGACGAACGAAGTCTATCACACGCTTTGCAGGGGACAAAGCCCGCACACGTCACTCGCCCAAATAGGCGTCCTGCACACGGCGATCGTTCAACAGCGCCTCGGCCGTGTCGCTCATGGTGATGCGACCGGTCTCCATCACGTAGCCGCGGTGCGCTAATTTGAGCGCCATGCGGGCCGCTTGCTCGACCAGCAGGATCGCCATGCCTTCGGAGTTGAGCCGCCGCACGACGTCAAAGATCTTCACGGCCACCATCGGCGCCAGTCCCAACGACGGTTCGTCGAGCAATAACAATCGCGGTTTCCCCATCAGCGCACGCGCCACGGCCAGCATCTGCTGCTCGCCTCCCGAGAGCGTGCCGCCCGGTTGGCTGCGCCGTTCGGCCAGGATCGGAAAGAGTTCGAAGGCGTGCGCCAGATCATGTTCGATGCCCGCCTTGTCGCGGCGCGTGAACGCGCCCATCTGCAGGTTCTCCAGCACCGTTAGCCGCCCGAAAATCTTGCGGCCCTCGGGCGATTGGCAAATTCCCAGTCGCACGATCTCGTGGGCCGGCAACTGCTGGATCTCCTTGCCGTCGAGTAGCACGCGGCCGCTGCGCAGGCGCAAACACCCGGAAATGTTCAACAGGGTGGTCGTCTTGCCGGCACCATTGGCGCCGATCAGCGCCACGATCTCTCCCGGCTGCACTTCCACGGAAATGCCGTGCAGCACTTCGATGGGGCCGTAGCCCGCGTGCAGGTTGTCGATCGCCAGCAGCGGCGGCATCAGTGGACCTCTTCGCTTCCCAGGTAGGCGGCGATCACCTGCGGATCGGCGCGCACCTCGTCGGGCGTACCTTCGGCGATCTTCACGCCATAGTCCAACACCGCAATGCGATCGGAAATGCCCATCACGACTTTCATGTGATGCTCGATCAGCATCACGGTCAGTCCTTTTCGGCGGATGCGCTCGATGAGCCCGTTGAGTTCGATCGATTCGGTTGGGTTCATGCCGGCGGCTGGCTCGTCCAGCAGAATCAATTGCGGCTCGGTAGCCAGTGCCCGGGCAATTTCCAGTCGCCGCTGATCGCCGTACGGCAGATTCTTCGCCAGCATGCCCTCGCGTTCGCCCAACGACACGAACTTCAAAAGCTCGCGAGCCCGACTGCGCGCTGCTTCCTCCTGCCGACGGATCTTCGGTGTTTGCAGCGCCATCCGCACGACGCCACCGGGCAAGCTGCGATCCATGGCCGTGAGCACATTTTCCAACACGGTCATGTTCTGAAACAGGCGAATGTTTTGGAACGTGCGGGCAATGCCGGCCAGAGAGATGACTTCCGGCGTGCGCCGCGCCCGTTGCCAGACCGTCCAGCTACCAGCCGCGCCAATCGTAATGCCCAGCAGCAACACGATCCACGCATCGCGCCTCCCGCGCCGCGGTTGCCCGAGCGATGACCCGATAGGGATCGATGACCGCGCGGCCGTCGGCTTCGGAGCCGTAGCTGGCTAGAGTTTCCAGGCTGTCATTTTCGATCACCCAACGGCCATCCCGTTCCTTCAAATCCGCGCCGTCGGCGATTGCATCCAGGATCGCTTGTTGCTCGATTCGCGATCGCCAGGCATCTTCGCGCGACTCGGCAAACGCGATGGTGCGGCGTCCGTCGGCCGTGCGCAATGCCCAGCGTCCGCCACGAACCGGTTCGATCACCAGGGCTCCGCGCAGGTATCCCACCGCATCGCGCCAAGCCGCCCCGTAGGAGAAGGATGACCCCGGTCCCGCGTAATTCCGCTTGATCGTGGCGCGCCACATCGAATCGACGTCGATCGCCAACAGGGCCGCGGCCAGTCCGGTTGCCAATCCCACCAGTCCACATGCGACGAGCACTCGCCAGGTCAACGGACGTTGCAGCGTTTTCCCACGAAATTCGATGCCGCCGGTGGTGGCTTCGTAAATGCCGGTAATCGCGTTAAAGACCGTGGTCTTGCCCGCGCCATTGGGGCCGATCACCGAAAAAATCTGCTGCGCGTCGACCGTACAATCGACGTTGTGCACGGCTGTTAGCCCGCCGAACTTTACCGTCAGCTTGTCGAGCTTCAACAGCGTCATGCTGCGCCTTTCGCAGTATCGGTCGCACCGTTGCCGTGCCCCAACTCCGCCTCGACGCTCGCCGAGGGCAACAGCCCCTCGGGCCGAAAGCGCATCATCAGCACCAGCGCCAAGCCAAAGATCATTAGCTTCCAGTTGCTGAAGGTCAGCAGCGGATTGTTCGGGGGATTGAGGTTCGCCGCTTGCAGCAATCCGTCGAGGACCGGCGCGACGACGTTGTCGAAACCGATCAGCAGAAAGACTCCCAATAGCGTGCCGCGAATGCTGCCCAGTCCGCCCAAGATCACGCAGCAGAGCATGATCATCGAGCGATTGAAGTCAAACGCGTCGGGACCGGCGGTGCTGGTGAGCGTGGTCGCGTACAGGCAGCCCGCCGCGCCGGCCAGTCCGCAGCCAATGCCAAAGGCCGACAGCTTGACCCGCGCGGCGCTAATGCCCATGCACGCGGCTGCCAACTCATCTTCGCGCACGGCCATCCACGCCCGCCCCAAGCGCGAGCGTTCCAAGCGCGAGAGCAACCAGATCACACCCACCAACAAACCGAGCGCCAGGTAGTAGAACAACCGATAATCGACGCTCCAGTCGGGCACGATGCCCAGCCATCCCAAGGGCTTCGCCATGAACGCGGGCAATTGCGGCGGCGGCACGGGATTCAGCCCGCGCGTGCCCGCGGTGATCTCTTCCAGGTTGCGCAGCGTGAACCGCGTCACCTCGCCGAAACCCAGCGTGACAATGGCCACATAGTCGCCGCGCAAGCGCAGCGTGGGCGCGCCGAGCAGCATGCCTAAAACCGCTGCGCCCAACGTCGACGCCACCAGCGCTATGACAAAACCGGTCTGAAACGGATAGGCGCTGACCGTGAGAATGCCCGTGATATAGGCGCCGATGCCGAAAAAAGCCGCGATGCCCAAGTGCAGCAAGCCCGTGTACCCCACGACGACGTTGAGTCCCAGCGCCAAAATCGCGTAGATGAAGATATAGGTCAGTTGCATGCCGAAAGAGATTTCGGTCAGGCGAAACAGCGCGATCTCCGGATACACCAACAGCGGATACACCACCAGCACGCCCAGGTAGAAGGGCCAAACGGGAAACGGCTGAGTGCGTGGCGCGGTCATACCTTTTCCCTGGTGCGCGTGCCGAGCAAGCCCGCAGGGCGGAACACCAAAATTGCGATCAGAATCACGAACACCAGGGCACTGGTCCAGCGCTCGCCGACGTAGGCCGAGCCGAACGAACGCGCCAGCCCGATCACCAGCCCGCCGAGCACCGCGCCGGGTATGTTGCCAATGCCGCCCAGCACGGCCGCCGTAAAGGCGTACAGTCCGTTTTGAAAGCCCATCTGGTAGCTGACGGTGTTGATATACAGGCCATAGATCACGCTGGCCGCGCCGCCAGCGCGCCCCGATGGCAAACGTGGCGCCGATCACGCGGTCGGCATTGATGCCCATCAACTGCGCGGCGATCGGATCTTGCGCGGTGGCCCGCATGGCTTTGCCCATGCGCGTCGCCTTCACGAACAACGTCAGCGCGACCATGATCGGCACGGTCACGGCCAGGATCATCAGGTCCTTGTAGGTGAAGCTCAACATCGCGCTGTCGCCCAACAAGTTTTGCCGCGAGACCAAGTCGGGAAAGTGCCTATCGGCGGCGCCGCCCCACAGCAGGCCCACGTTCATCAGCACGAACGACACGCCAATGGCCGACACCAAGGGCGCCAACTTCGGCGCCTGCCGCAGCGGCTTGTAGACGAGCCGGTCGACCGCGACGTTGACCGCCGCGCAAAACACCGGCACGACGACAAACAACAGCCCAATGCCCAGCCACTGCACGGCAGGGGCCGCTTGCTCGAGTCCCATGGCGGTCACCAGCGCCAGCGCCAGAAACGAGCCCAGCATGAAGACTTCGCCGTGGGCAAAATTGATCAGCTCGATGATGCCATACACCATCGTGTAGCCCAGCGCAATCAGGGCAAACAAGGCCCCATTGGTCAAGCCGATCAACGCATACTGCCCGAACGAGTGCCAAAGATCAGGGCTATCGGCTTGAGCCAGCAGCAATGGCAACATGCCTAGTGCAACCCTCCCTGGAGCGTCGTGCGCAAACGGCCAAGCGGGCAGGCGCTACTGACCGAGCAGTTTGACAAATGTAAATGCGCCATCGTGAATGATGTTGCCGCTGACCGTGCGTAGCGTCGTATCGCCGTTGACGTCGAACGACCACGCGCCCAATGCTCCACCGTCAAAATCCTGGATGGCCAGGCACGCATCGAGAATCGCGCGCCGATCCTTGACACCCGCCCGGCGAATGGCTTCGACCGCGACCTTTCCCGCTTCGTAGCCATACACCGCGTAGGACTCGGGATCGCCGCCAAACTGTCGACGATAGGCTTCCACGAATTTCGCGCCGGAGCCGGTAAGCTGATCGGCCGGCAGTCCGCCGAACGTCACGTAGCAGCGATCATTGAGATTCTCGGCGCCGGCGGACGTGATGAATGCCTCTTCGTAGCACGCATCCGGCACCATCAATTTGCAATCCAATCCGGCGGCCACCATGTCCTTGGCGATCTGGCCCCCTTTGGATTGGGTCGTGCCGCCAAAATACACTAGGTCTGGATGAAGTCCTTTGATCGTCGTCATCAGCGGTTTGAACTCTTGCGCTTTGACGTCGATGCTTTCGTGACCGAGCACTTCGATGCCCAGGTTTTGGCACTCCTCGATGAACAACTTGGCGATGCCTTTGCCGTAAACCTCGTTGTCATCGAGCACGTACACGCGTCGCACGCCCAACTCCCGCGCCCATTGCGCGCCGAGAGGCCCTTGCAAGTCGTCGGTCGGCACCAGCCGGGCGTACGTCACGTCGCCGGTTGGACGATAAATGTCGGGTTCGCCCGGGTCCCCCATCGACGGCTTGGTCAGCCCTGGCCAGGTATTTGCCGGACTGAGCATCAGCAGGCCGGCCTTGTTGAGGATCGGCATTGAAATCTTGGCCGCGCCCGAGTTGTACGTGCCCAGATAAACCATCACGTCGGGATCGCGAACAGCGCGATTGGCGTTGGCCGTTTCGGCTTCGGCGGTCCACTGGCCGGCGCCGGCGGTGGCATCGTCCCAATCGGCGAACTCGATCTTGAACTTGCCGGCCCGATAGTCGGACTCGGCCAGCGCGATCTTGATGCCGTTGACGATCGTGTCGGTCTGCGCCTTGGCGCTGCCGGTGCGCGGCAGGCTGGAGACGATCTTGATCACGTTGGGGTCGCCGCCGGCGGGACTCGCCCAACCGATCAATGTCAGCAAACCCACGAGCGCGATGAGGATGATCGGAGGCAGGTATCGCGACATGGCCGCTATGCGGGGCGAGAAGCAGAGTGGCGAGCGTGGTTGCAGCGAATTGTAGCGCAGCGACACCCAATCGTCAATCGAGCCCGCACGGCGACGATCTGCGTCAACAATCCGCGACGCCGCGACTCAATCTTGCGTTGAGTCCTCCATGACCTCGGTGTTCTCCAGCGCTTGCGCCACCTGGGGCAAGATGCCCCTGGTCTCGTAGATGGGACGAATCAACGGACGCAATGCCGGCAATCGCAGCGCGAAGAAACCTGCCGTGGCCCAGCAACCCAGCGCAGCGACCGTCACCGTCACCGGTGCGCTGAACAGCGTGGCCACCGTGCCGCCCCACAAACTCCCGAATGGGGCGACTCCGAGAAACGACATTGCAAACAGCGCCATCACGCGACCTCGTTTGTCGTCATCGACGATCGTTTGCAGCATCGTATTGCAGGAGGCCATCTGCACGACCAGGCACAGGCCGATCACCGCCAGCAGCGGAATCGAAATCACCAATAGCCGCGACCAGGCAAATCCTAGCATGGCAATCCCGAGCACCAGCCCGGCAACGGTAATCACGCGTCCGAGTCCCAGCACCGAACGACGCGAAGCGAGATACAAGCTGCCGGCCAACGCGCCGACTCCCGTGGCGCCCAACATCCAACCGAGCGTCAACTCGTCGCCCCCCAGTATTTGGGCGGCGAAGACCGGCATCAGCGTGTTTTGCGACATCGAAGTGAGACTCGTCACTGCCACCACGGTCAGGAGCGTGCGAATCGGCGCGAATCCAAACGCGTATCGCACGCCCTCTTGCAACGAAGCCAACGCGCGGCCTCGGTTTTCGCTCCGCACCAGCGGCTTGACCCGCATCGCCAATAGTGCCGTGATCACCGAGAAGAAGCTGAATCCGTCGATCAAGAAGCAATAGCCCTCGCCGACCAGATAGATCAAGTAGCCGCCAAACGCCGGTCCAATGAGCCGAGACGCGTGAACGGTCGAGGAACTCAACGCGATGGCATTGCTCAGGTCGTCGCGGTCCTCGATCATCTCCACCGTAAATGCTTGCCGGGCAGGCACGTCCCAGGCGTTGACGATACCCTGCAGGGCATTGATCACGATGACTTGAGGAATCGTGATCCAATCGCTCAATACCAACCCGGCCAGCACGAACGACAGCAACATCGACACCGACTGCGTGGCGATCAGGATCTTGTGCCGGCTCCAACGGTCGATCCAGACGCCGGTGATTGGCGTCAGGACGAACATTGGAATCTGCCCGGCAAAGGCCACCAGGCCCAGCAGCAGCGCGGCCGGGCGCCCTTCGGCCGTGGCCAGCCGATAGACGAGCCAACTGCTGGCGATCATTGAGAGCCACGTGCCCACCAGCGAGACGGCCTGTCCAACGAAGAACAACCGGTAGTTGCGGTGCCGCAACGCCCGCAGCATGAACCGCAGATTCGAATTGGATTCCACTCGCTGGCTATGCATGCACGCGTTCCGGCGACAAACAGGCCGCAAGGCGTGCGGCCACCCGGCTAAAACCTACGTGTTTGGAGCCTCCGGCGTAAGGGGACCGAGGCGACGGGGACGACGGGGAGGCCTGCCAGCGTCGATCTTGACGTGTTTGGGGCCGTTCGAGTACCGTTCGCGTCCTTGCGCGGGAAGTCTCGGGCGCGTTGCCGCCCTCTTGCCGGCGCAACCCCAAACCCAATCCGCGATCTCACGTCCCCTTAGGTGAAATATGAGTGTGGCTCCTTCGGAAAATCGCTGGAGCGTGCCTGCCGCCCCGTCGGCTTTCGTCGCCGGTACGCCCTCGCCCGTTCCTTTGTTGGACGTGTCGCGTCAGTACGCCCCGCTGCGTGAGGAGATCATTCGTGCGATCGAGCGCGTGTGCGACTCGGGCCGCTTCGTGCTGGGACCCGATTGCGAGCAACTCGAACAACGCCTCGCCGAGTATTGCCAGGTGCCGCATGCGGTCGCCTGCGCCTCGGGCAGCGACGCGTTGCTGCTGGCCTTGATGGCCGTGGGGGTTGGCCCCGGCGACGAAGTGTTGATGCCCAGCTATACGTTCTTCGCCACGGCCAGCGCGGCCTGGCGGCTAGGCGCCACGCCGGTGTTTGTCGACATCGACGCCGCCACGTACAACGTCGATCCCGCGCGGATCGAAGTGTTGATCTCGAAGAAGACCAAAGCCATCATTCCCGTTCACTTATACGGCCAATGCGCCGACATGCGGGCGCTGGAGGCGATCGGCAGCGCACACGGCATTGCCGTCATCGAGGACGCCTGCCAGGCGATCGGCGCCGAATTCGCCGGCCGCCGCGCCGGCGGTTGGAGCGCCATCGGCTGCTTCAGCTTCTATCCGACCAAGAACCTGGGTGGCTTCGGCGACGGCGGACTGATGGCCACGCACGATGAGGCGCTGGCCCACCGTTTGCGATTGCTGCGCGGCCACGGCATGGAGCCGCGTTACTACCACTCGGTCGTGGGCGTCAACAGCCGCCTGGACACGTTGCAAGCGGCCGTGCTGAACGTCAAATTGCCGCATCTCGATCAATGGACCGCAGCGCGTCAGGCCAATGCCCAGCGCTACAACGAGCTTTTTGCGGCCAATCGTCTCGATCAGGTGCTGGGGTTGCCGGCCGTCGCCGCGGGACGGCGGCACGTGTGGAACCAATACATCGTCCGCGTGCCGGACGGACGCCGCGACGCGCTGCGCGCGCATTTGGCCGGCCGCAAGATCGGCACCGAGATCTACTATCCCGTGCCGTTGCACTTGCAGGCCTGCTTCGCCTCTTTAGGCTACGGGCCGGGCAGCTTGCCGGAAAGTGAACGCGCGGCGCTGGAAACGCTGGCGCTGCCGATCTTCCCCGAGTTGACAGCCGCCGAACAGCAAACCGTCGTCCGCGAGATTGCCGCGTTCATCCACAACGGCGCGTCAGCCAGCTAGGCAAACAGCGCAACAAAAAGGCCCAAACGCGAACGGCTATTCCTCGTCTTCGTCCGGCCGCCGATCGGGAATCTTGTCCGCCCGCGAACTGGGACGCAGTACGGCCATCATGCCCAAGCCTAAAAACATGATCACCAGGAAGTATGGCAACACATAACTCTTGGTTGGAGGCGCTGCTTCTTCCGGCTTTTTCGGCGCCGCCAGCGCCGTGCTGCCCAGCGCCAACCACAGCACCAAGCTGGCCGTCAGCCAACGGGTGGCACGCCTCCAGCGGCCCAGGTCCGTCCATCGCCCCAGGCAAGTGATGCATCGCTTCATGGCGTGAGGGCCCCCGCTTCGATTCCAACGTTCATCAAGAACTGATCGACCGGCGCCGCCAGCCTGCGAAACTCAGCGGACGGCATCGCCAGTGTATCCCACTTCGGCGAGATCGGACGCGCGTGCAGGGCGTACTTGCCCAGCGATATGCCCACGAAACCGTACAAGCTTCCGCGAAAGCCAAACAACCGCTCGCGGGACATCGGCGCCCGGTCACCGACGATATTATAAGCGAACACGAACAGCCCGCCAAACTGCTCGCCAAACAACTGTTCCCAGCGCGACAAGCTCACCAAATCGTCGCGCGTCGACCAGTTTTTCCAGTACTGCTTCTGCTCGCCCGAGGGAAATCGCCGACCTTTGACGTCGACGAGCCACGACGTGCCTTCGGGCGGCGAGACGATGAAATCCAGACTCTTGATGGAGCCCTCGGCCCAACGGCTGCGTTTGGCCTCGTCGACCGCCACGTAGGGAATCCGCCACTCGCGCAAATACGCCTCGAAGGCCGCCTCGTAGTGATTCTCGCGGTTGGCCATGGGCTTAACGCTCGCTTGCACGCCTCGCAGCGCAGTTACACCGTGCATCGCACGACGACAACAAACTACCACCCACTGGTGGCATGCGCAAGAGGACGGCGCGGCGACGAACTATGAGGGCTTGCTCCGTAGTCGCTCGGCAACGACCGATGGCACGTCCGCCAACGGAGCGCTGATGCTCTGGCCGGTGACCAGATCCTTGATCTGGCACGTGCCGGCCGCCCACTCGTTGGCGCCGGCGATGATGGCCAGGGCGAAGCCGCGGCGATCGGCGTACTTGAGCTGCTGCGGCAGCTTCTTGGGCTCGGGATAGAATTCAACGCCTACGCCCTGGCGGCGAATCGCGGCGGCCAATCGCAGGTAGTCGTGCAGCCGCTCGGCGTCGAAAAAAGGGATAAGCACCGGGGCGGGCGTGCGCGTCTTGTGGACGAGTTGCAATTCCTCCAACGCCGCCAGCAAGCGGTCGAGCCCCAGCGACGCGCCGATGCCCGGCAATTCCTGCTTGGTGTACAGCCCGGCCAGGTTGTCGTACCGTCCGCCGGAGCAGACGCTGCCAATGCCAGGCAGGCGATCGAGAAACGTCTCGAACACCGTGCCCGTGTAGTAATCGAGGCCACGGGCGATGGAGGGCGCCACGTGCACGCGCTGGGGATCGACGCCGGCGGCGGTCACGGCGGCGACCAGGTCGGCCAGTTTGGCCACGCCCTCTTCACCCGTTTCGCTGCCGCGAACCAACGTCTCCAACTCGGAAAGGATGTGATCGTTCGTGCCCGAGATTTCCGACAGCCGCAACACGTTGTCGGCCTGTTCGGCGGTGGCGCCGGCCACGGAGATCATTTCCTGAACGACTTTGTCGCGGCCCACTTTGCCGAGCTTGTCGAGCGCCCGCAGCATGGGCCCCGATCGTTCCGCGAGCTGGAATCGCTCGAGCAGGCCGGCGAGTACCTGGCGATTGTTGACGTGGATCGTAAAGTCCGGCACTTCAAGCGCCCGAAACAGGTCGTGGATGACCAACGCCGTCTCGATGTCGGCCGACAGCGCCTTGGTGCCGATCGTGTCGAAATCGCACTGCATGAACTCGCGATAACGGCCGCGCTGCGTGTTCTCGCCGCGCCACACGGCGGCAATGTGGTATCGCTTGAAAGGGGTGCCGAGTTGGCCGATGTGCTGCGCCACGAACCGTGCCAGCGGCACCGTCAGGTCGAACCGCATGCCCACCCACCGCTGGCCGTGATCCTGGAATTTGTAGAGCTGTTTGTCGGTCTCGTCGCTCCCCTTGCCCGTCAGTATGTCCAGGTATTCTAGCGCCGGAGTGTCGATGGGACTGAAACCGTACGAGCGATACACGCGCCGCGCGGTGTCGATCAGCCACTCGCGCGGGAGCATGGCCTCGGGCAAGTAGTCACGGAAGCCCTTGAGCGTACGCGGTTCGATGCGAGGAGCGTCAGTCACGATCAGGCTACTTCGTGGAAAATGGTGATCGAACGGCCGCCGAACGCAGGGACACAAGCGATTTCAACCGTGAATCGGCAACTGCGGCGGTCCGTGACGAACGAGTCAGCGCGCGTCTGACTAGCCCACGAGCAAAGGCAAGGCAGGCGGCTTGGGACTGCGGATACTGCGTCCTTTCTTGCGCGGCAACAATGCCTCCGCATACTCGACCACCTGTTCGGACGTTTCCAGGTATTGCTCATACAGCCATTCGTCCTCGTACTCGCAATTGTTGGTCGAGTATTCTCGGCAAATCGTGGGCCGCGTGAAGTACACGCCACAGCGATTGTCGCTCTGCAAGTGCTTGCACTTCGTGTGCACCAGCAAATACCAGGTGTCGTCCTCCTTGAACACCGTGGCCGATTCGTGCATCAGATACCAGCGGACGAAGGCCCAATCACGCTCGTCGGTCGGCGTCTCGATGGGCAAGGCAAAGTAGCGGCAGCACTTTGCCGAGCAATAGTCGCACAGGCATTCGCCGGCCGGCAGGTCCTCGCGGCGCAACTTGGTTCGCAGGCTAGGGAGCGACACGGGCATTCCTTTCGCAAGTGAGCAATTCCTGGCGCGGCAGCCAAACCGCGCCGCCGCACGCCGACAGGTTAGCAAACCAACGCGCGCATGACCAGCGCCAAAGAATGGCGCCATGCCTCTGGCAACACCCCGAAGCCGCTAGCCGCCACGCGCGGTCAGGTCGGTTAACTTCAAGAATCGAGCGCCTCGATGAAGTAGCTCCAGCGCACGGTCGCAGCCGAGGTGCCGCAGTTGTCCGGCTCTGCAACAATCTCGAGGTGATCACGATCCGCCACGAGTCGAACTGGCCCAACGCTTCTATCCAGTCGCACAGCCAGTCCGCTGGCATTGGCTTGGGCCTCACCGAATAGGGCGATGCGCGAATCCAGCATCTGAAGTCGACCCTTCCCAAGATAGCTGCTACCCAACCTACCTTGCGTGCCAGCCGCCACGCGACAGGCAACGTCCCAGCGCAGGCGAGATTGCTCGGGGAAGAGCTCCACGGCGGCCGACCAGTGGCTCTTTCCGGCCAGGCCGACCAGCAACGCCACTTGGCTCGAACCCGACTGCCGCTCCAGATGCAGCGATTGCAATGGGCCACTGGGGGGCCAGGCCTCGCTGGCCGATCCTTCGAGCGACTCCAGAAGCGGACCGGCGTCGGGCGCATCGGCGCGCGATACGGCATGTGCGAACCGGTCGCCGCGCCAATAGAACCGCAGCAGCAGCCTTCCGCATTGCAACACGCGCTCGCCATGCGCGGACGCCGCGGGCGCGCTTGTGAGACGTGACGGCGAAGTATTCACGTGATATCGTTTCGACTTTGCTCTGAAGTTGCGGCCGCTAGTTGACGCGCCAGCGCAAAAAGGCATCCAAAAAACCCTGAATGTTGCCGTCCAGCACGCTTTGGAAATTGCCAACCTGATAACCCGTGCGCGTGTCCTTGACCCGCTGATCGGGATGCAGGAAGTAGTTGCGAATTTGCGAGCCGAAGCCGGTCTTGGCTTTCTCCTGATACTTGGCCGCCTGCGCAGCCTCGCGCTTCTCTTCTTCCAATCGCGCCAGCCGCGCCCGCAGCATCTTCAGCGCCGTGGCACGGTTCTTGTGTTGCGAGCGCTCGTTCTGACATTGCACGACGATGCCGGTCGGCATGTGCGTAAGTCGGATGGCGCTGGACGTCTTGTTGACGTGCTGGCCGCCGGCGCCGCTGGCGCGAAAGACGTCTTCGCGAATGTCGTCGTCGTTCAATTCGACGTCCACCGAATCGCTCACCTCGGGCGACACGTCGACCGCGGCAAAGCTGGTTTGCCGCTTACCTTCCGCGTTGAAAGGGCTAATGCGCACCAGCCGGTGGATGCCGGTTTCGCCCTTGAGATAGCCATAGGCCATGGGACCTCGAATCGCCAAAGCGGCGCTCTGAATTCCGGCAACGATGTCGTCCTGGCGGTCGAGCACTTCGACATCGTAGTCGTTCTTCTGCGCCCATTGGATGTACATCCGCAGCAGCATGTCGGCCCAGTCGTTGGCGTCGGTGCCGCCGTCGCGGGCGTGGAACGTGAGAATCGCTCCCTTGGAATCGAACGGGCCGCTCAAAAGGCCCTTCAATTCCAACTGGCCGACCAGCACTTCGAGACGGTCGACTTCCCCTGCCAGTTCGCCGGCCAGCGATTCGTCTTCGGCGGCCATTTCCAGCAGCGCCGCGAGATCGGCGCCGCCGCTGACGGCTTCGTCAAGCGGCTTGAGCAGCGCGTTGAGCGCCTTCAATTCCACGATCGTGGCTTGCGCCTTCTCTTGGTTGTCCCAGAAGCCCGCAGCGGACATTTGCTCTTCGATATGGGCGGCCTGCTCTTTTTTCGCCGCATGGTCAAAGAGAGTCTCGCAGTTGGACGATGCGCTGCTGGATGGACTCGGCCCGATCGGTCAATTCTTTGTCCATGACGGCCTTCTGCCTTCTGCGAAAAATGGGCGGCTGCGCGCCCAAAGAAGCGGCAGCCAGCGGCGAAGATGCTCGCCAATTATACCGGGCAGCTTGCGCAGGAAAAGGCGGAATCCACAGGCGGATCGGCTTACCGGCGACGCGCACTCAAACGCGCAGATCAGAAAAAATGATCTTGCGCATTGACTTCCACCGTGTCCATGTAGGCTGCCACGGGATAGCTGCCAAACTGTTTGCGGTGAACGTAGTCGAAGACGGCGCTCGCTACCGATGCTTCGGCCAGCACTTCAATGCGCACCCGCGAGCGGCCGTTGTAGGGATCTTCCAGCGTCTCATGGCGCCCCTTGCCCGCACAGTAGTTGCAGGTATAGCCCTTGGCGCCGAGCTTCAAGAATTGCTCGAGCAGCGTTTTTTCCAAGACCGTATCGGCAATCACGACGACACGCTTGATTTCGACGAGATCTGTCATGGATGGAGGTTCTTTTCGAGGGACCAGGCGGAATGGCGAGATAGCTATCCGGTTGCCACCGGAAAGGCCGCGGTGATCGCCTTGGCAATTTCAATATACACCGGAATTCCGATCGTCACGTTGTAGGAAAACGTCAGACCAAGTGAGGCGGCCAAAGGGAGCGTTGGACTGGCTTCGGGGATCGCCAGCCGCTGCACCGCCGGCACCGCGATGTAGGACGCGGCGGCGCACAGCACTGCGAACAGCGCGTACGTCCCGATATCGAAGGGTACCCCCAGCGCCGTGCTGTAAACGTGAGCTACGCACATGCCAATCGTGGCAAACACGTTCGGTGCAAGGATACCAAACGCAATGAAAGGCCAACCTGCCGTTTTCAGGTCGCGTAACCGGCGGCAAGCCGTCATGCCCATTTCGAGCAGAAACAAACACAGCACTCCCTGAAACAGGTCAACGAACAGGATGTCGTCGACGTTAGTGACCTTTTCGCCTTGCAAGCGACTGACATAACCGATGGCGATGCCGCCAAACAGCAAGTACAGCCCCGGATTGAGAAACACCTCGTGCAATAGCTCTGGGCTGAAAATACCACGAGATTGACCGTTGCCATTGGCCCGATGGACCACGGCGTGGCCATCGGGGGCATCCGCATCATGGGAATCGTTGGATAGCACGCTGGTCCCGTTGCCGTTCGGCTCGTAACCTTCTTCCCCCGGCATATTGCCTTTCGGATCCATGCCGTGCTCGCGCATCCGCGACACCAGGAACAGCGCCACCAGGCAGCCAGGGATTTCCATGACCGCCAACATTACCGGCATGTAGGCCGCATACGCGATGACCGGCTTGGCGGCGGTGAGCACGCCGAGGCACGTCACGAACGTTCCCGCCGAGTCCGATCCGTAGTAACCGGCAACGGTTCCCGCGTCGATTTTCCGCAACCGCGTCAATCGGCGCAGAAACACGTAGGCAATCATGCCGATCACGAAATTAGTGAAAAAACCGATCGCCATGAACCCTACCGCTTGCTGGGCGCCAGCCGCGTCGAGCGACGCGAGCTCTTCGCCGCCATGCCAGCCGATCGCGATCAGCAAGTACATGGTGAGGCCCTGGTACAGCACGTGCGGGAACTCGAATGGCACTTTGAGAATCGGGATGGTAAATCCCATGTAGAAGAACAGCAGCAACGGCTTGAACAGGTTGTGCTTGAAGTTCTCGAAGAAGTCGACAAAGATCGTGGGCATAACTGGCTCCGTGCTCGGCTAACCTGCGCAACGCAATTGCTGCCGCGGGTCCCACCTGGAACATCCAACCTCGCGTCAACGACTGTAAGAGATACCTGCCGGGCAATGCAGCCTCGTCGGACGCTTTCGTCGGCGCAGGGGGCATCAAGATACCTTCACCGACGTGAGTGCGTGACTGTAAAAACGAGTATATAGCTCGTCAACCCAGGGCACCACGCAGTTTTTATTACAACTCTGTAAGTGTCAACAGTTTGAGCGCACCATTTGCACAACTTCCATCAACCGGCGGAAGGGAGATTCCCATGGGCGCCTACGGCGTGCGCTGGATCGGCCTTCCAAATTCCCCAGGAAGTCGGAATGTAGCGGCGGAGGTGTATCGATGCCGCCCCAATGCTTCTGGGAATGGCCATGAGGCCAGTTTTCCGGCCACGGCGGCTAACACGGAACGGTTTCATCCGCGCCAGGGGATTACATTCCCGTAATGTTTGTGCTGCTTGGGTGATGATGTGCGTTGCGACGGCCCGCGAGTATGCACAGTCGCCCAATGTTGGGCGGACCGATATAATCACGTATCGCCGTGATGCGGGCATGTTTCGTTGACCATGTTGCCGTGCGCCTCCGCACGCAAAACCCTGAAGGGCAGATCGTCCATGGACCTATTGGTGATCGAAGACGACCCGGTAATTGGCAAGTCACTGCGGAAAGGTTTGCAAGAGGCGGGGCATGGTTGTGTGTGGGCCAAAGACGGAGATCGCGGACTGGAGCTCGCCTCCGGTCAGCAATTCGAAGCGATCATTCTGGATCTGATGTTGCCCGGACGCGCCGGTCTCGACGTGCTTCGGACACTGCGCGGCAGTGGGATTCAGACGCCCGTAATTGCCTTGACGGCGCTGGGCTCGGTCGAAGATCGCGTTTCGGGTTTGAACGCCGGCGCAGACGACTATGTCGTCAAACCGTTCGCGCTCGTGGAACTGATGGCGCGCGTCGAAGCGGTATGCCGTCGCACCGTCACAAGGCCACCGGCCGTCATGCAAGCGGGGCAATTGACGCTCGATCTGGCCACGCGTCGTGTGACTCGCGGCGAGAAGGAAATCGAGTTGACGCCGACGGAGTTCAGCCTGCTTGAGCTACTGATGCGATACGTCGGACAGGTGGTTACTCGCAAGATGTTGTGCGAGCATTTATGGGAAACCGACTGGGAAGGCGCCACGAACGTCATCGAGGTGCACATCAATCGTCTGCGCGGTAAACTGGATAAAGGATATACCGATTCCGTTATCCAGACAGTGCGAGGCCGCGGCTATGCGCTTCGAGCAACTTAGGTCGCTATTCCGATCCTTAAGGTTTCGCTTAAGCGCTTGGAACACCGCGGCCGTGCTGCTCATCGTAATCGTGACGCTCTTTGGCCTGCGCGAATCGTTGCGTTACACCCTGCTGGCCGAGAGCGACCAACTGCTCAAAGACGACGCCTACGAAGTCGTCCTGGCGGTCGAGCGGTTCTATCCCGATCAAAACGAGATCGCGAACGAAATGGATCTGAAGGCCAGAGGCCATTCGGATCGCGGACTGTTCGTGCAATTGTTCGACGCGGACGGAAAACTGCTGGTTTCGCGCGGCAAGCTGCCCGACCTGAGCCACGTTGCCTTGCCCAAATCGTTGGAGCCCACGCTGTCGACCGTGGGCGGCAACCGCCTGGTGCAGCGTGTGGTCCGCAAATCGGGCGTTCCCGCCTACACGGTTCGCGTCGGCACGTCGTTGGCCAACGTAGCCGCCGAAATGGAAACGCTCACGCAACTGATGCTAACCGCCGGCGTTGTGATACTTTTTGTCGCCCCCTTGAGCGGATACTTGTTGGCCGGCCGGGCCACGCGTCCCTTGGCGCGCATCATTACCACCGCAGCGCGGCTCCGCCCCAGTCACATGGAAGAACGACTGCCGATCCGAGACACCGGCGACGAGCTCGATCAATTGTCGATGACGATCAATCGCTTTCTCGACCTGCTGGGCGACTACCTGGAGCGCAATCGAGAGTTTGTCGCCAACGCCGCGCACGAACTTCGCTCGCCGCTCGCCGCTCTGCAAAGCTCGGTCGAGGTCGCGCTGAACACGGATCGATCGGTCGCGGAGTACCAGGAATTGTTGTGCGAGATCGCCGACGAGTGCGGCCAACTGCGCGTGCTGGTGAATCAATTGCTGTTGCTCGCCGAAACGGACGCCGCCCCCCAGCCGTTGGAAGTGCGGTCCGTCGCGTTTAACAAGCTTGTGGAACGGAGCGTCGATATGTTCCGCGGCGCAGCGGAAGAACGTGGCATTACGCTCAGCGCTGCGGTCCCCAACGACGCCTATGTGCTGGGCAACCCCGATCGGCTCCGACAGGTCATCAACAATCTGATCGACAATAGCATCAAATTCACGCCCCGTGGTGGGCTTGTGTCGGTGAAGCTGCATCGAGATTATTCCGCCAACCAACTCTCGATGTCGGTTGCTGACAATGGACAGGGAATCAATTCGGACGACCTGCCGCACGTGTTCGATCGCTTCTATTGCGGCGACAAATCCCGCAAGCGCGAGGATCTGGCCCACGGCAATGGACTGGGGTTGAGCATCTGTCACTCGATCGTCCACGCTCACGGCGGCACGATTCAGGTGGAAAGCCAGCCGGGACACGGGGCCACATTCGTCGTGACCCTGCCGCTATGCGTGGCTGAACACTCGGCACATGTTCGCTCGGTCAGCGCCGCCCATTCGCCCTAGGTTACCGCCGAAACCGGAGTAGCGGCCCGTTGGCAATGCGACGGGCCGCCTGAGATGCGCTGGCGCTGGTGGACACTCCAACTGCTTAATTCGATCACTAGAATTGAGCAATGGAAGGAGTGTGCCATGCCGAAAGGGAAGAACGGTCGGAGTCGGCGTCACTTGCGCTTCGTCTCAGGCCGGCCAGCCAGATTTTGAGAAGGCGCCGACGTCAGGTAGCTAAACAAGTCGGCGATGTCTTCTAGACTGAGCGTGTTGAGCAAGCCCTCCGGCATGGCGGACACCTTGGTGCGCGTCGTCTGTTCGATGTCTTCACGGGCCACGACCACCTTCTCGCCGTTGACTTGCAACACGGTGAACGAGTCTTCGCCCGTGGGAGCCACCATGCCCGTGTAAGACTTACCGTCCTTGGTGACGATCGTCTGCGTGCCATACTGGTCGGAAATCACTTGCGAGGGGAATAAGATCGACTCCAGAATCTCCTTCTTTTGGAACCGCTTGCTGACGTTGGTCAAATCCGGTCCGACCGTATCGCCGTGGTCGCCGAATCGGTGACACTTGATGCACTGCGCTTTCTCGAATAGTGCCGCTCCACGCGCTGCAACGGCCTCGTCGACTCGCGGGCCGCTGAGGAAGCTGAGCAATTCCTGGTACGTCCACTGGCTCTGTTCACTCTCGACCGGCAATTTTGGCTCCGGCAGCGTGGGATACTTCTCGACAAACCAACGCTGCCAGTTCGCCAGGGCCTGATCCCACGGCAAGTCGGCCTGGCCCAAAGATTCGCCGGTCCACTTCTCCAGCAGCATTACGGCGTTGCGGCTGCCGTTTTGCCGCAGCATCAGCCCGCGAACGATCACCTGTCGCAGGACTTCCGGGTCGTCGCTGGTGCGGTCGACCTTTGCTAACTGGGTCAAGACTTCCTGGGCGGCCGCGCCCTCGACGATCGATAGCGAGCGCACCAGATAATCCCAGTTGTCGCCGTCGGGCGTTTGCGCCAAGCCGATCGCAATCGTCACGCGACGGTCGGGCTCGTCGTCGTACAACTCGCGTAGATAGGCCATCGCTTCGGGCGTGCCGCTGGCGCCGAAAACTGCGCAAATGCCGATCCGCAACTTCTTCGCCGCCTCGGTATCGAGTCTCTTCACTTGCCGGTCGAGGTTGCAGATCTGTTCGATCGTCTCGTCCGAGGGATTCTCGGGCAGCTTGGCCAACACGCTCAGAGCGGAGCTAGGCCATTTCGCGCCCTCGGCCAGAACCTGTTGGCACTCTTGTTCATCGAAGGTGGCGAAGAACTCTCGGGCGGCATTTTCGACGTAGCCGGCAAAGCTGTGCCCCCCTTCGATGGCGCGGGCATCCTCGTACGCGAGCAATACCTGCAGCTTCAGCGGCAGCGTCCAACCGACTTCCAGGAACCGAACGTGCATCACCAGGTGCATCTTTTCCACGCTCGGCAAATCGGCACGCAGTTGCTCGACGAGACGTTCCGCAAACGTGGGCTCTTGGAGATAAACCAGCAGTCGCACAAGCTCGCGATTGATATGGTTGTCGCGCGATGGATACTCCTCCGCGATCTGTGTGCGCAATTCTGGTATGTCGTCGCCGGAGATCTCTCCCTTGATCAATGCCAACTGCATGACGCGCAGCAGATCAATGAACTCCGGGTCGCTCAAATACCCCTCCATCAATACGCCGCTTTGTTTCAGCAAGCCGTCGGCGGTTGGCCGATCCGCGTCATCATCGCTGAGCAATGCCGTGGCGCCGTTGACGAAGGCCCGCGCCCGTTGCTCCTGCAGCACCGTGTCGGCCCACTCATCGTGCGGCAATTGTTGCAAGGCACGGCCGGCCGCCCACGACACGTAGCGGTCTGGTGAGTCGAGCAACGGCAATAGTCTGTCGGCAGAGACGGCCACGGCGCCACGTTGGGCCGCCTCGCAGGCAGCGCGTTGCACGCCCAGGTCGGGGTCGTCCAAGAGCTCGACAAGCCGCTCGTACGAGGCATCGTCCCCGCTGATGCCCATCAGCCGCGCACAGCGGGCCCGCACGGCAGGCGACCGGTCGCGGGAAAGCTGCGTCAAGAGTTCGGCACTCGGCTGCGGACCATAGAGCTGCATCAATTCCAATGCCCGAATGCGAATATGGGGCGGCGATTTGGGATCTATCGCCACGCCGTGGAGATCTTTCGCCCATTGCTCGCCGAGTTGTTGCTTGACCAGTGCGACTTGTTGTCGGCCCCAGGCGCTTTGCAACTGCGGCTGTTTGAGCGCTGCGTTGATTCCACTCCCACGGTTGGTCACGCTGGGCGGCACCTTGCCGTCCCACACGACGCGATAGATGCCCCCTTCGGTGTCGCGTCCGCCGGTGCAGAAGTACAACCAACCATCCGGACCGACGGCGATGTCGGTGACGTTCAAGGGCTGGCCTTCGACGAAAACTTCGGCGCTGGCGCGGTAGGTGGCTCCGTGCTGCTTCGGTCGAATGCACAGGATCCGGCCGCGCGACCAGTCGCACACGAACAGCGTGTCGTGATAGCGTCGCGGAAACATCACGTGGTTGTAGGCTTCGATTCCCGCCGGCGACCCGCGTCCCAGCTCGAGTGTGGGCTCCAAGCTATCGACGAAGTAGTTCGGCCATTTCGACCAGCCGCTGCGCCAACCGAATTCGGCTCCGGCACACACGTGCAGTAGTCTGGTCGGGCGGTACCAAGTCATGCCCATGTCCCATTCCATGTCGGAGTCGCACGTGAACAGGTCGCCCTCCGCGTTGAACGCGAGATCGTAGGGGTTTTGCATTCCGCCGGCGAACAGTTCGACGGCGGAGCCGGCCGTATCGGTGCGGATAATCGCGCCGCCCGGCGCCTTGATACCGACGGCGTGGCCGCTGGCGTCCTCATAGCGGGGCGTGACCAGGTCGCCTTCATAGAAGTCGTGGTAGGGGCTGGAGTCGGCGAAGTGCTCGGCCACCTGCGAGAAGTTGCCCACGATCATGTACAGCAACCCATCGGGCCCCAGGGCCAGTGCGTGTGGTCCATGTTCGCGGATCTCGCCTGGGAACTTCAGCACCACGTCGGTACGGTCGATCCGGCCGTCATGGTCTTCGTCGGCCAGGCAATATAAACCAGGGCCCTGAGGACCTTCGCCCACGGCAAACACCTTGCCACTGATAGGCAACAGCCCCTGGCAGTTTTTCATCGTGTCGCAGTACGAAGCCACGGTATCGACCAGGCCGTCCTTGTCGTCGTCTCGGATGACGACCAATGGCCCGTTCTCGCGGGAAGCGATCAGTTGACCGAACTCGTCAAACGCCATGCAAATGAGCGAGCCGGTTTCCTTGGGATCGATGACCCATTCGACGTGGAATTCGGGCGTGACGCGAAAGCGGCCATCAGCGCCGGCCACGGTTACCTCGTTGCCCCACGGCAGCGTGGCGCCCATCGCGCCAAAGCTGCGGGCGGCGAGCCATTGCGCATCGGTAAACCGCGTCTTTTGCCACTGGGGGAATTCCTTAAGCGCCGTTTTCCACGAGGCGTCGCTGGAATGTTCGACGTGGGTGTTCCCCTTTTCCTTCACGGCCACGCGCACCACGAGTCCCGCCGAGTTCCCTTCGGAGTTCTCGGCCTTCACGGCCACTGTGTTCTGCCCCGTTTCGAGGTATTTCGTGATGTCGTATTCATCGAGCACTTTCCAATTCTTGCCGCCGCCGACGTCCCGCCCGTTGACATACAACTCGTAGTTGTCGTCGCAGGCGATTTGAATGATGCCGTTTTCCGGCGCGCCCAAGTGGAATGACTTGCGAAAGTAGCAGGCTCCTGTCGGCGCGGCTTCTTTCTCATAGGCAGGCGACCAAATCCATTCGGCCTCCCGAGCCGACGCGCTCGCGGCAGTCAGCGTGCAGCCAATCGCGGCCAGCAGACTTAGGCCGAGCGCAACGACATGCGCGACAGCGCTCGATCGCGCCTTGGAGAGCATTCGCATGACAATCCTCAAATCGCAGGGAACGAGATAGTTGGCTGCCCGAGAAACAATTCCAGCGCCTCGCGCTGAACAAGCCTGCAACGTCAAACGAGGGGCCATACAGTAGCGAGATAGCACAAACCACTCAACAGAGGTTTGGCAGGCGCGGCAATTCCGCGCGTTGGGTGCTGGCGCCCATCTGCTGGCAAGTGAAGCGGGCCTGCAACGTGGGGAGGGCGCAGGGCAGGCCGATCTTGGGCGGTGCGGAAACGGGGAGCGTTCCTACAGCCGGCGGCGAGCACGAGAATCGCGCCGTCGCGGGCCAATGGGCACGGCAGGCTCCAGCAGTTCGTGGATCATCCCTTGGGCGTCGCTGGCATTTGCCGAAAGCCGCGTCATCCACAGCGATTGAAACATCCCGGTCGAGTCGAACAATTCGCCGGGAAAGCATCCCAAGATACTGGCAGTGATCCGCGCGTTGGCGTCCGGATTGGCCGCCACGGCGGACATGCCGGTTTGAAAGGCGTTTCGCATCGATACCAGCGTCAGCCGCCACGCTTGCTGCGAATGAACCGAGCCCTGCTGGCGCGTCAGATCCAGCGCGAAATCTTCAGCCCGTTCGGTCTCGACCGCGAACTCGCGCGCGTCGCACAAGTGCAACAGCCCCCCGATCAGCACGTCGGCCCAGCGCTCCGCCCGACGGCGAAGCCGGTTCACTGCGGCGGCTTGCTTGACGCCCAGGCCGCCGCCGTGCACCAATAGCGCCATCGCCCGGTGCCGGGCCTCCATGTGCGAACTGAACACGCTACGGGCGATGGGCTCGGCCTGGTTCGTTTTCTTGCGGCGATCAGCTGCAACCAGGATGGCCGACCAGACGCGCGTCAGGATCTCGCTGGCGAAGATTTCGTCAAGCGCTGCGCGAATCTCCACCCAATGCTCAAAATCACCCGTTTCCGTAGCCGACGTCAGGTTCGCATAGCTCTTGAGCGCTCGGGTCCAACTCTCGAAACGAAACTTCGAGGTCGTCCAGTACTGTTCCAAAGGGGCGGTGCTCGGCTGGTGGCGCCCACGGACGAGCAGCGGACCATTGAGAGCCACGAGCCCGGCGACATCTATGAGTTCGCGCGCGTGCATAGGCAACCAGATCGTTTCGAGCGGCCCCGGAACCGGGGTAAATGCAGATGGGAGACCGAACCGATGGGCGATGCCCGCGAAGGGAGTTGGCGGCCAGGGCCCGAGGGGACCAGGGCCCCGGCCGCCAACGAGAGCCAGGCATTGCTTAGGTGGCTGTAAGAGCAAACACAGTGCCAAGCGCCGGAGGTGCGCGGCCCAACAGCACGTAAAGGCCGCGTCGCTAAACGATTACGCCAGCCAATCTCGTACGCAGCCGTTGCCGGCCCTTTGGCGCGATGATGCCTTTTCGCAACGCGGACGAAAAAAAACCGCCTCAGAGCCGTGGGCCCCGGGCGGTTGGTTTCTACTTAGTATCGTCCGAGCGAAATGCGTTCGTGGCGTTTGCCGACGTTATTCGACGACGCTATTCGATGTCGTCGATTTCAATCAACATGGCTTCCAGACAGGGCTTCGTCTCACTGCGGCCGATCACGGCGTCATACATGTCGACTCCGGGACCCACGACCCCCTTGTCGTTGGTGTAAAAGTCGTCGCGGCAGCCATGCGCCCGGCAGGTCGTGAGATACTGCACATGTCCATCCTCGAACAGCACGTTCTGTCCGCAGGAGCCGTGATTGACGGATCGGTAGGGTGGCTCGGCGCTGGGAGAATCGGCCATGACGGCGAATCGCTCGCGGTGCAAGTTGCGCGGCGAGAAGTAGCGGCCGTTCTGCACGTAACCCAAGTTGAAGCCATAGCTGCCACCCATACGACGATGCAGCGCCGGCAGCGTATGTTCGCTGGCGGATTCCAGTTCGTCCGCGGTGGGGATTTCGAAGATCGCCGCTTCGTCGGCCAGGGACGAAGCAGGGCAGATCGCGAAGTGCGGGCCCTCGATGAATCCCAGTTCGCGCAGACGCACCGCCACCACGCCGGCGGCTGAACAGCGCCCTTCGAGCGGCACGTTCGGAAAGAAGCCCCGGTGCAAACTGGCGTAGTTGTTCAACGCCATGCCAAAGTGCCGCAGATTGTTTTGGCACTGTGTCACCCGAGCGGCGAAGTGGCTCTGACTCATGGCCGGAAAGAACAACAGTGACGCGGCGATGAAGATGCCGGCCGCCACGACCATGTCGGCCATCGACCACTGCCGAGCGACCGGCGCCGGCGCCGGGGGCAAAGAAACCCGAGCGGCTTGCTGCGCCACGTAGGCGCACGTGCGCTGCGCGAGTCCGCCCGAAGGCTCCAGGAATTCCCGGTCGGCCGCCAATGGTAGCAAACTTCGCGACAGCAATTCCAGTTCGCGTTGGAGTTGGGGATCCCGATTCAGTTGCGTTCGCACTTGCTCTTGTTCTGCCGGTTCGAGGGCATCAAGCAAGTAACCGATGAGTTGTTCTCTCATTTTCGCAAGTCACTTCGGTTCGACGGTTGGGAGGCTACGGCTGGGAGTTGGTGTTCGGTTCGCGATCCATCCAGGCTTCATTCAACTTGAGGATGGCCGAATGCAGGCGGCTTTTGACGGTTCCCACGGGGATATCCAAAATATCGGCTGCTTCGCGGTATTTCAGTCCTTGGTAGTACACCAGGTTCACGGCGTCGCGCAGGCCATCGGGCAGGTCGTCCACGGCGCTACGGATCCACTCGCTCTGCTGGGCCGCTTCGACCTGATCCTGCGGATTAGGCTCTTTGCTCTCCAGCAGATTCATCAGCGAGCCGAGATCGTCGTTCTCCTGGTGCCGGGTGTTTCGATCCAGGCTCACGCTCTTGTGCCGTTTGTTGCGGCGTTGGGCGTCGATGGCCTGGTTGGTAGCAACGGTATATAGCCAGGGCCGGAATTTGCGGCCCTCGTCAAACTGGTCGCACTTCAGATGAACTTGCAAAAACGCGGCCTGGAATGTGTCTTCGGCCAAAGTGGCGTCACCCAGGTAACGTCGTAGATAACTGTAAAGTTCCCGCTCATAGCGGCGCACCAACTCCTCGAATGCCAGCCGATCAGCGCGATCGCGGTAGGTAGTCAACAACTCCTCGTCGGACATGCCTGCCCAATCAGGACTTGCGGCCGGTACTGGCTGGTGTTTCGTGGCCTTGTTCATTCGTCATTACGGGCCGCTGGGCCGCTGGGTTCGCATGCCTAGGACGGAATTTCTGGTTCTGGGACAAACCGCTGCCGGGTCGCCGAAACCCAAAGCATTGTAGCAAAGACCCCGCCGCGGCACTCGGCAGCTTCCGCCGATTGGCGCTGCGGCCCAACCTACTCTACACCACCGCGTTAGGGCGGCTCTGCACAAGCTCGGTTCATCCGTTATAATCGCGACGCTTGACGGCTGCATCCCCGGCCCGGACTGTCGGCCGTCTTCCGTGACGGGCTGCCCGGACTGCCATATTCGAGCCAGTTGTCTCGACAAGGGCATCGCCGGCAACGTCACGGTGAACGAATAACGCGAGAAAATCAACCGTCGCAATCACACGCGGCCGACGATCCGTGCGTCTGCCGCACCCCGCAACACGTTACAGGAAGGAGACGTGATGAGTCAGCAAAGGACGCAGGCCAACCCCGCCCGCACGATCGTAGCCGCAGCGCTCGCGACCACACTGTCGATGGCCGTGGCCGCCGCGGCGCCAGCCGACGAATTCAGCAACTACGGACAGGCGCGGGACTTTCTGGCGTCGCACACCTCTGTGGTCGAGCTCACCGGCGAGGACGGCGAGCGCGTGGCGATCTGTCCCGACTACCAGGGACGGGTGATGACCTCGACCACCGGCGACCTGCAGGGCCACAGTCTGGGGTGGATCAACCGCACGTTCATCGAGAAGGGCGTGCCCGACAAGCATTTCAACAACTATGGCGGCGAAGACAGGCTATGGCTTGGTCCCGAAGGTGGTCCGTTCAGCCTGTGGTTTGCCCCGGGCGCTGAACAAGACCTCGCCAATTGGATCACGCCTGCGGCGCTGAACGATGGAGCGTTCAAGGTCGTCTCGTCCAAGCAAGATCCCTACTATCGCTTGTCGCGAGAAATGAAGTTGGGCAACGCGGCCAAGTCGCCGTTTCATCTCGAGGTTACCCGCGAGATTCGTTTGCAAAAGGCGCATCACTTTACCGAGCTGTTCGGCTCCGACGCAGGCAGTGCGCTTTTCGGCCGGCAATCTAAAGTTGGTGGGCTTTCAAACGAGCAACACGGTCACCAATCGCGGCCCCGCCATGACCCGCGAAAAGGGATTGGTTTCGATCTGGAGCTTGGGACAATTCCCAGCCGGCGCGCGGACGCTGGTGATCGTGCCCTATATGGCGGGTGACGAGGCTAAGCTGGGACCGATCGTCAACTCCGACTACTTCGGCACGATTCCGGCGGATCGCTTGCGGGTCAATGCGCAAGCAATCTGGTTCTTGGCCGACGGGCGCTTCCGGTCGAAGATCGGTATTTCGCAAACTCGCGTCAAGCCGATGGCCTGTGCGCTCGACATGGCGGGCGGGGTGTTGACCCTCGTCCACTTTTCCGCACCGTCGGACCCCAGTGCGTTCTCATATCTGAACAACCAGTGGGGACGGCAGGCAGAGCCTTTTCGGGGCGACGTCTTCAACAGCTACAACGACGGACCGCCCGAGACGGGTGGTCCGGCATTGGGTGGTTTTTTCGAGCTTGAATCGCTTTCGCCCGCGGCGCAGTTGCCCACCGGCAAATCGATCTCGCACACGCAAACTACCTTCCACATCGTGGGCGACGCGTTGTCGCTGGCGCGGGTCGCCAAAGCGGCGCTCAGAGTGGACATCAAGGTGAACGACGTGGCCGGCACGTCGAAATAGCCGAGTCGCAAGCGACATGAATCTGGCGAGCGACAACTCGCGGCTGGTGCGTGTGCTCGAGGCCGAGGCAATGGACACGCTCGACGACGCGCGCGACTACGACGCAATGGACCACGCCGACGTGAATCGCCGCTTCGTGCGCGATTTTCTCGCGGCTTGCGCCGAGCTGAATGTCGCTGATGATGTCGAGGTGCTCGACTTAGGCGCCGGTACGGCTCGGATTCCCATCGAATTGTGCCGGCAGAATCGGGCGGCGCGCGTGGTGGCCATCGACTTGGCGCGGCACATGCTGGCTGTGGCCGACGACAACGTGCGCCGCGCAGGCCTGGCCGATCGCATTCGCTTGGAGCGGGTCGATGCCAAGGGTTTGCCCTACGCGGACGGGCAATTTCGGGCGATTGTGTCCAATAGCATCGTACACCACATTCCCGAGCCGCGTTCCGTGTTGGCCGAGGCCGTGCGCGTGGCGGCGTCCGGCGCGATCATCTTCGTGCGCGATTTGGCGCGGCCGGTCGATGAAGCGCAGGTGACGAACCTCTTGGCGACCTATGCAGGCGACTGCAATGCGCACCAGCGGCAACTATTCGAGAATTCGCTGCGGGCCGCGCTTTCGGTCGGCGAGATGCGCGACCTGGTGGCCGAATTGGGCTATGCCCCAAAGACGGTCATCGCCACCAGCGACCGCCATTGGACGTGGTGCTCCGTCAAGACGCCGTGAGAAGCGCACCCGCGCGGCCGAATAAGGTCTAGCTGCTTTGCCCAGGCGGTTACCGCTTGCGAACCTTTTCGGTGGCAGCGCGGTTCACGGCGTTCCAGGCGGCGAAAAGGAACATGCTGCCTGCCACGCCAATCAGCGCCATGATCAATGTTTGCGTACCGAAACCCGGAACAGGTTCCAGCGCGATACTGCCGGTGCTCGAGACCGAGCCGGCGCTCGCATGGGTGGCGTGATTGGAATCGGTCGAAAGGCCGCTGGCAGTTCGCATAGATCCTCTCCTCAACGCAAAAGACGTTCCGGGCACCGGACACCTGAGTATCGTTCAATGTCCTGTGGCGTGCAACCGTTTCGGCGCCCGGGAAACGAAAATCAACCACGCATCGGCGTAGACGCCGTGGGGCCGGGCAATGCAGCACGACGGTGGGGTTTCTGGCTCCAGCGGCCCGATAATACGGGCATATCGCGGTGCTCTTGGCACGCCGCAACCCGGCAGCCATGATGGTCGCCTGGGCCCCACGCTGAAAGTGCAAGCAGTCGCTGGAGTACGCGGTGGAAATCGACGGCACGCGAATCGAAGACACCTTTGCCGAGGCTTTCCGCATGCGGTTCGTACGGCTGGTGGTCACGGCCGCCGACGAACACTGGCTCGATGCTGGCTTGCGCGAATTCACCGGCTACAGCTCCTCGATCATCTCGTGTGATAGCGAGATCGGCGTGGAACGACGGCTGGCTGGCGCCAAGACGCCCGATGGGCGGCCTGGCGCCGCGGTGCTGGTGTTTGGCTTCTCCGCGGAAACGCTGGCAACGGTCGTGCCCAACCGGGTCGGCCAGTGCCTGATGACCTGCCCTACGACTGCCGTGTACGACGGCTTGACCGAAGGCGAGACGCGCATTCCGCTGGGCAAGATGATCCGCTACTTCGGCGACGGCTTTCAAAAGAGCAAACTCATTGGCACTCGCCGCTATTGGCGCATTCCCGTAATGGACGGCGAGTTCCTGATCGAGAGCATGGTGTACGTGGGCAAGGGCATCGGGGGCGGAAATCTCATCTTGCAGTCAGAAACGCAAGCGGCCGCGCTGGCCGCGGCGCGGCGTGCCGTGAAGGCCATCGAGCCGCTGACCGGCGTGATCACTCCGTTTCCCGGCGGCGTGGCACGCAGCGGCAGCAAAGTGGGCTCACGCTACAAGGCCCTGAAAGCCTCCACCGCCGAAGCCTACTGCCCGAGCCTGCGCGGACGCGTGGACGTCGCCACTCAGCTTCCAGCAGACGCCAATGCCGCGTACGAGATCGTAATAGACGGCGTGGACGAAGCGAGCATTGCTGCTGCCATGAGCGCCGGCATGCACGCTGCGGCGGGCTCTGGCGTGGTTGCGATCTCGGCCGGCAACTACGGCGGCAAGCTCGGCAAATTTCACTTTCATCTGCGGCAACTCACGCGCTGACACGATCAAACCAAAAGTTCGCCGATCGGTTGGCCCTCGGCCAGTTTCAACGGCCGGCCGGCCGGCGAGATGAGCTCCTTGGAGGGATCGATGCCCAACGCCGACAACAGCGTGGCATGCACGTCGGCCACTTGCTTGGGCTTTTCTACCTGGCGGCTTCCTTCAGGATCGGTCGCGCCGATCGCCTGGCCGCCGCGGATGCGGCCGCCCGCCAGCGCCATGCTGTAGCCTTGCGTCCAGTGATCGCGCCCGCCCAAACGATTGATGGCGGGCGTGCGACCAAACTCGCCGGCAACCAACACGAGCGTGCGTTGCCAGAGATCGTGTTCCTTAAGGTCGGACAGCAAAGCCGACCAGGCCGGGTCGAGCGTCTGCTTGAGTCGAGTATGAACCTCATGGTTGTTGGCATGGCTATCCCAACCGTTCAACGTGACTTCGACGCAGCGCACGCCAACTTCCACCAATCGCCGGGCAGCCAGACAACCGCGGCCAAACGGCGTGTCGCCGTACTCGGCGCGTTTGACCGCCGGCTCTTGCGACACGTCAAATGCCGCCAACTGGTCGGAGGTCATCATTTGCCGGGCTTCGCGAACCGTATCGCGGTGCAGCGTCGCCGAAGTCAAACCGGCTCGACCACGCGCGAACCGTTGTTCCAGTAGTTCCAAGTCCGACAAGCGCCGCTGCAACCGCGGTGCGGAGACGCGCGCGAAACGTCGGGCACGGGGCCCGCTGGATCGTCCGCTTTGAAGGCATCGTAGCCGTCTCCCAGGAATCCGCCCCGCGGCGGCCATTGTCCCGGCAGAATGGAGATGTGCCGGGGGATCTCGGTCTTCGCCAGCGGCAGTTCGTGGCAACAGATGGCGCCGATCGAAGGATGCACGGCGGTGGGATCGGGACGGTAGCCGGTCTTCGCCAGATACGTGCCGCGCTCGTGATCCCCCTCTTTGCTCACCAGCGAGCGAACCAGCGCGATGGACTCCATCTGCTCGGCCACCAGTTCGAGCCCTTCGGCCAAGTGAATGCCGCGCGATGCCGTGGCGATCGCGCGCGTCCCGCCAGCAATCTTCGTGTCCGGATGCGGATCGAACGTTTCCAACTGGCTGGGTCCGCCGGCCATCCACAAGACGATCAATGATTGCGCCGGCTCCTTTATGTCACGCTGCGAGTCCACTCGCCTGTCGTCGCCCAGCAAGCGTGCCACCGAAGTCAACCAGGCTGCGCCACCCAAGCCGCCGAGCTTCAACAGCGCTCGACGATGCAACAGCGCGTGACCGGCAACTTCCGTGGGCTGGAAATCGTATCGCATGGCTAGTGGTTCCAGGAAAACTCGGTGGTATTGAGCAGCGACCAGACGATATCCCCGAGGCGCGCGTTGCGCTCTGCGCCGGTGACGCCGGCCAGTTGCGCGACAAAGTGGCGCCGCTCCACGCTGTCGGGCCGGCGGGTTAAAACCGTTAGCATCGCCGTCTCGACTGCGGTATCATCATCGGGCGCCAGCGCCGCGATGCGCGTCGCGGCATTGCCCACCAGCTTGTTCTTCGTTTTGTCGAACACGATGTCGCCGTTCATCATCAGCAATCGTTGCGGGATCGTGCCACCGTGCGTCTCGAACTCCTCAGCGCCGCCGTCGCCGTAGCGCTCGATGAATTCCTTCTGGCCGATGGCTCGCGCCAATCGCACGACGATATGTGAGCTCGAATCGATCGTTGACAATGAAGCCGATTGCAACATTGCGCCCACGATCTGCTCGGGTCGCAAGCGCGTGAGCGGAAACACGGCCCAGGCCTCCGCATGGGCCGCCGACGCGCCGACTGTTTCTTTGCCGTCTATTTCGTTGTTGTCGGACGCAATTCGGCTGTTGAGTTGGAATACTTCGGTGGAGGCAATCACCTCCAGCAGCCTGCGGAAATCGTAGCCATGGGCCACAAAATCGTCGGCCAGAATGTCGAGCACCGCTACGTTGTCGGACTCGACGGGCAAGTTGTCGATCGGCTCGACCAGCGGCCGGCCGAAGAGCAGCGCCCAGGCCCGATTCACCGCTTCACGTGCAAACGGCCGATTGTCCGCATGCGTGACCCATGCGGCCAGGCGCTGTCGGCTGGTGCCGTCGGCGGGGAGGAGCTCCGCCTGATATGGCACGCGACAAGCGATCGTCTCGGTAGCGCCGGTCTCGCGGTTTTCGACCTGGTAGTCCCCTGCGCCATCGGTGATGCCGCGGAGGCTTTGCTCAGTTTGGCCGAAAAAGGCCGCCAGGCTTTGGAAATCTTGCTGTTTCCACGGTTCGAACGGATGATCGTGGCATTCGGCGCAGTCGAGACGGATGCCCAGGAACGCGCGGGCCACGCGAGCCGCGAGTTGATTCGGATCGGGTCCCGTTTCGCCGCCGGGCTGGATCGTCACGGTCACGAAGTTCGTGGCCGGCGTATCGGTCCAAAGTCCACGATCGGCAATCAGGTGCTCGACGATCTGGTTGTACGGCACGTTGGCCGCGATCTGATCGGAGAGCCAGGCGACAAAGCGGCGGCGACGATACAGCAAGAACGGCCCGTCATCGGTCCCGACATACGCCCGGGCCAAGCGTTCCGCGACGAAATCGGCACTTCGGCGGTCGGCCAACGTAGCCCCCAGCCAGCGGCCAACCCGTTCGCCTGCGGGCCAGGACTCCAACTGCCGAATCTCCTCCAGCGAGGGAATCGTGCCGGTGAGGCCGAGCGAAATGCGGCGCGCGATCGCCAACTCGCTGGCCGGTTGGGCGGGTTCGAGCCCCGCACCAAGCCACGACGCGCGAAACGCTGCATCGATGCGCGCGACCGTTGGCTGAATCGAAGTGGCATCGTAGAGCAGGAGAGGGCGCGGCGTACCGCTTCCGCCCGACAGCAGGGAAAGCGGCAACGCGGCCGCCGCCGCAACACAGATCGCCAGAAACAGCAGATTTCGGGCCCACATCGATTCGCGCTCCGCGGTGCTTCCCCTGATTGTATTCGCTCAATCGGCCGGCCGATTGGGAATTTCGGTTCCAATAAGGAGCCGCTCGGCAGGCGTCGTTCCGCTAATGGTCGTGGCCCCCGCCGTGTTCGTATTCGTCCACGTTGGCCAAATCCAGCGGTGCGTCGACCTGTTGACCTGGCAGGATCCACAGCTCGCCAAAAAGCACGCCTTGCTCGGCCCGCACCTGGTGATGCCGCACCAACTCGAGCACGGCCAAAAACATGCCGATCAGGGCCGATTTATGCATCCCGGTCTGGAACAGGTCGCGAAACGCGATCCGGCGGCGTTCGGTTAATTGCGACTTGATTCTGGCCATATAGACGTGGATCGGTGTGTCGTCGTAGACGATGTTCGCCGGTTTGGCGGCCGTGCTGTCGCGTACGATGCGTCCAAACGCGCTGACCAGGTCCCACAGCTCGACTTCCTGGATTTCCTGATCCGCCAAATCGCGCTGTCGCGGCGGCAAATCGCTGGCCAGTCGCCCATAACGCTCTTGCCAACTGCGGCCGCGCTCGTCGAGCATGCTGGCGGCGTCTTTGAACTTTTTGTATTCGAGCAGTCGAGCCACGAGCTGTTGGCGCGGATCGGCCAATTCGTCTTCTACCTCGTCGCCGCGTGGCAGAACCATCCTCGATTTGATCTCAACCAGCGTGCTGGCCATCTCCAGAAAATCGCCCACGGCGTTCACGTCGAACTCTTGCAGCACGGCCAGGTATTCGAGGTACTGGTCCGTGATCGGGGCGATTGGAATATCGGTGATCTCCACTTCGTGCTTTCGCACCAGGTAGAGCAAAAGATCCAGCGGTCCGCGAAAGATCTCCAGGTCGACCTTGAACTTGGGCGTGCTGGTCAAAGTGTGAGTTCCTTGGAACGCGGCGGGGTCGTCGGACCAAGTACCGGCAGGCGGTGAACGTTTCGGCTGCCTGCCGGCTGGCCATCGACGCGCATTCTACACCGGTACGTGGCGGAACCGTGAGCCGTATCGAGCACTCTGGGTGCTGCCGCGGCAGCTTTTCGGGATCCCGGAGTTTGCAACGACGTTTTCACAACTCTCCAGAGGGGGCTTTGGGGATGGGACTATTTCGCGAACCTGTAGTTGTCGTAAGGATCAACCATGGCTATACTCAGTATTGATCTCGTCCCTTATAGCGCGTTTTTCATCGGCGCGTCATTCGTTCGCAACTGAACGTTTCACTTCGACCGTCCTAGGCAATCTTCCGGCGACAACAGCCGGTTCGATCACGTCGGACAGAGCGGGGCTCGAGGCGACCGCGGCGTAGGCCGTGGGGAATCTCGGTGTGTACTTCGATTGCCCTGACATCGTACGCGTCGCCACGACGATCTCGCGGCGCGCGGCTTCCCGTCGCAAGACGCTGCCAAGAGCGTCGTTGAGCGTACTGGGAGTTGTCCCGCACCGCCTTTGATGCGAGGTGGAAACGTGCTCGAAATCAAACACAAGCGGACGCAGACCGTGCTAAAGGCCATGGATGCCGATTCACTGCAAGGCACGAAGATGTCCGGCATGCAGTTGCGCGGCGCCAATCTGGCGGGCGCCAACATGGCCGGCGCCGACTTGGTCAGTTGTGACCTGCGGGACGCCGACTTGCAGGATGCCAATCTGTCCGGCGCACTACTCAACGGCGCCTACCTAAGCGGCGCCAACCTGGTTCGCGCCGATCTTACTGGCGCGAACTTGACCGACGCGCAACTGCAGCACGCCGAACTGCAGGAGGCAAAACTCGTACACGCCAATCTGCGCTACGGCCAGTTGAGGGATGCCCTGCTCTGCGGCGCCGATCTGTCGGGCGCCGATCTGAGCATGGCCGACTTGCGGGCCGATTTTCACAATGCAAAGCTGATCCGTGCGGATCTGCGCGCCTCGGATCTCACCGGCGCCAATCTGCGCAGTGCCGATTTGCAGGAGGCCAATCTGACCGGCGCCAAGTTGCACACCGCCCAGATGGCCGGCGCCAAAACTTATGGCATGATCGACGTCGCCGGACGCCGCGTGGCCTACGGCAATGTCAACTCCCGCGTCAAGAAGGTTCCGCTTCGCCCGTGGTGGAAGTTCTGGGCGCAAGCCTAGCTTGTAAGCTAGGCTTGCGGTTGATGCAGCGAGATGGCGCCGCATCGGGTTTCGCCGACCGATAGAGCGGACCTTGCCATATCCGCGATCCGCGGACCGACTGCGGTAGCCTGCTCGCACGCCCGCACCTATAATCCGCGGGCCGCACGTCCTCAATCCTGGCCACGCCAGACAACCGCATGTCAACGATCATCGATTGGATCAAGTATCTGATTGGCCTGGCCGATCCGGAAAACTTCGCGCGCTGGTCAATCTGGCCGGGCCATCCTGGGTGGTCTACCTGGTGCTGGCGTGCATCATCTTTAGCGAGACGGGGTTGCTGGTGGGATTTTTTCTACCGGGAGACTCGCTGTTGTTCGCCGCCGGGCTACTGTCGAGCCAGGATGTGTTCAACGTCGGTATTTTGATCGTCGTACTTTCCGCGGCGGCCGTCGTCGGCGACGCCTTGAACTACTTCCTCGGGCGCCAGGCGGGTGAGCACGTCTTCGAAGCCGGCCGATTGCGATTCGTCAAGCATGGCCACTTGATGGCGGCCAAACTGTTCTACGAGCGCCACGGCGGCAAAGCCATCATTCTGGCGCGCTTTGTCCCGCTGGTGCGCACGTTCACGCCATTCGTGGCGGGAGTGGCGCGGATGGGCTACGCGCAGTTTGCCATCTACAACGTCATCGGCGGAATCGGCTGGATCACTTCGATGACACTCTGTGGCTATTGGCTCGGCCGCATCCCCTGGATTCGCGATCATTTCGAGGTGGTTGTGATCACCATCGTGCTAATTAGCGTCATGCCGATCGCGGCCGGATTTACGAAGCGCTGGCTCGAGATACGCCGTCTTCGTCGCGCGGCGGTGCGGATGGCCGCACACACGGCGAGCGAAGCGTCCGACGCCTAGAGTTCGCTCATTCCGCAAACGGTCCGCGGACTGGCTCATTTTTCGGCCAATACGCGCAGGCCTGCGAGTTGGTGACGTCCGAAAAATGTGCCTGTCCCCTTCCGCGGCGCGAGGGGGACAGTCCCCTGTGAACGGTTACGGGTGCTGGAATCCTCCGACCGATTCCAGTATCTTGCGGCGTAGCAAACCCTCGCCTCAAGGTTCCCGCCCCTGTGACACGCCCCCCCGAAGATGCCGTCGTTCGAGCCGCGCACCGCGAGTCCGTCATGGCGCTTGGCATTTGGGTGGTGGCCATGGCGTACTCGGTCGCGTACTGCTACACGTACGGATATGGCCGCGCGGTCGACACTCTGACCTTCGTGCTGTGGTTTCCGGATTGGGTATTCTGGGGAATCATCGTGCCCTGGCTGCTGTGTACGTTGATATCAGTGGTGTTCGCCTTCGGCATCATGGGCGACGAACCGTTAGGCGAGGAAATCGACAGCGACGCTTCCGCGCCACCATCGAGCGAGGCTGGCCATGCCGGGTGAGGTCGCTACCGTCGGCTACGGCGCGCTGACCATGCTCGTCGTGGTCATGGCCGTCTCCGTCTGGCTGGGCACGCAAGCGCAGAAGGCCGTGGAACGTGGCGGCTTTGTCAAAGGCTACTTCCTGGGCAACCGCGGCCTGGGCGCCTGGGCGCTGGCGCTGACCGCCACCGTGCAAAGCGGCGGCACGTTCATGGGCTATCCTTCGCTGGTCTATACCTACGGCTGGATCGTCGCGCTGTGGATTGCCAGCTATATGGTAGTGCCGCTGACTGGTTTTGCCGTACTTGGAAAACGGTTCGCGCAACTTTCGCGACGCACCGGCGCGATTACCATTCCCGATCTGTTTGACGCTCGCTACGGCAATCAGCGACTGGGCCTGCTGGCGTCGATCTTGATCATGACATTCATGACCTTCCTCATGATCGCGCAGTTCAAGGCCGGCGCCTTGGTGATGAAAATGGCCTGGCCCGGCAATGCGTCATTGGCGTTGGCGGAAGATGTTGCACAAGGCGGGATCGACAAACCCTACTACATTGGCTTGGCCATCTTTTCGCTCACCGTGGTCGGCTATACGCTCATCGGGGGTTTCCTGGCCAGCGTATGGACCGACCTGTTCCAAAGCGTGCTGATGCTGATCGGCGTGGTGATTCTTTTTCTGGCCGTGGTGCCGGCCGCCAGCAAGATCAGCATGGAGCAACCAACCCTGGACGCAATCGCCGCCACGGGGCCCGACTATGCACTAGGCCCCGGCTTGCCGAAGGAAGGCAAACCACCTTTTCTTCTGCTGGGCACCGCGATCTCGTTCTTTTTTATCTGGCCGATCGGCGGCATGGGTTCGCCCGCCAGCATGGTGCGCGTAATGGCCTGCAAGGACAACGGCACGATGCGCCGCTCGATCGTGCTACTGAGCTTCTACAACTTGTTGATCTATATTCCACTGATCGTCATCTGCATCTGCGGCCGCGCTTTGATGCCAAACGTGGTACACGAGGACGAGATCATTCCCCGCCTGGCCCTCTGGTCGACACAAGATTGGACCGGCGGCTCGCTGATTGGTGGCCTGATACTGGCGGCGCCGTTCGGCGCGGTCATGGCCACGGTGAGTACTTATCTGGTGGTGATCGCTTCGGGTGTGGTGCGCGACGTCTATCAGCGTTTTCTGCGACCACAAGCCGGCGACGCCGAGATTCGCCGCGTGTCGCATGTGGTGATGATCGTGTTTGGTTTGATTGGCGTGTTGTCGAACATCCATCCGGTCAATTTCCTGCAGACATTAATTGTGTTTAGCACCACGGCCACGGCGTCGAGTTTCGTAACGCCGGCCATGATGATGGCCTTCTGGCGGAGGTCCACTGCTGCCGGCGCGGCCGCTGCCATGCTGGCTGGCGCGGGCACGATCCTCACGTTGTTTATTGTCGGTTCGATCAAAGGCGGCTCGGCCTTCGAACCCTATGCGCTGTTTGGCTTGGAGCCGATCGTGTGGGGATTGGCCGTTTCAGCCATGGCGGGAATTGTCGTGAGTTTGTTTACCTCGCCTCCGCATGAGAAACTCGTATCGCAACTATTCGACGCCCCGGCCAGCGCGCAGCCGATTGCGTCGTAGATGAGCGCTTTCGAACGACGGCGGATCTTGTCCAGTGCATCCATTTCTTTAGCAGTAGGCCGCTTGCGAATGTCCAACGCCCCAACGCCTCTCGGTGAATCTGATTCGTCCCTCCCGCCGCATCTGGCCGCGCCAGCCGAGGCGGTTTGTACATGGCGTTGGCCGCGGCCTTTCTTGGTTGGATGTTCGACGGGCTGGAGATGGGGCTTTTCCCGCTCGTAGCGCGGCCGGCCCTGTTGGAACTGATCGGGCCCGAGGCCGAGTCGAATATCGGCACCTGGTATGCGTGGATCACGGCCGGTTTTCTCATCGGCGCGGCCGTGGGCGGACTGCTCTTCGGCTGGCTGGGCGATCGCGTTGGCCGTGTGCGGGCCATGGTCTGGAGCGTGTTGACGTACGCGATTTTTTCCGGATTGTGTGGCTTTGCCACTTCGCCGCTACAACTTGCCGCGCTACGGTTCATCGCCGCATTGGGAATGGGGGGCGAATGGTCACTGGGCGTGGCGCTGGTGATGGAAATCTGGCCCAGCAAGTCGCGTCCTTTCCTGGCCGGATTGATCGGCGCGGCGGCCAACGTGGGCTTTCTGCTGATCGCCCTGGTAGGGCTGGCGCTTTCGCAGTTCATCGTCGCCGCCGCCGAGGGGCTCAGCTCCATCGGCTTGTCGCAGGCGTGGGTCGACAAACTGATCGGCGCCGATGGTTCGGGCTGGCGTCTGTTGATGTTCGTCGGCGCGATGCCGGCCATCCTGACGTTCTTCGTGCGGATCTTCGTGCCCGAAAGCGAACGTTGGCGCCACGCGGCATCGACGACGCCTCCGGCGCACATCGGAGATATCTTCAAATCCGGCGTCATCACCAAGACCCTCTTGGGCACCTGCCTTGCGGGCATGGCATTGATTGGCACCTGGGGGTCGATTCAATGGATCCAACCCTGGGCGAACAAGTTGGCTGAGGGAACCGAGGCCGCAAACACCGCCGCGGCCTCGGCGCAGGATTTCGCCGGAATCGGGGCCATCATTGGAACGCTGAGCGCCGCGATATTTGCCGAGTGGTTCAGCCGACGCTGGAGCTACTTCGTGCTGAGCCTGATGTCGCTTGCCGTGTGCCAGTATCTTTTTCGCGCGCCGATGGAGTATGGCGCCTGGTTCCTCCTCTGGGCCGGCCTGGCCGGGGGCGTGACGGCAAGCTTCTACGGCTGGTTGCCGCTCTACCTGCCCGAGTTGTTCCCCACACGCATTCGCGCCACCGGCCAGGGCTTCGCCTTCAACTTCGGCCGCGTGCTGGCCGCAGTGGGCGTTTTCCAAAGCGGCCAGTTTCTCGACTTCTTTGGCGAGGACTACGCCCAGATGTGCTCGCTCATCAGCCTGATCTACCTGGTGGGCATGGTGTTGATCTGGTTCTGCCCGGAGACCAAAGGCAAGCCGTTACCCGACTAGCGCGGGTTGCGGCGGTTGGAATTTGCAATTGCGCTTGAGCGCAACGGATTGTGAGGCCAGCGTTTACGCCGTGTTTTCCCGGAGAGGATTCGTCTTGCCGCGCGCCGGGGACCCCCGCTAGAATGCCGCCCCTTGGATGCCTCAGTCCGGCGTCCGTGAGTGCTGTCGCACGGAAGCGATGACACGCCCGAAGGCATGAGGCAGTTCATGGACGGATCTCCCCCGCGCGATGAGCCATTTCTTGCGCACCCCTTTGTACTCGGAACGCGGCTGATCCTGGCATTTCCGGTAGCGACGCTGGCGCTGGCGGTGTTGATCGCCGGAGTGTCTTGCTACCTGACCGCCACGCGGCTGGGCTATCGTACCAGCCGCATGGACTTGCTCGATCCCAAGAGCAACTACAACCGCTTGTGGACCGAGTACATCAACGAGTTCGGCGACGAGGACGATGCGGTTGTCGTCGTCGAAGGCAGTTCGCGCGAGAAAGTCGTGCCCGTGCTCGAAGAGTTGTCCGAAGCGCTAGCTCGCGACGCACGACTCTTTCACGCCGTGCTCCATGAAGTGGACCTGGGCAAGATACGCTCGAAGGGTTTGCACTATCTTTCGCCTGAGGAACTGGCTGGCATCGAGCGGTTTCTCGACGACGTCGGCCCCATCCTGGCGGGCAATTGGACGCCATTGAGCTTGGGCAACATGGCTAGCGGACTGGCTTCGCAGATGCAGGCCACGCCCCCGGCGCAAGGGCCGCTGGCCGCCATGGCACGCGACAAGCTGACGCGCCTGGCGACCAGCTTGAACCTGTCGCTGGCCGATGAACAACGGTATGTGTCGCCCTGGCCCGAGATGCCGTCGACATTTGCCACGCTGAGCGAGCTCAATTCGGACTACCTGCTGACGAAGCAGGGGCAACTCGGCTTCGTGCTGTTGCGTTTGGCGCACGGTGACGACAGCTTCAATCGGTGTAGCGAGGCCACCGACGCCTTGCGCGAGTTGATCGTTGAAGTGCAGATGCGTCATCCGGAAACCAAGATTGGCCTGACCGGCTTGCCGATCATGGAAAACGACGAGATGCGCTCCAGCCAGAGCTCGATGTTCTGGGCGAGCCTCGTGTCGATGGTTGGCGTCAGCCTTTTGTTCGTGGCTGGTTTCGGCGGCATTCGCCATGCCCTGTTGGCCAACCTGATCCTGTTGGTGGGCATGGCCTGGGCCTTTGGCTATGTGACCCTCACGGTCGGACATCTGAACATCTTGAGCGTGTCATTTACCGTCACGTTGATCGGAATCGGCATCGACTTTGGCGTTTACTACGTTGCCCGCTACCTGCAATTGCGGGGCGAGCAAAAGGACTGCCACCAAGCACTGCTGGAGACGGCGCGCGGCGCCGGTCCGGCCATCACGGCCGGAGCCCTGACCACCTCGATCGCCTTCTTCGCGGCCGGCCTGACAAGCTTCAAGGGCGTCGCGGAACTGGGGCTGATTGCCGGCGGCGGAATCCTGCTATGCGCGCTGGCCGAATTGATGCTGTTGCCGGCGGCCATCGTGCTGGTCGATCGCAGCGGTTTGGGCGTCAAGATGCCGCGGCCCCTGCCGGTACATCGCTGTCTGACGCCGCTTTTCAAAGTGCCGAGGTTTACCTTGGTCGTTACCCTGGCCTTTACTGCCATCGTGTCGATGGGCTTGAGCCGGCTGTGGTACGACAACAATCTGTTGAACATGCAGGCCGCCGGACTGGAAAGCGTGCAGTTGGAAAAGAAGCTGTTGGCCGAGTGCAATCAAAGCGTTTGGTACGCCCTGTCAATTGCCGACAGTCGTGAGGAACTGCTGGCGCGAAAGGAAAAGTTTCTCAAACTGCCATCCGTCGAGCGGACCGAAGAGATCGTGTCACTGTTGCCCGTCGACGACGATCTGAAGCAGCCCAGTATCCAGCGAATACAACAACGCCTGGCCACATTGCCCGAGCGGCCGCCGTTGATCACCGTCGAACGTCCGGAAAAACTGGGACAAGTGCTCGGGCAAGTGCAGCATGTGCTGGCCGGCGGCCGGACCGACGCAAAGAGCGTGCGCCAATTGGAACTGGTCCGCGATCACTTGCGCAAAATGCCGCTGGCCGACTGCTACTCGCAGATTTCACGTTTTCAACAAGAGATGGCCGGCGATCTGTTGAGCCGCCTGCACATTCTCAAGAGCATTGCCAACCCCGAGCCGCCGGATCTGGGCGATCTGCCCGCCAGCCTGGTCGATCGCTTCGTTGGCCAGCACGGCAAGCATCTGCTCAAGATCTACGGCCGCGGCGACATTTGGGATTCGGCCGCGCTGGGGCGGTTTGTCCACGACGTACGTACGGTCGATCCCCAGGTGACGGGCAATCCGCTACAGGCGCATGAAGCGTCGCTGGAAATGAAGCGCAGCTTTCAAGAGGCCGCCGTCTATTCGCTGTTGGCCATCCTAGGCGTGCTGGTGCTCGACTTCAAGAGTATGCGGTACGCACTGTTGGCTATCTTGCCATTGAGCATTGGCGTGCTGCAGACGTTCGGCCTGTTGGGCCTGCTGGATATTCCGCTGAATCCGGCCAACTTGATCGCGTTGCCTTTGATCCTGGGCATTGGCGTGGACTACGGCGTACACATCGTGCACGAGTTTCGTGAGCACCAGGGACCCTATCGCATGTCGCCTGCTACCGGTGTGGCGGTGTTGGTCGATGCGCTGACGACGTTGGTCGGCTTCGGTTCGCTGATGATCGCCACACATCAAGGGCTGCAGAGCCTGGGCCGCGTGCTCACGTTGGGGGTGACGTGCTGCCTGTTCACATCGCTGGTGATGTTGCCTGCGGTGCTCACGTGGATCACGCGGAATCGTCCCCGGGTGATGCCGGCGCCTGTGATGGACGCCGAGGCGACCATCGAATTGCCTGTGCATTCAGCGATCGCACCGCAACCGGACCGTGCAGCGGCCTAGCGAGAAAGGTCGCCTAGTCGCGTTTCTCTCGCTGAGCTTTTTCCTCGACTTTGCGCTGATGGTATTCGGCCAATACGCCGGCCGGATCATCGTCGAACAGTTCGCGACAGCCGGAGCAACACACGAAGTATTTCTTGCCTTCGTATTCGACGGCGATCGTGCCGAGGCCGCCGGTGACGACACACTCGGGTCCACTAGCGGCCGCAGTGGCAAACGAACTGCCGACGCGTGTCGCGCCGACTTCACCCAGCCGAGTAAAGACGTCGCCGAGCCGTCTCTCATAGAGCACGACCATGCGATCTCCGCCGGCCACCAGGCGGATCGAAATACGCGCTGGCAGCGGATCGACCGTTTCAACGGACTCGAACACCAGCGCCTCGCCATTGCGGCTTCCCTCGTAGCGCACCGGTTCGGCCGATTCGGCTGGCGCTGCAGTCTTGGCGGCAGTGGCGAAAAGCACGAATTTGTCGGGCGCGTCGCCCGCCTGCAACCGGAGTTGCGAGAAGTATTTCCCGTCCGAAAGTTTCGCGACCATTTCCGCCCGACCTTTGCCGAACCGCCACGACCAATCGGCAACTTCGGTCCAGGCGCCGCGACTCGACCCGCGCCGCACCTGCCCCACGCCCCGCCACTGACCGACATACGCCTGCAGTGGAGCCAAGCTGTGTTTGTCGTCAGCGATGCGATCGGGCGGCTCTGCGGCAAGCAGCGTCGACGCCGCCATGCAGACCGCTGCAAGTGGACAAAAACTCGCGAAACTTCGAATCATGTATAGGGCTCCACGGTCACCGTCGACATTCAAGAGTTGTCAGGAAGTATAACCCCGCAGACGGCATATCGTTGCGTTTTTCGCGCCATGGTTTCAGCGGCACGGAGAATCGAAGCTCTCGCCGCGACGCACTGCATTCTGTTGATGGGCCGTTCCAATTCCCGCCGACGCGACGCAATCGTCGCACGCCGAGCGTGGGAATTGACGTGTTCGGTTTCGAGTTGGTTTTCGGAATGGCCGCACGTGGGCGTCATGTGAAGCTTGCCGGCGACGAGTCGTTGGGCATTTTCTCACGCCTCATTGGCCTTCGCGCGCCCCTTTGCAAGCGACGAATGAACCTGCTAACCTACCGAACGGACGGTAGATTCTCGGGCGGCAGCCGTCGCCTCCTGTCCTGGTTTCCTCAACCTTGCGAAAGGCCGCGCACCGGTGGACCGTGAAGCGCTCGATGTGAAGATCCAGGAGCTGTTGGCTCCCTATCCCGTGGTCGTGACCACGCTGGTGGCGTGGGGCGAGATGGACGCCAATCACCACGTCAACAACGTCGTTTACTTCCGCTATATGGAGCACGCCCGGCTGAAATACTTTGGCGTGATGGGCTTCAACAAGGAGCAGCGCTCCAGTGGCATCGGGCCGATCCTGGCTTGGACGGATTGCCGATTTCGCAGGCCACTGGAGTATCCGGACAGCGTCACCATTGGCACCCGCATCAGCGAACTGAAAGACGACCGGTTCATGATGGATACCGTGATCGTCAGCCACAAACTACAAGAGATCGCGGCCCACGGCCAGCAGAAGCTCGTGATTTACGACTACCAAAATCACGTCAAAGCCGCCTTGCCACAGCACGTGCGCGAGCAGATCACCGAAATCGAGGCCTCGGCCGGCCATCAAATTGCCTGACGGCCCAGCGGTCAATCGTCGAATTCAACCCCACGTCAATCAAAGCAACCAACGGAAGCCAACCATGAGCGCATCAATCGATCTGAAGGGGAAAACCGCCCTGGTCACCGGCGGCGGACGCGGCATCGGCAAATCGATCACGAAACATCTGGCCGAGGCCGGCGCCAACGTGGTCATCGCCAGCCGCAAATTGGAAGTGCTCAAGGCCACGGCCGACGAGTTCGCCAGCTTGCCGGGCAAAGTCGTGCCCATGGAGTGCCACGTAGGCCGCGCCGATCAATTGGAGAAGCTTGTCGCCACCACGACCAAGGACGTCGGGCCGATCGACATCCTGGTGAACAACAGCGCCACGAACATCGGCCAGGGGCCTTCGCTGGACGTGACCGACGAGATGTTGGACAAGATGATCGAAGTGAACATCAAGGCGGCGCTGCGGCTGATCCGGCTCACCGTGCCCGGCATGGCGGAACGCGGCGGCGGTTCGGTGATCAATATCGCTTCGATTGCCGGTTTGCGGCCGCAACCGGGCGGATTGTTGTACAGCTTCACCAAGGCGGGCTTGATCATGATGACTCGCACCTGGGCCGTCGAATTCGGACCGAAGAACGTGCGCGTGAATGCCATAGCGCCCGGCCTGATTCAAACCGACTTCAGCGAGTTCTTCTGGAAGAACGAGAAGCACATGGCGCGGTTGGAAGCCACGCAGCCGATCAAGCATCTAGGACAGCCGGACGAAATTGGCTTTGCCGCGCTCTATTTGGCTTCGTCCGAGGCATCCTACGTCACCGGCCAGGTCATCGTGATCGACGGTGGCGCGACGGCCCAGTAAGAGCGTCGATCGCAAGTGCGAAAAGGGCACGCGGCGAATAGAACAATCACCGCGTGCCCTAGGAACTACATCCTG
>CAVZWY010000043.1:0-59053 GCA_963779015.1 uncultured Planctomycetaceae bacterium | reverse complement strand
CCAGCGGCCGCGGCTTTATGGAGCCGGCGGATCGCGGGGCTCGCGCGACTCGACGTCGATCACCCCGTCGTCGCCGCCGCCGGGGCGGCTCTTGCCGCCGAAGGGGCCGGTGTGGAACCGCACCTGCATCCGGCGGACGATCTGCTTGCGAGCCAGCCGCCGCAAGGGGGGAACCAGCAGCAAGAAGCCGACCGAATCGGTGATCACGCCGGGCGTGACCAGCAGGGCGGCGGCCACGCAGGATCAGCATCCCTTCCAGGAGCGGATCGGCCGGCAGCTCGCCACGGGCCAAGCGATCGTGGAATTCCCGCCAGCATTGCAGCCCCTGGTATCGCGCCAGCGAAGCCCCCAGCAGGCCCGTGCCGATCACCAGCGCCAGCGTGAACAGCCAGCCGGTGTACTCGGCGATCCAGATCAACACCGCCAGTTCTGCCAGCGGCAGGAGCGTGAACAGGAGAAAGAGGCGGGCGAGCACGATAGTCGGCGGTGCGAAAACTCGGTTCTTCGGAAAAGCCGCGAGCGGTGGTCGCGGTTTGACATCACCAACGGTCGGCGGTGATTCTTCCGCGACCGGCTGGTCACGGCTTGCTGGGAGCGTCGCCGTGGGCAAAAGCCGATTACGTGGGCCCGGCGGCCGATCATTTTAGCGTGGTGCCCTTGTCGCGGCGGGCGTTTTGGACGGCCGGCTCCGCTTGGCCCGTTGGTGTCCAGCGCGCGCTGCATGGCGGCCAGGTTGCCGTAGGGAATTTCCAGGGCCGACTTGTCGAGGGTGCCGTCGTCGACGGCCTTCTCGATCAGCTTGACGCCCCGCTGGGTGAGTCTCGGCGGCCTTGTCCTGCTGGCCGACTTCCCAGTAGGAGACGCCCATGCTGACGAGCGTTTCGCCGAGGCGGCCGAGCTCTTGGCGGCCGAGCTGCGTCGGCCGATCGGTCGAAGACGGCCAATGCCTTGTCGAACCAGGCGACGGCCTGCTGGTGGTCCTGCTTGCCGATGGCCTGGATCGCTCCCAGGCGGAAATAGAGGCGGCCCAGGAGGTAGCTTCGGCGCGCGTCGGCTTTGCCGCTTGGCGACTTGCTCGAGAGCACTGGACCGCCTGCTCGCCGCACTTCAGGGCCGCGTCGTGTCGCCGCGCATCTGGTAGACCTGCACGGCGTCGTACAGCGCGGTGCCCAGCTCCCAGAGGATCTGCTGCTTCTTGAGCGGGTCTTGGGCCGCGGCCATCGTGGCCTGTCGCCGCTGCGGAGGGTTTCTTCGGTCCAGGGCGTCGGATCGAGCTTGCCCTTGAGCGCCCACGTAGGCGGCCATCGCCCGCTGGGCAACGCGGAAGCGGTACTCGGCCGCTTGCGCCTCGTCGTCGGTCAGGTCCTTGGCCAGACCTCCGACGCCCGCTCGAGCCACCGGGGCACGGCCACCTCCTTCTGGTTCCAGTTGCCCCAGGCGATGTCGTGCGCCGCGCCCAGGTGGGCGTCCATCAGCACCTCCTTGGCGGCCAGGCGGATGGCCGGATGGGGATCGTCGGCCAACGGCTCGGCCAGCTTGGATCGCCTTCATGTGGTAGTCGATCGCCTGCTTGTAGTCGGGCTTGCGGCCCGGAGCCGACCAGGTCGCCCAGCAGGCACAGCGTGCGGGCCTGGACGTGCGGCCGCTTGTGGCCGTCGGCTCGAGGGCCTTCTTGCGCTTCCTCGATGGCCTCGTCGTACTGCTCCGCCTGGCCCAGGATCTGCGCATGCGTGACGCGATACTGCGCAGTCTGCCGGAGCAAGCCGGACCGCCTCGGCGCTGGCCTCCAGGGCCGCGGCCTGCTGGCCCAGCCGCGGCCAGCGCCCGGGCGTACAGCCATTGGGCCCGGGCGTCGCCGGGATCGAGCTGTGATCGCCTGCTCCAGGTCGGCCAGGCTCAGCTCGAGCTGCTTGTCGAGGTACGTCTCCGCCCGCAGCACGAACGGCTCGGCCGTGACCGGCTCGAGGATGATCTGCACCACCTGCATGCTCGGCTTGGCCGGATCTGTCGCCGGGCGCGAACGCAAACAGCACGCCGCGCTCGGGATACGCCTGGCCGAGGATTTCGCCCAGCGGATTGGAGACCAGCACCGGCCGGATCTGCGACAGCTCGAGCTGCTCGGCCACGGTGGCGGCCGGGAACGTCTGGTCCAGCCGGATCACGATCGACGTGACCTTGTCGTCGGCGACGCTCACTTCGACCTTGTCGAACGGCTCGACCGAATAGAGGTAGACCAGCGTCCCTTCCCGCTTGGCGATCTTCTTGGGCGTACCCCACGCCTCCTGCAGCTTCGGCCAGGGTGGTCACGCCCGGGCGTCACGCCGTTGAAGCTGGCCGTCCCCACCTCGACCGTCAGCGAGCCCTGCGAATCGGGAATCGGCTCCAGCGGCTCGTCCGGCTCCTGCGGCTCGGTTCCGGTCGGTTGACGACTCTTGCGGCTGGCGGCGGAGCCTTCTCCGGCGGATCGGTCGCCGTCGCTCCGGCGGCGGCCGTCGGCGCGGCGAAGCTCGTCGGGGAACAGCCGGCGACCGGCCGGGGCCGACCTGCGCGGGCTCTCGCCGGGGAGCCAATGTCGGCGGATCGGGAATCGTCGTGGCGGTCGAGCTGGTTTCGACCGGCCGACGGCGTCGCGTCGGCCTGGAAGGCCGGCTGCCTGGGGCGCTGCGGCCGAAGCTCTGTCGGCGGCCGACCGATCGCTGCTCCGGTGCGTCGACACTCCGCCGGTCGCCGCGGCCTCGCGACCAGACAGCAGCCAGCATCGCCGCGGCGCCCACGTGACGCAACCATCCATATACCGGTCAGACGCATTGCGTGTTCCTCCTGAACATCGCCGGCCGAGCGGCCGCCGCCGGGCACATGGCCGAGACGCCGCGCCGGACGCGGCCTCGGCTCGCTTTTTCCCGATCCATGGGAACTGCCTCGATCAGGCCAGACGAGGATGTGCCCGAGACTGGATTTTGGACGCGGTAGTCTACTCGCAGCCGCGCAAGGGGAGTCCAGACGGGATTTTGCAAATCCGGCTGTTTTTGGAGGCAACTTGTCGCGGAAGAACTAGCCAATGGGGGTTGCACGGGCTTGTCCCGCGGGTCCGCGCCAGTACCTGTGGACGGTCGCGTGCCGCCGAGAGAGGCGGGGTGCCAAAAGGGCGCATGGCCGGGGCGACTCTCCGGTGCACCAAGTGCGCCCGGCCATCTCGGCCGCGCTCACCGGCCGCCGAACTTGACGTAGCGGAGCGGGGGGGATCCGCTGCCGACGATCACCGAGTCGTCGCGCTGGCGGCCGGCGGCCACCTGGCCGTCGTCGTTGACGAAGATGCGGTCTCGGCAGCCCGTCGGGCTCGGGCGTGGGGAGGAACTGGACGTGAAAATCCTCGAACAATACGTTCTGCCCGCGGCCGTCGTGGTTGAGGGTCTGATGGCCCGGCAACTGGTCGCTGGGGGCGTCCGACATGAGGGCGAAGTAGGGCCGCCGCAGGTTGCGGAGGCTGTGATAGCGGCCGTCTTCGATGAAGCCCAGGCTAGTAGCCGTAGCTGCCGCCCATCCGGCTGCTGCACGCGCTTGCAGCTTCCCCGGGTCGTCGATCTGCCGACAGCTCGTCGAGCGAGGGCATCGCGGAACTGCGGCTCGTCGGCCAACGGACGAAGCAGGGCAGACGAGCCACCGCGGGCTTTCGAGGTAGCCCGCGCTGGCCAGCACCGGCGCGAACGCGCCGGCAGCGGCCAGTCGGCCCTCCTGGGGAACCGGCGGGAAGTAATCGCTGGTAGCGCTCGCTGTACTGGGCCAGGGCCTGGCCCAACAGCCGCAGGTTGTCCTGGCAGGCGGCCACCCGGGCGTTGAAGCGGCTGTTTTCCATCGCCGGAAACAACAAGCAGCGTGGCCGCCACCAGGATCGCCGCCGCGACGGCCAGATCCTTCCAACCCCAACTGCCCGCCCAGCCCGGCGGCGCCACGGCGTCGGCCGGCGGCGCGGCTCGGCCGGCCCGGGCGCGCGGATCCGCGCTCCGGCTGCAGTCCCGCCAGCGGCCGCCGTCCGGCGCGGCCGACGCGCATCCGCTACGAAAGCCGGCACGTCCGCTCCGCCAGTCCCGCGGGCGGCTCGAACGGTGCGCAGGCTGCTTCCAGCGGACGCAGCGCCTCACGCAATCGAGCCAGTTGGTGTCGAAGTGCTGGGTCGCCGGCCAGTTGCTCTTCGATTCGCTCCTGCTCCGAGTCCTCCAATGCCCCGAGCAGGTAGCCGAGCAACTGTTGTTCTACGCGATCAGCCATGGCCGGGAAGGTCTGTGTTGGGAGTCTAGAGCCTGGTTCAGTTTGCCGATGGCGGCGTGCAGCCGGCTCTTCACCGTTCCGACGGGGATCGCCAACACTTCGGCCGCTTCGCGGTACTTGAGCCCCTGGTAGTATACCAAGAGCAAAACCTCGCGAAGCGCTTCGGGCAGCTCGATCGACGGCCTCGCGGATCGGACTCGTGCTGCTCGGCCGCGTCGGCCTGATCGAACGGGTCGGTCTCCTGGCTCTCGAGCAACTCGACCAGCGATCCTCCGTCTTCGTCGTTTCCCTTTCCGGCCGACCGGTGGTCGAGGCTGACCATGCGGTGCCGCCGGTTTCGTCGTTGGGCGTCTATCGCCTGGTTGGTGGCGACCGTGTAAAGCCAGGGCCGAACCTTCCTGCCCGGCTCGAACCGCTGGCACTTCAAATGGACTTGGAGAAAAGTGGCCTGGAACGCGTCCTCGGCCATCTCGGCGTCGCCCAGGTAGTGCCTCAGGTAGTTGTACAACTCCCCTTCGTAGCGGCGCACGAGCTGCTCAAACGCGCGGCGGTTCTGCCGGCTGCGGTATTCGAGCAGCAGGTCCTCGTCGCTCCACTCGCTAGAGGGGGGCGACGTCGGCCGCACTCGGTCTCTTGTCGCGTTCGATTGTGGTGTTCATGTTGATACGGTTCCACGACGGGAGAGAGTTCGGCACGAATCGGTCCGAGACCAGCTATTTGGCCCGGGGTCGCGGTCGCCCCGAGATGCTCCCCGCAAAGCCATTCTAACCAATTCGCGGCGGATTGTCCTAGATCGGCCCGACTTCCTGCCCCAGGCCCAAGCGACGGATTGGGCGACGCTGAAACTTCCTTGTGGCAATTGATGTGCCGAATTGTCGTGAGACGCCGATTCCGAACCCGGGCCCTCGAATGAAATTCGCTAAGGCTCTGAGAATTGGCTTTATCCGGCTTAGCCGGTCGCCGCCAACTCGCAACAGCCGCGGGCCGGCGGCACGTCGGGCGGAGACGGTGAAACTTTTTCCGGCTGTTACACATCTGACGACCTGGCAGTCCGAAATTGCGGAGCTGCCAAAATGGCAGCAGCAGCCAATCGGACCAGCTTCAGCAATGCCTTCCTGGCGATGGTGGTTGCTTGGACAGCGCATCGTGCCAGCTGGCACGGACCCGGTTGGCGGAGATTTCTTCAGAACAGCTCCGGCTGCTGGACTAGCCGGCGCTGCGCCGTGGACTACTCCGGCGCCGGAGGCTCGCCTTGCCGCGTCGCCGTTCGGCGTGCACCGTGTCCAAGCGGCGCCCATTGGCCGTGTCGGGAACGCTCAGCAACGGATTGGCGACTCCTTCCAGCGGATCGCCCGGCGTGATCGCCGCCAGGCGCTTTGCGGACCTGGTCGGCATACTCGTTCGGAAAGCTCGAAGCCCAGAATAGCGACGGCCGAGCTTCTTGGCCACCGCCAGCGTCGTGCCGCTGCCGGCGAAAGGGTCCAGCACCAGGTCGCCCTCGTTGCTCGCATGCCCGGATGATCCGGCCCAACAGTTGCTCCGGCATCTGGCAGCCGTGCCAGCCGGCACGCTCCTTGAACGTCCCGCAGACGCGGGGGAAGTACCACGTGTCTTCATCGGCGCGAAACCCGTCGGGCAAGTCCTGGGGGCGCAGGATCCAGGTGTCGTCGGGCAGCCGGCCCTTGGGGTTGGCCCGCTTGTCGCCGTAGACCAGCTGCCTGGCCGACGGAACGCGGATCGCAGGGTCGTCGGCGTTGAAGGTGAACGCCTCGGGGTCCTTGACCATGTAGTACGACCGATGAACGTGTTCATGACCTGGTGCGCCATCGGCATGGTGTCCACGCAAGTAATCTTCGCGGCCAACTTCATCCTGAGCTTGTTCTTCGGACCGAAGGCCGGTCGCAATCCATGGCACTCGAACGGACTGGAGTGGCAAGCTCCCAGCCCGCCGGGCCACGGCAACTTCGATTTCCAACCGGTGATTTACCGCGGTCCGTACGAGTATGGCTCGCCGGAGGTGGATACGGACTACTACCCGCAAACCCAACCGCCGCCGGAATCGGTCGAGCAAGGAAAGCCGGAAGAATCTCCCGCGGAGCAGCCGGCAGGTCACCAGGCCAACGTCCGTGAAACCCCGTAGGGCAGCACCCGCATATTTTTGTGACGCCATTGCTATCGTGAATCGCCACGCCATCACGCATGACGAAAGCCCTTGGCCCCATCGTTGGGCCGTGGCGTTGGTCTGCGCCACCTTTCCCTTGATCTGGGTGGGCGGACTGGTGACGACGTATGATGCGGGCATGGCGGTGCCCGATTGGCCCAATACCTACGGCTACAACCTGTTCGCCTATCCCTGGCAAACTTGGATCCATGGCCCCTGGGGGCTGTTCATCGAACACGGGCATCGCTTGCTCGGCTCGCTGGTGGGAGTGCTGGCGATCGGCCTGGTGGTTTCCGCCTGGTGGTGTCAACCGCGCCGGCTGGTGCGCTGGTTGAGCGTGGCGGCGCTCGCTGCGGTCATTTGCCAGGGAATGCTCGGTGGCATGCGCGTGATTGCCGACGAAGTGCAATTGGCCAAAATTCATGGCTGCTTTGGTCCGGCCTTCTTCGCGTTGGCGGTCGCCGTGGCCGTGGTGACTTCGGAGCAATGGCGCGGCGGGCTGGTGCAGCATCGTCAGTCGCTCGGCAAAGTCGAACGCTACGCAGTGCTGACCACGCTGTTGGCCTATGGGCAATTAGTGCTTGGATCGCAATTGCGCCACTTGCCGGCGGGTGCCCAGCCGGGCGATTTCCGCATTGCGCTGGTGTTTCATCTGGCCGTGGCCGTGGCCTTGCTGGTGCATATCGTTCTTTTGGCTGTCGCAGTGTTTCGCACGCAGCGCGACGAGGCATCGCTGGTGCGTCCGGCGACGGGCTTGTTGTCGTTGATCGTGCTGCAAATCGGCCTGGGGGCCGCCACCTGGATAACCAAGTACGGCTGGCCAACCTGGTTCGCCGACTATGGCTTCGCCGCCGGCTATACCGTCATGGCCGACAGTCGGCGCAAGCCTGGATCACTACGGCGCACGTCGCCACCGGTTCGTTGATCCTGGCGACCGGCTTGCTGATCGCGCTGCGGAGCGTGCGCTTCGCCTGGCGCAGTGCACACCTTGCGTCGCCAACAGAGCCGTGGCTCATGGAGACGGCCCGATGAGCATGACCACGCTGTCGATCGACGAGACGCGCAGTGTCACATGGACGGCACGCGCTGCCGACTATCTGGAACTGACCAAGCCGCGCATTGCGGTATTGGTGTTGGTGACCGTGGCGGTGGCGGCATTTGTGGCCGACTGGGGGCCTCCGAGCGCCTGGCTGGTCGCGAATACCTTGCTTGGCACGGCGCTGGTGGCTGCCAGCGCCAGCGCATTGAACCAGTGGCTCGAACGGCACACCGATGCCCGCATGGCGCGAACGGCCGATCGTCCGTTGCCGGCGGGTCGGCTTGCCACTTCACAAGTCTTGTGGTTTGGCGGCGTCACCATGACGCTCGGCATGTTCGAGCTGGTGTGGACCGTGAATGTTTCGACGGCGCTGCTGGGCCTGACGACGTGGGTGGTTTACGTCTGGATTTATACGCCGCTGAAGACGCGCACCGTGTCGAATACGGCGGTGGGCGCCGTGGCCGGCGCGCTGCCGGTGTTGATGGGTTGGACGGCCGTGGGTGCCCCGCTCGACCTGCGGGCCTGGTCGATGTTCTTGATCGTGTTCCTGTGGCAGTTTCCGCACTTCATGGCCATCGCCTGGATCTATCGCCGCGACTATGGGGCGGCGGGCTTGAAGATGCTGCCGGTGGTCGATCAGAGCGGCCTTCGAGCGGGAACCCAGGCGATCGTCGCAGCGCTGGTGCTGTTGCCCGTCAGTCTGGTACCGGCCCTGTCGCGTCCGGCCCCCGAATTGTATTTCACCTGGGCTGTGCTGCTGGGCATTGGGCAGTTGGCCTGCGCGGTCAGTTTCCTGGTCAAATTGAACGATACTGCGGCCCGTCGGCTGCTATGGGCCTCGCTGGTTTACTTGCCCGCGATCATGGCCTTGTTGCTGTTGGGCCCGTTGGCATAGTCACGAATCAAACGGTTTTCCTTGCTGTGGCAGAAAGTTGAGAAACGCGAACATGGCGCACGTCGCTACTCACGAGGCATCGCACGGTTCCGGCGATCACGAGCACGGGCACCTGCAATTGCAGTATCATCCCGGGTTGCCGATCCCCAATGGCAAGCTGATCGTCTGGCTGTTCTTGTCCACGGAGATCATGTTCTTCTCGGGCCTGATCGGCACGTACATCGTGTTGCGATTCGGCGCGCCCACCTGGCCCAAGCCGCCCGAGGTGCACCTCAGCGAGCCGATTGGCGCGTTCAACACCTTCGTGCTGATTTGCTCCAGCGTGTCGATCGTATTGTGCCTGGAAGCGGCCAAGGCCAGCAAATCGTCGGCGGCCAAAGGATGGCTGCTGGTGACGTTGGCGCTGGGCAGCGTATTTCTGGGCGTGAAGATGTATGAATACAATGCGAAGTTCTCGCACGGCATCTATCCCCAATATCCGCACAGCCTGGTGTACGAGAAACCCGATCTGTACTATGCCTCGGCCGTGCGGATACGGCTGGAGGCACTCGAATCGCAGCTCCAGTCCGAAGAAACGGCGCTCAAGACCGAATTGGAAGCCGCCGGCACTTCGGTCGACGACAACCCTAGAATCCAAGAGGTGCGCGAGAAGCTGAAGCTGGTGAGCACCGAGCGCGCCAATGCGCGCGACATCGAGACGCGCGCCGCCACCACGCCCAATGCCGCCGCCAGCCAGGCTGAGATCGCAGGTCTGGCCGACCACATCATGACCCGCCCCCAGGTCCATGGCGAAGAAGCACACGGTTTGAACCACGAACACGCCTGGCTGCGCTTGCCGATCGTCATTCCCGGCGGCAACATGTGGGCCAGCACTTACTTTCTGCTCACCGGTTTCCACGCGATCCACGTTGTCGTTGGGCTGATCGTGTTCTTGCTGATGATGCCCATGACGCTGGGAGTGGCCACGGCCGGCATCGTTGAGAACGTCGGTTTGTACTGGCACTTTGTCGACCTGGTATGGATTTTCCTGTTTCCGTTGTTGTACTTGTTCTAAGACCGCGGTGCGTGGTTTCGCACCACGTCCTGCTTGGGAGTGACCATCGATGTCCGAGCATGCTCACGAAGACCACGGCGGAATCGCGCAGTACATTTACGTATTCCTCGCGCTGTGCGTGTTGACCGGCGCTTCGTTTTTCACGTACTCCTCGGCGTGGCCATTCCACAGCGAGCCGAAGATCGGCTGGGCCTTCATGATGGCCGTCTCCTGCACCAAGGCGATGTTGGTGATTCTGTTCTTCATGCACGTGAAGTACGAAGCGAATTGGAAATATGTGTTGACCGTTCCGGCGGCGTTCATGTCGATCTTTCTCATGTTGGCGCTGGTGCCCGACGTGGGCCTGCGCGGGCATTGGGTCTCTGAAGAGCGTCAATTGCACATGGCCGCGCCCCTCAGCGAGACCGGCCCCGTGCGGCATACCGCCGGACATGACGGCGCCGGCGATGAAAGTGGCGGCCACGAAGCGGGCCACGGCGAAGAGGCCGGACACTAGCGGCCGTCGTTCAACGAAAGAAGTCGGATCATGGGAGCCGCGACGAAATACTGGCTGTTGCTGGCCTGCCTGCTGGCGACCATCTACGGCTCGTTCCTGCTATGGCGCCGCGATCAGGCGACCTCGCTGGAAGCCGGCAATTCGAAAGTACAGCCGGTTACTACCGCCGCGTTCAAACGGCACGAAGCGGCGACCGACGCCGCTTCGCCTGCCAACAACGCGCCGTTCAAGGACTTTGTCCTCACGGACCAGCAAGGTCAGCCCTTCGACTCGCACAGCTTGCACGGCAAGGTATGGGTCGGCAGCTTCTTCTTCACGAATTGTCCTGCCATCTGCTGGCGGTTGAACCAGACGTTGGCGGCGCTGCAGGAAACGAATCCCGCGAGCGAAGCCCATTTTGTCAGCATCACCTGCGATCCCCAAAACGATACACCGTCAGCGCTAGCCAGATACGCCGCGCATTTCCAGGCCGACCCGAAGCGGTGGACGTTTCTTACCGGCGACATGGACCTGATCCGCTCGATCGGCAACGACACTTTCAAAGTCGCGGTGGAGACTTCCACGCACTCGGACCGGGCGTTCGTCGTCGACCGCAACGGCAAAGTCCGCGGGCGGTTCCGGCTAACCGAGCCGGATCAGTTGGAAATGCTGAAGAAGCTGTTGGCCATGGTCGAAGCCGAGCCACCGGCGGAAGATGCCGAGCAGTCAGCGAACAGGCCGGCCGACGAAGAGCCATCGGTCGATGAATCGCCAGCCGCCGAGACCCCGGCGACCGGCGAGAACCAGCACACCGAGCCCGCCACGGCAGCGCCGACCAAGGCCGGGCCCTAGCCGATCGATCCGTCCGTGGATGTTGCCGTCCAATACCTGCCCGCCGTCAATGCCACGCTCAACGCGGTAGCTGGCGTGCTCTTGGTCGTGGGCTGGGTGTTGATCAAGCAACATCGCGAGCAGGCTCACAAACGGACCATGATCACGGCGTTTGGCGTGTCGGTCGTGTTCCTGGCCTGCTACCTGACGTATCACTATGCGTTGAAAGCAACGTACGATGTGGCCGGGATGCCTTTCCAGGGACCTCCCAGCGTCCGCCCGGCATATTTCGTGATGCTGGCCAGCCACGTCATCCTGGCCGCCACAGTGCCGTTCCTGGCGGCCGGGACGATTTATTTGGGTTTGGCCGACCATCGCCGCGGACATCGTCGACTGGCCCGCTGGACCCTGCCGATATGGCTATATGTCTCCGTGACGGGCGTAATCGTGTATGTGATGCTGTATCACATCTATCCATCGGCCCCGGGAAAACTTATAATTCACGAGCCGGCTGAAGCTGCCGCCGTCGAAGCAGCCCCTTAGTCGGCCCCGAGCTAACCGAGGTTTGCAAGAACATGAATCGATCTCGAATCCTCCCCCGTGTTGTCGCCTTGGCCTGTCTGGTTCTCGTCGTCGGTTCGGCGACGATCGCCGAAGCCTGCCCCAGTTGTCAGCAGGCGCTTGGCAGCGACGCTTCGCAAGGCGATCTGGCCCGGGGCATCTACTACAGCGTGCTGTTCATGATGGCGATGCCTTTTGCCATCGTGGGCACGTTCGGCGCCATGGCCTATCGGGCCGTCAAACGCGAAAAGCGCCGCTTGGCCGATGAGGCCCAGCGCGACACCGACGCCGACGAATAAATAATCGTCGCTAGCAGTCCGTCGCTCAGCCATGGATGCCCTACGCGAATCGCGCCTGTCAACAATTTGCGCCGACGGTCAACGCGCCTCGCGCTTGTCGTCCCTGGGCCCGTCGAGAATGGACGGCTCTTCGGGGGCCGGATCCCAATAGTGGTCGAAGCCCATCCACAGGCTGGCGCATAGCGAAAAAAACAGATGGGAAATAGCACGGCGAACGCTGCGACGATCCACACCGCGGCCTCCGGCGACACGATGCCGCTGAAAAACAGCGCAAAGTAGCTGGCCGTGACCAACAGGGCCGTGACGCCGTAATTGATATAGATCGAGCCCAGAAAATACCCCGGGGCGCGTTCATACTTCAACTCGCACCAGGGACACATCGGGTACATCGAGATCCAGTTCTTGAACAGCCAGCCTTCGCCGCAGCGCGGACAGCGCAGCCGCCAGGCGCGCCACAACATCGTCGTATAGCTGGCTCGATTCTCGCCGTTCACCGGATACCTTCTCGTCGAGAGCTGGAGTGCGCCGTTCGGGATCAGACTGAATCAGACTGAATCAGACTGAATCAGACTGAATCAGACTGAATCAGACTGAATCAGACTGAATCAGACGCTGGATCGCGCGATGGGCTGATACTATGATAGGCGGGCCGCCATTTTTCGAAAGCCTTGCGAAATCGCCACCCTGATGTACAGTATCGGCCGCGGACTTCAATTGCTGGGCCTCACGGTGCCTCCACTGAGCATCATCATGCAACTCTCGGGCAGCATTACTTTGGGTCAAATGCTGACCATGCTCGTGGCCTCGGTGTGCGTATTCGGCATCGGAAGGATCGTGGAAGGCTATGCCCGCTAGCCCGGCGATGTGTTGGGCGGCTTTCCTGGATATGGGCAGTTTTGCCCACGTTCGACGCATTTCTATTTGGCCGGAAAAACGCGGTGGCGCACGGCCGCGGTCCGCCGAATTCGTTCTTTCCGCGGATGAGGCTCCGACCTATAATTGCGCCGATACGTCTAAATCTCGGCTACGTCGAGGGTTAGCGGCAAACGGAGGGCCGTCGCGGTAGTTCCCGCGGGTAACCTCGCGCAGCCGTGCCATGCCGCCAGCCGCACGCGCGAAGGATTTGTTCATGACCCAGCACTGCCGAATCATTGCGGCAGCATGGATGTTGACGTTGGGATTCGCGGCGCCCATGGCGCGGGCTCAGTTCTATTCAGCGCCGCTCGAACTGTCGAGCTCTATCGATCTGGACGAAGCCGACAGCGCCGTGCGAGCCCATCTCGAACGCGTGCGGGCATTCGTGGCCGACCGACAGTGGGACGAAGCCGTCGAAACGCTGCGCCAGGTGATGGAGAACCATGGAACCAAAGTCATTTCCCTAACGCCGACCCGTTATTTGAACGTCACCGATTACTGCCACGTTCAAATCGCGGCACTGCCCAACGATGCACTGCACCTCTACCGCCAGCGCGTCGATGATTTGGCGCGCAATTGGTACGAGGAAGGGATGGCCAACCGCGACACGGCACGCTTGTCGGACGTGGTCGACCAGTTGTTTTGCAGTTCCTGGGGCGACGACGCCCTGTGGAGCCTGGGCGAGATGGAGCTGGAGCGGGGCAACTACGGCGCGGCGCGGCATCATTGGCAACGCCTGATTGAAATGCCGCCGGCGCGCGTAACAGCCGAAACATTTCGGGCGGCGCGCTCCGACCCGGCTTTGCCGCCGGAGGCGGCGGCGCTGTTGGACAAGTGGTACGCAGCCGACGATCCGCAAAACCCGGCATGGTATGAACTGCGCGGCAACGAATTCCTGCCCGACGATGTGGCGCTCCAATTCGTGCAGTTCTGGAAGGAACATCACGGCCCGCACACACGGCTGGCATATCCGGGCACGACGATCCCGCGTGCCGATATTCGCGCGCGGCTGGTGCTGGTTTCGATCATGGAGGGATCGCTGGTTCGCGCGAGCGATGAGTTGCAAGCGTTCAACGCGTTGCATCCGGATGCCCAAGGTCGTCTGGCGGGGCGCACCGCGAAGTACGCCGACGCGCTGGGCGCGCTCATGGCCGCGGCGGCCAATTGGCCGGAGCTTCCACCTCCGGATGGTTGGCCCACGTTTGCCGGCAGCGTGCGCCGCACGCACATAGCGCGACGCAACGTCGACCTGGGTGGGCAAGCGTGGAAGCCGATCGAACTGGGCGAGCCGCTGTCGGCCGATTCGTCGAACGCCCGTGCCTACAGTCTGCGACGCGTCGGCGAGGATGCCGATCGCTTGTTGAGCTATCATCCGGTCGTGGCCGGCAATTTGCTGCTCGTGAACAACCAGAATCAAATCTTCGCCTTCGATCTGCACACGGGCCGGGCCGCCTGGCCCAGCGATGACGCCGCGCACCCGCGGGCGAAATCTATGCGGACAAAGGCCCGCTGGGCTATGCGGGGCGCCGCAGTCGCGGTATCGGTGTGCCGCGGTTCACCATGACCGTCCACGATGGCAAGCTCTTCGCCCGCATGGGCTCGCCAGTGACCAGCCGGCCGCTGGAGTCCTTGGAGAGCCGTTCGGGCTACTTGCTGTGCCTCGATCTCGAAGCCCAGGGCCGCGCCGTCTGGAGGCCGGACGGGCGCTTGCTACCGGACGACGAGCACTGGGCGTTCGAGGGTTCGCCGGTTGTGGAAGGCGAAAACCTTTATGTTGCCATGCGCAAAAGCGACGTTCGACCGCAAGCCCACGTGGCCTGCTTCGACGTGGCCACTGGCCGCCGGCGCTGGCGCACGATGATCTGCGCGGCGGAGACGCGCGCCGGCGGTCAGTTCGAGGAAATGTCGCACAATCTGCTCACGCTCGAACAAGGCACGCTGTACTGCAACACGAACCTGGGCGCCGTAGCGGCTCTGTCGGCCCGCGATGGTCGGCTGCAATGGGTGGCCACCTATCCGCGCGCACGCAGCGCGTCCCCGACGGCCGCGACAAGCGCACGGCCCACTTGTATCGCGATTTGAATCCCTGTATCTACCACGGCGGCATGCTGCTGGTGGCGCCGGCCGACTGCGAAGCGATCTTCGCGCTCGATGCCGCCAGCGGCGAGACCGTCTGGCAAAGCCAACTGCCCGAAGACGTCGTGCACCTGCTCGGAGTCGGCCAGGGCAACCTGCTCGCCAGCGGAGATTCGTTGTGGTGGATCGACGCCCGCCGCGGCAAGGTGCTCAAGCATTGGCCCGACACCACGCCGCTTGGCTACGGGCGGGGTCTGCTGACCGGCAACCAGGTGCTGTGGCCCACCCGCGACGCGCTTTACGTTTTCGATCAAGCCGTGACGCGGGAGCGGACGATCGAGCGCGATCCAATTCGGCTGACCGAGGATCGCGGCGCCAGCGGCGGAAATCTGGTGGCCGCCGATGGCGTGCTGCTCGTATCGACGAGCGATCGTTTGTACGCTTTCGAACAGCGAGGGCCCGAGCCAACCGACGCCGGCGCGGTGTTGGCGGCAGGGCAAGCCGAAACCGACCGCACGCCGCCCAATCCACCCTCCGCGCCCTAGCCCCCATCACGAACATCCATTCCTTCCCCGATTTCGAGAACCTGCCATGCTTCAGGAAGACGACGTTCAAGCCGTGCAAAAGCTGAACGAGGCGTTTCAGCAGATCACCAGCGAGCTGGGCAAAGTCATCGTGGGTCAACAGCACGTCATCGAAGAGCTATTGATCTCGATCTTTGCCCGCGGCCACTGCCTGCTGGTGGGCGTGCCGGGCTTGGCCAAGACGCTGATGATTCATACGCTGGCCGATGCGCTGTCGCTCGATTTCAGCCGCATCCAGTTCACTCCCGACCTGATGCCGGCGGACATTACCGGCACCGAAGTGATCCAGGAGGACAAGTCCACCGGGCAGCGCGAGTTTCGCTTTCTGCGCAGGACCCATCTTTGCCAATGTCATCCTGGCCGATGAAATCAACCGCACTCCGCCCAAGACCCAGGCGGCATTGCTCGAGGCGATGCAAGAACACCAGGTCACCGTGGGCGGCAAGCGCCACAAGCTGGCCGAGCCGTTCTTCGTGCTGGCCACGCAAAACCCGATCGAGCAGGAAGGCACCTACCCCTTGCCCGAGGCGCAGTTGGACCGCTTCATGTTCCACGTCTTCGTGGATTATCCGAGCGAGGACGAAGAGTTTCAGATCGTGCGCCAGACGACCGCCAACCTGGAGTATCGGATCACGCCCACGCTCAACTCCGAAGAGATCGTCGCTTTGGGCCAAATCGTGCGAAAGGTGCCCGTGGCCGATCACATCGCGCGCTATGCGCTGCGGCTTGTGCGGCGGACACGGCGCGAGCAGCCCGACGTGCCCGATTTCGTGCGCGACTACGTGAGTTGGGGCGCCGGTCCGCGGGCCAGCCAGTATCTGGTGCTGGGGGCCAAAGCCCGGGCGGTGCTGCACGGCCGCAACTTCGTGAACGTCGAGGACGTGCGCGCCGTGGCATTTCCGGTGTTGCGCCATCGTATCATGACCAACTTCAACGCCGAAGCCGAGGGCATCAAGCCCGACGACATCATCCGGCAATTGCTTGACTCCGTTGCCATCGACGACGAGGCCGCCGAACGTGGAAGACAGCCGCAAATTTTTAAATCCGCAGACGCTGGCTAAGCTGCACGGCTTGGAAGTGCGCGCGCGATCGATCGTCGAGGGTTACGTGGCGGGCGTTCACCGCAGCCCCTACCACGGATTTTCGATCGAATTCGCCGAGCACCGCGAGTATAGCCCCGGCGACGACCTGCGGTACGTCGATTGGAAGGTCTTCGGAAAAACCGACAAGTTCTATCTCAAACAGTACGAGGAAGAGACCAATCTCGTCAGCTATCTGCTGTTGGACACCAGCGAAAGCATGCGTTATCAAAGCGCGGCCGCGCCGATGTCGAAGCTCGAATATGCCCAGTGCGTGGCCGCCTCGTTGGCCTACCTGATCCTGCAGCAGCAGGACAGCGTGGGCATGGTCACCTTCGACAACGAAATCCGCTCCCTGGTGCGACCCAGCGGCAACCCTTCACACTTGAAGCAACTGCTGCACGTGATGGAAAACACGGTGGCCGAGCGCAAGACGCAAACCGGCCCCATCTTTCACGAACTGGCCGAGCGGCTCAAGCGGCGCGGCCTGGTTTTGATTCTCAGCGACTTCTTCGACGATGTGCCCGCCATGCTCGCCGGGCTGAAGCACCTGCGGCATCGCCGCCACGACGTGGTGGTGTTCCACGTGCTCGATCCGGCTGAACTCGAGTTTCCTTTCCGGCAAACGACCCTGTTTCGCGGGATGGAGCAGATGCCCGACGTGCTGACCGACCCACAAGCGCTGCGGCGGGCCTATCTCGAAGAGTTTCAGAAATTCCAGCAGTCGGTGAACCGCGGTTGTCGCGCCGAATACGTCGATTACGTTTTGTTGCGCACGGATCAGTCGCTGGAGATCGCGCTGTCCAGCTATCTGGCGCTTCGCATGCACCGCATCAAGTAACTCGATGAGCTCCTCCCCCTTGATTGCGTTCGGCTTCGGCAACCTCCTGATGCTGGGGTGGTTGGCGGCTGCCGCTGCGCCGATCTTGATCCACCTATGGAACAAGCGGAAATACCGCGAGGTGCCCTGGGCGGCAGTCGAATACCTGCTGGCGGCGATGCGCAAGAACTCGCGCCGCATGCGGCTCGAACAGTGGCTGCTGCTGGCGGTGCGCACGCTGATCATCATGCTGGTCGTGTTTGCGGTCGCGCAACCGTTTCTCGAGCAGGCCGGCTTCAATTTCTTACCCGGCGGTCGCACGCTGAAGGTGCTGGTTCTGGACGGTTCGTACTCGATGGCCTACAAACCGACCGACAAGAGCCGGTTCGAAAGCGCCAAGCAATGGGCGACGCGGATCGTTGAAGAAAGCCCGCAGGGCGACGCGTTTGTGCTGGTGCTGATGGCGGATCCCCCAGCGCAATCGTGGCATCGCCGGCGGCCGAACCGGGCGACTTTCTGGACGAGATCGAAAACCTGCGATTGCCGCATGGCGGCGCCGATCTGCCCGCCACGTTGATCCAGGTAGAGCAAGTGCTCAACGGGGCCGAAGGCGGCGGTTGGGAGCGCAAGGAAGTGTATTTCCTCACCGATTTGGGCCGCAATACCTGGGTGCCCGACCTCAAGAACGCCGACGAGGCGCAGTATCAAGAGCGGCTCTCGGCGCTGGCCGAGCGCGCGTCGCTGGCGGTGGTCGACGTGGGCCAGAGCCAGGCCGAGAATCTGGCAGTCACCGGCCTGTCGCCCGATGCGCCGTTTGCCACCATGGCCCGCGAAGTTGGCTTCGCCGCGCAGGTGCGCAACTTCGCGCGCAGCCGCGCACTCACCACCTTGTCGAGTTTCACGTCGATGGCCGCCGCGTGAAGGAAAGCTATGTCGATGTGCCGGCCGGCGAGCAGGCTTCCGTCGCCTTTTCGCACCGCTTCGACACCCCGGGCGACCACGTCGTCGAAGTTCGTCTTGGGTCGGATCTGCTGGCACTGGACAATCATCGCTGGCATTCCGTGCCCGTGAAGGAGCGTCTCCGCGTGCTGTGCGTCAACGGCAAGCCGGCCACGACGAGTATGACCGGCGCCACCGACTATCTCGCCCTGGCGCTCAATCCGGACGCGGGCAATACGATGGCGCCTGGCGTGGTCGCTGTCGACGTGATTCTGGAAAGCGCGCTGTTGGAGCGCGATCTATCGCGCTACGATTGCATCTTCCTGTGCAACGTGGCGCAGTTTACCGCCAGCGAAGCGCAGGTACTAAGCAACGTTCTGACGCGCGGTGGCGGCGTGATCTTCTTTCTGGGAGACCAGGTGCTCGCCGAGCGCTACAATCGCGAGTTGGCCGGCGAGCAGGGCCCGCGGGTGCTGCCCGCCCAACTCGGCGACATCGTGGCCGAGGCTCAATACCACTATCGCCTCGACCCGCTCAACTATCGCCACCCGTTGCTGCGTGTGTTCCAGGGCCGGGAGCAATCGGGGCTGTTGACCACGCCGGTCTACAAGTACTTCAAGCTCTCGGTGCCACCCGATTCGCAGGCGCGCGTGGCGTTGGCGTTCGACGGCGGGGATCCGGCGATCGTTGAAGAGACCATCGGCGCGGGCCGCTCGATCGTGGTGGCCACCGACGGGTCGTTCTCGTCGGTGGATCCCAAGACCAACGACCCGTGGACGACGATGCCGGCCTGGCCCAGTTTCGTGCCGCTGGTGCAGGAGATCCTCGCCTTGGCGGTGCGCGGCGAAATGAATGAGCACAACGTGCCGGTGGGCGCGCTCTTGGAAGAGTCGTTGCCGGCCATGGCAAACCGCCCGCCGGTCACGGTCGTGGCGCCCGACGGCGACCGCGAGGAGGTGCGCATGACGCTCGACGCGCAAGCGAGTCGCTGGAGCTATGCCGACACGGCCGAAAGCGGAGTCTATCGCGTCGAGTTGGGACCGCCATTGGCGCGCGAGGAGGCGTTCGCCGTCAACGTGGACACCTCCGAGAGCGACCTCACCCGGCTGGCAAACGACGAATTGCCGCGTCAGTTCACGGCCTATCGTCGCGACAATCTGGACGAAGCCGATTCTCCGGCGATCGGACAACGAAGCGGCTTGCACAAGCTGCTGCTATACGGCGCGCTGGGATTGTTGTTGTGTGAATCGTTTTTGGCCTGGCGTTTCGCCCGCGGTACTTCATGAACGGCATCCTTCCAGCATGGCTCGAGCAATGGTTGGGCGTTTCGCCCGCCAGCCCAGGCGAGGGTACGGTCTGGAGTCTGGAAAATACCTGGAACTGGGCGCCGTGGGCGACGCTGCTGTTCCTGTTGTTCGTCATCGGCTGGGTCGTCTTCTTCTATTCCCGTGAAACCACGACTGCCGGCCGGCTGGTAAAGACGCTATTGATCACCATGCGATTGGCGTTGATCGGCGTCGTATTGCTGATGATCGCCGAGATCACGCTGTCACTGCGTCGCACCGGGTTGCCCACCGTGGCCGTCGTGCTCGATGACTCGGGCAGCATGGGCATCACCGACCGTTACGACGATGAGAAGTTGCAAAAACTCGTCGAAAAGCGACTCCGCGCGGCCGAGTTCGAAGAGCCGAATCGTCTGAATGTCGCGAAGACCGTGTTGGTCGACAAGGGCACGAACTTGCTGAGTTCCATCGCCCGCAACTATCGATTGAAGCTGTACTTCGTGTCGAGTGCCGCGCGCCCGCAATCCGGTTCGCCCAATGAGCTGCGCGATGCCGTGAGGGCGCTGAGCCGCGCGGCGAGAGCAGTCGGCTGGGCGGCGGATTGCGCCGCGTGCTCAGCGACCTGCGCGGAACACCGCCGGCTGCCGTCGTCTATCTGACCGACGGCATCAACACCGATGGCGAATCCCTGGCCGACGCCGCGCTCTACGCCCGCCGCAAAGGCGTCCCGCTGTTCACCGTGGGCATCGGCAGCGAACAGCCGGTGCGCGACCTGGAGCTGACCGATCTGCTGGTCGACGAGGTCGTATTTGTGGACGACGTGGTGAACTTCGAATTCAAGCTGACGGGCACGGGCTTTGCCGGCAAGAAGGTCGACGTCGTGCTGCGCGAGAAAGACGACCCGGCCGTGCTGGCCCGGATGAGCGTAACGATCGACGCCGAGGGCAAGCCCCAGCGTCTGCGCTTGCCGTATCGACCCACGAAGGTCGGTGACTTCGACTACATGGTCGAAGTGGAGAACCTGCCCGAGGAGGCGCAAGCCGAGAACAACTTCGAGCAGCGGCTGGTGAGCGTTCGCAAAGAGCAGATCAAAGTGCTGTTCGTGCAGGCGTATCCAAGTTTTGAATTCCGCTACTTGAAGAACATGCTCGAGCGCGACAGCACGATTCAACTCAACACCATGTTGCAGGACGCCGACCTGGAGTATGCCGAACTGGACCAGACGGCGCTGCGCGTATTTCCGGTTCGGCGCGACGAGTTGTTCGCCTACGACGTCGTCGTCTTTGGCGACGTGAACCCCGCGTACTTAAGCGCCAGCGTGATGGCGAATCTGCACGATTTCGTCACCGAGAAAGGGGGTGGCATTGCGTTCATTGCCGGCCCGGCATTCACGCCGCTCGCCTATCGCGGCACACCGCTCGAGTCGCTATTCCCCGTCGATTTGGCAACGACGACCAGTCCCAATCCGCAAGGCATTCGCGAGGGCTTCGTCGTGGAGCCGACCGATTTGGGCATGTCGAGCCCGCAAATGCAATTGGGGGACAGCCCGGCCGAGACGCGGCGTATCTGGGCGGATCTGCCCCCCTTGTACTGGATGGTCGAGGCGCCGCAAGTTAAGCCAGGGGCGCGCGTGCTGGCCGAGCATCCCAGCCAATTGGCCGACGATGGCCGCCACCTGCCCGTGTTCGTGATGCAATACGTCGGCGCGGGCAAGGTGCTGTTTCACGCCACCGACGATACCTGGCGCTGGCGACATCGCGTGGGCGACGTGTTCTTCGCCCGCTATTGGATCCAGGCCGTGCGCTACTTGAGCCGATCGAAATTGTTGGGCAAGGAACATGCGGTCGAACTGACGTCCGATCGGCGCGAATTCCGCCGCGGCGAGGCGGTCCGCTTGCGCGTGCGATTCATCGACGAGCGCGAAGCGCCCGTTGCCGAAGATGGCGTGGTGGTCGTGCTGGAGCGTGAGGGAAGCAAGAACCAGCGTGTCAGCTTGCATCGCAATGCCACCAACCGCGGCGTCTTCGAGGGCGTGTTCAACGAGGCGATGGACGGACGCTATCATGCCTGGGTGGCCACGCCCACGTTTGCAGGCAACGCGCCCGCGGCCGATTTTCTGGTGGTTGCGCCGCCGGGGGAGTTGGAGCAGGTGCAAATGGACGTTGCAGAGCTGAAACGCGCCGCGGACGAGACGCGCGGACGCTTCTATCGCATGAACCAGATCGAGCGACTTTTTGACGATTTGCCGCCCGGCCGCCAGGTGCCCATCGAAACGTTGCCGCCGGAAATCTTGTGGAATAAGTGGTGGTTGCTCTCAGCATTCCTGGGACTAATCGTCACCGAATGGATTCTACGTAAATGCAAGGGAATGCTATAATAGCGCCACGATGATGTTGCGCCTGCGGCGTTGGGACGTTGCGTCTGGGCTCGTGCTCACGGCGCCGCGAAAAAACGCCACGGACGCGTCGGGCGTGAAAGGGACTTTTGATGGCCCATCCGCTGGAACAGAAAATTGGCCGCGTCCGCCGGCAAGCCCGCCGGCTGCTGCTGACTTATGCCCTGTGCTGGACGGTGGCCTGGGTTGGCGCGGTGCTGGTGGTCTTGGGTTGCGCGGACTATCTGATCCGTTTTCAGGATCCCGGCATCCGTCTGCTGTGCAGCCTGGCAGTGTTGGGAGTGCTCGGCTGGACGACCCATCGATATGCCTATCCGGCGCTGGCCCGCTCGCTGGGCGACGTACAGATCGCACGGCGGATCGAGCGCGATTATCCGGTCCTGACGGATCGGCTGGCCAGCACGTTGCTCTTTCTCAAGCAGCCGGAGTTGGACGTGCAAGCCGGTTCGGCGGCGCTGCGCCGTGCAGTCATTCTCGAAACGACTTCCGAGGCGGCGCCGCTGGACTTCTCGCGGGCGATCGAACGCCGCCCGGCACACAGGGCTCTATTTGCCGCGGGACTGGTCGGGCTCATCGCCGCGACGATCGTGCTGGCTGCGCCGCACAACGCACGCATTGCGCTGGCACGTCTGGCCCGTCCCTGGGGCGACGATGCCTGGCCGCGGATGTACAACCTGGCGTTCCAGAATCCGCCGACCCGCATGGCGTCCGGGCAGACATTCGAGGTGGAACTGATCCAAGACGCGACGCACCGCGTGCCCGACGAGGTGGAGATTCACTACCGCTACGAATTGGGCAACCAGCAGACCGAAGAAGTTGAGTCGATGCAATTGCTCGACGGCTCGATGGTGGCGCGAAAGGACTCGGTCAGCAGGCCGTTTGCCTACCGTGCCGTTGGAGGAGACGACTCGTCGATGCCGTGGATCGAGCTGGAGGTGGTTGAGCCGCCGCGCGTGGCGTCGCTCGAAATCACGTTGCACCCGCCCGACTACAGCGGCCTGCCGGTGGAAACCAGCGAACAGAGCATCCACGCGCTGCGCGGCACCAAGGTCGAGCTCAAGGGCACGGCAACCAAAAAACTCAAAAGCGTGACGGTCCGCCAGGAAAGCGGCGAGGAACTTTCCGCTCAGATTGCAGACGACGGATTCGGCTTCGCGCTGGCTGCCACGGCGTCGCCCGCATTCGAAATCGACAAGACCGGCGGCTACTGGATCGTGTTGCAGGACCGTGAGGGCCTGATCGGCGGCGCTCTGGATCAGTTGGAAATCCGGGCCGTCGATGATCTGGCGCCCACGTTGACCATCGAACAGCCGGCTGCAAATATCTTTGTCACGCCGCAAGGTACGGTGCCGTTGAAGATCGTGGCCAAGGACGACCTGGCCATTCACGAAATCGGCCTGCACTTCAGCCGCTCGGACAACGCCGACGTCGCGGATTTCGCTTTGCCACTGTATCGCGGACCAGACCGCGTGTCGCCGCAGGAGGCCGGCGGACTGCTGGCCGGCGGTCGCGTGGGTGAAAGCCGCACGATCGAACAGCGCTGGCCGCTAGCCGAGCTGAAGCTGCAAGCCGGCTCGCAGGTCTCCATCTGGTCCACGGCCAGCGACTATCTGCCGCAGACGGGCAAGAGCACCGTACGGCGGCTCACGATCATCACGCCGCAGGAGCTCGAAGAGCGGCTGGCCCAGCGGCAGATGCTGATCTTCGGCGAATTGCAACGCGTGCTGAAGCTGCAGCGCGACGCGCGCGGACAAACCAAGTCGCTCGAGATTCAGCTCGACCAGGTCGGACACCTGACCAAGCAGGACGTGGACCACGCACAGTCGGCCGAGCTCAATCAACGTCAGATTGCCCGCACGCTCACCAGCTCCACCGAGGGCATTCCGGCGCAAATCGAGGATTTTCTGGCCGACCTGGCGAACAACCTCGTCGACAGCCCCGACATGGAACGACGGATGACCTCGATCGCCGAGGAGTTGACACGGCTGGGGGAAGGCCATTTGGGCACGATCGAGCGCGAACTGACCAGCGCCATCAAGGCGGCCCAAGCCACGCTGCCGCGCGACGGCGAGGCGGGGCCGGCCGATCCGCGGATCGAGCAGTCGCTCGCTGCCGCCGGACAAAGCCAGGACGAAGTCATTAAGTCGCTCGACGCGATGGTCGACGACTTGCGGCAATGGGATAGCTATCGACGCTTTGCCCGCGAAGTCGCTCAATTGCAAGCAGCGCAAGAACAACTGGCCAACGCGACCAAGGAAGTTGCGCGGATGACGCTGGGCGCGACGCGAAGGATCTGACATCGCAGCAGCAGGCCGACCTGCAAAAGCTGGCCGCCGAACAAACCGAGTTGAGCCGTCGGCTCGAGAAAACTCAGCAGCAGATGGCTCAGATGAGCGCCTCGTTGGAGCAGACCGACCCGCTGGCCGCCGCGGCGATCAACGACGGATTGCACCACGCGCGCCAGCAAGCGATCAGCGGCCAAATGCGGCAAACCAGCGAGCGGTTGGAGCGCAATCAACTTTCGCAGGCAGCCGCTCAGCAGGCCAGAATCTCCAAGGATCTCGACGAGATGATGGCCATTCTCTCGAATCGGCGTGAACAAGAACTAGCGCGGCTGGTCGAACAATTGCGCGCGGCCGAACGGCAAATGTCCGAGCTGCGCGCCAAGCAAGCCGGCTTGCGAAAACAAGCCAGCGACCTGGCCAAGCAGCCGGACTCGGCCGAGAAGAAACAACGGCTCCAGCGGTTGGCACGCGAGCAAAAGCAAGTCCAGGATGAGGCAGCGCGGCTGGCGCGTTGGCTCGAACGCCTGCAAGCCGAAGCGGCCGGGCAGAGCACCTCCGGAGCCTCGGGAAAGATGCAACAGGCCGGCGAGGCGGGCCAACAGGGAGACGCTGAACAAACCGAACAGCAAGCCGCCGCCGCGGAAAAGGATCTCGAGGAAGCTCAACAACAGCTCGCCGAACGCCGCCGACAGGCCGAAGCGGACCTGGCTCGCGAACAATTGGCAAAGCTGCAAGATTCGCTCAAAAGTTTGCACGCGCGGCAAGAAAAGCTTACCGGTGAAACCGAGCGGTTGGAGAAACTGCACGTTGCCGCGGGAAAGTTCAGCCGCGCAGGCCGCCACGGTGCACGACTTGGCGCGGCAACAAAAGATGCTCCGGACCGAGACGTCGCTGTTGGCCGAGAAGCTCGCGCTGGCCGAGGTGATTCACTTGGCGCTGGACGGCGCCGCCCGCCAGATGGCCCGGGCCGGCGGTTTTCTCGAACGCGAGCGCACAGGCAGCCAGACCCAAACAGCGCAGGAAGCTGCCCGCCGCCGCTTGGCTCAGTTGTTGGCCGCGCTGGATACCAGCAACAAGAAACCGGGCCAGCAGGGCGAACAAGGCGAAGGGGGGGCCGGCGGCGCCGATTCGGCGCACGCGAAGATGGCGCACAAGTGCTCGCACAGCTCAAACTGTTGAAAATCTTGCAGGAAGACCTGAACAGCCGCTTCCGCAGCACGACTTCGGCCGACGATCCGGCGTCAAACGCGGACAACGAACTGGCCGAAATTGCAACCGAACAAGGACGCCTGGCCGAGTTGGCACTCAAATTGGCGCAGCCGCCTGAGGCGAACCCCGAGGACGATCCGGAGTCGTTGCCCGACGTTCGGCAAGATCGCCTCGAACCGGTGGGCGAACCCGGCCTCGATCTGCCGCTGGAGGAATTGCTGCCCAAAGTCGAAAAGGAGCCCGGCCGATGACGCGCATGCGATATCCTTGCAATCTTGGTCTGAGCGCTGCACGACGTCTGCTGAGCGCCGCGACGTATGCGTTGCTGTTGTTCGTAGCGTCGATCCACGCTGCCGAGCCGGATCCGGTGCCGCCCCCGGAAGAATTGCCGCGCAATGTCAAGGCGCAGCCACCCACCGGCGATTCCTCGCTCGATGATGCCTTGCTCAACGAACTGGACAACGAGTTGCTCCAAGGCGCTGGAGAAATGCCCCGGCCGGATCAGCCCAAGCTCGGCGGCGGCGCGAAGCCCGGCGACTCCGATGCGACCGAAGCGATCGACGACGTGCAGCCGGGCGAACACGACGATCCGCTGGTTCGCATTAGCCAGGAAATGCGGATGGTCGAGGAGTTCGTGCCCCAAACCGCGCGGCGAGGGCACGCCGAGCAATTGCAGCACCGGATCGTCGACGACCTGACACGCTTGATCGCGCAGGCCGAGGCCCAGCAAGCGCGGCAATCGTCGTCCTCCAAACAACAGAAATCGAAGGCCACGTCCGAGCGCAAGAAAGTTCAGCAACCCAAGCAGGCGCAGGGACAAGCGGGCAAGGACTCGAACAAACCGGCCCAGGACAGCAGCAATCGCTTGGGCAACGCGCAGGCGGCACGTCCCGACCCCGAGTCGTTCAAACGCATGATGAAGGAAACCTGGGGCCATCTGCCGGCGCGAGATCGCGAGCAGATGTTGCAAACCACTCCGGACAAGTTCCTGCCTCAGTATGAGTTGATGATCGAGAAGTACTACCAACGGCTGGCCGAAGAACCGCGGTCGCCGTGACAATAGCGCCAAGGGAGATTCGCATGCAGGCAGTCGGCGCCAAGGCGACCATGCGCAGGTGCAACCGGCGCCGGTTTCTCACCGGCGCTGCGAGCGGAGCCCTTGCTTTTTCTTCGCTCGCGAGCAAAGCGTTCGCCCAGCCCAACGATCCGGAAAAATCGGCCGTCGAACTGATCACGCCGCAAGCTACCGAGGCGATCGATCGGGGGCTAAGCGTCTTGGCCCAGCGGCAGGACGAGGACGGTTCGTTTCGCTCCGGCGGATACAGCCGCAACGTGGCCATTTGCGCGCTGGCCGGCATGGCTTGGATGGCCGGCGGGAACACGCCCGGCCGTGGTCCCTATGGCGGCAACGTCGAGCGCTGCATCGACTTTATTCTGGCCAACACGCAGGAAAGCGGTTTTATCAATGTCACCAATGCCAGCAGCCACGGGCCCATGTACGGCCACGGCTTTGCCACCTTGTTTCTCGCCGAATGCTACGGCATGACGATGCGGGCCGATATCCGCGAAAAGCTTTCCAAAGCCGTGCAGTTGATCGTCAACACGCAGAACAACGAAGGCGGCTGGCGCTATCAACCGGTGCGGCACGATGCCGACATTTCGGTGACCATCTGCCAGGTGATGGCCTTGCGGGCGGCGCAACGCGGGACTGTTCGTGCCGCGCGAGACGGTCGATCGCTGCACCGACTATGTCAAACGCAGCCAGAACGGCGACGGCGGCTTCATGTACATGATTCAAGGTGGCCAAAGCGCCTTTCCGCGCTCGGCTGCGGGTGTCGTCGCGCTTTACAGCGCCGGCATTTATGAAGGCCCCGAGGTGGAAAGAGGGCTGGCCTACCTGATGGGCTATCTGCCGCAAGCCAATGAGTTCAATCGCGAAAGCCACTATTTTTACGGCCACTACTACGCCGTTCAGGCCATGTGGCACGCCGGCGGCGAACACTGGTCGAAGTGGTATCCCGCCGTGCGCGATGCCCTGGTCGCGCGCAGGCCGAAGACGGCTCGTGGAGCGACGCCATTTGCGTCGAGTACGGCACGGCCATGTCCTGCGTCATTCTGCAGATGCCCAACAACTACCTGCCCATCTTCCAACGCTAGATGACCTGCCCACCCTCCCGATACCCAATTGCCTGCGCCAGCGTGCTGCTGTTGGTCATAGGCAGCGCGCACGTGTTGGCCCAAGCGCCCGAGGCAGCCGCTCCGCCTGCAAATGCTCCGGCAGCAAACGCTCCGGCAGCGGCGCCCGCCGTGGAACACCCCTGGGTGATTCCCGCCGTAGACGAGCCGTTTCGCGGGAAATTGGTGGCCGCCGTGGAGCAACCACCGTGGCAACTGCGGTTTGACGCCGCCGACGGACCGCACGAGATGCCCGTCGAAAAGTTGGCAGTATGGGGCGCGTTCGTGCGGCCCTCTGCCGGAGTGCACGTGATATTGGCCACTGGCGGCCTGATCGTGGCCAACGGCGTAGCGATCGTCGAGGACGATTTGGTCGTCAACTCCTCGCTGGCGGGAAATATCGCCGTGCCGCTGCGTCTGGTGGCGGGCATCGTTTTCGAACCGTCGGCCGATCGTGCCCGCTACGACCGCACACTCGACCGCGTGTTGTCGCTAACCTCGCAAGTCGATCGCGTGATCCTGGACAACGGCGACGAACTGACCGGCACCGTCTCCAGCATCGAGCGGGCCACGCTGCACCTCAAGTCCGACGCGGGCGACTGGAATCTCGAGCAGGCCAAACTTCGCGCGGTATTGTTCAATTCGATTTTGATCGACCGCCCCAGCCCGACGGGACTGCGCATTGTGGTCGGCTGGCAAGATGGCAGCCGCACCACGGCCGTTTCGCTGGTATCCCAAGGAAACAACGCGCAGTTGAAGCTCGTCGGCGGTGTGGATGTGCCGTTGCCGCTGGAGTCGATCGTGGCGGTGCAGCCCTTGGGCGGCGCGGTGGTCTATCTGTCGGATCTCAAGCCGGCCAGCTACCGGCACATTCCCTTTCTCGAACTGTCCTGGCCGTTCGAAACCGACCGTAGCGTGCAGGGCGCGTTGCTCATGGTCGACGGCAAGCTGTACCTGAAAGGCCTGGGCATGCACAGTCCGTCGCGAATCACCTTCGAACTGGACCAGGTCTACCAGCGGTTCGATGCCGAAGTGGCCATCGACGCCGAGGCGGGGCGCCGAGGCAGCGTGGTGTTTCGGGTTTTCGCGGACGACGGCAGCGGCAAGTGGCAAGAACGCGCCAAGAGCGAGATCGTGCGCGGAGGCGAACCGCCCGTGCGCTTGTCGGCCGACGTCGCCGCGCGCGGCGCATCAGCCTGCTGGTGGATTTTGCCGACCGCGGCGACGAGCGCGACCACGCCGATTGGCTCAATGCCCGGCTGGTAAAGTAACGATTCTTACGCGCCGAATTTCGTCAGCCGCTCGGCATTCGCCAATGCCAAGAGCATCAGGTACTTGGCTTCGAAAATGCCCAGTCCACCTTGAATCGCCTGGTCTTCGCCAAATGACGTGCAGCGATCGGTTCGGCAGGCCCGCGCCGCCAACACCGTGGGCACGGGATGCCAACTGTGGCTCTTGAGCAAACTGGGAGTGCTGTGATCTCCGGTGACGATCAACACCGTGGGATCGAGCTTCGTGATTCGCGGAACGATCGCGTCCAGCTCTTCGATGCGTTCGACCTTCTTGTCGAAAGTGCCGTCCTCGCCCGTGCTGTCGGTGTATTTGAAGTGGATGAAGAAGAAGTCATAGTTCTTCCACTGCTCTGCAAGCACGTCGATCTGTTCGCCGATGGATTGCGCCTTGCCGACGATGTCCATGCCGACCAATCGCGCCAATCCCTTGTACATCGGATAGACGGCGATTGCTGCTGCTTTTAGCCCATAAACTTCTTCGTAAGAGGGCAGGGCAGGGCGCGCGGAGAATCCTCGCAGCGTGAGGCCGTTGGCCTGCGCTTCGCCAGCCAGCAGCTTTTGCGATTGCGCAATGAATTCGGCGGCGACTTCCGCGGTGCGCTGGCTCTCGGCGTTCATCGCTTTGGGCGACAGCGGCGGCACGCCGGTCGCTTGTGGATCGGTGTCGTGAACTTCGCCGTGCAAGCCTTCACCACGAAACACGACCACGAAACGATGCTCCTTGACCGGTTCGACGAACACTTCGACGCCGGGAATCTCCACTTCGCGCAGCCGCATCGCCAGCGGGGCGCTTTTCTCGGTGCTGATGCGCCCGGCGCGGCGATCGGAGATGTTGCCCTGCGCGTCGAGCGTGCAGAAATTCCCCCGCGCCGCCACGTCGCGCGCCGATAGCTCGAAACCGATGCCCGTGGCCTCGAGCGCTCCGCGGCCAATCTGGTACTGCAAAGGATCGTAGCCGAACAAGCCCAAGTGCCCCGGTCCGCTGCCGGGCGTGATGCCGAGCTTGACCGGGATGCTGCCGCCACTGATGCCGCGCTTGGCCAGCGCGTCGAGGTTGGGCGTGCGCGCCGTTTCCAGCTCGGTCTTGCCCCCCGGCTCCAGCGGCAATCCCCCCAGCCCATCGGCAACCAGCATCACGATCTTCGAATCGTTGCGGACTTTCAGTTCACGGGTAAGTTCGTGCATGTCCATCGCAGGGGGCCTCGCACACCATGGAAATCGTATCTCCCCTGTAGTAGCAGAATCAGGCCAGCGCACAAGGGGGCGCGAATGTGGCAGCGTTTTATGGTGGCGGTAGCTGAAATGTGAGCGTTCAAGCAACCACGACCCATGACTCGGGCGTCGCGGGCTGGGATCAGCGATACAGATCGGACACGACTGCAATCACGCCCAGCTCTCAACTGTCTCAAATATTTCGGTCTCGGCACGTCTCGCGAAGCGGAAGAGCTGGTAGGAAACGTGCGGGGCCACGGTGCAAATCGCGCACTTTCCGAGCGCCCCGGCGATTCTCGACATTGCTCGATCCTGTCGCCTATCGATATGACTATTTGGACCCCCACCATTGCTTCAGAACAGAGTCGCCCGTGCCGAAATAGTTGCCGCCGAAACCTTCTCCGCCGTCGGCTGGATAGAAACTGACGTGCGGCCAACCCTTGCACGTCATCGGAAGGATGAGCGTAAAAGTGCCGTCGCCCCGATTGACGACAGTTGACTGGACCTTGGACGGGGTGCTGATCCCATCGGCGGCATCGCGGGCAGTGGTATAGGCAGCGAGCGTGGCGCGAGCGTGCGAGGCCAGTGCGTAGGTCCCCTCGATCCGATAGAAGTTGCCTCGTCCAAACGTGTTGGAGGTGCCCCGAATCTCGGCGATCGCGATGTTGTCGCCATCGGAGAATTGGGTTGCCCCCTGCTCAAAATTGACAACGTGCGAAAACTCGATATCCGCCGGTGGGTCAGGTGTCTTCGGTATGGGTTGTGTATTCCACCACCGCTTCAGCACGGAATCACCCGTTCCAAAGTAGTTGCCACCGAAACTCGCTCCGCCTTTTTCGAGTGAACAGAAGCTGATGTGCGGATAACCGCCGAAGGGAAATGGGAGGAAGAGTGTGAAGGTGCCGGTGCCCCGCTTGACGTCCGCTCTCTGAACTCTGAGTTCGACGCCTGTGGCATTGCCCGGATCCCTGCCCAAGCCCGGTGAGAAGTAGTCCGACCGCACCCTAAGGTCTTGCAAACCCAAGGCCCCGGTGTTCGGATCCTTCACGGTGGCTGAGGCAAGCAAGATTGCCCGATCGCGCGAGGCCAGCGTGTAAGTTCCCTTGACACAGTAGAGATTGCCTCGGGTAAAGGCGTCGGCGGTGCCTCGGACTTCGGCTATGGTAATCTTGTCGCCTTCCGAGAAGCGGATCGCCCCCTGTTCGAATTTGACAATGTGTGGCAATTCGGAGGTCGCTGATGAATCCGGCTGCGAAGCAGGCGTCGCCCTCGCTTCATCCTTTGAGTCCGCCCGGGCGATTGTTTTTGTGTTCTGAAAGAACGAGGGCAAAACGAGTAGTGCGAAGAGCGCGATAGCGAACATTGATCTCGTGGAGACGCGCGGTGCGAATCGGCTTTCAAGAATCATTTCGACCCTCGCTTTCAGTGAAAGTGAACGCAAAAACGGGCTGGCCGGCAGCAGCCGCGCGCCGATCTCCGACGCGCTAAGCGACTCCGCCGTCTCGAGCACGACCTCGGCATAGCGCCGCGTGCAATCGGGAAATGCCCAGCGGACCCACGCGTCGCAACAAACATCCTCGGCCTGGTGAATCTGCCGTCGAATCACCCATACAAGCGGATTCCACCAATAGAAGATCGAAACGATCAGTTCGACGGCGCGCACCCAGTGATCGCGCCGTCGCAGATGGGCTAGCTCGTGAGCCAGAATCAGGGCCGAGCCTTGGTCGTCGAGTTGGCGGAAAAGTCGCATCGGCAATACGATCGTCGGGCCGCGGCCGGCGCACCACACCAGAGGCACCTCGACGCACTCGACATACCGCACCTCCGGCACCCGTCGGAGATCGAGCTTCCCGGCGACTTCACGCGCAAGTCGTTGCAGCCGCTCGGACGCCGGCAGCGTGTCTCGAAGGAGTCGCTCGAAACGCACAATTCGCGTCACGACAACCAGCAAGCACAGTGCCGCACCGCCGAACCAGATCCAAAGCAAGACAGCCTGCGCTCGATACCAGAATAGCCGAATGCTGGCGGCGGATTCATGCTCCTTTACGCGTGTCGCCGACGCCTGCACGGTCGTTGAAGCCTTCGGCGGATCGACGAAACGAGGGGGGCTTTCGGCCTTCGGCCCCTTGATACGCGCCACCGCATCGACCAACTGGCCGCGCGCGTGCAGCGATTCGCTCGGCCAAAGCGCTGGCCAGTCCACGCGTACTATCGGCGGAGCCACGAGCTTGAGAAGAACCAGCAGCCAAAGTACGTGGGCAACCGGCGGATTGCGCCAAATGCGCATCAGTCCGTAGACGAAAAATCCCAATACGAACGCGACGACAGTGTTGTGCGCAGCGAACACGAAGAGATCGGACATTGGGCGCCTCGCATCATTTCGAGTAGTTGTCGAGCAGCTTGCGAATTTCCAGTGCCTCTTTTTTGCTAAGCCGTTTCTGATCAATCAACTGCATGATCAGGGGCGCGATCGAGTCACTCCCCAGTCGCCGGACGAGTGTTTTGAGTTCCTGGCCGAGGATGTCCGCTTGAGTGGCAGTCGGGGAGAAAACATGTACAAACGAACTGCGGTCGCGGGCTACCAGTCCTTTGCGCTCCAGCCGCTGTAAGAACGAATGAACGGCGGCAAACTCAGACTCCGCGCCATCGGGATAAACGGCCTCGGCGATGGTCTTGGCCGTCAGCGGCCCGCGCGCCCACAGCACCTTTAGCACCGCCAATTCCGCATCCGTGACGCCGACCGGTTTCTTGCTCACGACGGAACCCTTTGCCCCTCTAGTGAAAATATAAGCACCGTGCTTATGCTTATAGGTGTGGTGCTTATGAATGTCAAGAGCCGCAATAGGGTGATGCGGCCGCCAAGTCTTCCGCAGAACTCCGTCTCGAAAGGCGTGTCTTTGCCGGCATTCGTCGCCACAAGTCGTGAGACCGACAAATTGCCAGCGATACATGCCACACACAGCGGCGCGCCCAGATGAATTCGCCCGGCGACATCGCACGCCGGTTGCAGCGCTGCGCCGGCTTGGTACAACAACAAAGTCTACCACTGGCGCATCAGAAAAACTGTACAAGGAGTCCCCATGGCCGCCACCGTGCGTTGGCTCGGGCACAACTGTTGGCTTATCAACTCGGCCGGCAAGTCGATTTTGCTCGATCCGTTTTTGAACGATTCTCCCACTGCTCCGATCAAGGCGGACGCGGTCAAGCCGGACTTCATCCTCATTTCGCACGGCCACTTCGACCACGTGGCCGACGCCGCCGACATCGCCAAACGCAGCGGAGCGGTCGTTGCCTCGTCATTCGAAATCTGCGAGTGGCTGGGCAAGCAGGGGGTCGAAAACTTGCAGCAAATGAACCTGGGGGGCGCCATCGATCTGCCCATTGGCAAAGTGAAAATGACCGTGGCGCATCACAGTTCGGTATTGCCCGATGGCACGTACGGGGGCAACCCGGGCGGATTTCTGCTCACGCTGGCCGACGCCACGATCTATTTCGCCTGCGACACGGCGTTGTTTTCGGACATGAAGTTGATTGGCGCGGTGGGACTCGATCTGGCCGTGCTGCCCATCGGCGATCGATTCACCATGGGGCCCGACGATTCCATCGAAGCGGTGAAGCTGCTGACGCCGCGCCGCGTGGCGCCGTGCCACTACAACACCTGGCCGCCGATCGCCCAGGACGCCAACGCGTGGGCGGCGCGGATGCGTAGCGAAACCCAGGCCGAGCCCATCGTGCTGGAGCCCGGCGGAACCATCACGCTATAGGCGCCGATCAATTCGCGCGCGGCATGGGTTCGACGCAGACTTGGATCTCGTCGTCTACGACGCGCACTTCGAACGCGTCGGTTCCAATGCGCGGGTTGTCGCACCACGTGCCGTCGCTGGTGCGAAATCGCCACGCATGCCAGGGACAGGTGACGATGCCCTCTTCCACGGCGCCGTCGGCCAGCGACGCGCCCATGTGTGGACAAAGGTCGTTGATGGCCTGATAGTTTCCCCCGCCCAAATTGAACACGGCCACCAGCCGCTCTCCCACGGGAAATGCCAGGCCGGTGCCCTCGGGAATCGAGCCGACTTTGGCCACGGTGACAAATTCAGCCATGCTGGAAACTATCGGTTCGGAAGGAATGAGGAAGGAAAGGTCGGCGTGAAATTGGCGCGATAACACCCATGTATCATAGAAGGGATCACCCGTTGCGCAAAGTGTCGACGCACTGCGATGCCTTGGCGGGCAACGTACCTGTGCGGTCGACATCTCATTTGCCATACTTGACGGCAGCCACCCTTTCCCCGGAACATGCCGTCGACACGTCGGCGCCTCCTTCTCGGTTTTCACGATGCTCAAATACCGCCTGTTGGCCATCGACGTCGACGGCACGCTCGTCAACAGCCGCCATGCGTTGAGCGATGCCACCCGCGACGCCGTGCTGCGCGCCAAGCGGGCGGGCATCGAAATCGTGCTGGCCACCGGTCGGCGCTATAGCCGCGTGTTGCCGCTGGTCGAGCCGTTGGAACTCAACGTGCCGTTGATCACGGCTAGCGGCGCACTGATCAAACGGGCCGAGGATCACGCCACGCTCTTTCAGGCGCAATTCGACGACGGGCGCTCGAGGCGTGTCTGCACGCCGTTGATTCCGCCGGCTTCGAGCCAGTTGTTTATGCCGACACCTACGAAGAAGGCTTCGATTACTATTGCGCGTCGCACGACACGTCCAGTCCGCTGTTGGCCGAGTTTTTCACCCGCAACCACGGCTTCGGCCGCCAGTGGCCCCAACTTGTCCGCCGTCCGCCGCCGGGCATCTTCGCCGGCTTTGCCATGGGCACGCGCGATGAAATGCTGGCGCTGGAAACGACCTTGACCGAGCATCTGCCCAAACAGCTTTATGTCCACGTCCTGCGCAGCCCGCGCTACGCGGGATTCATGTGCGAGATCGCCCCCCACGGCATCAGCAAGTGGACCGGCCTGCGTCACCTGGCGGATGAATGGGGCATCTCGCCCGAGGAAATATGCGCCGTCGGCGACGACGTCAACGACATTCCGATGATCCGCGCCGCCGGGTTGGGCGTGGCCATGGGCAACGCGGTGGCGAAAGTGAAAGAGGCTGCCGACCGCGTAGCGCCTACGAATGACGAAGACGGGCTGGCCACGGTCGTCGGATGGTTGCTCGAGTAACCGCCGGGAATCGAAGCGGCCCCCGCTTTCCCGTCTTGAACAACGGCCCCTCCTGCGATACGGTAAACCTAGTGGCCGGTTGTGGATGCGCACGGTTCGAGCGGCGCAAACAAGACGGCGTGGTACCCGGGGTTCTTCCCAAGAGTTTGACATGAGACATTCCTTCCCTGGCTGGTCGTGGGGAGGAACCGTGCTCGTTGCGGTTGGGGTGGGAATCGCCGCAGCCGATGAGCCGGCCGCGCCAACGCCCCTGGCCTCCGCCCGGCAACTGCTCCAGGAGGGCAAGTACGCCGAGGCCGCGGAAGCCTATCAAACCTTGCTCGCCGACCATGGCGCGGATGCTGCCGTGGGCCTGGCACGCACGCAGGCGGCCAGCGGCCATCGTGATCGGGCTGTTGAAACGCTCACCACGGCGGCCAGGCAATTTCCCAAAACCGTAGCGTTGCCGGCGGAGTTGGCATATCTGGCGCTAGTGCGTGGCGATCACGAAACCGCGACCGAACAGGCGGACGCCGCCATCGAACTCGACGCCGACACAGCGTTGCTCTGGTGGGTGAAAGCGCGCGTGCTGACTGCGGAAGGCAAGCTGCCCGAGGCCAATGCGGCGCTCCAGCGCCTGGTCGACCTCTACAACGAGCAGCAGCCCAACGATCCCGAACAATTGCATTGGATCGGGCTGGCGGCCGGCCAGTACGCGCGCTGGAACCGATTGAGCGAGCAATTCAGCTTCCTGGTCAACGAGTTCTATCCCGATCTGCTCAAGCTCGATCCGAGCAATTGGCAAGCGCACTACGAAGCCGGTCGCCTGTTTGCCGAGAAGTACAACCAGGCCGACGCGACCCGCGAATTCAGCGCGGCCTTGCTGCTCAATCCCAACGCGGCGGAGGCGCACGCCGCCGTGGGGCAATTGTCGCTCGACGCGTTCGAGATCGATGCCGCGCGGGCTTCCGCCGATCGAGCGCTCGAGATCAACCCGGAACTCCTGGCGGCGCGGCACCTGCTGGCCGATATCCATCTGTCCAATTTCGACCCACGCTCCGCGGCACTTGCACTGCAAGACGCGCTCAAGCTCGACCCACACTCTGAAGAGACGCTGGGGCGATTGGCGGCCGTCTACGCATCGATCGACGGGCCCAGCAACACGTCGCCGGAGACGCGTCTGGGAAAGCTCGTTGCGGAGGTGACGAGCCGCAATCCTCACGCCGGCCGCTTCTTCGAATCCTTGGCCGACGCACTCGACCGCTTGCGCCGTTGGCCGGCTTCGGCCGTCTACTATCAAGAGGCCATCACGCGCATGCCGCAATTGATTCGCGCACCCGGGCAACTCGGCATGATGCTCATGCGGCTGGGCGAGGAAGACAAGGCGCGTGTAGTACTCGATGCGGCCTTTCGTGACGATCCGTTCAACGTTCGCGTGAACAATACGCTCAAAGTCCTGGAAGTGCTCGAGGGCTACCAAACGCTGGAGACCGAGCACTTTCGCATTCGTTATGACGCCGAGAAAGATCCGGTCACGCCCCGCGCGATGGCCGCCTGGCTCGAAGAAGTCTATCCACAACTCGTGAAGCAGATGGGCTTCGTGCCGGAGGGAAAGTCGTTGTTCGAAGTCTTTTCCGCCGCCCGGAACACCGACGGCCACGGCTGGTTTAGCGCGCGGATGGTCGGGCTGCCGCGGATTCATCCGATCGGCGCTGCGCCGGCAAGATCGTGGCCATGCAAGCGCCAGCGAGGGCAAGCAGCGATTCAACTGGGCCCGCGTCGTCAAGCACGAGTTCGTGCACGTCATCAATCTACAACAGACCGACTTCAACATTCCGCACTGGTTCACCGAGGCCCTGGCGGTGCTCAACGAGGGCTATCCGCGTCCGCAGTCGTGGAACGAATTGCTGGTGGAGAGCTTTGCCAAGGACAAGCTGTTCGATCTCGACACGATCAATCTCGGTTTTATTCGCCCGCACTCCAGCGACGAGTGGACGCTGGCGTATTGCCAGGCCGAGCTGTATGCCCAGTACATGTTGGAGCGGTTCGGTGACGACGCCATTTCGAAAATACTGGCGGCCTACGCCGACAACCTGACCACGCCCGAGGCGCTTCAGCGAGCGTTCGGCGTGCCGCAAGCCGACTTCGAGGAAGGCTATCGGAAATTCGTCGAGCAGGTCGTCGGCACCGTGGTTGTCGCTCGCAAGCGGCCTGATTCGAATCTGCTGGAATTGCAAAAGGCCTTGGGTGAGAACCCAGAAGATCCCGATTTGCTCGCACAACTAGCCTACGTGCAGTTGGGCCGGCGCAACTACCCGCAGGCGCGCCGGCTGGCCGACTCAGCGATTGGCCACGATCCCAAGTGTGCGCTGGCGCAGTACGTGCGAGCGCGGCTGCACTTGATGGTAGGAGAAAACAAAGAGGCGCTCGAGCGGCTCGAAGGCGCCATCGACCCTGAGAGCCCGCAGGAAAACGCCCTTAGTCTGCTGGCCGGCCTGAAGCTCAAGTCCGAGGACTATGCCGGCGCCGCCGAGCTATACGAGTTAGGCGCAAAAACGATCCGGGCAACCTCAAGTGGGTCAAGTCGCTGGCTGCCGTTTATTTGCGCTCCGGCGACGACGACAAACTGGCCGCCGCGCTTGAGCAACTCGTGGCGGCCGATGCCGATGATTTTGCCATGCGCAAAAAGCTGGCCCAGATGGCTCGCGCCACCGGCGACACCAAGGCCGTGGCCCGCTGGACGCGCGAGGCCTTGCACATCGACGTGCGCGACGTGGAGTTGCACGTGTGGCGCGCCGAGGCATTGGCTGCCGAAGGAGCGCCGGCCGATGCCGCCGCGGAGTACGAAATGGCTGTGCTCATCGATCCCGAGCGCGCCGATTTGCAATTGGCGCTGGCCCAGGCGCAAATCAAAGCGGATCAACCGCAACAAGCCAAACAGACGCTCACAGCGCTGCTCGAGCGCGAGCCCAAAAACACCCAGGCAAAAGAGCTGCTGGAGACCCTGCCGTGAACGAGTCCGAGAAGCGCCTCCCCGAGGCGCCGGCCGACGTGTCGGTGAATCTTGCCGAGTTTCAGCGGTTGATCCGCGAGATGTACTACGAGAAAGACGTGGCGCGCGGCATCGACGGCACGTTCATGTGGCTGATGGAAGAAGTCGGCGAGTTGGCCTCGGCGCTGCGCAACGGATCGCACGAGGAGCGGCTGGGCGAGTTTGCCGACGTGCTGGCCTGGCTGGCCACGATCGCTAACGTGGTCAACGTCGATCTCAGCGAAGCCGTGGCGCGTAAATATGGCTCGGGCTGCCCCGGCTGCGGGCGCTTCGTTTGCACTTGTGCCGACGCGGAGAAGCCATGACGCGCCGCGCCGTGTTGCCAGAAGCAGTTTCAAAAGGCAGGAGGGATGCCTTTTCGGGTGCCACCGCTAGCTCGTCTAGCAGTGCGTTGCCCAAAGATTCACGGTCGCCCAGTGATTCGCAATGCTTGGCAAGCAAGCAGTGGCGTCCGGCTTTGTTTTCGAAACAGCTCCTAGTGCTGCCGCTGGTGGTCGCGGCCGGTTTGGGCACGCCGGCCGTGCGCGCCGAATCGCCGCAACAGCCCAAGATCGTGGAGCTGCGCGCCGGCTTCGACGGTCATTTCAAAGTCGGTTGCTGGACGCCCTTCAAAATCACGTTGCAGGGCGGTCATCGTTCGGTCACGGGGCATGTGGAATTGATCGTTTCCGACTGCGACGGCGTGCCCAGCCGCGTGCAAACGTTGCCCAAGCAACCGGTGTCTCTCGATGCCGGAGAAAATGTGACGGTCACGCTGTTCGCCAAAATCGGCCAATTGGGCAGCGGCGCAACCGTGCGTTTTCGCGACAGCGGCGACAGCCTTCCCACGCAGCGCATCGAGTTGTACCAGGCCGGTCCGTTCGCCGGCATTCTGCCCTCCAATGCCCGGTTGATCGTCACGCTGGGCGGTCCGCTTGCATCGTTCGAGGATTCGCATTTTGACGAGCGCGAAGTCACCGTCGTCGATCTGCCCGACTTTGCAGCACTGCCGGAGCGATGGTGGGGCCTGGAAGGTGTCGATGCCGTGATGCTGGCCACCGGCGGCGACGAGGTCGACCCGCTGCTGACCACCGATTCGCCGCAGTTGGTCGCGCTCGATCAATGGGTTCGCATGGGCGGCACGCTGGTGATCAGCGCCGGACGCAGTGCAAAGGCTCTGCTCGGCGCCGGCATGCCGTTGACGCGTTTGGCGCCGGGCCATTCGAGGAGCTGGTGGCGCGCGTGCCCAGCTCGCCGCTGGAAACCTATGCCGACTCGCCCGACCCGATTGCCGGCGCGACGGGGCGATTCCTCGTGGACGTCGCGCGGCTCTCGGTAGCGCGCGGCAAGGTGCTGGCCTATGCCGGCTCGGGGCCGCGCAGTCTGCCGTTGGTCGTGCGCACGGCGCATGGCTTTGGCGAAGTCGTGTTTCTCGCGTCCGATTTGGAACGCCCACCGCTGGTGTCATGGCCGGGCCGCATGCTGCTGGTGGACCACCTGCTGGGTACCAAATCCACCGGCATGCGTCGTGCCGAGGACGAGGTGGGCGGGCAGGTCTCGACGTTGGGCTTTGTCGATCTCTCCGGACAATTGCGCGGCGCGCTCGATCAATTCGCCGGCGTGCGGCTGGTGCCTTTCTGGCTGGTGGCCCTGCTGGCGGTCGCGTACATCGCTTGCATCGGCCCGTTGGACTACTTGCTGGTGAAGCGCGTGTTCCGCCGGATGGAGGCCACTTGGATCACCTTCGCGGTGACTGTCGTGGCCTTTGGCGCCGGCGCATATTTTTTGGCCTATGGCCTCAAAGGCCGCGAGCTGCGCCGCCAACCGCGTCGACCTGATCGATTTCGACGCCGAGTCGCAACGGGTGCGCGGCACGAGCTGGGCCAACTTGTTCAGTCCCCAGAGCGCCGCCTACGACCTGTCGCTCGATCCGTCCGCCGCGGTGCCGCTGGCGAACTCTCCGCCGCAATCGCTCTTCTCTTGGATGGGATTGCCCGGCGACGGCTTTGGCGGCATGAACCCCACGTCGGCCAACGTGCCCATGTTCACGCTGCCGTACGATTTTGCGCCACACCTTGATGCGCTCAAACGCGTGCCGATCGCCATCTGGTCGACCAAGCCGTTCGTCGGCCGCTGGTGGGCGGAATCCGCGCCGCCGATCGAGGCCAAACTGTTCGACGACGGACGGCTGGCAGGCACGATCGAATGCCATCTCGAGGCGCCGCTGGCAGAACGCCGTCCTGATCTATGACACCTGGGCTTACCCGCTCAACAAGCTCGAGCCGGGCCAGTTCATCGACATTGCCAATGAGCTGGATCCGCAGACCGTTGAAACCTATTTGCGACAAGTGACCGTGCGGGGCGACCGCGACTTCGTGCCGCCATACGATCAGTCGTCGTTCGACGTGCCGCGCATTGTCGAGGTGATGAGCTGCCACGAATTGGCCGGCGGCCGCGGCTATACCGGCTTGGAAGGCACGTATCAGGAGTTCGTCGATCTGAGTCACCTGGTGCTGGACGGACGAGCCATCCTCATCGGCCGACAGCCCACCAGCGCCACCCGCTTGTTCTCCGGCGACGAACCAATCGACGACCCGGACGGCCAGCACTGGACCTTCTATCGTTTCGTTTTTCCCGTATCGCGGCCACTTGCTCAATAAGCATCACGACCCTGCCAAAGGATGCACGCGTGATCGAAGCACACGATCTGACGATGAAGTATGGCGAGCTGTTTGCCGTCAAATCGCTCGAACTCGACTTGCAGAAGGGGGACGTGTTCGGCTTCATTGGTCCCAACGGCGCCGGCAAGACCACGACGATGAAGATCCTGGCCACGCTGCTCAACCCCACCTGGGGCGAGGCCTACGTGTGCGGCTATTCGATTTACACCAATCCGCGCGACATCCGCCGCGTGATTGGCTACATGCCAGACTTCTTCGGCGTGTACGACGACATGAAGGTGATCGAATACCTCGAATTCTTCGCGGCGGCCTATCGCATCCGCGGCGCCGCCCGGCGAAAGATCTGCGACGACGTGCTCGACCTGGTCGAGCTGGGCTACAAACGCGAAGCGCTGAGTGACCAGCCTTTCGCGCGGCATGACGCAGCGGCTGGGACTGGCCCGCGTGCTGTTGCACGATCCGCAGGTCCTGCTGTTGGACGAGCCGGCCAGCGGTCTCGATCCCCGGGCGCGCATCGAAATCCGCGGACTGCTCAAGCGCTGCGCGACACGGGCAAGACGATCATGGTCTCCAGCCACATCCTGCCCGAGCTGGCCGACATCTGCAACAAGATCGGCATCATCGAGCGCGGCGAACTCATCGTGAACGCCGACGTGGCCGAAGTGATGCGGCAAGCGCGGCGCCGCACCGTATTGAACATTTCGGTGATCGGCAAGATCGCCGCGGCGGCGGAACTGCTGGCGGAACACGAAACCGTCGACACCGTGGAAACCCGCGGCAAGGTGCTGATGGTCACGCTGGTGGCCGACGTCGACGACTACAGCCCGCTGGCCACGCTGCTGGTGAAAAACGGCTTCCAACTCAGCCTGTTCAAAGAGGAAGAAATGAACCTGGAGACCGCGTTCATGACGCTGACCAAGGGAATCACGTCGTAGGAAAAAGGGGATAGGGGTTTGAGGATGGGGAGTAATTTTGGATTTTCGATTTTGGATTTCGGCGGGTGTGGGCTTGGTGGTGATGTATGTTGCCGCCCGGGTGGCCAACTCGTGCGTCTGGGTGCCGCAGGCACAAGAGGCGCTGCGGCGCAGTTGATCGCCGATCCGCCAGTCGCCCTCGTTCGCGCTACGTGTTCGTGATTAACTCGTCCCTCCCGTCTCCAGTCTCCAGCCTCCAGCCTGTTCCCTCACTCACCAATCACCTTCACCAGCACGCGTTTCGCCCGGCGGCCGTCGAACTCGCCGTAGAAGATCTGCTCCCAGGGGCCGAAGTCGAGCTTGCCCTTGGTGACGGCCACCACCACCTCGCGCCCCATGATCTGCCGCTTCATGTGGGCATCCGCGTTGTCCTCGCCCGTCCGGTTATGGTTGTACCGCTCGGCCGAAGCATCAAACGGAGCCAACGCCTCCAGCCACTTCTCATAGTCCGCGAGCAGCCCCGATTCGTCATCGTTGATGAACACACTGGCCGTGATGTGCATCGCGTTGCAGAGCATCAATCCTTCTTGGATGCCACTTTTGCGCACGATCGCTTCAACGACCGGCGTAATGTTCTCAAAGCCCATCCGAGCGGGAATGTTGAACGTGAGGTATTCGGTGAGGGATTTCATCGGAATTGGTTGCCAAGTGTGCCGAGTTGGGGTAGGAGTACAGGTCACAGTGTGAACAAATGTTATGATAGCCCATCTATTTTCCGTAGCGAGCGATCAGGAGACAAGAATGGCTATCCCGGACTATCAGGCTTTCATGTTGCCAATGCTAAGAGCGCTTGCCGATGGTCGCGAGCGAACGATACGCGAGCTGTGTTTGCTGACGGCGGACCACTTCCACCTAACGGAGAGCGAGCGCAACGCCCTGCTTCCGAGCAATCAGCAGAGAGTTGTGAACAACAGAGTTGGTTGGGCAAAAACCTACCTCAAGAAGGCAGGTCTAGTCGACAATCCGAAACGTGGCGTCGTCAGAATAACTGACGAAGGGCGCAAAGTGCTGTCTACGAATCCCGCAGGCATCGATAAGCCATTTCTCGAGAGGTATCCTTCGTTTCTTGAGTTCATCAAAGAGACCGAAGGTTTGAGCACGTCCAGTCCCGCTCGCGTTGTCAACGTGCCAGGGGAACTGACACCGAGCGAATTGCTGGCGTCATCTTTTCGGACGCTTCAGGAAGCTACAAAATCCGAACTGCTGTCCCGTCTCAAGGCGGCAGATCCCAGCTTTTTTGAAAAGGCTGTAGTCAAGTTGCTTTCGGCAATGGGATATGGCGTCGGCGGAGAAGCCACGGTAACCGGCAAGCCAGGCGATGGTGGCATTGATGGGAAGATCTCCGAAGACAAATTGGGGTTGGACGTCGTCTGCGTACAAGCGAAACGGTACGACTCGGGAACAGTTGGTCGGCAAGCCGTACAGGCGTTCGTAGGTAGCATGGACCTTGAGCGTTCCAAGAAAGGCGTCATGCTGACCACGTCGGAGCTCACGAGGGACGCATACGAATTCGTGCAAAAGATCGAAGGCAAAAAGGTAGTCCTCATAAATGGCAAAATGCTTGCGGATTTGATGCTGGTCTACAAAATCGGCGTCACCACAACCGAGACATACGAGTTAAAGGAAGTGTCGGACGAATTCTTTGACGAGGACCATGAATAGTCGGATCTGCAAACCAAATGGAGTGCCCCGTGAGGTGCGCCCAGACGCAGTTGTGCGTCTGGCTGCCGCAGGCACAAGAGGCGTCGCGCGGCATTCCGCCGTTGACCTGCAAGTCTCCTTCGCTGGCGCTTCGGGTTAGTGTTTGAGACTCAACCGCATCTCTCCAACCACCCTCCCATCTCCAGCCTCCGGCCTGTTTTCCGACACTCCCCTTGACGCCGTGACAGCATTTTCAGATCATCCCGCTCCTTTGTGCCTGGGCCCGAAGTGCTAGCACCCTGAGTTTGCGCGGCTATGTCGAGTGGCGATCGGACGACGCAGTATCCTTCGCATTTGGCGAAGCTGGTGGCTTTGCGGCTGGCCAGCGACGGGCGATTTGCGCCGCCGGAGGCCGTGCTCACGCGGCTGCTCGAGACGTTGTACTTCGCCAGCTTGAAGACCGACGAAGGGCGGCCCGTCTATTGCACCGTCAACTTCGTCGATCCGGACGCGCTGGGCGATGGCATGCCCGAGCGGCGCGCGTCCGACGCCTGGAGCCTGGTGCCGTTCGACCGGCCGTTGCCGTTCGAGGTTCGCACGCTGGCCAAGCTGGCCCGGGCTGCCGATCCGGCCGTCTCTTCGCTGGCCGTGTATCGCGACCGGCGGAACAAACTGTTCATCTGGGGGATGGTCGATCAGGAACCCCGCCACACCGACCACATCACACTCGACGCCCGCGGCATCCCCCACCGGCCCGGCTTGTTTCAGGCCACGATCACCGGCGTGGGCAACATCTCGGTCTATCGCAACGACGAACTGATCGGCAGCCTCGAACAAAACACCTTGGTCGAAGAGTACCACGACGTGCTGTGGTCCGGCCCGGTCCACGACCTGCTGGTGGGCTACCTGCGCAGCTACTTGCACGGCAACGGCGGCGCCGCCAGCGATCCGGCCAGCATCGCGCTGGAAAGCGAGTTGCTCATGCGGTGGATCAACGCCATCTGCCGCATCCTGATGAACGTGCGGCACTACCGCCACGGCGGCGGGCTGTTGATCACACCGCAAATGTCGCTCGACGGGCTGAACGTCAAATACAGCATCCGCTACGAACGCCTGCTGCGCGCGCTGCGGTCGTTGGTCGACGTTCAAGCTCGACAACAGGCGGCAAGCCCCTCGTCCGCGCGGAGCGAAAGCCAGAACGTCATGCCATATAGCGCGGTGCGCGAATTGGCCGAGCACAAGAACGAAGTGCTGGGCGCCATTCGCTTCATCGCCTCGCTGTCGTGCGTCGATGGTTTCGTGCTGTTGGACGAGCGAATGGTCGTACACGGATTCGGCGTCGAGGTGCGGACCGACACGCTGTTGTCCGATATCCACGTCGCCCGCGATTCGCACGCCGATCCTAAATTGTTGCGCGTTTCGGAGCTGACGCAGTATGGTACGCGGCATCGCGCCATGATGCGCTATTGCTACGACAAGCCGGGTTCGCTGGGCCTGGTCGTTTCGCAAGACGGCGACATCCGCGCCATGACGCGCATCGACGAGCGGCTGGTGCTGTGGGAGAACATCGACGTCCAGCTCGCCTACAAAGCCTCCGGCGGCCACGTTTCCGGCCACCAGCCCGGCCCGCTGCTATGGCGCGTCAACGCGCGGGTAGCGTAGGACAGGCCGGAGGCCGGAGGCTGGAGACGGGAGGAAGACGCAAAGGCGCGGGCGGACAAGAGGCGTTGCGGTGTTGCGTGTCGCCAATCCTGCAGGTCTCCCTCATTCGAGCATCGGTGATCCGCGTTCCTCCTCCCGTCTCCAGCCTCCCGCCTCAAGCCTGTCTCCCACGGGTGCCGCAGGCACAAGCGGTGTCGCGGCGCTGCATGCCGCTAAACCTCACGCCTCCCTCGCTCACGCTTCGCTCTTGGTATTCGTTCCGTTTTTCTCCCTCCAGCCTCCGGCCTCCCGTCACGCCAGCGGCGTCCATCCCAGGGCTCCGGCGATTCGCAGCACGACCCAGATCACGACGCAGCAAATCGCGTCGAACCCGAGACCGGCGACGATCATCCTGCGCGGGAATCAGTCCCGAGCCGTAGACGATGGCGTTGGGGGGCGTGGAGACTGGCAATGCCGAACCGAAGCTGGCGGCGTAGGTCACCGCTAACAGCGGCATCACCGCGTCGATCTGTGCCTGGCGGCAGATGGCGGCGATCACCGGGATCAACGCGGCGGCGGTCGCGGCGTTGCTGGTGAAAACGCTCAGGCCGACGCCGCCGGCAATCGCCAATGCCGCAATGGCCCACACGTTGGTCGTGTCGAGCCAGTCGAACGCGCTTTGGCCGATGAAGTGTACCAGCCCGGTGAGGAACATCAGATTCCCCAGCGCCAAGCCCGAGCCAAACAGTAGCACGGTGCCCCAATCGATGGCGGAGAAGTCCACCGGCTCTAGCGAAAAGCGCCGCTGGCGCCAGTCGATGGGCAGCAGATAGAGCATGATCGGCGCCATCATGGCCACCACCTGTTCGGGAAAGTGCGCCCGCATCCACTCGCTTTGCACGTCGCAGCGCAGCAACAACAGCATCGACGGCGCCACCCACAGCGCAACGACCGTGAGAAACACCACCAGCGTGTTGCGCTCGCCGGCGGTCCAACCGCCCAGCTTGGCCCGCTCGTTGCACAAATGCAGCCGCAATGCGGGCAAGTCGAGCTTCTCGGCCGGCGCCAGCAAGCGCATCCAGGCGAACAGCCCCAGTCCCAGGGCGATGGCCATCGGCACGCCCACGATGCTCCAGCGGCCGAAGTCAATCGGGCGTCCAAAGTATTCCGCTTGGGCGAAGTAGCCCATGGCCACCACGTTGGTCGTGGTGCCAATCGGCGTGGCCACCCCGCCGGCCGAGGACGCATAGGCGGTGATCAACAACAAGGCCGACGCATAGCGCGAACGGGGAAAGGCGGCCGACTGGTCTCCCATGCCAGCGGCCAGCACCGCAATCATTCCCAGCACCACCGGAAAGATCATGGCCGTGGCCGCCGTGTTGGAGATCCACATCGACAACACCATCGACGTCAGCCCCACGGCGGCCAGCAGCGTGCTGCTGGAACGCGTCGCCCAACGGGTGGCCAGAATCGACAGCGCCAGGCGCCGATCGAGCCCGTGCCGCGTCATGGCCCGTCCGATGAACATGCCGCCCAGCAGAAAGAACAACACCGGATTGCCGAATTGGGCAAAGGCGATTTTCGCCTGATCGAACTTGCCCCCTTCCACCGGCACGGCGCCGAGGATCACCGTGAGAATGACGGCCATCAGCGCCGTGGCCGCGATCGGAATGGGCTCGGTCACCCACCAGATGATGGTGAGCAATAGTACGCCGGCCAGGCGATGGGCCTCGGGCGTGAGCCCTTCGCGCGGTCCCCACGCGAACCACGCCACCAGCACCACCGGCCCCAGCACCAGCCCCACCACATCCCACGGAAAGCGCGACACGGCAGCTTCGGCGCGAGAGTCGAGCGGTTCGTTCACGGTGGCTACTGGCTCGGCGGACAAACGGGTGAACGGCGGTTCGGCAGTTATAAGTGCCCTCGCCGTGTGGTGCAATTGCGGCGGCAGGCTGTGTCTGGCCAGATTCTATGGCGTCGTTAATTTCTTTGTGGATCGAGGGTTGTCCAGTGTTGTGTCCACAATTGGCTGTCGTGGAGTGCGGCCAGGGCCATCATGGCTTCGGCGTTGGCCGAATCCCAACGGCGACCGTGTCCCTTGACGCGATCGGTGGTGGTCTTGCACTCGGCTTCGGTCGGCCCGCTGCCGATTTGCCAGCCTTTCATGCGGAACTGCGGATACCGAATCATGTCGTGTCGCTCGGCCGCGTATTGCATCAAGCTGTTGGCCGCCGCACGCTTGGCGCCTCGCAGCCTGGTGCGCCACGCGGTCAGCTTGTCGTAGCCCGCGTTGTAACCGTCGTGCTTGAACGTGTGCATCAAATCACCGAGCCACCGCCGGCCCTCCTCGGACGCCTCGCCGAACACGGCCCGACGCGTCTTCTGGGCGTAGTCTTGCAAGTGATAAAAGTCCAAGCCGATGTCGCTGGTCAAGCCGTGAAACTCGATCTGGTTGCGAATCCACGGCGCCCCGTCGATCAAGGCAACACGCTCGTCGGCCTCGATAAGCCCCACCTGAGCGCCCATCCGCTGCAGCATCCGTCCGGCCGTTTCGTGGTTGCCGGCGGTCGCTCCCACCAACCGATGGGCCTTCTTCTCGTCGTACAGATAGCCGACCTTGAACTCCTTGTAGGCGTTATCGGAACCCGGTTTGGCGCGTGGCAGCGGCTTGCACTTGCGCCCCCCGGCGAGCACGCTTGGCGCGAATCGCTTGCCGCCGCTTCTTCTTCTCCGCGTCGGTCACCAGCGGCACTTTCACGCCGTCGCAGCCGAGGTAAATTCGCCGGGTCTGCTCTTCGGTCGTGCAGTCGGCGCTCGACCAGTCGGGAGCCAATTCCCCCCGTTGCATCCCCCGCAACACCGTAAGACCTTCCTCTTCGATCAACTGCCGCAAGGTTTCCTTGCTGACGTTGAAGTGCGCCGTGCGGCCGAGGATTTCGGCCGCTCTGGCAAAGCTCGAGGCACCTTGATTCACCCGGCAGGCCATCTCACGCACGCCTTGGCTGATCGTCGATTCGGCGTCGTCCAACAGCCGGTCGATCGTCGTCTCGCTCCCTTCCCGCGGGCAGTGCCAACGCACGCGACGCAATTGGATGCGACCGTTGATCGACAGCAGGCTGAAAGCTTGACGCCCCTTATGACGTTTCGGCTTGCCGCTGGCCGCGCTGGTCGGAGGGGGGAAAAGCGGCTTCCGACGCGTCCACTTTGGCCTGCAAGACCTCTTCGTAGACGACTTGCCTGAAACGATCCAACGCATCCCGCGCCGGCTCCTCGCTATCGCGAATCACTCGCCCCGCCGGGGCCGCATCCACCGCCTCGGCCACCTCGTCCACCGTCCGCTCGAACTCGGTCAACAATCGCTCGCGAAGCTTCGCGCGATCCACTTTCGGCAATCCCATCACGGCCTCCTTGGAAAAGAAAATCCCTTCGACGCTTTCCCAAGTTGTACATACTCCCCAGCCATCGCGCCAGACATATTTGCCACACACGGCAGGCTTGGATATCCCCCACGTGCAGTGACCGGTAGAATGCCCGTGTTGGCTCGCTCGACGACAGCCCTTGCGCACAACACGATGGAACGACCTCGCCGCCACGGACCTTGGCAGATTCTGAAGCGCGAAACGATGTATCAGGATCCGTGGATCCAGGTCGATCGCGACCAGGTGATTCGGCCCGACGGCGCGCCCGGCACGCATTGCATCGTCCATTTGCTGCACGGCGTCTCCGTGCTGGCCGTGGATGAGCAGCGCGTGGCCCATCTGACCCAGGACTTTCACTACGGTGTGGGACGCACCACGATCGAAGTCGTCTCCGGCGGCGTCGAAGCCGGCGAAGAGCCGCTGGCAGCCGCCCAGCGCGAACTGCGCGAAGAGCTGGGTATCAGGGCCGATGAATGGATCGACATGGGCATTTGCGATCCGTTCACCACGATCGTGGTCTCGCCCACGCGACTGTTCCTGGCGCGGAAGTTGACCTTCGGTCCACGCGAACTGGAAGGGACTGAGCGGACACGCGTATTCTCCGCGCCGTTCGACGAAATCGTCCGCATGGTCTTCGACAGCCGGATCACCCACGGCCCGAGCTGCGTGCTGGTGCTCAAAGCGCGGGAGACGCTGGGTGGGTGACAGGTACGCGAGCCTCGCTGGGCGTGCTTGACTACTCTTGGGTAGCGAGCTCGTTGTAGCGAGGAAGCCAGTAGTTGTTCAACGCTTGGTGGATGCTACCCGCGTCGAAAGCATCTGACGCACTTTTGAGTTGTAGGTACGCGATGATGACTCTCACTTCCTCACGATCAAACATGGAAAACCTGTAGCTGAATTCTTCATACCATGTTCGTCGACCGTACCGGCGGGGATTTACCGAGTTATGCTTCGATTCGTCATCGATCCCGAACGTCAAGTGAAAAACCGGATCCACTCGTTCGAGCCGTCCATCAATATCGGCGATCAAATATGCAGGTAAGAAGTAGTGAAAGGCTTCGTCCGAGAAAAAGGACAACGCGGAACTCAGCCCGTCGGGCGATTGATCCAGGAACTGTGGATCAAGCGCAGTCCAGTCGGATTTTCCCGCGAATTCCTGAGCGACGAGTTGCGGTTCATCTCCTTCAGTGCTTCCGGAAAGACACCAGTCGCCCGGATATTCAAAGTGCGCAAACACGTTTCGGATTCGCGTTTTCAGTTCTTCCTTGTCCATACTCCGCCTAATACGCCTCGTTGAGCAATTCGATCACCTCGGGCAACTTGGGCACTCGGGGATTCACCCGCACGATGCGGCCGATGGCCAAGGCCTTTTCGGCCATTTCGGGCAGTTGCTCTTGCTTGGCGCCCAGGTCGCGGATGCGTGCCGGGATGCCGATGGCGCGATTCAGTTGCTCGATGCGCGTCACGGCCCGCTCGGCCGCGTCCTGCTCGCCCAGCCCGCTGGTGTCTTCGCCCAAGAGCTGGGCCACGCGGGCAAACGCCTGACGCCGCACCGGCAGGTTGTAGCGCATCACGTGCGGCAGCAGCAGCCCATTGCCGGCGCCATGCGTGCAATGCGTCACCCCGCCGAGCGGATACTCCAGCGCATGAACCAGTGCCACTCCGGCATTGGAGAAGGCGAGTCCTGCCAACAGCGCTCCCAGCGCCATGGCCTCACGCGCCTCCAAATCGTCGGGCTGTTCCACGGCCCGCTCGAGATTCGCGCCGATGATCGAAATGGCTTTCTCCGCCAGACAGTCGGTCAGAGGATAGCGCCCCTGATAAACGGAAGCCTCGCCCGGCTGGGCGGGAAACTGCGAGTAGTCGACCGCGGTGAAGGCTTCGATGGCGTGCGTCATGGCGTCGATACCGCTATCGGCCGTCACTTTGCGCGGGCAGGTGAGCGTCAGCTTCGCATCGACCACGGCAACCGCCGGACGCAGATAGTTGCTCATCGCGCCGACTTTGATGTTGTTTTCCTGATCGGTAAACACGCCCGCCCCAGAGACTTCGCTGCCCGTGCCGGCGGTGGTGGGCACGCAAATCAGCGGCACGACCGGCCCAGGCACTTTGTCGACGCCCAGGTAGTCGCGCGGCGAGCCGCCGTGCGACAGCACCGCTGCGGCGATCTTCGCCAGGTCCATGTTGCTGCCGCCGCCAAGGCCCACCAGCCCATCGGGCTTGAACGCGCGGGCGTGCGCCACGCAGCGTTCGGCCGCGTCGAGCGAGGGCTCGGGCTCGCCGCCGGTGAAGAAGTCCAGCGAGGCCTGTTCGGCCAAAGGACGTTCGATCTGCTTGGCAACGCCGGCGCCAACGAGTTGTTCGTCGGTGACGACCAGGATCCGCTCCAATTCCAAGCGACGGGCAATGTCGCCCAACTGTTCGGCCGCGCCGCTTCCAAACACGATTTGTCCAGCCGAACTGAAGGTCCACGTCGTGCGCATGATTCGCCTTGTAGGAGAGAGTGGGAAGCGGGCGAGACCTGCTCCGGCGGCCAATGCGCCGCGCGGCGAGACGCATTGTAACCCCATGCATCACCGCATGGCAAAGAAATCGAAGCAACCGGCGGCGAAACACTAGGGAGCCGATTTCGGCAGCTCGTTCAACGCATGCACCGCGCGCACGATGTTCTCTTCGATGCTGGGATCCCACGGCGACGGCAGGCTGTAGTACACCATTGCGCCGCCCCCTTCATAGCCTCCCTCGGCCAGCACGCGGCGCGACGGGATGTAGGCCATCACGTCGTTGGTGTAGCCAGCCACCCAGGTGTTCTCGGGGTTCAACTCGTGCTTCAGCCGCAGGGCATAGTCCACCACCACTTCGCCGCCCAAAGTTACCAACGTCAGCTTGTCGCCCAGGCGCAAAGTTGGATGGGATAGCGATACGTGCCCGGCAATGCCTGACCGGCGTCGAGCAATGAGAGATACCACTTGGCCCGGGACGCCACGTACTTGTCGTCCGATTGCGCGTCCCGTTCGACGTCTTCGCGTGTCGGCACGTGGGCCAGCGCCAGGTCGATATGCGTGGCGCTCGCCGTCAAGTCGCCTTCGATCGGTTCGAGCGGCTCGCTCAGAACTTTATCGACCGCGCTGGCCAACTCCGCGCCGTATTGTTTGGCCAGCGCGACCTGACGCCGGGGCAGGGGATTCTGGTCGGCGCCGCAGCCGGCAAAGAACACGGCGGTGCAACCCGGGTGCTTCGCCTCCAAATCGCTCTGGGCGAAGCCCGGATAGTCGCTCGACCAGTCGTAGTCGGATAGCACGGTGGCATGGCAGGCATAACCAAACAGCACCCCGGTGAGCTTGCCCTCGGGATCCGTGATCTTCAGCACCGGCACGTCGTGGTCAAACGGACCGGCCAGGTTGCCCTCGCTGCGCAGCCGGGGGACGTCGGCCTCGGGATTGTTCCGGCGATTGGTGGCAAACGCGGCCGTGCCGCTGCCAAACGACAGCTTGGCGGGCGCAAGGGCTGCGATCGCCTGGCCCACCACGCCGACCAGCGATTGTTGCAAATGCGCGGCGTAGGCGTCGATCAGCGACTTTTGATTCGCGTCGACCTGATCGTAGTGCAGCGAGCGCAAGTTGTGGCCCACCACCGGACCACTGTGCGTGTGCGAGCAGCAAAACGCCACGTTCGCCGCCGGCAGGTTGAACTTGTTTTCAAGCTGCTCACGCACCGGATCGGCCACGTCGGGACTAATGCCCACCAGATCGAGCCCGATGATAGCCACGCGCGTCCCCCGGGTGTCCTCCAGCACGAGCGCCTTGGCCCACAAATCGTTCAGCAAACCCGTGGCCGGTTGCGTGCGCGAACCGTACCCTGCCATCCACATCGAATGCTCGGGCGTGATCTTCTGCTTAGCGGCGCCGACCTTCCAGTTTGCGCCGTGCGCGGCAAAGGGCATTGCAGACAGCGCGATTGCCGCTGCAACACGGACGAAAAAGCGACGGCGGGTCGACATGGCAGATATCCTATGCGGGTGCGACGTTGCGTGCTAACCCAGCCCGAGCAACTGCCGGGCGTTGTCGCGAAACACTTTCGCCTGCACGTCGGCAGGCAACTCCAGCGTACGAAACAGCGTAAGCTGCGGCACTTCTTGCCCGGGGGCGAGAAAATCGGTGCCGAACATCAGCCGGTCTGCGCGACGCTTTAGAAACTCGCGGCCGAAATCCAAATCGCGGGAAATCGCGCATGGCGCCGCTGCCGGCCGATAGATCGCCGTACAGGTTGGGATAGGCTTCCATCAGCCGGTCGATCGCTCCGCCCGGCGCCACCGTGCCCTCGGGATAGCCGCCCAGATCTTTCTCGTCAACGTCGCCGGAAATCGACGCCCACCACCCCGGCCCGTGTCCGATGAACACGGTTTCGGGAAACTCCTTGAGCGCTTTCTCCAAGCCGGGCAGTCCCGGAGCGTCGACGTTGCGCTGCTGGTCGAGATGAAACAGCAGCGGCAATTTCAGTTGGCCGCAGGCGGCATAGATGGTCATGTTGCGCGCATCGTCGATGCGCACGCCCGGCTTGTGCTCGCCGAATCCTTTGGCCCCGCGATCGACGTAGCGCTGCAACATGTCGACCAGGCCGGATAATCCGCCGCGATAGCTGGTGCGCGGATCGACCGAACAAAACGGAATCAGCCGGTCGCGATGCGGCTGGGTCTGCTGCAATACGTAGTCCGACGTGAGCGGATAGCTGGACGACTCGGGCGAGACCAGCGGCAACACCACCGCCTGCGAGATCTCATGGTTGTCCATCCACCACAGCAATTGATCGGCCGAGAGCGGCTCGGTGCTGTTCCACGTCTGCCCCAGGTGCGTATGCACGTCGACATACTTGCCGGGCGGAAAAGCCTCTGCCGCTCGGCTGCCGCGTAGAGACAACGCCAGGCTCGCCGCGGCAGCCAGGCCCGTGCGGCAGAACGTGCGCCGCGACAGTGAATTGCCAGACTTAGGCGAGCGCAACGGCCGTTCTCCCATCACAGTGCATTGAGCAAATAGGCCAACAGATCCGCCATGGCGTCCGGCGAGAGTTCTTTCTCCAGCCCTTCGGGCATGATCGACATGCCGCTGGCGCGCAATTCCTCGATCCGATCGCGCGATACCGTATCGGTCGCATTTTCGGCGCGACGCAGCGTGACGCTGGTTGCCGTTTCCGAAGCGACAATGCCCGTCATCGAGCGACCGTCGGTTGTCACCAGCACATAGTTGACGAACTGCGGATTCACTTCGCGATTCGGATCGAGAATGTTCACCAACAGCGCCTCGGGCCCCCGGTTCTTGAACGTGGCCAGGTTGGGGCCGATTTCATGGCCAACGCCTTCCAGCTTGTGACACGTCGCGCAGATCTTTTGGAAGTGCTTGCGCCCCCGTGACGGATCGCCGTCCTGGGCCAACGCCCCGCGATAGGCCTCCACGACGTCCTGCCGACGGCCGAGCTTGATCTTCGCCAGCAACGGGCCCGCGCGTCACGTACTATGGCGTCGGCGTGTTGTTCCAGCGAACGAAGCCGCGCCGGATCGAAGTCCGCCAGCGAGACGGTGTCGGCGTCCAACGCGTCGAACAGTGCCAGCAGCGACGCCGGACGCGCGAAGATCACCTCGGTCGCTTCGGTGCGCAGCCGAGGACTCATGTTGGGCCAGGCTGCCAACAGCGTGGCGGCGATCGACGGATCGGAAAACTTACCGAGGGTGTTGATCGCCGCCGACTGAACGTCCTGCGGCTGCTGGTTGGAGATCAACGGCGCCAACACTCCTCCGGCGCCTGCAAAATCTCCCAGCGCCAGCAGGCGAATTGCATCGACGCGCGCGGCCGGTTGCTCCGCGTCGTCGGCAGCGCGGACTCGCGCTTTGGCCAGAATGTCGTTCAAAATCTGCTGCGGTTTCTTGCTGTCCAGCGAAGCCAACCGCGCCTGTAGCGTGCCAGGACCGCCCGACGCACCCTCGCCCAATCCCCGCACGATGGCAATTGCCAGCGCACTCTCATCGGCCGGCAACGATTCGAGTCCGGCGACCAGTTTCGTCATCGCGCCGCTGTCGTTCTGCCGCGCGATCAGGCCGGCCAAATCCCCCAGCAGCGATTTGCCGGCGTCGGTCGCGCGCCAGGCGTTGTCGGCCACCAGTTCGGCAAACACGATACCCGCCCCGTGCTGCAGCGAACTGAACACCGCCACCCGAATCCACTTGTCGTTGCTTTCCGGGAGGCCGCTTTCCCGCAAAATGGCGGCCAGCGCTGGATAGCGAGCGTCGCCATCGAACTCACCCAGCGTGAACGCCAGTTGATAGCGCACACGGAGATCCGGATCGCCGGCCATGGCACACAGCTTGGACCGCAACGGCGCGGATGCGGCGGCCAAGGGCTCCGCCAAACGCACGGCGTGCTCGCGTACCCGAGGGTGTTCGTCGTCGAGACGCAACAGCAAGGTCTCCTCCGTGAGAGCTTTCAAACCTGCCAGCGCGTACAGGGCGTGCATCCGCCCCTCAGGCGAGCTTGCCTGTGCGGCGAGCTTTTCCAGCGGTGCAACGGCTGCGTGATCTTGCCGCGTGAACAGCAATCGCGAGGCGGTGTCGCGGTGCCAGCCATTGGGATGATCGAGCATGGCGACCAGTTCAGCAGTGGATGCATCACCCAAGCGGGGCAGCGGACGTTGCTTGTAGCCGTCGGGCACGATGCGATAAATCCGCCCACGGTCACGTCCGCTGGTCAGGTCGATGTGCCGCTTGATTTCCGGCGGCAGGCTCTTGGGATGTTCGATTACTTCGCGATAGACGTCGATCACATAGAGTGAGCCGTCAGGCGCATTGGCGAATTGCGCCGGGCGGAACCAGTTGTCGGTCGACGAGAGGAATTCCTTCTTCTCATCGGCGCGGTGGGCGATGAAGCCCACGCCATGGGGCTCGAGCCGCTTGCGGTGCACGATGTTGCTACCCACGTCGCCCGTGAACGACTGGCCGACATATTCGTGCGGCAGCGCGTCGCCACGATAGATCGTCGTGCCGGTCGCTCCGGTAAAGTAACCGCCGGCCCGTCCGCCCCCTTCGATCGGCCCGGTCGCCGCTCCGGTGACGCGCAATCGCGTGCGCACGATGCGCCAGGCTTCGATGGGACTGGTGCGAAAGACCTCGGCCTGTGGCCCGTCGGCGGCAATGCTCACGCGCGCCGAGGGCGCCGCCAGTGCCGGATTGCGGGCCACGTAGCGGTCTTCGAACATCACCATTTGAATATGGTCGCTGTTCGAGCAGACGAATTTCCGTCCCCAGTTGTCGAACGACATGCCGTGCTGCGCGCCACCACTCTCGGCACGCAGCTCCAACGTGCGCGGATCGAACGAGAAATCGCGACCGTTGACGTTCACCGGTTCGAAGTCGGCCACGTCGGGCCGCGTGACTTCGCCGCCGCCTGTGCTGGTGGCGCCATGGATGCGATTGTCCAGGCTCCAATGGAAGCTGTTGAGCAGCCCCTGCACGTTCGCGCGGCTGAAGCCCGTGAACACGGTTTTTTGTTCGTCGGCCACGCCGTCGCCGTTGGTGTCCTTCAGGTAATAGATGTCCGGCGCTGCGCCGACGAACACGCCGCCATCCCAACAGGCGATTGCAGTCGGCCAAGAGAGCGTCTTGGCGAAGACGGTGCCTCGGTCGAAGCGGCCGTCGCCATCGGTGTCTTCCAACAGCCGTACTTGCCCCAGATGCTCTTTGTCCTGCTCGGAATAGTCGCGCATTTCCACGACGTATAGCCGGCTGTTCTCGTCGAACGCCACCGCCACCGGCGTATTCAACAGCGGCTCGCTGGCCACCTGTTCCAGTCGGAAGCCGGGATTGATCGTAAAGGTCGCCAGCGCTTCATCCGGCTCGTGCGGCGCCACGCGTGGCAGCTCCGCCGCGAAGTCGACCGTGGGCGTGTGCTTCAGCATGCGATCGATGAATGCATAGGCCTCGAATCGCTCGGCCGGCGGAAAATCGTGCGGACTGTCCGGATAGCGGACTTGCAACTTGTCGCCGGCGCCCAGCAGGTCGTAAATCGGCTGCGCTTCGGCGATCACCTTGCGCACACCCTCGACGTCGAAGTTCGAGTCGTGCAGCGGCGAGACCGAATAGAACGCGCACGGCGCGAACGAAGCCACGATTTCGTACATGTCGAACGGCACGCGATCGGGATCGAGCTTATAGACGTCGCGAATTGCCGGCACATAGCGGTCGCTCGTCCAGCCGTCGAGCTTGCCGCCGTAGTAGTGATGAAACGGCGTCCAGCCGCAACTCGATACGATCACCTTGATCCGCTCGTCGAACATGCCGACGAACATGGCGTTGTGCCCTCCCAGCGAGTGCCCGATGACGCCGATGCGATTGGGATCCACCTGTGGCCGCGAGACCAGCAAGTCGACCGCCCGCATGTGGTTGAAGATGCCTTTCATCGAGCCCGAGGTATAGCTGTCGGCCAGGAAGTCGTAGTCGTAGTCGCCAAAGCTGGGATAGTCGGGCACCAGCACCACGTAGCCGCGCTTGGCCAATTCCAATCCATAGTGCTTGTTCTCGTTGGGGCCGAGTCCGGCGGGCTCCATCTTGCCCAGCGGCGTGGTCTGGTGCAGCGCCAGGATGCCCGGCACGCGGCGTCCCTCCAGCCCCTTGGGCACGAACAAGTAGCACGGCACGCGATCGCCCTCGTCGGCCGCGAACGAAAGCTTGGTCCGCGTGAACGTGGGGCCGTCGAACGTCTCGCTAATTTGCACGTCAAGCGGCGGCAGGTTCGAGCGGTCGGGCAGCTTGCCCATCGCCTCTTGCATGCCCTGCACGATATCGGCCCGGCGCTTGGCCCAGTCCTGGGGCGTCTTGATCAGATGCCCGCCCGTCGCATCGCGATACACACGCAGATTGCGATGGCTGGTGATCGGTGGCGCTTCGTCGGCCACTGCCAAGCCAAGAAACGCTAGGGTCCCCAGCGCGACGAACAACAAGCAAGCAGGCAATTTCATAGCGGATTCGGTCGGCGGGTTGATGCGGGGCGGGATAATATATTCAGTAAGCGCGACAGCAGCCGCCCAGACAAGGGGCTCGGGCGGTTTCGCCACCCCCACGTGCAATTCAGCAGACTGCTCAAGCCAACAGCTCGGGCACGATGTTGCCGGCCGGCACCAGGCGATGCGGCCGATTCTGGGCGTCGAGCAACTCGTAGTCCGGCGGAATGCCCAGCGCGTGGTAGATCGTCGAGATCACGTCGCCCGGCACCAGAGCGTCGCGGGCCGGAAACGCGCCGATCTTGTCGCTGGCGCCATAAACAAAGCCGCCTTTGAACCCGCCGCCCATCAGCATCAGGCTGTAGCAATAGTTCCAGTGATCGCGGCCGCCGTCGCTGGCGTTCACCTTGGGCGAGCGCCAAAGTCGCCCAGCACGGCCACCAGCGTGCACTCCAGCATGCCGCGCTCGGCCAGGTCGTTGACCAGGCTGGAGCAGGCGGCGTCGAACTGCGGCAGCAGCGTGTTTTTCAGTTTCTTGAAGTTCGAGCCGTGCGTGTCCCACGTGGCGTTGGCGTCCGGCGCCCACGAGAGCGTCACCATCCGCGTGCCAGCCTCGATCAAACGCCGGGCCAACAGCACGCTTTGACCATAGATGTTGCGGCCGTAGCTTTCGCGCACCGGCTCGGCCTCGTCGCCGATGCGAAGCGCGGTTTGCGTTTGTTCGCTGGTGAGCAGTGATACGGCGCGGCGGCGAAAACCGTCCATGCTGTCGTAAGCGGCCACGCCCGGCCCGCGATCGAATTGCTCGTCGATGGCGCGAAACAGTTCCTGCCGCGCCGACAAACGCTCGACCGACACGTCGGCCAACAGCGTCAACTCCGGCACGCCAAAATCCGGCGCATTGGGATCCTTCAACACGAACAGCGGATCGTACGCGCGCCCAGCAGTCCGCCGAAAAAGCCCGACTGGGGCGGACCGCCGGCGCCTTCTTTCGTGATGTACGGCAAGCAGACGTGCGGAATGATCGGTCGCTCGGGCGGCCGCACCATGCCCAGCACCGAGCCCATGGCCGGATACTCACTCGGTTCGCCGCCCACAGCGCGGACGTTGTCGCCGCGGTCGTGCCCGGTAAGGCTCGTATAAACCGCCGCGGCGTGGGCGTTGTTCACGTTGTGGTGCATCGAGCGAACGATCGTCGCGTGCTGCGCCAACTTGGCCAGCTTCGGCATGTGCTCGCTGAACTGAATGCCCGGCACCGTGGTCGCAATCGGCTTGAACTCGCCGCGAATGCCCTCGGGAGCCTCGGGCTTCATGTCCCACATGTCGAGGTGGCTCGGTCCACCGTTCAAAAAGATCAGCACACAGGCATCCGCGCGAGCCTTCAGTCCCGCCGACTGATTTACCGCCTCGGCCGCCAGCAGCCTGGGCAACGACAAGCCCATCAAACCCAAACCGCCAATCTGCAACATCTGCCGCCGTGAAATCACCGGCTGACAACCGGAGCGGAGAACGGCGGGAGGCTGGAGGCCGGAGGCGGGAGGGTTCGTACGATCACGCTGCATGGTAGTGCTGCCGTGCGGTGAAGATCGGCGGGTGGGCAATTGTCGGGGCACTGGTTCGCCCCGCGGCGTGTGCGGTTAGCTTACCACAACCCGGATTGGAAATCGAGCAAGTGGGGGAAGGGCGCA
>CAVZWY010000042.1:0-97934 GCA_963779015.1 uncultured Planctomycetaceae bacterium | reverse complement strand
CGCGGCCGCCGAACTCGTTGGGAATCCAATCGCCGGCGTTGCGGCTGTAGTCCAAATAAATCAACGAGGCGACCGCGTCGACCCGCAGTCCGTCGATGTGATACTTGTCGAGCCAGAACAGGGCATTGGAGACCAGGAAATTGCGAACTTCATCGCGCCCGTAGTTGAAAATCAACGTGCCCCAGTCGGGATGCTCCCCTTGACGCGGGTCGGCGTGCTCATACAGATGCGTGCCGTCGAACATCCGCAGTCCGTGCGCGTCGCGCGGGAAGTGGGCCGGGACCCAGTCGATCAACACGCCGATGCCGTTCTGATGGCAGTGATCGACGAAGTACATGAAGTCTTCCGGACTGCCATAACGGCTCGTGGCCGCGAAGTAGCCCACGGTCTGATAACCCCAACTGCCCGAGAACGGATGCTCGCTGACGGGCATCAGCTCCAGGTGCGTGTAGCCGAGTTCCTTGCAGTAGTCGACCAGTTGGTGCGCCAATTCGCGATACGTCAGCCAGCGCGAAGGGTCGTCGGCAGGGCGGCGCCAGCTTCCCAGGTGGACCTCATAGATCGACATCGGCGCGTCGAGCGCGTTGTTCCGCTCGCGAGTCGACATCCAATCAGCGTCGCGCCAGGAGTAGCGATCCAGATCGGCCACTTTCGAAGCCGTGCGCGGCGGCAGCTCGGCCGCGAAGCCATAGGGGTCGGCCTTTTCGAACGACTCGTCGTTGTGGCGGATTTGGTACTTATAGATCGCGCCGGCGCCGATACCTGGGACGAACAGCTCCCAGATGCCGCTAGGGATGTGCTTGCGCAGCGGATGACGGAGACGGTCCCACTCGTTGAAGTCACCGATAACGCTGACGCCCGAAGCATTGGGGGCCCAGACGGCGAAGTTGACGCCCTCGACCCCATCGATCGTGCGCAACTGGGCGCCGAGCTTCTGATAGCTGGTCCAATGCTTGCCTTCGCCCAGCAGGTAGAGATCGAACTCACTCAGCAGCGGAGCAAAGGCATACGGATCGTGCATCGTCTTCTCGCCGCCGCGCTGGTCGGCCACGCGCAGTTGATATTGATTGCGTTGTTCGACATTCATGGAGCAAATAGCCTCATAGAGTCCGGCCGGATGGATGCACCGCATCGGTTGCGGACGATCGTGCTGGGGCTCGACCACCCAGGCCTGCGCCGAACCCGGCAAAAAGGCCCGCACGGCCGTGGCGCGACGGCCGGCCGCAATCACTTCGTGTGGCCCCAGAAGATCGAACGGGTTCTCGTAGCGGCCATCCAACAGCAGGCCAATCTTCTCTAGTTCCACGGTCGTTCGCGTCGTCATGGCCTACCTTAATGATTGTGGGATCTAGGGGGACTATAGTCCAGGTGCAAGAATGCCTTTTCGGGCGAAGGAAGAGCGATAAGTCCAATTGCCACCGGTTATTGCAACCAAGGCAGCGGCAACAGCCGTGTGCCGCACTGTGCGCTCCACAGCCGCAGCGAGCGCAGATGGTCGTCCCACCATCGCTCGCAGGCAACCAGGCGGCGCTTGAAACGCCCCCTCCGCCGAGGGTGGTGGCGCTCGAGTTTGCCATGGTGCGTGCCACACGCGGCGGGTTCCGGTTCATTGCCCGCGAAATGCGGCGGATCAAATCGCCAGGTGCGGCAATCGAGCTGGTGAAAGCGCAGCGCCTGTCCACCCGTTGCCACAAATCGCGATTCTTCACAGGGACCATTTCGCCGTAGTGCTCCCAGCGCCAGCCGTTTTCGCGCCACTCCGCCAAACCGTAGGTCAGCCCACGGTTTACATAGCGGCTGGGCGTTACCAGCGTCACGCGAGAGGGTTGCGCCAGGGCCTCGAGCCGCGCACCACCGCCAACAATTCGAGCCGCTCACCGCGAGCGTCGGGCTCGGCGTCGGCCGCTTCGAACTGCTCGGTGCCATCGATCAACTGCAAGACGAAACGCCATTGGCCCTGCGGGCTCTTCCGGCAGGATTCGGAAAAGAGTAGGTAATGAGGCTTGGCTACGTTCATAGGGGAGGACTCAGGATTTGCTACGAAGCGCCAAACGGACCCTCAACCACGATGGCCGCGTCTCGGTCGGTCGTGGCCGCTGGGGTGTTGGACTTCCAATGCACACCGACGGTCCGAGCTCGTCGACAACGGGGTCGGCTGGCTGGATCACCGTTTCGTTCAACTCACAGTTGCCCAGGCATACGGGAGCGTTTGCCCGAACAGTTTCACATATCGGCACGACTTTCGCAGATTCTCTAGAACCCCCAGAGAAAGATCGGAAATGACGCGCGAACAGGTTATGAGCCCGCGCGAGCACGACGAGCGACGCAAGGAACGGCGCGACAGATGGGCTAGACGGCGCTGCGCAGCGTGACGACGTTGGGCCGGCGCGCGGCCAGCTCGCGCAGCAGGCGATGCCAGTTCACCACCGATCCCGGCGTCAAACGGCCCAGTACGCGGGGCGTGCGCGCCGGTGACCGCTGCAACGTTGGCCGGCGCCTGATCGAGGTGCAACAGGCCCAGCAAAGCCACCGCAGCCGCCTTGAGGGATTGAGCGTCGACGCCCAACTGTTCTGTTGGGATCACACGCAGCTCGCTCCGTTGCGTCTGCAGCGATTCCAGGAGGTCATCACCCATTGGCCGGCCGCTGACGACCAGCTCGACAACCGGCGGTAGCGATTCCCGCAGATAGCGCGCCACGGCAGCCGGCGCCGTTTCGACCGAATCATCGTCGGCAATGACCTGCGCCGTCGTTGACCGCATGGCGCAGGCCGCATCGCGCGAAGCGGGCAGATAGGACAGTCGCGGCCGCCGGCCCCAGTCCAACAAGGCCCGCGGCTTCCGCGCGTCGTGCAACAGCATCCACAACGGCAACAACAGCAGGGGGCCGCCACGACCATCCTGGGCCAGGTCGCGGTAGGGAAAGCCATCGATGACGTTCAAGCCCGTTAGATCGGCCAGTCGCGCCGCATCGCATAGGCTGGCGTATCCGATCAGTTCGGCCTCGCGCCGCCACAGGCCGGGCGTTTCGATCGCCACGGCGTCGACGCGGTTCCAAACTGGCGCCACGTCGGCGGCGAATTCGTCTAGCAATTGCGCCTGCCGCTCGGCCAACTGGCTGGCCAGCAGCGCGGCGTCCGTGGGCGACCGCGCCCGGCCGCGCGCAAACGGTCAAAGGATCGACGCAAGTCGCGTGGCAACCGGCGCGGCGATGCGCGACCACTTCCACCTGGCTCTCCAGTCCGCTGCCCAGCGTGGCCACCAGCGCCGCCGTGAGCGACCCGAAGCGCCGCGCTGGCCGCGACACCGAGCAACCAACGTCGGTGCTCGGCCAGCGCGCACAATCGGTGCAGCAGATTCGATTCGGACATCGCCCTTGCAGTCGTGCCGGTTTACGCCACGAGCCGCATTTCCGGCACTTCGCCGGTGATGCCCGAGATGAACTCTTCGAAGATCCGCAAGTCGAGCGCCGAAGCGGAAGAGGCTTCGGGATGGAACTGCGTGCCGAATGCCAACCAGTCGGTCGTGCTCTCGATCGCTTCCACGACGCCGTCGGGACAGCGCGCCGTGACCATGAAACCCGGCGCCACGTCGTCGACCGCCATGTGATGCAGGCTGTTGACGCGGATTTCGCCGTCGCCGTAAACGCGCTCCATCAGCGAGCCGGGCACGACTTCCAAGCCGTGACGATGGGCCGGATCGAGCGTGTCCTTGTGCGGCAATGCCTTGGGCAGATCTTCGGGAATGTGCAACAGCAGCGTGCCGCCTTGCATGACGTTGATCAGTTGCATGCCCACGCCGACGCCGAACACGGGCATCCTGCGCTTGGCGACCATCCGCATCAGTCGGCGGTCGAAGTCTTCGCGACGCGCGTCCAACTGGCGGACGCTGGGGTGCAACATGTAGCCGTCGTTGCGCGGATCGAGATCGGCTCCGCCGACCAGCACCACGCCGTCCAACAAATCGAGCACTTGCCCCAGATCTTCATCGGCCAGCGGGGGCAACACGACAGGCACGGCGCCTGCCTCGATCACACTGTCGTAATAGCCGGCACACACGAAGGAGAAAGCGGGGGCGTCCTTCTTGGCGGCGCGGTAGTCGGCATTCAGTCCAATCAACGGTTTCTTACGCATAGCAACACTCCTTCTGCAACACGTCCTGTGTCACGAAAACGTACACGGGCCAAAACAGCGGCCAGAGATGCCGACTGCGCGATGGGTCGGAGATAGCCGCAGGGCAGGGGAAACCCGCGTCACGAACACGTCGTAAAGCGAGGGGCCTCAAGCGATCGTGCAGTCGAGAAGATGCTAAAAGAGGGCATCGTCCCTGATGCGTGGCCTTGAGTGCTCTGCCGAACGTTTGCTCCCATCCTGGGTCGCACGCCGGACCTGATTCCGTGGTCTTGGGCCTCGATACTCCTTTACGGCCATGCCGTGTTTTCCCCGTCCGGGGATGCAAGTCGCCAAGCAGTCTATTCGCCGCGCCACGCTTTACAATCCTCGGACTGTATTTTGGACTCGACAACTTACGCTAGCACTAGATGATGAGCTTGCGCGCCCCGACGCGCACTGCACTTGCCGATGCTTTACCCGCGCGATTCCGCACCGTAAGCTACATGCTCGCACGTCACGCGCACCGATGAATTCCCGATGAAATACGAGCACGTCTGCATCGAATCGCTGGGCTACACGCTCCCCGACGAAGTCTTCACCAGCGACCAGATCGAGGAGCGTCTCGAACCGCTGTACACTCGGTTGCGACTCCCGCAAGGACGCCTCGAGTTGATGACCGGCATACGTGAGCGCCGCATGTGGCCCGCCTACACGCAGCCCAGCGGCCCCAGCGTCGAGAGCGCACGCCGGGCACTGGCCACCGCCGGCATCGACTCCCATCGCATCGGGGCGCTCGTGCATGGCAGCGTGTGCCGCGATTTTCTCGAGCCCGCCACGGCCAGCGGCGTACACCATCATCTCGGCTTGTCGACCGAGTGCACGATCTACGACGTGTCGAACGCCTGCCTGGGCCTGCTCAACGGCGTGGTGCAGGTCGCGAACATGATCGAACTGGGCCAGATTGAGGCCGCCGTGGTTGTCGGCACCGAAAACGCACGGCCATTGGTCGAAACCACCATCGCCGCGCTCAACGACGACACGTCGCTCACGCGCGAATCGGTGAAGCTCGCCGTCGCCTCGCTCACCATTGGCTCAGGCAGCGCCGCCATCGTGCTGGCACATCGTGCTATCAGTCGCACGGGCAACCGCCTGCTGGCCGCCACGGCCCAAGCGCACACCGCCGCGCACGAATTGTGCCAAAGCGACCACGATCAGGCCGGCGGCGCGATGCAGCCGCTGATGCAAACCGACTCCGAGCGCCTGATGCGCGAAGGCATCGCCGCCGGAGTCGCAACGTTCGGCCCCTTCCTGCAAGAAGCCGGCTGGCAGCGCACCGACGTCGACAAAACCTTCTGCCACCAGGTCGGCGCCGCCCACCGCAAGCTGTTGCTCGAATCGCTCCAGCTCGATCCAACCAACGACTTCGCCACGTTTCCCACGCTAGGCAACACCGGCTCGGTCGCCCTGCCCATCACATTAGCCCAAGGCCTAGAAGCCGGCCACCTCCAACCCGGCCAACGAGCCGCGCTACTAGGCATCGGCTCGGGCATCAACGTGCTGATGTTGGCCGTTGAGTGGCGGAAAACACCGCCGCAGAAATGACGGGGGCGCCAATACTTGAAGTTCTCAGGCGCAGTCAGGTCTTTTAGTACTTGATTTGCGTGAACCAAAGAAGGACGCAAACTCTTGTGATGTCGCCAATGATTTTTGCGCCCCCATTATTTCCCTCCGACCCCACCCAGTCCATGTGGTACGGGCTCAGGATCCTTTGCGGCGCTCATTTTGGAGCGATAGCGTTGAGTGCCGCCGCTGCCTCTCTGCGCATTTCAGCGCTTGGGTTGCTAAGCATTTCTTTCAGGATGGGCTCGGCAACCTTCGCAGGCTGGCCTATCTGACTGATGGCCTGTGCTGCCAAAAGTTGGGGCCAATATTCCCCTTGCTTGAGCACCGCCACGAGTATCTGGACTGCGCGAGGGTCTTGCCTAATTCTCCAAAGACCTCGTGCCGCGCTAACACGCAACTCCCCATTGCAATTGTTTAGCGATCCTTCAAGAGCGAGTACGGCATCATCTCCACCGATACTGCCAAGCGCGTCCGCTGCTGCAGTCTGCACGTTTGAATTTGGGAAAGTCAAGTCTTGCGTTAGTTCGCCGATAGCTTCTCTGGCATCCGGCCCGATTGCTTCAATCGCGTTGGCAGCCCACATGCGACTTGGCCATGAGTTATTGTCAAAAGTTGTGGACGGGAGATTCAGGCGGCGGCTTCTTGGGGTTTGATTCCGTCGATAAATGGAGTTCCTTGAATCACATCGGGTAGCAGCTCGGAGCCGTTGAGCAGCCGCCAACGTTTTTGGGCGGATTGCATCAGCTTGAAGACCATGGTGAGGCACGCTTGTCGCGTGCCATTTCCTTTGGTGCGGCGATGCCGCAGGCGGACTGTGGCGAACGTGCTCTCGATGGGGTTGGTCGTGCGCAGGTGACGCCAGTGCTCGGCCGGGAAGTCATAGAACGAGAGCAGCACGTCGCGATCCTTCGACAGACAAGCGGTGGCTTTATCGTACTTGGCCTGGTAGGTGGCCACGAACAGATCGAATGCCGCCTCGGCGTCTGCTTTGGTCGACGCCATCCAAATCGCGTGCAACTTCTCCTTGGCCTCGGCCTGCAAGCGTTTGGGCAGCTTGTCGAGCACATTGGCCGTCTTGTGCACCCAGCAGCGTTGCTCGCGCGTCGTGGGGTAGACCTGCGGCAAGGCCTTCCAAAAGCCCAAGGCGCCGTCGCCGATCGCCGGCTTCGGATCGATCGCTAGGCCGCGCGCCTTCACGTCCAACAGCAGCGCCTTCCACGACTGCTCGCTCTCGCGATAGCCATCGGCCACGGCGATCAGTTCCTTGCGCCCATCCGCGGTCGCACCCATTAAAACCAGGATGCACTGGCGATCTTCCTCCAGGCGGATGTTGAAGTGCACGCCGTCGACCCACAGGTACACGTACTGCTTGCCCTCCAAGGATCGTTTCGTCCACTCTTCGAATTCATCCTGCCAGACCGCTTTGAGACGCGTGATCGTGGTGGCCGACAGGCCCGCGGCCGATGGACCCACCAGCGCAGACAATGCCTCGCTGAAGTCGCCCGTGCTGATGCCCTTGAGGTATAGCCAGGGAATCAGTTCCTCTAGGCTCTTGGTCTTGCGCAAATACGGCGGAAGAATCCGGGAGGAGAAGGGTTCCGCTTCGTTCTTGGATCGCCGGTCGAGCACGCGCGGCTGCTCGACTTCGATCGGGCCGACGCCGGAGAGGATCGTGCGTTTGGGCAGGCGGCCATTGCGGACCACTTGGCGATGGCCGGCGGCGTCGCGCAGCTCGCGATGCGCTTCGATCCACTCGGCGACTTCGACGTCAATGGCCTGGGCCAGCATCCGCTGCGCACCTTCGCGAAGAATGCCCGTCAACACGTCCTGAGAACTTGTGGCTGGCAAAGCCAGCGTCGAATCGTTACGCTCTCGCATGGTGGCGTACTCCTGGGAGAATTGGGTCGCTGAATAACCAAATTCAAACCCAAGTACGCCGCCCTTTTCAACTCACCTCATCCACAACTTTCGGTTATAGCTCCAGTTGCGCTTTTCCGCGGTCAAGCAGATTTACACCCTCACGGCATGCCGGCATTCTACCAGAGCGGCTGCCCCGCGTTCCCAGCCAAGTAGGTCAGGCACCCCGTGCCTGACAGGCATGCCGCAGATCGCTCTTGCACACATTGCTTGTCAACGCCAGAAACGGCCAAGCGGCGACGAAAGAGTTTGGTACGTTTGCCACACTAAATCACCATTATGTCAGGCGCGGGGTGCCTGACCTACGATTGTCGCAACAATTGCTACTTGAAATCAGGCCACCACCTATGCGATAAGGGAAAGCATCCTGATCGGACAAAGGCATGACTTCGGGAGAACTCGTTAATGGGATGTGAATCGTGCGATGCGTCGGGCCGCTTGTCCTGACAAATCGCGCGGGCCTCGTCCGCTTGACCGTTGGTGCGGCGCAGTAATGGGCCTCTGGTCGTGTAAGCCGCCGAATAACACCAGCAGTGAGCCGGCGATAAGCGGCGTCCCAAGCCACCGGCCGAAATTTTTTGGAGTTCCTAAGCGCAGCGACGGCAACTCCAGAAAGCGGGTTTCGGACTTGCCGCGTCAGACCGACCGGGTTTGAAGGTCCAGGCGTCTTGGTGACCTGCGCTTGGAAATCACCATCGTTCCCACGGCGGAGGGTCACCGGTGCGCCGCTGCTTCGCAAGACGCCGTGGCACGCGACCTACAACCCACAAGAAATCGCCACGGCCCCATGGAACGGGGCGGCAGCGCACAAAACTTTTTTAGTGAAGAGGGTTTCGCCCAGGCGCCGCTGCGCACTCAAGTGCGCAGCGGCGTTTTTTGCGCGAATCAAAGCAACACGAACCCGAAGCGCCAGCGAGGAAGATGGAAGACGGATAGGTGATTCTCGCTCGCTCGCACGTCGGGTTGGTTTCAAGCGTTCAGCGGTGGCCGCATATCGTTGCGCCGTTCACTCTTCGCGCATTGCTTTGCGGATGATGTCGGCGTCGAAGTAGTTTACCGACATGCCGGCGTCGACGACGATCGTTTGGGCGTTGATGCCGCTTGACCGTGGACTCAACAGGAACGCTGCCACGGCGGCCGCTTCGTCGGTCTGTAGCGCTTTCTTGCGCAACGTCACTTGTTCGGCGTAGAGGTACGAATCGACGTAGCCGGGGATGCCCGCCGAGGCCGACGTTTTCAATAAGCCGGGAGCAACCGCGTTGAATCGCACTCGCGAGGAGTTCGAAAACGATTTCGCCAGAAACACCAGCGACGATTCGAGCGCCGCTTTGACCGGCGCCATGAAGCCGTAGTTCTCGCTGGCCATCCGCGTGGTGGAAATCGAGATCGCCACGACCGAGGCATCCACGTCGAGCAGATCCCCAAACGCGTTGGCCAGTGCCACCAGCGAAAAGCACGAGATATCGACCGCCCGCAGAAACGCGGCCTTGGGCGTCTCGTGAAAAGGCTTCGTTCCGTCGGCATAGTCGGCGAACGCGATCGAGTGTACCAGCCCATGAAAGACCGTGTGCCGCTGGCCCACCTCCTCGCGCAGCCGCGCGATCTGGTCCTCGTGCTCCACGTCGCAAACGAAGACGTCCGCCCCGGGCTTGACGATTTTTGCAACCGACGCTTTGCGCTCGGGCGAGCGCACCACGTAGACCACCGCGGCGCCGGCTTCTTCCAGCAATCGACCGATGTGAAACGCCACGCTTTTGCGATTGGCCACGCCGAATACCAGGATCGATTTGCCGGCCAATTGCAGGAAATCCATGCGTGCTTCGCCCGGATCAACCGGCCGCCTGTTCGCCAGCGGTGGGCGGGGCAATGGCACAGGCAAACTCGAGCCGCGCGGCTACTTGTCCGTCGCACGTGACCTTGGCCTTCAGAAACCAGGCATTGCGTGTGCTGTGCGTCATGTCCACTTCCAATTCGATGGTTTCACCCGGTCGGACCACGCGCTTGAACCGCACGTCGTTCATGCGCGCCGCCACGGGCAGCCCGCGCTCCAACGGCGGCGTGAACCGCGAGAGCAAAATGGCCCCAGCTTGCATGGCCGACTCGCACAGAATCACGCCCGGCACGATCGGATGGCCAGGGTAGTGTCCGGCAAAATACCACTCGTCGGGGCGAAACGTCTTGCGGCAAACGATGTGCTGCTCGTCGCGGCGGACGATCTCATCGACCAACAGAAATGGCGGCCGATGGGGGATCGCCGCGTGGATTTGTTCGAGAGTCATGAGGCGGTCGCGCACGGTCGCGCGGACGCCGTGCCACGGCTCAATAGCCAGTTGTCAACGTCATTGGCCACGATGACTCCGTAGTTCATCGCGCCCAGCCAGCCCGACATGATAATGCCTACGCTGCCCGCGTGGAACAGCCCGCCGAGTTGCTGTGGCAATGCACGGCTGACCGCCAAGCCTTCGAATTTCGTGCCGAAGCTGGCACCGTCCAGGTGCTTGGTATAGTGGCGAAACGTCAGCGGCGTGGAGGCCTCGACATGATCGATCCGCTGGCGAATATCGGGAATGTAAGCGGCAATCGCATCCAGCGTCGTTTCAATCAGGTCGCGCTTGCTAGCTTCATACTCCTCGCGCTCCAATTTCGCCCAATCCTCATACTGGGCGTTGGTGCTCGACACGATCAACGAGCGGTTGCTGCCCGGCCGCGTGCGCGGATAGTAGAACGAATAGGTGCGGCTCGTTACGTCGCGGCTCAAAAGCGCCTCGGTGCGGAACAGGGGCGCCGTGGAGCTAAATAGCAAATCCCCCAAGCTCTCGTCCAGTTCGTCTCCGGGCCGTAGCGCCATGTAGACCTGGCAGCTCGAATTGTTCAGCCGCACCGCCCGCGCTTCATCGACAAACGTTCGGTCGAATTGCTCCTCGCCCACCAGGCGGAAGATCGTCGACTTGAGATTGGCGTTGGACATCACGGCCCGCGTGGCGATATCGCGCCCGTTGACGCGCACGCCGGTAACGCGGCCGTTGTGCGTGAGAATCTTCTCCACGTCACAGCGAATCCGCACGTCCACGCCGCTGTGTACCAGATCTTCGTGCATCAGCTTGATGAGCCGGTCGGTGCCGCCAGAAAACGTGTACACGCCCTTGGACATGAAATTCGAAAATACGATACCGTAGCTGATCGCCGGATCTTCCAGCGTCGAACCGTTGGCGTACGTGATCGGTTCCATCAACAGCCGGATCACATCCTCGCGGCCGGGAAAGAACTTCTCGAACAGCTCGCGGGTGGTCATCTGCTGGTCGTCGTAGAAGTTCATGCCGCGCGCGGTGTCGAAAAACGCTTTGACGCTCTCGGCCGGCACCTGAAATTGCTCGACTAGCAGGCGCGTGAAATCATTGCGGTTGAAAGTCGTCGTGAGCGAGAACATCGGGTTGTCGAAACGGATGTTCTCAAGCTGCACGATCGAATCGGCAATCTCATTGGTCCAATAGCGGCGGCAGCTCTTGACCATGCCCACGGGAAATCCGTGCAGCGAAATATCGAAGATGTGCCCGCCGGGCCGGCGAAACCAGGTGGCCATGCCGCCGATCTTGTAGTGCTGCTCCAGGAGCAACACCGAGCGGCCTGCGCGGGCGAGCGTGTTGGACGCCGTCAGTCCGGCCAGGCCGCTGCCGATCACGACAACGTCGTACTGGTCCGCAGCGCCTTTGAGAAAATCTTTGGGCATGGAAGAATGGCCCGGCCGCGTCACCCGGGGGACGGCGGCTGTCGGATTAGAGGACGTCTTGCACGGCGAGTTCCGCAGTCTCGGCCTCGCCGGCGGCATTGAGCAGATGACGATTGGCCATGGCGATGCCGCTGAACATCGCGCCGATGATGCCCACGAAACCCTGATCGGTGCCGCACAGGAACAGATTCTTCAGATGCGTGGTGCCATCCAGCACTTTGCGTGGCACACCGTAGACGGCGCCGTTTTCGTGGCCCGTAAACCGCTTGATCGTGGTGGGCGTGAACATGTCGGTGGCCACGACGCGCGAACGAAAATCGCCAACGTGGCGCACTGCGCGCTCGACCAGGTACTTGTAGCAGGATTCCTTGGCCGCGAGATAGGCCTCGGCCGACAGCGATCGCCAGCGATCGAAATTCGCCAGCGCCGTGGTGCGCACCACACCTTCGGCCAGCGGTTCCGCATAGGCGAAGTTGTTGGGTGAACAAATCACGCCGCTGCGCAAATCGACCAGGTCCTCCGGCTTGCGATAGTCGAATCGGTCGGAGTCGTTGAAAAACACGATCGTACGGTCGTGGCCCAACTCGGCAGGCTGGCGGTCGAGAATCGAAATCGACTCGACGAACGAGACCTGCCCCGCCGGCGGCGCCACCGGCGGCTCGTTGCCGCACATCCGCATGGTTTCCACCAATCCGGCGGAAGAGAGCACCTGTTCGGCCTCCAACTCGGTGCCATCGTCCAGCACGATCCGCGTGGCACGCTGGCCGTCGACGTCGATTCGCTGCACGCCGGCGCGCAACCGCAACTCACCGCCCAGTGTCTTGAACTTTCGCACCAGGTGCTTGAGGATCACGCGCACGCCAGCCCAAGGACGCGCAAAACCTTCCAGGAAAATGCTGCGAAACATCACCGAAAACTGGCCGAAGTCCATGTCGTGTTCGCACGCGCTGCCATAATACATCAGCGGGCAGAACAGCATCTCCACGAGTTGCCGGTCCTTGATGATCTCGCTCACCACGGCGCGAGCTGAAACGCTGGCCGTGTGGTCGTTCACGTCATCGTATTCCACCACCGTGGCGGCCAGCCGGCGAAAGTTGTCTTTCTCGCGCGGAAAGTGCCGCTCGACCTCGGACTGCAGATACTCGAAGTCGTTGTTGAAGCGGAGCGACACGCCGGGAAAAGTAATCACCGATCCCAGTTGCGGCACGAGTCCGAAATCATCCCAGCGCAACCGCAATTGCCGCAACAGGCGCGCCAGCGGTCCCTTGCGGGCGCCCTTGGGCGTGAAGTTGGTGACCGCGTGCAGCCCGACGTCGTAGTTGCGTCCGCCCAGCCGATAGTACGAGTTGAGCCCGCCGATGGCCGTGTGCCGCTCCAGAATGCAAACGCGGCGATCGAAGTGCGCCAGCCGAATGCCGGCAGCCAGTCCTGACATGCCCGCGCCGATAATGATCGTATCGTACATGAAAGTATTTCGACGTGCGTCGATTCCGTGCGGAGGTTCAGGCCTTTTGCAGATCTTTCATCAATGGCTCGAGATAGTTGACCGTGCTCTGCATCGTGGCCAGCTCGATGTAGTCGTCCTCGGGAATCTGCACGCGATAGCGCTTGCGAAGCTCCATGACGATATCGAGAAAATCCATGCTATCGAGTTCGAGTTGCTCGCGCAGGGGCACGTCGTCGACGATGCCGCTGAGATCTTCATCCGGCGCGATCCCCTCCAGGATGTCCAACACCACTTCTTTGATTTCCCCAGGTGTCATGCCCAAGATTCTCCGCTTCCTTTACACGCGTTTGACGATCACGACCGAATTGATGCCCAGCATTCCGAACGAGTTGTTCAAAACCACGTCCACTTGTTTCTCTTGCGCCTCGTTGATGACCAGGCCGGCCATGGCGCACTGTGGATCGAGCTCGTCGACATTGATCGTGGCGTGGCACGCTCGATCGGCAAACGCGGGCAGATTTCCGGCCAGCTCCAGGGCACCGGCGGCGCCCATCGTATGGCCGATGAAGCTTTTTGCATTGTTGAACCGTACGCGCTGGGACTCGCCGAACACACGCCGCAGCGCGTCGCACTCTTGAATATCGCCGCTGGCGGTGCCGGTGGCGTGGGTGCTGACGATGTCCACGTCGTCCACGTTCAGCTCTGCCCTCCGTAGCGCCAGGCTCATGCACTCGGCTTGACGCTCGGGATTGGGCAACACGAAGTCACTGGCGTCGCTGTTCATCGCGTAGCCGGCAATCTCGCCATGGATTTTGGCGCCGCGCCGGGCCGCGTCTTCGTAGCGTTCCAGCACATAGATGCATCCCCCTTCGGCCACCACGATGCCATTGCGGCCGGTGTCGAAGGGTCGCGAAGCTTTGGCCGGATCCTCATGCTCTGCCAGCGCCTTGGCTTTTGAAACTGGCAAAGATGCCGAACGTGTGGATGCTCTCGGACACGCCGCCGGCCAATGCCACGTCGCACTCGCCCAGCCGCAGCATCTGCGTGCCCTGGATGATGCCCGCATTGCCCGCGGCACAAGCGGCGCCGATCGAATAGTGCGGGCCAGTGATGCCCAGGTTCAGCGAGATTTCGCCGGCCGGGTTGTTGGCCACGGTGCGCGGGTTGTGATGGTGCGACCAAAATTTGGTGTCGTAGTCGAAACCCTTGAGCTCGAAGATTTCGTTTTCGGTTTCGACGTTGCCGTGCTCGGTCACGCCGACGTAGACGCCCACCGTCGAGCGGTCGACGTTCGGCCAATCGAGCCCGGCGTCGGCAATCGCTTCGTTAGCGCAGTAGATACCAACGCTGGCGGCGCGGGTGCCGCGTCGGCGCTCTTTGCGCTTCTGATACTTCAACTCATCGAAATGGCACACGCCGGCCACGGTCTTGCCGACGTAGCGAATCTCGTAGGGAGTCACGCCGCTGCGTCCGGCCAACAGGCTCTCGCGAAACTCGCTCAAGTTGTTGCCGTTGGGCGAAGCCAGACCGATCCCGGTAATGACGATTCGCTCGCGCTTCGGCAGTCCCGCAATCATCATCCGCCTTCCGAGAAGGTTTGTAGATGCGCCCTAGTATCCCGCTGTCGCAGCCGACGCCTCGATCGGAGCGTGCCACCTCGCCGTTGGTGGCAGCGCACGTATGCGTCGCCAACCAGGAGCATCGGGCTGGGGTGTAAAACCTTTGAAGTTACCGGCTTGTGAAAAGATTAGCAAGGCGCATGCGCCGTCCGCGGCAGAAACAGTGCTTTGCTTTGCAAAGCAATGAGGCTTCGACCAAGCGGGGCGTGCTAGTCCTGCGTCACACGATTCAATGCCGCGCCCAGCCTCCGCATGCCTTCGGCGGTTGATACTTTCGGCTCGAAGCCAAAATCGCGGCGGGCGCGGCTAATGTCGAAGCAGTGCGACTTGCCGAGCTGTGCCGCCAGAAAACGTGTCATGCGCGGTTCGCTTTGAATTCGCAAGCAACCGTACGCTCGTTCGATCGCCCAGCCGATGCGCCAGGCGGCTGCCAGCGAAATGGATTTCTCGACAGGCGGCAATCCCACCAGGCCCAAAATCTCGTCGATCCACTGCCAGCAGTTCACCGGCTCGCCCTGGCTGAGGAAATAGGCGTTGCCGGCCACTGGCGAGCCTGGCTCGAGCACGTCGGCCGCTTGCAGGTGCGCGGCGGCGGCGTTGTCGACGTAGATCATGTCCACCAGGTTGGCGCCGTCGCCTACTCGCCGCAGCTGCCCTGCCCTGGCTCGCTCGACCAACCGCGGTATCAGATGCCGGTCGCCAGGACCCCAGATCAAGTGTGGGCGCAACGCACACGTGGCCAATTGCGAATCATTGGCCGCCAAAACGGCTTGCTCGGCCAGTGCTTTGGTTTGCGGATAGTAGCATAGCCAGCGCGTCGGATACGGCGCCGACTCGTCCACGCCTTCCTGCGCTGTGCCGTTGAAGGTGACGCTTGGACTGGACGTAAAAACTAGCCGCCGGATACGCTGCGAACGGCAAGCGGCAACGACGTTTTGCGTGCCGGCGACATTGATACCGTAGTACTCGTCCCACGGTCCCCAGATGCCGGCCAGCGCCGCCGTATGAAACACGACGTCGACTTCCTCGCACGCGCGTAGCACGGCGGTCGCGTCGCGAATGTCTCCCCTCACGCACTCGGCTCCGAGTCGTGCAATCTCCGGATAGCTGCCCCGCGCCAGACTGCGCACGCGATCGCCGTGCGCCGACGAGTTGCGCCACGATCGCCTTTCCGAGAAAACCGCCCCCGCCCGTCACCAGCGCCCGCATGGCGGCTACCTCAGCTTTCCAGACGCCCAACTTGCCAGTTTCTCGCGCGCGATTTTGGCGTTGTGCCGCACGTCGACCGGCATCGCGCGATGGATGAGAAAATCGTGGATGCCGGCGGTCAACGGATTCTTCTTTGCAAGTGCCCGCAGTTCCTCGATCAACTTCCGCCGCGCCCTCGCGCCGCGCGGTCGCCGGTGCGGCCACGGTTCGACGACAATGACGGGCCGTTGTCGCCCCGCCGCTCCGACTCCGACCAACGCGGAACGATACACGTCGGGATGTTGGTTCAAGATCGCCTCGCAACGGATGGTGTACATCGGTCCGTTAGCCGTTTGCAGCCGGTGGGCCAACCGTCCGCAAAACCAGAAGCGGCCGCGCTGGTCAAAATAGCCGAGGTCCCCCAAGCGATGCCAGACGCGCGGGCCATCGGCAATTTTCGCCAGCGCGTTCCACTCGGTGCGCGTCACATACTCGCGCGTCACCACCGGACCACTCACGATCAACTCACCGATCTCGCCGCGCGGCAATTCGACTGCGTCGGATAGATTCGCGAGCGGCCCGTCAGTGATCTGAATCACCTTCCACGCAATGCCGGGAAATTTGTGGCCCACGCACGTCCCGGCGCCTTCGGCCCAGGCCTGTTTCGTTTCCGACAGAACCTCGCCGGCGGAAATCGACGCCACCGGCAACGATTCGGTGGCGCCGTAGGGCGTGTGAACTTCGCCGTCGTTGGCAATACTGCCCTTCATGCGTGCCAGGACGTGCGGAGGCACCGGCGCTCCGGCCGACAATACCCGGCGCAGCGATGGCAGCGCGATGTTTTGCCGCTGACAATACTCGCCCACGCGGTTCCAAATCGCCGGCGAGCCAAACGACTGGGTAACTTTCCAGTCGCGCACGGCTTCCACGATGTTCCGCGGATCGACGCGCTGCGGCGCGAAGCGTCCATGTCGGGCGCCACGGTGGTCACGCCCATGGCGCAATTGAACAGTCCAAAGAGCGGAAACGCGGCCAGATCGATTTCGCCGGGGCGGATATCGTAGAAATCGCGAATCTCGCTGACTTGCCGATCGAAGTTGCCGTGACGATAGAGCACGCCCTTGGGCGGCCCCGTGCCGCCGGAAGTAAAGATGATGGCGGCCGGTTCATCGCTGGTGGTGTCGTGGCAGCAGGCGGCGTCGCGGCCCATTTGCCGCACGTCGTCCAGCGTCAGTCCGCCGCCCAGGAGTCGCCGCCCCACGGTCACATTGAGCCGCGCGTGAGGAAATCGCCGCCGGAAAATCCGGCGAATCCATTGGGCTATCGGAATCGCCACGAATCCCGCCGGTTCGACGTCTGACAAGCAGCGAATCAGATTCTTGCGACCCATTCCCGGATCGATGAGCACAACCACGGCGCCGGCTTTGAACAGCGCGAACACCAGCGCGATAAACTCCCTTCCAGGACGCACCAATAGAGCGATGCGCACGCCCGGCGTTAATCCGGCGGCCAGCAGCCCACTGGCGAGGCGGTTGGTCTCGTCTTCGAGTTGTTGAAAAGTCAGCGTGTCGTAGCGGCGCTGCCCGCCGCGTCGTCTGCGCGGCACGACGACGGCCAGCGCGTCCGGCATGCGCGCGGCGGTCTCCGTCAAACGCCGGGCGATATTGACCCGCTCGGCGGCGAGTTTGCGAGGTTCGGCGATTTCAGTCATGACGAGATTTTGCCGGCGGCCGATTGCTGGTTAACCTGCGTGCGCACGAATTCGAGCATGTGCCGCGCCACATCGACGTGCAGCACTCGCGACAGCGCTTGCCAGCCGGGCACCGCGTTGACTTCGATGGCATACAGGGTTCCGTCGCGACCCGGCAGCAAATCGATGCCAGCCACCGGCGCCCCAATGGCGGCTGCGGCGCGGCGCGCCATCTCGACCATCTCATCATCGAGTCCGACCGGCTCGGCCGTAGCGCCGCGGCTCACATTGGTTCGCCAATCGAGCGAGTTGCGCCGGCGCATGGCCCACAGCTTTTCGCCGATCGCCAGCACGCGCACGTCGTACCCATCATGGGCGATGAACTCTTGCAGGTAAAGCACTGCGCCGAGTTGCACTAGCAGGCTGAAGGCTCGCTGGGCCAGCGCCTCATCGTTGAGCCGCGTGATTCCGCGCCCTCGGCGCCAAACAGCGGCTTGAGCACGACATCTCCCCCCAGAGCGGCAAACGCCGTCATCGCCGCGTCGACCGTTTGGCAAACGATCGTCCGGGGCGTGCGTAGCCCAGCGGCCGACAGTTTCGCACTGGCCAAGTACTTGTCGACGGCCGCTTCGATCGCGCGGGCTGGATTGACCACGACCTTGCCCGCCACCTCCAAACGCCCCAGCACGTCCATGCGAAAGACGACCTGCTCCAGCGAGCCGGGCGGCATCGTTCGCACGATCACCGCATCGGCGCGATCAATGAGTGTGTCTCGGCCAGACGGTTCGCATCCCACGCTGGCCGTCAGCTCTCGAAACGCCATGGGCGTGATCTCGAACTCTCCGTCCGCGGCGCGCACCAAGTCCTTCAGGTACCAGCTATCCGGCGCGGCGAGTACAACGAATTGCATGGCAGCCAAAATCAAACCTTGAAGCCGTTAGCCCCCGACGCCAAACGATGTCCGCACCACGTCTGGCGCCAATCGGCCGAATTCCTGCGTCGTATTCGTATCAAGGTTGATCAGCCGGATGAGCGCGGGACTGAAAAGGTGCGGATCGACCGCGTAGAAGTCGTGATTGTACCGCTTGAAGATCGCGGCAAACGGCTCGCCAAAGTCGCGCAACGCGCTGCTCGGCACGCGCGGGCCGATCTCCTGCAAGCTCGCGTCGTCACCACGCACCCACAACGTCACTTCGCCACCGTAGAGAATCGCGTCATTGGTGCGGCCGATTGCCGCCAGATCGTCGTCGGCCACCGGCGGCAAGGGCGCCGTGCCATGCCCTCGTTGCACGCGCTTAAGATCGAATCCCAACTCGAACAGCTTGTGCAGCGCCGTCTCGACACTGCGTGCTACTATTTGCACGGTGCCGGCTTCACTCGCCGTCGGAGCCGCCAGCAGCGTTAGTTTCTCGATAGCGACTCCGCATGCGCTGGCCAACTCGCGGCACACTTCGTCCGTCGGAAGTTTGCGCGTCTCCAGCACTCCGACCGCGCGCTCCGGCTGCTCCCGAAAGCCAATCGCGTCGAACAGGGCCTCTTTGCCGGCTGCGGCGCGCATCGGTCCCGAGCCCATGGCGAAGTATTTGCCCACGGTGATTTGCCAGCCGGCATATTGCGACGCCATGCACGCCGCGACCGGCTCATCGACCGAAACGGCCACGGAAGTGCCAACGCCGAAAGAAGGATCGGCCGGCGTGAATTCGACGTGGCCCAAATCCGCCAAACAGATCTCGGCCATACGGCGTCCGGCTTCGCGGCTGCTTGGCGCTTGGACGCCGCAATCGATCAATTGGCAACCGCACGCGGACGTGCTGACGGTGATGCCGAGCGACTCACGGTCGAGAATCAGTCGATCGCAGAGCTTGGCCGCCCGCGCGTTTAACTGCACCGTAATCCCTTGCTAATCTCGTTGAATTGTTCACCTGGCGGCGAAACGGACCATCAGCCCCGATCATCATGCCCGGCCGCCGACTCACGTGCAATGGTGGCGCCTATGTGGCGGCCAGCCGCCGCCAGGTCGATTCAGGCGGGCCCCGGCGTGGTCGGTCGCGCGGGCTCTGGCTACAATGACCTGATTGCCCACGTCCGTCTTCGCGGCCACGAACTTCTGGCGGAGAAAGCCCGTTGCCAAGCCTCACCGTTGAAAACTATATCAAGGCCATCTTCCAGATCAGCCTGACCAACAGCGGCCAGGCGGCCACGGGCCAGTTGGCCCAGGCGCTGGGAGTCTCGCCGGGCACGGTCACCAGCATGCTGAAGACACTCAGCGAGGGAAATTTTGTCTCGTATACGCCCTATGAGGGCGTGCGCTTGACCGACACGGGTAACGCGCTGGCTTTGCGCGTCGTACGACGGCACCGATTGATCGAACAATTCCTGGTCAAAACGCTCGATCTTTCCTGGGACGAAGTACACGAAGAGGCAGAGCACATGGAACACGCCGTCAGCGATCGTCTGGTCGACAAGATCGACGCGTTCCTCGGCCATCCCACGGTCGATCCGCATGGCGACCCCATTCCGCAAGCCGATGGCACGCTGGTGGACAGCAACAACCGCACGCTCGCCGAGTGCCAGGTCGGCGAGCAGTTTCGCCTCGCCCGGGTCGTGGACCAGTCGCCCGAGTTCCTACGGTTTCTGAGCAACGCCGGGCTGGAACTGGGGATTGCGGGCACGATTATCGCCAATAGCACGGAGGCCGGCATCGTCACCATCGCGATCGATGGCGATGAAAAGACGCTCGGACGCATAGCGGCCGAAAAGCTGTTGGTGGCGCCGCCTCAAGCCGCAACAAAGTAATCGTCACGGAGCAGGCGTCACAGTGCGCAAGAAAAGTCGACTCCCCGCCGCCTCGGAGAGGAGTCGACTTTGCTTTGTTGCAATGTGGCGCCGTCAGGCCGGTGTGGCTGCCGTGGGCGTTTCCCCGGCATCCGGCGCGGCGGCAGGCGGTTGAGCAGCCGGCGGCTCGGCGGCGGGTGGCTGCGGAGTCCCAGCACCTGGCGCTCCGCCGGGAACGGGCGCGTCACCAGGAATGGCCGGGGCTTGATCGCGCGGAGGATGTGGCCGCGCCGGCAATCCGGCCGCCACCGCGAACATATCTCGCAACTTCTCCGACCCCAGGTCGTCCGGCGCCAGATCGAGCGCCTTGTCCAATTCGGTCACCGCCTGCTTCGGATAGCCCAAGAAGCCGAAGTGATAGCCGAGCAGGAACCGCAAGGCCGGGTCGTCCGGCTTGTCGGTGCGGGCCTTCTCCAACACTTTGAGCTGGTTCGTGTAGTCTTCGATGTTGCCGTAGAGCTGCGAATAGTTCTTCACGACCATGGACCATTCGTTCTCGGGCAACATCTGCATGGCCATCTGCACCGTGCCGGCCGCGGGTTCCCACTGGCCGAGTTGAAACAGTGCTTGGGCCATCAACAGCACGATGGCGCCGTTGTTCTGGTTGTCGATCATGGCATGCTGCCAATTCTTGATCGCCGTGTCGTATTGACCGGCGTGAAAAGCCGTCTCGCCGGCGGCGATATAGTCGTCGCCCGCGGCGGTCGTCAGATCCGGAGTGGCAGTCGCCGGAGCCGTGGTCGCCGGGGTGGCGTTGGCATAATAGGTCGCGCCGTAGCCGTTGCTGTAGTACGGATAGCCATAGCCGCCGTAGCCGCCGTAGCCGTAGTACGGATAGCCGTAGCCATAGCCGCCGTAGCCGTAGTACGGATAACCCCAGCCGTAGCCGAGGCCGTAACCCAGGCCGAAGCCGGTGAAGAATGGCCACCAAGATGAGTAGTAGCGGCGTCCATATCCACCGTAACCACCATAGCCGCCATAGCCGCCATAGCCGCGGCCCCAATTGTTCCCATAGAACGCATAGCCGCGGTGATGGTTGTTGAAGTTGGACGTGCCGGCCCGGTGGCTGTTGCCGCCCAGATTGTTGTCGCGGCCGCCATTCAAATTGCCGCCACCCGACCAGTTGTTGCTCCGACCGCCGTTTCCGCCGGACCAGTTGGAGTGGTGGGCTTGAGAAACGCCACCGTGCTGGAAATTGCGGGAAACGAAGTTGCCGTGGCTGCCGGAGAAGTTTCCGCTAGAGAAGCTGCGGCTGCCTGAACCGGTTTGCGAGCCGGTCAGCCTGTTGCCACCGCCGGAAAAATTGCGGCTGGTGAAGTTCCCGTGGTTCGTGCCGCTATTGCCAAAATGCGCCGAGGACGACCTTCCGCCGTTCGAGAAATTACGCTGCACGAAATTCGAGTGCTGCGAATTGCCTCCTCCAGAGAAGCTGCGCGACGAACCACCTCCGCTAAAGCTGCGAGCAGCATTGCCGCCGCTGAAGCTCCTCGACCCGCCACCGCTGAAACTGTGGCCACCGCTATAACCGCGCGACATCCCTCCGCTGTTGAAGCTTCGGCCGCCGCCGCCATAGCTGTGCCCACCACCATAGCTGTGCCCGCCGCCAAAACTGTGCCCGCCGCCATAGCTATGACCGCCGCCAAAACTATGGCCACCGCCACCATGGAAGCCACCTCCGCCGTGGCCACCTCCACCGTGGCCACCTCCGCCTCCGCCGTGGCCGCCACCGCCACCATGTGCAAATGCCGGGCTCGCCGGCGCTGTCATCAAGATCGCCACCAACAACGAAGTCCAACGTCCCGTTCTGAGTCTCATGGTTCGTGCCTTTTTGCTACGAACAACTGGGCATGTCGCTACTGTTATTCTACGCACGCAACACGCGTTCGGCGCAAAAATACCACAGGAAATCCAACGCGATTCGACGCGTGCGGATTACCTTTTCGCAAGCCGGCGCATACCCGCGCCAATCCGCATCGCTTCGCACGATAGAGCACCACGGAAGCGGCATCACCGCTGCCATCGTGGTGGTGCGCCAACCTCGGCAATGACGGCATAGCGACCACCAATCGCTAGCCTGGCGCCCAATCGTCAGAGACGCACCACGCGTAGCAGCGAATGTGGATCCTCTCGAAGAGCAGAGGAGAATGGGCCAAATGGGGCGTGGCCCCGCATAGAGCATCTGGTGCAAGCGGCTCTGCACGGGCGGCTGCTTGGGCCTTTCATTGCAGGCGAATGGGCCCTTTGACGCCGGGGCCCTCCTGCCGCAATAATGGTGGTTTGCCTGCGGCCTCCGATGAGAGGCCCTCGCAATGGGGACCTGTGAACCTGGTCAGGGACGAAAGTCAGCAGCCATAAGCAGTCATCTCTTTGTGCGATGGGTCTCTCATCCGAGGCCGCACGCGAAACGCAGCGCCGCCGGCGTTTCCGCCAGCGCTGGCTGATGGTTCTTGGTCGCTCGATCGCGTGCCGCGCCGACTGCGGTCGAGGGCCCGCACCCGGCGATTGCTCAGGCCGCCTCGCAACGATGGAGCGCCAAATTGGCCGCAGCCGACCCGCACAAGCCTGAGCCCATCCTGCCGCTCGACACCGATCCGGCCGACGCGTCGAGGGGGCACTATGTCGTCGTCGCTCGCCGCTACCGGCCGCAAACCTTCGACGAACTGATCGGCCAGGAGCACGTCGCCCGGGCGCTCTCCGGAGCAATCGCCGCCAATCGGGTTGGCCACGCTTATCTGTTCACGGGTGCCCGCGGAGTGGGCAAGACCTCGGCCGCGCGCATCCTGGCCAAGGCGCTCAACTGCGTCGAAGGGCCCACGGCCACGCCCTGCAACCGCTGCGATATCTGTCAGAGCATCAGCGCCGGCAGCGACGTCGACGTCCTCGAGATCGACGGGGCCAGCAATCGCGGCATCGATGAAATCCGCCAGCTTCGGCAAAACGTCAGCATTCGCCCCAGCCGGGCGCGCTTCAAGATCTACATCATCGACGAAGTCCACATGCTCACCCGCGAGGCGTTCAACGCCCTGCTCAAAACACTGGAAGAGCCCCCCGAGCACGTGAAGTTCATCTTCTGCACGACCGAACCGACGAAGATCCCAATCACCATCCTGTCGCGCTGCCAGCGATTCGATTTCGCGGGCATCGGCCAGCAGGCAATCGCGGCACGGCTGCAGCAGATCGTGAACGCCGAGGGAACCGAGGTGGAACCGGATGCTCTGGCCATTCTGGCCCGCCGCGCCGCTGGCTCGATGCGCGACAGCCAGTCGCTGTTGGAACAGTTGCTGGCCTTCGGTGGCGACAAGATCACTGCCTCCGACGTCCACTCCATGCTGGGCACGGCCAGCGAAGCCCGCATGACAGCGCTGGTTGCGCACCTCGTGGCCCACGATCCTGGCGCTGCGATTGCCGATTTGGACGCCGCGCTGGTCGAAGGCGTGGAAGTCAGTCAACTGCTCGAACAACTGCTGGGTTACTTTCGCGACACCATGGTCGCCGCCGTCGGCTGCGCCCGAATCGCTATTGCACACATCGCCCGGCGAGCACGACAGCCTGGCAACCGCCGGCAAGCAACTTGGTCTGGAAACGATCCTGGCCATCATGCAGATTTTGGATCAGACGCTCACGCGGCTGCGCTACAGCACGCAAGGGCGCACGCTGGCCGAGATGGCGTTGGTGCGGATCGCCGATCTGGAAAATCTGGCCGACCTGGCCGACGTGATCGCTGAGCTGCGCGACGCCGCGCCCGCTGGCGGATCGGCCGCGGCTTCGCCCGCCAGCCGGACATCGCCCTCCACTTCAACTTCCGCGGCAAAAAAAAAAGAAGTTGAACTAAACGGCGATCCGTCGCAAGAGAACGCGCCGCCACCCGCTCGCGCACCTCGCCCTGCACAACCCTTGAACGACGAGTCCATCCAGAGCATCTGGCGCGAGGCCCTGGCCAACCTTTCCGATCTGCTGGGAGACAACGCCGCGCGGGCGGAGACGGTCACGCTGGTCGGCGCAGGGCGACTGGCCGCCACATTTCGCGCCAAGTATACTTCGTGTAAGTCGTTCTGCGAGCGCAACGCGCAACGTACGACGCTCGAAAACGCGCTGGCCGATGTGGCCGGGCAACCGATTCGCGTCGAGTTCCGCGTGATCGACGACGAGCCGGCAAGCGAACCGCCGCGGCCGGTCGTGCCGCAACGCCAGCAGATGGCCGCCGTGGCGGAACACCCGCTCGTGGCGCGCACTGGAGAGCTGTTCGGCGCTCGGGTGGTGCGAGTCGATCGAGCGGATAACGAGTAAGGAGTCGCCTGTGTTCAAGGGTCTGGGAAATCTCGCCAATATCGCCTCGCTCATCAAGCAAGCTCAAGAAATGGGCGGCAAGATGCAACAGATTGCCGAAACGCTCAAGACCCGTCGTGCCGAAGGCAGCGCCGGCGGCGGACTGGTGACCGTTGAGGTCAACGGTTTGGGTGAAATGCTGCGGCTGTCGATCGATCCCTCGTTGGCTGCCGATCGCGAGATGATCGAGGATCTCGTGCCTGCCGCGGTGAATCAGGCGCAAGTCAAAGCCAAAGAGCTGTACGCGGAGGAAATGAAGGCCCTGGCTCAAGGAGTGGACATGCCGGGGCTGAATGACGTGCTGTCACAACTTTCGGGGGGCCCCAGCAGTGGCCCTGCTTCCTGACGGGATGCTAGAGCCTTGTTAAGCGAATCGGTCACCAGGCTGGTAGAAGAATTCGCCAAGCTGCCCGGCATCGGCAAGAAATCGGCCGAACGGCTGGCCTATCACATACTCCGAATCCACCAATCGGAAGCATTGGCGCTGGCGGACGCCATTCGGGGCGTGAGAGAAAACGTGCGGTACTGCCGCAACTGCTATAATCTGACGGAGCAGGAAGAGTGCGAGATCTGCCGCGATTCGAAACGCGACGCATCGCTGTTGTGCGTCGTGGAGCAGCCGAGAGACCTGATGGCGCTCGAGCAGGCTGGCACGTATCACGGACTTTATCACGTCCTGCTGGGCCGGCTGGCGCCGCTTGACGGGGTCGGACCGGAGCAGCTAACGATTGAAGCGCTGGCCGACCGCGTGCGCCACGGACAATTCGAAGAAATCATCATGGCAACCAATCCAACACTGGAAGGCGACGGCACGGCGCTGTATCTATCGAATGTATTGGCGGAATTCCCGGTGCGGATTACCCGGCTCGCTCGGGGAATAACTACCGGCAGCGTGCTAGAATTTGCTAATAAGGAGATCCTGGTCGACGCCTTGGCGGGCCGCCAGAAGTTTTGAGCTTTGCGACGCGCCCCGGCGGTCTTTCGGCCGCCGGCCGTCGATTCACATTTCACCGAGCCTTATGCGACTTTCTTTCGGTCAAGAATTACGGCTGGTTCAAAAGCAGGTGCTTGCGCCGCGGATGATCCAGTCGATGGAAATCCTGCAACTGCCGATCATGGCCTTGCAGGAGCGCATCGAGCAGGAGATCCAGGAAAACCCCGTCCTGGATATCGTCGAGGAAGACAGCGACCTGCCCGACGAGCCGGTGGATATCGAGAATCCCAACGCGCCCACCGAAGACGAGCGCGAACTGGTGGTCGACGAGGGCAAGAACAACGAGGACGACTTCGAGCGGCTGATGAAGATGGACGAGGAGTGGCCCGACCACTTCGAAGAGCGCTCGCGCCCGTCCAGCACCCGCCTCGAGGAAGAAGGCGCCCGCAAGCACGACGCCATGGCCAACATGGTGGCGCGCCCCCAATCGCTGCAAGACTATCTGCACGATCAACTCGGCTGGTTCAACCTGTCGCCCGAGCTGCGCTCGATGGCCGACCGCATCATTTACAACCTGGATGCCAACGGCTATTTGCAATCGCGGCTCGAAGACATCATCGATCCCACGGCGCCAGGCGATCCGTTGGCACTGGCGCACGAGGCGCTGGCCATCGTGCAGAAGCTCGAACCGCGCGGCGTGGCGGCCCGCGATCTCAAAGAGTGCCTGCTGTTGCAACTTACGCCGGGCATGCCCCACTACGAACAACTGAAAACACTCATCACCAATCACCTGGAAGATCTCGAACACAACCGCCTGCCGCTGATCGAGCGCAAAACCGGCTACTCGATCCCCTTGATCCAGGAGACGCTGGGCGAACTGCGCAAGCTCAATCCCAAGCCAGGCGCGGATTTCGGCGAGAGCTTCGTGCCCAACGTCATTCCCGACGTGTTCGTCGAGCTCAACGACGAAGGCAAGTACCAGGTGCGGCTCGAGGATGGGCGGACCCCCAAGCTGTATATCAGCCCCACCTACCGCAACATCTTGATGAGCGAGAAGGCCAACAACGAGACGCGCGAATACATCAAGCGCAAGATCAACTCGGCGCAGTGGCTCATCGAATCGATCGAACAGCGCCGCAACACGCTCACGCGCGTCGCCCAGGCCATCGTCGATCATCAGACCGAGTTCCTCGCCAAGGGCCCCGAATCCATCGAGCCCTTGAAGATGCAGCAGATCGCCGACAAGGTGGGCGTGCACGTGACGACCGTCAGCCGCGCCGTCGACGACAAGTGGATCCAAACCCCGCGCGGCATCTTTCCGCTCAAACGCTTCTTCTGCGGCGGCACGGTGAGCGCCGATGGCGAGGAAGTGGCCTGGGACGCCGTACGGCTGAAGCTGCAGGAAATCATCGATCACGAAGACAAGCAGAACCCGCTTTCGGACGACGAGCTGGTCAAGGAGCTCTCCAAGCACGGCCTGACCGTAGCACGCCGCACCGTCACCAAGTATCGCAAGGCGATGAACATCGCCAGCTCGCGCCAGCGCCGCGACTGGAGCGCCGCGCCACGCAGCGCCAAGACGTCCCCGGCCAACGGCAACGGGCATGCCAACGAAGACTTGGGCAAAGAGCACGACTAGCGGCCCACGCGATCGCCCGCTTTCCGTTGCTCGATCGCTACGTCTCGCCGTCGATGTGGCTGAAGTCGATACGCCGGCCGCGACGCACCTGCTCGCCACGGCGGGCTTTGTCGATCAACTGGGCGACGGTCTCCACGCCCTGCACGCCCAGCAAGTAGAAAATCGGGTCGGTGCGGTCGCTCGAGGCAATCTTGATGCTGCCCACGTCGACCATACGCTCGAACAGTCCCTGCTCATACGTCACGTCGTGAACTTCGATCAGCTCGATGCGATCGGTCACCCGCGTCAGCACGCCGTGGCGATGGTAGAACATGTGGTTGGTCAGCTTGTATGAGATGCCCAGCCGCCGCGTAGCCAATCGCCCGGCGGCCAGCGCCCAGATTATCAGGATAAGCGCCAGAGGAATGACGCTGGGCACGACGGTAGAATACCCCAGGGCCACGACCAGCAGGACGATCGTGGCCACCGCGCAGAGCACGGCCGTCCCGAGCATGGCTCGGGGCGCATAGCTTCCTTCCCAGAGCGTTTCCTCGAGCGTATCCGTGATCGTGCCTCGCCGTCGCGAACTCGTCGTGCTCGCGTCGCGCGTAGTGCTGTCAGGCGATGCTACCGCGGCGCGGGGCATTTCGGCCGGTTCGCCGGAGGGCGAATCCATCTCGCCGCCGAACTGGGGCAGCTTGGCGCCGCATTGCTGGCAGAACGTGGCGGACTCGGGAACCTTCGCATCGCAAACCGGACACTTCATGAATGGACACTCCGCCTCGATACCACATTGTCGAAAGACACCCCGCCAGCGCGCCGGCCATTATAGAGCCACCGCAATTGGCGTCACTAGCGTGACGGAATGTTTGGCCCCTGGGGGGCGCGGCCGAGTGGGCATCACCGCGCATTCGGCCGCTGGTCTATTCGCCGGCCGCGTGTTGACCTTGGTGGACAAGCGATCCAAAAGTACGCCGCAAGCGCTGTGCGTCGCAACCGAAGCTGCTATTATGGCAGGAGTTTCCTGCCTTACCGCCAGCGCACCGCCTTCTTGAGCCATCGCGGGAAAACACTCCAGCCGGCTTCGCCATGAAGTGTCCCACTTGCGGGATCGACAACGACCGGGTCATCGACTCGCGTGCCAGCCACGACGGCTTCGCCATCCGTCGGCGGCGCGAATGCCTGGGCTGTCAGGCGCGCTACAACACGTACGAGCGCGTCGATGATCCCATCCGCTGCCCGTTCTGCCACGAGGAAAACAGCCGGCTGGTCGAGGTTGACGCCAGCGAGGGGGGGTTCAGCGTGCGGCGAGATCGCGAGTGTCTCACCTGTCGCCGGCAGTTCACGACGTTCGAGCGCAGCGAGGAGCGTTCGATCAAAGTCGTCAAGAAAGACGGTAGCCGCGCGCCGTTCGACCGGCAAAAGATCCGCCAGGGCCTGGAAAAGGCCTGCTGGAAGCGCCCCATCAGCGACGACCAGATCGAACAGGTGGTAGCGGCCGTCGAGGCCGAGATTCACTCGCAGGCCGAGCCCGAAATCGGCACGGCACAATTGGGCGAACTGGTGATGCAGCACCTCAAGGATCTCGACCAGGTAGCCTACGTCCGCTTCGCCAGCGTCTATCGGCAATTCAAAGACGTGCAGGACTTCGTCGATGAATTGGACGGCATGCTCACGCGGCGCAGCGCACCGGTCGTGCCACGTTCGGACGGCTAGCTGGTGCTTCAACCGCCGGTCCGATCTTGGCCAATCAAACGGATTCTGTTTGCGTGGTGCGGCCGGCATAGTAGATTAAGGGGGGGCACTTCGCGCATTCTTGAGCGCACCTTTCGACCGGAGCTATCCGCCATGCACAAGCGTTTTTGGCCCTGCGTCGGCTTGGCACTAACCACCATCGTGCTGGTTGCTGCCGGGCTATTTGCGACACACGCCGTGGCCCAGCAGATCGACCTCGGCAAACTCAAACCGGGCGACATGGTGGAAGTCGCCGTCGCCGGTAAGTGGGTTCCGGCAAAGTTCTTGGAGAAGCTCTCGAATCGTATGGCGCGAGTGCAGCGCGACGACATAGCTGTTGCCACGGCGGCGACCACCGACACCATGCGAATGGTAGCGAGCAACGCAGCAGCCGACGACGATCCGTTTGCTACTCCAGAAGAGAAGATCGCCAAAGCGGCCAAGCAGCGAATCTGGTCGGATCGTTCCGGAAGGTTTCGCCTCGAAGCCACGTTGCTTCGTGTTTCCGACGATAAGGCAATCTTGCGGCGTGACGATGGCAAAGAGATCTCTGTCCCCCTCGTGCGGCTGAGCGATTCGGACAAAGAATATCTCTCGGGTCTGACGGCAACCACCGCACCGGCCAAGAGTGGGAACGTCGCCGGCAATGCTGCGTATGACACGGCGGATCTCCCCCGCATCCCGGTCATGCCCTCCGATCTGGCTATGGCACCCCAAGTGGACATCAGGCCGGATGTCGGTTGGTCGTACACGCCAGTGGCACACTCTCCCGGCGAAACGATGCGGCCGACGCAAATCTCACTGGAACCGATCGACATCCTCACCCATGCCAAGCGGATGCTGTTTCTTCCCAGCGAAACGAGAATCTTCGTTGTGTTGGAGGAGACCCAGTTTGGCGGTAAAGACACGCTATTTCATGTACAGTCGTGCGACGTCGAAAGGCGCAAGGTGGATAGCTCGGGCGTTTTTGGCTCCGGCGTGGCGCCGCTTGCCGTGTCGCCCGATGGCGCATTCGTGGTGGCGCGCACCGAAAGATCCGGCTCCGGCGGACGCGCCGAGTTGCAACTCTACTCCCGCCAGGGCAATCAGGTAAAGTCGCTGACCGCATGGTTGCCTTACCGGCATTACGAACATGCTTTGCCCAAATTCGTCCGCCCCAAAGCGACAGCAGATGATCCCGATCGACCGTCTCTGGGGCCCAAGGCGGACGTCGCCTGGGCGGATTTCATCGATTCGCAGCATTTGATGACCATGGGCGTCAACGGCGAATTGGGCGTCTGGAGCATGCCGGAGATCAAGCCCGTCTACTACATGCCCCCTGGAAACATCATGCCCGGCCAAATGCTGCAGCCGGCCATGAGTCCCGGGAACGTCTACTGTGCCGTCCCGACAGAAAACGGCGTGGCGCTACTACGCAGCAAAGACGGCGTGCAAGTAGGCTTCTTGCCGACCGATATGGACGAATTGCAGTTCTATCGATTGGCGTGGAGCGGCGATGGCACCCGGCTGGCTCTTTTCCAGCCTGGCCGCGTGCGAACTTGGAACCTCACGACGCAAGAGATGACGCGCGACTTTCCGGTAAGTTCGGGTCTGATCATGCAAAACTGCGGTTGGGTCGACAATACGCATGTCGTCGTTAACGGACGCATTCTCGTTGACGTCGAGCGGCGCATTCCAGTGGCCGTCATCTCGGGAGTGTTCGATTCCGATGCGCAACTTCTCGACGGCGTTCTCTGGACGCTTTCCGGTCTTGGCCCTGGTCCCGCCACGATCAAGGGCAAAGCCGCACTGCCCAAAAACTTCAAAGACCCCGCCAGAGGCCAAACCGCGGAACAACTGCTGCTGATTCGTCCCGGAGATGAGGTGGCGGTTGACCTGCAGCCGAGCGACTCGCCGGACGGCTCCGATCTGCATACGGCCGTGATTCGGAAACTCGAAAAGAACGGGATGAGAATCGTGCCCGACAGCAAGATTCGCCTGGTGGGTACGCTGAAAATGGACAACTCTGGCCGGATTCTGGCGCTCAACTTCACGATCGACGGTGAAACGGCATGGACCCACACAACACGAATCGGGCTACCGGAACACATCCAGATCAAAAATGGGGAATCGGTCGGGCAAGCGATTTCGAGCGAGCAAAACGTCGATGCCAACGAATTAGTCCACATCTGGATCCCCGCTCTGGTCGTGCGCGTCCCTGCCGAGGTCCAAGCCGCCCTCGCCGGAAGGTACGACGGCCACTGACGAGCAAGCGAGCATTGTCGGTTTCATTGCGATCGTGGAGCTGTGCTTCATGACGGCCCGCCAAACAAATCACCCACTGCACGAAATGCCCGCCGACGAAGCCCCGCGGCGGAAGCGCGTCTTGTCGCTGCGTGCACTGCTCTACGCCGGCATGATTTTCGGCGGATTCGGGATGATGTTCGCCGGCGCCTATGGCCAGCAGTACGCCGATCCGGTCCTCTTCCCGCTGCCATCCGTTTTTGGAACGTCGCGGCAACAGGCGTTGCGAACCGTGTGCGAAGTGACCGTGCTGCTGGGTTGCGGTCTGCTTTGCCTGGGATTGCTTTGTACTTCGCAACTTGGCAAGCGAACTCGCAAGATGCGGCCCCAAACTCGGGACCCGCGACCGCGAACTCGCAGCCCGCGACCTGAGCCGGCTAGCGAGCGGCCGTTTGAAAATCGCTTGTCGCAATATCTCGAGGAGGAGCCCACGCCCGCGGCGCGCACGACGATCACCTCCAAGCGATCGTTCTTCCTGGCGTTAATGCCGGGACCCCGCCGCGGCCCGAAATCGGCCAGCACCATTCGCGCGATCCTGCTGCGCATCCACCATTTGCTGCGCGGCGGCCAATAGCTCACGTGCCCCAGTCGCGCGGGTAGCGGAAGTCGCGGTCCATCGTGCGGTGCGTGAGCTTGGCGATCACCGGCAGACGGCGCTTGTATTGATTGCGGCGAATCAAGCGCAGCACAAGCTCGATGAAATCGGCCTCGAAGCCGGCCTCCACCAATTGCGCCGGCTGCCAGCGGCGGTCGACCAGGAGAATCAACAGCCGGTCCACCTCCGCGTAGCCAAAGCCCAACTCTCCTTCGTCCGTTTGGCCAACCCACAGGTCGCCGCTGGGCTCTTTCTCCAGGATAGCCCGGGGCACGCCTAGGTGTTCCGCCAGGCCGCGCAACTGCGTCTTGTACAAATCGCCGATCGGATTGAGCGCCGAGGCCAAATCGCCGAATTGCGTGCCGTATCCCAATAGCAGCTCGGTCTTGTTGCTGGTGCCGATCACCAGTCCCTCGAACGCCGCGCTCTGATCGTAGAGCACGGTCATCCGCTCGCGAGCGCACTTGTTGGCCAGCCGCATGCGTGAAGCATTTGGGAATTGCGCAAATAGGCGTCGACTTGCGCCGTAATGGGCACTTCCAATGTCGTCAGCCCCAGATCGTCGACTACCGCCTGGCTGTCGCGGCGGGTGGCGTCGCTGGAGGTCTTGTACGGCATGGTCACCGCCAGCACGTTCTCGGCGCCCAAGGCCTTGACGGCCAGATAGGCCACGGTGCTCGAGTCGATGCCGCCGGACAGGCCGAACACGCCGCGCGTAAAGCCGGTGCGCGTCACTTCGTTGCGAATGAAGCGCACCAGAATCTCTTCGACCAGCGCCGGATTGATCGCCAGATCGACGTTCGCAGGATCAGCTTTCATAGCGCCGCCGTTTGATCCGCTCGAGTTCCTCGATCGTCACCAGCAACTGCTCGTCACGCCCCAGCGGGGTAATCAGCCGCTCGCGCCGCAACTCGTGCAAATCGCATGGCACGACGGTCAGGCACTCGTCGAACGCCGGCGCCTCGGCGATCACTCGCCCGTTGGGTCCCACGACCATGCTATTGCCGAAGAAGCACAGACCGTCTTCGAAACCAACGCGATTGACGACGATCACCAGCGCCCCCAGCAACTGCGAGAACGTGCGAGCCAATAGCTCGTAGGTCTCGGCCGTGGCGGTTTTTTTTCCGGTCACGCCGTGCGCCGGCGAGTTGATGGCCACGATCAGCACGTCCACTTCCTCGGCCTGCATCACCGTGGCCACCGACACGTGCCAGAAATCCTCGCAGATCAGCACGCCCACCCGACCCAGGCGCTGCGAGTGGAACGCCTGAAACCGCTTGCCGGGGGAAAAGTAACGTTGTTCTTCGAACAGCCCATAGGTCGGCAGATAAACTTTGCGGTGCACGTGCAGCAGCCGGCCCGCTTCGCCGAAAAAACTCGCGTTGTAGAACTGGTGTCCGCTGGCCTCCTCGACAAAGCCCGCCACGATCGATAGCGGACTGGCGGCATCGATCAACTGGGCGATCTCCAGGCTCGTGCGGGCCAGCGCCACTTCCGGCACCATGTCGCGCAGAAAATAGCCGGTCAGCGACAACTCGGGAAAGACAATCAGGTCGGCCCCTTGCTGCCGGGCGGCCTCGATCCGAGCCAGATGCGTCTCGATGTTGCGCGGTCGGTCTCCCAGCGCCGGAGCGATTCCGCCAGCGCCACGCGCAATTCGGCGGGTCGCTCAGGCGTCGTGTCTGGCTGTGGCTCGATTGCGGCCTCGGCAATATGTGGCTTCGTCGTGGCGTGCAAGGTTTGAACCGCACCTGATCTCGTCGAATCCAAGTCTCTGCAACCTCAACCGTAAGCTTCGGCGCTATGGCGCAAGGTGTCAAGCGCCCAGGGCGCAGACAGAGACGCCCGCTTGGCGCTGCTGCCCGACTCTCAGTGTGCGAACCGGCTATAGGGATAACGGCCCGCGCCTTGTTGCGTTTTGGCAGGATTGGCATCGTAGGGAGGATCGTCTTCAGCCCACAGAGGTTCATAATGCGCGATCGTCCAATCGCTGGTCGAGCCATCCACGTTGTGGACCGCCACGGGGCCGGATTGTAGCGTCAAATCCGTAATCGACGTGTCGAACACTTGCCGGCCCGACGGCGTGGTAGTCCATGCGACGCGGCCGGTTCGTCTATCGACAGCTCCAAGAATGGCAAAGTCTTTGTCGAGGTTCGAATCGCAAAGCGTCCCAGCGACTATCCCGCGTTGCGAAACGACAAGATGGACCAATACCGTCGACGCTTGTCGGCCGACGGGCGCCAAAGTGTAGACGCCGAGCGTCAAGACCTGGGCGCCGCTGGGCGGAACGTTCGTGCCGGCGCGTACCAATCGTGCGGCGGCCGATGCCGAAGGCTCGACTCCGAATAGTTCCACGACGCCGGCGCGCACCGAGGCGGGCTGGCCATTGTCGAACATGTTGCCGATGGCTTGTTCCGGACCGCCCATGTTGTTGCCGGCTGTCAGGTACGTGCCGAGATACCGACGGTTATCTGCATGAAATCTCGCCATTCCCAGCCAGGTGGCCGCGGCATCCAGCGTGGCGTACGCCCAAGGGTTGCCCCAGCGATAGCGATCGTGATTCGAGCTCCAGGCCCCCAGATGCCGGGCATACCAGGTGCTTCCAAACCGCATGATGCCCTGCGGGTCGTCGACGCGGTGCCACACCCCACGATGGCTTGGCTGTCCGAGTGCATGGTGCGAACCATCGACGGCACTTGGCACGTCATCCAGATAGTGATGCCCATCGTCATCCTGTCCGAACGCCGACGACACCAGCAAACTGGTCGCAAGAAGCAACAAGAACGTGAACGGTACTCGGCGCATGGAAATCGATTCTAGACCTTTGAAAGCAGGCGAGAATTGACAGCCCACGGCGAGCGGCCCCGGCCGCAGCGCACGTCGGGCATACGTCGCAAGCCTAGCTCACGAGGGCTGTAACCCGGGAAAGGGCTGAATTTCCCGGAATTTTTTGCGCAGCAAACGCCATTTGCCGCGGGCGCGTGGCGCCGCCCGGGCTGCCCAAGCGTCCTCGAAAGACGGCGCCCTCGTGCGATCGCTACGGCTGTTGGGCCAAGCAGTAGCGAATTGCCGAGAGCAACTGCTGCCGCGTGGTGCGCGAATACTCGATGTCGAACCAGAGGATCTTGCCCGACGCATCGAGCAGATACGTCCGCGGCAGTTTCTCGGTGGCGACTTTCGCGAACGCCTGTCGATCGGGATCGGCGAGCTGCGGATAGGTCGCGCCCGATTGCTTTGCCAGCTCCTTGGCGACGACCGGCTCATCACCCACGTTCACCGCCACGATCGATACCCCCTGGTCGCCGAATTCGCTTAAAAAGCGCGACTGAAGGCCGGCCAATTCTTCCACCGACGTGGGCAGCTTCGAATTCCAGAAAGCGACGATAGTGAGACGCTCTCCCAGCAGATCCCCGAAATTCCGCGATTGCCCATCCAGATCAGCCAATTCGAGCCCCGGAAACTGATCGCCCACAAACACCCGGCAGGTGTTGGCGTGCTGCTCGGTGAAGAAAACCCGCGGCATGCTTTGGCCGGAGTCGATTGCCGCTTCCAACGGCAACGGCGTCTCGGGACCCGCGGGCAGCGTGTCCGGCTCGGCCGACGGCTCGGTCACATCGGGCAACGGAGCAACGGCGGTGGCAGGCTTCACCTGGTCGTCACGCATCGGCGCCGGCTCGGCTGCTACGTCGGACTCCGCAGTGGTTTGTTCCGCGGTTGCTGGCGCCGCTGTATTGTCGTCGTTGTCCGCGTGATCTTTCGTCGCCGCTGTTTGCGTGCAACCGCCTAGCAACAGCACCGCCACGATCGAGACGCAGACATGAGTCATCCACGGTTTCGCTTGCATCGATGGGATTTCCTTCCGTAGTTCGGCTGACTTGCGGGGGCCGCCCTCCGGGCCGGCCTATTAGCGGGCTATTGTCGCCACGACGCTTGCCGAGGTCAACGGCCAGCGGGCGACTCCACGCGTCGTGCTGGCAGTCCCAGCTCGCGCAATTGTTTGGGCGAAACGGAGCTGGGCGCATCGGTCATAAGATCCGTGGCCTTCTGCGTTTTGGGGAACGCGATGCAATCGCGAATGTTGTCGCGCCCGCCGAAGAGCATGACGAAGCGATCCAATCCCAGCGCGATGCCGCCGTGCGGCGGAGCACCGAAGCCCAAGGCATCCAGCAGAAACCCGAACCGCTCGCGCGCTTGTTCGGGCGAAATGCCCAGCAGCGTGAACACTTGCTGTTGGGTTTGCGGATCGTGGATTCGGATCGTGCCGCCACCGGCCTCGAAACCGTTGATGATCAGGTCGTAGGCTTGCGCGGCACTTGCCGGGATCGCTCGCCAACAAGGGCAAGTCCCGCGGTCGCGGCGCGGTGAACGGATGATGCATCGCGGCCCAAGCGTTTTCCTCATCATCCCAGGCAAACATGGGAAACTCCACGACCCACGAAAAGCTCATCGCCGCCGGGTCATACAGTTTCAACTCTTCGCCAAATCGCTTGCGCAGCGCGTACAGGGCCTTGCAAGTCACCTCGTACTTGTCGGCCACGAACAGCAACAAGTCGCCGGACTTGGCCTGCATCCGCGCGCCGATTTTCTCGAGCAGCGCCGGGCTGAAATTCTTGGCGATGGGCGAGGCCAGCGTGCCCCCTTCTTCCACCTTGAACCAGGCCAGGCCCTTGGCGCCGAAATCCTGCACGACGAAGTTCGTCAGTTCGTCGATGCCTTTGCGCGAATATTTGGAAGCCGCGCCCACGGCGTTGATGCCGCGCACGTGTCCGCCGGAGGCCGCCGTCTCGTGAAACACGCGAAACTCGGCTTCCGCAGCCAGATCCGTCAGATCGACCAGTTCCATGCCGAACCGCAAGTCCGGCGCGTCGTGGCCAAAACGCTCCATCGCCTCGTCATAAGTCATCCGCGGCAGCGGAAGCTGCACGTCCTGGCCGAAGATGTCCTTGGCAAGGACCGCCACTAGCCCGTCGATCAGGTTGATGATGTCGTCCGCGTCGACAAACGACATTTCCAAATCGAGCTGGGTAAATTCCGGCTGGCGATCGGCTCGCAGGTCCTCGTCGCGAAAGCAACGGGCCACCTGCACGTAGCGATCGTAGCCGGCGATCATCAAGATTTGCTTGTAAAGCTGGGGTGATTGCGGCAGCGCGTAAAACTCGCCCTGGTGGACTCGGCTGGGCACGAGATAGTCGCGGGCGCCCTCGGGCGTGCTGCGGCCCAGCATTGGCGTCTCAATGTCGATGAAGCCCTGCTCGTCGAAAAAGTGCCGCATCGCCATCGTGATACGGTGCCGCAGCACCATCGTGGCCTGCATCTCCTGCCGCCGCAGATCCAGATAGCGATACTTCAGCCGCAAGTCTTCGTTCGGAATATCGAGGATCCCCGGCTGAAACGGGGGCGTGACGCTCTTGTTGAGCAATAGCATCTTCGTCGGTCGAACTTCGATCTCGCCGGTGGGCAGCTTGGCGTTCACCGTTCCCTCGGGTCGATGGGCGACCGCGCCCGTGACCGAGATCACGAATTCACTGCGCAACGTGCGTGCCAGCGTCTGGATTTCGGCGTTGGTCTCGGGACCGACGACGATTTGCGTCTTGCCGTAGCGGTCGCGCAGGTCGAGGAACATGCCGCCGCCGTGGTCGCGATAGCTGTCGACCCAGCCGCAGAGGGTAACTTCCTGGCCGATGTGCTCGGCTCGCAATTCGCCGCACGTGTGAGTACGTAACAAACCCTGGTCTCCTTGTCGCCCCAAGAGGAGGCAGCAGCGCCTCGGCCAGAAATCGAATCGCCTATCTTAGTCTGGACAAGCCTCGGCAGGAAAGGTGAGCGGGGCAGGACTAATCACCCACTACCCGGGGCAGGGAGAAGAACCGCACCGGGGTCGGGCGACGGGCCAAAAACAAGGGCCGCCCGGAAAAGGCGGCCCTTGTGAGGATTGTTTCTGATTCCGACGCAGGGGGTACAGACCCTAGCTACGGCGGCGACGCTTCCAAGCGGCCAGCGCCAAACCAACGGCGCCCAGTCCCGCCAGCAGGCAAGTACCCGGCTCCGGTACCGCCGCATAGGTGTACGTCACGCTTGCGCTTGCGCCCGCAGTGGTATTGAACTGCAATAACAGGTTGCCGGTCCCACTGCCATTCGAAGCTCCATTGCCGGTAATCGGCAGCAGGATATTGCCGACTCCCGTAAAAGCCAGATAGTCAACGCTGCTACCCGAGGCACTGTCATTTCCGGCCAGCCCCAAATACGACTTGCCCGAGGTGCCACCAAAATCGGTGACGCCGTCATAGGCAGTCACATTGTCGCTGGTGTTGGCAACAGGAATGACGGTGGCCAGCACGTTCGAGCTGGGATCCGTGAGGGTGATCGTCGCTTGCAGGTTCATCAAGATCGTGGCAGGTGCGTTGTCCAGGCTTTCAAACTTGGCGTCGCCCGTGACGCTGCCATCCAGGTCGAAGGATATGCCAGTCAAAACCTGGCCGGGAAACAATGACGGATCCCACTTAGGAAGCGCGATGCTCGATGACCAGTTGGTCGTCGCCGGACCGTAGGAGACCGGCCCATAGCTTACCGTCGCTGCTCGAGCCGCGGTCGCAAAGAGCAAAACGATGGCAACACTCGCGGCAAGGCGATGTGAAAGGTTGGTCATTTGGCGTTCTCCCTGGCGAGTGGTCACTCTTGATGATCATCTGGTTCGGCTTCCGCCAATCGGGAAGGGCTGGACCCTCCCACGATCGTGGAACAGTGGGCGAGTGTAACTTAAAAAACAGAGAACTCAAGTCATTTTATTAATTCCGAGAGAATTTCTTGATATTACCCATACGTATACATGAATATTGGTTACTTTCGTACCGAATTGGCCAAGCCGGCAGCTATTTCCGCTGGGGCCAACGTGTCTTTTACCGCTTGAAAGCGGCACTCACTCAGGCCACGGAACCACGTCATCTGTCGTTTGGCAAGCTGCCGGGTCCGCAGCTTCACCAGCTCGATCGTCTCTTCCAGCCCTCGCCCCCCCTGCAAATGCTCAATCACTTCGCGATAGCCCACCGCCTGCGAGGCCGTGCGGCTGAGCCGCTTGTGCGCCGCAAGCAGCCCCTTCACCTCATCCACCAGCCCTGCGGCAAACATCGCGTCCACGCGGGCGTCGATGCGAGCGGCCAGTTCGGCCCGCGACCACTGGAGCACGAACACCCGGCACTGGTCGGCCGGCCGAGCCCGATCGAACTGCTGCTGCACGCGCCGTGATCGACTGGCCGGTTCTTTCCCACACTTCCAGGGCTCGGATCACGCGGCGCTCGTCGCGCGGGTGAAGTCGTTTTGCCGAAAGCGGATCGACATCTGCCAGCCGCGCGTGCAATGCCAGCGTGCCCTCGGCATCGGCCATTGCCTGCAACCGACGGCGCAACTCCCAATCGGCGGGCGGGCCGGTGAAGATGCCACGCAGCAGCGATTTCAGATAGAGCGGCGTTCCACCGACAAACAGCGGCGTCCGGCCACGTTGCAGGATATCGTCGACGGCGCGGTGGGCCGCCGCGACATATTGAGCCAGACTGTATTCCTCGTCCGGATGGATCACGTCCAACAGATGGTGAGGCACCGTGGCCTGCTCGGCGGCTGAGGGCTTCGCCGTGCCGATTTCCATGCCTCGGTACAGGGCCATCGAGTCCAACGAAACGATTTCCGCCTTGATCGCGGGGGCCAAAGCCAGCGCGACGGACGTCTTGCCGCTAGCAGTCGGGCCGCTGAGAAACCAGCAATCGGAGGTGATCGACGGATGCGTACTCATGGACTCTCATATACGGCCAGCGCGGCAATCGGCGCCCCGGCGTCGTTGCTTGCCAGAGGGCGCCTGAGAGCCTAAATTGCCAGGGTCACGGCCCCGAGCGCGTCTTTAAGCCTTGAGAACGATTGCGTGAGCGATTCGAGTTCCATTCTGGCCCAACTGATGGCCGTGATCGAGGATCGCAAGGCAAATCCGCCCGAGAAATCGTACACCACGAAGCTGCTGGCCGGGGGCGTCGAGAAAATCGGCGCAAAAATCCTCGAGGAGGCGGCGGAAGTGGTGGAAGCGGCGGCCGAACCCGGCGACGCTGGCCGAACTCATACCATCGCCGAAGCGGCCGATGTCGTCTATCACCTGTTCGTGCTGTTGGGTTACCGTGACATTCGGCTTTCCGAGGTCGAGGCGGAGCTGGCCCGGCGATTCGGCATTTCCGGATTGGACGAAAAGGCAGCCCGCGCCCCCTCTCAACCACCTCCTGCCGGGCCGTGATCTTCCATGAATAACTTGCGAATTGGTGTTCCCAGCAAGGGCCGCCTGGCCGAAGTGGCCGCCGACTTGCTCAAGGCAGCCGGACTGAGCTTTCGCCGCCAGGAGCGGAGTCTGTTTGCCCGCTGCCGAGAAGTGCCCGTGGACGTCACGTTTCTCCGCACCGAAGACATTCCGGTCTTGTGCGAAGAAGGGGCGATCGACATGGGCATCACCGGCGGCGACCTGGTGGCCGAAAGCGGCGCCAAGCTGGCCAGCCGGCTCGACCTGGGCGTGGGAGAATGCCGACTGGCCGTGTGCGTTCCCGACAATAGCCCGATCACCACGCCCGCCCAACTCGACGGACACCGCATCGCCACCAGCTTTCCCCACGTCACCGAGACCTTCCTCCAAGGACACAAGGCCACTGCCCACTTGGTGAACCTGTCCGGTTCGGTCGAAATCATGATTGCCCTGGGAGTGGCTGACGCGATCGTCGACCTCGTGGAAACTGGCAGCACGCTGGCGGCCAATCGGCTGCGCATCCTCTGCGAGATCGATCGCTATCAAACCGTGCTGGTGCAAAATCCGGCGAATCGCCATGCCGAACTTGCCGACCGCGTGGTGCGGCGCATCGAAGGCGTGGTGATCGCCCGCAGCTATTCGCTGTTGGAATACAACATTCCCCGCGCCCGGCTCTCGCAAGCCGAAGACATTACACCCGGCTTCAATTCACCGACGATCAGCGCTTTGGAAGATTCGGACTGGTGCGCCGTCAAAGTGATGGTCCGCCGCACCAACGTGATCGAGATCATGGAGCGGCTGGAAGCCCTGGGCGCCTCGGCGATTCTGGAAACCGAGATCACCAACTGCCGGCTGTAGCTCTCGCAGCGCGAGTTTTACGCCATGTCTCCAATCGACTTGCCGCGCAGATAGGCCCCCACGACACGCGACTCGCCCAAGAGCAGTCGTTCGTACGGATCGGCGCCATTGCTATCGAGCGCGATGATCGCCAGGTTGGCCGTCTTGCCCGCCTCCAGCGTGCCAACCTGACTCCCCAGTCCCAAAGCGCGCGCCCCCGCCGACGTGCCCAACTGCAGAACCGTCTTCAGCGACACATCTGGATGTTGTTCGGCAACGAACCGCATTTCGCTCCACAGGTCGAGGTCCGGACTCGAAGCTCGGCTATCGGTGCCCAAGGCCACCCGCACGCCGTGCTGCAACCGTTCCGCCAGAGGATAGGGCTCGTGATTGAAAAACGCGTGCGTCCGCGGGCAATACACCAAGCTCATCGACGCGGCACGCTCGGCCAGAAATGTCTGTTCGTCGGCACTAAGATAGTTGCCGTGGATCACGAGAGCTCGGGGCGCGCAGGCCAAACGTTCCAGATAGGTGAGAATCGAATTCAGCCGCGCATCGGACGCTGCATCCCACGCGTTCAGTTCGATGAGCAACTCGCGAAACGGGCCGCCTCCGGTGTGCAGTAACTCCAACTCTTCACGCGACTCGGCCAGGTGCATGGCCAGCGGCACATCGTGGCGCCGCGCCAAGTCCACCAGCGAATCGAGTAGCCTCGGATGCACTGTGTAAGGAGCGTGCGGGCTCAATGCCGGGTGAACGTGCAACAGCCCGTCGGGCGAGGCGAGGAACGCCTCGGCTGCGGAAACCGCCGGCCCAACGCGCTCCGCCGTTGGCGCGATCCCCTCACGGAACATGACCACCTCGGGCGACAGCGGTCCACTCGATGCGATTTCTCCGCGCCAATCGCGCGTGGCAATTTCGCCCAAGGTCGTGCTTCCGGAGTGCAGGCATTCTTGCAAACCTTGCTGCACGCTCTGCCCGGGTGACGCTACCGCGGCACGGCGATGGGCCATCACCAGGCGAATCCAATCCGGCAACGGCATGCCCGGCTTGCCAAGCGGAGCTGTTATGTCGGCGAATTCCAGGTGCGTATGCGCGTTGACCAGCCCCGGCACGATGGCCACGTCGCCTAAGTCGACAAGTTCCACGTCGTTGCCGGCACGACCTACCGCGACGATCTGTTCGCCGGCGATCGTGACACACCCATCGACGATCGGCGGCGCGGCGACGGGAAAAATCAAACGAGCTTGCAGGACAATGGCGTGCGGCATATCCGCGTCATTGTAGCGGACCGATCCGATGGCAGCGCCTTGCATGCCGCCGCCGATTAGCCCGGCAGCCAGTGCGCACTTTGCCGGTCGATCGCCTCTTGCAGCGATTCCTCGCGCGTGCGGTCATAGGGCAAGCGGTGAAACCAGTATAGAATCGCTGCGCTCGCGGCCAGGCTCACCACGATCACCGGCCAGCGATACAGGGGCGCGCCTTCCGCGGCATCACGCCGCAACCAATGCAGCCAGTGCTCCTTGTCGGCCAATCGCGCCGGAACGTCCTTCAACAACAACCCCAGCGAGTTGTGCGTGATGTGAAATAGTATGGCCGGCAGAATGCTGCCGGTTTGAATGGCCAAAAATCCCAGCACCAGCCCGAGGGCAAACGCCACCAGCGACTGCTGAAAAATCGCGTGGGTCGCGGCGAAAAACACGCTGCTGATCACGATGGCCGTCCACTTGTGTCCCACGTGCCGCAGCCCGGAAAGCACGAACCCGCGAAACGCCAACTCTTCGCACACGGCCGGCAACACGGCCATCACCAGCAGCATGGTCACCATGCTGCCCGGCACGTCCAGCAACTGATCGAGTTGCCGGGCCACCTCCGCATTCAGCGGGTACATGCGGCTGATCGCGGTTTGCAGCAAGTTGATGCTGGGGTGCAATGCCACGGCTAGAAACACGCCGGCCGCCAACGTTCCCAGCCGGGGCCAGTGCAGCAACAGCGTTTGCTTCGGACTGCGCGTGAGCATGATCGTCATCAGCAGGGCCGGCGTGGCCACGACCACCAACTGCGTGACGGCCACCAGCGAGGCGAATTCGACGAACGATCGCGGCGACTCGAGCGCAAAGCTCAGGAAGAACCGGATCATCAGGATCATGATGCCGCAAAACATTGCCTCGGCAAAGCTCGGCGTGGCCTCGCGGTCTCGCAGCAGATGCCGAATCCACAATCCCACGCCCCACCGCTCGCTTTCGCGGAACAACACGCTCTCTTTGTTGAATTGGTCAGTCGCCCAGCGAATGGCCATCCAGCAGCAGCCCAGCGTGACGAGCGTCACCAACGGAATGTATGGCAGCGCGGCCACATAGTTGCCTTCGAGCATCGTCCGCAACAGCAACATGACGCCGGTGATCGGAATCAGACTGTTGCCCACGCTCAACTCCACGCCCGGCGCCATGGGCAGAATGGTCAGCGGCATGGTCACCAGCACCAACGGCATCAGGTAGTACTGCCCTTCCTTGGTGCTGCGTGCGAACGCAGCCAGGGCCAGGCACAGCGCACTGAACAATGCCGACACCGGCACCAGCGCCACCAGCAGCCACACGATCGCCAGTCCGGGCGGCGGGCCGAAGTCGGGCAAGTGCAACTGCGTCAGGATGAACGATCCGGCAATGCCCATGCTGGCCAGATTCAAAATGGCCGTGGCCATGCTGAACAGCATCACCGTGAGCAATTTACCCCACACGATCTCGATGCGTTCGGCCGGACTGCTTAGCAACGTTTCCAAAGTGCCGCGCTCCTTCTCGCCGGCGCACAGGTCGATCGCCGGATAGAACGCTCCGGTCAGCGCCCAGATCAACAGGACGAAGGGAAGTATCTTCGACCACAGCACCGCCTTGCGCTGGGCCTCTCCGGCGACGTCGACCGTGGTAATCTCGAACGGTTTGGCGGCGGCCGCGGGAATCCGGTTCGCCTCGAGATTCTGCTCGACGATCGCTTCGCGCCACCGGTCCAGCACGTCCGAAACGCGGCGGTGCGCGGCCTTCGACGCGTCCTTCGCCAGGTTCGGATAGACGTCGACCTGGGGCATCGTGGCGGAAGGATGTGGGTCGTCGCCGACTTGAGACCTCGCCATCGATTGTTGCAATCGCACGAATCGCTCGTCGAAGTCCGGCGGAAAGTACACCACCACGTCGTAGTCGCCCGTTTGCATTTCCTGCCGGGTGCGCTTCAGGGGGGCTGATCCGCTGGTTGCTCGGCCGGCGTGTCCTTCTGCCGAGTCACCGCCAGCAGACGCGCATCCTTCGCCTCGGCAAAGAGGTCGGGCGCGAACTGGCCGTCAGCCACCAGTTGGGGCAAGCCGGCGGCTTGCGGCGCGCCGATCACCAGCACCCGGATCGCGTGCTCGCGCATGAATTGCACGACCTGGAAAAAGCTCATCCCCAACAGCGGATACAACAAGATCGGCAACACCGCGATCATGAACAACGTCCGCCGGTCGCGCAATTGATCGCGAATTTCCCGCAGCAGAATCAATTTGACGTTCGACCAGTTCATCTGCGGGACATGTCGCGCGTGGCTATCGCGCGATCTCCAATTCGTGTCGCTCGTCGTGGTCGGAAATCAGACGAAAGAACAGCTCTTCAAGATCCTGCTCGGCGTGTCGTTCGCGCAGTTCGCCAAGCACGCCCTCGGCCAGGATATGCCCGCGATGCATGATGGCAATGCGGTCGCACAGCTTCTCGGCCTCGCGCATGATGTGCGTGGAGAACACGATGCACTTGCCGTGTTCGCGCAGCTCGGCCACGGTCTTGAGCAGCGCTCTGGCGACCAGTACATCGAGACCCACCGTGGCTTCGTCAAAAATCAGCACCGGCGGGTCGTGTACGATCGCGCGGGCAATCGAAACCTTTTGCCGCATGCCGGTCGACATCTTCGCGCCCAGCACGTCGCGAAACTCGTGCATCTTAAGTCGTGTGAACAGCTCGTCCATGCGGAGCGCCAGCGGTTCGTCCTTCAGCCCGTATAACCGGCCGAAGTACTCAACCATCTCCCACGCGGTCATGCGATCGTAGACGGCCGTATTGGCCGAGACGAAACCAATTTGATGGCGCACCAGCGAAGGCTGGGTCACGACGTCGTGGCCGTTGACGCTGGCCGTGCCGCCACTGGGGCTCAGCACGGTGCTCAAGATGCGCAACAGCGTGGTTTTGCCGGCGCCGTTGGGACCCAGCAGCCCATAGATTTGCCCCGGCAGTGCATCGAAGCTGACGCCCGACAGCGCGAAGAATTTGCCCCGTGCCAAGTCGGCGTAGTACTTCGTGAGTTGGCGGACGTGGATCATCGTGAACCGAGAGTTTTGTTCGCTGCGCGGCGGCTTGCGGACCGATCTTTGGTATCCCCGGCGCGGTCCGCCGTGCGCCCGGCGGATTCTTCGGCACCGGAGGCGCAGTCAAAACACTGCAAACCTACTTTGCGGGGGCCCAGGCGTGCGCCAGCGGGTAGCGATTCTGCCAGCCATGCGGCCTGCAACGACGGCACACAACGCGTCAGCCGCCGACAATGCACAGCTTTTAAGACTACCACATATTGTCTCGCAGGACCTTTCTTAGTTCCGCGGCACGCTGAATACTTGGCGGTGGTTGCTGGCAAGGTGGCCGCTATACTGATCGCTCATGACCCCGTTGCGCCACGGCGCAGCCGAAATCGCCAAGGAGACGTACGACGATGTCGCTGCACTTCAAACATGCCGGACGAGACGAGTCGCTGGACGACATTTACGCATCGTCCGATTTATCGGCCGTGCCTCCCAAGCTGCGCTTCCCCGACGCCGAGCGAAGCCCCGACCATACCTATGAGATGGTTCACGACGAGTTGATGCTCGACGGCAACTCGCGCATGAACCTGGCGACGTTCTGCCAAACCTGGTCGGAAACCCAGGTGCAGCAGCTCATGAACGCCTGCTGGGACAAGAACATGATCGACAAGGACGAGTACCCACAAACGGCCGAAATCGAACGCCGCTGCGTCAACATGCTGGCCGACTTGTGGCACTCGCCCGACGCCGAAGACACCGTCGGCTGCTCGACGACCGGTTCCAGCGAAGCGGCCATGCTCGGCGGACTGGCGCTCAAGTGGCGCTGGCGCAAGCGGCAACAAGCCGCCGGCCGATCCACCGACAAACCCAATATGATTTGCGGTCCAGTGCAGGTTTGCTGGCACAAGTTCGCCCGCTACTTCGACGTTGAATTGCGGCAGATTCCCATGCAGCGCGGCCGGTTGCTGATGTCGCCCGAAGAAGTGGTCAAGCGGTGCGACGAAAACACGATCGGAGTGGTGCCCACGCTGGGAGTAACCTTCACGCTGGGCTACGAGCCGGTCGAGGCGGTAAGCCATGCGCTCGACAAACTGCACAAGTCCACAGGCCTCGACATACCGATTCACGTGGACGGCGCCAGCGGCGCTTTCCTGGCTCCCTTCATCCATCCGGACGTTGTCTGGGATTTTCGTCTGCCGCGCGTCCAATCGATCAATACGTCGGGACACAAATTCGGCCTGACGCCGCTGGGCTGTGGCTGGGTCGTATGGCGCGAGAAATCCGCCCTCGATAGTGACCTGGTGTTCGACGTGAACTATCTCGGCGGCAACATGCCCACCTTCGCGCTCAACTTCTCACGTCCCGGCGGCCAGATCGTCTGCCAGTACTACAACTTCATCCGCTTGGGCCGCGAGGGATATCGCAAGATCCAACAGTCCTGCGCGGATACGGGCGTGCTAGTGGCCGATGAAATCGCCAAGCTGGGCCCGTTCAAGATTTTGTACGACGGTCGGGGAGGCATACCCGGTGCATGTTGGACGTTGCGCGACGACGCGCACGTGAGCTACACGCTGTACGATCTTGCCGATCGCTTGCGCACTTGGGGTTGGCAAGTGCCGGCATACAGCCTGCCCGCCGACCAGCAAGACGTCGTCGTGCAGCGCGTGCTCATTCGCCACGGAGTAAGCCGCGACTTGGCGCGCAATCTGATCAAGGATATGAAAGCCGCGCTGGCGCACTTCGAAAAACATCCGGTGAGCAAATCGCTGACTTCCGCGGAAGCGTCCGGCTTCCATCACTAGTCGGACTCTAGTGGTTTGTTAGCGCTTCTCGAAAATCTCACCCCGGCTGGGTGTCATCAGCGCCAAAATGAGACGTGCGTCCGCTTCGGACGGTATAAGATCCACATGACCGTCCGCAAACAGGAAGTTCACTCCAGATGAGTGAAAGCTATAAATCTGATGATTGTTGTCTTGCTGCAGCACGGAGCCGCCCGCGTCCCCGTTGATGAAAATGCCCATTCCCAGCGGATTGGCCCATGCGCATTCAAGCGGCTCTCCAAGCGTCGTGTGATTTCCAGCTTGCCAATGTTGGGGGCGGCCGGCTGCTTCGGTCATCATAAAGGTGTGTGACAGCCCATCGGTAATCTGTCGAGCGCGCGTTTGTTCGCGAATCTCAAACACCGAGGGTCCTACCAGGGCCAGTGCCGCGCTGCCAATCGCGTCCTTTTGCGATGGCAGTGGAAACATGCTCTGAAGTTCTGCAAAACCATCGGTCACGTTGTAGCCAAGCGAATTGGCGAAAGCCTTTGCCGCTTTGACCGGCACCGCATAGTCGGTGATCGCGCCGCGATACTGGCCGGAATACCGACTATCCAGCAGGTTGAAAATCGGTCCGTATTGCTGCATTACGGAAGGCGTGGCGAGATTCGACATTTTGAACATGCCATCGACCGGGCTGCGATTGCCAGGCGACGAAGGGCATAGGGCAATACCAATCGGAGTCGCTATCGCCGCGGCATTCTGTGGAGCAAAAAACATAGCATTGTGGTCGTATAGCGCGTCGAGCGATCCCTCCTCGATATATGGCAAGAGATCGATCATAAAACCATGCATCTGCCCCTTGGAAACGCTGATGATCGGTCCGTACAGTCTAGCGGTCAGCCCGGCCGGAAACGCTCGATTCTGCGATTCAAATGACAGAAACGCCAAGCCGAACTGTTTGAGATTGTTCGTACACTCCGTTCGCCGGGCCGCCTCACGTGAAGCCTGAACTGCGGGGATCAGCAGTCCTACCAGCATCCCCATAATCGCAATCACAACCAGCAGCTCGACGATCGTAAAACCACGTAATCGAGTGAGTGGCGCACCCATCATCACATCCCTTGTAAGATCGATCCTCGCGTTCGATGCGCTGGCGCCCTAGAGAGTCAGGTCTATTGAGCGGACTCCTCGCGAGCTTGCATAATTCTCACGTTCGTCGAAAAGAAGTACGGGAGCGTCTTGTCGGCAAACTGTGCTTCCCCGATTGCCGCGGCGCAGCCAGATGCCGGCCGTGGTATTTCCAAGTAGTATTCTCCTTCGCTAACCTTGGCCGGGGTGGATCGCCAGATTGCTTTGCGAAAGTCGCGAGTCGGGCTCGTCGCACCCCAAACCACCACTTTTGCCGGCGGACGATCCGAAGCGATGCGTATCTGCAACGAATCCGCCGTCTCGTCAAACCGCCACGTGAGTTCCGGCAGCACCAGTTGTCTAGTCGCGCGGCGGTAAAGCGCAGCGATCGAGCCGGCAATTCTCGGGAAGTCTTTGATCTCGTGCGTGTTGTTTGGAACGTAGAGTATGTGCTTTTCCCCGATTAACTCATCCCAGTACAGATTCAAGGCGTCCAATGGCGAATTCTCGTCGTTAGTAGCCAGCACAATCAACTTGGGCTGCGACAACGCTTGGCGGTAGCTGAAGGGATCGACGATCGAGCGAAGTTGCTCGCCAATCGGTGTCGACAACTGCGAGATTCCTCGGTTGTTGTAGGCTGCAATCTCGCTCGAAGTGGCGCCGAAGGTCGCCACTTGATGTTGCATCTGCGGGCCCATGTTGAGGACGTCGATGACCATCGGCGCCAATGCCTCGACGCGAAGATCAATGGCGGCGGTTAGCCACGTCGTCCACCCTCTCTGCGAGGCGCCGGTCAGGATGAAATGCTCGATCTCCATCGACCATTCCTGCTTGGCAAACTCTTGAACCGCATCCATGCCACGTACGGCGCTCTTGACCATAGGTAGCAACATGGGCCATGTTGGATCCTCGGTCTTGAGGAATTGCTCGAACGTGTGAGAGATCGCTGTACGGCCCTCCATTCCGCCGAACATTGGCGAGTGCGGAACTTGTTTCAGCACGGCGATCGGAGTCTGTAGGCGGCTGGCAACCGTCGCAAGCAATGCGGCTAACTGAGGAAGCTTCTCGTCGTCCTGCGGTGGCCCAGCCAATTCATCATTCCACGAGCCGCCGTCGATCAGTAGTAGGGCATGCTGTGAGTCGCGAATCCGATCCGGCCGAATCACAAACAACTGATGCTTCCAAACCGAGTCCTTCCAAGTCTGAGAAGTGAGCGTTAACTCCACGAATGAAACACCGCTGGACCGTCCTTCGCGTCGCTTTTGCCAGTTGTAGCTGGCATCGGTCTGTCCAACATAATCCGCGAGCGGACCCGACGCGAGCTCTTCCCCCTGCGCGGTCACCAAGCTTGGCCAAACATAGAATCCCAAAATGAGAACCAGCAATGCGAAGCGAAGAGTACCGGGATGTGCACAATCGTTCGACATAGCGGGCCAGACTCCAGAAGAGCGCAGTTTTCCACAAGACATCAACGCGTCAGATCGCCGGTGGCCCCGACTTCGCGATGATTCAACGTGCCCCTCTTCGCTGCCGGCGAAAGGCGAAGGCAAACAGACATGTCAACGCAGGAGCTGCCAGCAACCAATTCGCCGGTTCCGGCACGAGTTGGCCGGTAAAAACAATATTTCCCGCCAAAGTGTAAGTAATAGGGAGATTGCCAAGGTCCACGAGAATCACCGTATCTGTCACGGCCACGGGAATAGACAAGGAAAGCCCATAGTTGGGAGGACTGCCCAACTCTTCAAACGTCGCCAGGGTAGGCGCCGGCAGATTGGTGACGACTGGGGACGCGGCAAAATCGACAAGCTGAGTTGCGCCGATCGCTAGCGTTCCCGCTGGGAGCCCCACTAGAAGACCGTCCAAATCAACCGTTGCAGGATTCAGGCCATCCCCAAGAAAGGAGCTGCCGTCTGGTCCGAGCGAAACCTGCAGACCAACACCGTCAACCGTCCCAAGAATAGTACTCAACTGGAAGTCATTCAGGATCACGCCGCCCATCAGATTCTGCAGGCTGACGACTGGGGACAGACTCCCCGTTTGTTCCACATCCAAAAGAAGCGAGCCACCCAAGGCCGTGATGTCCTGATCGCCGAGGGGGTTGCTGTTCGCAAGGATGCTCAGGTTCAACTGAGTCAGCTCAGTATCGACGGTCATCGACGCGGGAAATGTGGCCGCGACTGATGCAATCGGGACCAACACAATCGCAGCCAGAAAACTCGCGATTCGAAAGTTCATAAGCGGCTTCCTTTTCCCTGTTTGCATGATCTTGGCCTATTCAACGGGAGTTTGAGATTACGGATCCCACGAAAACTGCGGGGGGGGCATGAACTCCTCCTACTTCATAAGGTGCCAAATCAGAGTAGAACGGACGAAAAAATTGGCGAAATTACTAAAATCTTTCACCGAGTACCCTGCACGCTGAGACAAGAATTGGGCAGTGGATAGGCTGCAACTACAGCCACAGAAAGGAGTTCGGCTACGTGACCGCCGCTTCCAACGACGCTTCGTCCACCAGTCCGTAGAAGACGTTGCGCCGGCGCGGCGTGTAGCCCAGCTCGCGGATGGCGTCTTTCATCTGCTCGAGCGTTAGATAGTGGACCGTGCCGGCCGCGGCCACCACGTTCTCCTCGATCATCAAGCTGCCCATGTCGTTGGCGCCGTAGAGCAGGGCAAGTTGTCCGATCTTCAGTCCCTGCGTGACCCAGCTCGACTGGATATTGGCAAAGTTGTCGAGATATAGGCGGCTCACTGCCTGCGTCTTCAAATACTCGAATGAACCGGCCGCCGGCAGATCGGCCATTTTGTGCCCCGGCTGAAACGTCCAGCAAATGTAGGCCGTGAACCCGCCCGTTTCGTCCTGCAATTGCCGCAACCGCTCCAGGTGTTCGATCCGCTCGGCCAAGGTCTCCACGTGGCCAAACATCATCGTGGCCGTGCTACGGCCGCCCAGTTCGTGCCACACGCGGTTCACGTTCAGCCAGTCGTCGGTCAGCACTTTGCCACGCGTGATTTCCTTTCGCACGCGGTCGACCAGGATTTCCGCCCCGCCACCGGGCAGACTGCCCAGGCCTGCGTTGCGCAGCCGCTCGAGCACGGTCTTGAGCGGCAGCTTGGCCACCTTGGTGAAGTGATGAATCTCCGGCGGGCTAAAGCCGTGTACGTTCACCTGGGGAAAATGGCTCTTGATGTCGCGCAACAGATCTTCGTACCACTCGAGTTCGAATTCGGGATGCAGCCCGCCCTGCATCAGAATCTGGTCGCCGCCCAGGTCGACCGTCTCCTGAATCTTTTGCAACAGGTCGGCTCGATCCAGTACGTAGCCATCGTCGTCCTTCGGCGGACGATAAAAAGCGCAAAAGTCGCACACCGCCGCGCACACGTTAGTGTAGTTGATGTTGCGGTCAATGTTGTACGTGCGGTACGACTCGGGATGCAGGCGTCGCGTAACCGCATCGGCGGCGCGGCCCAACACGGCCAACTCGTGGCATTCGAGCAGGCGCAACCCTTCCTCGGGCGAGAGACGTTCGCCGTCGACGGCCTTATCCAGAAGGCGAGCAATCGCTGATTCCAAGTTCCACTCCCCCCGGGGCCAAGCCCAGTTCAGCCGACTTGCGATAAAACAATTCCAGGCCGCATTGTTCGTTCGGCCCGAGCGTGAAGTGCAAGTTGTCGCGCAAGTATGATGAGCACTGCGGCCGTGTCAGTCCCTGCGCCGCCGCCTCACGCTGGGCAATCTCTTCCAAGTGTGCCAACCCCGCGTCACGCGCCTCGGCCAGCGCCACGTCGAGGCCTTGCAGCTCGACGCCCGCGCGCCCTACCCACATGGCAAACACGAACGGCAACTTGGCCCAGCGGCACCATTCGTCACCCAAGTCCCATACGGTGGCAAACTTGCCGGCCGGCGAGTGGATCGCCCGATCGCCAATCAACAGCACGGCGTCGGCCTCGGTATCATCCAACGAACTTCCAATGGGCAACGCCTCGAGCTGCGGCTGCACGCCAAATCGTTCGCCGAGCAGAATCCGCACCAGCGCCACGCTGGTGCGCGAGCCTTCGTCGAGCGCCAAAGTGCGAATCGACTCGATCGGTCCCCGGCTGAAGAGCTTGACGCTCAACACCGGGCCGCGACAGGCAATGCAGGCATCGGAAACGATGGTGTAGGTCGGATCGTGAAAGAATTCGATCGACGGAATCAGCGCCACGTCGAGATGCCCCTGGGCCAAACGGTCGGCCAGCCGGCTGGGCAGATCGAGCACCAACTCGGCCTGCGGCACGAACCGCTCGAACTCGTGGATGAGCGGCTTGGTGTTCAGGTAGTTGACCGCGCCGACGCGAAGTTTCGTGGGGCTTGCCATCGTGTCTTTCCAGCCTCCTGGCTTGTACACCCAGCGCCGTTGGGCTAGTTCTACATCGGCGAACCAGCCGCCGAACGCGTCCTGGCGGGGTGCTTGTGAATCATTTCACGAACTGTCATTATAAGAGCCGAACGCGCCGCGAACAGGCCACCGCGAACACGCTGGGGGCGACCGTGCACACCTGCTCGGCTCCAAGAGATCAACCGGCCTTCGTTGCACACCTTAACAGCCCACCGCGTCGATCCCGTTCTCAGCCGGTTTGACAATCGCAACCTCCCACCCCTATGCTCCGCTAGATGAAAACCATTGTCCAAATCTCGCTCGACGTGACCAGCAAGGAAGAAGCCCTGGAAACGGCAGAAATGGCCATGAGGGCCGGCGTCGACTGGCTCGAAGCCGGCACGCCGCTGATCATTGCCGAAGGCATGCACGGAGTGCGGGCTCTGCGCGAGCGTTTTCCCGATACGCCGATCGTGGCCGACCTGAAGACCATGGACGGCGGCTACCTGGAAGCTGAAATGATGGCCAAGGCCGGCGCCACCCACGTCGTGGTCATGGCCCAAGCGCACGAGGAGACGATCCGCTGCGTGATCAAGGCCGGCAAGGATTTCGGCGTGCAGGTGATGGGCGACAACATGGTCTCTCCCGACATGGTGGCCGGCGCCAAACGGCTGGAAGACCTGGGCTGCGATTTCGTGATTCATCACATCGGCTACGACGAACGCCGCGGCATCGCCGCCCGCGGACTGCGCATGCCCAGCCCGTTGGATCAACTGCGCGACGTGGTGCAAGCCGTGAGCGTGCCCGTGCAAGCGGTGGGCGGATTGTCGCTGCAGCAGGCGGTGCAGACGCCCGAGTACGGTGCGCCGTTGGTGGTGCTGGGCGCGCCGCTGACGATCGATGCCGACGCGTTCAAAACGGCCAGCGGCGACGTCGAAAGCTCGCTGCGATTGATTTGCGAAAAAGTTCACGTCTATGGCGATATTCCAGTAGGTAAAAAGTCATGACAAGTCCGGGTGTCGTCAACTACGGTCCAGAGAAGTTCAACGTCGAGATGCGCGACGTCGAGCGCCCCGCGATCGGCGCCGACGATGTGCTGTTGCAAGTGGCGGCCGTCGGCGTCTGCGGCAGCGACCTGCACCAGTGGACCGCCGATCACGGCTGGCCGGTCAACTATCCGGTCGTGTTGGGCCACGAGTTCGCCGGCAACGTGGTCGAACTGGGCACGAACGTCCACGGTTGGCGCGAAGGCGATCGGGGCGTCAGCGAAACGGCCGCGGTCATCGACCTGGACAGTCCACTCACGAAACAAGGGCTTTACAATCTCGATCCCACGCGCAAGGGCTTCGGTTATGGAGTCAACGGCGCGATGACCCGCTATGTCCGCGTGCCGGCTCGCTGTCTGCACCATATTCCGGATGAGCTGCCGTTCGAGAAAGCCGGCCTCACCGAACCGTGCTGCGTCGCTTACAACGCGGTGGCGGTCAACGGCAACATCAAGCCGGGCGACCGCGTCGTCGTCCTCGGCCCCGGGCCAATTGGGCTGTTGTGCGCCGCCATCGCACGGCTGCAAGGCGCCGAAGTGGCGCTGGTCGGATTGGAGCGCGACCGCGTGCGGCTCGAGATCGGCGTGCAATACGGCTGCACTCCCATCACCGACGGGCTCGACGAGTGGGTCAAACAGGGCGACGGACTCGGCGTCGACGGCGTGATCGACGCGGCAGGCATTTCGGCCACACTCAAGACCGCGCTCGACATCGTGCGCCCGGCCGGCTGGGTCTCGAAAGTAGGCTGGGGCAAGCAGCCGTACGGCTTCTCGCTCGATCCGCTAGTGCAAAAAAACATTACGCTCAAAGGCAGCTTCAGCCACAACTGGCCCATCTGGGAGCGCGTCATCCGACTGCTCACCACCGGCGCACTCGACGTGCAAAAGATCATCGGCGGCGTCTGGCCCTTGGAACAGTGGCACGAAGCCTTCGAAACCATGCACTCCGGCAAGATCGCCAAAGCCGTGCTAAAACCGTGAAGTAGTGGCTAGTGGTCGGTGGCTAGTGGTCAGTATGAGAATTCATATATTCCCGCCGCGGCGCGTGAAGTGAAAATACAGGACAAACCTAGTTCAGCATACTGGCCACCAACCACTAGCCACTAACCACTATCCCGCCATGCGTCTCGCCGACAAAGTCATTCTGGTCACCGGCAGCACGACCGGCATTGGCGAGGCGATCGCTCGCCGCGCAATTGCCGAGGGCGCGCGAGTGCTCGTACATCGGCGCGACCAGCAGCGCGGGCAAAAGCTGGTGGCCGAGTTGGGGGATCGCGCCGCATTGCACGTGGATGACATTGCGGATCCGGCGGCGCCTGCCCGGATGATCGCCGCGGCGATTCATGCCTTCGGCAAGCTGGACGCGTTGGTGAACAACGCCGCCTCGGTGAAGCGCGGCAATCTGTCGAATACCGACGCGGCATTCTTCGACGCGATGATGGCCACCAACGTCCGCGCTCCCCTGCTGTTGATTCAAGCCGCCCTGCCCTACCTCAAGCAAACGCAAGGCTGCGTGCTCAACATCGGCTCGGTCAACGGCTACTGCGGCGAGGCGAATCTGCTGGCCTATTCCATCTCCAAGGGCGGGCTGATGACGCTTTCACGCAACTTGGCCGATGCATTGGGTCGCGACCAGGTGCGCGTGAATCACTTCAACGTGGGTTGGGTGCTCACACCCAACGAGTACCACGTGAAGATCGCCGACGGCATGCCGGCCGACTGGCCCGAGCGCGTGCCCCGCAGCAAGGCCCCCAGCGGCCGGTTGATGAAGCCAGAAGAAATCGCCGCGGCCAGCGTGTATTGGCTCAGCGACGAAAGCCGTCCCATCAGCGGCACGGTGCTCGAGCTGGAACAACATCCCGTCATCGGCCGCAATCCACCGAAAGAGCTGACGTAGTGGTCAGTGGTCAGTGGCTAGTGGTCAGTATGAGAATCCACGAACTCGCGACGCCTCACTTAAACTGAACGTGCATGTTGAACCTGCTGTCAGCATACTGGCCACTAACCACTGACCACTAGCCACTACAATGCCCAAGCTCGCTGCTTTTCCGAAAGCTTACATGGATCCGCTGGTCGTCGATGGTTCGATGACCATTCGCCAGTGGATCGACCTCGCCTCGAAGCTCGACATCGACGGGCTGGAGTTCTACTGCGGTTTTCTGGAATTGGCCGACGAGAAGATGTGGGCCGAGTCTCGCAAAATGGCGGCCGACAAGGGGCTGTCGATTCCCATGCTCTGCTGCTCGCCGGACTTCACACATCCCGATCCCACGTTCCGTCAGCAGCAGATCGATGCGGAAAAAGGTTGGATCGACATGACCGTGGCGCTGGGCGGAACGTTCTGCCGCGTGCTCTCCGGCCAACGCCGGCCCGAGGTTTCGCGCGAAGACGGATTGCGATACGCCGCCGAGAGCATCGAAGCCTGCATCCCGCACGCGCAAGCCGCCGGCGTGACGCTGGTCCTGGAAAACCACTACAAGGACAACTACTGGCAGTATCCCGAGTTTGCCCAGCACATGGACGTGTTTTGCAACCTGGTCGAGCGCATCGACTCGCCCAACTTCGGCGTCAACTACGATCCCAGTAACACGATCCTGGCCGGAGAAGACCCGCTGGAGTTGTTGGAGCGCGTCAAGCACCGCGTCGTTTCCATGCACGCCAGCGACCGCTATCTCAAGGAAGGCACGATCGAGGATCTGCGCAAGGAAGAGGACAGCGTGGGCTACGCCCAGCGACTCAGCCATGGCGAAATCGGCCAGGGTATGAACGATTACGACGCCATCTTCCGCACGCTGGCCGACGTCGGGTTCGACGGCTGGATTTCGATCGAGGACGGCGTCGACGGGTTCGAGCAACTCGAACGCAGCGCGCAATTCCTGCGGCGCAAGATGAAAGAGTACTGGCCGGCGAAACGATAGGCCCCCGGCGAATCATCGGGGGGCGCCGTCGAAATCCGATCGCGGGCCACTCACCGCTGGGGGGTCGGCGCTTCCTCGCGCCGTCGCCACCCTCGCGACTGCTCGGCGCTGGTTTGATTGCAATTGTATTTGTAATCGTATCGCGAACGGCGCCCTCCCATCCGCGCGGCCAAGACGCGCTCGATCTCTTCGGCGGCCATGCCGCGCTGGATCATTTCCATTTTCAGCGTGGCTTCCATGTCGTCGCGTTGCATTTGCCGACTGTGGCCGGTGAGGATCGCCGTCATCGCGATGGCGAACCCAGCACCGATGGGAATGCCCAGTCCGAATACGAGGCCAAAGTCGATAGCGGCGGTGAGGGGAATCATGTTTGCGTACTCGCGTAAACCTTTGGCACGTGACGGTTGAGGCTGCGTAAAGCCCTAGCTATTGCCGCATTTTTTCTCGAAGCCCGCCGCTTTGCGCATCTGCGGCAGGCTCTCCACGAGTTCGCTGATCTTGGAGCGGTTCGACGAAATGCGAGCGGCCAGCACTTTGGCAATCTCGTCAGCCGACATGCCGCGCTGAATCATTTCCATTTTCAGCGTGGCCTCCATCTCGTCCAATTGCGAACGACGATAGTGGCTCGACACCACCTTGGTCACCGCCACCGTGATGCCGCCCAGAATGGCGACGACTCCCACCAGCATGCCGCACAAGGCGATCAGGGTTTCTTCGTCGAGTTCGGAAACGACATTTCCCATCGCCAATCCCCCATGCAGGCCCGCGCGACACTCGGAATATATAGAGTGTCTCCCGTCCGCTATTCGTCTCAGTATGGTCGATCTTGGCGGGACTGCAAGAAAATCGTCGCCGGCCCATTCTGCCCGGGCTGCTACGCCTTCAACTGCTCATCGTGCCGCATGCCGCTGGGGGGTTGGTCGGCGCGGTGGACGTTGGCCAAGGCCGCTTTGCCGCCGGCGTGCTGTTCCACGTCGTTGTCTTCCCACTCGATCGAAACGGCTCCTTGGTAGCCTGCCCGGTTCAATTCCACCATCAACTCTTCGGTGCTGGTGGCGTCGCGGGCGGTGCCGGGGGTGACAAAGTTCCAGCCGTTGTGTTTGTCGCCCATCGGACGATGCCCGCCCAAGCGACCGTTGCGGGTGTAACCTTTGGCGACTTGCACGCCTTTGATGTGGGCGCAGTGAATGCGCTCGCCGTAGCTGCGAATAAAGTCAACGCCGGAGACGCCCTGCCACTCCATGTGCGAACAATCGAAATTGAAGCCGGCCGCTTTCTCGAAACCGGCGGCGTCGACGGCCGCCAAATAGTCACCGGCGCTGGTGATGTCGCCCATCGCCCGTTCGCTCGGGTGGCACTCCAAGTCGAACGTCGTGCCGTACTTCAAGCACGCTTGAAACACTGGCGAGAACCGCTCGACCAGCAGTTCCAAGCTCACTTGAAACACATCGGGAATCGGATGCCCACCCAGTGAGCTCGGCAGCGGCGGAAACAAAAACCAATGGCTCCAACAATGCGCCGGCGAACCGACGAACCCCGAGACCGGCACCACGCGGTCTTGCAACTTGCCGACAAAGTGCGCCAACCGCACCGTATTCACGATCGACGTCGCTGCTTGCTTGCGCGTGATTTCTGCGACGTCGTCCGGCACGTAGAACGGATTGCTGCGCGGCGGGTTGTTGCCCGCGGTGCGCCATTTCGAATAGGCTTCGACCGCATCGCCCCCCAGGAACTGCAACGTCTTGGCGCTGGGTTCATCTCCCAGCGCCTGGCCTTGCAAGTGTGTGGCCAGCGAGAAGATTTCCAGCCCGCGCTTGTTGGCCTTGGCCACGCGCTCTTTGGCGTAAGCCTCGGCGCCGGCGTCGTCGCCGCAGCGGGAGAGCTCCAACTCCCACGAGGCTTCCTCCCAACCATCGAATCCGGTATCGGCAATCCAGTCGAGCCAATTCTCTTCGGGCACGTTGCCAAACTGGCCTGCGCACGAGCCCGATCTGGTGGAACGAATGTTTTCCCTGGCGATGCGTGGCAGTCTGATGGTGGCCCATGGCGCGTGCGGTCTCCGGATTCGATTTTCTCGTTGATTTGCGGTTGGCTGGCGAGCGCAGTTTATTGCATCAGTTGCGAATTGCAAGCCAACCGCATTGGCATGCGACAGGCCGACAAGTTAGATTAGGGCGCTGCCGCGAACCGGCGGTTTTCCCCCCAACAGGAATGCGAGAACGTGACATGCGGAGGCGAGAGTTTTTGCAAGCGGCCGGCGCAGCCAGCGTCGTGGCAACCCTGAGAAAGCGGGCCTGGGGGAATGATTCGGTGAGCGACAAGGCTGCGTTGAGCGTACGCCGCGTCGAGACCGATCGATTCGTGCTGGAGTTTGCCACCGACGAGCCTCGCCCGCTTCGAATCCTACAACTGACCGACACCCACTTCGGCAATCCCGACTCGGATTCCAACCTGAAAGACCAACGAAGCTTCAAAGAGATCAAGAGGCTGGTCGAGCGTCAGCGGCCCGACTTCATCATTCATACCGGCGACTTTATCAACAACGACAAGGGTCCCAGGATCAGTTTCGAGGCCGTTGAGGTGTTCGACGACTTGGGCGTGCCCTGGACGCACGTGCTGGGCAACCACGACATTGGCGCTCGTTCCGTGCCCGAGTTCCGCAAACTGATGAAGCACGCCGCGACGGGCGAATTCCGCGGCGACGACGGCGATCAATACGCATACCGACTCGACCTGCACCGCCCGGGCCAAGCGGCAGCGGATTATACCGTGTTTTGCTTCGATTCCGGCTATGTCGAACCGGGGCGCAAAGTGAATCGGCAGCAACTGGATTGGTTCGCAAGCCAGATGCGTCGCGACGCCGAACACGACCTCAAATCACCTCTCATGGCCATGATCCACATTCCCGTGCTCGAATTCGAAAAACTGCGCGCCGCGGAAAAGTATAAAGGCAACTACGGCGAGCGAGTCTGCTACGACAATGACACGGGCGATACATTCGCGGCATTCAAGCAGTCGACACGCGCCCGCGCTGTATTCAGCGGACACGACCACGAAAACGACTACCGTGGCGTCTGGGACGGCGTGGAACTTGTCTACGGCCGCGTCGGCGGCTGGTCGGGGTACGGCGACCTGCCGCGCGGCGGGCGCATGATCGAAATCGATCTAGCCGCGCAGACCTATACGCACCAGTTGGTATTCCCCGAGGCATAGACGAGCAACTCGAGCGTCGCTATGAAACTCGCCAAAATCCGCCAAGCGGATGCGCGTGAGTCGGTCGCCTTGGTGAACGACGCAGGCGTAACGCCGCTGGCCGCGTCGGCCGAGTATCCCGCGTTGACGCAGATTCTCGAGGCGGCCGATCCGCAAGCAGTCGTGCAATTGTTGGCCGCCGCGGACGCCCCGCAACTTCCGCTTGACGATGTCACATTGCTGGCGCCCATCGACGAACAGGAAGTCTGGGCAGCCGGAGTAACTTACAAGCGCAGCCAAACCGCGCGGATGGAGGAATCGCACGGCGCCGCGCGCTTTTACGACCTGGTCTACAGTTCTCCGCGACCCGAGCTGTTCTTCAAAGCCACGCCACATCGCGTCGTAGGGCCGCTCGGCGATGTGCGCATTCGGCAGGATGCCACGTGGAACGTGCCCGAGCCGGAGTTGGCGCTGGTGCTCAACTCGCGGTTGGAGCTGGTCGGCTACACCGTGGGCAACGACATGAGCTCGCGCGACATCGAGGGTGAAAACCCGCTCTATCTTCCGCAAGCCAAGTGCTATGACGGCAGTTGCGCGCTGGGGCCCTGGATCACGCTGGCGTCCGCCATGCCAGCTCCCGAGCAAATAACCATCGATTTGCTCATCGAGCGCCATGGCCAGCGGGTATTCAGTGGTGCAACTTCGGTCGGCCAAATGGCTCGTTCGTTTGCCGACCTGATCGGCTGGCTGGGCCGCGACAACTCATTTCCCCAGGGCGCCATCCTATTGACGGGCACCGGCATCGTGCCGGGCGACGACTTCACGCTGGCCCCGGGCGACGCGGTCCATATCTCGATCGCTGGGATCGGCACGCTGTCGAACCGGGTCGTGCAGCGACCGCGCTAGCACGTCGCGGTGGCAACTTCGCTTCGCCACGAGCCACGCTGTCGCTTGGCGGACCACGCTTTCACGTGCGTGGTCACGGCTACGATCTTCTGGAACGAACCTTTCCACCCTGCCGCTACGTAGGAATCGAGGAGGGGCTTGGGCGTGCGCGGACCGCATTTGCGTTACTTGCGGCACAATCGGCAGCCGAGGACGAGGCTTCGCTACCGGCCGGGTAGGGCGCCGGACACATCTTTTTCCCAGTTCGCTTCGGCCGGGGCAACCGGCAGAGCTGTCGCGACCGGCGGCGACAAAGGCAGTGCTTGGAACGGTTTGGCACCGCTGCGGCTTACTTTTCCGCACGATCCACTAGCTCCGGCACCTGCGCCACCACCGGAGTGCTCGTTACGACTGGAGAAAGTTTCTAAAGTCTCCCCCCTCCGCGAATCGAAACTAACTTCGGAAGGTTTGTTCCGCCGGCAGCTTGGAGGCTGGTGAAACGAACTGCAGGGGGGAACCTGCCCGGAGTGCCTACTCGGCATTCGACAAGCGCAAACCGTCCGCGCAAGCGGTCGGCTGGCGTCCCGCGGATACTCCCTGCCCATACGGATTGAGTCAGTCTTCATCACCTGTGTGGCCGTGGCGAACCTCATCGTCATTGAGACGGTGGGCAAACCTTAGGGTTTGTCGATTTTCCACGACACCCAAGTGCCGAAGTCTGCCGATGACTTTACCTAGGCTCGGGATCAGAAGGACCTGAACCACGCCGGAGGCGAAGCAATTAACGAGTTCAAGCCCCGACCCAGATGTTCATGGATGGCCGGTTGACCCCACAGCCGGCCCGAAGGACCGGACCGAAGGCCGCAAAAAACCATGAGCACGGGGCAAGCATGCTCCGCGAAGCACCGCTTTGCGGAGAAGAGTTCCCACACCAGCGCGAGTCAATTGGAGAGCCTGCGATGAAGGTCTTCACAACGGGTCAGGTCGCAAAGATTCTGTAAAGTTGCCCCACGTACCGTAAGTAAATGGTTCGATTCCGGCCGACTCAAGGGATACCGTATACCGGGTTCCCAAGACCGACGGATTCCTCGTGAGTATTTGATCCGCTTCCTCAAAGAGCACGGCATGCCCTTGGGCGACCTCGAAGACGAGGCGATGGCCAAGGTGCTTTTGGTCGGCCAGGACCAGGTCCTGATCGAGAACCTCAAGCAAAAGCTGCCGATGGATCGCTCGTTCAAAGTGGCCGTGGCCGCCAGCGGTTTCGAAGCCGGCATTCAAGCCGAAAGCTTCCATCCCGACTGCATTATCGTGGACTTCTCGATCGGTCGCATCGAGGCTCTGCAAATTTGCCAGAACCTGCGGCGCAATCCCGAGTATGCCGACACGATTCTAATTGCTCTGTTGCCCGACGACGGCAGTTCGACCAGCTTCGATCGCTCGACGATCAACGAGACGTTCAAGAAACCGTTCGACGCCGCCTTGTTGGCCGAGCGCCTGCGGACGCTGATCGGCGCCCGCAAAGAGCTCGTCTAAGCCCGCTTGGCCGATTCGGCACGCTGGTGGAGCAAGCGACCTAGTCCGGCCCTGCAACTAACCCGTCGCGGATGACCCCCGCGACGGTTTTTTTGCGCGCGTGCCCAAAAACGCCGGCACGCCGCTGCCGCCTCTACTGCTCTACGGCCGAAACGCTAGAATGGGGGCTGTTCGGCGGTGAGCAGGCGCTGGCGCACGATGCGTTTTGGCCAGTTAACGGTCGCCCGATCGTCCGGTTACGCTGTTGGATTCGCGGCGCCCCACCCTTCGCTGACACCGATCATGGGCAAATTGACGCATTTCGACGAGCAAGGCGGCGGCCGCATGGTCGACGTCGGCGGCAAGGACGTCTCGCTCCGGATTGCGCGTGCCAGCGGGTTGGTGCAAATGGCCCCCGAGACGCTGGCCCTCATTCGCGACCGTAAGCTGTCCAAAGGGGACGTGCTCGAAGTGGCCCGGCTGGCCGGCATCATGGCCGCCAAGCGCACCAGCGAGTTGATTCCACTGTGCCACCCGTTGCCGCTCGACGCCGTCGAGTTGCGTTTCGAGTTTCCCGACGAGCGACACGTGGCCATCGAGGCGGTCAGCCGTGCAACCGCCCGCACCGGCGTCGAGATGGAAGCCCTCACGGCGGTCAGCGTCGCCGCGCTGGCGGTCTACGACATGTGCAAGTCGGTCGACCGCGGCATGATCATCCAGCGCGTGCAATTGGAAGAGAAAAGCGGCGGCCGCAGCGGACACTTTCAACGCGAGTCCACCCAACAATAATCCACCAACGCGTAGTGTTACCTCGAACAATCCGCACAATGTCGTGCCAACGCTTGCGGTCTTGCGGAGTATCGCCAAAGGCCGCTGAGCCACGCACCAGCCATCCGAACTTTCGCATCTAAAGGGCAACCAGCGCATGGAGCAAGCGATCAAACAGCCGGACGACGTGGCTCGAGACTGGAAACGGCTGTATGCGCCGGTCGCAGCCGAGTTGGCCGCGGCCGAAGACTTGTTGCGAGGCGAACTGGCCAGCGACGATCCATTTGTCGATACGCTCGTCAAGCACGCGTTCCGCTTGGGTGGAAAACGATTGCGGCCCGCGTTGGTGCTGCTGGCGGCCAAAGCCACCGGCACGATCATGCCCAGCCACATCGTGCTTTCGGCCGTGGTGGAAATGATCCATACCGCGACGTTGGTGCATGATGACGTGCTGGACGAGGCCAGCATTCGCCGGCATCGCGAAACGATCAACGCCCGCAACGACAACGAAGCCAGCGTTCTGGTGGGCGATTTTCTGTTTACGCACGCGTTCGCCCTGGCCAGCTCGTTGGAGACCACGTTCGCTTGCCAAATCATTGGTCGCGCGACTAACACCGTTTGCGCCGGCGAACTGCGACAAATCGGCAGCCGCGCCAATTTCGAGCTCTCGGAAGCGGAGTACTTGAGCATCATCGAAGCCAAAACGGCCGAGCTGTGCGCCTGTTGCTGTCGCTTGGGCGCGCACTATGCCGAAGCGGCGGCCGCGGTGGAAGAATCGCTGGCCCGCTTCGGCCGCAACTTGGGCATCGCCTTTCAAATCGCCGACGACTTGTTGGACCTGGTCGGTGACGAAGCCGAGATGGGCAAAAGCCTGGGCACGGATCTGGACAAACAAAAACCCACGCTGCCGATCATCCACTTGCTCCAGCAGTGCTCGCCGACAGAACGCCGTGAAGCGATTGCCCTGGTGGCCTCCCCCGACCGCACGGCACGCACGCGGCTCCGCGCATGGCTCGCCGAGAGCGACTCGCTGGGCTATACACGTCGCACGGCCGAGCAATACGCCGCGGCCGCGTGCGAGGAAACCCGCCAGCTTGCCCTCGGCCCTGCGCGACGTGCTGGTCACCCTTGCGGAACTGGTCGTCAGCCGGCAAGACTAGGCGCCCGACCCGAACGCGTCACCGGATTCGACTTTGTCGCTCGGCGCCACATAGTGCCCCACGACCCATCTCTTGCTGCCCCCGGTCCAGTGCCCCTAAAATGACTTACGGCAGCTAGTTACGCGCTACTCGTTGCCGGCTCACCGCTGGGATCGATCCCAGCGGGTATGCTTACAGTGCTACGGCATCGGCAGCCGGCAAGGGCCAATGATTGGCAATTCGCTTCCCGCACCCCACTCGCTTCATGGCTGAAGACTACTATAAAACGCTGGAAATAAGCCGCGACGCTTCGCCGGCCGACATTCAAAAGGCCTATCGCAAGTTGGCGCAAGCACCATCCCGACTTGAACCCCGACGATAAAACGGCCAAGACCAGGTTTCAGGAAGTGCAGCGCGCCTTCGACGTCCTCAACGATCCGAGCAAGCGCGAGCTGTATGATCGTTACGGCAGTTCGTTCGAGTCGATCGGCGCAGGCGCCGGTGCCGCCGGCGGCGGGCCGCGCGGTGGACGCCACACCTGGAGCAACGCGGGAGGTGGCGAGGAAATCGACTTCAGCCAGCTTTTCGGGCAGCGGGGCGGCGGCGCCGATCCCAGCGGCATGTTCGGCGATATCTTCACCCAGTTCCGCCGAGCCGGAGCCCAAGGCGGCCGCCGCGCGCGTCCGCAACCCTCGCGCGGCGCCGACGTGTCGGCCGAAATCGAAATTCCCTTCAACACTTCCGTGGCCGGCGGCGAAACGCAGATCTCGCTGCAACGGCCCGACGGACGCGTGGAAACGCTGGGCGTGAAAATCCCCGCCGGCATCTCCGACGGCAAGAAGATCCGGCTGCGCGGCCAGGGCGAGGAAGGACACGACGGCACGCCCGGCGACCTGTTGATCACCGTGCGCGTCGCTCCGCATCCCTGGTACATCCGCAAAGGAAACAATCTCGAAGTGCGCGTGCCAGTGACCGTGGCCGAAGCGGCCCAAGGGGCCAAGGTCGACGTCCCCACGCCGCGCGGCACGATTACGCTGACCATTCCTCCAGGCAGCTCCAGTGGCAAGAAACTGCGCATCAAGGGTCACGGAGTTGCCGACTCCAAAGGGGAAAAAGGCGACCTGTATGCCGAGTTGCAGATCGTGCTACCCGCGAAGTTGGACGAAGAAAGCCTGGAGCTCATCAAGCAGCTCGACGAACATCTCAACAGCGAAACCCCCCAGCAACCGCGGAAAGACTTGCGATGGTAGATCGCCTGACCGCGTTGACATGTCCCTGCATCGAGCGTGCCGACGCGCTGGTGGCGGCGGCGACTCAAACCGCCGAGCCGCTGTTGGTGCGTCTCGATCCTGCACGGCGGGCACAGGTCGTCATGGCGCTATTGGGCTTGCTGTTGTTGGGCGGGCTGCTGTTGGCCGTGGCGGTGATGTGGGGGCGCCGCGCGCGGCGCATTGCACGACTTCGGCCGCGGCCGACGACGCCGGCCGACCATTGGTATCGCAAGCCGCTGGTGCCGCCGACCGCGACCGATCGCTCCCAGCGCGAGCCCGAATAGGCTTGTTGTCCATGACCACGCGGCGATTTCTGGCCCGACATCACCTCCGCAGTGGCGCCGACTTTGCCCGCGTCTATGCCCGCCGCGCAAGCGCATCAGACGACGTCTTGCTGGTGTACGTCGATCGGAACAATCTGGAGCATGCCCGCATCGGGCTGTCCGTCTCGCGCAAAGTCGGCGGCGCCGTGGTCCGCAATCGCTGGAAACGTATCCTGCGCGAAGCGTTCCGCTTGTCGGGCGACGCGCTGCCGGCCGGCATCGACATCGTGGCGATCCCCCGCAGCGAAGCAGACGCTCAGTTGGCCTCAGTGAGTGAGTCGCTGGTGGCGCTAACCAAGCGCGCGGCGAAAAAGCTCGCGCGCACCAGCAACGGGTAGGCGCCTTCCCATAAAGAGCCGCCCTTGCGCGGCAAGCCACACGCTGTCGCACCCGTCAAAAAGTAAGAATGTCCCCCTTTTCCCTCCCGTCGGCAACGCGGCGACCAGTTTCTCCCAAATGGCGATGGCCTCGCGGCAGTTCGCCTCGGCCTCTTCGTAGCATTCAACAATACGTAACACCTCGCCCAGGTTTTTTTGACTCCCGGCGAGATGCCAGCGATCCTGGCTGGTTGGACTCGGCGAGCAACCAGCCATCGCTCAGTTATTCTGCGTGGCTTCAGACATCGCCTGGTCAAGCCCGCTCTGGGATTCGGCCAGCCGCTCCTTGAAGTTGTCATCCGTCGGACAACGTTGCGTCATGTTGCTGTAGAACGCCACCGCATGACGCCAAACGGATTCGACTTCCTGCAACTCCCCGGCGGCACGGAGCAGTTCGATTTGTTTGGATCGACCGTCCTTGATCTGGTCTCGGTATTTCGCCATGTACGGGTACACGGCCACGTACCGTTCGAAGCGGTCTACGGCCCGGCCATAAACATGGCCCGCTTCTTCGGACCGGCCATTTTCGGCCAGCAATTCTGCGGCGCTCAAGTAAAGCCAGCCGAGTTCCCTGCTGTAGTAAAGTTGGTCGGGAAACCTGCTAACGAGGCTTTCCAGGCACTTAGCGGCTTTTTCGTGGATGTCGGCCGCCTCGCGCCTGTGGCCGGCGGCAGCCAGCACCTTTGCGAGCTCAACGAGAAAGCGACTTTGCTCACTCTCAAACGAAGGAACACTTGGAAACGCGTCCGCGAGATTGTCGTTGATTTCAATCGCACGGTGAATCATTTCCTCTGCCTCCGGAGTGCGGCCGCTTAGCCGCAGGACGCCGCACAGGTTGAAGTAGCAGTTCGCCAAGACGACCTGGTAGTTGGGAACGTCGCCGAATTCGCCCACCAGCGGCTCCTGGCGCGCAATTGCGCGGCGATAGTATTGTTCGGCTTCCTGGAGTTTGCCACTCGCGTCCAGCATCCAGCCAACGCCATTAAGACTTTCGACAAGCGCTGCCTGGTACTCGTGGGACGCGGGGTTCTCACGCACGAGTTGTTCGCGGATCTCGGCGGCGCGTTCATAGTCCCTGATCGCCTGAAGGTGATCACCGAGGTCGTGATGCACATCGCCGATATATGTTGCGAGTGCAGCCAGATCATTTTGAAACCCCGACACGGCCGGATTCTCCCGGCTCAGCGTCTGCCACAAATCAACCATCCGTTCAAGCACATGGACCGCCTTGGCAGGGTCGGAAAACTGCGGCCCAGCCGTTCGGCCCGTGTAGAACAAGCGCTCGACGTTCCAGAAGCCCGCCAATGGCGTGTGGAGTTTATGATCGTGTGGATGCTCGCGAACGAGTTCCTCGACAGTCGCGAGGGCGGACTCCAACTCGGCCAGTGCCTCATCTCCGGCTTCCAGTGAGATCGACACGACGCACATCCGCAGGTACGTGCCAGCCACTTCCGCTCGGACGCGCGGGTCTCCGTCTCTTTGCTTCAGGAGATCCTGATAATAGCGTAAACCGCGCCCTAAAAGCTCCTTGCGGAGCGCCTCCAGACCAGGTTTATCCAGCAGGGTCGTTTCGCTGATCGTGGTGAAGTAATCATCCACTGCTCGGCGCGCTTGTTGAAAATTCTTCTCAGCGAGCAGCCGCTGACTGCCGGCCAAGCGCTCGGCCCGCGCGGCGCGTACAGCCTGCCACGTGCTGACAACCGTTCCGACAACGAGCGCCGCAACCACCAAGCTGATGGTCGCCAAGGCAGCGCGGTTGCGGCGGGCAAACTTGCGGAACCGGTAACTCGCCGACGGAGGGCAGGCTTCGACCGGCTGATTGGAAAGGTAGCGCTCGATGTCACGGGCCAAGGCGTTGGCGGTTTCATAGCGCCGCGTGCGGTCCTTGTCCAACGCCTTCATCACGATCCAGTCCAGGTCGCCCGTGATCGATTGGCGCAGTCGACGCGCATCGGTACGTCGACGATCGGCCACCGTCGAGATTGCCACAGCATCCAGCGTGCTCAGCCGGGTGCTTGGCTTGGGCGGCTCGTCCTCGCGAATGATCCGCCGCAACTCGTCATAATTGGCTGCCTTGAACCGTTCCTTCTCAAACGGCGTGGTGCCGGTCAACAATTCGTAGAGCAGGACTCCCAGCGAGTAAATGTCGCTGCGAGTATCGACGTCCAGTGGCCCCATCTCCGCCTGCTCGGGACTCATGTACAAGGGCGTTCCGACCAATTGCATCAGGCCGGTCACAAGCGTGTGCTCGGTGAGCCGCTGATTGACCGCTTTGGCCACCCCGAAATCGATGACCTTCGTTACGGGCCGACCGTCTTGTATCGCCACCAGCACGTTGGTGGGCTTGAGATCGCGATGAATGATCCCCTTTTGATGTGCATGCTGCACGGCATGGCAGACTTCAACCAGCAGTCGCAGCCGGTCGTCGGTCGTGAGGTTACACGCGTCACAATAGTCGGTGATGGGGACGCCTTTGACCAACTCCATCACGAAGTACGGCCGGCCAGTGTCAGTGGCCGAGGCGTCTAGCACCTGAGCGATGCCGGAATGGCCCAACAGCGCGAGCACCTGCCTCTCCGCCTCGAAGCGGGCAATGACCTCGCGGGTGTCCATGCCCGGCTTGATGATCTTCAGCGCCACGCGACGGCGGACTGGCTCCTGCTGTTCGGCCAAATAGACGATGCCAAAGCCGCCCTCGCCGATCTGTTCCACGAGCCTGTAGGGACCGATCATCGTACCGAGCATGTCGGAAGGCAGGGAAATGTCCGCAGTGACATCCATGCGGAGCGGGGGCGGTTCGAGGAAGCTGCCTGCTTCCAGGTCACGCCGCAGGAGATCTTCAACTTCCGCGCGCGATTGGGGGTCCCCTCGGCAGGCTTCGTTCAAGAACCTGATCCGCTCGTCAGGGTCCGCCAGTTCGGCCGCAAGGTTGAAGATTTCTTCGTTGTTCGAACGTTCAGGCCCCATTCAATTCGCTCCCAGTCATGCGCTCCCTAGATCTATGCGCTGTTCATCGCTGGGCCGTATCAGGCTTCCGGCAAAAAGAAAACTGGGGAGCCCTCTTCTGCGCGGGCTAACCACCATTACTTTCAAGCTGCCGGTGAAGCCAGACGCGGGCGTAGCGCCAGTAACGCTTCACTGTAACTATAGAGACACCAAGGATGTCCGCGATCTCTTGATGGCTGAGACCCGCGAAGTATCGGAGCCGCACCACCTCGGCTTTTTCCGGCGCCTCGCCTGCCAATTTGTCCAACGCGTCGCTGAGGGCAACAACGTCCATTTGAGATGCCGGACATACGATTTCCAGGTTCTCGATCGAGGTCCGGCGCAGGCCTGCGCCTCGCTTGATCCGCCGTTTGCGACGAGCGATTTCGACCAGCAGGCGCCTCATCGCTTCGGCCGCGGCTGCGAAAAAATGCCGACGGCTGTCCCAATGCTGGGGTTGTTCAACATTCACCAACCGCAGGAAGGCCTCGTGTACTAGCGCCGTGGCTTGCAACGTCTGACCAGGCTTTTCCCGAGCCATTTTCTGGGCGGCCAGTGTCCGCAGCCGATCGTAAACAAGCGGCAGGAGTTGCTCTACGGCCTGTGAATCGCCGTTTTCGATTTGAGACAAGATCTTGGTGACGTCGCTCATGAAGAGCACCCATCTGGCGGAGCAACTCCTTGACGGACGCGATTATAGCTGCCGCGAAGACCGGATGCCAAGAATCACTTCTCCATTGCGGACACCAAACCCTGCGCGTCAACTCGGCGCGCCTTTCCAGGCGCGCGGAAGATTTTCCTGAATTCGCTGATACGCCTCTAAACAAAAAGGCGCATAGCTCTTCAGAACCAATGTGGTCGAGCTACCTCCATTGCTTTTGCCCTAAATCGCGACGCGGTTTCGACAGGGCAAAAGCATGTTTTTCGGCCCTGGCAAACAGCGATTCTTTCAGGAAAGAAAGGGACGGGGAAATCCTCGTGTAGTTGCTATCCATGTTGAAAACCGCCTTTCATTCACATGCCCCACGACTCCTCGCGCTGGGCTCTATCGTCTGCCTGGTTTTGTGCGTCATCCGCGCGCAGGCCGCTCCCTTGGTGGGAGCCTATTACTATCCGTGGTACGGAACGTACCCTGGCGGGCATAGCTGGACGCAGACGCTGCGCGACAACTTGGTGCCGCAGCAGTCGCCCGCCGAAGGCTACTACAGCAGCCGCAGCAGCGCGGCCATCGAGTCGCAGATCGACGCCAGCCACCAGGCGAACATCAGCTTTTGGGCCACGAGCTGGTGGGGGCCAGGTTCGGCGGAAAATACGACGCTGCAGAACTACGTGTTGACCGATCCGCGCCGACGAACTGAAATACGCGATCCACTACGAATCCACCGGACGGCTGGGAAGCTTCAGCAGCCCCAACTACACGAACCTGATCCCCGACTTTCAATACCTGGCGCAGGACTATTTCAACAATCCCAACTACCTGCAAATCGACGGGCGCCCGGTCGTGTTCATGTATCTCACCCGAGCGTACTTCAACGGTCCGGGCGGACAGCAGGCGGTCGCGGACCTGCGCCAAGCGATGGAGCAGCAGTTCGGCGTCGATCCTTACTTGATTGGCGACGACGTGTTCCCTGGGCAGAACGACGCCGAGCGCGCGGGCTTGTGGGATGCGATCACCGACTTCGACGTCTACGGCAGCGCGCTGCAGGGCCTCGGCTCGACGCAGGCCGCCGTGACGTCGCTGGCCAGCCAATACCAGGCGGCAGCTCAAATGGCGCACGCGGACAACATCGGGTTCATTCCCACTGTCTCGCCCGGGTTCAACGACGCCGCGGTGCGCTCGGGCCACCCGGCCGCGCCGCGCTACGAGACCGACGTTCCCGGCTCGACCGAGGGCTCGCTGTTTGCCGATGAGCTCAATCGCGCCGCGCTGCCTAATCTGGATCCGGCCGCCGAAAACATTCTGATGGTCAACTCGTTCAACGAGTGGCACGAGGACACGCAAATCGAGCCCACGAACATAGCCTCTCCGACCACCGCCGACGATGCCCCGGGAACGTTGACGCAGGGGTATTCCTACACGGGATACGGCGATCTTTACCTCAACGAACTGCGCATGGCCACCGTGCCCGAGCCGACAAGCAGTCAACTGTTATTGGCAGGTAGCTGCTTGATTGTGCTGGCCGTATTGCTGAGACAAGTGGCGGTTGGGCATCGGCATGTTTTTCGACAAAGAAAGGAAGGCTTCTAATGGATCTCGACCTTGCTCATTCCGCCTTGCTAAAAGGCATGACCATCCCACCACGGGAACCGGCTCTGCAGCCCTCACCGATTGCTCTGCGGCAAAGGCGCCGCGCTTTGGCCTGGCTGGCCTACACGGTTGCGTGCGTTTTCGCGTTGCCTGCCTCCGCTGTCACGATCGATTGGGCACCCGTGGGCAATGCCGGCAATGCGGCCGATCCGAACACGTCCTCCCGCTACGGCGCGGTGGCCTACGACTACAACATCGATAAGTACGACGTCACGGTCGGTCAGTACACCGAGTTCCTCAACGCCGTCGCGAAGGCCGACCCGTACGGGCTCTACGAAATGCCCATCGACCCAGATGTCGGGGGCATCGCCCAAAGCGGCTCCTCGGGCAGCTACACCTACAGCGTGATCGGCAACTCGGCCAATTTTCCGGTTACGTATGTGAGTTGGGGCGACGCGGCCCGGTTTGCTAACTGGCTGCAAAACGGCCAGCCAACAGGAGCGGAAGGCCCGGGCACAACCGAAACCGGCGCGTACACGCTCAACGGTATCACTAACGACATCTTGCTGCGGACCATCACACGCAATGCTGACGCCACGATCTTCATTCCCAACGAGAACGAATGGTACAAGGCAGCCTACTACGACCCGACGCTCAACAGCGGCGCGGGAGGTTACTATCAATATCCGTTTTCGAGCAACACGGTCCCGACTTCGGCGCCACCAGGCAGCACGCCCGACACAGGCAATTTTTATGGTAGCGACTACGCCGTAGCGGGTCCCCCCTACCTGACCAATGTGGGAGCGTACACAGGCTCGGCCAGCCCCTCTGGCGCGTTCGACATGGGGGGCGACGTGTGGCAGTGGACCGAAACCAGAAACGGGGATAATAAGGTTATGCGGGGTGGTTCGTATAGCTACGACTCGAACACCTCGGCCTCCTCACTGCGGGATTCCTTCAACCCGGGGGACGAGAGCTTCGGCATTGGGTTCCGCGTGGCAAGTGTTCCTGAGCCAGGTACGGCGGTGCCGGCGGTGTTGGGCCTGGCTGCGCTCGCCGCCTATGGCTGGCAACGGAGCCACACTCGGCGCCGCACAGTCAAATCGTGACCAGAAAGGGAGGAAACACATGGAATCGAATCGCTCGTGGAAATGGTTCGCCCCGCGCTTTGCCAGCCACCGGATGGAAAAGGGGATGGAAAAGGGGACATTCTGGCTCTGTTGAAAACTACGCCACGGGGGCAATCTTGATTCAAGCTTCCGGGTGCCTTTCGTCTTTGAAAACACGGGCTTTCGGTTAGGTAGTCGATGACAAATTGCGCCGGACGAGCAAGTTTTCTACAGAGCCGGACATTCTACTTTTTTCTCTTCTTGGGGCGGCCACGGGGTCGGAGGGACGACCAGGGCCGGCGCACACTAAGTTGGCACTCCGAAAAGAACTTCTGACAGGAATGTCGTGCTCCAGCCGGCGAGGCGTCGTTTCATCACCAGGCTTTTCTTGGTATCGGGATGTTGCTTGAGCAGCGAGAGCGTGAAACGCCGCAGCCACGCCAGGCTCTCGGCCAAGCGGCGATTGCGGACGCGGCTTTCGTCTTCGCGGAAGGTCATGTCCAAGCTCCAATGGCAACTGTTCTCGATGCTCCAATGACCTCGCGACGCGCGGGCGAACTGCTTCGCGTTGCGCTTCATGCTGCTGATGTAGCACTGCACTTCGCCCGTCTCTTGGCCCGCGATTTCACGGGTCCTGATGGCAATTCCCAGGGTGCGAAGTCCAGCCCACTCCTGGCGGCCAGCGAGCGCGAGCGGCACGTTGACTTGCAGGTACGTGCGACGTTCGATGCGGCCGTGCCGTTTCTCTTCGGTCTCGAAGCGGCTCACTTTGACTCGCGCGAAGTCGTCTTCCAGATGCTCGTCGAAGAATGCCTCGACGGCTTGTTCGAGATTCCCTTGATTACCTTTGACGGGCACGACGTAGTCGCCGCCTCGCTCGATAATCTTCTCGGCGATCGCCTTCTGACAGCCCATCGCGTCGATGGTCACGATCGCGCCCTTCACGTCGACCAGGTCCAACACCGCGGGAATCGCCGTGATTTCGTTCGATTTTTCCTCGGTGGCGACTTGGCCCAACGTCAGGCCTTGTTCGCTGGCCCACACGCTGACCAGGTGCAACGGACCCAGCCCGCGTTTGCGATCGTGCGACCGACGCAACGTCTTACCGTCGATGTTCAGCAGCCGCGCCCCTTCGGAATCGGGAATCAGCAGCGACTCGATCCAGGCGGTAAACGAGCGCTGAAACGCTTGCGGATCGACGCGTTCCAAGAACCGCCGGAGCGTGTCGTGCGATGGTATGCCATGCGGCAGTTTCAGATGTCGTCGCAGCCAGTTGCGATTCGCCTTCGCCCAGACTTCAATCGCCACCGGGCCATCGGCGCCGGCCAACACGCCGCACAGCGAAATCACCACCACGTCGACCAGCAGATGCCGACGATTGATCGTAGAACGCGGATCACGAAGCTCCGCAAAATGATGCTTGATGCTCCTGATATCCGGTCTTACTTGCACAGCCATGAGTGACCTCCGTGAACGAACTGCAAACCGCGGCCTTGCCGCCCATACTCACGGACTCTGGTCTAGCAAATCAACGTTTGCCGCGCCAGCCTAAATCCCCCAAAGTGCGCGCCGGCCCTGGAGGGACGACTCGATGCCCAGACGCTTGGCGATTCGCTGGCTCCACCGCTCGTCGCCAAACGGGGCGCCGCGGGCGATGCTCTGACGCAACGCCGCCAATTCGCCGGCCGTTTGCGCCGCGTTGACTCGCGCCAGCCAGTTTCGCGGGCGGCCGACGGGCCAGTCGGCGAGCAGTTGGGGACGCTTGCCGCCGGCCCGCCATGCCAGGCTCGACCAGGCCCACGCTTCGGCCCGGCCGACGAGGTTGGCGCGCAGCGGATTGCGCTCGACATAGCGCAGCACCGTCAGCAGATGCTCATCCTGCTCGATGGGAAACGCCTTGAAACGTCCCTGCCACACATGGCCGCTACCGTGGTAGTGGCGATGATAGCGACGGACGTGCGACGTGAGCAGCCATTGCATCCAGCGGCTCAAGTCGCCGTCGCCGCGCGGCCAGAGCACCAGGTGGAAGTGATTGGGCATCAGCACATAGCCCAGAATCCGTAGCGGCAAGCGGTCGTTGGCCTCGGCGAGCAAGTCGACGAACGCGGCGAAGTCACCTTCCTTGTGAAACACTTCCGCGCGGCCATTGCCCCGATTGAGCACATGGTAACACATCCCGCCCACGGAAGCCCTGGCAGTCCTTGGCATGCCGGCAAGCTACCACAAGCCGTCGCACCCGTCAAAAAGCAGAATGTCCCCCTTTTTTGAATGTCCCCCTTTTCGGTGGCGGTTCTGCTCAAGCCGCGCGTTGCTCTTTCGCGCCGATCGCGTGGCCGCGGGCGGTGAGCAGATGGATGGCGGCGGATAGCCCGTGCAGCGCTTCGTCGATTTGTCCCGTTTCGCGCAGTAGCCGCAGATTGTCGGCCAACAGGGACTGCAATTTGACGATTTCGCCTTTGCTGTCGACCACGGCAGTCAGGCTGTCGACCAACCGGGCGAACTCGTGCTGCAACTTGGCCACGTCCTGGACGCTCGCCTGGATTTCGGCGCGATGCAGCTCGCGCTCTTGCTGCATGGACTGCAATACCTGCACCAGCCGCTGCTCGTGCTCGCCTTGGCCGGCGGAAAAACGCGATTCGAGGCGCCCCAGCGATTGCTCCCACACGACGGCCTGCGCTTGGCTGCGCTTTTCGCTTTGTTCGGCCAACGAGTGAAACGCGCTCGACCAGATCTGCAATTGCCGCTCGAGCGCCTGGTCCATCGCCTGCTGGTTGGCGTTGCCGGCGGCCTCGAGCGCCGCCAGGAACGGCGCGATGTTGGCGTCGGCAATCTCGAAGCGGTGCAGCAGGTCGCGCTCCATGCGACGATCGATGGTTTGCAGGATGCCGCGCTCCGTGCGTTCGCACAAAAACAGGCAGAACATCATGCTCGTGGCGGCGACGAGAGCGACCGTCGTGGTGTTGAAGGCGGTACCCATCTCGGCCACCACGGTGGGCAGTTTTTCTCCCAAGTCGGCGGCCTCTTGTCCCCCCAAGGCCGTGCCGAAGTGCACGACCGTGCCCAGGAACCCCAACATGGGAGTGACCCAGCAAATGAACCGCACGAGGGCGTAGTTGTTGTGGCTCTTCTCTTCGTCCAACTCGGCCAGGTAGCGCAAATGGTCTTTGAGTTCCGTGGCAGCGCCGCGCTGTTTGAGATACGATAGCGCTTGTATCAGTCGCTGGCCGATACGCGATTCTTGCAGCCAGCGCGGTTTTTTCTGCACGTGCGCGAGCAACGTCGCCGCGTGCGCCACCGGCTCGCGCGCTCCGATCGACGGCAACCACGGTTGCTTCAGCGCCAACATCTCGCCGGGAAAAGTGAACGCTCGAAACGCCGTGTCGGTCAAACCCCAGATGAGGAAGCCCACGATGATGTATTCGACCGTGTGCTCCGAGGTATAGTGAGCCAGCAGCGAATCCTTGAACGGCTCCTGCATCAGCAGCAAGTAATAGCCGACCGTCAGCGCCGCGGCCACGATCAGCGACAGGTCAAACACCTTGGGCAACGACGACTTGCGACTAGCGGCCATGAACCACCCCGAAGTTTGCAACGAGTGAAAGCAAGGCCGCTCCTGCAGCCCGATACGCAAAATGGCCACGCATGAGACGGATCGGCGGCAATCCTGTCAAGGTCAACGGCCGCCCGCGCCGTTTTGCCCCCGTTTTGCGCGATCATCGCGATTCGTCGACCGCCGCCTATAATGGCAATAGTCCGCCGAATCGCCATCCGGCGCAGCCCGCCCGGCCAGCGCCAACGCAGGAACGCTCGATGCAACGCTTTGCTCATAGGCTGGGGAAACTCCCCGCAACAGCTTTGATTGGCGTCGTGCGCGGATATCAGTTGCTCATCAGCCCTTGGTTGGGAAACGTGTGCCGGTTCCAGCCGACGTGCAGCAACTACATGATCGAGGCCGTGCGGAAATATGGCTTTCTGCGCGGCGGCTGGAAGGGAGTGCGGCGGATCGCGCGCTGCCATCCCTTTGGCGCCAGCGGCTACGACCCCCCCTGAAACGCCCCAAAAACGCGCCCTTTGACGGCGGCAAAGCGGCCTTGACCTGTCGCCGCGCCGGAACTATCTTCCCGCCCTCGTCAAGCGCGCAGGCAGCCGTTGCCGGTGTTCGCCCTCAGTGCATCATGCATTGGGGAGGACACTGCCACTCGACTGACTCGTGAGCGAGTCCTATCTGAGAAGTTCGTTTCTCTCGGCCAACTCCGGGCCCTTGTGACGTGCAAGGAAGCATGTGTCCGGCAGAGCCGAATAACGTCGTCGACGGAGCAAGGCATGAAGCTTTGCCGAGGGTGGCTGTGGTGCAGTTTGTTCGCGCTGGCCGGATGCGCCGCGCCCGCGATGCGCACCCAGAGTCCTGAAGACTTTTCCAATCTGTTCGATTCGCAAACCAAGCTGATCGGCGACGTCGCACGGCCCTTTGGCCAGCACGCCGTCAAAGCCGAGGCAATCGCCCTGGTCACGCAACTGGACGGCACGGGCGAAGACCCGGCGCCCAGCCCGCAACGTGCCACGCTATTGCACGAGTTGCAAACCATTGGCGTGCAACATCCCAATCACTTGTTAGCCTCGCCGCACACCGCACTGGTTCTAGTGCGCGGCTTCCTGCCGCCTGGCGTCCAGAAGGGCGACCACTTCGATCTGGAGGTGCAAGTGCCCTCGCGGAGCGAAACCACCAGCCTGCGCAACGGCTGGTTGATGGAAACGTACATGACCGACCTGACGGTGCTCGACGGTCAGATTCGCGAAGGCCACACCTTGGCCGTCGGCGAAGGAGCCATCCTGGTCGATCCGGCGGCCCACGGCGAAAAAGACCGGGGACTGCTCGTCCGTGGACTTGTGCTCGGCGGCGGCGTGGCGCTAAAACGCGCGATCTGGGTCTGGCCATCTTGCCGGAAGCGAAATCGATTCGCACCTCGGCCATGATCGGCACGGCCATCAACCGCCGGTTCCATACGTTTTCGCGCGGCATCAAAACGGGCGTAGCAAATCCGCGGACCGACGAGCGTATCGATCTGAAAGTCCACCCTCGGTACAAGGACAACCTGGCCCGCTATCTGCGCGTTGTTCGTTCCGTCCCGTTGCAGGAATCGGTCAAGGAGCAAGTCGCCCGGCTGAACCTGCTCGAGCGTCAGCTACTCGATCCCATTACGTCGCTCACGGCAGCTTTGCGGTTGGAAGCCATCGGCCGCGACGCGGTGCCGACGTTGACCAAGGGCATCGAATCAGCCGATCCCGAGGTTCGTTTTTATGCCGCCGAGGCATTGGCCTATTTGGACGAGAGCAAGGCCGCCGCGCCGCTGGCCCGCGCGGCCCGCGAAGAGCCCGCCTTCCGAGCCTACGCTTTGGCCGCGCTGTCCACCATCGACGACATGGCGGCCCATGAAGAGCTGACCAACCTGCTGGAAGTGCCCAGTTCGGAAACGCGCTACGGCGCGTTCCGTGCCTTGTGGGCCATGAATGCCAGCGACCCGATGATCCGCGGCGAAAACCTCGGTGGCCAATTCAGCTATCACGTGCTCAATACGACCGGGTTGCCCATGATCCACGTCACGCGCAGCTACCGGCCCGAAATCGTCATATTCTCGCACGAGCAACGCTTACGAACGCCATTCGTGCTCGAAGCCGGCAAGTCGATCTTGATCAAGGGCGAGGGGGACACTGCAACCCTCAGCCGATTCGCGGTGAACGACGCTGACCAGAAACGCGTGGTTTCAACCAAGGTGGACGACATCATTCGGGCAATCGTCGATCTTGGCGGCACGTATCCCGACGTCGTGCAGGCACTGCAACAGGCCAAGGCCACGCAGGCGCTGGCCGGCCGCTTTGAAGTCGATGCCCTGCCCGATGGCAACCGCACCTATCGCAACCGCGAGCAACACGAGGACGATGACGAGCTGCAGCCGCCGATCGGATCGGTCGAAGTGGCCAGCCCCTTGCCGGAGCTGTTCTTTTCGCGGAAGAAGAAATCCGACGGCTAGACCGGCTTGCGGAAAGGCATAGTTCGCAAAAAAGCAACTTCTTCCTTGGCGCTTCGCCTTGCACGGCGCCGGACGCTTTCCGGGCCAAAATGGGCCAGCCGTCAACAGCGTTCCTTGATAAAATGGAATGTTCGCATCCACATGGCCTTGCCCTCTTGCTGGGGTGAATGGCCACGTCCCCAAGGTCTCGCACCGGCTTGCCCATGCTCAAGGCGCTGGAACTAGTTGGCTTCAAAAGCTTTGCCGACAAAACGCGGCTCGAGTTCCCGCCCGGCATCACCGTGGTCGTGGGGCCCAATGGCTCGGGCAAGAGCAACATCGTCGACGCCATCAAATGGGTCCTTGGCGAACAGAGCGTCAAGACGCTGCGTGGCAAGGAGATGGCGGATGTGATATTCAACGGCTCCGGCGCCCGCCGGCCGATGAACACGGCCGAAACCACGCTCACGCTCGACAACTCCGACGGCCGGCTCACCATCGATACGCCCGAGGTTCACATTACCCGCCGCGTCTACCGCAGCGGCGAGGGCGAGTATCTGATCAATCGCCAGCCCTGCCGATTGCGCGACATTCGCGACCTGTTCGCCGGCACCGGCATCGCCACGGAAGCCTATAGCGTCATCGAGCAGGGCAAGGTGGATGTGCTGCTCCAGTCGTCCCCCAGAGAACGGCGCATCATCTTCGAAGAGGCCGCCGGCATCAGCCGCTTCAAAGCCAAGAAGATCGAAGCCTTGCGCCGCCTGGAGCGCGTCGAGCAGAATCTGCTGCGGCTGTCCGACATCGTCGATGAAGTGGAGAGCCGCCTGCGCGGAGTGCGACTGCAGGCCGGAAAGGCGCGCAAATACAAGGAATACTCCGACCGCCTGCAATCGTTGCGCACGCAAACGGCGCTGGTCGACTGGCGCCGCCTGAGCGATCAACTGACCGAGTTGGAGAAGGAACTCACCGCCACGCGCGACGAGAACGCGAGTTGCGCAGCCCAGGCCGAGTCGTTGGAAGCCCAGTCGCTCAGTCTGGAGGTGCGGATCTCCGAAGCCGAAATGGCCGCCCGGGCCAGCGACGAGCGCATTGCGCGGAATCGCGAACGGATCGCCTCGCGCGAGTCGACCATCGAACACGAAATGCGCCGCGCACGCGATCTGGAAGAGGAAGTCGCCCGCTATCGCCGACAGTTGGTCTCGATGAGCGTCCGCGCCGGCGATCTCGACGGGCAATTGCGCGAGATCGACCAGCACCTGGCCACGGCCGAAGAGGAACATCGCCAGGTGGCGCGGCGGCTGGCTGAAGAGGAGCGCAACCTCACCCAGATCACGTCCGAGGTGGACGCGCTGCGGGCCGAACTTGAAGACCAGCGCACCCGACATCTCGATCAACTGAAAACCTCCTCGTCGCTGGGCAACAACATTAGCGCGCTGGAAGCCAAAGTCGCGTCCACCGCCACGGCGCGCCAGCGCGGCGAAAAACGCCTGGCCGAATTGACCGAGGCGCGGCAAACCGTCTCGGCCGACGTGGCCGAATGCCACCGGGCGCTGGCGGAACTGGAACCAACCTGTCAGGCCAAGCACGACGAGCTGCACGTTGTTCGCCGGCAACTCGCCGAAAACCGCAAGGCCACGACCGAGCTTCACAAACAACTCAGCCAATTGCGCGAAAGGCAAAGCGGCGCCACCGAAAGGGCCGCCGTGCTCGAAGAACTGGAAAAGCGTCTCGAAGGGCTCTCGGCCGGCGTCAAACAATTGCTCGTCGCCGCGCAAGACGCCAGCGAAGGGCCGCATCGGCAAATTCGAGGACTCGTGGCCGATCTGTTGCACGTCAATTTCGAAACCGCGCCGCTCGTCGAGGTGGCATTGGGCGAAATGGCCGGCTGCCTGGTGGTTGCCGGCGGCCGGGACGTGGTCGAAGCGTTGCAGCAATCCGGCTCGCTGGCCGGACGCGTGGGCTTGATTCCGATCGACGCGCCTCCGCCCAAAACCCACTTGGACGGCATCGGCCTGCACGGGCGCGACGGCGTGCTGGGGCGCGCCGACGAGTTCGTCGAAACCGCGCCCGAATTCGCCGTGCTGGCGCGACGGCTGCTGGGCAAAACCTGGATCGTGGAATCTCTGAGCCATGCCCTGTCCTTGGCCGAGTCGGCCGGCCGCGGCTTTCATTTCGTGACCCGCTCAGGCGAGTTGGTGTCGGCCGATGGCACGTTGTTCATCGGTCCGCGCCATGCCTCGACGGGGCTCATTTCACGCCGCGCCGAGCTGCGCGTGCTGCGCCAGCAGATTGCCGAAACGGCGGCCCTGATTGAGCAACGACAAACGACGGTCGTCGAGCTCGACGGACAGATCGCGGCCGGCGACGCCCGGCAACTCGTGCTCGGAGAAGAGCACAGACAGTTCAGCGATCAATTGCACCAGCAGCGGCTACGAACCGGCGCCGCCGAAGAGCGGCTGTCGCAAATCGACAAGCAGCATCAATCGGTCGATGCCGACGTGACGGCGGCCGAACTCGAGCACGAGCGTGCCGGCGTCGCGCTGGCCGAAGCGCGTTTTGCCCTGGCCGAAGTCGAAACAGCGCGTAGCGGAATTGGAAGGCCGCGTCAGCGAAGGCGCCGCCCGCGCCAGCCAATTGGAGCAGACGCGGCAGCGCTACAGCCGCGAGGCAGGCGATACGAAGATCGACGTCGTCAAAAGCGAACAGCAGTTGGCCCACCTGCGCGCGCAGCAAAGCCAATTGGAACGCGATCAGCAAGAACGCGGCAAAGCCGTGGCCGATGGCCGCGCGCACCTGGAAACGGCTCTTTCTCGACGACAACTTGCCGAACGCGAGGTGCTAGCCGCCGAGTCGGAATTGGCGCTGCTCTACTTGCGCAAGGAGAGCCATGCCGCCGAAGCGGCCCGCCATGAACAACAGCGCGAACAGTGGCGCAACGAGAAAGGCGTCCTGACTCAGGAAGCCCAGCGCCTGCGCGGGCAGATGCGCAAGCTCGACAGCCGGCTGCACGCCAAGGAACTCGTGGCCGGCGAAGTACGCCACGAGCGAACGTCGCTGGCCGATCGCATGCGGGAAGACTACGGCATCGAACTCGGTCAAATCGAGCACGAGCCGTCGTCGGAGGAGGAATTGCAAGAGCGCGAAGCGGTGGAACGGGAAATCGCCGACCTGCGGGCCAAGATCAATAGTATCGGCGGAGTGAATCTCGACGCTCTGGCCGAACTCGAAGAGCTGGAGACCCGCTTCGCCAGCCTCTCCTCCCAGCATCAAGACCTCGCAAGCGCCAAAGCTTCGCTGGTGACCATCATCGGCAAGATCAACGCCGACAGCCGCCGCCTGTTCGCCGACACGCTGGAGGTCGTGCGGGGACATTTCCAATCGCTGTTCCGCAAGCTATTTGGCGGCGGCCAGGCCGACATCATTCTGGAAGAAGGCGTCGACATTCTCGATAGCGGCATCGAGATCGTCGCCCGCCCGCCCGGCAAGGAGCCGCGCAGTATCTCGCTGCTCAGCGGCGGCGAAAAGACGCTCACCTGCGTGGCGCTGTTGCTGTCGATATTTCGCAGTCGACCGAGTCCTTTTTGCGTGCTGGATGAAGTGGACGCGGCGCTGGACGAGGCCAATATCGAGCGGTTTATCGGCGTGCTGCAGGAATTCCTCGCCTGGACACAATTTATCGTCGTCACGCACTCAAAAAAGACGATGACCTCGGCGCGCACGCTGTACGGCATCACCATGCAAGAATCAGGCGTGTCGAAGCGGGTGAGCGTCCGCTTCGAAGACGTCAGCGAAACCGGCGAGATCCTCAACGTCCGCGACGAAGACGAATCCGCCAGCGACGAAACGGCCGCCGCCTAGCAATCGCCCCGTCGCGCCCGTTTGCGGCATAGCAGCGCGAACCGTTCCCGCCGACACGTTCGCGTCTAGAACTGAAACGGCGTGGGCGTGAAGCCCACGATCACGAACGCCAGCGAGAGCCAGCCAAGAATGATCCGTGGCGTGCCCAAGGGCACACTGTCGTCGGCCGTGGGAGGATGGTTCGGCCCGATGAACATGATCAACATCAGCATCAGCACCCATTGATAGTTCTGGGTCCAGAGCATGCCGAGCACGGCAGCGGCCAGCAAGGTCGAGGTGACATAGTAGGCATTGCGGCGCAACAGCGCATAGATCACGTGACCGCCGTCGAGCTGGCTGACGGGCATCAAGTTGAGCGCCGTGATGAACATGCCCACCCAGCCCGCGTAGGCCAGCGGGCCCAAATCAATCGTATGCCCAGGTGGCACTGGTCCCAGAATCCATCTGCCGAGATACTGAAACAGCAAGGGTTGGCCGACAACCCATTCGCCGTCATTAGTCAACTGTCTAAAGGGAACAACATCCGAGTAGTGCAAACCGACAATGCAACAGGTGATTGCGGGCACCAAGCCAGCCAACGGGCCGCTAATGCCGATATCAAATAGCTCTTTACGGTTCCAAGAGCCTCCCCGCATGCCGATGACGGCCCCCATCGTGCCCAAGGGCGCGTGCAGGGATAGGGATGAAATACGGCAGGCTGGCCGGCACGTGATAGCGCTTGGCCTGCAAATAGTGCCCAAACTCATGGCACAGCAGCGTCAACATCAATGGGCCGGCGTACAGAAACCCATTCTCGAATTCCCCCGCGCCTACCCTGTACGTCGTATAGCACGTCGCCAGGAACAAGATCACGGGCCAGACGGGAAACCGCCGGCCGGCGGACGGATCGTGGGCGAATTCGGCCTGCAGCGGTTCTTCCGGCCCCAGCACCTCGATCGGGCCCCGATAGGGCTCGGCGCGGCCGCCGGGCTGGTCTTCGTGATACGTCATGCGATCGGTCGGGGGTTAGTGATGTGAAAAACCCGTCTGGCAATTCTAGTCCCAAGGCTGCTCGAAGCGAACCGTGCGGCCGGGCACGCGACGAAAAGATGAGGGCTCGCGGCTGGCCCAGTGCGTCGAAATCGCCCCGCGCGGGCGGCCCCAGGGCGAAACATTCTTACCGGCTCTTTCAACAGCGCGACTCCTTGCCCACCGGACTCAAAATCATTAAGCTTTCCGTCTTTAACCCCGCACGCTGGTGGCCTGCTTACGGGGAGTCAAACCTGCTTGGATGTCGGTATTGTGGTGTCGGCGGCTCCTTTGCGGAGCAATCTCACGGCCGATCCGCCACGTCGCGTTGGCTCGCGCAACCGTCGCGTTGGCTCGCGAAACAATGGACTGCCGCGAAAACGGACTCTTGGCATATACTCGTGCAAATCACACAACGCTCCAGAGGGGCAACGGGTCGTACCCCACCCTCTGCACGATCTAACGGGATTCACGATCGGACTACAAGGCAAAGAAACTAGGGGAAGGTCTTAGCATGATGGAAAACAGCGGACGGCGGGCCGGATGGCGCCGCTTGCGGACGGGCGTAACTCAAGTGGCGGCGGTGGCGGTTGCTCTGGCCATCTTGGCGCTGGATGCCACGGCGGCCATCGCGCAGGAAACCGAACAGGCCGCCGATGCCGCGGTGAGCAGCGATGTGAGCTCGCACTGGCATTTCTACCTGATCTGGGGCATCGCCCTGGTCGGTTCCATCGTCGCGCTGCGCAAGCCTACTCGTTCTTCAAGCAGATGATGGCGTCCGACGCCGGCACACCCACGATGGTGGAAATCGCCGGCCATGTCCGCGAAGGCGCCAACGCCTATCTGCGGCAGCAATACAAGATCGTCTTCGTGTTCTTCGTCATCATCTTCGCGCTGTTGGCCGTGGCGGCGTTCGTGCTCAACGTGCAGAGCAAGTGGGTGCCGTTCGCCTTCATCAGCGGGGGATTCTTCTCCGGTTTAGCCGGTTGGTTCGGCATGAAGACCGCCACCTGGGCCAGCAGCCGCACCGCCGCCGGCGCTCAGAAGTCGCTCAACCAGGGCTTGCAGGTCGCATTTCGCTCGGGCGCCGTCATGGGCCTGACCGTCGTCGGCTTGGGGCTGTTGGACATCGCCATCTGGTTCGCCGTCCTCAACTGGCTCGTGCCGGCCTTGGGATATGGCCGCCTGTCGCTGGAAGAGATCACCGTCACGATGCTCTGCTTCGGCATGGGCGCCAGCAGCCAGGCACTGTTTGCCCGCGTCGGCGGCGGCATCTTCACCAAGGCGGCCGACGTCGGCGCCGACCTGGTGGGCAAGGTGGAACACAGCATTCCGGAAGACGACGCACGCAACCCCGCCACCATCGCCGACAACGTGGGCGACAACGTCGGCGACGTCGCCGGCATGGGCGCCGACTTGTACGAGTCGTATTGCGGTTCGATTCTGGCCACCGCGGCCCTGGGAGTCTCGGCTTTTTCCAGCGGCGCGATCATCAAGGATCTGTACGCCCGCACCGAAAACACGACGCCCATCACTGAAGCCACGATCGTTTACTACCAACTGAGCGCGTTGTTCCTGCCGATGGCGATCGCCGCGGTGGGCATCTTCCTGTCGATCGCCGGCATCTACATGGTGCGCACCGAGGAAGACGCCTCGCAGAAAACGCTGCTCAAGGCGCTGGCGCGCGGTATCAATGCCTCCAGCCTGTTCGTCATCGTGGCCGCTTATATCCTCACCTATGTGCTCATGCCCGATTTCATGGGCGTGGCTTCCAGCATCGTCGTGGGTCTGGCGGCCGGTTGGCTCATCGGCAAGTGGACCGAATACTCCACGAGCGACGAGTACAATCCGACCAAGCGCCTTGCCGATCAGTCCTTGACCGGTCCGGCCACCGTGATCATCGGCGGCGTGGCCGAGGGCATGCTCAGCACCTGGGTGCCCGTTATCGTCGTCTGCGCCGCCACGCTGTTGGCCTTCGGGTTCGCGGCCGATTGGCGGTACGACGACATGCAGTACTTCGCCTTGGGGTTGTACGGCGTCGGCATCGCCGCGGTGGGCATGCTCAGCACGCTGGGCATTACACTGGCCACCGATGCTTATGGTCCGATCGCCGACAACGCCGGCGGCAACGCGGAAATGTCCGGCCTCGAGCCGATCGTCCGCGAGCGCACCGACGCCTTGGACAGCTTGGGGAACACCACGGCTGCCACGGGCAAGGGCTTTGCCATTGGCTCGGCCGCGCTGACCGCGCTGGCCCTGTTGGCCGCCTACGTCGAGGAAGTGCGGATCGGCTTCGATCGCTGGAGCGAGAATGTCATCGCGGCGGATGCCGAGCCCGGCTTTTACAAGGTCAGCAACCAATTCCTGGTGCAGGTGAAGGACAAGGAGGTACACACTCCCTACCTGATTCTGCCCTCCGACAAGCGCACCATTCCCGGTTGGAATGACGACGAGTACCAGGGCTTTCGTCAAGGGCCGATTAAAGTGCCCGACTCGATGTTTGCCGAAGAGACCGTCGACGATGAGGCTGGTCTGGTCATCGCGGAAAATCACCGGCCGTTGGTCGCCGTGTCCAAGGCCACGCTACCCGACTTTACGCGATACTACGACGCGTCGCTCATGAACCCCAAAGTGCTGGTGGGCGTGTTCTTGGGCGCCATGAGCACGTTCCTGTTCTGTGCCATGACGATGAAGGCCGTCGGCCGAGCCGCCAAGGGCATGGTCGAAGAGGTGCGCCGGCAATTTCGCGAGAAACCCGGCATCATGAACCACACCGAAAAGCCCGACTATGCGGCGCCCGTCGCCATCAGTACCCGGGCCGCTCAGCGTGAGATGATCCTGCCCTCGCTCCTGGCGCTGACGACGCCCGTGGCGACCGGATTGGTCTTGGGCGTGGGCGGCGTGATGGGCCTGCTGGTCGGAGCACTCACCACGGGCTTCTGCCTGGCGGTGTTCATGGCCAATTCCGGCGGCGCCTGGGACAACGCCAAGAAGTACATCGAAGCCGGCGCCCACGGCGGCAAAGGCACCGACGCTCACAAGGCCGCGGTGGTCGGCGACACCGTCGGCGATCCGTTCAAAGACACCAGCGGCCCGAGCCTCAACATTCTCATCAAGCTGATGAGCATGGTGGCCGTCGTCGTGGCCGGCTTGACGGTGCGCTATAGCCTGATGGCCTTGGGCATCTTCTAGAAAGAAGCACCGGGCGGTCAGCGACGTAATCATTCCGGGCGGCGCGTGTCACATTTGATGCTCGCCGCCCGTTCTTTTGTTCGAACCGCCGGCAGGTTAACCTTATAGTGTCACTGCGCTAGAACGCTCTTTCACCGCACAGGTGCCGTCCGTGAACTCGATGCCGCTGTTGATCGTAGTGCTGGCCTGCCTGGCGATCGCCTATCGCTTCTATACGCGCGTTTCTGGCAGCCAAGGTGGCCGTGCTCGACGACACGCGCATCACGCCCGCCCACCGCTTCAACGACGGCCAGAACTACCACCCGACGCACAAGTGGGTGCTGTTCGGCCATCACTTTGCCGCCATCTCGGGCGCGGGGCCGCTGATCGGGCCGGTGCTCGCCATTCAGTTCGGCTACATGCCGGGGCTGATCTGGATCGTGGTGGGCGTCTGCCTGGCCGGGGCCGTGCAGGACATGCTCGTGCTGGCGGCCAGCGTGCGCCACAATGGCCGTTCGCTGGCTGAGATCGCCCGGGTCGAGATCGGCTCGCTGGCCGGCGGCACCGCCTCGGTGGCCATTCTGTTCATCGTCATGATCGCCTTGGCCGGCTTGGGCGTCGTCGTGGTGAAAGCACTCGGCGGCGAAGAGATCAAGCTTGCCGCCGGCACACGTCTGGAGCTTCCGAAAGACGGCGACGTCGAGCTTTACTCCAACGCCACGCACGATCGGGCCACATTGCCCGAGGGCACGCGCATCGCTTATCCCAACGGCTCGTCGATGACGCGCGGCGAATCGTTCACCGTCGCACGCGGCCGCACCGACGACATCCCATCCGGGGGCGACTCGCCGCTGCGTCCCGGCGCCGATCGCGCGATCACGCTGCCCGAGGGCGTCACGCAAGCCGTACCCGGCAGTTCCTGGGGCACCTTCACCATCGCATGCACGGTGCCGATCGCGCTGCTGATCGGCCTGTACATGTACAAGATTCGCAAGGGGCGCGTGGTCGAAGCCTCGGCCATCGGCGCGGTGCTGGTGCTGGCCGTGACGGTCATCGGCGCCTGGATCCCCGGCTCGGCACTGGAGCCGTATTTCCAGTTGTCGCGCGATCAGACGATTCTAGCCATTTGCGCCTATGGCTTCATCGCGTCGGTGTTGCCGGTGTGGATCCTGCTCTGCCCGCGAGATTATCTTTCCAGTTTCTTGAAGATCGGCACGGTCGGGCTGCTGGTGGCCGCCGTATTGATCGCCAATCCGAAGCTGGAAGCGCCGGCCGTGAACGAATTCTTTTCCGGCGGCGGCGGCCCCTACTTCAAGGGCGGCGCTGTTTCCCTTCTGCTTCATCTGCATCATGTGCGGGGCCATCTCGGGCTTTCACGCGCTGGTCAGTTCGGGCACCACGCCCAAGATGATCGGCAAGGAAAGCGACGTCCGCCCCATCGGCTATGGCGCCATGCTGATCGAAGGCCTCGTCGGCATCATGGCGCTGATTGCCGCCGCCTCGCTGTCGCAGGGGGACTATTGGGCCATCAACATCGACCTGTCGCAGGTTTCCAACTACTCGCAAACGCTGGTCGACATGGGGGCCGACATCGACAACCTGGCCGTGATCGAGCAGGAAGTCGGTGGCGAGAGCCTGCGCGGACGCACCGGCGGAGCGGTGACCCTGGCGGTGGGCATGTCGCAAATCTTTCGCGACGCCATGGCCCGCGTGGCCGGCAGCGCCGTCGATCTCACGGGCGTGATCAAATACTGGTATCACTTCGCCATCATGTTCGAGGCATTGTTCATTCTCACCACGATCGACACCGGCACGCGTATTGCACGGTTCCTGCTGCAGGAAGTGCTGGGCAAGGTCTACCCCGCCTTCGACCGCACCGATTGGCTGCCCGGCGCGGTGCTCTCCACGGCCGTCGTAACCGCCGGCTGGGGCGGCCTGATCTGGACCGGCTCGATCGAGACGATCTGGCCCATGTTCGGCATCGCCAATCAAATGCTGGCCGTGATCGCCTTGGCCGTGGTGACCACCGTGATGGTCAACGCCGGCCGCGGCCGCTACGCCCCCCTGACCATCCTGCCCATGTGCTTCGTCATTTCCACCACGCTCACCGCCGGCTATCAAATGGTCACCGGCCCGTTCGCCGTCATGGTTCGCGACGGCTGGGAACTGGGCGGGTTCAACCACCGCCTCGTCCAGGGCGTGCTCAACATCGGCTTCACCGTGTTCGTCATCGGCTCGGTGATCGTCATCCTGGCGCAGGCGATCACGCGGTGGGTGAATCATCGCGCAGCCGTCGAGCGCGAAACGCCGACGCACTCTTCTTGACGCACACGGCGGGCACTACTCCGCCAGCTTGTGCCCCGACAACGTGAACGTCCGCACCGAGAACCCTTCGCCGCTGGCGGTGCTGACGGTGTGAGACTTCGGCAAATCGAAGTTGTCCACGTGTTGCCAGGTGTCTTGCACCGTTTCAGTGCGCTCTGAGCTTGCCTGTCGGATCGTCCCAGTATTGCACGATGTACGCGCGGGGCAGGAACTTTCCCTCGGCGTTCGGTTCGTTCTCGACCATCGTGATGGTCATCAGTTGATCGCCGAAGACGCGGTTCACGCTGGTGATCTGGTGATCCTTGACGCGGTAGCTGGTGGCCATCTGCCCGCCCTCGAATGCCAGCAACGGGCCCAGCGGATGATCGGGATGGTCGTCGGCAAAGCGCAGCACAGGCTTGGAGTGATCGGCAGCAGGGGTTTGGCTGGCGGCCCGGTGCATGGTGATCGACTCAAGCTGCTCGGAGAGCCACTCGGGCACGGGATCCTCGCCCAGGTCGATGCTCACGCTGCCATCGGCCGCCACGCTCACGGTGCCCTCGAAGGGTCGGTCGTCCAACTCGGCAGTGATATCGGCCGTGAAGCCGGGAAAGTCGTGCCAGGCGGCCCGTTGCGCCAGCGCGTCCTCGAACAGCTTCACCGCTTCGTCGTCCGCGCCTGTCGGCATCAGCGGCCACGCAAATGCGATCGTGGCATACTCGCGCACTTCTTCGTAACTGTCGCCCCGATGCGTGCCCGGCGTCTTGTCCACGTGGCCGACGTACACGCTCCACACGCCGGCCGAGGGTGGTTCGAAGCGAATGCGGCCGTCGCTGTCGGCTTCGATCTCTTCGCTCACCAGGTCGGCGTCCACGGTGGTGAACTTTGCCTGCGGCACCGGCTTTCGCTCGCGCAGCGCCGTCAGCAGCACGGCGTCGTCTTCGAACGTGGCCACGATCTCCAGCGGCGCGCCCTTGGCTTGCAGCCGGTTCAGTTCCTCGGCCTTGCCGGCAACCGCTTTCGAGTAATGCCGCAGCAAGAACTTGGGCAGGCCGGGACGTTCGAGAACGCCATAGTCCAACTGGCCGACGACCATCAGCGTGCCCTCGACCGGCACGTGACCGCGCAACCGATCGACCAACCGTCGCATTTCCAGCGGCTGAAACTCGCCGGGCTTCGTCTGCAGAAAGTATTGCCCGCCGGCCATCTTCTCGATGTAGCGCGGATCGCCGGCCGCGGCGTATTCGCTGAAATAGACTTCCGCCGCGCGGCCTCCTTCGGCAGGCGGGAGGATCCGCACGAACATGAAGTGGGCCTTCGCCGTGCCGACAGAAAGCAACAGCCACGCCATCGCCGCCAAACCGATCCGCTGACGCATCCGTTGGTCTCCTTGTGCGTTGGACTACCGCCCTACTCTACTCCCCGGTCGCCGATGTGTCACCGCGCCACCGGCAACTGATAGCGAAAGAAAGACGTCGAACAACAAGGCAATCGCCTCCATTTCGCGCAACGTGCCTGCTTCGATCCGCATCGAACGCTCCCATTCAATCAACATTTCCTGAACGAACCAGCACCATGCGCCGCAATCCGAACGAAATCGAACACGCCCGCGAGTCCTCGTCAACCAGCCGCTGCAGTTCGTCGTGCAGTCGGTCGAGCTCGGCCGTTGTATAGTGCTGCCGGACAAAAGGTCGATCGCGCCAATTGGCCAGGTTGGGCAGAAACATTTGCGCCGCCACGCGCTCGGTGACTTCGACCGGAACGACCTCGCTGGATTGCTTCTCCCAGCCGCAGCCGGCCGCGTGGCGATCCAACTCACGGCCCACATAGAGCATCTGCCCAGAGTTGGCCATCATCGCCGTGACGATCTCCAAATATCGGGCAAACACCGGCTGCGTGGTGCGAATCCAGTCGTTCTCTTCCAGACAAAGACAGCCGCCGGGCGCAATTGCGAACTCCAACCTTCGACGGCCGCAAAAGGCGCGGGCAAGTGTGCCAGCACATAGCGGCAATAAATCACGTCGAACGGACCGCCGTCAAGCGGTTGCGTGATGTCGCCCAACAGGTAGCGAACGCGATCGAGCGGCGTGCGATCGGCAAGTTCGATGAAATGTGCCGAGCTGTCGATGCCCAGCACGCTGGCCTTCGGAAACACTTCGGCCAGCATCCGCGACGTGTGCCCCGGCCCGCAGCCGAGATCCGCGACATCGCGTACATCACCCAACTTCAGCGACTGCAAAAACGCCCGCGACGATGGCTGGAACACGTCGGCCAAGCGCCCAAGCGTTCCGCCGCCAGTTCGCTGTCGCCGAATTGGTAGGTTGCCGCCGATTCGCCTTCGCGGTCTGCCATGAGAGCCACGCATAACTATGATTTTTTCTTGCCGCCGCGAAATACCTCGATGACGGCGCTATTGTCCGAGTCGCCCCAGCCGGCGGCTTCGGCCCGTTCGAGCAACTCGCGGTGCAGGGATGACAGCGGCAACGCGGCTCCGGTTCGCCCTCCCGCCTCGAGAATCAACCGCACGTCTTTCAAGTGCTGCGACAGCCGGGCTTGCGGCCTGAAATCGCTGGCCAGCATTTTTTGCCCCTTGATGTCCATTACTTTCGAGTACGCCGCCGACGCTTGCAGCAACTCGAGCGCTCGTTGCGGGTCGAGCCCCAGCGCTTCGGCCAGCGTCAGTCCTTCGGCCAGCACGGCCCGGTTGAGCCCCAGCACCAAGTTCACCACCAGCTTCATGCGCGAGCCGGCGCCCCAGGGCCCCACGTATAACGCATCGGCGGCAAACGTCGCCAGCACGGCGCTGGCGGCGGTGAAGTCCGCCTCCTGGCCGCCGACCATCACCAGCACTTCGCCTTGGCGCGCCTGCTCGCTCGAACCGGCCACGGTGGCATCCAGATAGCGCGCGCCGCGCCCGGCCAGTTGCCGGCCCATGGTCTCCGCCGCCTGGGGATCGCCGGTGGTCGTGTCAATGACCAGCGTCGCGGGCCGGATCGCCGCGGCCGCGGTGGTCACTACTTCCGCTACGATGTCGGAGTTGGGCAGACTCAACAGCACGACCTCGCTTTGTGCAAACACTTCGGCCGCGTCGTCAACCGGCTTGCCACCCATGCCCGCCAGTGCTTGCCGCCGCGCGTCATCCACGTCGTAGCCAACGACTTCAAACCCCGCCGCCAGCAGCCGCTCGACGATCGCCGAACCGAGCAACCCCAAGCCGATCATGCCGACGGTGCGCATGGTCAATCCTCCGCAGGCTGCCGGATCGTGTCGGGCGCGAAGCACACCACGACCATGCCCACCGCATAGATCAAGCCGGTGAACGTGCCGACGCGCACGTAGTCGCCGCCGAAGAGTTGCATCAATCCTCCTGCGCCCAATACGCTTACCGCGGCCAGAATGCGGCCCGAGTTGAACGTGACGCCCGTGCCGGTCGAGCGGACACGCGTGGGAAACAGCTCGGGCAGGTAGAGCGGCAGCCAGCCGAAGTACGTCACGCCCACGAAGCCGAGCAGAAACGTGAACAGCGTGAACTGCGGATCGAGCGGGTCGAGCACGTTGAAAATATACGAACTGATCGCCAGTGACAGCAGACTGATGAGAAAATACGTGATTCGCCGCCCCAGCAAACTGGCGATCCAACCGCCCAGCAGGCTGCCGATGATCGCTCCGCCGGATCGCGTCATCTGTGTAAGCGCCCCTTTGCGGCGCGGATCGCTGTCGGGCGGAGCGCCCAGCGACGCGTCTTCGGGAATGTCGGCTTCCGGAGTCTCGGCTTGCCGCGTCTCGGAGCCCACCGCTTCGGCGCTCTGTCGAACCTGCTGATTGGCCGCCTGGTCGGCCCAGGGAATCAACCAATTGGCATTGGCCGACGTGCCGATCACCGGAATCGCTCCCAGGAAAATGCCGATGATCGTGCGGCTCAACAAGGGCAGCCGGAGAATCTCTCGCATCGGCTGCGCCGCCGGCTGGCCCACTTGCGGCGTGCGACCGGCCAGCCAGCTCGGCGACTCCGGCAGAAAGAACCATACCCAAAAGCCCAACAATGCCGGCGACGCGCCCACCCACAGCGTCCACCGCCAAGAATCCGGCCCGACGGTGAAGTAGTAGGCGATCGCGCCCAACAGCACGAATCCCACATTGGCCGCGGCGCCCATCAAACCGGCCAACAGGGCTTTGGACATGTTCGGCAAGACCTCGACCGAAAGCGACACCGCATTCGGCCAAGCACCCCCTACGCCCAGGCAGGCAACGTACCGCAATGCAACCAGCAAGTAGGGATTGTCGACGAAGACGCACACGGCCGTCACCAGCGAATAGCAAAGGATGCTGGCCGCCAGCGAACGTGTGCGCCCGATTCGATCTCCCAGCCAACCGAACAACCAGCCACCGCTGGCTGCGCCCAACAGAAAGGCGCATTGAAACCACGCAAACCAATCGCCGATATCCGCTTCGTCGGCCCCCGGCAACAAATCGCGCATCGCCGGCCGCGCCACCAGTACGAACAGCGAGATCTGCAAGCCGGCGAACATCCAGCCGGCAAACGCCGCCGCCAGCACGCACCGCCGCTCGAACGGCGACAGCGGGGCGACTTCGCCCGATGGTATTGGCTCTGGCGGCATGGCTGGCGAGTGTTCGAGTGCGTTTCAGGAATTGCCATTTAAGCGGGCCAGCAACTCCGCGTCGAGCGGCCCAGCATCGACAAAGCGCACCGCGTCGGCCACTTCAACCAGCGAGCCCAGGCCGATGATCGCGCTGGTAACGCCCGGATGCGACAAGGCGAACCGCACGGCGGCTTCTTCGCGTGTCATCCGCGGCGGCAAGCGTTTGCCCAACGCCTCGGCCCGGCGGCAATCGGCCTCGTACAGCGGCAGCGGAAAAAACGGCGTCTTGAGCGTGTGCGGGCTGGGCGGACGGCCCGCCAATGCTCCTCCTGCCAGCACGCGAATGGCAAACGCGCCCATGCCAAGCCGGTGGCAATGTCCGATCAAATTACCGTAGTTCGTCTCGGCAAACTCCGGCGGCATGTCGCGGCCCGCGCTGGGATTGAGCAAGTTGTACGGAATCTGGATGGTCGCAAACTCTCCGGAGTCGATCACCTGCGCGATCGCCGCCGGCTCGCCCAAGCCGGTCAGTCCCAGATGTTCGACCAGGCCCTCGCGCTTCAGCCGCAACATTTCCGGCAACATGCCGTCGGGGCCCAATACGTGCTCGGGCGAAAGCGATGTCGGCTCGGCACGGCCACCATCGTGATCGAGTTGTGAACCTGTAGCAGCGTTATGCGCTTCAGTCGCAACCGGCGCAGGCTTTGTTCCACGCTTTGCCGCACGGTCTGCCCAATGCAATCCAACTGCTCGGGCATCACACGCACTTTGGTCGCCACGTGTACGCGATCGGCGACGTTCAGTTCGGCCAGCGTCCGGCCCAGATTCTCTTCGCTCTGCCCCGCGCCGTAAGTGGCGGCCGTGTCGAACCAGTTCACGCCGGCCTCGACCGCCGCGGCGATCGTATCGCGCGTGCAGCGCGGCGTTGTTCCCGGTAAGAAGCTGCGACACCGGCCCCGCGCCAAACGCCAGCGCAGAAACGCGGATGCCGGTCGAACCGAGAACATGAAAGCGCATGGCAGGCAGGGGAGGGCGAAGCGGAGTTGACCGCAGTATAGCGAGCGCAACGCCAGGACGCACACGAAAGCGTCCGAGAGGTGACCACGGATGGCGCCGCTCTGGGTGCTATCCTTCTTGTGCCGACGGCACGTCGTCTGGGCCAACCGGCGCACTGCTGGGAACGCTGTGCGAACTATTTCTGCCCTTCCGCCGGCTGGGCGCTCGGCGGCCAGAGAATCCAGTCGCCGTTGTAACCCTCGGACCGATTGAGTTTCATTTGGTCAGGCGTGAGGCGACCAAATACGGTGGGCCTTGTGTGCAGACTACCGGGTATTGCGTGCTTCCCCTGGTCGTCGTCCCGGTCGGCGCCGATCGAGTAAACTAGCGGCTTGCCGTCGCGCACCAGATAGCGCAGCGGTTGGCCATCCATCCGATCGGGCGGCACGGCCGGCAACAGATCGGGCACAAGCTGGCCAAGCGTTTCCGGCCACGCCCCGTGCCGCTTGTGCCATATCACCAGGGCAAGGGCCACCTCCGTAGCGTCGCGCAGTTGCGTGGTCGACTCGGCGGCGATGTAGACGGCGGGAAGCGCGGGGAACAACAAATTGACGGGAGCGTACCGCAATGTGCCGCGCGAAGTCCCGCGCGACCACCACACGATCTACGGTCGCCTGCATAGCACGATGGTCCCATTCCCAGGGCAGATCCTGATGCATCCGAATCATCTCATCGATCAGCGAGTTGTAACGGTCGCGATTCTCGCGCCGACTACCAATCATGCTCGCCATACCCGGTCCGACCAAAACCATAGCCGCGGTTGAACCATCGTTGGCTGCCTGGCCGAGAAAACCTCTCGAAATATTCCCATTCCGAGCCAGCCACTCAAGGCCCTCGGGCGTGACGCGGCCATCGCCCTGACCGTCGTCGGTAAACACACGTTGCAACACGTCGTCGAAGTTCAACCGCTCGTACGCGAAGTCGGGTGTCCAATCGCCCACACGATTGGCGGCAATGTGATGCGCCAGCGCCAGCAACTGTTCGTCGGAAAACATCCCAGGGTGGTGCTCCAGAATGAGCCCAACGGTTTCCAACGCCTGATTCATGATTGCGAAAGCGACCAATTGCTCGACCAAGGTCACGCCGGGCTGGCACAGTTGCTCGGCCATGGAAAGCGTCGTGGTCAGATCCTCGACGACGCGCTCGGGTTCTCCCGCGTGCGCGGCCACGCGCACATCGAGCAACAGCAATCGAGCCAAGTCGCGCGTGACCTGGACGCAATCGAGCCCGGCAAATAGCAACTCCGGATTAGCCTCGCCGCTCAAGTTTTCGAGCGGCGCTCCGAAATGTGATTTTCGCGCGCCTTGCCTGATCCGTTCGATGGTCTCGCCGTTCACCGCGATGTAGGCGGCCAGAGCATCCCAATCGTCGAGCGAGCGTTCGGCTGCGTCCCTATCTTTCTCGAAGTCCGGAACGTGGCAGACTTGTGCCGCGGCGTCGCGATAGAGGGGCCAGGCGGCGTCCTCTCGGGGCGCGACACGCTGAGCGTTGACCTCGGCCATATAGTTGTGGGTCAATCGCCCGCTTCCCAAGTAAAAGCGCGCGGACAAGACCATGTAGCCCACCACCCCGACCGTCAGAGCCGCCAGACACAACCGCATCGCGCCCCACCAGGCTTGCCACCAATAGGGCCGCGCTCGCAGCTTCGCCTTGCGAATCAAGCGCGCCGCGCTGGCCGGATCGCCGAAGTCTGCCACGAGTTGCTCGGGCGACTGCCCGGCGGCCAGCCCGTCCGAAAAATGCGCGACCAGTTCCCGGGACACGTCGAGCCGTTCCTCGCGCCACAACCTTGCTTTGCGCACGACTTGCAGGATCAACTCCGCCAGGGGCATCGGCAGGCCGGCGCTCGTGATTTCGCTGCGCCGTTCGAGCCGGCCTGAAAGATCGCCGCGCAGCGCGTCGCTCACCGGCGTGTAGTACGCGCGCACCAGCCAATTAGCTTGGAGAGCGGCCTGTTCGGGTTGTTCCGCGGGACTCATCGCACGCGCCTCGCGTTGAATACACTAGCAGGGTGTCATGTTCACACGCGGTGTTTCCGCGGGTGAGCATGCTGGTTGGCCGCAATCGCAAGCATGCTCACGCAAGCGTGAACATGGCACCCATATTCGTCCCGTCTTGCGACACGACAACGATGCGTAGTCGCTCTACTATTTCTGCCCTTCCGCCGGCTGGGCACTTGGCGGCCAGAGAATCCAGTCGCCGTTGTAATACGCTTCCAATTGGAAAAGCTTTGCCTCGTCAGGCCCCAGAGGACCGAAGCCATTGATGGGCGCGGTATGAACACCCGCGGGCGGCTCGAATTCTCTACCGCCGTCGTCGTCGCGATCGTTGCCGATCGAGTACAACACGGGCTTGCCGTCGCGCAGCGTGTATCGCAACGGCTGGCCATCCAATCGATCAGGCGGCACGGCAGGCAACAGATCCGGCACGAGATCAGCGAGCGATTTTGGCCACGCGTCGTGTTCCTTCTTCCAGATCACGAGCGCAATGGCTACTTCGATGGCGTCGCGCAACTGGTTCGTTTGTTCGGCCGCGTGGTACATCCCTGAAATCGCTGGCGAGAAGAAATAGACTGGTGCATAGCGAAGCTTGCCTGTCTCGTCGCGCGTCAGCTCCCTCAATCGCTCCACGGGCTGGTGAACCTGTTGCTCGTCCCACTCCCAGGGTGGCCCCTGGTGCGCTCGAATTGCTTCATCGAACAAAGAATCGTACAGTTCCTGATTCTCGCGCCGGCCGCCGATCATGGCTCCTACGCCCGGTCCCATCAGGAAAGCCGCGGCAGCAAGCGTCGTTGTTGCGGTGTCACTATCGTGCGCCGCCCGGGACAGCTTCTGTACGGTCAAACGTGGTGAACCAGAAAGACTGTCCAATACATCCAACCCCTCAGGCGTGACACGGCCATCGCCATGTCCGTCGTCGGTGTAAATCCGCTGCAACAAATCGGCGAACATTAGCCGCTCGAATTCGAAATCGACCTGCGGCACGCCCGCCGGGCTTGTCGCGATCATGTGGGCCAGATCGCGTAGTTGCTGCTGGCTGAAAATATCCGCGTGGTCTTCCAGCAGGCGGCCCGTCGTGGCCATCGCCTGGCGAAAGATTGCCACAGAAATCAGTTGTTCGACGAAGGTTGCCGGCGGTTCGCGGAGTTGTTCGGCGATGCGAATCATCGCCTTGAGGTCGGCGATAACGCGGAGGCTATCTTCCTCGGTGGCCGCAACTCGTGCATCGGCGTCGAGCAATCGGCCAATCTGGCGTGTTCGTTGGGCATAATCCAGCCCGACGGAGACTGAACTACTACCGGCTGAAGCCGGTAGGTTCGAGGAGAATCGTGGCTACGGACTGAAGTCCTGCGCTCACGATTTGGTAATGCGGAAATTGTCGCCGCCATCGTCAGGCTCAGTGCCTTGTTGTTGGCGGATATATTCTTGGATCACCTCGTCAGTCACGTTGCCGCTGGATGCCACAAAGTAGCCGCGGGCCCACAAATGCCGACCCCAGAACTCTTTTTGCAGATGCTTGAACTCCATCAGCAACTTCCGCGAGCTTTTGCCCTTGATGTACTGCATGACCTTGCTTGGCGACAGATTCGGCGGACAGGACAGCAGCACATGCACATGGTCGCGAGACACCGAGCCCTCCAAAATCTCGATTTCGTTGGTTCTACACACTTCTCGCACCAGTTCCCGCAGCCGCATTCCGACCGCATCGGCCAAAATGGGCTTCCGATACTTGGTGATCCACACAAAATGGTACTTCAGGTCGAAACGGCTATGCGAACTCGTGCGGTACTTTTCCATCCCCAAATTCTAGCAAACGAAGAACCTAAAGGTTTCGCCTGAAGGCGAGGGT
>CAVZWY010000041.1:0-47216 GCA_963779015.1 uncultured Planctomycetaceae bacterium | reverse complement strand
CTGGTGAAGCGCGGCGTGCTGTGGACGATGAAGCTGCCGGTGGAGTGAGCGATGTTGTTCCAGGACGCTCACACCGACGCTGCTCCGAGCGATCAACGCGAAGCGCAAAACCGCCGGCCTGCAACAACTCTGGAGCGAGGTTCTGCGGCTGCGGCGAAAGGTGGACCCGCATCGTGCGTCAGCCCTGGTCAGGGTTTGGCAAGTCTCTCAGTAGCTCAGCGAAGGCTTCTTCGGAATCGCGCCCCTCGCCCCGATCGAGTTCTTCCAAGCCGCGGCTAACTTCATGGCGAAGCGCCTCGAAGCTGGAAATCCTGCCGGCATTTGGGTCGGGCCGAAAATAGGAAATCTCTTCCAAAGCTCGCAAGGCATCCCGCAAGACTTCGTCTTCGGACGTATATCCGTCACGCGTCATGCGATCCTTGACAAGTCGCTCTACATCGGGGGAAAATTGGTAAGCCATAGTGAGCACCTTTTAGCTTTCAGAATACCACGGTCATGGACCGCCGGCCAAACGATTCGTGGCCTCCCCCCAACTCCGCATGGTCTTCAATGCGGAAAACCTGCCTTGCCTGTTCGGAAAGCGGTCGCGTGTCTTCTCACCCCGGCTTGCTCATCAAGCAGTGGCGCCGACGGACATCCCGGAGGCATCGAACCATTCTTTACCGCGAGCCGCCCAAAGTTCCCGCCATGTTGGCGCGGCGCAGTTGTCCGCAGGCGGCGTCGATCTTGTCTCCCTTGCGCTCGCGGACGAAGACGTTGACGCCTGCGTCCTCGAGCGTTTCCACGAAGCGTCGCACGGCGGACTTGGAGGGCGTGCGGTAGCTCAACTCGGCAACGGGATTGAAAGGGATCACGTTCACCAGCGCGGAGCGTTTGCCCAATAGCGCCGCCAGCCGTCGCGCCTGATCGACCGAATCGTTCACCTCGGCCAGCAGCACGTATTCGAACGTCAACCGGCGGCCCGACATCTCGAAGTAGTGATCGGCCGCATCGAGGATCTCGGCCAGCCCGATGTTCTTGTTCACTTTCACCAACTCGTTGCGCAGCGCGTTGTCGGACGCGTGCAGCGACACGGCCAGGTTGTAGCGGGCGTTCGACTCGGCCAGCCGATGGATGGCCGGCGGTAGTCCGACGGTCGAGATCGTGATCCGCCGCGGGCTGATGCCCAGGCCCGTGGGGGAAGAAGCTTCTTCCAGAGCGGCAACCAGCGCGTCGACGTTTGCCAGTGGTTCGCCCATTCCCATGACGACGATGTGGCTCAGCCGTTCGCCCTCGGGCAGCAGCCGGTCGAGTAACAGCATCTGTTCGACGATCTCGCCGGTGGTGAGATTGCGGACCGCGCCTCCGATGCCGCTGGCGCAAAACACGCACCCCATGGCGCAGCCCACTTGCGTGCTGATGCAGATCGTGCGTCGCGTGCCGTCTCGCAGCAGCACGCACTCGATCTGCTGGCCATCGTGCAATTCCACCAGCAGCTTTTCGGTGCCGTCGTCCGTCTGTTTGTGCATCGCCACGCGCGTGGTCCACAGTCGAAAGTCGGCGGCCAAACGCTCGCGCAGGGCCTGCGGCAAATCGGACATGTCGTCCAATGCGCGGGCGCGGCCGGCGAATAACCAGCGGCGAATCTGCGCAGCCCGATAACCCGGCTGGCCTTGTTCGGCGAGCCAGTTCGTCAGGCGATCCTGCGCGGGTTCGAGAAGGTGAAACACTTGGGCGCGACGTCCAGACAGGGCGAACAGCAAGGGGCTTGCCAGCGATCGGAAAGCGAAAACGAGGCAACCGGCCATGTTTCGGACGGTTCGTGGCCGTGTCATTATACGCGTTGACGGGCCGGCCCGAAATTGACACATTTTCTCCGCTGGCCCACAATGGCGTCCGCTTCGTTTGCCGCACATCACATTGGCTTCCAGGGAGGAAACTGACGCATGGCCGGACCCATGAATCCCTACGACGCAGCCGCCCCCGAGCCGCGCGGCATGAGCGGCACGACCAAAGTGCTGCTGGCATTCGGCATCGGCTGCGGGTTGTTGCTGGTGTTGTGCTGCGGCGTATTCGGCATCGGCGGGTATTTCGCCTCCAACTATGCCAAGAATGCCTTGAGTTACGACCCCGCAAAAGCGCGGGAGATCACGGCCGACATCGTCGACATCGAAATCCCCGAATCGCTCGAGCCGCAAGGTTCCGTGGATGCTCGCGTGCCGTTCCGGGGCGATCGCTTGATGACTGGGGCCGTCTATGGCAGTAAAGAAGGCGACAACCACATCATCATCGGCGAGTTCGGTCCTTCCATCGCCCAGGGCGATTTCGAACGGACGATGCGCGAATCGATGCGCGAGGCCGGGCAGGAGGAGGACGAAAACCTCGTGGTCATCGATTCGGAGCCCTACGACGCCATGATCCACGGCGAACAGGCCACCTTCACCATTGCGGAAGCCGAGGGACGCAAGTCCAAGACCAAGTACTGGCAAGTGAGCGGTGAATTCCGCGGCGATGCCGGTCCGGCCATTCTCCTCATGCGGCTCGAGGCCGAAAAGTTCACCAAGGAACAAGTCATCGACATCATCAAGTCGATGGAGGACGCGCCAAACGAAGACCTGAAGGCCGAAGAAAAACCAGCGGAAGAAACGCCGGCGGATGAACAGCCCGCCGAGGAGCCGCCTGCTCCCGCGGAATAGGCGCAGGCGAGCGCACTACTTGCCCGAAAACTCGCGCATCTTCTTGGTCAGGCGGCCGCTGGTCAGCGCCTCTTCGAATTCGTCGAGATCGGCAACCAGCGCGTGGCTCAGGAACCGCACGGCCCAATTGTGCTTCATGGGGCTGATGGCCACTATGAACTTGCCGTTGCGGTGGCCTTCCCACATCTCGACCGCCGTGCCCATCGAGGCCTCGGGCACGAAGGCCAGCACGACGTCCACCTCGCCGCAGAGCCGATTGTGGTGGAAGAAGACGGTGCGGCCGCGCTCCGCATCGTAGCCCAGCGAACCGGCATGATCGGCCAGCGGGTCGTAAATGTCGGCGCCGGGAAAATACTCGCCCAGCAACTGCTTGATGCGCACGCGGTAGTCCTGGTTGTGGATCGTGGCGGCCAGGTGCGAGCCCTGCATGATGCCGGCAAGAAAAAATCGCATGGCGTATCGGCCTCGCTATGGGAGTGAACACGTCGTTTCCGCGACCGGCGCGTCGCTCGCGCCGCTGTCGCCTCCGGTTAGGATGGTCTAGGATAAGGGCAAGCGCCGTGTGCCGACAAGACACGGGTGATTGAAAGCCATCCCCCTTGGCCCTCATACCACTGGCAGCACTGCACACGATTCGTATGGCCACACGCACCAAAACGACCAAGAAGAAGCCAGCCGCGCCGCCTCGCAAGAAGGCCGGCACGGTCCGATCTGTTGCCGCCACACCAGAGTTTGATTCCTCACAGGCGGTCGCCATGGTGATGGAATTGATGGCCATACCGGGCAAAAGCGGCCAGGAGGCGGCCGTGGCCGAAACCATTACCAAAAAGCTGCTTGCCGCCGGCGCGCCGGCGGCCGCCATTCGCCACGACAACGCGCAGGCCAAGTCGCCGTTGGACGGACAGGTTGGCAATCTCATTTTCCAATTGCCCGGCACGGTCCGCGCACCGCGCCGCCTGCTCATGGCACACATGGACACCGTGCCGATCTGCGTCGGCTGCGAGCCGGTGCGCCGCGGCGATACCATTCGCTCGGCCAATCCGCAAACCGGCCTGGGGGGCGATGATCGGGGCGGCGTGGCCGTGGTGCTCAATACGGCGCTTACGATTCTCCGCGACAAGTTGCCCCATCCGCCGCTGACGTTCTTCTGGCCCATCCAGGAGGAAGTCGGACTGCACGGCGCCCGCTATGTGCAACAAAGCCTGCTGGGCAAGCCGCGCATGGCGTTCAACTGGGACGGCGGCGCCGCCGACAAACTCACCATCGGCGCCACGGGCGGCTACCGCATGGAGATCGAAATCTCCGGCCTGGCAGCCCACGCCGGGGCTGCGCCCGAGCGAGGCGTCAGCGCCATTGCGATCGCGTCGCTGGCCATTGCCAAGCTGGTGCGCGACGGCTGGCACGGGTTGATTGTCAAGGATGGCCAGACTGGCACCAGCAACGTTGGCTTTATCCACGGCGGCGAGGCCACCAACGTGGTGACCGATCGCGTCACGCTCAAGGCCGAGGCCCGCAGTCACAATAAGGCCTTTCGCGCGCGGATCGTCAAGACGATCAAACAAGCGTTCGACGAAGCCGTTGCGGAAGTGAAAAGCGCCGAGGGAAAACACGGCAAAGTGCGCATCGAGGGCCGCGCCGATTACGAAGCATTTCGACTGTCGCCGAAAGAACCGACGGTTGCCACCGCCGCACGCGCACTGCGCACGCTCGGCCTGGAGCCCACGCTGGCCATCAGCAACGGCGGCTTGGACGCCAATTGGATGAGCGCCCACGGAATCCCCACGGTCACTTTGGGTTGCGGTCAATCGCGGATCCACATGATCGGCGAGACGCTCGACGTGGGCGAATTCGAAAAAGCGTGCCGCATCGCGCTGTTGCTCGCCACTGAGACCGACGACACGCCTTGAGGTTGTTGCGCAAGCGCCAGCGGTTGCCATGGAACTCGACGACGAACTTTGCCTGTGCTTCCACGTCACCAAGCGGAAGGTGATCAACTTCATCCGCGTGGAAAAGCCGCGGCGGCCGGCCCAGCTCAGCGAGTGTTTCGGCGCCGGCACCGGTTGCGGCTGGTGCCGCACCTATCTGCGCCACCTGTTCGAGCAACATCAAGGCCAGTCGGCAGCCGACCAGGCAGAGCCGCCCGCCGAAGAGTACGCCCGCCTGCGAGCCAAATACGTCCGAGCCGGAGGAGGCACGCCCCCGCCCGGCGCCACGCCGATTGATCCGGCGGAGGAAGAATAATAGCGGAAGGCCGTCAAGCCAGCGTCCAAGAAGGCGGCTGGCGCGTGCGAATTTGAATCCCGTTCGCGGCGACGAACTCAACGTCGCCGGGCAAACAACGTTTGGGGCAATTACGTGTGCGTCCCCGTCATTAATCCCGTTACTTATCCTGAAGCAATCTAGTTGAGGTATAGTCATGCCCCTGACGTTCACAAAAGCCGAGATGCTCGCGCTCAAAGGGCACCATGAGTTCTCGGAGAAGTGGTTACAGCAGCGTATCATCGATGACCCGTCGATAATCGGACTAGGTGACGTCGAAGTGCTCAATGCGGAGAAGATTCTTCCCAAGGCAGGCCGACTCGATCTGCTTTTGCACGAAGATCAGCTCAACCGCCGCTACGAAGTGGAGTTGATGCTGGGGGCAACCGACCCGAGCCACATCATCCGCTGCATCGAGTACTACGACATTGAGCGACGGCGCTATCCCGCATACGATCACGTGGCGGTGCTAATCGCCGAGGACATCACGTCGCGATTCCTCAATGTGATGTCATTGCTTGCCGGCAGCATTCCGCTGATCGCGATCCAGTTGACGGCGCTGCAAGTGGACGACAAAATCGTCGTTCACTTCACGCGCGTATTGGATCAGACCGAATTGCGTGCCGACGACGAGTACGAGTATGGCGACGAAGGCGACGCGGTCCACGTAGGCCCCGAATGGTGGCAACAGAAAGCTCCGTCCGCCATGCTATCGGTTGCCCATTCAATTCTTGGCATGGTCAATTCAGTTGCTCCCACGCCCTATCGATTCGAATACAAAAAGAACTTGATCAATATCGTCAGCGAGGATGGCGGCGTACGTCGAGCGTGGGTGAAGCCCAAAAAAACGATCCTGGGCATGGGTGCCTTCGTCGCCAAGCCCGAAGAATGGGTCAAGCGATTTGAAGGCGCCGGCCTGCCCACTGGACTCCGCTACGGCAACAAGGCCGCCAAGCTCGTCGTGACGCCAGATAACTTTGAAGCCCACCGAGCGTTGATCGCGGAGTTCATCGAAGACGCGGTGACGGCAACTGATGACGCGGGATGATTTCAGGGGACACAAATCTTTACTTGGCGTTTGGAGTGGTCGAGTTCCCTTTTGTTTTCCGCCAATTCAAAGGCGCGTTGAAATCGGTGCGGCGTTTCTTGAGTGAGGCCGGCGTAGAACCATGATCAAAGAAGAATGCACGTACTACTGTGGACCGTACAAAGGCTACCACGGCAAAGCGACACTCCAGGGCAATTCGTTTCACGGCGAAGTCTTGGGGGTGCAGGACGTCGTGACGTTCCAGGGGCGCACTCCAGCGCAATTGCGCAAGGCATTCATCGAGTCGGTCGATGACTATCTGGATTTTTCGCCGAGCGGGGAGAGGAGCCTGCCAAGCCCTATTCCGGCAAGTTCATGGCGCGCTTGCCGCCGGACCTCCATCGCGTGCTCAGTGAAAAGGCCGATCTGCTGGGAACGAGCATGAACCAGTACATGGTCGACCTGTTGACGGAACGGGTCAAAGCGTCGCCCTCGGGTGGGAAGCCGGCCGATGGCAAACGCGGAAAGAGTCCCAGGATCCGCCGACAACGCACATGAGTTCACTTCGCGTCGCCCCAGAGCAAGTGGGTCGGCAACGCGGGCGCTGTGCGGCCTCATCGGTGCGCAGTGGACCGGCAGTATGCGGCCGGCAGTATGCGACCTTACTAGCCGGCGGATTCACAATGCACTATGATGCTGCTCTTGGCGCTCAATTTGCACAGGGCCAAAAGGCCATCCACTGACTGGCTAATCCATCACCCTACCCGCCGCGGGGGAACCCTAGAGCATGGCACGTAAAGTTCTAAATCGTAAGGAATTACGCGAAGAATCGGAGGCCGCGGAGCGGACTGGCAAGACCAAGAAAAAGGCCGTCAAGGCGGCCGATGGCGACGCCTCGGTCAAGAAAAAGCCCGTCAAGCGAAAGAGCCGCGCCAAGAGCGCCAAGGAGGTTCGTCTCAAAGCTTTTTGGGGAGTGTTCAACCAGTCGATGAAGCGCGTGGCCCTGTTCGAATACAGCCAGCGTAAGCAGGCGGACAAGAAGGCCGCCGAGCTGTCGACCAGCGCGAAATCGCCGCATTTCGTGCAGCCCGTCAAGGAAGTCATCGAGGAATAGTGCCGTACGAGTTGCACGTGCGTCTCCGCGCAGCGCTGTTCTGCTTCGACCGTGTGTCCTCGGTGGCCAACCGCTGTGCGATCGCTCGTTCGCGACAACTCGCAAATCCTCCTGTCGACGTTGCTTGACTCTCGCACGCAGGCGGTCCAGAATCGCTGTGTGAGGCGGCAGCCGGTTGCGGTTGGCTGGAACGGGTCAAAGAGGCTGCCCCGTCCGTTCGTTCTCTCCGATGAACGGTTGCACATCGAGGACTTCCCCCTGGTGGAATTTGCCTCTTTCCAAGCGAATGCAGACTGGATTGATACGAGCTCGCCATGGAATTCAAGCCCGGCCACACGGTTGGCATTGATCTGGGAACCACCTTCTCGACGTTGGCCCAGTTGGACAAGGAAGGCAACCCGGTGCCGGTTGCCAACGAAGACGATTTGGTCGAAACGCCCAGTTTGATCGTGTTGGCCGAATCGGGGCACGTCGTCGTCGGGCCCAGCCGCACGCGGGCGGCGATGGAAGATCCCGATCATGTGGTCGAGCGCGTCAAGCGCCACATGGGGAACGTGGAGTTCAAGCGCACGTTCGATGGCCGCGAGATCACGCCGGAGTTTCTCTGGCGCTGATTCTCAAGAAACTGCGCAAAGACGGCGAGAAGCGGATCGGCAAGATCGGCAACGCGGTCATCACCGTGCCGTACTATTTCAACGACGCCCGCCGCAAGGCCACGCAAGACGCTGGGCAAATCGCCGGACTCAACGTGATCGACATCATCAACGAACCGACCGCCGCCACGCTCACTTATGCCTGGCACCGGGGTGAACTGGGCGCCAAAGAAGGCGCCACGGTCAAACCCCACATGGCGCTGGTCTACGACCTGGGGGGCGGCACGTTCGACGTGACCGTCGTGCGCTACACGCCGACGCACTTCCAGGTGCTGGCCACCGACGGCGACGTCCACCTGGGCGGCATCGACTGGAATGACCGCATCGTGGACTACGTGGCGGAGGAATTCAAGAAAAAGCACGGTCTCGACCCGCGCGAGTCGCCCGCCACGCTGCAGATGCTGCGGCACGACTCGGACCAGGCCAAGATCAACCTGACCGACGGTACGGTCACATCGATTTCCTGCCGCCACGAGGGCAAGTCGATCAATCTGCAAATCACGCGAGAACAGTTCGAGGACATGACGGCAGATTCTGCTGCACGCACCACCGACACGGCCACCCTGGTGCTCGAACAGGCCAAGGTAAAAACTGACGATCTCGACGCCATCGTGCTGGTGGGCGGGTCCACGCTGATGCCCAAGGTGCCCGAAACACTGCAGGCATTAACCGGCAAAGAGCCCTATCAGGGTCTGTCGCCGCATACGGCCGTGGCCCAGGGAGCAGCGATCCACGCCGCCATCCTCGAGGCCAAGTATCGCGGCGAAACGAGCGAGCTGGCCGAGCGGGTCCGCAAACTGCTGCGCACCGTGAAGCAGGAAGACGTCAACTCGCATGGCCTGGGCGTGATGGCCCGCAATCCAAAGACCAAGAAAATGGTCAACCACGTGATGATTCCCCGCAACAGCCGCCTGCCGGCCGAAGTGCGGCGCACGTTTGCCACCAGCGAGCCCAATCAAAAGCGGGTCAACATCCGTGTGATCGAGGGGGACGCCCCCGATCCGGATGCCTGCTCGCTGTTGGGAAATTTTCGCATCACGGGCTTGCCCGAAAACCTGCCCAAGGGGGCGCCGATCGAAGTGGTCTACGCCTTCGATGCCGCGGGCCGGGTGCGTGTTAGTGCCCAGGACAAGACCGGCGGCCAGGAAGCGGCCATCGAAATCGAGCGAAAAGGCGGGCTCGACGACACCCAGCTCAGCGCCTTCGTGAGCCTGGCGGATTCTTATCAGGTCGACTAAAACACGCTCGTCTGGTTAAGATCACAACAGCGGCACGTTGGGTTATGCCGCGTTTCAACCTCCGGATTCCATGACTAAGACGCTCGACGTTTATCGCGATTGGCTGAAAATCGCCGAGACGGCCCGGCCGCTCAACCACTACCAACTGCTGCGCATCAAGCAGTTCGAGGACAACCCGGCCAAAGTGCGGGAGCACTACCGGGCGATGAACGCGCACGCTGCGCAAGTACGCTGCCGGCGAATTCGCCAAGCAATCGCAGGAATTGCTCAACGAATTGGCCCGCGCCATGCTGTGCCTGACCGACGCGCGCCGCAAGGGCGACTACGACGCCTCGCTGGGGCGCATGGATACGTCCGACGGCAAGCGCCGCACGTTCGAGCAAATCTTGCTGGCCACGAAGGTGGTCGACCAGGCGGCGCTCGACAAGGCGCGCAATTTCGCCAAGGCCATCAACGTGGAAGTGCGCGACGCGCTGGTGCAGCAGCGGCTGGCGAAATACGACGCCGTGTTGCCGGCCTACGCCGAAGCGGTCGGCTTGCCGTATCTCGATCTGCGTGACATTCCGCTCAACAAGACGCTGATTTCGCAGGTGCCGCCGCAGATTGCGCGGCAGCACTCCTGCGTGCCAGTGATGGTCGACGACAAGCAGTTGTTGATGGCTTCGCCGAATCCGCTCGATCCGAATGTGGAAGAGGAACTGCGGCTGCGATTCAACATGCCGGTGCGCATCGTACTCTGCTCGCCGGCCAACATCGACGAAGTGCTTGCAAAGTACGTGCCGCGCGATGGATCGGCGCCGGCCCCTCCGCCGCCTGCCGAAGCGGAACCGACCGCCACGGCTGCTGCCGCTCCGGCCGCCGCGGCGCCTGCTCCGGCCGCGCCCGCCACCGAGGACGCCAAGAAGCAACAGCGCGATCAGGCGGCGATCGCCTTTGTCATAACCTCGTGGGTTAGCATGGGCGCGCTGAAGTTCGGCCTGGGGTTCGGCTGGGGCACCGCCACGCTGATCACCGCGGTGGTCGCGGCCGCCGTCGGCGGCACCGTCTGGAAAATAAAATCGCGCTAGTGCCACGGGCTGGCGACGGATCGGCTAACCCAGAAATGCTTCCAATCGCTGCCGCGTTTCGTCGCTGCCGAGATGCATCTTGCCGAAACCCGGCTCGGCGCCGGCCTCCACGGCCCGCTCCTGGTGTTCCAGATAGTTGGTGACGAGCATCACGGGAATGGCCGACAACGCCTCGTCGGCCTGCATCTGCTCGATGATCTCCACGCCGTCGCTGCCATCCGCATCGATCATGCGATTCACCAACACCAGGTCGAATGCCGCCGAGCGCAACTGCTCAAGCGCGTCGCGTGAACCGTGCGCGGCGATCACCTTGGCGTCGAATTGACCTTCGATCGTGCGCTGGATGGCGGCATGGTCCATGCCGCATTGGCCGACGCTGAGGACGCGCTTCATGATGGCTTCTTCGCGCAGTAGGAACGGATCCGGTTCGTGGGGGGCCTTCCGCCCAGGACTCGGTTCTCCACGGCTCCATCACGATATCCCATACGCGCGAGTCGAACAGCCCCGGCTCGGCCGTCTCGTCGTAGGGCGAGGCGGCTTACTTGTCCTCGTTGACGATCGCGAACAGGTGGTCCTTGTCCGCGATGAATAGCGTGTTGTTGGCCACCACCGGCGTGCTATAGACCGAACTGCTCATGAGATTCTCGGCCAACAGCTCCATGTCCTTCGACAGCTTGAACACCGAGATGTCGCCGTCTTCGTCGCCCACGTAGACCTTGCCGTCGACGATCAGCGAGGAACCCCAGGCGGCGGCCAGCATGTCGTGCGTCCAATAGGGAATACCCGTCTTGGCATCAAGGCAATGGAACAAACCGCTGAAGTCGGCGATGAACAACAGCCCGTCCTTGATCGTCGCCGTGCCGCAGGTGCGGTGCATGGTCTCTTCGAATTCGATCTTGCCGTTGCCGTTGGCGTCGTACCCGGCATAGTGCCAAATCATCGCCGAATTTGGGTTGGGTTTGGTAAAGTCGCCATCCTCTTCAACGCAGGCTTGCATTCGCTTATGAGGAATCGGCTTGGAAGGATCCTTACGGTTGTAGACCACCTCGATACTTACATCGCCGCGCTTCGTGGGGTCGATGCACCACAAGTGGCCGACGCCTTCGCCGTGTTCGGGGTCTTCACCGACGCCGATATAGACCAGCCCGTCGTATACGACCGGCGTGCCGATCAGATGATTGCGATCGGCGCGGCCACCCAATACGTACTTCGATTTCTTCGGATTGCAGTCGAACTTCCACAGCAATTCGGGGTGCCCGCTGTCGGTGCCGCTGTCGGCGCGGAAGCTATAGAGCCAGCCGTCGCCGGCGCCGAACAACACCTGCGGCACGCCCCCCAGCACGGCATACGTGGGCGACGACCATTGCCCGTGCAGCACGTTCTCACCGGGCGAGCCATCGGTCCAAATCACTTTGCCGGTATTCTTGTCCAAGGCCACGAAGCTGGGCGCCCCCGGCGAGGGCAGATTCACATGCCCCTCATCGACGCCGTTCGACGTGTTCACGAACAGCAGGTCGCCCGCGGACGTCACCGAGCAACTGCACATATTGTGTTGCGACACGCCCAGTTCTTTCATCATGTTCAATCGCCAGATGACATCGGCCTCGTCCTTGTCGTCGGTGTTGAGCAACTTGTAGGCCGAGAGCTTGGGGCCCGCCATTTCCAATTGCACTTCGCGCGGCACGCCGCTTTTGGACGTGAACGTGATTTTGAAATTGGCGCCGTCGGCTGTCACCTTGGCTTCAGCCGGCACTTCCAGCCCGGCCGCTTCGAAATCGGCTGCCAGCACGGGACTCATTTTGCCTTGCTTGAGCGCCGCCAGCACGCCGGCCAGTTGGTCCTTGGCCGGGTCTTCATTCTTCATGATGTCGAACAACCGCGCCGGCTCGTTGGTTACCGGTCCGTTGTCCTTGTCGTCGTAAAAGCCTTGCGTGTCGAGGCACACCACTTCGCCGCGGTTGCTCACGTACCACAGCCGCTCACCCTCGACCATGGGCGTCGCGCAAACGCCCTGCAACGGCCAGTCGTGCACGCGCCCGGTAGGCAGTTTCTCGTTGGAGTGTTGCCAAAGGAACTTGCCGTCCTTTTCGTCAAAGCAGACCAGCACGCCCAGGTCGACATTGGCCGGATAGCGTTTGAGATTGCCGGCGCCGTTGTTCGTGCCGACGTACACCTGGCCATTGGCCACGACCGGATTGCCGTACGACTGCGAGCCGAGCTGCGACACCCACTTGATATTGTGCGAATCCTCCTTGATCCACTTGCCTTCCTTGTCGAACGAGCCGACTTCCCATTCGGTGGCGATGTTTTCGCCCTCGGGCGTGTTGTTGCGAATGCTCGAACCGCCCCATTGACTCCAGTCGTGCGGGCCGACGCCTTGCGGCGGATTGTCGAAATCGATCGCGGCCAACAACTGCGGCGCGCGGTCCGGCGACTGGAGTCGAAGCACATCACTCATCAAGCGGGCGCCGCCCCAGGCAGTCGCTCCCGCAAACAACAACAGCGTCAAAGTCTTGCGAGCCGTTTTCATGTTGAATCATCTCTCCCGATGAATTGCCAACGATGGGATTGGGGTTCACCCGCGACGAATCGCCCGTCAAGGGCAGGCGAAAGGTGTTCGCCCGGGATCATTTGTTGTCCGTCACGGACACGTTGTCGACATAAATCTCGGCAACCTGCGCGTTGCCGAAAAGGCCGGGGCTGCCGACCGTGTTGGGTGTTTCGTCGACGGCTTCGATCGTCCAGTCCTTGGGCTCCGCGTCGCCCCGCTTCCAGACTTTGCCACGCAGGACCGCCTTGCCGTCTTCATTCGAGGCGCTGAACTTCATGGTGTACCAGGTGTCGCCGTCCCACTTGAAAGGCACGGTTTTCGAGAACCGGTCGAGTTGCGAAGTCCAACTACGGATCTGAATCTCCTGGTGGTCGCCCATCAAATCCATCGTGTAGCGTTGCGCGATCAAGCCGATGTCGGGAATCTTGCCTTCGGTGGGCACGCCCAGCACGTCGGCTTGCATCGTATAGTCGTGATGGTCATTCTGCCCCATCAGCAATTGGCTGCGTGTGCCCTTGGGAATGGTCGTGACTTTGACCATCACTTTGTTGCCGTCGACGTCGCGGACGATGTTGCGATAGCGTGCTCCGACCCAGGTAACCGGCACTTCGCCATTTTTGAAATCGAACTTCCAGGGAAATTCCGGCACCACGCGAATGCGGGCTTGCCCGCTCAGGTCGCCCACCTTGGCCTTCACGATGGTCGCGGTGTGCGCCGGGCGCTGGCCGCGACATACGTTCCGTCGGACCGGATTTCACCGGGTCCGGATAGTTTGAACTTCGCCTCTTGGCTCTTGAGCGGCTGCCCTTGGTCGTTGAAAAGATGGACGGTGAATTTCTGTTCTTGTCCCGGCTTGAGCAAGATCTCCGCGGGCACGATCTGCACGTGCGCCGGCCGATCGTTGTCACCGACGGGCGCTTCGTGCGGCGGCTCGGGGCGCGGCGTGGCCGACGGCTTCACGTCGGGTCGGCCCAAGCAATAGATCGCCGAACCGGTCGGCAGATAGATCCTGCCGTGCGAAGCGATCATCGATCCGGAGACTTCGTCCTCCGGCGACAATCGCATCTTTTGTGTCACCCGGGCGCCAGTCTTTGTCGGCTCGATGACGTGCCAGCCGCTGGTGCTGGCGATGTAGATCTTTCCGTCGGCATACAGCGGGCTGGCGCAGGATCGTGCCGATCAGCCGCACGGGCCGTCCGATCAATTCGCCGGTGGCGGTGTCAATGATGAGCAACTTGGCCGAATCTTCGAAGGCGTACAACCGTCCGTCGATGAACACCGGCGCGCTTTTGCCGATCGTGCCCTCGTTGCGCCACAATTCGCCCGACTTCGTGATATCACCTTTCCTCGCACCGTCGATGGCGACGATGCAGCCCATGGTCGTCGAGCCGAGGTTCTCTTCTCCTTGAGCGGTATAGACGCGGTCGCCATCGATTGACGGCGAAACGTTCAATCCACGCGGCGACAGCGCGAATTGCCAGATCTCGTTGCCCGTTCGCGGTTGCAGGGCGTGCACGGCGCCGTCGCCGGATCCGAAGATCAACGCGGCTTGTCCGTCCAACACCGTCGACACTGGCGAACTGTAGGTCGTGTCTTCTGGCAGCGGGTGCGTGCCATGGATCCACACCAACTCTCCGATGTTCTTGTTGAACGCCAGCAGCCGGTGGGTGGGCCGCGCTGAATCGCCCCAGCCGATGATCACGCCGCTGGCAATCACCAGGTCCTCAAACAGCGCCGGCGTGGTGAGGCGACCACCATAGGTCGTCAGAAATCCAAACTCCTCATTGAGCGAGCGGCTCCACAAGGTCTTGCCGGTGTCGCCGTCGATGCACTGCAGAAGAGCGCACGCGCCAGGGCATAGATCTTGCCCGTGCTGGGATCGCCGGTGACGCACGACCAGCCGATCCGCTCGGCCGGCACGTCCGATAAGAACACGTTGTATTTATTCTCCCAGAGCTTCTTGCCGGTCAGCGCGTCGACGCAGACGACCTTCTCGCCTTCGCTCTTGGTTCCTGGATCGGCGCGGACGATCGTATACAGCTTGCCGTGCATGACGATGGGCGTGGAGATTCCGCCCAGTTCGGAGTTCTTCCAGAGCACGTTGCCCGAAGTGCCCTCGGCATCCGGGTCCCAACTGTCGATCAATCCGGTCTCGCGCGAGATGCTGTTTTGCTCCGGTCCGCGCCAATGCGGCCAGTCGAGCGGATCGATCTTGGCCTTTGCGCCCGCGGTTTTGGAACCGTCGGCCGGCAGCGCGGCATCCGCTGCGATGGCTCGAGGCGCCGTCGCGCAAACTGCCAGGCTGACACAGATTGCTGCTAAACCCAAGCCAATGACAAACCGGGGACGCAACGGCGGGCACAAGTTCGAGGTCATCGCGGGCCTTCGGATTCGTGGGGTATTCGAACGGGGTTTATTGAGATCGAAGCGGCGTGCAAGTCGAGCCATTGCGGACCGCCGTCTGGACGGTGTCGAGCGCACTGGGCCTGGCTGCGGGTTCGGCGGGTCATGCAGTCTGGGGGGACGGTCCGCGACTACGCCTAGGATACGACGGCTTAGCAGGCCGGGCAAGCGGCTACGTTGAGGGGCGTCTCGCACTCGATAAATCAATGCCCCGCAACGCGTTTTGCGCCTCTACGCATCACCAGCCACCTATCTTTGCGAATACGTAGGATGCGGCCTGAATGTTCGACCGCGGGCGATTGCCGCACATTGCGAGCGCTAGTCGAACCACTCATCGGTGGGATCGAACTTCGGAAACACGATCACCAGCACGCGCATCTTGCCGACCGCCCGATGACGCACGCCGGGCGGAATCAGAATCGAACGACCCGGCGCCAGGGGCACAAGTGCGCCGTCGAGTTCCATCTGGGCATCCGGCCCGCATTCGAGAATATAGTAGACCTCGGTCAGCCGCCGGTGATAGTGGATGCGGGCGTCGGTCGAGATTTCGGTCTGATGTACCGTGGCCGGAAAGTCGTCGACGTCGGCAAACGCCCGGCGGGCCGTGCCGCAAGGGCACGCCACGCCGGCAATCTCCGCGAAATCGACAATCTTCCAGCGAGGTTCGGTGGTGGATTCGACCATGGCAGGCAATACTTTCGCGGCGCGATGGCCGCGGCGGTGCACCCAAGTTAACCAAGCGCCAGAAAGCTAACGGCGCGAAGCGGGGGTCACTTTCGCCGGCCTTGCGGGCCAGCGGCCGCTCAGGTTCCGCTAACCGGCAGTCTCACCATACCAGATCGCTCGAACCGCGGCCAACCGCCCGCCAGCAGCGCGTTGCAATCGGCAAAGCTTCCCGCGATTACGCGGCAGGCAATGTCTACTTAACAGTTGTTGTAAACCACTGTCCGAAAAAAACTTCGGAGCCCTCAAGGCCCGTTTGTCGAGTGGCCGATACGGTAGTTGTTACCCGCCGAGGATCACGTGCCGCCAAGGCACGTACAAGGGCGCGTCAGGGCAACCGGATCGGACTTTTCGAGTCAAGGATTGGCTCGACCGGTCCTGGCGCAATTGACCGAGTGAACTGCTGGTTCCGACCCCACCTTACCCTGCCTGCCGACCACACCCTAGCAAGCTCGAACTTTCTCGCGAGCTGAATGACGACGACCGCAGCGGCTGCCCGACAACGGGCCCACCGACGCGGTTGCCGGGTGATCAAGCCAGACGGGGTGCTACGCTATCTGCAGTTCCAGTAAAGGAGACGTTGCTCGATGAAATGGAACATGGTTTTTGGAGCGCTAGTAGTCAGCGTAGGCCTGTGCGGCCAGAGCTTCGGCTTCGAGCTCTTGGATCGTATGCTCGGCCTGAACGACTGCGGCTGCAACAGCTGTTGCAACTCGTGCGAGCCGTCCTGCGGCTGCGACAAGGGTTGCGAACCTAGCTGTTGTGCGGAAGCGGCCTGTGCGGCTGCGCCGGCCTGTGGATGTGCTGCCGCTTGCGAACCGGCTTGCGGTTGTGCCGCCGAAGCGTCGTGCGGTTGTGCGCCGGCGTGCGGTGGTTGTGACACCTGCGGCGGTTGCGGCAAGACGCACTGCTGCAAGAAGCGTTGCTGTGGCGGTCTGTTCAGTGGTCTGCACGATCACTTGTTCGGATGCGGCCACTGCTGCAAGAAGAGCTGCTGCAACAGCGGTTGCGGCTCGGCTTGCGGTGGTTGTGCGGCTGCTGCCGAATGCGGTTGTGCGGCTGCGTGCGAACCGGCCTGTGCGGCTCCGGCAGCCTATGGCTGTGCGGCTGAAGCTGCCTGTGGCTGTGCCGCCCCGTGCGACACCTGCGGCGGTTGCTGCAAGAAGTCCTGCTGCCACCACAAGCATTGCTGTGGCGGTCTGCTCGGTATCTTCCACTGCCACAAATGCTGCAAGAAGAGCTGCTGCAACAGCGGTTGCGACACTTGCGGTGGTTGTGCGGCCGCTTGCGGCTGCGAAGCCGCCTGTGGCTGTGGCGCTGGAATGCCCGCTGCCTCTCCGGCTGATGATGCTGCCCCCATGCCGCCTGCTCCCACCGCCGACCCGTCGGCTTCGATTCGGAGCAATCGCCGCATGGTTACCGCCAGCAGCAAGGTCGTCCGCCGCAACTAAGCTTCAGGCTTAACGGACAACGAGGTAATCCGAAAACCTGCCCGGGACGCAAGTCTCGGGCAGGTTTTTTTTGGTAGGCGCTGTAGGCCGTGGGGAAATCAACCGGCCGCCGCTCGGCCGGGGGATACTTTCTTGTCCCTGGCCACCGATCGCTATCCCCTTTCGACCAGTCCGGCCGTGAAGCTCACCAGGTCGCCGCGCTGGCGGCAAACCTCCATCAGCCGATCGTAGTTGCCAGCCAGCCGCGAAAGTTCCAACAGGCTGGGCGCGAAGCCGCTGGAGCGCACGCCCGGCGGAATCAACTCGATCGCGGCGTCGATCGCCTCGTCACAGCGCGTCAGCCGCGCCAATAGCGCGATATACACTTCGGCCGGTCCGGTCCCCTGCGTCTCCAGGTCTGCTTTCTGGGCCCGATCACGAAAGTACGCCAGCGCCTCGTCCACCTGCTCGCCGCGTTGGGCCGCGAAGAACAGTCCGTGGCTGGGATAGACGTCGGCAAACGGCTCGTCGCCGGCAAACTGAAACTGCCGGCTCAAACGACGGCCATACTCGGTCAGATCCTGGGCAAGGCTCAACAGCCGCGGATCCTCAAGCACTCTGGCAAAGCGAATCGTTGAGGCCAGGTGCGTCGTGTCGATGTGGTAGTTGTTTTCCGAGAACAGCCAATCACGGTCGGCCACCAGTTCGGCCAGCGTGGCTTGCTGCGGCGCTTTGCCCTCGTGCCGCTCGATGTCGGCCCGCACGTTGGCCACCAGCTCGGCATGGAGATGTTCCAGCAGCAGTCCGGCGGCGGCTTGCTGGTCGGCCTTGGGCCGGCCGATCAAGGCTCCTTCGAACGTGGTGATGGCGTTGCACGTGCCATAGTTCTTCAGCACCAGCGCATAGCCCAGCGCCGGTGCGATGCCTTCGTGCAGGCCGATCTCGATCAGGTCCTGCATGTTCTCGTCGTTCGGCTCGATCTTGGCCATGGCGTCGGCCACCAGCGCCTTGTCGCCCACCGGTCGCAGATACATCCAGGCTTCGCGCAAACGGCCTTCGTCCAACAGCATCTTGCCCACCTGCCGGCAGGCGGCCAGATACTCGTTTTCCACTTCGGTGCGCGTGGGCTCGGGCAAGTCGTCGATCGAGGTGGTGAGAATGACCGGCAAGCCCATCTGTTGCCGCGAGCGCATCAACAGCACGTCGAACAGTTCGTGATACTTCTTTTCCTGCGTGAGCTGCGCGGTCAACGCGTCGAACACGGCCGGCGGCCCCTGCTCTTTCAGCCGCGATTGCAATTCGTCGAACGTGTTTTGGGGCATCAACTACCTCGAAGTCGCCAACGTGCGTCGGTCGTTTGAAGGTACCCTCGGCGGCGGAGATTTGCCAGGGCGGGGTGTGCAACGGCTTATTCTAGCACGTTGCCCGGCGACCGCGAATAACCGAGGTGGCACGCGCCGCGTCGCTGCAGAGCGAAAGAATTCAGCCAACCCCGATCCGAAGTCTGCCGACCTTCTGCCCACCCTCGCACAGCGGCCCGCAATGTTGCACAATAATCTTCCGGCCAGCGCCGGCCGCACCATCACTTCACGCGCAATTTCGTCAAAGGACCCGACATGCAGGCCTACGAACTATCCGCCTTTGGATTCGAGCATCTCAAACCGGTCGACCAGCCGCAGCCCACCGCCGGCCCGTTTCAGGCGCTATTGAAAATGAAAGCCTGGTCGCTCAACTTCCGCGACCTGATGATCGCCCGCGGCCACTACAATCCCAAGCTGAAAATGCCCGCCGTGCCCCTGTCTGACGGCATGGGCGAGGTGGTCGAAGTCGGCCCGGGCGTGTCGCGCGTCAAAGTGGGCGATCGCGTGATGGCCAACTTCATGCCCAAGTGGGTTTCCGGCGAGATCGACGACGCGAAAGCCCGCAGCGCCTTGGGCGGCGGCGGTCCCGACGGCATGCTGGCCCAGTACGTCGCCATTCACGAAGAAGGCCTGGTACACGTGCCCGAGCACCTGAGCGGCGAAGAAGCGGCCACGCTGCCCTGCGCCGCGGTCACCGCCTGGCACGCGCTAATCGGCGAAGGCTCGCTCAAGGCGGGCGACAGCGTGCTCGTGCTGGGTACCGGCGGCGTGTCGATCTTCGCGCTGCAGTTCGCGCATCTGCAAGGCGCGCGGGTGATCGTTACCTCCAGCAGCGACGAGAAACTCAAGCGGGCGTTGGAAATGGGCGCCAGCGACGGCATCAATTACGCCAACACGCCCAAGTGGGATGCCAACGTGCGCGAGCTGACCGGCGGCCGCGGCGTGGACTACGTGGTGGAAGTCGGCGGCGCCGGCACGCTCACGCAATCGATGAAGTGCGTCCGCGCGGGCGGGCAGATCAGCCTGATCGGAGTGCTGTCCGGCGGCACCGGCCAGATCAACCCTCTGCCCATCCTGATGCGCAACATCCGCGTGCAAGGCATCTTCGTCGGCAGCCGCGAAATGTTCGAAGCCATGAACCGAGCCATCTCGCTAGCCAGGCTCAAGCCCGTGGTCGACAAAGTGTTCGACTTCAAAGACGCCGTGGCGGCGTACGAGTACATGGAGGCGGGAAAGCATTTTGGCAAGGTGGTGGTGCGGGCCAATTCGTAGGTCTGGCGCCCCGTGCCTGACAAACAAGCGGACAACGCGCGAACTAGCATGAAACCCCGCGCCAAAACCACCACCCCAAAACGGCGCCGTCACGGCATTCCTTGACAATGGCTCAAAGTGCGCCACCGCCGGTCGGCCCCGACACCCCACTATCGACAGCGATTGCTGGGAAACGTAGTGGCGCCGAAGTAAAATCGTGGGCTGTGCGTGGTCCGACCCGTCTCGTCCGGCATTCGTTTCCAATGAGTCAAACCAAGTCAACTATTCGCGCCGTCGTCATCGGCCTGCTGGCCACGGTCTTGGTGGAGATTGTTCGCCGTTCGGTGCTGATCCCGGTCTTTGGATTCAGTCCGAAGGTCATGCCGGCTATTTTGTCGGTGATTCTGGCGGCATGGTTCGGCGGCGCGCAGGCGGGCTGGATCGCCTCGGTGCTCAATGTGGCAAAGCTATGGGGCTACCACGGAGGAGAAATCCATTTCGAACCGCTGGCGATGGATCATCGGGTTCGCCTGGTCATGCTGCTTGCGATCGGCGGGATCATCAGTTGGGTGATCGGCGCCTTGCGTACCGCTCGCCAACGCGCTGAGGACCGGCAACGCGAACTGGAAATTGAGACGATCGAGAGACGTAATGTCGAGGAGACGAGTCGCACCAATGCCAGCCGGCTGCAAGCAATTCTCGACAATACATCGGCGGTGATCTACGTCAAGGATTTGCAAGGCCAGTTTCTATTGATCAACAAACGATTCGAAGCGTTGTCGAGTCACGACGCCATCGTCGGCAAGTCGGATGCCGATCTGTTTCCCAGCGATGTCGTGGCGACGATTCACGCCCACGACCGACAAGTTCGAGAGACGGCCCAGCCCTTGGAATTCGAGGAAATCGTCCCGCAACGTGACGGGCTGCACACCTACGTTGCCGTCAAATTTCCGATCTTCGATTCCGCTGGCCAGGTGGCGGCAATCGGCGGCATCTCGACCGACATTTCCGAGCGAAAGAAGGCGGTCGACGCCCTGGAGGCCGAACGAGAGCTGCTCAAGCACACGATCGAAGTACAAGACCAAGAGCGGCAACTTGTCGCCTATGAGATTCACGATGGCCTCGTGCAGTATGTCACCGGCGCGTTAATGCAGTTGGAGGCCATGCAAGATCGGGACGTCCCATTACCCACCGAGGATGCACTGGAAAGCGTTGTCGGTATCTTGCGTCGAGCGGTGGCCGAGGGTCGCCGCCTCATCAACGGTATTCGAACGCCCGTGTTGGACGGTTTGGGAGTCCTAGCGGCGTTAGAGCAACTCATTCAGGAAGAAGAGCGAGCGCATGTGCAGGTCGAGTTTGTCAAGGATGCGGGAATCGAGAGGATGGATTCCAAGGTCGAGGAGGCCATTTATCGAATTACCCAGGAGGCACTGACGAATGTCGAGAAGCACAGCCAAAGTAAAACCGTTCGTATCAAGCTGGGGCGCCAAGGAGACAAGGTGCACCTTGAGATCCGTGACTGGGGCGCGGGATTCGTACCGTCCAACGGCGTCAACGGAGTGCACGGCCTGCGCGGCATGATGGAGCGCGCGCGAATCGTCGGTGGAGAGTGCATCATCGAGAGCGCTCCGGGCAATGGAACCCGCGTCTTGGCCGATTTGCCGTATCTTGGCAGGAACTGAGGCGGCAGCTCGATCGACGAAGAGCTCGCTGCGATGGAGTCTCGCCGCCTGCCTGCCGGATGTGCGTCGTCGCGGGTCGTGCAACTCACCGCGTCGAACTTCACTCGGCCCGAATCGGAGCAAACTGCACCGGCGGCAGCACGATCTCGGTCTCGGCGATCATTTCTCCCTGCAGAAACCGATGCACCATCGCGCGGCTTTGTTTGTTGAGAAGCAACGGGAAATCGTGGGCGGCGTTGATCACCGTGACCAGGTGCCCGTTCGGTAGCCCGGCCAGAATCTCGCGGGCGTTGGCTGGGGGCGTACGGGCGTCGAGATCGCCCACGATGAACAGGAACGGGGCGTCACATTCAAGCGGCGCGCGGAAGTCTTCGCCCAGCAAGTGCCGGCCCCACGCGTCGGCCAGCAGATACGATGGAAAATCGATCGTATCGCCCAGCAACGTCGTTTTTGCTTCGCGTCTGATCTGCTCGAAGCGTTGTGGGCTGGCCCACGACGCTAGATCGGTCAGCGCGGCCATCGCATGCACGCCGGTCTGCTTGCCGCGGCGGCGGTAGAGCTCCTTCGCGATACGCGTAAAGTCGCCGTGCGCCATTTCGTATACATTGCGCGGCACGTCGCGCGCCGAGGCGTTGCGTCCCAGCGAGCCGGCGATCCACCGCTGCACGTCGAACTTGCTGATCGCGATTGTTTGCTCGATGTCGGAGTCCGGCACGGGCACGTCGACTGCCGCCGGCTGCTGCTCCAACTTTGCCAGCACCGATTCGGTCATCGCAACCAAATCGGGAACTTGCTTGCCAAGCTTGTCATCCTGGCGCACGCGCTCGGCCAACAGTTCCAATCTCTCTTGGATCTGGCTCGGCAGCTTGAAGGTGTGATTCGGTCCCTCGGGCGATTGGATCACGACGCGCTCGACGAATTCGCCATGCCGTCGCGCGACGCTGAACGCCAGATGGGAGCCGTAGCTGCCGCCGATGATCCGCATACCGTCAAAGCCCAGTAGCTTGCGCACGTCGTTGACGTCATCGGCCGCCTCTGCGGTGTTGTAGCCGGCCGGATCGATTCCCAATTTCTGCAACCGCGCGTACGCTTTCTCGTGGGCCGGTCGCACGATGGCCAGCAGCGCATCAGGTTCGCCGGGCTTGTCGTAGGGAATGGTGTACTCGATGTCGCGGAAGATCAAGTCAGGCGTTGATTGCCCGATGCCGCGCTGATCGACGCCGATGAGATCGCCCAGTTCGATCAGCTCGCGATCGAAGAACACGCTCTCTTGCACCATGTCGATGCTTGACCCACCCGGCCCACCGGCCAGGCAAAAGATCGGCGCTCCGGCTTGCGGGTTGGGCGACTTGACGCGTAGGACCGCCAACTCGATGGCCTTCGACTGCGGATCGGAGCGGTTCTCCGGCACTTCGATGCGATAGAACATAGAGTCGTATTGCTTCGTCGCCGACGCCTTGTGAACGGACGCTTTCCGACTGACGATCCGCGGCTCGCCGGCACCTACCGTTGCAGGTAGCAGCGTCGCGGCAACCAAGCCAAACGCGAGCTTCCAACGAGCGTGTGAGAGGTGATTGCGCATACGTTCAATACTCCACGGAGTCCCGGAAATCATGGGCCGACACGGTACGTATTCGCCAGGCGGTCTGAGATATTTGAACGTGACGAGCATCGATCGGTTCGTCACGCCTCGATCCCGTGCCGTCATTTCACCGGCACCTCTTCGATCCACACGATCAAGCCATCCGTCGGCTGCGTTTCGACTGTCCAGCCGTTCGGCGGAACTTGCTTGCCTTTGCGATAGCGCAAAAGCACCAACGGTTCGTCAACGGGCACGGTATGTGTGCGATTCTGGCCGGCGATGCGGCTTCCCCAGCCTGGATGGCTTTCGTCTTCGAGCCAGGCGGGCGGGTCTTGCAGGTAAATGCCGATTCCGCGCCGTGGCAGACCGGCGCTGATTTGCCACTTGCCTGCGATGTTCTTGGAAACAGCCAGCGTGACGATCATCGGCTCGCCCTTGGCGGCCGGCTTGGCGAATTGATCGAGCAATTCGATATGGTTCTCGCGCGGCGCTGGCGGCACGGCGGCTTCGGGCACGTTGTCGAACGCCCAGCGGAACTGATATCGCTTGCCCAGCGGAAGGTACAGCCGCCAACGCCATTGCATGGGCCCCGGCCCGAAGTTCGGCAGCGCGATCACGGCGAACTGGCCGGGATCGTCGATCGTCAGGTAGCCCAACTCGTTGTTGGCAACCCTCAGCGCTTGCTGCGTCCGGTGCAACGTGCGCGACGTCTGAAAATGCGACACGCCCAGGCACACCAGCCCAGTGAACAGCATCAGCGACAACAGCGAGAACCGCATCCGCCGGCGTGGGTTCGCGGTCGCGTTCGAGTTGGTTTCGGCGGTGGACAGACTCGGGTCAGACATGGATCGCTTCCAACGGCGAGTGACGAGCTATCGCTTGCAAGTTGTTATACAGCGACCAATGCCGATTTTCCGCAAGCTGGCCAGAAAAAGCCTTGCCACCACCTTGCGTGATGCGGTACCGCCCGTTACGATACCGCCCACAGGCGGATATCTCTTTACCGATTCTCTTGTCGGTCCGGCTACTGTAACGGAGCTGAGCATGCCCCAGGTAAGAACCACGGCGCTGAGTAATATGCGCGCATCTCATGATCTTCACCGTATCGTCCGGCTCACATGCCGCCGGCGCGGTGATATTCAGCACGACGTATGGCGCCGGGCTGACCGCGCTGGCGGGCACCGATCCGGGACTGGCGGCCAACTTGCAGGCTGGTTTTGTCCAGGCCGAGGCCATCTGGTCGGGCTTGCTGGGCGACAACATCACGCTCAACTTCATGCTCGATTGGCAAGACCTCGATTCCGGGACGCTGGCCAGCACGTCGTCGCCGGACGAGTACCTGCCCTATGGCGATGTGCGCGCGGCGCTTTCGGCCGATCGCTCGTCGGCCGACGATTTCACGGCAGTGGCCAACATGCCCCCTTCGCCGGCGATCGGCGGATACACGAATGCTCGCGACGGCACGCGTTATTTCAGTGCCCCCAACGCGTCACTGGCCAGCACGGTGCTGGCGGTGGATCGCTCCAATGCCAAGGCGTTGGGATTGCTGGCCGCCAACGACGCGGGGCTCGACGCGACGATTCGCTTTAACTCCGACTATTTCGACGACTGGAGTTTCGTACACGCTCCCACGCCTGGACTGTACGACTTTGTCGGCGTGGCGCTGCACGAGATCGGCCACGCGCTGGGATTTACGAGCGGCGTCAGCGGCGTTGATTCATTTACTGGCGCCGGCCCCAATGCGAATGTGGATCTCAATGGCAATGAAGATGGAATTGGCAACGGCGACAATATACCGATCTTCAGCGTGCTCGACATGTTTCGGCACAGCGACGAGTCGAACCTGCTCAGTCCCCAGGCGCTCGAGCTCGGTACCGGCGGCACGCCTTATTTCCAGATCGACGGCTCGACCGCCCTGGCCGACTTTTCCACGGGCGAATACAACGGCGACGGCCGTCAGCCGAGCCACTGGAAATCCAACGTCGCAGCGGTCATGCGCCCCGCGGCCAGTCGCGGCGGCTATCAACACATCACCGACTTGGATCTGACGGCCATCGACGTGATCGGCTATCAAATCGTGCCCGAACCGTCGAGCTACGTGCTCGCCATCATGGCTGCGATCGGCGCCCTATGCGTTCGCCGGCGCCGTTGAACTTTGTGCAATCGAAAACTGCCCTGCGCGCTCTTCGCTTGCTCCTTCGCTGGCGAGGGCGGCTGACGCAGTGAGCCGGGTGCGGGACAGCCCCGCCGATCGACCTTCCACCGACTAACCTTCCGCAAGTCAATCCGCCGTGTTTGCAACGCATGCGCATCGCCCGGCCTGCCCTCCCCTTGACCGCCGGCGCTACAATGAGTGCACCGCATTTCCATCGCTGGGCACTCAGGAGCAGCCGCCATGCCGTCATTCCATTTGCGACCCATCCACGATGACGCGCCGCGGGATTTCCCCGGAGGGCAACAGCCCGAGAACCAGGCCAACGAGGACGCTGCCGCGCTCGACGCGTTTTCCCGCGTGGTCGTGCGCGTCGCCGAAACGATGACACCCGCCGTGGTCAACATCCGCTCGCGCCGCTCGCGGGGTGGTTCCGGCTCGGGTGTGTTGTTCACTCCCGATGGCTTTTTGCTCACTAACCACCACGTCGTGCAAAACTCGAGCGAAGTGCGCGTCCGCCTGACCGATGGCCGCGAGCTGTCCGGCCGCGTGGTTGGCGCCGATCCCTGGACCGACCTGGCCGTGGTGCAAGCCGACTCCCATGGGCTGCCCTATGCGTCGCTGGGCGACTCTACCAGGCTGCGCGTCGGACAATTGGCCGTGGCCATCGGCAGTCCGCTGGGATTCGATTCGACGGTGACCGCCGGCGTGGTCAGTGCCCTCGGCCGCACGTTGCGCAGCGTCACCGGCCACTTGGTCGACAACGTCATTCAAACCGATGCCGCGCTCAATCCTGGCAACAGCGGCGGACCGTTGGTCGATAGCCAAGGCCACGTGATCGGCATCAACACCGCGGTGATCGCCGCGGCGCAAGGCATTTGTTTTGCTGTCCCCATCAACGCGGCCAAGCACATCCTGCCGCAGTTGTTGCAACACGGCCGCGTGGTGCGCGGATACCTTGGCCTCCACGGCCACAACGTGCCGCTCGCCCGCCCATTGGCACGGCTGTACGACGTCACCCAGACTTCGTGTGTCGAAGTCGTGGCGGTCGAACCAGGCGGCCCGGCCGACCAGGCCGGTATCCAGGCGGAGGATCTGATCGTGTCGCTGGCCGACCAGCCGATCACCAGCGTCGACGACCTTCACAAACAACTCACTCAGCAAAGCGTCGGCGTGCCGGCCTCGATCATTCTGCTCCGCGAGCAACGCCGGCTCCAGCGCTTCGTGCTGCCGGAGGAGTATCCGCAAGTCGAGCGGGAAGCGGATTGAACCGGGCAAATCAGCCTGATGCGCCAGCGAGGGAAGTGCACGCGCGAACCGCTGGTGATCGCGCTGGCCGCGACAATGTCGATCCGCGGATTGCGCAGGATTTCTCAGATGGGGAAGAGTCGATTCCTGTTCGGTTACATCGTGTCACCTATCGAATGAACCACGACGACACGTCCACAACGAAGGAGTGATGTTATTGAATTCGTTCGTCGTGCCCTTCGTGTCGTCGTGGTTCCTCGCTCCTATGGAACGAGCTACTACGCATTGCCGGCTCGTCGCGTGTTCCATCGCGCCGGACCCAACCATCGCAAACCGTATGTAAACTGAACTACTACCGGCTGAAGCCGGTAGGTTCGAGGAGAATCGTGGCTACGGACTGAAGTCCTGCGCTCACGATTTGGTAATGCGGAAATTGTCGCCGCCATCGTCAGGCTCAGTGCCTTGTTGTTGGCGGATATATTCTTGGATCACCTCGTCAGTCACGTTGCCGCTGGATGCCACAAAGTAGCCGCGGGCCCACAAATGCCGACCCCAGAACTCTTTTTGCAGATGCTTGAACTCCATCAGCAACTTCCGCGAGCTTTTGCCCTTGATGTACTGCATGGCCTTGCTTGGCGACAGATTCGGCGGACAGGACAGCAGCACATGCACATGGTCGCGAGACACCGAGCCCTCCAAAATCTCGATTTCGTTGGTTCTACACACTTCTCGCACCAGTTCCCGCAGCCGCATTCCGACCGCATCGGCCAAAATGGGCTTCCGATACTTGGTGATCCACACAAAATGGTACTTCAGGTCGAAACGGCTATGCGAACTCGTGCGGTACTTTTCCATCCCCAAATTCTAGCAAACGAAGAACCTAAAGGTTTCGCCTGAAGGCGAGGGTTTTAGACCCATCGCAAGGACAATAAACTTGACGACACGACCTGTCAAGTTTATCATACATCCGTTGGCAAACGCATTGCCTTGTTCTCAATGGTGCGGAGGTCGTGATGAATGCGATGGAAAGAGTTGCTTGGACCGAGTTGCTGGTTTCCGTGTTCACCGTTGTCGTTGTCACTTGCTCGTATCCCTGGCTGGGCAATGGAGCCAGTGGCGCGTTTGCCCTGATAGCGCTGGCTGCATTCGGCGCCGTGTTCCTGCGACGGCGGGGCGCGGCCGTCGTCGTGGACGAACGCGATCGTCAGATCGCCAAGGCAGCGACGCGCGTGGCGACTGAGACCACCTGGATGGCGGTGCTGATCGTTTTGGCCGTTTGCACATTGTGGTCGAACTATCGCGGCCAGCACGTGGTTTCCACGGCCTTTCTCAACTGGCTCATTTGGGCCCAGTTTGCCTTGATGTTCGGCATCCGAGGATTGGCCGCCCTCATTGCCTATCGGAGGCAACCGCATGCCGCGTAAATCGGAGCCGAGCTTGAGTAATTGCGTTCGCGAGCTCCGCGCGCAACAGCCCGGCATGACGCAGCAAGATCTGGCCGACCGCGTGGGCGTGACGCGCCAAACAATCGTCGCATTGGAAGGCGGAGCCTATACGCCGTCGCTCGCACTGGCCTTGCGCATTGCCCGGACGTTCAAGAAAAGCACCGAGCAGGTGTTTAAGCTCGACGAGTAGTAGCCGCGCCGTTGCGGCGATACGATCGCGGGGAATCAGTTTGACGGACAATCGTCGTCGGAACTAGACTGGCCAACAAATCTTGGCCGCATGCCAGGCAATTATGGGAAAGAAACATGTCATGATCGGACGGGTCCTCCCAGCGTTTGAGAATTTTCCTCGACCGTCCCGTCGAGTGTGGCTGGTGGTGTTGTCCGCAATGTTGGTGACACTCATTTGCGATGTAGCTGGATACGGCGATGAGACGCAGAAGTTGCCAACGTGGAGCCCCGACGCGAAGCGTGTCGCCCTCTTGGGAGAGGAGTACCAGGACGCTCGTATTCGCGTCCGGCCCGCCAAGGAACTCAAGCCACTTGCACGGAATTCGGCGAATGCTGACGGCAGCGTTGAGAAAAGTGGAATGTTCGTATATGGCTGGACGCCGAGCGGCGATGTGCCCAGCGCGATCAGTTTTCTGGTCTACCTGTTTCCTCCGCCCACTTCCGAGGGCGAAGATCTGGACGATTTCGTCGACAGCTTCAAGAGTTCGCTGGCACGGCAGATGGAGGACCCCACGTTCAGCGAAGTCCAATCCGGCATCTTCGACGGCGTCGAGGCGCGCCGTGGCCAATTGAAGGGGACGCTGCCCGTCCTGGGCACGGTTCGGATTGCATTCGTGGTGTTCATCGACGACCAGGGAGTCGTGGCGATCACCGCCACGCATCCGGCCGATTCGGAAGACAAGCCACCCCTGGCAACCATGGCGATGTCTGCCTTGACCTTCAGCCGCGCGAAGTAGCTGGCGTACTTCGGCCTTTCTCTCCGGCAAGTCTCTACGCGGCGGCGTTCCGTTCGCGGTTTTCCGACTACCGCAAGGCCCGCGGAAGCCGCGCTTTCCATTCCTGCCGATTTCACCGTTCGTACCGCATTGCACGGTGGCACTACCGGCTCTGCCCGCAGAGTTTCACATCCTCTCTACAGGGGACGGGTGTACTTGGACGATAGAGACTTAGCCGCTCATGGAAGAGTCTGAGGATTAGGCGAAGCTGCCGGTGCAAACACGGCACGCGAGGGCCAGCGACAGCGTCGCCGGTAGATTCTCTCGGCTCAAGGCGTGTCATGGAAACGACTTGATAGTCCTTCGGTCGTACTTCCAGGCATGCCGTGACGAAACAAATCCCCAGCTATCTGAAGCTCGTTACCGATACTAATGCTGAGACGCCGGTGGTGGCCAGCGAAGATCTGGCCGCCATGTCCGAGGTGGCTCGTGCCTTCGGCCAGGCAACCGGCTGGCGATTGCAAGTCGAGGCCGCCAGCGCACCTGCTGAGAATGCAAGCCTGATGTGGTCCGCCCCGGTCAATCCGGGCGTCGGAGCTTCTCCCGGGCACATCGGGCTTTTTTCTACTGCAGACGCTGCCAGCGATCCGCGCGTGCAATTGGAAGACGCCGCTGCTCTGGCCGACTCCGTCGGCAAACTTTGGGCCGAGTTGATCACCACGCGGCGAGCCCTGTGGCAGCGCGAAGCCGAGTTGGCGGCCGGCATCCCGCTGGTGCTGCGCGAAGACGAGAACGCGCCTCCCCTGAGCGAGCGCCTGGAAGCCGTGCTGCGTGGCGGCGCCGAAGCGGTCGGTTGCGACGCGGCGGCGCTCTACATGCTCGACCCTGCCACGACCGAGCTCAAGCTGCGCTCGAGTTGGGGCCTGCCACGGAAGCGCCTGGCCGACCCGGCCCGCCCGCTGCGAGGCTCCCTGGGTGATCTGGAAGCGCTGCTGGGACACGCCGTCGTGCTGGCGGACAACGAATTGCACACCTATTGGAAAGTGCCTGAGGAGGGCTTCTCCGCTTGCGTCTGCGTGCCGGTCTCGAGTCCCACGATTCCCTTAGGCACGCTGTGGTTCTTCAGCCGACAAGAACGCGACTTCAGCGATGCGCAAACCAACATCCTCGAGGTCGTGGCCGGCCGCGTTGCTTCGGACCTGGAACGCGAAGTGCTCGCCGACGAGGCGCTCTTGTCGCGCGACCAAACCAAGCAGGTGATCGCCGCGCAACAATCGCAACACGACCAGTTGCCCACGATCGCCCCGGTGGTCGAAGGCTGGGACGTGGCGGCGCGCGTGTCGAACGCCCGTTCGATCGGCGGCACGTTTTATGATTGGTTCGCCTTGGACGACGGCAGTCTGAGCGTCCTGGCCGGCGACTCGCTCGAGTCGGGCGTGGCCGGCGCCATGGCGGCCGTGGCCCTGCGAACCGCCGCCCGCGCGATGGCGCCCCAGCGAAAGGCCGTCGAACGGCTGCTCGACAAGGCCAACTCCATCCTCTGGACAGGATCGGCCGGCAATCAACGGGCCGGCTTGTTTCAAGCCATTCTCCGACCCGACACTCCGACCGCGCTCCTGTCGGCCGCGGGCCCCTTGCGCGTGCTGGCTATTGGCGCCGACGAGATTGAAGTCGTGACTGGGCCCTCCACGCCGCTCGGCTGGCAAGACGACCGCCGTTTTGACTCGATCGACGTCGATTTGCCAAGCGATCAGTTGCTACTCGTTTACGGCACCGGTTATCTGGCATTCTCCGACGAACTGACGTTGCGCACCTTGGACACGCAACTGGCGTTGGCCCTGCGATCCAACCTGCACCGCCCGGCGAGCGAGTTGAGCGAACTGGCCGACGCCGTGCTGGGCGACTTTCCGGGAATCGACGCCAGCGACCGCGTGCTGTTGCTCATCAAGCGACCGGGTCGCTAACCACGCCATCGCGGCAGAACCAGGCGGCCGATTGGCATGTCCGATCGGTCGTAACCCACTAGCTCAGCACGGCTTGACGCAGCACCCAAATGCCGTAGACTCGCATGGACAGCCAATCGAAGCGGGAATGGCGGAATTGGCAGACGCGCTAGGTTGAGGGCCTAGTCCCAGCAATGGGGTGCAGGTTCAAGTCCTGTTTCCCGCAGTATTTACAACGTTAGCACTAGGCTAGGAACCAAGCGCTTTTCAACGGCCGGCCACGGGAATGCCCAGCAGTCGTTCGCCTTCGGCTCGGAAGTGAACAAGCCCGTTGAATGGAACCGTTGTCGCGGTGGGCGTAGAGTGCGGCGCGGTCAGCGGAAGTCGCGCCAGTTGGGGAGGCCGCTGCGCGTACCTTGGCGGTTTCGAGCGCGTTGAAGGTTTAGGAGTCGAATTCGCCGCGGATCCATTCCAGCAGGTGGTTCTGGTTTTTGGTGCTTGGGATCATGGATGATTAGCAGAAAGTCGGCGTATCCCCAAGGGCCTTCCACGTCTTCGGGCGGATAGGCACGGGCGCCTTCGAGGCAGCGAGGGTACTTCGTGCTAGCCTCTGGGGGCTGCGTGCCCTCGCAGGCGACTTAATCGTTGCCCGACGGTTTGACTGCCATGCCAAAAGGAAGATTGAATTGTCCAATTCCGCTGCCGTGCGTCCCGAAGCTTTGGACGAATTGATATTGGGCTAGCGCACCTTGGCTGTCGAAGAATAAAACGCCGCCACAATGCAGCCATGTCGAAAGGCGTTGTCGAATTCAATTGGGTATCCTAGTTCTGATTCGCGAATAGCTCATCGCGCACAAAATCCGGCATTCAAAGACTCAATTGCTATGCGTACTACGGCGAAACTGTGACCAAACTGCAACGAGCAACATGGCAGTCACCCCAAGCGTTACCGCGTTGGGTTCCGGGACGCCGATGATTAGTGTGCCGCCAGTAAATAAGTTCGAAGGGAGGTCAGTAAAATCTCCGGCGCCCTCGGCGTTGTTGGTGTATGTTCCCCAGGGGTTCCCCGAGATCGGCGTAACTTCGATTGTTATGGGCGACAATCCGGTTCTTTCGACTACCACTGAGCCGATTAGGGTTGGATAGCCTAGAGCATCTGCAGCGCCCGCGCCCGGCCGATTTGGCTCGCCGTATTGGCGATTGTTCGCTTCACCCGGGGACGCTTCCACGATGATGCTCTTCAAGTCGTTCGTGTCGATGCCAAAGTCGGCATTGCTGAATTGCCAGTGCATCTGCGCGCCGCCGATCGAAGGACCGTTGCTGTCGAACTGGTTAAGATTGGGCGCCAATGGATAGAAACCATTGGCCTGGGCGGTGCCGGGGTCCATCCAGCCGGAACTGTTCGCCAACCCTGCTCCCAATTCGACATTGAACAGCGCGGTCCAAAAATCTTCGTCAACGGCGGCGTCGGCCAATGTCATGCGAAACTCAATTTGCAAGAAGCCGCCTGCTGGAGTGGACGCTCCATTGTCGGGCAACGTTCCCAATGGGGCGAGCGTGCTGCTGAAGCTCTGCACGTAGTGCGGATCAATTTGAAGCGTGGCGGCCTGCGTCGCAGTTGCAAACGTGACCGCGGCCAAACAGGCGGTGAATCGAATCATGGCGTATTTCTCTGCGCGATACTTTTTAGGGCCGGTGTGGACCGCAGGTTCTGGTTAGTTTCTGTGTCTGAAGTCGGTGGCCTTTGCCAACATGCCTGTCTTTGCAGCGGACGACCAGCGTGACGTCGACAAGGTTTCAAGCACTGCGTCATTACAAACTCCCGTTGTGTCGTCGAGCAACGAATCCATCGATAGACCAATGACGCGATCCCAGATGTGCAGCGGTGCTCTACTTGGCGCAGCCGACAAGATGGTGGGGTCGCCTGGTGGAATCGACGTGCTCAGAGCGACAGGGCGAATCGTTTGTAACGAATTGGAGTCGATCCAGAATGATTCGGCATGGGCCGGCGACGTCGCAACATCCTCGTTTGTCGTGACAGCGTCCGAAAAAGCTGTATCGGAATGCGTGTCCTCCGTCGCCCTGTCTCGCTGGACGCGGGTCGTGGTAGCGGCCGAGCCAATACGGAAAACCGTGGTCGGCGCCGACGGATTTGGTTGAGACTCAGTGGATGCACCGGGGTGCGCCGGTCCTCTCGCCACATTCTTCAATTCAATCAGAATCGGGGGAACCGGGTCGAGAGTCGTTTTCGCGAGATGGTCCGCCGTCAGTCGGGCGGAAGGTGCTTGGTGGTTCCTGAAAACGGGGATCAAGTTTTTTTCCTCGGCTATCATCAGCGCGGCTGAGGCCTCTTGGGTGAGCAGTAGCTGGGACTGAGGGGCAGGCGCATCGTGCGGTGCTTCGTCGTCATGTTGTCCGGCCGAATCGTCCAACGAATCGACAAGGGTTGTGGACTCTGGCGGCACCGCGACGGGCGGTTCTTCCGGTGCATCGGTTTCGACCACACTCGTGCCGCGCGTATTCGGTGCTTTTGCAACTGTTGGCGCATCCATCACCGGATCGGCAATCGCCACGATCGGAATGGCGACCAACAAACCCGGGTCGTTCGCGGCCGCATTCTCGGGGATAGGCTCCTCGTCCGTCGCCGGAGCAACGAAGCCGACGTGCTGGCGCACCGTTGCCAGATCGGCTGCATCAACGAATCCATCTCCATTGAAGTCGCCTGCCGCCCAGTTCGACGCACCGAAGTTGCCACCCACACTGCGACGCACGGTGCCAAGATCGGCCGCGTCGACGTGGCGATCGAGGTTGGCGTCGCCGTACTCGGTTCCCAGGATCGTATGGATCAGGTAATCGACGTCGCCTTGATCGCTCAGCCCGTCACCGTTAAGGTCGGCAGACGGGTCGTGAGCCTGAATCAGTGCGAACAGGCGGTCGATGTCCGCCGCGTCAATAGTGCCGTTGCCATCGAGGTCGCCCGGTGGTGAGTCGGTGACGTCGAGTTCGTAGGTCGACTGGCTCCAGTTGTCGTAGATTGCTAGGGAGTAGTGTCCCGCGTCGGGCAGTACCAGCCCCTGCAACGAAAGCGTGCCGAGGTCGCCAGGTCCGATCGAACCGCTCGTCAACGTGAAATAATCACCCGAGCCTTCGTTGTATGCGTCCACCCGAACGAATCCGATATAGTTGTCAAGCGGTTTTGACTGATCGTCGTGCGCGGTGATCGTCAAGTCGAACGGCACCCCCGCGCGGACGAGCGGCGGATCGCTGACCACCGAGAATGCGACGCTCGACACGTGGAGCGCAAAGTGAGTTGCGATTGTGCCGTCGCCGACGGTTAACGTGTAATCACCCGGGGTGTCGAACCACAAGCCGGCAAACACGTGCTCCCCTTGGTCGCCGGCGGCGATGGCCGCGGGGGCGAAGGTCGTGAAGAAGGGTCCGCCGGCCGACAGGACGACGATGTTTGTATACGTGATCTGCGGCTCTCCGGACGCGTCCACCGCTTGAATGCCGAACTCGAATGCCTGCCCCACGTACACGACACTCGGCGCGCCGGCCAACGCGGCGAAGCGCGGCGTCTCGGGAACGACGACGTGGAACTGCCCGGTAACCAGGCCGTCGACGCTGATCGCGACAAGCGTATAGTCCCCTACGGCCGGCAGCACGACGTCACTAAACGTGACGATTCCGCCAATCGCCGCTTGCGGACCGGCGGCCAACGGGTGGTTCGTACCCAATTCGTCGACGTAGACCAGCTCCACGTCGCCGGCGTAACTCGGCACAAAGACCCCACGATCGTCTTCGGCTAGCAGCCGGATGGCAAACGGCTGGCCCGATGCCGCGCTCGCCGGACTGTCGAGCGCAGTGACGAACTGTGTGACCGGGTGGACGACGAAAGACTCTTCATCCACAACGTTGCCCGTCGTGATGGTCAGAGTTTCGGTGATGGGCACCGGACCGTGTGCGGCCAGGCCCGGAATGACGATCGAGAACGTACCATCGCTGAAGTTGTCACCGGAGAAAAACACCGTGGTCCCCAGGTCATCGACGACTTGTACGGTCACCGGACCGTCGTAGCCGTCCAATAGGGTGCCAACGGCGTCTTCGGCAACGACGGACAGATCAATCGGTGAACCGGCGGCCACATCGCTCGGAAGGCCTGCAACGGCCACTTGCGCCAGTTCACCCCCGGGTGGTGAAGTATCGGGTACTTCAAATTCGAAGTTGTCCGACACGTAGAGCGCGCCGTCGGCGCTCGTGGCCACAAGTGACACGTAGTAGGTGCCGGGCCACTCCGGCGTGAACGTCACTGCCGGGTCGCTTGATTCGCCGACTTGCAGATACTGGAAATCGGTGGTGTAGGCATAGACCTGCCAATCGAGCGCGACCGCCGTCGCGGCCTCCCCACCGAGCTCGCTGCCAAGCGTCAACGGCACGCCCAGCGGCCACGTCTGCGGTGCCCCGGCGATTCTCGCCGAAAGTGCCGGGAACACCGCCCCGCCGCCGAGCGAAGTAATGCTGCCATCCGACGTCGCGTTGGCGTCGCCGCGGGCCCCATCGACCAAGTGCAGCACAATCTGTCCATCCACAAACTCGGCACCGGTCATGCTGGCGTCGTCGTCGTCCGTTTGCTGCCCGTAGAGGAACTGGTACCGGTGGTACGAAGGATCCTCAGGCGTCGGTCCAAAGCTCAAGTACTGACTCCAACCGCGGTTGGCGGGCGGAACGATCACCAGGTCGGCCGAACCGCCCAGAGGAACGCCGTCGATCGTGAACTGCAGCGATCCGAATGAAAAGTCGTACGCTTGCCCACCGTAGTAGCTCGGAGTGTCGAGCCTGGCCGACAGGGTCGTTCCCTCGGGCGAATGCAGGGTCACGATGCCGCCGTGAAGCGGGTCGACCAGGTGCACGACGTTGGCGGCCGCCGTGGAGATCGTCCAATGGATCGTGACCTGGCCGACGTTGGTGCCGTCGCTGGCGATGATCTGACTGAAGTTCTCGTAGGGTGCGGAAATTTGGGGTTGGACAGTGCCGTGGACGCGGCCGGTGGCGGCGTCGATCGTCAGGCCGATCGGCAAATCCGTAGCTGAAAAAACCAGCAGTGTTCCGAAGTCGCGGAGCACGTCGATCGTGAGGTCCACGTTCGTGCCGATCGACAATGATTGGTCGCCAGGGTTCGCCAGTACGATCGCCGGTTCCACCGCCCATGTAAACGATTGATCGAATACGATCTGAGTTGTCGTGTCGGTGATCGTCACGTGCGCCTGGTACGGTGAACCAGTGTCGGCCAGCAAGTCGATCGTGCCAGTGATGACGCCGGCGTCGGGATCGATCGACAGACCGGACGGCAGCCCGGTGGCGGTATAGGCGAACGTATGTCCATAAGGGTTGTAGGAGACGCCAGCGGACACATTGACGCTCTCGCCGACGTTGCTGGTGCGATCAAACTGGGTATAGACATTAAAACCCGGCACCGTGAACCACGTGAAACTGGTCGAGACCGTGTTGGAGCCGTCGTACGCGTAAACCGTTACCTGAAACGCCGGGTCGTAGCCATAGTAAAGTTTGTAGAACGTGATCGTTCCGGTGATCATGCCGGTGCTCGGATTGATGGCCAGATAGCTGGGCAGGTTGCTGGCCGAGTACGTGACGTTGTGGCCGAATGGATTGACCAGTTGCAGGGGGAGAGCGACCGGCACGCCCTCGGCGGTCGTCTGATTGCCCGGGTTCACTAGCAGGATGCTCGCCAAGACAGTCCATTGGAAGCTGACCATCTGCGTTTCGTTTCCGTCGGTGGCCGAAACGGTGACGTGATATGGAGAGGCGCTTTGCGCTCCGGCGGCGACGGTGCCCGAGATCACGCCGCTGTGGGGGTCGATGGCGAGCCCACCGGGCAGACCCGTGGCGCTAAAGGTCGTGTCCCCTAGTCCCCCGCTGGCGATGAGCTGGAGCGGAGTGATGGCCACCGCGGCAATTGACGCCTGATCGCCAGGATTCTCCAGCGCGAGGGCGCCAGGATCACCGCAGACTCTACATTCGAAACGACGCCGAGAATCTCCGGCGCAATTCCGCCAGGCAAGTCGATCGTTTCGTTTCCCGACAGCACCCCGGCGGCATAGCGAAGCATGTCGGAGTCGGATCCGCCATCAAGATTCCCAGACAGCGTGCCTCCCAGTTTGATCAGAAACGTGTCGGCTGCGGTACCGCCCACGAGGCTGGCGATACCGGAAAACGTGACGTTGGCGTTTAGTTGCCCACTGTTGGCACCGCTAATCTCCCAGGCATTCTCCGTGTCCGGCCCGTGGAGCGAATCGGCACCATGCCCCAAAACAACCAGCCTCGGACCGATCGTCCCGAGTAGATGGAACGCGTTTACGCCACTGCCACCAACCAGCGTGACGTCGGCCAGGGGGCCCACCAGCGTGAGGTTGGGCAGCAGCCCAGCGAAGGTCGTGTCGCCTTGGGCACCGGTGGCCAGGTCGATGGCGCGGGCGAGCGCATCGGCAGAATCGTCGATGAGAATCGGCTGCCGCGGCTGGGTGTCTTCGTCGGCAAATACCGTAATCAGCCCGGACAATTGGCTCAAGTCGCCGGCGTTCCCAAAAACGGTCGGCAAGCCCTGCCCTGGCAAGATGTCGAGCGGTTGGGTTGTTCCCAGGACTGTCACCGAACGGAAGCCGGGAGCGATGATCGTATGCACCGCGACGGTGTCGTCCACGACCGTTCCGCGGGTAGGATCCGGCGACGTGCCGTCATAGGCCAGAAACTCGAGCCGGGTAGTCGCGGCGGCGAAGAAGATGTGGGGCGTCGGCAGCGACGAACCGAGGTTTTCGATTGCCGTGGCGCCGAACCCACCCCCTTGGTCGACCAGGTGGACCTTGCCGGACGACCATTGGCGATAGTCGACCGTCAGGTTCGTGTTGTCCGCCGGCCGGTCGGGGTCCGCTTCGACGTAGATAGGATTGTCGGCATTGATCCCGGGGTTCAAGGGGACGGTGACCGTCACGGCAGCCGCTCCCAAGATCGTGAGCGACGGCATTGCGCCCGAGGTGGGCTTCTCGACGTCCACTGAACTACCGGAACCTGCAAGAAGCCTCAGCGTATTGGGCGTACGCAACACCGAATAATGGCTGCCGGCCGCGCCGTGTACGTCGATCTGCGGAGCCGAAACGTTCGGGCTCAACAGCAGCGGCACGGGCGCCAGGTCCGTGATCGCGTAATCGTAGCCGAATGGGTAGTTGTTTGAATTATGGACCGTGTCCAGCACGACTTCGCGGGGGCCGGCATCGAGGCCGTCGTCGATCACGACGGGCGTCGTGTTCTGGAAGTTGCGTCCCAATTGCACCGAGCCGGCCACCGCGGCCAGGCTCCCCTCGCCGATCGTGACCGAGCTGGCCGCGAAGTAGAACTGCGTGTTGCTGTGGTCCTTGCTTCCCAGCGCCAGCGTTCCGGTGGTGCCCAGCACGCGGACTGGTCCGATGGAAGTGGTACCGGTCGAGAGCTCAGTCGTGACGCCGGAGGGCGTGTTCTGGATCTCGGTCGCCACCGCGTCATAGCTGGGCATGAACAGCCACAGCCCGGGCAGATTGTCGTAGCTGTAGTCCGAGTAGTCGGTCAGGTCTGCGAAATGAATCGGCGCGCCTGAGAGACCGGTCAGCGTGTCGGACGTGAGCACCGCGTCGGGGATCGTCTGGGGAGCAGGCGTGCCGTTGATGTTGGCCACGACGCGCAGGACCGCGTGCGTCACAGTGACGGGTGAAGCGAGCGAATCCAGCAGGTTGTCGCCGGCGACGGCCGGCACGATGTTGGCCGTAAACTTGCCGCCGGTGCTCAGCGACGCGATCGGCTGGGAGAAGGACGGATCGATCTGAACCTGCGTCGTCGCGCCTCCCCCTTGGATGTCGACGGGGCCGCTGGCGGCGCCGACCTGGATCGCTTCGACCGAGAGCGAGCCGGGGTTGGCGACGTAGTGCAGCGGAGCGGCAACCGGGTTGTCGACAAGCACGGCAAGCGCCGTGAAGCTCGGCAACATCGGACTGAAATAAGACAGCTCCGTGTTGCCGCCATAGACGACCGTACCCTGGCCGTGATGCGAGGCGTCGACGTCTTCGGCCACGAACACTAGCTTGCCCTGGCCGGGCAGCGTCGGCTCGGCATAAATGCCGACGAAATGCTGGCCGTGTAGTGCCTGCTCCCAGGAATAGCTGAACACGTCCTGCGACGCGTTAAACACGAGTTGCCCGTTCCCTTCGCCCGTGTAGCTGTAGCTAATCGGCTGGATGATGGCGTTGTCCGTGCCGCCGACGGTCCAGACGCGCGAGGTCGGGTTGATGACGTCGTCGACCAGCCCGACGTCCGTGACCGAGCCGTCAGGGTTCAAGCGGCGGCCGATCGAGAGGCTGAAGTTGCCGACGACATCCAGGGCCGGGACCGAGCGGCCCATGACAAACAGCCGGGCCGCTGGGCCGGTGGTCGAGGCGTTTTCGATGAGCGTGCGGTTGACCGAGTCCGGCGTGTTTTCGACGTCGACGTCGTCGGTTACCGTGAGCGACACGGCCAGGTCGTCACGAATCGTGTTGTCGAAGGCCAGCGTAGGCTGCGTGGCGGCCGGCGTTTGCCAACCCGTCAGGCTGGCAAGGCCGAGTGTCAGCACGTTTTCGTCGATTCCGGCCTCGTCCGAAACCGCCAGGCTCACGTGACTCACGCTGACGTCCCCCTGAATGTCGGCCAGCCGGTCGCCGACGGTCAAGCTCGTCTCGGGCACAAGGCTGTCGGCCAATTGCACGTGGTGGTGGCTGAGCTGATCGGTGGAGAAGGCGCTCGTGCCGTCGATCGTGACCGCCAACTCGGGGTTTACCTTCGACAGGGCGATTTGCGTTTTGCCGAAGGCGACAGCCATGCCGTCGCCGGAAGTGAATTCGGGCAGATCGAAACCCTCGTCAGTTTCCACCGAGTCGAACACGTTGAGCGCATCGACGACGGCTAGCACATAGGCGTCGTCCGGGTCAAGCACGTCTAAGCGAAAGGTCCCTCGGAGTTGCGACGCATCGAGCGACACAGTGTTGTCAGTGGCACGGGGGTGTGCGTTGACGAAGAAGAAGAGAGCAGTTTCGTTGAAGGGTGGAACGGGCGGATCGGGCGGCGGCTGCACGTAGGGATTGAAGTCAAACTCGAGGCCGCCTTGGCCGTAGTCGACGCTGAGCGGGTACTGGATGCCGCCGGCGAGGACGTTCGGCAGCGTGGGGTGCAACACAGACCACTGCGACGTCTCGACATACGGAGTCTGGCTCAGCATCGGGGGCTTGCCCTCGAAAGGCGCCATCATGGCGTTCGCCGGGCCGTGCGCCTCATAGTAGTCACCGATCAGATCGGGACTGTAGGCCTTGCGATAGGAGTTGGCCGTCAGCGGCGCAATCTTCACGCTCGTATCGACGTCGACCGCCAACGCGTCCTGCGGCAGCGACGCCAGCAGGTACACAGTGTTGAACACATGCAGCACGCTGTCGTACGTGTCCACCGGGTCCAGCCCGATCTGGCCGATGCGGGCGTGCACGGTGATGTCGTTGGGCGCCGTCGGATTCGTGCCCGCCAGCCGGGCTTTGCCGTCGATATAGAATATTCCCAGACCCGTCTTCCGCAAATTCGCGTCGACGCTTCCGCCAGGCAGGTAGACGTAAATCTGGTCTTCTGCTCGATACCCGTCCACGGTTAGATCGAGACCAACCGTTTGATTCAAGACGTGCAAGTTGCCTGTGCCGTCGATGACGTATTGGGCACCAGGAGGATCCAGGTCGCCGTCGAGGATCACCTCGGCCGTTGGCGTGCCGTCGTGGTAAACGTGGACTGGTATCGCCAGGTTGGTCAGGTGTTTGACCCGCTCGGCCGCGCCAGTGACCGGATCGAGCCGACGACCAAGATAAACGCCAAAGTTGTTGTAGATATCCAACGGCACCGACCAGTTTGGAGAAAAGATGGCATCGCGCGTGTCGAGCCAAGGATTGCTAATCGCGCTGCTGCTGACGCCGGCCGGCGTGCCATCGAGGCTGATACGATCCCCCTCACCCAGTTGGACTGTTAACGCCCCATCGAGCACGTCGTAGGTCAGTGCCGGTAGTTGTGCCAATCCGGGCACGGCCCAACCGTAGAACGTCGTGGGGTTGAGCCACAGCAGATTTTGGCCGGGGTATTGATTGATCACGTCACCGGGGTAGATCGCCGGACCGTTCTCCAGTGCGTTGTTGATGGTCAACTGGCCGTGCGAGACGCTCACGTTCCCATGGATTCTGGCCAGCCGCCCATCGCCAAACGTCACGTGTCTCACACTGTCTTCGAAGATCGACGTGGTTAACAGGTTGTTTGTCGCGGTGAGGAGCAGGTCCTCTTGCGCGTGGATCTCGAGCGCGCCCACCAGCTCTGACGCATCGAAGGTCAACAGCTTGCCCGCCACCGGATCGTTGCCGTTGACAAACGCCACGGTCTGACTGAAGGCCGTGATATCTTGCGGCCGATTTCCCAGGATTTGCACGCGGTACGGGGACATCGCATCTTGCATGTGGATCGTCGTGCCGCCGTCGGCGTCGGGGGCCATGGTATCGTTGCCGTTGTGCAATTCGATGCCGATGATGTTAACGTTCGTCGAATCGACCGGCCGCACGGTGCCATCGATGGTTACGAGCCCGATGCCGACGCCGGAAAGGTTGTCGACTTGGACCTGTCCACCGTGGAGCTTCAACAGCAGATCCTCGTCGGGATCCAAACCCACCAGTTCCAGGTTTGCCCCGGGTTGGGTGCCATAGGCACTTTGCAAGACGTCGAGGTCGTAGTAGGTCGTGCTTTCGCCTTGATCGTCCAAAATGGGAACGCCATCGGCATCGACGAGCGTGAACAGGTGCCGGTTCATGAAAATGGTATCGGGCACGGGTGTTGTCGGAGTATCCATCACGACGTGCGTGGGACTGACGCGCGTGGGAGCCAGGTTCCCCACGATCTGCACGTTTCCCAAGGAACTGAGATCGCCGATATCTAGCGTGCCGCCGTTTAAATTGAGTCCCAGCAGTTGAGAGTGGTCGACGACGATGTTCGTCCGTTTGCCGGTCACCAAAAGATTGGTGCCAAAGGGGCGCAGCACGAGACTGTCGTCGTCGTTGTTGGGGACGTCAGTTCGTTCGAAGAGCACCGTGTTGCGCGTGCCGCCATTGGTAAGCACGTGACCCTGCTCGGGATTGTCGGTGGAATACTTGAGCGCGACCTTGTATTCGTTGATGGTCGGGCCACCGATGAACGTCGTCGAGGTACCGCCTTCGAGCAAGTTGGTGCCAATGCCGCCGATCAGAATATCGTGAGCGTCTGCTGCGGAAAGAAAGTCGCCATGAGGGCCGTGCATCAACGGCGGCTCACCGCCCTGGGAGACTTGCGCATTAATCAGCCCCACCACTTCCGGCGGCAACCCGCTGTAGTCGATATAGCCCGTCTGACCAACGTCAATGCGGTCGCCGAACGCCGTGACGCTCGCGGCGTTCGGGTTGGTCGATTGGAGGATGTCGTCACCGCCAGCGCCGATCAGGATCGCCCGGCCGGCTCCTTTGTACTCGAGCGTGTCGTTACCCGATCCGCCGATCAGCACCGCGTTGACGAGATAGTCCTGGCCTTCCCAAGTCAAGTTGTCGACGATGATTGTTTGATCACCCAGTTCATCGTTCGGGACGAGTTTCGGCGGGAGTGAGTCGTCCAAGTGAACTCCCGGGTCCGTCGCGATCAGGTCGTAGTCGGCAATGTGGGCAATGAGATCACCCAAGACCGGATCGTGGAAATAGTGGGCGACCGGAAACACCTCTTTGTGGTCTGGGTATTCGACCAGGATGGCTTTGGTGTAGGCCTTTGGATCCTCCGGATCGGGAGCGGAGAACTGCGTCATCCGCACGTAGATTTTTTCGTTCTTGTCGGCCTTGTGAATGTAGATTGTGTGACCGTCCGTCGTTGGCGGACCATTTTCCGGGCCGCCAAAATCGACGATGTTCAGATGCCCCAAGTTGACGTGCGCCAGCGTGATGTCGCCCCAGAATGTCGGAATGACCACGCTCAGATCCGCAGTGACGTACAAACTGCCGTCGGCGGAGAATGGATTGTCTCCGTGTTCGATTTGTTGTTCCAAAGCGCTCAATCGCACGCGCTGTTGGGCATCGTTTAGGTTGGGATCTAAATGAAGATTGACGTCAGCGTGCAAACCACCGCTAACCAATAGAATCGCCGCCCGCGCTTCCAAGTCCAAGCCACCCATGACGTCAATGCTGGTGGCGTAGTGATCGTAATTGTTTCCCTTCTGATCCTGGACAACACTCTTGGCGTTGTCGACGTAAAAACCGTCCAGAACATGCTCAAATACGTGGTCCGGATCGTTCACCGCCGCACGCAAACCTGACGTGTCGTAACCGAAGCCAAAGCTCAAGTTGAACGCGGCGCTGGGGTGCAAAAACAAACCGGCAAAGGGTGGAATGCCGAAAAGCGGAATCGACGGCAGGTCGAGCGGGACATTGAGGCCAGCCTGGAATTGAAACAGCGTGACGTTGTCGTGGCCCGTCAGCATCTGGAATACTGTGCCGGCGGGGTCTTCTAGCAGAGGAAAGTCCAACTGGGAGTACGTGCCCAACGCCGGATGAACCAACGGCGCGCCATTGCCATCCCACTGGGTTTTTCCCGCTTGTCGCAAACCATTGGCATCGAGCGTGAAAGCATCCGTAATGGGAATGTCACCGCTATTCAGTTGGTCCACATCGAGCGTATTGACGTAATTGATGAGCTCAAGAAAATCGCGACTGCCTGGACTTACCTGTTCAAGCAGGTCCGCCACGCTAAAATCCACTCCCAGGTCGCTCAGCCCCGGAATGTTCGTCAGCGCAAAGTCGACGATCGGTTGAATGGGCTTCGTGAATGCCTGCACATCTTCGACGACGGTCCGCACGAAGCCTCCGTCGCCAAACAGGCTGTCGGCCTGGAACACCAGTGCGTCGAATTGGACGTTGCTCAGCACGCCGAAACTATCGGCGCTTAACCCCGCGGCCAATAGCTGGTTGTCCAGATGCCAGTCAAAATGAAAACCGCCCGTAATTCTCGGGTTGAACGGCAGGCCGACCGGGCCGAAATCGAGCGACATGCCCGCCACGCCGATGTGGCTATCCGCCGAAAAACTGGCCGACGTTTGCAGATTGGGGTTCACGTCGGCCAGCAACGTGCTACTGAAAAAGCTGTCGGCTGAAAGCGAGCCTTGAATATGCAACAGCGCCGCAAGGGTACCGTCGAGCTGCAATCCGCTCAAACCGCCGGCGCCCATCGGCGTGGCCACTGTCAGTGCCAGATCCTGATTGGGGAATTGGGCGAGACTCGCCGACTGCAAAGCCAGTGTGCCGCTGCCGTCGAAGGTGAACTTCAGTTCATAGTCCAGGTCCAGATTCAAATCGATCGAGCCAGTCTGCTGCAACGTAAAGTAATCGCCCAACCCAATTGCAAACTGCGGATGCAGTGTGGAGAGCAAGCCAGACTGTTGCAGCAGGATTTCAAACTGCCAACTGCCGTCAGCATTCTTTTGCACCAGGACATCCTTGCCGCCTCCTGGGATATAGTCGCCGACAAACGACTGGCTGAGCAGTGCCTGTCGAACGGCGTCTTCGGCGCCGGGATCGGACGCCGGCAGTCCGACGGATTGAAAGACGTCGGCCAAGCTGCTTCCCGTGTCGCTGACAATTTGAGCGACGTTGCCGATTTGCTGCCCAACCACAGGCATCAGTGGCGCCAGATTCAGCGAGTCGGCAATCTGCGATTCGACGTCGGTCAGTTTGTTGCGCAAGGACGACGCCAGGTTGCCGAAGTCGATGTCGCCAGCCAACATACGCCGACTTTCGAGTATTTCGACCAGGGAACGCCGCCAGCGCGGATCGCGTGTGCCTAGACGGAGGGAGCGGGTCAGCTGTCGAGGGCGACGTCGAGGGGCCTTCCCGCAAGAGCGCTTCATGGTTGCAGCCCCATTTCCTAGTGACCGTCGCCCTGCTGGCAGACCAGCCAAGTCGCGCGGTGATGCCGGGGCGTTTTGATCGCCTTACGGTGGCTCTTGCGAACAGCTACAGCCTATCGCGGCACTTCGCGCGCATCGCGATACCACCCACTGCCCAAAGAATTGCCGTGGGCACGAGCGGCGGACAAGAAATTACGGGAATTCCGAAGAAGTGGCTGTATGCGAGAACGTTTTGCTCCTAGGCCGACGTCCGGGAGATCCGCAGCCGTGCGCGCCGCGAACACCCGCACACAACAGCGACACCAAGAACAAGCAATCCCATCGTGGAGGGTTCAGGAACAACGGCCACGCCCAATTCAAAGGGCGAGAAGTTGTCGGTGGTGTAGCTGATTGTGTGATCTGCCGTATTCACAACGCCGCCGAATTGCCACTCGCCAACGAACGTGTTGTAGTGCCAGATTCCCAGCTGCGACTCGTCGGTGCCGTCGGGCAGCAGCAGAGGGTCGTAGTGGAACGTCAAAGTCACGCTGGTGCCGTTGAGGTCGCCACTATATTGCACGTCCCAGATTTGCGGCGCCACGGAGAAGTTTTGAGCCGAAAGCGCGAACAGAGGATTTGCACTGCCTGCGGCCAGCGCATCGTTGGCAAGTCCGGCAGCGGGAATCTGTTCTGCGCTGAACTCGCCGGCTCCAGCGAACTCGTTGAAGGTCGCGCTCACGCCGCCGGTCTGCGATGCTCCGCCGAGGACATCGATGTCGGTGAAAAAGAACGGATCGATCACCGCGACGTTGTCGGCACCGAACTGCGCGGTGGCTACGATCGTGCCGTCGTAGTTCAAGGTCTGGCCCTCGGTCGTGATGCCGGGTCCGAACACCGTCGATGTGTACGCGTAGTGTAAATTCATCACGAGCCGCCACGAGCCCGGCGCGACTTGCGTAAGGGAGGACGTGCCGCTATCGAGGTAGTCGCCGATGCCCGCGGCAGAGAACGTTCGACTACCCAGGTTGGCGTTTTCGACGTCTTCGCTGCCGGAAAGCGTCGCGAAATGCACGCCGCTCGAGGCGAACTCTCCTGCCGCGTTCACGGGTACCGACCCGGAGGACCAGTCCCAACTCAAATCGCGCAAAGCGCTGGTGGACGTGCCGGCCGCGTTACGCATGGCGAAATTCGCTGGCAGGTTCAAGGGTTGAAAGCTGGCCCCGCCGCCCGTCGGCTCGTAGGCCGACGAACCGTGACCCGCGAAGAACTGAATCGAGCCAGGAGTCGTCGAGCTTGCATCGAAGTCGACCAGGAAGTGGCCATCGACGGTCGTCCTATCGCTCCCAGCGCCTGTGGAACTGCCTGGCCGTAGAGCGTGTCCTGACCGCTCAGCACGACATTCGACTGGGACGGATCGACCGTCATAATGATGTGATTTGCCAGCGCTGGCTGGACGAAACCCGGCATTGCGGCAACGAGGGCCGAAGCGACCCATCTTACAGTGCGTTTCATTAGGCAGTTCCTTTGTCAAAGCGCTGGTGGAACGCGTCCTAGGCCCCGTTACGCGCTCCGGCTCGAAACCAACCGTTCGGCCTGCCACTGTCGGTGCTGCAAAGATCCAAGCGGCGCCCCTGCTCGCTTGCCGGCCGGCCGATCCAATGCGCGAAACCATCGGCCCTCAACAGACTACAATTGCCGCCACGGCCGCAGGCGGACAGATTCTTTAGAGGAATGTGTCGGAATTTCCGTTTCGCACATTGTGCCTGGGTTCTTGCGGGTTGTTGTCGGTCGTCCCCGGTCGCGAATGACGTCCAACGGGTAGGCAAATCCCAGGAAACGCGGCTCGCCCCTGTGGCTGTCGGCCGTTCGAGGATCGACTATTGCCGAAGTGAAATTCGCAAGTGGCAAGCGGCAGAAGTAGAATGCAAGCACGAGATTCTCTGGGGGACTCCATGTCGACAGTGCCTGCGACAAACGACTTCTGCGAATTGATTGCGCGCGTCCGTTGCGGCGATCCCGACGCGGCTTACGAAATCGTCCGCCGGTACGAGACGTCGGTTCGTGTTGCCGTAAGGACGCGACTTTCGGATCCACGATTGCGCCGTCATTTCGATTCGATGGACGTTTGTCAGTCAGTGCTTGCCAGCTTCTTTCTGCGTGCTGCAAGCGGCGCATTCGACCTACACGATCCTCGCCAACTCGTAGCCTTGCTGACCAAGATGGCCGAGAAGAAATTGGCGATGCGCGCTAGGGCCCATCATCGCCAGCGCCGCGATATCCGGCGCACGAACGAGAAGACGAATCAATGCTCCACGATCCCGTCGTCGGCACCGGATGCGGTGCGACATGCGATTGGCAAGGAGCTTTTGGGCCAGGCGCTCAATATGATGACGAACGAAGAGCGCGCGATCGCCGAGCGACGCCTACGCGGAGAGAGCTGGTCGGATATCGCGACGGCCTTGGGCGGAACGGCGGAAGCAC
>CAVZWY010000040.1:0-230299 GCA_963779015.1 uncultured Planctomycetaceae bacterium | reverse complement strand
CGCCGCTGGCCGTTCCAACGAACCTGCCTTTGTGGGTCCGAATCCGAGGGGCTCGTCCGCCGCTGGGCAATACGCGGCTGCTCGCTACCTTGACCGCAGCGGCTCAAGCGAAGAAGTGGCCCGTAAGGTCTACGGGCCGAAGCGTGTGGGAACCTGCACCAGAACCTTGATCAGCGGCTGGGTGGATCGTTGTCGACACGTTGCACTTCCTCGTCTTCGTAGTCGAAGGCCAGGTTGCACTCGTCGCAGCCGGTGACATTCCAGGGGTCGCTGCGTTCTCGACCGACCGCGTCGGCGGGAATCTCAACCACGGCGCCGCACAGTGGGCATTGCACGAAATACATATCCCTCCTGCCTGGCGGCCGAAACCGCCTGAAAAAAACCTTTGTCAAAAACTCAGGGAGAGAGGTCCGGTGGTGCAAGCAACCGTCGAAAAAACCTCTCTCCACGGGGAACGAGTCGTCCAGGGCGTCGGTTAAGACGCTGCTGCCCTCTCGTGCCCGTTGGAGTGCTGCCCTTCCTGGTAGATCCAAGTGTGAGCCAGATCGGCCACCTTGGTTACCAGCGGCAGGTCATCGCGGCCAAAGCTGTCGCTCGTCTTCCACTGGTCACCGTCCTTGTAAATTCGCAGGATGGTGACGTTGTGGCGGACGCCGTTGGCAGTGTTGTTCTCCCAAACGGCGGCCTTGATACGACCGAGCCGCACTTCGTGGACTGGCTTGTTTGCCATGACAGTAGTTTCCTTTCTGGGAAACGAGGAACGCACGACACGTCTACACGGCCAGAGCCAACAAGGCTCCGGCCTTTTGGTCAGCCTCGATGCGGTCGCCGGCGTACTGGTTGTCGCCGGAGAGTCGCGTCAGGGCATCGACCAGACTGAAGATGGTAAACCGCCCGCGTCGCTGGGCGATTTCCAGGGCTTGCTTGGCCAGGCTGCGGCTGATGCCGTGACTGGCCAGGGCCTTGAGCGCCTCGTCGGCGTCTTGGCCCAGCTGCTCTTGCATCGCCTTGGCGATGACTTTGGCAAACGCATCCTTGCGTTGGTCCCGTTTCTGGACGAGTCCTTCCACGAGACGACGCATCTCATCGAGCGAGTTATTCACGTTCGCGGTGTGCTTGCGTGAGAACTCGACGATTTCAATGGCGTCCCAGACGATGTGGTTTTGGCACACGGCTTGGAGCCAAAACGTCTGCACGCCGAACGAGCGGCGTCCGACTTCCGAGTTCCAGATGAAGAACCCGGGGGCGAACGCTTCGCCGTCGATCTCGGTCCAGCCCAACGGGTCGATCAAGAAGCAGAACAGGTCCTGCTCGCCGGCGTACAAGCCGGTCGCACCGTTGAAGCCTTTTTGGGGCGGTTGAAAGTCCACGGCGACGCCGCGGAGCATGGCCACCACGTCGGCGTTGTGCAGCCGCGTGTAGCCCGTCCCATGGATCGAGCGGATGAGATCTCCGTGCGTGAACAGCTGGAGGGGCTTATTCCCTCGGGGCAGCGTTTCACTGAAGACCTGGCGAGCCGTTTCCGGACTGAGCCGGTTGACGGTCTCCTTGGCGACTCCGCCCAGCCTGCACAGCTGGCCGAAGCTCCAGTCGTTCATCAAGAATGCTCCGTCGCTGCCGATCGACAACGACAGGCGGTCTCCGACGCCGAGTGTGGTCGCGAGTTCACAAGGAGCTCGCCACCGGTCCTGGGATTCGTCTCGCTGCCGTTGGCAGTGAGCCTCCAGGGTTTCCAGCGACTCGAAGCACTCATCCGGCGATCGCCGGAAGAGTTCTTGGCTGGCACGTGTCAAATGAGCCATCAGATGATCCTTTCCAATCAAAGGGTTAGCCTGAAAAACAGGCGAAGCGTCCCAGCGGGGGACGCTTCAGAGAAACCTTGTTGCACCACCGGCCTCTCGCGGCAGGGCCGCGTATTTCGCGTCTCCGCAGCGATTACCGGTTGGTTGAGCCTCTACCCCTGCCCGCAATCAAAAGAACGTTCTAAGGAGCGTTATGGGGCCGGCTGACGGGCGTGTTGCATAAGAGACACGCGCGTCGTCTGTGCGACAGTCGCGCGTGTCATTTCAAACGAGTGACGGCGTCGCCGTTGGCCTTCGTTGACCTTGGTCAACTTCGGAGTCAGTAGGTGTACCAGGTGTGGCCCGTGATGCAGACATGGTGTCCTGAATGGCCAGCCGACCACAAGCAATTAGAGAAGATGCATTCCGGGCACCTGCACTGGCAAAATCCGCGATTGGCCTGCGACCTTCGAGGTTTGGTTTTCGTGCGGGTACGAGCCGCTTTTGCGGGTACGGTTTTTACGACCATCATTTCGGTCCTTTCTAGTTATTGAAATTCTTACTTACGTTTCTCCTTCCGAAGGGCCTTCTCCGAGACCTCCAGGTCGAAGAAGAAGAGAGCCGCTTGAGGGTTGTCAGTTCGATGTCGACGCATGACTTGGTGCAGTTGTTTTACGCTGACGGGCCGGACCTTCATTTCATAGGCCAGCAGCAGGGGCAGGATCACGGATTTATTGCCCTGCCAGCCCAGGTCCATAAAACGATCCCAGAGGATTTGCTTCCACCATCCCTCTGGATCGGTGAGCCGAAGCATTGAACGCAGTTTGTGGAATCGACCTTTCTGACGGTACAGAAATGGCGGATCGGTCCAGCCCATCTCGGTCTTCGTCGCGTCTAAGAGTTTTGACAGCGTGCTAGGCGTTTCGTAATCAAGGAGCTTGCGGCAGCCAAAGAATGGACTGTTGCTGTGCACCAAGCGGCTTGAAAACGAGCTGGCCGGCAATGGCTGCAAACGCCTGGCCACAATTTGCCGCAGGACGATGCCGAGACGATCCGTGCCGTGCTGCCGGACTTCCGACAGGTAGTCCGAGACGGCGATTTCGAGTCGCTGGATTTCATCGAGCAGCCACAATCTGCCAACCTCTGATAATTTCGCTTCGATCGTGTTCCAGAGCTCGACATCCTGCTTCGCGAGCTTGGCGAAGCGAAGTTCCCGTTTACGTTGTTGGATATTGGAGCGGGTGCGATTCAGTGAGGCATCGGCGTCCGTCAAGTGCGGACGCCGAGCGTTGATCGTCTTCAGCGTGGTGTAGGGCAGCAGTGAGCACGGATCATCCTGGCGCACTTGTGCGAGTCCGGGAACCGGGTCGAAGGTCGTGTCCAGGTAGCTCATGAGCTTCAGCTGATTGCAACGCGTGAGAGAGTCCTTGGTGACCAAGGCCGACGCATTGAAATGCGAGAGTGCGTCCCGTAGGTAACGTGCTTTCTCCTGTTCTGTTCGACTGGAAAACGCCGCGCTTACGCAGCTGTCCATGACCGTGTCGTGGCTGAACGTTTCCATACGCTCTGCCAGGGCCAGAAGGGGCAGCAGGGGCCTGCGTTGGCGGTCGCCAGAACCTACTCGCGCTTCGAGTTGTGCGATATATCGAAGAGCTTTTTGTTTGCACGTCAAAAAAGTTTCGAAGTCACCAGCCTGCCTGGCGTAATGAAAGCCGACAATTGCGGACGCCAGGTCTTCGAGTGCCGTCGAGTGTGTGCCGGAAAGCCGGCGAGCGGCCTCGGCGACGACGGCCACGAATTCCGCGGAGCGGAGGGTGTAATTGAACCGCGGGAGTGGAATCTGCTGTCGTTTGGCGACCAGGGCCAGGACGTGGTCTTGCCCGACCAGCGATGCGTTCCTGGACTTGGCCAGCCGCAGCAACAAAACCACCTCGGCATAGGCAATCGTCCGGGGCAAATCTGGTTTCGCACGAGCGTATTCGCGGAAGTGCTCGACAAAATGTTGCGACGCCTTATGGACTGTTGGAAAACGGGTCGGTGGGAGGGGGCCGTATTGAGTGGCGACAGGCATGCCATTTTCGTTAATCGCCGTAAGGACTGCCGCGAGCTTACTGGAATGGACACGGAGAGTATCCGGCGAGTTCTTGACGAAGTGCACATCGGTAATCCTCAGGAAAATCTGCGGTTGCAACCGGTCCACGTAATTCGTGCAGAGCCTGTCAATCACTTCGGGCAACACTGTTTGCTTCAGCTCTTCGAGCAATGGATTGCGGTACGAGGCAACTGACGGATTGCCAAGACAAAGTTGACTGTCATAGCCGTAGATGATTCCGCCCAGGGCATTGTCGGCTTGCATCATGCTCACGGCGACCAGGGTGTCGTTAGAAATGCCCGTTGCCTCGTATTGCGACACGACGCCGAAATGGCTCGTGGCGTGGCCTTCTTCGAGAACCGCATGCCAGAGTAAGGCGACTTCCTCCGCCGAAAGCCCCGTGTCAAATTGCAGCGAGCCATTGATGATCAGATGCGTGGGTCGACTCGGGTCGATCGCCAGCGAGACGATGGGCATTTCGCAGGTGGCTGCTCCATCGGCCACGATGCCGCCCGGGAGTCTTCCGTATTTGTGGAATGCTGCGCTCGCCAGTTCCACGTCCATACTGCCGACGACTTGGACATGGGACACGTCGAGAATGTCACGAGGCGGGACAGTCGGTCTTGCTTCGGGGGCCGGAATAGCGGTGTGTTTCGATGTCGCCGCGTGATCATCGCCCGCATGGCCTGCTAGGGCCGGGGTGAGGGACGACGATTGACGCGCAGCGTCGCGATGCGTTTCGACCGTGGGTTGGCTGGCTTGGGGAGAAAGCTCTGCGGGCGTTGTGCCGGGTTTGGCCGCACGATGATCCGTGGAGATGTCCAGTGCCAACGGCTTGTCGGGAGTTTTGATCGACAAGGGACCGTGAGCTTGGTCGGCGGCAGCCAGGTCCGCCCGTTTCGTGGGGGCACGGTTCTGCACGGGGATTTTTTGGGAGACCGGGACGGCCTTGCGTTGTTCGACGGTCGGGTTCGGCTGCGGCGCCGACACGGCAGCGCGTTTGGGTATTGCCACCGCTTGCTTGCCAGGTTGCCCAGGAGGGGTCCGCTGAATCGGCGTGGCGTTACGGGACTGGTCGGCGGCGTTTCGCAGCGGTGGTGCAGTTGGGCGAGGGGCTTGAACTTCGTTCCACTTGGACGGCGACACCGATTGAGCATTGGAAGCTGTGGCGGATTGCGGTCGTTTCGTCGCAGCGTCCGGCGTCGGCTTCTTGGCGGCTGCTCCCTTGGGCTTCGCGGCGGCGAGCTTTTCGGAAGCCTTGCCGGCGTGCGGCACCGGTTGTTTGTTCGAGAGGGGCGATTCGAAGTTCGGGGAGGGAGTCTTCGCCGAAATAAGATCGTGGGCGAGTAGCTTTGGTCGCTCCTTGGCCATCTGGCCGAGCAGCTGTTTCAAGCCAGGACCGGCGTGGTATTTGTCAACGTACAGCCGGGTGCTCTCGCACGCGCGCGTGGCCTGGACATAACTCAGATGGCGATCCTGCATGGCTCCGCCCAGCAGGACGTACACGCTGGGCACGGTGGAACCTTGTGCAACATGGGTCGTAACGGCGTACGCCAGTTGAATGTCTGTGTAACTCCGATAGGGAATGAAGACCGTTTTGCCTGTCTGGTGCAGGCGGACAGCCAGGGTTCCGGTGAGTCGATTGAATCCAAGTACGACTCCACGGTCGCCATTCTTAACCTGATAAAGGCGTGAGTTCTTGCGGAAGACGACGACGTCACCCATTCGGATTTGATAGTCACCAACAGCGATGTGCTTGGAGCCCAAGATTCCCGCATTCAAGCGGGCGGACTGGCACATGTTGTTGAGCTCGGCGACTTCTGCTCTGGTTCCGGCCAAAACAATATGGTCGAGCGGGTTGGCCATTCCTTCCACGGACCAATCGCGGACGATGGCCAGCAGGGCTTGAGCACGGTCGTTCAGTACGCTGAAGCGGCCCCGTTCCTTAAAGAGCTTGATGGCCTGGGCGACGTGGCCCTCGGCGATCAGTTTGCCGGCATCGCGGTGCCAATTCGGATATGGGTCGTGTGGCTCAAGCTTCTGGCGCACGACATGGTTCAATTCGGCCTTACCGGTCCGGTTGGCGATCGCAGCGAAGGGACCGCCCGCCGCGATGGGTGGCAATTGTTGCCGGTGGCCAATCAGCACGAGCTTGGCCCCAGCCTTCTTCACGTGCCTCACGATTTTTGCCATGTCGCGAGTGCCGACCATGCCAGCCTCGTCGAGTATGACAACGGTCTTGGCGGTCAGCCGCAGCTGCGAACCGCGGTAAGCATAGGTCCGCTGGCCCTGGAAGAGCCGCTTGAACTGCTGCTTATGGTGGTAGGCAAAATTCTGGCGGCCATCGAGCTGCACAAGACGCATCGCAATCGTGTCGCTCTCTTTTCCGGTGCTTGCTTGCAGAATCGCGGCGGCGACGGCGGAGGGGGCCATGCCGATCACGCGAAAGCCGGCTTTGGAAAAAATATGTGCTGCGACCATGGCCGCGTACCCTTTGCCGGCGCCGGCCAGGCCCTCCAACACTTGGACTTGGCCCGGCGTGGCCGTCAATTTGTAGGCGGCCGTTCGTTGCTCCTCGTTGCGGGCCCGTTCATCCTCGGTGAGGTCGGCGTGGAGCGGGAGGTGCTGATCGAGCGCTCGGTGCACGATTGGTGTTTTGACAACGTGCGACGTGTCGTTTCGGCCGGCGTTGATGGCAGCCAGCATTTCGGCCTCTAGTGCCAGCATCTCGCGAGTCGTGAACAACGGCTCCTGCATGCGGGATTGCAAGAAGACCAGGTCGGGCTCGTGGAGCAGGAAACTGCGGACCTGGTCAATGATCTCGGTGGCAGCAACGCCTTCTGCCACGACCTTTCTGGCGACTTGCCGGATTAGCTGCTGTTCGGAAAAGTAGCTCTCGGATTCGAGGAGCTCGTGCATCGCTTGAGAAATGCGTTCCTTCAAGACAGGCGGGTGCTGGGGAGCGGAGACCCTCCCCAAAATCTGTTGGGCCTTGGCTTCGGTAAAGCCGAATTCCGCGTTGATGTGTCGCCAAAGTTCCAACAGGTCGCTCTGCGACGGAGGAATTTCTGGCTTGCGCTTCCGTGTGTCGAGAGTCGCCACTGCGGCTGCCTTCGCCGAGTGAAAGCCCTTGGAGCGGAGTTTTTCTCGAATCTGCTTGCTGCGAGTCGAGTAGTGATCGTTGAGCTTCTCGGGCACGCCCGCGACGCGAAAGCCGTGCGTATCCTGTTCAAGTTTCAAACCGAGCTCGCGTAGCAGCAAGTGAGCCAGCTCCGCCTGAAAGAGGGCACCGGCGGAGAGCTTATGCATGAAGAAGGGCCGGCTCAAAATCGTTCCAAAAGTGCCGTCTGCCCGGCCGGCAACATTGAGCAGGACGCAATGCTTGTGCAGCTGGGGATCCAGCTCTCGACTGATGAAGTCGGGGACAATGGCCACGATCGGCAGTGCACGCTCAGTGATCTTGCCCCCCTTGCCTCGCCGTGTCAGCAGGGCCACGTTCGTCAGGTACGAGAGGGCGGCGATGGTCGCCTGGCGTATCAGTTCTGAAATCTTCAGCCGCGTCTCCTGGTCCACCTGGGTCCAAAGCACGCTCAGCGATTTCGGAACCGAGAACGTCAGGTCCCACGCTTGTTGATGGTCGGTTGCTCCGGCGTTCTGTATCAGCGGCTTTCCATCCGGTCCAAAGCCTTGGCACAGTGCCCGTAAATCCTCGGGCTTGACCAGTCCGACAAGACCGAGCAACTCCGCACCGCGACCCCACCACTCGCCCGGTCCGGCGGCAAGATCGAAGTAATAGCCCGGGTCATGGGCCGAGTCCGGATCGTCTCCCAACTCCGGTTCATCGGCGTCGCCGAGACGCCGCCGCCGCTTCTTCTTGAGGTAGTAGTCGACCCCAGTAATCCACTTAATGGAAAGCATGGCTGTTCCTACTTGGCGTCACATGGTGGGCGGTCCTTCGGTCTCGCATCTAGTACCTCCGCGGTCGCGGTGGGCTCGGGTCCCGGGCTTGCGTAATGACTCGAACCACGCTGTCCCGGTGCGATCGTTGGGATTGCTTGAGCCGTTCAATGGCGTCCAGGATTTCTACACAAGTTGCCTCGATGCGCTGTTCCACGGATTCCTCGACGGTGAGCCCTACCTGGGCCATTGTGCAGAGGTCTCCTTGATGGCGTTTCGCCACTTCCAGCACGGCCGCTTTAACGCCGTCGATGTCCCGTCGCAGTGCGTCCTCGGTTCCTTGAATGCGGGCTTCCAAGACCTGTCGCAAGCTGGTCGGCGATTGGCTCGGCTCGGCCGGCTGCTCTGGGGCAGCCTCTTCCGGTGGAATCATGGCGTGCACGGCCTTCATGACTTGCTCACGGACCCATTCGCTTTTGTTCATCCCGTCGGCTTTTGCGAGCTGCTGAATTTGCTGGTCGATTTCCGGGGACACCCGGAACGCGACTGGCTTTGTGGCGTCGGACATATGGGACTCCGGGGTTTCGGTTTTGACGTCTGCTAGCCGTTTGCGCGGTAAACGATTTGCATCGGATTGCCCTGGTTGTGCTGCAAACACGACTGTTTACATCGTGTTTGCAGGGTCTCTGATTTGGCTGTTAACACCCGTTCACCTTCAGGTGAAAGTCGGGTGTGCATCCATGCTTTTGGTGGAAAGCCGCCCATCCATGGGCGGCTTGCTGTTGTTTACTGTGGGCCCTGCATTAGTAAGTGCGTCGAACAGGTCGATGACGGCTCGGCAGCTTGACTCAACGCAGACTCGCGAAGGATGTCGGCCGCTGCGGTGCGGTGTCGAGCAAGCCATTGATCGTGCTACCTCGGGAGGCATTGATTGCCAAATACGGTCCAGCCAGTTACACGTTTGCGGCCAAAGAGTTCCAAGTAGGGTCCAGGACTGACCCGTTCCACGAGGGAACGGATCTCCTCCGGCTTCTCGCTGTGACGCTGTCGACACAACTCCACCCAACTACGGGCAGCGTTGTCGCGAAACGGGCAGTTACCTCGAACGCCGAGCAGTAAGAACTCGTGTGACAGCCGCCAATAGTTCCCCATGCCTACCTGTGGCTTAACCCAGACAAAGCAGCTCTTGTACTCGAAGCCCCAGGCTTCGATGACCTGTTTTGCCTCGAAGAGGAAGGCGTTGGTCGTCCAGAGATGGAGGTGAGCATTCCGAGCAACCAGCCGGTTGACCGGAAGCCTGCAGATTTGCTGAACGCTCATCGTCGCGTAATGGTTTTCGGCAGCACCGCGACTTCCGCAATTGTCGTATTGCCAGGGCGGGTCGGCGTAGAGGGATGCGAACCGCACGCCGGAGTCGATCAATTCGTCCAGTCGAGAAGTGAATCCCGGACCGGCACCGGACGCCTGCCCCGCAACACTCGCCGCCTTGTGGTTTGCCAGCCGCTTTGCCAGTTTGATGGTTCCGGCAGAGGTCAACTCGCGGCCACATCGCTTGGAGTCGGAAATGTGCTTTTCAAAGACGCGCTGCGAAAGACTCGCGACTTGTTGCCAACGACTGGATTCGTTCTTATTGATTCCAAGCTCGGCCAGCGTCTTCTTTCCATTGACTTGGTCGCGTCGTGGGACCAGGTCGGTTCGCTTGCCGCGAGCCAAATCAAGTTCGCGAATTAGCTCGCCGGCCCGACGTTCGGCACGGAGCTTGATTTCAGCGGCCCGATTTTGAATCTCCAGTCCGTCCTTGGCCTTTTTGTAGTACAGGCGGATTGCTTCAGCCTTATTCGCGATGTCTTTGATCTCATCGATCCGCGTGGCTGCGGTGATGGCACGCTTCGCCTGGTCGAGAAGCACAAGATCCCGCGGTTGGTCTGTCATGGGCGTTCCCTCCTGACAGACACGACGTATCCCCAGCGAAGCGCGAAGGGTCGGTGGCAAGACGTGCCATGCGAGGCACGTTGGTTCGTAGTGGACGCGATGCCACGCCGGTGCACACTGAGCCACGTGCAAGATGACGGTCGTTGGGGTCCGCCGAACACGAGCGAACGCAACGGGCTGACGCGAAAGGCGGCCGAACGGAGTCGGTGTGCACCGCTGCCGGCTGCCGAGGCTTCAGTGATTATCGCGCGACCATAACCCATACCTGGTATGATACGAATCCGGCACACGCCGTTCAAGAAAAGTCGATGAAATCCTCGTGTTTCGCTTGCGAAAAAGGGGCCTTTCCAAGCCGTCTGCTGGAGGAAATTGCGAGTTTTTTAAAAAATCCCCTAAGCAGGGAATCGTGCCTTGGTAGGTGGCTGCGGGTGAGAAGCGTCGGTCGGACCGGCCAAGCGAAGCGGAGGGGCAATTAAAAGCCCCACAGCGAGCTTGAGTCGGCCCGGCGACGCCGCCGGCCGACCTTGGCAATGCAACCCATTCGAGACCTCTCTCGGTGCCGAGATTTTCCGAGGGGCGAACGGGGCTGCGGGTGGGAAGCGTCGGTCAGGCTGGCCAAGCGAAGCGAAGGGGCAATTAAAAGCCCCGCAGCGAGCTTGAGTCGGCCTGGCGACGCCGCCTTTCAGGTCGGCGAGTAACTCGCAGGCCAAAGAATTGGAAGAGCCGGTCGGCCACATCCAGGCGCAGATTGTTTCGGTCGCCGTTCAAGAACTTGTTGAGCGTCGACTGGTCGACGCCTGAGTCTTTCGCGATTTGGTACACGCTGAGTCCGCTGCGGCGGGCGGTGTCGCGCAAAATGGCGGCGAGGCCGAAAGCCTCGCCGCTTTGTTTTTTGGGATTGGGCATGGTTGCTATTCGTCGGCCAGGTAGTGGTCGGCGATTTCCTGCCAGTTGACTTCCTGCAAGGCCGCTCCCAGCAAGTCAGCGAACAACGAAGCCTCGGCGATTGGTGAGCCGTCGGTTACTTCTTCCTTGAGCCGCTCTGCGAGCGTGAAGCGAGCCGCCTCGTCAGGGGTCCAGTTGCCTTGCTTGACCTGACTGGCGGAAGGTGCGGAAGTCTTGCACTCGCGAGCCGCCGCTCGCCAGAAGCATTGCGTCGCGTAATCGTTATCGAGCCAAAGGGCAGTCACCCAAGTCTCGTAGTTCGTCCAACCGTTGTAGCGTTTTTCATTTTGATTCATATTCCTCCGTGTTTGTTCGCTTGGGGTCCGACCATCGAACCCATCCATTAAGGAGACTGTAGGGCAATTGCCCTATGTTTGTCAACAAAAAGTAAGGTCCGCAACAAAAAAACATGGCATGGTTCAAGGGCATGAAATGTTCTTGTGCCGCAAGAAGCGAGTCCCGACTTGCTTCCCAAGCCGCGGCGCCGTTTGTACCTTGCAAGCCTACTGGACTGGCTACAAAATGGTCCGCATGGTCGAGCCAGAACAACCGCAAACAGACCTAGAGTGCGTTGGCAGCTTCCGGACCTACACTGACCTTGGCGAAGGATACATTGTCAAGATCTGGGCGCCGCTCGGTGTGGGGTTCGATCCAGCACGGCCGGGTGTAGTACTCAGGTCATTTTCCGGTCGCCTAATCGAACGCATTAAGAAGGGGCTTTATCGGTTTTCTGACGAGCCCGATAATCTGTTAGCCTCTGACGATCCTGATGCCTGGCAAGAACTTGTCGATCTTGGGCTTCGCTCGCGGCTGGGACTTTCGGTAGCCGGGCGGCTCATCGTGCGCCAGGATCTTCTTGAGCGTTAGCCAGCCGAGACCGTACTTCGCACAGGCGCCACGCTTGCTCAACTCGTTCGTCAGCACCAGCCGACGAACCTCTTTCCAAAACTCCATGTCGGATCGCACTCCTGGGCCTCCCTGTGAAGCTGGAGAAGATAGAGGCTAAAGCCTTCATCTTCCCGACTTCCAGAGACGCTCGCTTGTGCGCCGCCAAATTGGACCGCCGCGACAATCCCCCGGTGCCGCTACTTTGGAACGCCGTCAACACAGGTGCTGGAGACGATCTTCGATCTTGCGGCGGGACGGATTAGGCTTTGAAGGACCACATGGTTGTGGTGGAACCTGCTGACCCTCTCGCGCTGTACTTTGATTATCAGCTGCTTTGATTATTGGGAATGGCGCGAGAAGGAGTTCCGCGAATTCTCGGCAGCGAGTCCGCCGACCCAGGTGACAACGTAGCCGGCTCACAGCGAGAGACATGCCGAGCCCAACGTGAGGGCCTGCATCCCGCTCAATCGCATTACGCTCATCGGAGTGACTACTCCCGACGACAGATTGCCCTATACCGCAAGGCGATAACCTATACCGGGCTCGGTCAACACGTACCGCGGGCGGGCGGGCTCTGGCTCGATCTTGCGACGAAGGTAGGTGATGTAGACACGCAGATAATGCTTGTCGAGCACGCGGTCCGGTCCCCAAACTTCCTTAAGCAATTGCCGGTGCGTGACCAGTTGGCCCGCGTGTCTGGCAAGGATTGTCAGGATTCGATATTCAATCGGTGTCAGGCGAACTTCCTTGCCGCGCAGGGACACCTGACGCTGTCGAAAATCAATGCGAAGTTCGCCAACGGTGAACGCACTTGCTTGCGCAGTCGCTGGACTCCTCGCCGACGTGTCGCAGTGCTACCCGGATTCGAGCCATTAGCTCGCCGACGCTAAAAGGCTTGGTCAAGTAGTCATCGGCGCCGTAGTCCAGCGCTTTGATTTTGTCAGCTTCATTGCCGCGGGCGGACAGCACGATCATCGGCACATTGGACCATCCGCGCAGCCTGCGGATTACGGTCAGGCCATCGATGTCTGGCAAACCGAGATCGAGCAATACAAGAGCGGGACGCTCGTCGGCTACCTTTATCAAACCGTCCTCGCCGGTGGACGATTCAACAAGGTGATAGCCGCTGTTAATGAGAGATGCCCGCAAGAAACGGCGAATCTCCGGATCATCTTCGACGACGAGGATCCTAGGGTGGGCTACTTCGAGATCGGTGTTCATGTTTGCGTGGAAGCCTCACTCCTGGGCATTACGCCCTCCTGCCTGTGGGCCATCGTCGGTCATTTCGCCGACGTCTACGTCCGCAGGGGGCGGGCTGTCGGCCAAAAACTCCAGTCGAAACACCGCGCCGCCGTTTTCGCGGTTATGAGCAGTGATGCGACCGCCGTGAGCGTCCATGACCGCGCGACAGATTGCCAATCCGAGCCCGGCGCCGCGAGAGTCGGACTTCACGGAGGTTCCGCGTTGAAACTTCGAGAAAATGCTCTGCTCCTCGCCTTGGGGCAGACCGGGACCATGATCGGCAATCTCGAGCACGATTCGCTTGCCCTGGGGCCAAGCGGTAATTTCAACTGAGGTACTAGCGGGGGTGTAGCGGCAGGCGTTCTCCAGTAGATTCACAAGCGCCTGTTCGACCAGCACGGCATCCGCGTTAATCCACAGCATGTCGGGCGGTAGCTTCACGCTTACCGGCCGGTCTGACAACGTTCGCTCGACGGATCGTAGGGCCGAACCGATCAGATCTTCAAGTGGATGCCACTCCTTGTTGATGGTTATCGGGCCTGCGGATGAAAGCTGAGTTAACCGCAACAGATTTTCAACCAAGCGAGACAGGTAATCGGTCTCCTTGGAGGTGGCTTCCAACAGTTCACGACGCGTTTCCTCGGGCATCGAGGCGTTGGCGTGGAGGAGGCTGCTGGTGGCGCCGGCGATGACCGCCAACGGTGTCCGCAAGTCATGCGAGACGGACGTCAATAGCGTGCTGCGGAGCCGTTCGGTCTCTGCCTCGATGCGGGCTTTGTCCGATTCGAGCGTCAGCCTGTCGCGGTCTACGGCCAAGGCGACTTGTGTCGAATAGTTCTCCAATATCTGTCGATATTCGGGTAGTAGCAGTTGGACGGGATCGGGATGGCGGACTGCCAGAACGCCCACGGTTCCATTGGGTGATTGGAGCGGCAGGTACAGGGCTTGAGCCGAAGGCAGCGTGTCGGTGCCACGGCCGGCGATCTGCCCATGGTCGAATGTCCATTGCGCGACAGCGATCTCGGCGGGGTCCGCAGCGAAACTCGCGCGATGGTCGAGGATTGGCCGCAAACTGCCATGGTGTGGCAGTAACACGGCAGTCTCGCCCCCCAAGACCTCGGCGACAGCCCGTTCGGTTTCGGCGGCAATAAAGTCCACGCCGTTGATGCCCGTGAGCTTTCGGCCCAGGCGGTAGAGGGCCTCGATACGGCGCTCGTTGCGGCGGGAGAGTTCCGCCAGGCGACGGACGCGCGCCGTCAACGTGGCGATGATCAGGCCGACGATGAGCATCACGGCAAAGGTAATAAAGTATTGGCCATCATTAACAACAACGGTTAAGTAAGGCTCCGTAAACAGCACGTCGAACAACACCACCGCCAGGACTGAAGCCGCAATCGCGGGTGCGCGACCGTAGCGAAAGGCGACCAGCATCACGCCCAACAAGTAGGTCATTACCAGGTTGGCTTCCGTCAAGTCCAACTGATGCCAAACGAGTGCCAAGCCAGTACAGGCAGCCAGCACGACACCTGTTCCGATCCACGGGCGCCATGCAAAGGCTGGCCTTGGTGTTGGCTCAACGGTGGCCGTCGGTTCAGCGACGCCGTGGATCACGTAGACATCGATCTCGCCAGTCTCGCGAATCAGCCGATCTGCTGGTGATTGAGTGCTGCGGAACCGATGGCGACTTAATTCGGATTTCCCGATGACGATTTTGGTCACGTTGCGCTGCTGCGCGTAAGCGATGGTCTCTTCCACCATGTCGGCGCCACTAATCGTGGCGGTTTCCGCGCCCAGTCGCTCCGCCAGGCGAAGATGTGCCAACAGGCGGCTGCGATCCTTTGCCGACATGTTGCTCGTTTCGGGAGTGTCAACGTGAACGGCCACCCATTCAGCTCCGAGCGAGTCAGCCAGCCGCTTCGCGGCGCGAATCAATCTGGCCGACGTAGGACTGGGCCCAACGCATACCAGCAACTGCTCGCGCGTGGCCCACACGTCTCGGGTCGCGCGAGCCAAACGAGCTGATTGCACATCGGCATGCACACGCTCAGCAGTGCGGCGCAGGGCCAACTCGCGAAGTGCGACTAGATTGTCCTTGCGGAAGAAGTTTTGCAATGCACGGGCCGCTTGTGCAGGAATATAGACCTTGCCCTGTGCCAGTCGCTCCAATAAGTCTTCAGGAGGCAAGTCGATCAAGGCCAGCTCGTCCGCCGTGTTGAACACTTCGTCGGGGACCGTCTCGCGCATAATGATGCCGCTGATCTTGGCAATAACATCGTTGAGGGACTCAACGTGCTGCACGTTACACGTCGTGTTCACGTTGATCCCGGCATCCAGCAGCTCTTCAATATCCTGCCACCGCTTGACATGGCGCAGCGAAGGAGCGTTTGAGTGGGCCAGTTCATCGACCAGGATCAGCTCCGGCTTGCGGGCCAATGCCGCGTCGAGATCAAACTCACGTAGCGTCGTGCCGCGGTAGGGGACCGCCAGTGTCGGCAATTGCTCCAGGCCTTCGAGCAATACTTCGGTTTCGTGTCGGCCGTGCGGTTCGACATATCCCGCGACGACGTCAACGCCCGATGCTTTTTCGGCCCGGGCATCCAGCAGCATGGAGTAGGTCTTACCCACACCGGCCGAATAGCCGAAGAAGACCTTCAAACGCCCTCTCTTTTTTTGTCCGGCTGCGTCTGAACTCTCCTCCGCCTTAACGCGGGCCAGCATTTGCTCAGGCGTGGGGCGGTCGTCATCGGTCATGGCTTCGCCACAGGCTGTTTGGCTGCTTGGTCAAGTGCTACGTTGAGTTCCAGGACGTTGATGATTGGCTCTCCGCCGAAGGCTGCCAGCGTCGGGCCATCCGTGTGCTCGTGGACGAGATTCTTAACGGTCTCATCGGACATACCGCGGGCACTTGCCACTCGCGGCACTTGCAGTAATGCACCTGCCAGCGAGATGTGCGGGTCCATCCCGCCACCGGAAGCGGCGACCAAATCCGCGGCCACAAGTTGGTCGTCTGCCGGCTTGAGTTGCCCGATGATTTCCTTGGCTCGTTCAGTAAGCTGCGGATTTGTGGGAGACAGGTTGCTGCCGCCGGTGGCGCTCGCATCATAATCGCACGCCGACGGTCGCGGCCAAAAGTACTCGGGCCGCGTGAACTGCTGCGCTAGCAGACGCGAACCGACGATCGTGCCATCCTCTCTCTCGATCAAGCTGCCTTTTCGCGCGTCGGGCGCCGCGACCGCTGCGAATCCCAGCATCACGGCGGGATAGGCCGCCGAGCAGACGAGAATGCTCAATAAGAACAGCCGCAGGGAAATGATGATGTCGCTCATGACAATTACTTCTTTCGAGTACGAGTACAGGTGAACCTATGCCAATCCGACGCCGACAAGGACCATGTCGATTAGCTTGATGCCGACGAACGGAACCACGAGGCCACCAAGACCATAAATCAAGAGGTTGCGTCTCAGCAGGGCGTCGGCTCCCACGGCGCGATACTGCACGCCACGGATGGCCAACGGGATCAGGCATGGGATGATGATCGCATTAAAAATCACCGCCGAGAGAATCGCACTTTGAGGCGTTGCTAACTGCATAAGGTTCAAGGCGGCGAGCTCAGGCATGGCGATCATGAAGATCGCCGGTATGATCGCAAAATACTTGGCAACGTCGTTTGCCACGCTGAAGGTCGTCAGCGCGCCTCGCGTCATCAGCATCTGCTTACCCACCGTGACCACGTCAATCAGCTTCGTGGGATTCGAATCGAGGTCGACCATATTGCCGGCTTCCTTGGCGGCCTGAGTGCCGGTATTCATGGCCACAGCCACGTCCGCCTGGGCAAGAGCCGGCGCGTCATTGGTACCGTCGCCGGTCATGGCAACTAGGTGGCCCTCTGCCTGCTGCTTGCGGATGAGATCCAGTTTGGCCTCGGGTGTTGCTTCGGCGAGAAATTCATCAACGCCGGCTTCCGCGGCAATTGCCGCGGCGGTCTTGGGATTGTCGCCCGTGATCATCACGGTCTTAATGCCCATGCGTCGCAACTCGATGAAGCGTTCCTTAATGCCGCCCTTGACGATATCCTTCAAGTGAATTGTTCCCAGTACACGATCGTTGTCAGCGACGACAAGTGGGGTGCCGCCTGAGCGGGAAATCAATTCCACATCTTTGGTGACCTGTTCGGGAACTGAGCCCCCCTGGTCAGTGACGAAGGTCCTGATCGCATCGGATGCGCCCTTGCGAACGCATCGATCTCCGATATTAATGCCGCTCATGCGGGTGCGGGCTGAAAAGCTCACGAATTCCGCGTGGTCGTGTTCCAACTCGCGACCGCGGATATTGAATCTCTGCTTGGCCAAAATCACAATGCTGCGGCCCTCGGGCGTTTCATCGGAGAGTGACGCAAGCTGAGCCGCATCGGCCAATTGTCTCTCGTCCACACCTGGGGCAGGCATGAATTCACTTGCCTGACGGTTGCCTAACGTGATCGTTCCGGTTTTGTCCAAGAGCAGGACGTCCACGTCGCCGGCAGCCTCCACCGCACGACCTGACATGGCCATAACGTTTGCGCGGCTGAGCCGTGCCATGCCGGCAATGCCAATGGCAGCCAGCAGCGCACCGATCGTCGTCGGAATCAGGCACACCAAAAGCGCCACCAAAGTCGGCACGTCGATCGCGACGTTGAAATAGAGGGCGATGGGATACAACGTCGCACAAACCATCAGGAACACCAAAGTCAGGGCTGCCAGAACCACGGTCAGCGCGATTTCATTGGGAGTCTTTTGCCGCACAGCCCCTTCGACCATCGCGATCATGCGGTCGAGAAAACTTTCGCCCGGTTTCGCGGTGACACGAATGACTAGATGGTCCGAAAGCACGCGCGTGCCACCGGTGACAGCCGAACGGTCGCCGCCACTCTCGCGGATCACTGGCGCGCTCTCGCCGGTGATCGCAGATTCGTCAACCGAAGCGACTCCTTCAATAACTTCGCCATCGGCGGGGATTGCCTCACCGGCATCAACCAGGACTACATCGCCGTTCTGCAGGCGCGAAGCAGGCACATCTTCGGTCCGCTGGCCGTTGGCATCCACGAGCCGATGGGCGGTGATATCTTGCCGGACCTTGCGCAGGGCGGCCGCTTGAGCGCGCCCGCGAGCTTCGGCCACTGCTTCCGCGAAGTTGGCGAACCACACGGTGAGCCACAACCAAACCGAGACGTGAAAGAAATAACCGACATTCTCGCCGCCGGAAATCGCCGCCGAGATCGTGACCAGTGTCGTGAGCGCCGCCCCCAACTCGGCGACGAACATCACCGGGTTGCGAACCATCGTCCGCGGGTCGAGCATCTTTACGGCTTGTACCATGGACGGCGCGAGCATCTGGGGAGTAAACAGAGCCTTCTCTTTGCGCAAGGTTCGGGAGCTGGAAGCGCCCGCAACCGGAGTCGTTTCGACTTGCATGTCAATTAGTCCCAGGAGTCTGCAATGAAAGTTCTAAATCTCGGCTCTAAACGATACTCAATTGCTCAGCAATCGGACCGAGGATCGCGACGGGTAGGAACAACAAAGCTCCAACGATCAGGATCGTTCCGATCAGCACAATGCCAAACAGCAGCGTGTCGGTTCGGAACGTTCCGGCCGATTCCGGTGTTGCCCGCTTGGCAGCCAGCGAACCGGCAATTGCCAGCGGCGCGATGATTGGAATATACCGGCCCAGCAACATCACTAGGCCGGTGGCGATATTCCACGGGATCGTGTTGTCGCCGAGTCCTTCGAATCCCGAGCCGTTGTTCGCCGCTGCCGAGCTGAACTCGTAGCAGATCTCGCTGAAGCCATGGCTACCGGGGTTGTTCACGGCGTCTGCCGCCCCAGGGCGTCGCGGCGAACAGCGCCGTGCCACCGAGGATGAACAGAGGATGCGCAAGTAGTGCGATAAACGCCAGCTTCATTTCCTTGGTTTCGAGCTTGCGGGTCAAGTATTCGGGTGTCCGTCCGACCATCATTCCCGACAAGAATACCGCGGCCAGGATGAACAACAGGATGTTTATCAAACCCACTCCCACGCCTCCGAAGATCACGTTGAGCCACATGTCGATCAGCGGAAACAGGCCCGTCATTGGATTGAGGCTGTCGTGCATGGCATTAACACTGCCGTTGCTAGTGGACGTCGTGGAAACGGCCCACAAGGCTCCGGCGGTCGAGCCGAAACGAAGCTCTTTACCTTCCAGGTTCATCGTCTTCTCGACCGGCAGCTCCGCGAAAGCCGCAGTAGGCTGAGTCTCAAACAGACAGGCCGCAGTGACGAAGCCCAGGTACAGCGTCAGCATCACGCCAAACACCACCGCGGCATGCCGCAGACGATCGATAATCCGGCCGAACATCCAGACCGTGCCCATCGGGATGAGGATGATCGCCATGTTGCATAGCACGTTCGACCAAAACGTGGGGTTCTCAAATGGATGGGTGCAGTTCGGGCCGAAAAAGCCGCCCCCGTTTGTGCCGAGCTGCTTGATCGTCACAAATGCCGCTACCGGTCCGCGGGCGATAGTCTGTGTCGCACCCTCGAGCGTGGTCGCTACCGCAGCACCTTCAAGTGTCATGGGCATCCCACAAAGGATTAGCAGCGACGCCCAGATGAGCGACAATAGGCAGCAGAATCAAGCCCGTCGCACGCCACAGATCCTGAAAAAAGTTCCCTAGATTCGTCCGGCCGGCCAAGCCGCGGCTAATGGCGGTGACCGCGGCAATCCCTGTGGCGGCGCTCACGAATTGCAGCCACATCAGGGCAAACAGTTGCGAGAAATAGCTCAAAGAGACTTCGCCGGAATAGTGCTGCAAATTCGTGTTGCTGGTGAAGCTCGCCGCGGTATTGAATGCGAGACTCGGCTCCAATGCATCTTTGCCATCCGGATTGAGCGGCCACCACTGTTGCGTACTCAGCACGATGTACACGAACACGAACATCACCACGTTAAACCACAGCAGCGAGAAGCAGTACTGCTTCCAGTTCTGCCCATGGCTCGTCCCTTGGCCGAGGATAGCCACGCACGTGTCCTCATAGCGAAGTCGTTTCGGACCAGGCGCAACGGGGTCCATCGCCCAGCGCATGTATCGACCCAAAGGCCAGGCCAGGGCGATCGTGGCCCCGATGATGATCGCAGGAATCAAGAAACCAACCATTTTGTCTGGTCCTCTCTAGAACCGCTCCGGCCGAACCATGACGTAGCACAGGTAGCCGAAGGCAAGAGTCGTAGTGACAATCACACAAGCATTGACGAAGAATTCCATGGCGTTCTCCTTAGAGCCGATCGCAGGCCCAGGTGAAACCAAACATGGCCGCAAACGCGGCCAGACCGATGAGCAACATCAAAATCCACATCTTTTACGTCCCCAAGGGTTGATTGCTTGTTGAACCGTTGGCCGATTCTATCGCCGACGGCGCTAAAAAAGTGTAAAAACTCGCGCCTCTCTGTTACCGTCCGCCGATACCCGCCGATGTCGCACGTTCGAGCCCTTCGGCTCATGCCGTGCCTTTTCTGTCCATGGCGATTGAGCTGGTCATGCCGCAAGTCGTGGTGTGTTGAGTGTTTCCAACGAGTGCAGCTTTCGGTGAGCGACGGGATTGCAAGCGTCGTGCCAAGCCCCTTGAGGAATACCAGCCGCCGATTTGCCTCCCGAGGAGAGCGAACGGGATCGAGCAGCGAGTCGCCCCGAGAACGGCCTCGTTGTCGTGGCTCGATCACCAAGCCAAAGCCCAACAACAATCACCACGGCAAAGCCGAGGGCAAACTCCCAGCTTAAGCCGAAGCCAAAGGCAAACATGACAAATGCGATGCCGATGATTAGAAGTGTAGGGAACATGTTTGCAACCTCAAATGGTCGGCAACGACGCCGGCGCATGTCTAAGCTTTGCGCGCGGTTGCTCGTCGATGCGGACAGCCACGCTGATTGCCTGCCATCAGTCTACGAACCGCGGCATTAAAAACGCGCGTAAAACTGGCGCCGCGGAGCAGGTAACGCGATTAACGCTTTGCGAGCGCGGCTACGTACGACGGCTCGACCGTCGGACAGGCGGTCGTCAGACGCTGGCGACAGCGCAAAATCTTCCGCGACGTGCGCTCTTCTCGGTACATCGAGCTTCGGTTTTAGCGCAATTCATGCGCGCCAGTCCGTACGATTCAACCGAGTGGAACAAAGCGCGACCTGCCTCCGCGATTTGGCACGGCCGTCGTTCACGAAGGAGTTCTGTCCATGTACAAGATTGAAGCCCTCGTTCGCCCTGACCGAGTCGACTCCGTGAAGAGGGCTCTGGTGCAGAAGGGATTCGAAGGAATTGTCGTCGCCGATCTGAATGGCTATGGCTGGCAGACTGGCATGGCAGGGACTTACCGGGGAGTGACGTTCGAAGCGCCGTTTACACAACAGGCCCAGGTCGAGCTGAGCGTGCCGGACATGGCGGTTAATCTCGCCATTGATTGCATCGCCGGGGCGGTGGGCGAACCTGGCTGCGCCAAGATCTTTGTCACCTCACTTGCGGACGCGGTCGAGATTAGCCCTGGCAGCGCGTCTGTACCACAACCCCGCTCCAGCCCCCGCCCCCGTCGCGCGGTCACTGCCGAGGCGTACCAAGCGATGGGTAAGTCGCGGGCAGTGGGCGATGTTCGGAGCTAGCTCTAAACCAACCAGTCATGACAAGGTCAACTCCCATGAAAGACGGGTTTGTCGATTACTCGGGGCCATTGATTGCGCAAGACATGCGTGGACAGGTGGGCCAGCGCAATCAGCGCCCTACTGTTCCCCACCTTGAACTCGACATCGAACGTGCGCTGCAGGGGGCTCGCCGTTGTCGACGGTGTGCTGCGGTGCACGGACGGTACGTGTGTATTCCCTCCGCCGCCGTGAGAAACGAGTGGCGCCACAGCGACGGCGGCGTCGAGCTGATTCTGCATTTGCTGACCTGTCACCCTGACTGCGGCCCACGTTTGCAGGCAATGATCGTTGTTGAGAACGGAAGACAGCTTCACGCGAGAGCCGTTTACTCTTGTGACCTAGCCAGGGCTACGCTCCACGAGGGGCCGTGGACACTGAGACTGATTTCCGAAAAGTCGGAGTGCGATTTTGTTTTTCCCGGTCACCTGGAAGTCGTTGCCAGCGGCAAGCTGCCAACACCAAGACAATGACCAAGCATCTCTATGAGGCGCGGTATTCTGGCGGGCCCTACAACGGCTGCGCCGTTATCGGCACGAGCCAACGCGGAGAGCATAAATGGTCGATTCCAGTGCCCATTTCTTCCGATGACGGGCGGGCTGGTTCCGCTGGCGGCCCAACTGGGACAGCCTGTCGCGCCGTTTACAAGCTGCGTCGCACGTGCCACCTGATCGATTTTGATCTCGGCATGTCGACCATCCGCTATGAATATGAGTTCATTGGCTATGAGTCGCCGGCGCCCGTCGTTGGTGAGGTCAGCCAGAACTGGTTCGCGCGAATCGCCAGTTTTCTGAGGCGAGCCATACATTCGAGTCCCTGGCTTCCGCAGCCAGAGGGACGCCCCGAGGGACTTGGGCAGGGATCCGCCTTAACCTGTCCAAGTCCGGGGCTTCTCGCAACTCGACAAGTCAAGAATCCCGGCGAGAGTGATAATACGCATCGGCCTTCGCATGGCTGGTATGCTTGGCTTCTCTGCGGAATTCTCGTATTTGCAGCGAGCATTGCGCAATCGGCGGCCGCCGCTCGGCCGATCTCGGATTCTCGTTGGCAAACTGCCGCCAGTCCAAGTTTTCGAATCTATAAGTGGCAGTCGCAAGCGATTGACGCTGAACTTGCGCCAAGGTGTGAAGCGGCGCTCGCGAGACTCTCAAAGTATTGGTTCGGAGAGACCGAGCGCCTCGAGCCGAAGTGCGCCATCGTGGTGTATCCGACGGACGAGAGCTATTGCCGTGCCGTGGGATTGCACGCGCGGTACACGTCAGCTTCCTTGCTCATTGGTTACCAGGATCAGAAGCCGTTTTATCGGATCGACGTGCGTGGTACCCGCGCCGACTGGGAGGTCGCCTGTCTACCGCACGAGCTGACGCACGCCCTCTTCTCGCAGCGGTTTGCCGGACGCAAACTGCCCAAATGGATTGATGAAGGAACAGCGATCTTGGCCGATCCACCGCTCAAGCAGGCGCGACACCTGCGCGATTTCGATGCCGCACGCGCCAACGGATCGGCGCTCCCCTTGACACGATTGATGTCGCTTGCGGATTACCCCGGCCGATGCGTCTGGCCGACTTTTTACGGAGAAAGCTTGTCACTCGTCAGATTCCTGGTGGAACAGAAGTCACCGCAAGCTTTCGTGGAGTTCATCGACAAATCGCGGCAGCAAGACCAAAGGACCGCACTGCGAGACGTCTACGGCATTCGCAGCGTCGACGAGCTACAGCAAAAGTGGTCGCAGTACATCATCCAACAAAACACGCAACCAATCCACGTAGCCGGCCCATTCCCGCGAATTGTTACGCAGGGCGTCGCCACCGTCCCCGAATAGGAGGACCAATGTTTGAGCAGATTCCAGAAAACCGCGCGGTCGCGGCCGCGTGGCTTCTTCAAGTACGCCGCGCGGAGGCCAATTACGTTCACCGCTCAAAGGGCAGGCGACGATTGCTAGAGGTAATCGCTTTAATTCGCCGAATCGGCGAGAAGCTTGCCAGGTGGCGGCTGGCCTTCGGGACCGGCATCCACGTGTGCCTGGGGGCGATGCTGGCGCGAGTGGAGACGGCCATTGCGCTGGAGGGGCTTTTTGCGCGGCACCCGAATCTCCGGCTCGCCGTGCCTCGCTCGCAAATCCGCAATACCAAGCATTTCGGCACTCGGGCTCTCGTCTCACTGCCGGTCGTGTGGTAGCGATGTCGGCAACGTCCAGTTTTAGCGCGTTTTCAGCGCCCCGCCCGCTAAACTGAGTCCGTAGATAGTATCAGAGCCGCATCAAGCTGATCGCTTTCCAGATCAGAATGCGACCGCAACCCACAATCACCGCTCGGAACGGCGAGTTGTTGGAGCTTGAGGTGTTCCATGAATACGAAGACATCGCCTTGCATCGTCAAATTTGTCGGAGGACCGTCCGATGGCTTGGTCCTGAGCGATTCTCATTTCGAGGCCCAGGACAAGCTACGGTTGCCTGCCACTCCAGAGTTCGTGCGCTGTGGCCAGCACTCGTGCCGTGAGCGCGTCGGGCACTGGTCGGCAACGTATTCGTTGACCTCCCGAGAGCGCACCGTCGAAGGCGGCCAACCGACCGCGTGCCTTCGCTACGATTTCGTCGGCTACGAGCTGCTGAAAACTCAGGCTGAGTGTGCCTCTGAACAGCAAGACAGCCCGCAGCGCATGGTTGCCGTGCGTTCTTGGTTCGCGAATCTGCGCCGCAAATTCGTCGACTGGATGCTGGAGCCGACTGACTATCCGCTCAAGCTGCCCCTCAACTGAATTAGCTAATGCGGGCCTGACGACCGTCCTGCACTGCTAAGAGAGCCGTCGAGAATTGTTTCCCACCCCGAGTCAACACGCGGCGAGCTCCACCGTGGGCTCCCCTATCGAAACACCCTTGTTTCTCTAGCGCTCCAAGTGGATCACACTTGGGGGCAAGGTCACAGTGTTCCCCGTCCGGAAGCTGTCAATTGCAGGGGAGGCAACGGCGGCATGTCGCTGTTACAATTCGTCAAAGTCTTCGGCGCTCGCAAGTCCCAGTCGTGTCGGGATGGGAAACCTCAACATGTCAAAAACCGATCATCTGCGCACCGGCATCATTTCTTCGCTCGTACTTCTTGCCGCTTTGGTTGGCGCGTATTTCTATGGCGAATGGATGGCACAACATGGGCTCTCCACGACGATGGAGGCGTCGATCAAGAAAGACCAAGTCGTTTCTGCGATGTTGGCGGGCGTCCACCAATCTGCAGAAGCTGAGAAAAGTTCGGTGATGGCACAGACCGATGAAGAGTCGGAAAGTTTCGCCGAAGAATCAAGAGCTGCTACATTGGCCGTTGAAAACCATCGACTTGAGCTTGTTCGCCTGATCGAAGGGACCGCCAACGGAACGGAGGAAGCAGACCTCCTCGATGAATTCAATCATGCATGGAATCGTTATCAGGAGTTAAACAAAGAGATACTCACGCTGGCCGTTGAGAATACCAATCTCAAGGCCCTCAGACTGTCATTCGGTCCAGCGCATGACGCGATCGAGCGATTCGAGCGATCGCTTGATGCATTGGAAAAGTATTCCCAGTCTTCGGTAGCCGCCGCCGAGATTGAGGAGGAGGCGTCGGATGCTCTCATAGCGGCGCTCAAGATTCAATTGCTTCAGCACCGGCATATTGTGGAACCGAGAGACGAAGTGATGGACGCGATTGAAGTCGAAATGAAGGCATTGGACGAGCAGGTCCGCGAGCGCTTGAGCAACCTGACCCCACTAGCAACCGCAGACGGTCAACCCTTCGTCAGGCAAGCGGGGAATGCATTTGATGATTTTTCAAAGGTTCACAGACAAATCCTGGACTTGTCTCGCCGGAATAGCAACGTGCAATCCTTCGCCGTTTCACTTGGTACAAAGCGGCTCGCGACAGCGAGATGTGCGGAAATCTTGGAGTCGCTGCAAAAGTCGATTCGCGCAGCGGAAGTTACTCCCACGCGCTGAACTAAGTTGAGCCGCCCTCGCGTTTCACCAGGCCTTGAGGTAGACAAGTGGCCGATCGCGGATGCAACTTGCAACTTCCTAAGCCTGCCTGACATTTGGACGTGCGGCAGATCGCCAACACGTATCGACACAGCGACCCCCACAGCCGATAATCGTCCGTCTTCGTCGCGCGGTTGTCGATGCTTCGCGTTTCACTTACGGTGGTTCGGTGAATGAGCAACACAGGGCCCAACTCGCAGGCCTCCCAGGGAAGTAACGCACGACCGCCCAGCGGCTTGCCGCTGGCGCGCTTTCTCTGATGGCGCTGGGCGTCGTCTACGGTGATATCGGAACCAGCCCGCTCTACGCCATCCGTGAATGCTTTCACGGCGAGCATGCCATTGTGGTTTCACCGGCCAATGTGCTTGGCGTTCTCTCGCTCGTCTTTTGGTCACTGGTCATCGTGATTTCGATCAAGTATCTCGTCTTCATTTTACGGGCGGACAATCACGGCGAAGGCGGCATTCTGGCTTTGACCGCTCTGGTCACTCCCATCAAGGCAGCGGCGAGCCGGCGGCGGACGCTGATCCTGACGATGGGATTACTCGGTGCCTCGCTGCTCTATGCCGACGGCATGATCACACCGGCGATCTCCGTACTCAGTGCCGTGGAAGGATTGGAAGTCGCCACGCCGGTGTTGAGCCCTTATGTCAAGCCGATCACGATCGTCATCCTTGTGGGCCTGTTCTTGTTTCAATCACGTGGTACGGCCGGCGTCGGAATGTTATTTGGGCCGGTCACGGTCATTTGGTTCCTGACCTTAGCTGCCTTAGGAATTTCGCATATCTCGGACGCGCCTCAGGTCTTATGGGCGATCAACCCATTCCATGGAATCGGCTTTCTGTTGAGTAACGGCTGGGCCGGCTTCGTCATCTTGGGGACGGTCTTTCTCGTTGTCACCGGCGGCGAAGCCCTCTATGCCGACATCGGCCATTTTGGCACCCGCCCGATCCGTCTCTCTTGGTATTCGATCGTTCTGCCGTCGCTGCTGTTGAACTACTTCGGGCAAGGCGCCTTCCTGCTAAGCCATCCAGCCGAAGCAAGCAATCCGTTCTATCGAATGGCGCCCGGTTGGGCTCTTTATCCGCTCGTGGTGCTTGCCACAATGGCCACGATCATCGCCTCTCAGGCGGTCATTACGGGCGCCTTCTCCCTCTCACTGCAGGCCGTGCAGCTTGGCTTCAGCCCGCGTCTGACGATCCGCCATACCTCTCCGGACCAGTTCGGCCAAATCTACGTCCCGGCGATCAATTGGGCCCTAATGGTCGCCTGCATCGGGCTCGTGATCGGGTTTGGATCATCCAGCAATCTCGCAGCGGCCTACGGCGTGGCAGTCACAATCACGATGGTCATCACAACAATCTTGTTCTTCTTCCTGGCGAAGGATCAATGGAAGTGGCCGTTGCCGGCGGCGTTGGGGCTCTCGGGTCTGTTTCTGATCATCGACCTTTCCTTCTTCGGCGCGAACATTCTTAAAATCGGCAACGGCGGTTGGTTCCCGCTCTTGGTGGCCTTCTTGTCTTACACCTTGATGTCGACCTGGATGGCTGGCCGACGATTGCTCGCACAGCGGATGCGCGAACGAGTGATCCCGGTCGAACTGTACCTTGCCGGCCTCCTGCGGGACCTTCCGCACCGTGTTCCCGGCATCGCCGTCTTCATGACGGGCAATCCCATTGCCACGCCGCCGGCCTTGCGGCACAACGTCGAGCATAACAAGGTGCTCCACGAAAGAGTGATCCTGCTCACCGTCGCCACCGCCGAAGTGCCGCACATGCGACCCGGTGACCGCATTGAAATCGAAGAAATCGGCGAGGGTTTCTTCCGAATCACGTTCAACTATGGCTTTATGGACGAGCCGAACGTCCCGCGCGATCTGGGAAAGATCCACCGCGACGATCTGGACTTCTCGACGGGAGGGGTGAGCTATTTCCTCGGCCGTGAATCTCTACTGGCCACGAAGCGACCGGGCATGGCCATTTGGCGCGAGAAGCTCTTTGCTTGGATGTCGCGAAACTCACGTCAAGCAACCGAGTTCTACCAGCTGCCACCAGGACAGGTCATCGAAGTGGGAGTGCAGGTCGAGCTATAGCGCATAGTCGAAGTCAGGCGGGATCCAACGACGCCAGTCAAATCTCGGTTCAGACCGGAACGCTTAGGAAACACGCAATGAAACGCTGCTTGTACGGCACCACGACTGCAGACCGACTCGCCTACTTGATCCATCACGCTCATGCCATCGCAGTCTATGATTGGGGATCGACAGTCGCTTCGTGGAATTGGAATGACGGAGTTGCCGAAGTGGAGGGGAAACAAGTAGTCCCGCTAGAAATCGAGGTTGAATCGGAACGAGAGCTGGCCAAGCTGAAGGCACTCGTCTTGCAACTCAGAGGAGGATAGCGATCGGAGTTGCGAGGCCACCTTTCGGGCATCGCGGTATGTATGAAAAATACAAACGATGTTCGGCTAACGGTATGACCTGGCCTCATCGGTCCTGTCAATGTTGAAGACGAGGCTTGATAATCGCGCTGCCATACAGGGCTGGGCAAGCGGCGGTTTTGAAACGTTGTACGGTGGTACTCCGCGTATTTGGTAGGAAATGGTGCGAAACCTCGTGCCAAGTAACCTCACGCCGCTAGCGCCACTGTCATTCCAAGGCCGTCAGTTCCGCGGCGTCGCGAGTACTCAAGGCCCGTAGGACGGACAGATCCGTATCAGATATGAAAAACCGCAGGCTGCCGTCGGCGAAGCAGAAGTTCGCTCCCTCGGGATGCGCACTCCCGTAGGCGCACATTCGCAAGTCGACATAGTATTGAAAGGCGCTGAAGGAGTCGGCCGGTGGGTTCTGACCGAAACGCCCGGCGAAGGAGAAGGGAAGCCGGTAGTTGATTGGAGCATACGCGCTCATCGTCACGTGGCCGACCATCTTCCGACTGGTCGAGGCGCCCCACCAGCCCCACTCGTCGAGTGACTCGGCCCAGCCGGCATCGTTGAAAGTTTTGTAGTTCAGGTCAATGTGCGACCGCTCGCCGAAAAGGATCGTTTTGCTTAGGCCGTCCGTAATCTGGCGCGGCCGAACCGCCCGCTGGAAATTTTCGGGCTCGGAGGCCTCGCCCGTTGTGTGAAAAATTCCATCGGCTGTCGATTGCATTGGAAAATAGGATCGCGTGCCGCCGTTGCCGCCGTAGCTTGTCAGCGCGTAAACCCAATTCCGGCTGCTCATCAAGATCGGATTCTCTTGAATATCATCAGAGGGACAGACGAGCAGCGGCAGCACGACGGCTGTGTGTGAGCGACTTCCCTGGTTCGCGTTGTTGATGGGATCCTCGTAGTCCCACGTGACCAGCGCGTTGGCTTCTTCCAGGTAGGGAAGCAGATAGGCAAACAGCGGAATGCCACGGTGCGAGACCGCGGTGTTGAAGTACCATTGCCGCACGCCGGGCGGAAAGGATCCCCTGGCCGAGGCGTGTGACGTAGCGGCGACCCCCAGTTGCCGCAACTGGCTCGCGCATTGGGTGCGGCGGGCCGCTTCCCGGCTTGCTTGAATCGCCGGCAGCAGTAAAGCCGCAAGGAATCCGACGATCGCGATCGAAACCAATAACTCAATTAATGTGAATCCGCGGCGCACAGCTCTTATCCTGATGCGCTGGAACAAAGGATGGCTATGGCCGTTTCCGCCGCGTGTTCCGGCGAGAGAGCAAGCCACAGGCGGCAGCTAAGAACGAACCGCTCGCCAGAATAACTCCACTTGCCGGCTCCGGGACGTAGGTGATGAGCAATTGCGGCGGAGTTGCCGATTCGCCACTGCCCAGCCGTTTGGCCGTCTGGCCAATGCTCTCGTCGCCCAGCAAGAGCCAACCGAAATTCCCCGCCGGACTGTCGAGCCAGCTCTGCACGTCGGCAAGTATCTGCGGGTTGCTCGCGCTCGACCAGCTAAAGCTGCTGTTTGGAGGAAAGATCGGCCCCGGGGCGAACTGGTCATACAAGATCGTTGACGCGCTTACCGTCGGGCTGTAATCACCCCCGGGAGTCGACCACGTGGGGCTCGACGTCGGATCGTCAAAATCATAGAAGGTGTACATCCACGTCGCATCCCCGTCCTGCGCGGCAGCGCCCATGCCGCCGGGTTGGAACGAGGCGCCTTCGCCCCAGTCTTGCAGCGCTCGGTGTAACTCGACAATTGAATCGCCATTGAGTCCTGACACTTCGCGGATCGTGAGCGTGACGCCAGTGATGATCGAGCCGGCCGGCACGTTGCCAGCGACATCAAATGCAAGCAGACCGCGGCGGATGCTGCCGGACGGCTGGCCCGTTCGACCAGCAAAGACGTCGCCCTGGCCGTTACTTAGTTGGTTACCGGGATCGGTTTGCTCAATCAGGGTGTTATCCTTGCTCGGAGCGAGAGAAACCATCCCGGCCCGCGCGACCGACGAGACCACCAGAACCACGGCAAAAAAAAGCACGGGCGGCGCTTTCCAGCACATCGGAGCCCCCATCACAGTTGTCAGGTCTCTCACTTGTAGCGACACGATAGTATCAATATACTGACAGAATCATGTCAACCCCCCACGACCCACAGAATTCGGTGCGCATCCGACGCTCGGCGCATGGCTGGTCGCAACAGGACCTGGCCGATCGAGCCGGCCTTTGCGCGCCGGCGTTAGCGCGATCGAAGCCGGTCGGCTCGCGCCGTCCGTAACCGCGGCCTTGGCATTGAGTAAGGCGCTGGGTTGTACTGTCGAGGACTTGTTCGCCGAGCCGATGCATTCCAGTCCGGCTGGTGAGTGGGCCGTGCCGCCGGCAGTGCCCCAGCCCCGCTACTGGAAGGCGCGTGTGGGCGGGCGGTTGCTGCTTTATCCGGTTGGCGACGATTCCCGCTCGCTCGAATGGCACGACGGCGTTTTCCGCGAAGGTGGCCATGCGGCCGCGGAATCGACGATCGCGGACCGCACGCTGGTGGTCGCCGGCTGTGACCCGGCGGCCGGATTGCTGGCGATGGAATACGCCCGACAGTTTCAGTTTCGCATGATCGTCCTGCGGCGTAGCAGCCGCGCGGCGTTGGACCTGTTGGCGGAAGGTAGGGTCCACGCGGCGGGCATTCATCTAGGGCATGGAGGCAAATCTCGGAATCTCACCGCCGCCCGTTCCCGGGTCGGTCGCGCCTGCCGGCTGGTTCGCGTTGCCCGTTGGGAGGAAGGCGTGGCGATCGGCCAACGTTTCAAGGCCTCCACCATTCAGAATCTTGTCAGGTCGAAAGCGCATTGGATCGGCAGGGAGGAAGGCTCGGGCATCCGCCAATGCCAGGATGAGATCCTCGCCGGCAAGCCAGCACCGCGCCGCGTGGCCTTCGATCACCGTAGCGTGGCAGCAGCGGTCAAATGCGGTTGGGCGGACGTCGGACCTTGCGTCCGGTTGGCGACCGAGGAGTCCGGCTTGCGGTTTCTGAGGTTGAACGAGAAAGACTATGATATTTGTCTTTCCAGCGATCCGTCGTCTGATCGACGACTGGCGGCACTGCTGGCAACGCTGCGGTCCCGCAACTATCGATCGCGACTATCCGAACTGCCCGGCTACTCCACTAGGCAAACCGGCGAGCTTGTCGAGTGATTCATATGTGCCGTTTCTACGCTGCATCCCGGCATCGCGGAATAGCGACGATATTGGCTTCACTTTTATTCGTGTGTTTGTCCGGCGTGCGCGGCGATGAACAGGCTGCGCCTGTGACGAGCGGCAATGCCGAGCCGACGGTTCGATGCGCTGTAATCGGAGGAATGACAGATACGGATTTCTGGCAGACTGTTTCGGAACGCTTCCAAAAAGCGACTGGCATCAAGACGTCAATTGTCGCCACGGGACCGAAGCATGTCATTGCGAAATCTTTTCGCCGCGGCGAAGCCGATCTGATCACCATGCATGCCAGCGACACGATTATCAACCTGGTGGCTGACGGATTGGGCGTCAATCCTCAGCCGTGGGCCCGGAATGATCTTCTCCTGGTCGGCCCGGCGGACGATCCGGCGGGCATCAAGGGAATGTCCGACGCCGTTGAGGCCCTTAAGCGCATCATCGAGTCGAGATCACGATTCCTTATCCATCAGAGCCTGGGAAGCAACGAGGTTCTGCACGACCTGCTCACGGAGGACGGCCTGGAGTTGGACACGGAGACTACAGTCGTCATGCCCTCGGACCGGCAACGACAGCTTTTGAAGCGTGCGGCCAAGGAGCATGCATACACGATCGTCGGCCGAATTCCGTTTCTCAACGGCAAGATCGCAAACGAAGGTCTGGAGATCATGGTCGCGGGCGACGATCGCATGCGGCGATCGTATGTCGTCGTTGTGGGTGCCGATCGGAGCGACGAACAACGCTATCGGGCGGCTTGTCGCCTGGCCGAGTTTCTACGAACTCCAGAGACACAGCGTTGGATCGCTGATTTCGGGCGAGGCGAGCTGGATGACCGACCGCTATTCTTTCCTGTCGTATTGCCCACGAACTGACGTGGGATTCGGTATCCAAGCAAAGGAGCGAATGATGAAGATCAGTGCGCGTAATGTACTCAAGGGGAAGGTGAAGTCTGTAATGCCCGGAGCAGTCAATTCCGAAGTGGTCGTCGTTTTGCCGGGAGCCCAAGAGATTGTCTCGACGATTACCAAGGCGTCGGCCGATAACCTGCAATTGCACCCCGACAAAGACGTGCTCGTTGTGATCAAGGCCTCGAACGTGCTGATCGCCGTCGAATGGACCTTTCAGACCGCCGCGCGTCATTCAGAATCCATTTTCCAAGCCTGCGTAATCTGCGGCAATCGCAACGTGGCCGCCAGTTTTGACGCAATTCTAGCTCGCCTGAATCTACGAGCCTGGTGTTGACTAAAGCTGCCGCGTCTCGGTCTTCAAAGGCAGCCGTCGCTCTTTGTGCAAGGCCGAACCTCAATGTGATCGCGTTTGGTACCACTGGACGGGTTGGCCTGGCCCGGCGGATCCATGGAATTTCACCGACAAAATGATTCGAGGTGCGGCGATCCCACTACATATTTTGCCCTCTGCGGAAGGCACGCGACGTAACAAGCATTCACCTGCGCACGCGCCGGCCTAGAGTAGCAGCAACCTCGCAATCGAGAAGTAGATAACGATTCCGGTGACATCCACAAAAGTGGCCACAAACGGGCTAGAGGCGTAGCCTGGATCGAAGCCGAGTCGTCTGAACAGCAATGGCAGCATCGATCCCACAATTGTTCCCCACAGGCAGATGGCTGCAACCGACTGACCGATCACGAGCGCAAGCATCCAGCGATCGGCATTGCCCAGCACCGATGCCGGAGTCAGGGATGCCCGCACAAAGCCAATGGCGCCGAGGGTTATCCCCAGCGCAAATCCCAACAACAATTCGTGGCGCAATACGCGGCGCCATTGAGCGGGCGTAACTTCGCCCAATGCCAAAGCGCGCGTAATCAGTGTAGCGGCTTGTGAACCGGAGTTGCCTCCTGTGGAGATGCAAAGCGGCACAAACAGACTTAAGGCGACGACTTGAGCGATTGCATTTTCAAAAGAAGCCAATGCTGTGAACGTGAAAAGCTCCGCCACGAACAAGCAAGACAGCCACATCGCGCGGGTTCTCCAGGCGTGAGCAAAATCCACGTCCAGATAGGGTTCGGCCAGCGGGCCGACGGCACCCTGACGTAGGGCGTCCTCCGTGGCTTCTTCAGTGAGGACGTCAAGGATATCGTCGTGCGTCACGATGCCGACGAGGCGGTTCTCGTCATCGACCACGGGCACCGCGAGAAAATCGTACCGCGACATCAGGCGTGCGGTCTGTTCCTGATCCTGCTCAACTTTGACCGACACGACATCGGTGGTCATCACGTCCTGAAGCAACACGCCCGGCTTGGCCAGAATCAGATCGCGCAGAGATACGAATCCAATGAGCCGTCGACCGGCATCGACGACGTAGATGTAATAGATCGTCTCTCGCGTCGCCGCCTGCTGCCGAATTCGCGTTAGCGCTTCTGCGACAGTGATGTCGACCGGCAGCGTGGCATAGTCGGTCGTCATGATCGCGCCGGCACTGTGCTCGGGGTACGACAGCAAGCGCCGAATGTCCTCACGGTCGGCCTTGTCGACCAATGGCAACAGATCATCGACTGTGGACTCGGGCAATCGCCGCAGCAAATCGACGCGGTCATCGTGTGGCATGACTTCGAGCAACTGCGACACGCGGCGGCGGTCGCCCTTGCGGACCAGTTCATCCTGTTTCGCCGCGGAATAGAACGAGAACACCTGGGCTTGGTTTTCCAGCGGTGCGCGATCGAATAGAGCCCACGTCTCGTCCGCCGACAGACCCTCCGAGAAATCGGCCACTGCGGCCGGATGGTGTTCGATCATGATCTCGCGAAGATTGTCGTCATCGCCATCGGCGAGCATTTCGCGTAGTTCCGGCAAGAACAAGACGTTTGGCATGGCAGATTCCATGTGGCTAAGTGCCGGCATGCGGCGGTTCCGGGCCCGCGAACGGACATCAATTGGCTCCTGAGCAACGCAATCACGGTCGATTGCCCCATTTGCCGGGGCCCAAATTTCCCCCCACACGCCTGCTTAGGTGGCCTTTTCCCTGTTTTCCGGTTGTTGTCCGGTAACCTAGAATTTAATCAATCGATACAATCGGGCCTGCAAAGATTATTCCCATGCAACGGACCACGATAACCGGGCTGCCTTCCGATGCCTCCGCCCAGGTCGTCTCGCTTCGCCGAGCGACCAAGATTTGGCGTGCCGCGTGGATGATCGCGGCGTCCATCGGAGCCGTCGCAATTATTGTAGCCATCGTCCGCCCAGCGACGCCTCCAACGTCTTCGCAGGTTCAACGCAGCAACTCGTTCATGCCCCCTGAAACGTTGGTGGAGGTAACGGGCCCGCGCCGAATCCTCGTTCGTCCCGATACACCTTTGTCGAGGGACCTGAAGAACTTCTTGGTCGAAAGTCGGACCGTATCATATCCGATCCTGACGGTGACCGGCTCTGTCGTGGCGCGGATTCGCCCGGGTACTGAAACGATTGAGTTTCGCTGGCAGTTTGCAAGTGCCGAGGTCGCTACCTTCTATGCGGATTGGCTCAAGACGAGCGTCGATATAGAGTTCGCGCAGAAACAACTGCAGACGACACGAGAGTTAACCAAAGCGCAGATTTCGCGGTACGAAACGATTGTTGAACGTCTTAAGCCCCTGGCAACCGGCGGCGACATCCCCCGAAAAGATTATGTAACGGCCGAAGCCGACCTGATGCAGGCCAAGCTGCAAGGCCAACGTGAGATTTTTGACGCGGAGTCCCTGTTGAGGTCCGCCCAGCGTCAACGATTGGCGTTGGAGCGACAACTCGCTCAGGCCGGAATCGAGCCAGCGGCCCTTTCGCGTGCTCGTGAAGGAATGGTATTGGTGTCTGCCAACGTGCCGGAGGCCAAGATCGGACTGGTTAGCGTCGGCCAATCATGTCAGGTAAAGTTTTTTGGAGTGCCAGGCGTAACATATTCTGCCCATGTGGAAGAGTTGGGGTCGGTCGTGTCCATAGAGCGCCGTACGCTGCGAGTATTGTTCGACTTGAACGATCCGGCCGGCAAATTGAAGCCCGGAATGTTTGGTGAGATTGGCTTGGGAAACGAGCCGCGTGACGCGATCTTGATTCCGTCCAGCGCCGTCGTACACATTGATCGGGCCGACTATGTATTTCGGCAGGAGACGGACGGTTCGCAATTCGACGTGACAGACGTCGAAGTGAGCGAATCCCTCGGAGATTATGTCGAGGTCCTCAAGGGACTACGCCCGGGCGACCGGATCGCCGGTGAAAATGCGGTGCTGTTGAAACCTCTAGCGGTTCAGAGCATGGCCAATTACGATTCGACTGGGCCGCGACCATGATTGCCGCCCTGATTCGCGTCAGCCTTCGACACCGGCTGCTCATGGTTGTCGCTGCACTCGCCATCTCCGCGTTGGGCGCGTGGACATTCACTCAGCAGAAAATTGACGCGTATCCGGACATCTCCGCGCAGGTCGTGACGGTCATTACCACGTATCCCGGGCGCGCCCCCGAGGAAGTGGAACGTCAGGTGACGGTTCCGATTGAGTTGGGGATGGGCAGCGTCCCCCGACTGGCCATCATTCGTTCCCGCACGATCTTCGGTCTCTCGGTCGTGCAATTGATTTTCGAGGAAGGAGTCGAAAACTACTTCGCACGAACCCGCGTCCAAGAGCGACTCAGCGCCATCCGACTGCCGGCCGGTGTGCAACCGGAATTGGGTCCGCTCGCCACTGCATATGGCGAGATCTATCGCTACGTCCTGAACTCCGCTGGTGCAGAAGACTTGATGCAGCTGCGGACACTCAATGACTGGGTCGTCATTCCTCGCCTGCGGCGCACAGCCGGCGTGGCCGAAGTGATCAACTTGGGCGGCTATGCCAAACAGTTCACATTGAAGATCGAGCCTTTTGAACTGGAGCGGTTTGGACTGACGTTCGACGATGTCGTCCAGGCCCTCGAGACGAACAATGCCAATGCTGGCGGCAGCGTCTTGCGGCGTGGCGAGATGTCGTTCGTTATTCGTGGTCGCGGAGCATTCCAATCGACTGACGATATCGCCTCGACCGTGATCAACACCAGCGGCGGTTCGCCAATCTATGTCCGCGACGTGGCCAAGGTCGAACTGGACTCAATGCTACCCACGGGAATCTTCGCCAAGGACGACGTCGATGAGGCCGTCGAGGGTATCGTCATGCTTCGCCGCGGTGAGAACCCCTCACGCGTGCTCGAACGGGTTAAGGCCGAGGTTGCAGACTTGAACGCCAACATGTTGCCCGCGGACGTGCGAATCCAGCCCTTCTATGACCGTACGTTCCTGATCGACAGTACACTGCACACCGTAAGTCACAGCATCGCGATGGGCATCTCACTCGTCGTTCTGGTGCTTTTGATTGTTCTGGGAAGCCCAGCAGTCGCGTTGCTTGTCGTGCTTACGATCCCATTTTCCCTGTTATTCGCTCTGGTACTGATGTACTTCACGAATATTCCAGTGGGGCTTTTGTCGATTGGCGCGATCGACTTTGGCATTCTGGTAGACGGGTCGGTCATCATGGTCGAGAACATCGTACACCGGCTCAGCGAGAGACGCACCGAAGCAAATGTCCGCACAACCGTGGAGGCGGCGGCATTGCAAGTGCAGCGGCCCATCTTCTTCTCCATGCTGATCATCATTTCCGCGTACCTTCCGCTGCTGACGCTGACCAGCATCGAGGGCTTGCTCTTTCGACCTATGGCACTGACGATCGCATTCGCATTGGTGGGTGCGGTTATCTTCGCCCTGGTCGTGATTCCGGCGCTGGCCACGTTCTTGTTTCGGCATGGTTTTGCGGACTGGGACAACCCCGTTATGCATCACTTGAGAGACGGCTACGCAGTCGTGATTCGGGGATTGCTCCGGGCTCGCTGGGCCGTCGTCGGCGTTCTGATATTTTCGGTCGTGGCTGTGTGCGTCTTTGTCCTGCCCCGCCTGGGGAGCGAGTTTCTGCCCTATCTGGACGAGGGCGTGATCTGGGTTCGAGCCAATTTTCCGGAGGGCACTTCGCTGCAGCAGACCGCGATTTTCGGAAAACGGCTGCGCGCGATCGCCCATGAGTTTCCCGACGTGAAATTCATTATCGCTCAGGCAGGCCGCAACGACAGCGGCACCGATCCGTTTCCGCCCAGCCGTCTGGAAATGATGATCGGCCCCAAGCCGCGAGACGAGTGGGAATCGGCATCGAAACAGGAATTGGTGTCCCGAATCGCCGCACGGTTTCGCGAGGAGTTTCCAACCACCCGTTTTAACTTTACCCAACCGATCATCGACAGCGTCACCGAAGACTCCAATGGCACATCCGCAAATCTGGCCGTCGAACTTTCGGGCGCAGACCTCGACGCGCTGTTGCCGTTAGCCCGCGAAACGCGAGATGTCTTGAGCAAAGTGCCCGGGGCGGTTGACGTTAATATTGAGCAAGAGGGTCCGCAGCCGCAACTGTTGATTGAACCCGACCGCGCGCTGTGTGCCAGCTATGACGTGCAGATTGACGACGTCAATCTGCTGATCAACACCGCGCTGGGAGGACAATCGATCGGGCGGCTGTACGAAGGCGAGCGCAGCTTCGATATCGTCGCCCGATTCGATCGAGATCTGATCAAATCGCGTGAGGCGATCGAGCGGCTGCCGGTCTATGCCAACAACGGCGTGCCGATCCCGTTGTCGCAAGTCGCTCGATTTCAGGTCATTGACGGCCAGACGATCATCGCGAGAGATAGCGGTCGACGGCGCCTGACTGTCCGTTGTGACATCGTCGGTCGTGACCAAGGCAGTTTTGTGCGCGAAGCGCAAGCGGCCTTCCGACAGCAGATCAGCGTACCGTCCGACATAAATGTCCGCTGGCTGGGCATGTTCGAGAACCTGGCGCGGGCAAGGCGGCACTTTTTGTTCGTTATCCCGGTGACGGTCGGCTTGGTTTTCGTGCTCTTGATGACAGCCTTCGGCAACTTGAGAGAGACACTGATCGTGCTGATAGCGGTCCCGTTTGCCTTTGTCGGTGGAATGATCGCGCTTTACCTCCGCGGCATGAACTTGAACGTATCGAGCGCCGTTGGATTCGCTACGTTATTTGGAGTGGCCATCATGGACGGGGTGGTGTTGGTACAGTGGATTACCAACCTGCGCCTGCAAGGCGTGTCGCTGGAAGAAGCAATCATCCAAGGTGCCAGACGACGGTTCCGCCCCATTCTCACAACAGCCCCGGTGGCGATTCTCGGACTGTTGCCGGCATCGGTCGCCGTCGGACTTGGCTCGGACGTGCAGCGCCCGCTGGCAACAGTCATCGTCTGGGGTCTAGCCAGTTCGACTGTGTTGACGCTGTTCATCCTGCCCGTGATCTACCGAATCGCGGCGCCGCGAGATATCGAGGCTATCGCGGAGCATTCCCAAAACCCCTCTGCAAGTCAGGCGATTTAGAGCCTATCCGAGAACTCCTGCTGTCCGTAAAGCGACGATGGCGAACTGAAGATGCATGAAGCCGACGAAATTGGCGACTTTCTTTTCCCAGCGGGTCAGCAATCGGTGCGCGCGGTTGAGCCACGAGTGAGTCCGTTCCACCTTCCAGCGGCGGGGTTTGCTGCGATAGTGCTTCGATTTGGGACCGTCATTGTTCTTGGCCGGCACATGCGGTTCGTAACTACGGCGGCGGACTTGCTCTTCAACGGGCTGACCCGTGTACCCAAACCCTGGAAAATATCGCGGCCCTGGCCGCGTAAAACTGCGAAACTCGAGCGAGTCGATCGTTGCCAAACCGCTCGATGTCGGCCCAGGTGTCGGCGCCCGCAAGGGTACCGCAGAGCGACACGACCACCAGCTCGAACAAATCATGCACGCGCGTCCGTTCGATCCGCGGATCGGTCAAATCTTCAAACGGTGAAAAAAACTGCAACGAGCCGCCTAGACATGGAAAAACCCTGCGTGAGTGATGTTGCTCCGAACGAATCCATCAAGGACCATTGCCTTTTTCAAGCGCCGTTCAAATGTGGCCAACAGGCGCCGACGTGCCTGCCGCTGTCGCATCAAGCCAACCGTTTTCTCGGACTCCAATCAAGGGACCGGGCCTGTTGAAAAAGTCCGGTTTGAGCTAGCACGGTTTCGGCTTGATTTTTCTCGTGAAAGCGGGTTTCTGGGCGTGTTGTGGTTTCGCCGGCTTCACTTCTGTTGGCGGAGGCGGTCATGCCAGGAGTGCATGCATTCGACCCGAAGGCGACGGCGAGCATCGACTTGGAGTCATTTGTCGCTGCCGACCATTTCCTGCGTCGCGTCGATCGGGTACTCGATCTGTCGTTCGTGCGAGAATTGACGGCTCCTCGGTACGCGGTCCAGCAAGGCCGGCCGTCGATCGATCCGGAAGTCTACTTCCGCATGCAGCTGGTGGCGTACTTTTTCGGCGTCACCTCGGAACGACAACTCTGCGAAGACGTCTACTACAATCTCGCTTACCGCTGGTTCTGCCGCTTGCCGCTCACGGACGACGTGCCGGACCACTCATCGCTAACCCGCATCCGCGACCGCTACGGCGCCGAGATCTTCGAGTCGGTATTCCGCAGGATCGTCGAGCAGTGCAAGCAGAAGGGGTTGGTCAAAGACTCGTGTCGAGTGATGACCGATGCGACCTTGATCGCTGCCGATGCCTCGCTGAACTCGCTGGTTCACAATGATCCGGGCGAAGCTCAGAAGGAAGAAGACGCTCAACGGCAGCGGCGAGGGACGATCGACGGCCCGGCCCAACGCAAGCTGTCCAATCAAACGCACCGTAGCCGCACAGATCCGGACGCCACGCTGGCGCAGAAGTGCGGAACGCCTCGGCAACTCAAGAACAAGGTTCAACAAACAATCGACGCTGACAGTCGCGTCATTCTGGACACGGAGCTGACAACCGGAGCGCGGCACGACAACCAACCTTACATCAACCAACTGCAGCGTATCCGGGATCGGTGCAAGATCACGATCCGCGAAGCGATTGCCGATCGCGGCTATGGCTCAGCGTCAATCATCCGGACGCTACAAGCTCAGGGCGTCGAGACCTATCTCCCACTCTGGAGCGGCCGCGTCGGCAACAGCAAGTACCTAAGGTCAGGATTGACCTACGAGAAAGAGCACGACCGCTTCCGCTGTCCGCAGGGGAAGTGTCTGAGGCCCAATCCAGCGATCTATGAAAATCACAAGAGATACGTCAGCTCGCCCGAAGACTGTCGCGTTTGTCCGCAAGCGTCGATTTGTCCTGCAAGGTCGAAGCCACCGTCTCATCAACGGTTCGTGCTCCGCAGCCTTGATCAGGACCTGTTCGAGCATGTGCAGTCGAAGATGGAAGAACCTCATTTCGGCAAAAAGATCGCCGAGCGGATGTGGAAGATCGAAGGGCTCTTCGCCGAAGCCAAGCAAAACCACTGTTTGTCGTGCGCAAAGTATCGCGGCCGGTCAAAAGTGCAGACCCAAGCCTACCTGTGCGCGATGGTGCAGAACCTCAAACGCCTGCTCTTCCTGCTTTACCAGTGGCTCGCGGTTTGGTGGCTCAGCAAGCGACCCTGACCAAATTCACCAACCAACGCCAAGCGAATGACGTTGAACGTGCCGATCAAATTGACCTGAATCATGCGGGTGAATGCATCGAGGCTGTGGGGACCGTCTTTGCCGACGACCCGAATCGCCGTGGCGATGCCCGCACAGTTCACCACCCCGCGAAGGCCGCCAAAAGATTCGACCGCGACCTTGATCGCGTTGCGGACGCTAGCCTCGTCGGCGACGTCGGTTGCTATGAAGCGGGCAGCCGTCAACTCTGCAGCCAGCGAGAGACCGAGTTGCTCGTTGATGTCGGCGATGACAACCTTCGCGCCGGCCGCGACCAATTGCCGAGCCGTCGCAGCACCAAGACCTGACCCTCCTCCAGTAACGAGAAACGTTTGTCCAGCGATGTTCATGAGCGGCTAATCCGAGATGTCCGATTTGGGAAAAGCCTGAAACCGATTCAGACCAGTGTTGGCCCCTATTCTAACGCCACGCCAGACGGTGTTTGTAGGTAGTACGGAACTTCTTCGTATCTTCCGGATACCCATTTCCAACAGCGGTTATTGCGGTCCTTCTTCCAGCCACCCAACTCCACGCGCGAACAGGCCAGGAGCTGCGCCGGAGGGCGCAGCAGGGGCCGCTTGATAAAACACGCTGTGGTCAAATTCCTCCCGCGAATAGTGCTAACGGTGTCCTGGCGCCCCGACTATTGTTTTCGCCGACCCGGCAGCTGCCAAACGATTGAGCAGCAGGCGAAGACGTGAGCGCCGCTTTCGCATCAACCCATCCGATTCTTCGGACTCCGAGAAAGACCCATTTATGACTCGAACGGCATGAAGTCCGCGCTGGGGTGCATCGCACCAGTACGACTACCTAGTGGGGCGATTTTGGGGACAGAATGGGGACAAAAAGTGCCATCCAAGGTCCACTCGTCCGAAATTCAAACCGCTGCGATTTTCATTCTAAGGAGGTGCGACCAATGCAATTGCGACGCAAATCCTTTGCAGGCAATATGTTGGTGTTTTACCTTGAGGGCCTAGTGGTAGCAATACCGTGCAGGTTCAAGTCCTGTTTCCCGCATTTTCTTCGACAGATAGCCGATTTGGGTAGTCAGCATGTGTCGATACGCGTGGCACAACTATCGAGACCATTTCGCTTGCTTCGTTTGTCGAAAAGCGTTCAAGCACTGGCAGTGGGAAGAGGTGGACGAAGGCACGTTCGTGCAGCGGCAAAAACTGTAGCACGTGCCGCGAGATTGTCTGCCCCGAGTGCTCGCGTCCCATGGTTGATATGGGACTGGATTTCAAGGCTCCTCCCGCCAGTGATCGAAGATCCTGGAAAATCATGCGGGCCTTGCACGAGCATGGCTTCACGTTTGATTCATGCGGCTGTTCCGTTGGATTCCAACCTCCTCGAACGCTAAGAGAAGTACCGGAGTGGATCGAAAGGCACCGGCGGCGCACGAAAGGAGAGAAGCTCGCTGCGGATTTTGCCGACCGCCTCGCACAGTAAGCGCGAATGCAGCAATCCCGTTGACCATCTGCTAGGCGCAACTTGCCTAGGGGGGGATTTGATCCGGCCATGACCGTCAGTGGATTGCTCCATCCCTTGCTCTCCCGCGGCTTCGCCAACAACCCGACGTTTGGCGGCAGCGGCCCGGTGTTCTGGGGTCGCTGGGCATCGAAGGCGTCTACGGCACGCTGATTTCAGGCAGGGGGCACTACGCACTACTGGTCGGTGTCTGCAACGATCGCCTTACTGCAGCGGTGACGCCGCGGGCCGTGGTTTTGCGAGCGAGGCAAACCTGGCGCGAAACGCTTGGGCGCGGGTCAGGACGTTGCGGACGCTTTGAGCGAGCGTCGGGCCGTCCAAGGTGGACTTGCCGAGGTAATCGTCGGCGCCCTCTTCGATGAGTTGGGCCGCCACTTCCGGAGTAGCCACACCGGAAACCGCGATCACGGGAATCATCGAATCCATCTTTCTCAGCCGGCGCAGGCAACTGACACCATCGCCTTCGGTGAGGTGGTAGTCGAGCAGAACGAGGTCGAACGTACCTCGCCGGAACGCATCGATCGCGGCCTCCTCGCTGGCGACGGCCGTGATGGCAAATTGATAGTCGTTCATCGCGGCGAGATGCTTAGCCGCGAGCGCCTGATGAATGCGGTCATCTTCAACGTGCAGGAGTTGGATGGTGGTCGGAGTCATGCCTATTCTTCTCCATGCTCAATGGTTGAAGACGTGCGTCAGACGCCCGAGAATCGACAAGGATTTCTGCGGCGCGGTCGTCTTGGTATCGACGGGGGCCAACTCGTCGACCAGTTGATCGATATCGGCCAAGGCATTCGACCGGCTGTCGTGCAGGCGTAACGGGCGGCCGCTGTTGGCGGCGCCAGCGACGGAAGGATCGTTGGGGATGGTCCAGAGTTCTCGCGGCTTCAGCAGTCCCCGTAGCCGCTGGGCCGAGAATCCCTCGACCGTGCGGTCGTAACGATTGATGACGATGAAGGGACGATGGCCGCCTAGTGTTTCCGACACCATCTGCGCTCCCCGAATCGACGACACGCTTTGGTCGACCACTAGCACAATCTGATCCGCCGCCGATAAGTAGCCGAAGTAGAAATCGTCATACGTGCACGGCACATCCCACACGGCTACGGCCGACAGATACTTGGCCATCTCCAACATTCGCATGACTCCCCCGAGTTCGACCGAAATGGGTTCGATGGTATCGAACGGTCCGGGAAGTATCGAGAAGTTGTCGGCCACTCGCGTCAGCGCCTGCCGGATGGCGTAGCTATCGACGTGTTCCAGGTTCACCAGCAGATCAGACGTCGAGAACCTCGGGCGTACGTCCAGGTAGTTCGCCAACACGCCCATGCGCAAGGAGAGTTCCACGAGGATTACCTGAAAGTGCTTCCGAAACGCGAGCTCGTACGCCAGGTTCAGGGCAATCGAGGTAGTGCCGCAACCGCCGGTGGCTCCGGCGACCGCGATGATCTTGGCGCAGGCTTGCCCCGCCTCCAAAGTGCAGGGCAACCGTGTCGAGCGCCTCTTGAAAGTCGCCCGCCTCCAAGGGCAAGGGGACGACCTGAGTCGCACCGGCGGCGCATCGACTTGAAGACCAGGGACGGGTCTTCGCTGGAGTTAATCAAGGCCACGATCGGACGGCCGACGAACGAACCGCTGAGCAGCTTCAATTGAGCCAAATCGTCGACCGACTCCAGATGGATAATGAATACGCGGGCTTCATCCTTGTCCAGCCAGATTCTGTTCACGGCGCTTTGGGCGTCGGGGAATTCGGCGTCAATTTCGCCTTCGTGGTTGAGGATTTCGCGCCGCACGTGGGGCAGGATGGTTTCGCTGCAACCGATGAGATTGATTCGCAATGGATACATGGTCACCCCCGGATCAACCGTGGCCTCCCGCGTTTGGTGAAGTCTCGTTGCCGGAAATGAGCGAATTGATCGCTGCCAATAGGCGATCGACTTCCGCCTCCAGCAGTCGGGCTCGTTCGTCGGCCTGGCTCAAGTCGCCGCCGTGGCCCAGTGTTTCGAGTGCTTGCGCGGCCTGCACGGCTTGCAACGCGCAAAACGGCATCATCGAGCCTTTGAGGCGATGGGCCGACTTCTCGATGCGGCTGGCGTCGCGCGCCGTCACCGCCCCGCGCACTTCCGCGACGAGTTGCGGAGCATCGTCGCGGAGCATCGTCGCCAATTCGCGCAGGAGTTCCAAGTCGCCGTCTACCTTTGTCACGGCGGCCTGCTGGTCGAAAATCGGCGGAGGAGCCGGCGACGCCGTCGCGTGGGCAAGTGCCCGCCGCAGCGCCGCGGAATCCACCGGCTTGGAAATGTAGTCGTCCATGCCTGCCGCCAGGCAGCGCTTTCGGTCTTCTTTCATGGCATGGGCCGTCATGGCGATAATCGGCATGTGCCGCCCGTCAGCTTGCTCGTCCGCACGAATCGCCGCGGTGGCCTCCAGTCCGTCCATTTGCGGCATTTGCAAGTCCATAAGCACGACGTCGAACTGGCCATGGCGCAGAGCGTCCAGGGCGGCCTGCCCGTTCTCGGCAACCGTCACCGTGTGCCCGGCCTTTTCGAGCAAACGCACGGCGACGCGCTGATTGATCGCGTTGTCTTCCGCCAACAGGATTCTTAGCGGCCGCGGCACACAGTCGTCCGTGACGGACCCGGCGGACTTCGGATCGTCCGGCGACGGCTTGGGGACCGCCGCCGCGTGACTGCGCGGCGCCGCCGACTGCCCATATGCCTGCACCAACACGCGCAACAACTCCGATTGGAAGATCGGCTTACACACGTAGCTCACGACTCCTAGTTCGCGGCAGCGGAGAATGGCTTCGCGGTCGCCGGCGGAACTCAGCATGACGATCATCGTGCTCGACAAGGCTGGGTCGTTGCGGAACTCCTCGATCAGGGTAAGACCGTCCATTTCGGGCATGAGGTAATCGACGATCGCTAAGGCGAACGGTTCGCCACGGGCCGCGGCGTCGCGCGCGGCGGCCAGGCCGGCTGCGCCTCCCGAACAGAGCGTCGGCCGCATGTGCCAGTTGGACAGGATGTCATGCAGAACTCGGCGGTTCGTTGCGTTGTCATCCACCACTAGGACCGGGATCCCTTGCAGATCGGCAAGTTGTGCCGCGAACTCCTCGTTCGGTTTCCGCTCGGTGCGGCGGAACTCGGCCGTGAAGTGGAACGTGCTGCCGTGCCCGACCTCGCTCTCGACCCAGATCTGTCCGCCCATGAGGCGGACCAGTTGCGAGACGATGGTGAGTCCCAAGCCGGTGCCGCCAAAGCGGCGTGTCGTGGAAGAATCAGCCTGGGTGAAGGCGTCAAAAATGATTCGTTGCTTCTCGGCCGGAATTCCGATACCTGTGTCGGCCACCGAAAAGTGAAGCAAGCAAGTATCCGCGTCGCCCTCGGGCACATCGTGGCACTCGACGCGCATCACGACTTCGCCGTGCTCGGTGAATTTGATCGCGTTGCCGAGCAGATTGACGATGATTTGGCGGAGCCGGTCCGGGTCGCCCCGTAGATAGTCGGGAACGTCTTGCGCCACGTGGCACACCAGCTCGATGCTCTTTTGCTGGGCTCGCAGGGTTAGCGCGTGCATGGCACCGGCCAGCTTCTCTCGCAACTCGAAGTCGACCGGATCCAGCTCGAGACGCCCGGCCTCGATTTTGGAAAAGTCGAGGATGTCGTTGATGATCGCCAGCAGCGCGTCGGCCGACTCTCGGATGATCTGGATGTATTCCTGTTGTTCAGAAGTTAAGCCCGTGTCCAGGACGAGCTCGGCCATGCCCAGAATCCCGTTCATGGGCGTGCGGATCTCGTGGCTCATGTTGGCCAAGAATTCGCCCTTGGTGTGGTTGGCGGTCTCGGCGAGCTCTTTCGCATGCCGCAGTTCGTCGTCGGCGCGGCGCTGCTCGGTGATATCGTTGGCGATTCCCAGGTACCCGGTGATCTGTCCGTCGCGGTCTCGCAAGGGCGTCACAGCCAACAGCACCGGAAACCGCGTGCCATCCTTACGAACGTAAGACCACTCGTGCTCGTCGGCGTCAGAGCCGGCCAGCTTGGCGATGAACGTTTCGAACCCGGGCTGGACGGGAGTGCCCAGCTCTTGCGAAAGCTGTTCGGCGCGCTGCACGATCTCCGCCGAATCGTGAAAGATGGCCGGAGTCGTCCGACCGACCAATTCCTCGGACGAGTAACCTAGCATTTGTTCGGCGGCCTTGTTGAAGACGCGGATCGTCCCGTCGGGCGATGTGGTGACAATGCTGTGTTTGGCGTTGTCCAAGATGGCCTGCTGCAACGCCAGCGTTTGCCGCAGCAGTTCTTCGCCGTGTTTCCTGGCGGAGATGTCGCGCACGCTGCTGCTGACCAGAACGCCCTCGTCGGTTTCCAGAGGACTGAGACTGATCTCCACGGGAATCTCGCTGCCGTCCTTGCGACGCGCCCGGAGTTCGGCGGCGATGCTACCCGCCCGCCGCTTGGGTTGCCGAAAATATTCTTGGCGTAGACGCGGGTGACGCTGTCGGGCCCGCTCCGGCACCAGAATTTCGATCTTTTGACCGATCAACTCTTGTCGCAAGTAACCGAACAGCTTCTCGGCTTCGGAGTTGACGATCTCGATCGTGCCCTGTTCGTCGACGATCACCAACGCATCTGGCGCTGTCTCGATCAGCGCTTGCAATCGCTGCTCGGCAACCTTGCGTTCGGTGATGTTCTCGATGGTCCCGATCACACACTGGCCATTGTGCGCCTCGGGCAGGCGAGACGAGGAGATGGAGCCCCAGGCCACGCTGCCATCGGCGTGCAAGAATCGAACGGTTATGTGAAACGTGTCGCTATGCCCAGTGAGCAACTCCTGAAAGGGCGTCCAGATTTTGCCGACATCCTCCGGGTGGATGAATTCGCTGAAGACCCGCCCTCGCAACTGCTCCTCGGAGTAGCCGGAAAGGGCCGACATCGCCGGATTGGATTCAACGATGCGGCCCTCTCCATCGACGATCGTGACGCCGATTGGTGCCTTCTCCACAATCGCGCGGTCGTACGTGCGCGCCCGCTTCCAGCGCCCGGATCAAGTTATCGAGCGATCTGGCGAGCACTCCGATCTCGTCGGCGCGCTCAACGGGCACGGAGGCGTCCGGGTAGCCGTCTGCGTAGTCGTGGATCGCCAGACGCAGTCGGTCCAGCGGGCCAAGTACGTAATGGTTGAGGATGAAAACGAAAACCAAGACGACTAGCGCGTACAGCCCGAGCTGCAACACGAACAACCCCCAGACATTCCGCGCCAAGGCCTGCTGAACGCCCCGCCCGTCAAACTGAAGCACGGCGGCCCACCGCACCCTCCGACCCTCCGGCGACGTTGTCTCCAGCGGCACCGCAAGGTCGTAGACAGTGTCTTGCGCATGGTAGCGGTGGACGGGCTCGCCTGATTGGAGCACTTCCAGCAGGTCGGCCTTCAACTCCCCGTTGTGTACCGATTCGAGCAACTGGCCCGACAGCGCGCGCGGCGTGCTGGCTTGGACCCGCGGCGGCTGGCCGCCGACGACGGCGACCAGTTGGAAGTTTTCGGTCCGGGCGAGCCACTCTACGGTGCGCTGCAATTGTTGAGGGTTTTCGGAAGTCTCGAAAGCGTGCCGTAGCGTTTCGGCCGCCAGGCTGCTGTACTCGCGGATCCGCGCCTCGCTTTGCCGCGCTGTTTGCCCTCGAACCCAGAGCGTGATGACCAAGGTCACCGCCACGGTGATGATCAGCCCCAACAGCCCCAGGCGGACCTTGATCGATCGTCTCCAAGGGATCGCCGCGATGTCCAAGACTTGCTTCACGAGAACCTGCCCCAGGTGTGAACGCCGCAATGAATCGACGACAGTCTTCACAACTTCGCCGGCGGATAAACTATACGACGCGCCCGCCGCAAGTTTGCGTGACTAGCGGGGGGGCACGGTCAGCGTGACAGGCGCTCCCCGGATGCTCCGTACAACCGTGAGGGGAAAGGCTTATCGCGCGGGCCGATTTTGCGGGCTATTGGGGTCCTGAGATTCGCCGAGACGGCTCCCATCCGCGCCGACGCGAACACGAAGTGAGGGCACGCTGTAGTCCAGAATTCCCAGGTCGTGGACCGCCGCGGTGGACTCGCCAACTCGATACTCCTGGCCGGCGTCTTCGGCGACGACCACCAGCGATTGGGGCCCGAGCGGGACGCCAGGCAGCCGAAACGAACCATCGCGCCCAGTGACGGCCATCATTCGCGGATCCGCTGCCAGAAAACGCGCGCCCCGGCCAGCGGTCGTTGGTCGTGATCGTGAATCTGGCCGCGAATCTCAACGCTCGGCCGCAGCAACACGGTGCGCGCGGCAACGAAGCCGGCCACGGCACAAGTCACCACCAAAACGCCAAATCCCAAATGCCGTAGGATGCCAACCCAAGCCCGCGCACGAGGAGGAGCCGCCGCCGGAGGCTCGCTTTCGGCAATCCGCACTTCGTCCAGCCAATCGCTGAACGCTCCGTCGGAGCCGTCGGCGACTGCTGGAGCCGCGCCCTGTTGACTGTCCGTTGCTGGTTTGCCCGTGCTTGTCATGGTTTTCAGCGTATCGGCGTCGTGACGGAAACATTGTCAAACGTGGCGTCTGCGTTGTTCCACAGCCGCAGTCCGACGCCGCCGGAACTGAAACTGTCGTCGTTGGCTGAGAGGACCGTCTGGCCGTCGACCTTTGCCGTTATCAAGGTGCCTTCGGTTGTCACCGAAACGCGGTGAGATGTGCCCAACCACTGGAACGATTCTTCGGGGGTAGCGACCGCCAAGGGCTCATAAATCTCGACCCCACCTATCCACTTTCGGAGCACGAATGCGCCTTCGCCGGCGTCGTACTGAAAGTTGTAGCCATCAAACGGCTTCGATTTTGTGGGATCGCCCGAGAGATGGAAAAACAATCCAAAGCCCGAACCATCATTGACGTTCGCGTCGAGAGCCACGGTTCCATCGGCAAAATCGGACTTTTTGGCGTATGAGACCACTTCGTTCCAGCCCGATACGGGACCCGCCTGGAGACCGCCGTCGCCGATGTCCCACCAATGATTGTTATCGAAGCGCCAATTCGCTCGCGAATTGCTACTGTCAAAGCTGTCCGCGAAGACCACGTCGCTGGGCGGCTCCTCTTCGTCGTCGTCGTCGTCTTCATCGCCTGAACCCCCGCCACCGGGGTTTGTATCGCCACCCCCACCTTGTCCGCCGTTACCGCTCACGCCGGCTGCCGCCGCGGAGAAGTATTCTTGTACACCGGCATTCATGGCGAATATGCCCGCGCCGACAACCGCGCTGACGAGGCTCAGGATCAGGGCGTATTCGACGGTGGTCGCGGCGCGTCCACGCCGCACAAGTCGCAATAGTGACTGGCAGTATTTGGCCAGGATATCGGGTCGTCTACCGGGCGACTCTGGCTGCAGCGGTTGCCCTGCCCCTGGAACACTCGACTGGCGAGTTGACATGACACACCTCCGCGGGTATCGACCACACAAACGCTGGCACTGCAAACATAGGTTGCGACCGTGAGGGGCAGGACAATGCTTAGCCGTTTGAGGACCGCCACGCTCCCTGCCGTCCCCCGAACCCTCGTCGGCTCAAAGCGGCCGGTAGGCGCTCGCCGCGCCGACTGGATTGTTCAACGAATTGACATCGTGGCGCTCCACTCTGCCACGACGATCTCGTTCTCCTCTTCGGGAGTGGCTTGAGCGATGGCGCGCATCTCAGGCAGGACGGACATGAATACATCGAGCAGCCGGGGGTCAAAGTGCGTGCCGCGGCCATCCCTCATGATCTGGATGACCTTCTCCTCCGGCAGTTCCTTGCGATAGACGCGATCGTGCGTTAGCGCGTCATAGACGTCGACGATGGCGACAATCCGAGCCGCTTCTGGAATCGCCTCGCCGCTCAAGCCCGTCGGATAACCGGTTCCATCCCAGCGCTCGTGGTGGTACATGGCGATTTCATAGGCCATGCGCAATACGGGTGACGCTGAACCGGCGAGCATTTTCGCGCCCAACAGAGTATGGTCACGCAGGGCCTCACCTTCCTCGTGGGTCAACTTGCCGGGCTTTCGCAAGATCGCATCTGGAATGCCGATCTTGCCGACGTCATGCATCGGTGCGGCCAGCCGGATCTGGTTTACTCGCTCGGCGTCCCAGCCGGCCGTCGCCGCCAGGAGTTCGCTAGACAATCCGGTACGTCGGATGTGCGAACCGGTTTCTTCATCACGGCACAGCGACGCTCGTACCAGCCTGTAGATGGCTTCTTCCTGCGCGCCGAGTACGGCGCGCATTTGTTCGTGCACCATGTTTTCGAGGTCGCGCAAGGTTCGGTTGGCCTTTCGAGCCAGATTCCATTTCACGACGAGTGCCGACGTGAGTTGTCGGACTTCGATGACGTCGAAAGGTTTCTTGAGAATCAAGAGGTTGTCCGTCTCGCCTAACTCCTCGATCATCTCGTGCCACGAATAGTCGGAATATGCAGTGCAGATCACGATTTGAATTCGGTTGTCAGCCTCCCACAGCCTGCGTACGGTCTCCACTCCGTTCCAACCGGGCGGCATGCGGACGTCAACAAACGCCAGCGCAAAGGGTTGGTCCTGTTCGACGCTCTGCTTCACGAGCGCCAGTCCTTCCTTTCCTTGTCGCGCCGAGGAGAGTTCGAAGCCTGCGGAGGTGGCGTTCTGACTGTTGGAGTCATCGAACAAGGCGGCGGCCGCGGATTCGACGGCGGCGGTCAAACGGCTTTCGCCAATGAGAATCTTGCGAAAGTCGGAATGGATCGACGCGTTGTCGTCGATGATCAAGATGCGGCGGTTTTCCAGATTCGTCATGACTGCCCTCATGAAATCCTAGCCCACAGGAGCCAGTGGGGCGTCGGGAGCCCCAAAACCGCTGAGATCCGGCCCCTGCCCGACGACAGGCGGCATGTCGCCCCGCAGGAAGAACTCCCAAGCGTCGTTTACCAGCGAGTGCAGATCGGCAAGCTGAGTGGGCGACAATTCCGACGGCTCGCCGCCGGGGCGGCAACTTTCCGCAAGCATTTTGGCCGCCGACTCGGACAATCGCTGAGCACATCGAGCCAACTGCTGACGGTCGAGCCGACCTACGAGTCGCAAGGCGGAAGTCGTGCCGGAAGCACCGGGAGGAACATTCCGTCGCGACCAATAGCGCAATACGCTGCCGCGGCTGACGAAGCCGATCGGTTGTCCTTCGCGTTGCACGAAGACACGGTTTACGTCCGGCCGTTCCAGCAATGCGATGACTGCTGAGGCCGGAGAATTAACGTCACAGGCCACGAACTCACGGCACATGATCGTATCAACCGCGTCGTACAGCCGATCATGGGCCGGCAACAACTCGATCAGCTCGCGTTCTGAAAGAACTCCCCTGATCGCGTCCTCTGAATCCATCACAGCCACAACGCCGACCGGAGACCGCACAAAACACTGCAGCGTCTCGGCCACGGTTGCAGATGACCTGAGCGCGACAAACGTCGTGCTCATCAAGTCAATCAGCGCGACGCCGCTCCATGGATCGTCGGCCGTGGTACGCGCAGTGATCGTACTAGCGGCGACGACACGGTTACGTCCGGCGGATTTCGCCACGATGAGCGCTTGGTCGGCTCGGTCGATGAGGCGTTCCGGATTGTCATCGTCCGATGACCGTACCGCGACGCCGATGCTGACGGTCATATTCAACTGGCGGTCCTCCAGCACGACGGGAGACGCTTCGACTGCGCGGCGCGTACTTTCAGCCCAGGCAACGGCGTCCTGTTCGCTCGTTTGCGGCATGAGGACGCAAATCTCCTCGCCGCCGTACCGATAGACCGAGTCGCTGGCGCGGCACTTGGACACGAGCGTTTGCGCGACCTGCTTCAGAACCTCGTCGCCTGCCTGATGGCCGAACGAATCATTGATGCGCTTGAAGTGATCCAGATCGAGCATCGCGCACGACAGCGGCACGAGTTGCTCGGCCGTGTGCTTCCATTCGAGATCGAGATAGCTGCGGAGCGCTCGTCGGTTCAAGAGCTGCGTCAACACGTCCGTCCGCGACTGACTCCAGCGTTCCGTCAGCGCCATGGCGAACTGGCGGACCTCGATGTTGTCGAACGGCTTTCTCAGAATCAGATAGCGGTCATTTCGGCCCAGTTCCCGGACCATCTCCTGCCAGGAGTAGTCAGAGTAAGCTGAGCAAATTACGATCAGTATTTCCGGGTCGATTTCCCAGATGCGGCGTACCGTTTCTACGCCGTCCCAGCCAGGTGGCATGCGAATGTCGACGAACGCTAGCGCGTAAGGACGACGGTCGGTCACCGCGCGCTCGACCAGTTCCAGGCCTTCCTGTCCTTGAAAGGCGGAGTCGATCTCAAAGCCGTCCCAAGTGACGATCGTCTGGGGGTCGTCATCAAAGAGTTCGGCTGCGGCCCGATCGAGTGCAGCGGTCGAGCCGGCGGACTGTTGGCTCAGCACCTTGCGGTAGTCTTCGTGAATTGCAGCCTGATCGTCGATGACCAGGATGCGGGGCGTGACACGCTGGCTCATGCCATAACCTCCGCCGGTTCGAAGGGAAGCTCGAGGACGAACGTGGCACCCCGGCCGAGGCCCTCGCTGTACGCCATCAACGAGCCACCCAATTCCTGGGCGGCGTTCGCACAGCTATGCAGTCCGAAGCCATGTCCTGTTTTCTTTGTGGTAAAGCCGTGCGAAAAGATCTGCGTCAACAGATCGCGTGGAATGCCGATGCCGTTATCGATGACTTGAATCTGGAGGGTTCCCGCCCTGGCCACCCGTACTCTCAGGACTACCTGGCGGTCGCTCTGGTCTGATTCGGCGCAGGCATCCTTGGCGTTCTTGATCAGGTTAACCAGGATCTGCAAAGTCTTTTGCTTGTCGAGCCGTACGAGGGGAATCTCTGCGTAGTCGCGGCGAATGTGAATATGGTGACGTTCGAGCGACGCGGAGTTGAGATTCATGGCGTCGTCGAGCAGTGTCACAATGTCGACCGTTTCGGTCACGCCAGAAACGCCAGCGTACGATTGCTGTGTTGAGACGATCGCCTTGATATGATCGACTTTGGAGCTGAGCAGTTCGAGCTCCTTGAGTATGTCCGTGCGCTCATCGGCCAAGTGCGTGGCCAACAACTCGAGAAACGGTACGAGCTGCTGGCCTTTGGCATCGGAGGTCATGAACGCAGCCAGGTCGTCGCGATGTTGTTCGAGCAGTCCTACAGCCCGAGCGAGGTCGTTGATCTTGGACTGTCGCAGCCGGTCCGAGGCGAGCGTGGCGGATACGTTGATGCTATTCAGCACGTTGCCTACGTTATGGAGCACTCCGGTGGCAATTTCCGCCATGCCGGCCCGGCGCGCCGACGTCATTAACTGCTGCTGCGTGGCCGCGAGCTTCTTTTCAGCTTGCAGGCGAACCGCGATCTCGTGTTTCAGGTCCTGATTTGCGCTGGAAAGCTCCAGCGTGCGTTTTTCGACTTTCGCCTCCAGTTCGTCGTTAGCCCGCTGGATCGCAACGTCTCGCTGTTGAATCTGCTCCAGCATCGCGTTGAACTGATCGTAGAGTACTCCCAGTTCGTCGTCCGCGCTTTTCGACACGCGAATATCATAGTTGTTCTCCGATACCTGCTCCGCGGCATCAGCCAGTTGCAGAATCGGCGTGGAGATCGCGCGCTGCAGTCGGGACGAAATGGCGATCGATGCCGCCAACGAACCGATCATCACGACGGCCACGATATTGATGTACCAGAAAATCTGGTCATAGAGTTTGCCCATACTGGAGTGCAGGTAGATCGTTCCAATGGTGTGACCGTCGTGTTCAATCCGTCTGGTAACGTCCAGGTAACCACTGGCGGTAAACTCGTAGCCGACCGGGGGCGGTTTGGCCGGAGTGCTCAGCGGCGAATCGCCGCGGTGGAATGTGGCAAACACCCGGCCTGCCGCGTCGTAGATGCAGGCCAGTTCCACGTCGGGCTGTTCTTCGAGCGACGTCAAGAGTTCACCTGCCGTTTTCGCGTCGTCAAAACTAAGGGCCGCCGTGCTATTCGACCCGAGCACTTGAGCCAAGGTGGACATTTCATTGATCATCGACAAGCGGATCATGCGCACGTCATTGGTCACGAACGCAATGCAAGACAGCAGCAAGGACACGCTGCCCGACAATACGACCAACAACGTCAGCTTGGAGTTGATGGCCAGGTCTTTGTAGCTTCGCATGTTTCAATCCACACTTAACGACGTGCTGCGCTGGGCTCGCCCACGATCTTGGCCAGCGCCAGCAGCTTTGCGCTAATCTTCAGGCCGCGACGCCGCGCGGCGTCGACGTTTATCTCAAAGCGAATCTTGTTGGCCTCGATAAAGAAGTTCACCACGCCGCCGCGTTGTGCAAAACCCCTGGACTCGCCCACGATCAGCACGTGCGCGTTGTCCAGTCGCTTCAAGGCACTCTGCTCGACTTGCGGGCTGACATCACTGGAGATGAAAAGGATCTGGCACTGCTTGATCTGCGCCGCCGTGGAAAACCGTTCAACCAGGATGCGCCGGCCACCGATCGTCTTCGTGGCGGCGATTTCTCGCAGTGTCGATTCGATCGGCGAAGACCCCAGCACTCCGATGACGAATGTTCGACCGGTTTCGCTAAAGGCCGCGGGTGGCCATTCGACGTAACTGCCAAAGTTGAAAATAAACAGGGCCTTGAGCGTGTGTTCGCGGTTGATGACCGACTCGGGTTGCGCCGCCGCAGGCTGTGCCAGCAGGCAGAGCAGAATTCCGCCGACGAGCAATCTTCCCCAAACGCAGCGCGCACACCATCGCATGGAGCCCGATAGGCTCGCACGACGCATCGCGCCATGTGGGTTCCTTTCAGATTGTCTCGCAATGAGTTCCAAAGCAGTCCGTTGCCTTATGAGAGGCTAGTACGTCCACGACAGCATTCCGTACACGCCGCGCACGACTTGCGTGGACTGCAAGCCGGTTTGCCAGTCCACGTATTCCAAGTGGTGCGGCGTGAGCAGGTTCTGTCCGATCACGCTGATATCCATCGTCGGGGTCGCGCGCCATGAAAGCACGGTGTCGATCTGCGTGTACGCGGGAACGTCGAGCGCGGTAACGCGGTCCACGTAGCGACCAATCAGGTCAAATTGCACGTTGGCCGCCCAGTCCCACGACGACCGCAGATAGATTTGGTTGTGCGGCGTTCCACCCTCGATGTTTCGCACGGTCGTATCGATGATCGCCGGCTCCGACGACTGAGCGTTGGCCTCGAACCAACTGTAGCTACCAGTCAATCGCCACCGTTCGGTGAACTCGTAGGTTGCGGTCAACTCGGCGCCCAAGTTTGAGCGCGGGTGTTATTTTCGAATGGCACTGGAACCACGACGACCAGGTTCGGCGGCGGCGGAATGACTTGAGGCGTCCCCGGATTACCGAAACCTTGCAGGCTCGTGTAGTCATTGAAGTAGGCCGCAATATCCCATGTGAACTTGTCCGTTGGAGCGGCACGGTAGCCGATTTCATAGGCCACTAACCCTTCGGCTCGCAAATTCGGGTTGCCCGTCGCGTTGTAAAACACGTTGGCCGTATCATAAATGCGCTCATTCACGCCCGTATCCCACCGCGTTGGATTGCGAACCGCGCGAGAGACGGCGATCCACAAGCTCTCTCGATCGCTGGGGAGGATCAACAGGCGCGCCGTGGGCTCCGGCTGAAACTTTCCGAAGGTGTTGTACTCCAGCCGAATGCCGAGCGTGAAATACATGTAATCGTCGACGAGCGTCATCGTGTCCTGCGCAAAGACGCTGGCCCAATTCGTCGTAAACGACGGCGGCGTCATGAAGAACGAGAAACTGCCACGCGTGAAGTCCTGGACGAGACGATAGTTCGCCCCGGCAATCCAGTCGTGATTGGCACCGGTCTTGAACTGATACTGACAGTCCAGATCGTACATGTCCTGGGTAAACGCGAACGCGGTGCCGTTGCGCCGCATCTTGTCGTAGTACGCCCAGGCCTTCCAACCGGTGTCTTCGTCCAGCATGCGGTCGTACCGCAACAGGATGTCGCCACCGCTGACGTGCAACTCCTCGTGCACGCTCTGTTCGCCGGGGGGAAACCGGATGGTGTTCGTAAATTGCTGCCCTTCGTAGCCGTTGTAGAGGTCGCCTTCGAGGGTCAGTGTCTCCTCGCTCGAGATGCTCCAGTCGGCTCGGAACCCGGTGCGCTGTTGGCGCCATTGATCTTGAATGTCCGTCGGGCTCCAACCCTTGTTCCGGTCGAACTGCTGCCCCCAGACGCGCCAGGATACGTCGCCTGACGCTCCGCCATACTGCACGGTGTTGAAGTCTTGTTCTTGATTGCCTCCGCCCGACTGAACGTACGCGCCTTGGGTTTCACCGGCCTTCTTGGTGATGATGTTGATCACGCCGTTGACGGCGTTGGATCCCCAGGTCGTGGTTCCAGGACCCCGGATGACCTCAATCCGCTCGATGTCCGCCAGTGGCAGGTACTGCACATCCCAATACACGCCACCAAACGTCGTGGGCGAATAGACAACGCGGTTGTCGATCTGCACCAGCAGCTTGTTCGCATCGCGCCCTTGGAACCCGCGGGCGGTGATCGCCCAGGTGCTCGAGTCGATCTTGGCCACGGAGATGCCGGGTGCCATGCGCAGGACCTCCGGCACGTAGCGTGCGCCGCTGCGCTTGATCATTTCCTGCGTGATCACGAACACCGCCGCGGGGGTTCGCCCGACCGTGCTGACCTGCCGTTCGGCTGTCTCCACGACCTGGCTCAAGGCGGGGACGACGACGTCCTGCTTGACAAGATCTTCCAGCTTCATGTCGGTCGAGAGTCCGCCACCGAGTTGCGCCTCGCGCTGCGCAGGAGTCAACGGCCGCGTCCGAGGGCGACGGGCTGGGGGTAGCATCGCCCGCCTGCTGCGCAGACGCTGCGCATAAAGATGCAAGCGCAAACGCGCATGCAATCAGCAACTTGCTGGCAAATTGGCGAAGTGAATGCATCCGGGCTTCCCTACCCAACTAAGGGCGCGGGCCGTGGTGGGCCGCGCCACTTGCAAAGCGTCGAACAGTTAGCCAGACACTCAGGCGTCGACGTGAGGTGAATCCAGCAGGCGGGATGAGGCAGGCGTTGATTGCGGGGGCCGGCAGTTTGGGGCGACTCTGCCAATCCGGAGGGCAATGGCGTCTTACTCGTCCGCGTGTTTCGCGGAAACGCGCAAGCCACCCTGTGAAGCATCGGACTTCCAGGAACTACACTTGAACTGCAACGGGTCGCGACTCGCGACATGCTGTCTTGATAGCCTTGCCCGGTTGGCGATATCGAGACGACGATCACGACTGCTTGGCAGTTGTCGGACCGCCATCAAGTCCCGGAAAGGGGCGCGTCAAACGGGTCTCCGGCGCCAGCAAGGATCAGACGGTCAAGATCGGATAGAAGATGACGAACCGCGTGTCGTCGACCGATCAAGTATGGCCGCTTGATGCCGGCCAATCGACCTGCTGAAGCAAGTGCAGCTCAAGCGTAGCTGGCGGGCCTCGCCGCGAAGTCTTGTGACGAGACTTCGGCCCTGCCAATGCCACGATCCGTAACGGCTTCACGTGATCGTTCACCAGGCGGCATCCAGCGGGCCGTGCCGCGCACATGCAAACAAATCCGGCGCGCGATGCATTTAACCGTATGCGGATACGATCCAGACGAACAACCCAATGGCGGCTGCGCCGCTCAGAATGCCGAGTGCCAGCTCGGCCAGGCCCAGTAAGCGACGCGTGTCATCCGTATGGCCACAATGAGCGCACCGCCGCGTCAGCAGCGGAGTCAGTTGCCAACACTTGCGGCAGTGCACTTGTCGCATCAGCTTGTGTCCCGGCAGAAGTGGCGCTCAGAAAGGCGCATCAGGGTCGGGGCACAGTAATGAGTCCAAAGATTGTCAAGCCGCCGGCGACAAGCCAGGCGAGTGCGATCGCACCCCAAAAGCTGACGTTGGAATAAAATGCCAGACGGTTTTCGCTGCGACCCCAGGAACCCCAATTGCTGCTGGATATGCCGCGCTGCACGTCGTCAGTCAGACGCCAGAGCGTCAGCAGGCCAGCGAGGATCGCCCCGCATCCGATCGAAAAGGAACTGCCGGTTAACACTCCGTACGCCATCATGCTCAGGGAAGCGATGCCGACAAACAGCTTGTAGCGGTGTTCTACGGGCGTGCCATTGACCATGCCCGGCGAACTGAATTGACTTGATGCGTTCGGTTTAGCCACGTAATTCCGCGTCCTTTTCCAGATAATCGTCGATATCGAAGCGGGGTAGAATCGCGAGGAAAGCGGTTCCCGTTCCTTCGTCGGACTGGACGGTCAACGTTCCGCCGCCCTGCTCGATCAGTCCTCTCACCACAGCGAGACCGACGCGCAGATTTGCTGTGCGGGTCGGAGTCGCCCGATGAAATCGGCTGAGCATTTCCGCGCGAGCTGCAGAAGAAACGCCCATGCCATTGTCGGCAATCCGCAGCTCATAGCCCTTCTCAGATCGGCGCAGGGCGAAGGTGACTCTCGATTCACCCTTGTCGGTCGTGCCATATCGCAAGGCGTTGGCCATCAGATTGTCGAGGATGTCGAAACTAGTACCTCGTCGCCGCCTTCACGGTGAGCCGGTCGACGACGCGGCGAACGCCGGAGATGCCATTCGCGGCTTGGACAGCCGTCGATTTTTGCTGCACGTATTGAACCGTCCCTGTCAGGGTGACTTGGCCCTTGAGGGTTTCGATGGCAATTCGACAGGGCGGGCCCAGGCCGCGGCCCGCGATTCTGCCCTGCACCTGACGGGTAATCGTTTTGTCTTGGATGGGCGTGCCGGCCATGAGTTTCGTCTCCAGAATGCTAGTAAGACGGGGCGGTCGTTGACAGCAACTACTTGGTGGTCGCGCCCGCCGGTCGGGAGGCGAAATGGTGGCCGCAATCGCAGGTGAATCGTCGGGCGGGAATCTGACGCTTGCACTTGGGGCACGGTTTGGTTCCCGCCTTCCGCTTCTCTTTTTGGATCACCGTGGCGGCGGCTTTGCGAGACTCGCGAGACAGCGCGTCGGCATGTGCCAAAGCACACTGCGGGTGAGTCCCCGTCGCCGAGTACGAGGGCTTGCCGCACACCGGGCAATTGTCTCGCCTTGACGACGAGCGAATAATATCGGGCTTCTTTTCACTCATAGTGTTTACCTTGCAAATCAACATGGACATACGCACGCTGCGTGCAATCCGGAAGCGCCCGACAGCAGGCAGCTTCCACCGAGCCGTATCGCGCGCCGTCACACGATCGCGCCGCGGGCTCGCACTGCCCGGCTCTGATCTATGAAGAGAGGCCAGCGACGGTAACTACCGGTCTGCCTACACAGAAGAGACGGTCTGACCTGCTGGCCGGTTGGGGCCAGCACCGCGTCAGCTTGCAACAAAACTCTTGGCTTCCGGGCTTATCCCCGGCGCTGTTTTCTGGGTTGTGAATGGTTCGTCGGTTTCCGAGGCGAAGCAACCGCGAGTTCCTGGCTCCGGGCGCGGACCGTGCGATAGGGCATGCCATCAGCAAGCTCGTATCGCTCGGCTCGCAAGAACCAGAACGCGAGTCCGCCCGTGTTGTGGTAAGCACCGGGCTCGGCGGAGTGAGGCTTGCGCCGCACGGACTCCCAGGGAACCTTTCTTGCCGGTTTTCTTCCAGCCGCGATGTTCCATCACCATGCGTACGATGACGCCCACCGCTTGCCGCAGTCGCTTGGTGCGCCGCGGATGCTCGGATGCCAAAAAGCGATCGACGTCGGGAATCGACTCCAACTCGCGCACCACCCCCGCCAGCGGCGGCCGATTGTGGTGCATTTCCGATTCTTCCATTCGCCGTTGCCGGCTTTCGTCGTTGAAAAACGCGAGAGCCTGGTCGAAGGGCTGCTGGGAGTCGTTCACGACGTCGGCAAACGTGCGTCCCTGGCGATCTTCAAGAAACTGTTGCCGGGTAATCGAAGCCATTGGCATAGATCGAGCGCGCTCGGCCCGAGAGTAAATTCAAAAATAGGACCTACAAATATTGTATGTCAACCGCCGCGAATTGCAAGTTCAAATGTTCGCCCGACGGTTCGCGGCGGAACACCATCCCAACGCGCAAGCAGGGGAGCAACAGGCATTTACTCACGCTTGCATGTGGGGTTCTTGCCCGTGCGGTACAGGGTGTTTCTCCCAGCCCGCGGCATCATCTGGTGCGGGAATACCTCCCGTCTTTGAAGGTGGTCCGGTCGGCACGCTCATCTCCCACGGTGCGCGATTTCGCCCAGATTGATCTTCGAGAAGACCGAGCCATCCATTACTCTTTGCGCCCGCGGACCACGATCGATCACCTCTATCTAGCGGCCACCCTGGAGAAACTGCATGAGTTCGGTTGAATGAAAGTCGACCTAAAGCCATCAGCGGGCGAGGCCGCCAGCTCGAGCAAGGCGACGCGTCGGCTCTCGATCTGTTTGATCAATCCCCGTTTCGAACCGTCGTACTGGGGATTTGACTTTGCCTTGCCACTCTATCCAGGGGACAAGCGGAGCACGATGATCTCCGGGTCCCTGACGGCGGTCGCCGGGCTGTGCGGCGACCACCAGGTGGAAGTGCTGGACGAAAACGTCGAGGAGATCAACTGGGACGTTCTGCGCAACTACGACATCGTGGGCGTGACGGGCATGAACGTGCAGAAGATGCGCACGCGCCAGATTCTGCTCAAGCTGCGCGAGCTGGAAGTGTTCACCGTCGTTGGCGGGCCGTTCGTCTCCGTGCAGGAAGAATTCTTCGACGACTTGTGCGATGTGATCTTCGTGGGCGAGGCGGAAACGACCTGGCCGCAGTTTCTCGATGACTTCGCCAACGGCAAGCCGACGGCCAAGCGCTATGAGCAGTCGCAAGCCACGGACATGCTGACTGTGCCGCCGCCGCGATTCGATCTGCTCAAGGCCGACCGATACGCGTCAGGGGCCTTGCAGTATTCACGCGGCTGTCCCTTTCAGTGTGAATTCTGCGACATCATCGTGATCTACGGCCGGCGGCCCCGCGTCAAGGATCCCGATCAGCTCGTGGCCGAATTGGACGACATGCGCCGGGCCGGGTTCCATTCGGCCTTCATCGTCGACGACAACTTCATCGGCAACAAGAAGAAAGCCAAGGCGCTACTTGCCAAGCTGATTCCGTGGATGGAAGAGCACCATTATCCCTTGCGCCTCACGACCGAGGCCAGCATCGACCTGGCCGAGGATCCGGAACTGCTGGAGATGATGTATCGGGCCAACTTTCGCAGCGTCTTTATCGGCATCGAGACGCCGCGGATGGATTCGCTCAAGGAAACCAAAAAGTTTCAAAACGTCCGCGGCGACTCGCTGGGGTCGAAGCTGGCGCGCATTCAAAGCGCCGGACTCGATATCAACGCCGGGTTCATCGTGGGCTTCGACAGCGATGACGTGGGGATCTTCGAAGACCAGTTCCGTTTCATCCAAGAGAACGGGATCACGCTGGCCATGGTCGGAATGCTGCAGGCGATTCCCAGGACGCCGCTGTACGACCGGCTCAAGCGCGACGGACGACTTGTCGAGGAAGATCCCTCGTGCAACGTTGTGCCAAAACAAATGACCCGCGACGAGTTGCGCTCCGGCTACTGGGAATTGGTCAGGCGTCTCTACTCGCCGGAAGCCTACCTGGACCGCTACTTCAAGGTATTCGAATCGCCCGAGTACCTCGAACGCCGTGCGGAGATCTGCCGCAAGGCTGGCGAAGGCCGGCGCCTGCCGACGTTGTTCTATGGACTGGCGCTGCTGTGGTCGCTGTTTTGGGCGCTCGCACGCGACGGTTCGCTACGGTCGGTCGGCGGTGTGTACCTGAAGTACTTCTTCACGCAGAATCTACGCCATCGCCGCGGCATTGTCGGCTTTGCGCAGTTCATGAACCGGTGCGTCACGCATTGGCACTTCTACAAGTTCACGCGTGAGCTCACCGCCGGAAGGCTGAGGGCGTACAATACGCTCTGACGCGAGGCGCGCGTCGGGCCTAGCGACTGGCCGCCTTCAACTTGCGATTCAGCTCCAGCATCTCTTTTCGCAGCGCTGACCACTCGGCGGTGGGCGAAAGCACGGTCGCGCCGGTGGCGCGGAGCTTCGCACGCACGACTTCCAGTCGCTCGGCCACAAGTTTGTGTTCTTCGGGTTGGGCTTCACTCATGATAAACCTGTACCTTGGGAAGTGGAGTGGATGGCGTTGTTCGAGGTCCGGCGAATGGCTTCCAAGCGACGTTCCAGATTGGATCGCTCGCGGAAGAGTCGAGCCCCGCGGATCACGACTTCCGATGTCGCGGGATCTTTCGTGCGGAGATTCTTCAGATCGTCACGCGCCTTACGAAGTTCGGATTCGAGTTCGGCGATGCGGCGAAGGATCGAGGCGCGGGAGTCGGAGGCGGGTCGCATTTGACTCATCGTACCATGTTCGCGAGTCGGTTTCCGGCACTTTTTTCCGCCGATCCGTAACGAATCGCGAATTGCACTCGTAGATCTCCGCACTGTGTGCCACCCGAACGTGCACGCATTCATCTCGATTAGAGGCGGAATATTCGATGTTTCCGGCGGTTCGGCAGCTGACAAGCGAACCATGCGCAAACCCTGTGCAGCGGATCGGATGCGCGGTATGGGTGGTTTGGTGCCCACCGTGACGCCGCCGGGATTGATGTTCGCCGCGGTGGATTGGGGTAGTCACGACTAGCCCGGCGGCTATAGTACATTCAGTCGGTTTGACGACGTTCGAGCATCGATTCGCTCAGAATCTGCCCTTTCTCTCGCCTTTCCCACTTGGTGGGCCACCATTCTGGCCACTTCCGTTTCGACCCGGAAGCTAAATTGGTCGGGACTTACTGTCATGGGGAGAGAATTGTGGGAATGAAACTATACGTCGGCAACTTGAGCTACGACGTCGACAACGCGAGCCTGGAGGAACTGTTCACTCCGTTTGGTTCGGTGCGCAGCGCTCAGGTGATTCAGGACCGCGACACGGGCCGCAGCAAGGGTTTTGGGTTCGTCGAGATGGCGGACGACAATGCGGCCCGGACTGCAATTTCCGAGTTGAACGAAAAGGACTTCAACGGTCGGCCGCTCTCCGTTAATGAAGCCAAGCCACGGGAAGATCGGGGTGGATTTGGCGGCGGACGGCGCGGTAACTTTAGTCGCCGTTAGACTCGCAGAGCCTGACAAAGATTGTGGGCCGGAGGGGCGCCGGCGCGGGCACCTCCGGCCCTCTTGTTTTTGACGAATGGGCCATCAGCGCAACCGAGAGGACAACAATCCATGGGCGCAAACGCCATCACAGCCACAAGCGTCAGAAAAACCGCGGCGCGGCACCGCCGCCGCCACCGCTTCGCGCCCAGCTTGCCGCAGCCGAACGTGAGCCACCGGTCGTGTATGGCAAGCCGTTCGTTCTGCTGGAAGACAGCCAGAAAGAAACGTTCATTTACAATGGCAACCAATGGGTGCCCCACTCCAAGACCATCGCCGAATGCCGGCAGGACTCCCAGGTCAAGCAACTGCCGCAAAAGATCAATGGCATGACGCGCTACGAGGTCTGTTCGCCGCTCGATTCCGCCCCCTGAACGTCTTGACGCGCGAATCCTGCCCCATGTCCGCCATGCTCCCGCCCACTGCGCTGACGCGCTTGTGACCGTCGCCGCTGCCGATCAACCGGCGAAGACCGTGCCGGCGGCGCCTCGTTGACGGTGGTATTCACGTGCGAAGCGCCCCCCGGCCACGGCGGCCAGCCTGTTGGCGGTCGCCGTCCCCACGTCGTCGTGCGCGTGCATTTCGATTTCCAGATCGGTCCGGGCACGCAAGGCGGAAACGCCGCGTGCACGCCGAACGGCTCCATCACGCCCACGGTGTCGGCGGAGCGAAACAAGAACCCGCCCTCGGCACGCGAAGCATCTTCGCCACCGACGCACACCTCGAGTCCGAACTGTCCGCGGGCTCGAACGACAAACCGCTCGATCTGCTCCAACGCCCGCAGGCGGTCGCGCCCCAGTTTCTTGTGGAGGTGCTGATCGGAGACCGGCAGCGAGAGGTCGACCATCAGCACGGGCAAGCCGCGGCAGGCCTCGAGGTCGGCGTCGCGCATGCGGCACCACACTAGCAGCCTCGCCGAAAGGCCGAGCGCGCCGACGGCGGAGATGCTCTCCCGCTCGTCGTCGCCCATCGCGGGAACGCCGATCTCGAGTTCTCCGACGCCCGCGGCGACCAGCCGCCGGGCGATGGTCAGCTTTTCTTCCAGGTTGAAGGCCACGCCCGCCGACTGCTCGCCGTCATGCAGGGTAGTGTCATCGATCATGACGGTTCGACGGGCGCTCATGGTTACACGGCGGCTTCGTATTCCGACTCAAAGAATTCGCGGCTCGCCTCCGGAGTGGGCTTGATGGTCTTGGCGCCGGGATTCCAGTTTGCCGGGCAGACTTCGCCGTGCTGCTCGACGTGCTGCAGTGCGCGGACCAATCGCAGCACTTCGTCCACGCTGCGCCCGAGCGGCAGGTCGTTGACGGTCACGTGCCGCACGATACCTTCGCGATCGATAAGAAACAGTCCGCGCAAGGCGATTCCTTCGTCCAGCAGCACGCCGTAAGACTGCGAGATGCTCTTGTCCAGGTCGGCCACCAGCGGATAGCCGATTTCGCCGATGCCGCCGGCGTGCCGCGGCGTGTTTCTCCAGGCGAGATGCGTAAAGTGACTGTCGACGCTGGCGCCCAACAGTTGCACGTTGAGCTCCTCAAACTCGGCCAGCCGCTCGGAGAAGGCGATGATCTCGGTCGGGCAAACGAACGTGAAGTCCAGCGGGTAGAAGAACAGGACCACGTACTGGCCTCGATAATCGGACAACCGAATCTCGCGAAACGATCCATCCGGCATGACGGTTTGGGCGGTAAAATCGGGAGCGGACTTTTGGACGATACTACTCATCAAGCAACCTTGGATTTCAAGAGGAACAACGGGACAACTCAGGCGTAGACCGGCGAAAACGCTTCGGCCGCGTCTTGGACGGGGCCGCCATTTTCCCAGTACGGCGAAAGCTCATGCAGGTGGGCCACGATCGGCGGGACCGCGGCAATCACGCGGTCGATCTCCTCGGCGGTGTTCCAACGCGAGAGCGAAAAGCGAATTGTACCGTGGGCTGCCCGGGAGGGAATCCCTATGGCCCACATCACGTGCGACGGTTCGAGCGATCCAGACGTACACGCGCTGCCGCTCGAGGCGGCAATCCCCGCCTTGTTCAACAGCAGCAGGATTGCCTCGCCCTCGATGAATTCGAAGGCGATATTCGCAGTATTCGGCAGCCGGCACTGCGGATCGCCCATGACGAACGAATGCGGCACTTGCGCGAGAATGCCTTTTTCCGCGTGCGACGAAACGCTACCCGCCGGTGTCCCGCTCGGCAGCCGTGGCCTGCATCAAGCCTCGCATGTAGCCGAAGGCGAACAAGCGGCCCTTGGTCGTGTATCCCGGCTCGCCGTCGTCTTCGCCAGCTAGTTGCGGCACGTGGTCGGGTCGCATCGGGCCTGTGAAGCCGACGTCCCGGTAGGCCCGCATGGCGGCGACCATGTCGGTCGAGCCGTTGTCGTGAAACGTCTCGGTGAACGATTCGGCGGTGCCGCGCACGTCGCGAAAATGCACGTAGGCGATGTGTTCTCCCAGCCGGCGGATGGCCGCGGGGACGTCGACGCCCATCTCGGCAAACGTGCCCTGGCAGAAACAAATCTTGTTGCTGGGGCTAGGAACGAGCTCGACCAGCCGCTCGAAGTTTTCCACGCTGTTCATGATCCTGGCCTTGCCGTGAAAGTGGTCGAGCGGCGGATCATCGGGATGCATCGCAAGAATCACCCCGGCCTGCTCCGCGACAGGGACGAGTTGGTTCAATAGCGATTCCAGTCGCGTCCACAGGGCATCGGCCGAGACGCGCTGGTCTTCGGGAAACGCGCCGCCTCGGGCGCCATCGTGCCCGAGGAGAATCGCTCGTTCGGCGTCGCGCAGGTCGAATGCCGTGACCTTCGCCCCGCCCCGCTCGGCGACGTCCAGCCGGGTGCGTACCCAGTCGGTGCCCGCCATGAAGTTGTAGCAGAGAATCCCCACTCCGAGCCGACCCATGTTCTCGATCAGCGCCTTTAACTGTTCGACCTCGGATCCGTCGTCGCGGCCGATCTTGAAATCTTCGATCGGTAGGTAGCCTTCGACCACGGACAATTGCAGTCCGAAGCTTTCTACGCGGCGTTTCACGGCGATCAGGTCGTCCGGTGCCGGGCCCATGTATCGCGTCACGAAGTCCGTCACGCCACACTGGGCGGCCAGCGCAAGGTTTTCGTCCAACATCGGCGTCAGCACCGTGGCGAGGCGCATGCGGATTCTCCAATCGTTGAGGGGGCCGGCAGGAATGGCCCCATTGTAGCTGCGCGGCCAAAAACTTGCTGTCGGCCACTCTCGGCCGCCAAGGATTCGTTGCTTACATGCCCGCGGGAAATGAGTAAGCTGGAGCCACGCGGGACCGGGACGGCGAACGTCCGCGATCTTCATCCCGCGCGGCATCTTGTGTGTTTGTTGGCGGCTGCGCCGCGCAGCACTGCACGAAAATACCGGCAATCCGCGGATGGGTTCCCAGATCCCCTTACCGCCACTCGATTTCGAAAACGAAACCATGCCCGTTCCCTTCAAGCTCATCTCCGGCGGCGCTCATCGGGCCCTGGCAGAGGATCTGGCCGGCGAATTAGGAACTCCGCTCGAAGTCGCCGAGATCGGGGCCTTTGCCGACGGCGAGGCCCGGGTCCATATCGCCACCGACGTGCGGGAAGCGACGGTCGCGATCGTTCAGCCGACGTGTCCGCCGGTGAACGAAAACCTGATGTCCTTGGCGCTGTTGTCCGACGCGGCCCGGGCCGCCGGTGCCGCCCGAGTGATCGCGATCGTGCCCTACTTCGGCTATGCCCGGCAGGAGCGGCGGGGCCGCGTGGGCGAAGCTCGTTCGGCACAGGTGGCCGCACGGCTGCTGGGCGCCGTGGGGGTAGACCATCTGATCACACTCGACCTGCACGCCGCGGCCCTGGAGAGTGCGTTTCCCATGCCCGCCACGCTGTTGCGGGCCGACGAGTTGTTCCGACCGCACTTTATGAGTCAGTCGCCTGCGGACCTGGTCGTCGTGTCGCCCGATGCGGGCGGACTGAAACGCGCCCAGCGGTACGCGCTGGCACTGGGCGGCTGCTTGGCCGCGGTTGCCAAGCAGCGTCCGAGTGCGGATGCCGCGGTCGTGGTGGACGTGCTCGGCGACGTGCAGGATCGAACCTGCCTCGTCGTCGACGACATGGCCAGCACCGGCCGCACGCTGGCCGCCGCCGCCGAAGCGCTCAGACAGCGAGGGGCCCGCGAAGTGCAGGCGGTCTTCACCCACGCCGTCATGGCGCCCGGCGCGATCGACCGGCTGTGCGCCGCACCGATCGATCGGCTGATCACGTCCGACAGCGTTCCCCCGCCGGACCGTTCGCAGTTGGATGTGGTTCGAACCGCGCCGTTGCTGGCCGCGGCGGTGCGCTGCCTGGTTCGGCTCGTCGCGGTTGATCGCCCACCAGGCAGTTGGCTGCCCGGCGCCGAAGTGCCACCGGTGTCCCGTCGCCCTCACATGGCTGTTGCGCCGCCGTCGATCACCAGCACTTGACCGGTGACGAACGACGATTCGTCAGACGCCAGGTACAGGGCGCCGAAGCCGATCTCGTCGATCGTGCCGACGCGGGGAATCGGTTGCACGGCTTCCAACCGCTTTACGTGGGCTTCGTTCTTCCAGAAGAATTCGCTGAAGTCGGTTTGGATCAGGCCGGGGGCGATGGCGTTGACGCGGACGCCCTGGCGGCCGAACTCGACGGCCCAGGTGCGGGTCATCATGATCAGCCCGGCCTTGGTGAAGCTATACAGCAGTCCGCCCGGCTGGGGCCGCAGACCGGCGATCGAGGCGATGTTGATGATCGAGCCCTTTTGTTTCTTCATCATGCCCGGCACGGTCAGCCGAACCATCCGCAGCGCCGCTTTGATGTTCACTTCGATCATCTTGTCGAGCATGTCGTCGGTCACATCGAGCGACGGGCCTTGGCCGATGTTCGTGGCGCTGTTGTTGACCAGGATGTCAGTCGGGCCGAATTCTTTCTCGACCGTGGCCACCAGGTTTTCCAGTTGATCCTTGCGGCCCACGTGGCACTCGACCGGCAGGATCTTGCCGGGCAGGTCGGCAAACTCCTTGGCCGTGGCCTGGAGGTTTTCCATCTTGCGGCTGGCGATGGCCACGTTGGCGCCGGCGGCGGCCAGCCGCTGGGTGATGGCCTTGCCGATGCCGCGTCCGCCGCCGGTGACGATGGCCACGCGGCCGTCAAGTTTGATCGTGTTGCTCATGGTTTGCTTTCCGCCGGGCTAAAGGATCGTGATGTGGATGACGTCAATGTCGCGATGCGCGCTTACGCGCGCCCTTCGATTTCCTCGATGCGCCGCCGCACCTCGTCGGGGATCGGCGCTTTCTGCTTGTGCTGGTAGTCGTATGAGACGAGCCGTTGCTGGCCGATGGCCGCCACGTCCTTCAGCGCGTGGCTGACGATCACCGAATCGATCATGAAGGCATCGTCAGTGACGTCGCGAATGCTCGCGCCGATCGATACCGTGTCGGGATATTCCAACGGCCGGCGAAACCGGCAATCGGCCCAGGCCAGAATCGGCCCGATGTGTGTCTCGCGCTGCACGCGCGAAAAACCCAGCTCGCGAAAGTAGTGCAGCCGGGCATGCTCGATGTAGCGGAAGTAGACGACGTTGTTCACGTGGTGGTTGGCATCCATATCGCCCCAGCCCACCATCGTCGTTACGACGATCGGATAGCCGTCGAGCAATTTCACCACCGCCGGGTCCAAGTCACTACGTTCCACAAGGCTGCGCTCCAGGATGCTACCTACCGTCCGTTCGGTAGGTTAGCACGGCAGCGGAGGAATGGAAAGAGGCAGTGCAAACAGACAGTGCTTCGCCGAGGTTGGGTTCCAGGGGCGTGGGCGCGCACCGCCGCCCAGGCCCGAAAGAAAGTTCGGGCGTCACGGCTCTCTCTCCCCACCGAGGCCGTTCTCGATTCAGCTCAACAAAGAAAAGGGTTGCCTCGGCACGGAGGTTGGTAGAGCCGCGCGCCGCGGGGTGACACCGGGTGGGGCTCGCGTATCTCGTGGTTCCAGGGGCGACACCCGCACCCGCTGGCGAGACCGCAGCCGTTCGGTTCCCAAACCGGCACGACCGCCAAAGCCTCGCCGCCAGAAAACCGGCGGCGTGCTTCTACGGAGAGCAAGGCCAGGGCGCAGGCATCCGCGGGTCCTTTTCAACCAACCCAGTCACACACTTCACGCCGGCTGTTGTCCCCACCCGCGGACAATGGCCCCGGACCGGGTGAGGCCGGAGGGCGAAGTTGCGACTGAGCCGTACAAAAAAGCGCCGCGGCCCTTCGGTGACGGCGGGGCCAAGAACTACCCGTGCCGCTCCTAAAACGCCCCGCTACCCCGGGACGCATCCCGGACGGTCACGATGCTCAGGCCGATTCAGCTTGTGGAATTGTCGCGGGAAAGGTGGCCCGATTTCAAGCGGCAATCGGAGATTCACGGAGTTCGAGTCTGGAGGTTAGAATGCGCGGGTGGTTGGTGATTCGTGGTTCGTGGTTGGTGCGGCGGCTGACCGGAGGGTGCGGCGACGGGCACTGCGAATGGCACGCAGCCGAAACCGCTCGGATCAGTTCTGACTCGCGTCCCTCGTGCCCCCATTTTTTCACGCAGCAGGCGTGAGAGAGAAACGGGGACTGGCCTTGTCGGCTTCCTCGTTTATGTGAATATCAGTGATGTCCCCGTTTCTGGTCCAGTGATGTCCCCGTTTCTGGTCTGTCCTTTCCGTTTCTGTCCTCCGTACACGAACGACTTGTATCGCTCGACGCGATTGAGGATAGTCTTCAGTTGCATCCTGTGCTGACTCCGGCGGATGAAGCGTTTGCAACTCCATCCATACAGGCAACTCACACAGGATGCACTTGTTTGCAGGCCTGGTGCGTCTCTCCAAGCACCCGGTTCCGCCAGGGCCGCTCGCAGCGGAACACAGAGAAAGGCTAGCCCGGTCCAGGGGCGGCAATGAGCCCCTGGTCTGCGTGAACGCAAACAACCACCGCGGCCGCAGCCGCTCCGCCATCAAGCTCTAACAACACTCATCCACAGATTCCGCTGAAGAGCCAAAATCATAGGGCCCATCAAGCCATCTCCTCACACCGATTGATGTGTGAAACACTGAAATAATCTGAGCAAACGCGTCCTGGATTGCGGTAAGAGCATCGTGGTCCACGGAGTACTCGGTGATCAAGTTGGCTGCGTTATCATAGTTAGCGAGAGATCCTGCATACCGCTCCACGATTTCGCCAGCTTGATTCTGAATAGGTGCGTTTGGCAAAGCCAGTGGCGCACTCGCGTGGCATACTGCTCCAGGACGACCAGGACTACACCAAGAGCCCGCGGGCATCGACGACCAGTTCGATCAGCTTGCCGTCTTCGTCGCGCCACCAGATGCTGTCCTGCAGGTTGACGCAGACGCAGATGTGGTTGGGAATCACCGTCACGCGTTCGCCCAGCTTGGGGGCGCGGCTGCACGCGCGAATATCGACCTGGGCGTGCTCTTCGGTCAGCTTGGTAATGACCGCGTCGGGGAATTCCACCACGTAGCCGTGGCCGCTTTCGGGGGCCGGGCGCAGCGGTCGCTGGTGAGCGTCTTCGTGCCCGCGTCGATCACCACCTGGCCGGGCACCGCCGTGCTGATGACGGTGCTGGTGATCCGTGCGGCGCAATCCTCCAGCCGGCAATAGCCGCCGCGCACAGTGTTCATGTCGTTGTAGACGTTCGTGCCGGGACGGATCTCGGTGTATTCGGGCACCAGGTGCGATTGAAAACAGGTGGGGGTCGATCCGCCGGAGACGATGCGGCATTCCAGCCCATGGTCGGCCCACAGGTCGATGCCTTCCCAAGCTTGCGGCCCACGGCGTCGAGTGCTTCGGCCTGCTGATTGGGGGGCGAGTGGATATGGCCGGGGTAGCAAAATAGTCCATCGAGTCGCAACCCGGGCGTGGCGTCGACAAACTGGGCCAGCTTCATGCCTTCACCAGGCGTTTGCAGTCCGGTGCGTCCCATGCCTACGTCGAGATCCACGAGGATGCCCACGGTGGCCTTGGCCCGATTGGCAGCGTTGGCGATCAGCCGCGCCCCCTCGATCGAATCGACAGCCACCCGCAGCGTGACGTGCGAGGCCAACTTGGCCAGCCGGGCGGTGCGCACCGGATCGATGGCCGGGTAAGCCAACAGGATGTCGCTGGCCACGTCGGCCATCAGGGCCGCTTCGCCCACTTTGGCGGCCGTCAGCCCGATGGCTCCGGCTTCCATTTGCAGTTCGGCGATCTGCCGCGACTTGTGCGTCTTGGTATGCGGGCGGATGTCCAGGTCGTGTTGGTCCCCGTAGGCGGCCAGCCGCTGGATGTTTCGCACGGCGGTCGGGCCGTCGACCACCAGCGCCGGCGTGGCAAATTCATCCATCGGAAGGCGATCCTGATTGCGGGGGATGGGACGGGCGGTTAGTTCGTGGCCGGCGATCGCCGCACGTCGTCGTATTCCAGCAGCCTGAAGTCCTCGGGCCGCGGCCGGTCGTGAAGCTGGTCGGTCATGCGATAGAGCGTAATCAGTGCCTGATCGGTCAGCCGCTCGCCGGCGCCGGGCTCGACGTACGTGGCCGTCTTGCCGCCGTAGCCGCCGGCCGCCGCGTCGCGCAGCGTGGGAAAGTAGGCGTGGTACCCGTTGGTGTAGCCGACCAGGAAGGTGTTCGCCACCGGCGAACGCGTCTTGAGTGCCGTCTGAAATTGCACGAAGAACTCGCCCGGCATGCCGACCAGGGCAATGTCGTCGTCGACGAGAACCGTGGTGACCGTGCAGGGGACGATGTTGTTCTCGATCGTCTTGGCGATGTAATTGTCGAAACGGGCCCCGTAGGCCTTGCTCAGCGCGGAGCGAACTTCCGGATCGTCGATGTCCCACCGCATCCGCACGGGAATCTCGCGCTGCTGGAACTTGAGCGACGGATGCGCGGGCACCGTGGTTTTTGTCTGGCGAATTGCCGTGACCAGCAGTTCGCCCAGGCCGCGCCCCATCTGGCGCATCGCTTCGACGCCGCCCTGGTCGCGGGGCGTCTTGTCCAGGTACGGGTTGATGTCGCCGCAGGCCCCTTGCAGAAACAGGCATGTGGTGTCGAGCTGCTGTTCGACCGTCGCGCGGGCCGTGCCCACGTAGTCGGCGCTGTACTCGAGATTGTCGGACCCCAGTACCACCGGATGGCAGGCGTAGTGAAACAAGACGGCCAGCGGCGTGCCGTCGGCACGGTCGAGCCGGATGACGGCAAACTCCCGGTCGACCGGCTTGGTGGGCTCGTGCTCGGCATTGCGCCACTGCATCGCGACGCGGCCGTCGGCGAGGTAGTGGCGCCGGTTGTGGGCAAAGTCGGCCGTGCCGCGCCCCACGCCGATGCGAACCGGCACCATCGCCTTGGCGGCCCGGCACACCAGTTCGGCAATCTGATCGGCAACCTGCTTGGCATACGGATTGGGACTGTCGGCCGTGGCTTCCACGTTGGGGGCCGCGTGCGTGTGGCTGGCCGTGATCAGCAGGTTGTCGATGCCGCACTCGGCGGCGGTCCGCTTGCGAACCCGGGCCAACACGTCCTCGGGCGTGCGTCCCAAGTCGAGCGCGACGATGGCCACGCGATTGTCCCCCACGGCGAGCACGACGGCCTTGGCCATGAGCGGATCGAGCGTGCCCGTGGCGCCCTGCGTGCGGTTCGAATAACCCCACATCCGCAGCCCCGGCGGCGGCGTAATGTCCTGCGAAGCCACGCCAGCCAGAAGCTGCTGGGCATGATCCGCGCTGGCCACCGTCGGCACGGCCAACGGCAAGAAGCCCCAGACGATCATCAAGAAGCGTTTCATGTTTCGACGTGCTGCATGAGGAAGAGAATCGCGCGACGCCGTTATTCTAACGCCCCCAAACCTCGAATTGGAGTGCTACCACCCGCGGCACGCCGCGCCGCGGGCCGTTTAGCCCAGATCCAACGGCAACACGGCGCCCCCGCCACGCGCTCGCGCCGCCACGGCCTCTGGCGTGCCGCGGCGGCATGGGGTAGTTTGTCGAACGAGCGAGTTCCGATGACGCATTGACTGGAGAAAGCACGTGCGAGCGCTGAGCACTGTCGCCCCGGACTGGTGGGACTATACGACGCTTGATCGCGAGATCCTGGACGACGCGGCCCGGCTGTCGACCGGTGATCTGCTGGGCCTTGCGCGCGAGGGCTTCGCCGTGAAGTTCTACGACACGATCGAGGACTTCTACCTGGCCGAAGCGCTCGAATACATCACCAGTTGGCGACAGGCCACGGCCGACGCCCCGGCGGGTATCTGCGGGCCGATCGGGCCCACCGAGCAATTGCCGCTGGTGGCCCGGCTGGTCAACGAGCTGAACCTCGACCTGCGGCATTGCCATTTTTGGGGCATGGACGAATGGGCCGTCGACGGCCGCGAGGTGAGCGCCGACTTTCCGCTCAGCTTCGAGCGGGCCGACCATCAGTTGTGCTTCGACCGCATCCGCCGCGAGCTGCGGATGCCTCTCGATCAGTTGCACTTTCCCGGCGTGCAATCCGACGCCTACAGCCGCAGCTTCGACCAGGCCCGCTGCGTCGTGATGCAGGGCGGACAAGGCGAAGTGAAGCACTGGGCTTTCAACGACCCGGTGCGCCGCACGGGCAAGTACCAGGACGCGCCCCCTTCGCCGGAAGAGTATCGCCGCTTGGGAACGCGGCTCGTCGAGCTGCACCCGATGACGATCATCCAAAACGCCCGCACCAGTGGCGGCGGCGTGGTCACCGGCGTGCCGACGCACGCGATCACGGTCGGGCCGGTCGAGACTTGGAAAGCCGAAAAGGTTTCGATCTGGCAGGCCGGCACGCACGACAATCCCTTTGGCCAGCGGCTCACCGCGCTGATGATCTCGAAACGGATTCCCGATGCGTCGGTTCCCATGTCGCTGCTGGCCGATCACCCGAACGTTCAGTTCAACTATCTTCGCTCGGGCATCGGCACCTGCGCCGCCGACATGCACTAGCCAACTGTGAGTAGTATCCGCTTGAGGTGCGAACGATGAGCGACAAGAAACGCGTGTTTGCCGTGGCGGCCCATCCGGACGACATCGAGTTTGTGATGGCCGGCACGATGATCCTGTTGGGCCGCGCCGGCTACGAGTTGCACTACATGAACATTGCTAACGGCTGCTGCGGCTCCACCGAGCACAGCGCCGCGCATACGGCCGATCGCCGCCAGAAGGAAGCGATGGCCGCGGCCGACGCCATCGGCGCCGAGTTTCATGCCAGCCTCGTGAACGACCTGGAAATCTTCTACGACCATCGGACGCTTACCCGGCTGGCGGCCGTGATGCGCAAGGTCGGCGCCGAGATTCTGCTGGTTCACTCGCCGATCGACTACATGGAAGACCACATGAACGCCTGCCGGCTGGCCCTCACGGCGGCCTTTGCCCGCGGCATGCCCAATTACCCAGCCGATCCGCCGACCGACCCGGTCCAGCAGCCGGTGACGATCTACCATGCCCAGCCGCACGGCAACCGCGATCCGCTGGGCGGCGTCGTACGGCCGAGCATCTTTGTGAACATCGAGCCGGTGATGGAACCGAAGACGGCCATGTTGGCCTGCCACCAGAGCCAACAGCAATGGCTCGACACGAGCCAGGGGCTCAACTCGTACCTGGAGGCGATGCACGAGCTGTCGCGCGAGGTGGGCGGGATGTCGGGCCGCTTTGCCTACGCCGAGGGCTGGCGGCGGCACCACCACCTGGGTTTTGGCTCGCCCGAGGCCAACCCGCTGGTCGATGCGCTGGGCGAGAGCGTGTTGCTGACCGCTCAAGAGTAGGGTGGTAACGACGGCGCAAGTTGAAGCGGCGAAAGACCCTTAGGTTGGTGAACTCAACTTGACACCCACCCCGGTAGGACTATCATAAAATTTTTGCGGAACCGCTTGTCGCGACTGACACTTACGGCGACACGAAGGCGCCGCTTGGGAGACTGGTTTCGCCAGGTATGATTGATAGCGGATCCACCAGGGGCGCGCCCTGGCCGTTTGCGATCCGGGCGCACTGGGGATCACGAGGAGCACGTTTCATGGCCGTTCATCGGCGGTTGCAGTTGAATCAAGTCGGCGACGTGACCGTCGTGCGTTTCGTCGACCGCAAGATCCTCGACGAAGCCAATATCCAGGAGCTGGGGCAAGAGCTGTTCCAGTTGATCGAGGAGGAGGATCGCAAGAGCCTGTTGTTGAATTTTTCTTCCGTGGAGTTCTTGTCCAGCGCCGCGCTGGGCAAGCTCATCACGCTGGACAAAAAAGTCAAAGCACACGGCGGCAAGCTGAAACTCAGCAATATCCGGCCCGAGATCTACGAAGTTTTCGCGATCACCAAGCTCAACAAACTTTTCGACATCAAAGACGACGAAGCGGACGCACTGGCTAGTTTCTAGCCGTGCTCAGATGAGTTCCTCTCTCAGGCGGCCTTCCCCGGCGGGAAAAACTTGGACCGGCTCGACGCGCGTCCGGCGGTCGATTCTAGTCCCCCTCGCCCCTGGCCTCCGAGACAACGTGTTTGGCGCAACAACGGCGGCAATGACGAGTCGGCCGGCCGCGGCCGCCGGCGGGCATTGAACCTGCGGTGAGTGGAATGGCACGAGACGCGGCCAACTGGGTCTTCGAGCGGACCATCCCCAGTGACCTGGGGTTGGGCCATCAGGTGCTGGACGACCTGCTCGCCCGCCTGCAGGACGAGCAGTGGGACAGCCGCGAGATGTTCGGCATCCGCCTGGCGCTGGAAGAAGCCGTCGTCAACGCCATCAAGCACGGCAACTGCCTGGACTGCAACAAACACGTCCACGTCGTCTGCCACTCCACCGAAACCAAGATCTGGGTCAAGATCACCGACCAGGGAAAAGGCTTCAAGCCCGAGGCCGTCCCCGACTGCACCGATGAAGATCATATCGAGTGCCCCAATGGCCGCGGCATCATGCTGATGCGCAACTTCATGAGCCGCGTCGAATACAACGAAAAGGGCAACGTCGTGGAGATGGAAAAGCTCCGCATCTGCGAAGACGACAGCTAGGCCCGTTGAAGAATTCGACGGGCTGCCGCGTCGCAAGGATGCGACGCCAGAATAGCGACGTAAGTCGTTATTCTGCGAGCCGTGCGAAGTCTTGCTTCGCACTTGGCGAGGTTGAAAATTGCTACGATAGCATTTTTCAAACGGGCTGCTAGCATCCGGCCCCTTGCGGCGGAAGTGCCCTTGTCCTCACGCGACGGTTTCGCTACAAGCCACCGCTTGTTTCTCCCGTCTTTATTCGCATCCCGGACCGAGACCTCGCGTCCAGGAGTGGTTCCATGCGGTGGCAATCTCTCATTCTCGTGCTATTTGCCGCGCTGGCAGTGCGGCCGGCCCGGGGCCTCGACTTCCCCTACGTCGCATACGTCAACGCCGCGGACGTCTACGTCCGTAGCGGCCCGGGCCGCGACTACTATCCGACCAACAAGCTGCAAAAAGGCCAGCGCGTGGAAGTCTACCGCCACGATCCCGGCGGGTGGCTGGCCGTCCGCCCGCCGCGCGGCAGCTTCAGTTGGGTTTCCTCGCGGCACCTGGACCTCGAAGTGGATGACCTGGCCGCGGTCAATGCCGATCGCGTCGTGGCCCGCGTGGGGAGCAACTTCAGCGACGTCCGCGACGTGATCCAGGTGCGGCTCGATCGCGATGAAAAAGTCGTGGTGCTCGAACCCCCGCAGCCCGACTCGCCGTGGTGCAAGATCGAGCCACCCGCGGGCGAGTTTCGCTGGGTGTTTGCCAAGTACGTCGACCGCGAATTGCCCGCCGATCTGGCAGCCGACGTCCAAGAGGCCGGACCGTACAATGCCTCCGGCGCCTTCGCGGCCGAAGACACGGACTCGGTACGTTTGACCGGCGGAGAGCAACAGAGCGCTCCGCCGACCGATCCGGCGTTTGCCGGCGATCTGGCCCGGCTGCGCGAGCTAGAACACATCGACATGGAATTGTCGGAAGTCGTGGCCGAGGACATCTCGACCTGGTCGTTCGACGAACTGCACCGCCGGGCGGAGTTGGCGCTGCGCGCCGCCGAGGGTTCGCTCGAGCGAGGCCGAGCTCGGGTGCTGCTCGACAAGATCTCGCGGTTCGACGACATCAAACGGCGGAACGACGCGCTGCGCCAAGGTCCCGCGGCTGTGCAGGCCGCTAGTTCGATCGTCAATCGCTTCGACGATGCGCGGTTTGACGGCGTGGGCCGGCTTTCGCCGGTCGTGTCGCAAAAGACCGGCGGTCCGCAATACGCCCTGCTCGACAAATCCGGCGCGGTCCTCTCGTTCGTCACGCCGGCCCCCGGCGTCAATTTGCGCCCTACGTCGACAAGTACATCGGCGTCAACGGACAGCGCGGCTATCTGACCGACCTGCACCGCCAGCACGTCAGCGTGCAACGCGTCACGTTGTTGGACGTGCAGCGCCGCTAAGGGCAGCAATTCCCCTTCGCGTGCGGCACTGCCGACGCGGCACGAACCGCGGCGGGCCTTCGGCACCGGCTGAATAGGCTGCCGCCACGACACGTTTTCTGCGGCCCGCAGCGCTTCGCCGATTCCTGCCGCCGCTAGCTGCTGGCAGCCATCTGGCGGGTGGGTTAAAAATTTGACTCGCCTCGGCCGCTTCCCCGAGCCGAAAAACCTCTAACGTCGGCACAACCGACCACGACGGCCGTTTTCGGCGTGCTAGCGAGCTCGCACGCGACGGCTGGGGGGATTCGCGCTTCCAGGGGGGGAACAATGGCAGGGCGATTTGCAAGGCGGTACGGCTGCGCGCAGCAGTCGGCAAAACTCGGTACGTATACACACACTCGACGCGCAGCCTGGGCTTTGGCCCTGACACTTCTCTGCACGTCCTGGGCGGCGGCGGCCGCTCCGAACCAGGCCACTTCGAGCCGCGCGGCCCGCGAGGACGCGATTCGTTCGATCCCGATCGATCGCATCGAACCGGGCATGCAAAAGAAGATCAAAGAGACGCTCGAGGCCACGAGTCTCTACCGCCGGTTGCCCGTGCAAGTGACGCAGTGCGACCCCGACATGTACCTGTTCCTGGTGCGCCACCCGGAGGTCGTCGTCAATATCTGGGAAGTGATGAACATCAGCAACGTGGCGCTGGCGCGGACCGGTCCCGACACGTTTCGGGCCACCGACAATGCCGGCACGTCGTGCGCGGTCAAGTTCTGTTACAGCGACCACGAGACGCACGTGATCTACGCCGAAGGATCCTACAGCGGCCCGCTGTTTCAGCGTCCGCTGCGGGCCCGCTGCGTGCTGCTGCTGAAGAGCGGCTACTTGCAGGAGACCGACGGCCAGTACTACGTCACCAGCCGGATGGACACGTTCATCCAGATCGAGCACGCCGGGATTGAAATGCTGGCCAAGACGCTGCAAATGCTCGTGCATCGCTCGGCGGATTACAACTTCATCGAAACGGCCGCCTTTCTGGGAACGGTGTCGCGCACCGCGGAAGCCAATCCCGGGGGCATGCAACGGCTGGCCACCAAGCTGATGAACCTCAATCCCGAAGTGCGCGATCGCTTCGCCGAACTGTCGGTCGGCGTCAACCAAAAGGCCCGCGAGCGACAAGTGCTGCAAACGTCGGCGATGCCGGTCGAAGAGATCGAGCCCGAGCAGGTGTCGTCCGCCCGCTAACCGGTTGAGCGGAGCGGAACGAGGCGTCTGCCGGCACGGTGGCGAACGAATCGTTCGCGCCATCGGCCGGCGGCAAGAGGCATCACCCTTTTGCCGCGCCGGTGCCGCCCAGCACGCGTTCTTCGACCAGATGCTTGAGGCCTTGCAGGTCGAGCTTGCCGGTGCCCAGCAGCGGGATCTCGTCGACCTGGTAAAAACTGTCCTTGTCGGGAAGCCACAGGTTCGGCAGCCCCGTGGTTGACAGCTCTTTGATCACCTGCTCAAGGGGCTTTTCGCACGGCAGGTGAAACACGATCAGCCGCTCGCCTTTGCGCAGGTCGGGCACCGCCGTGACGGCCACGACCACGTTCTCCTCGTCGTCGGTCATGATCTTTTGCAGCAGCTCTTCGACGCGGATGTGCGGCACCATCTCGCCGCCGATCTTCGAAAAACGGCTCAAACGGCCCGTGATGTGGATAAACCCGTCTTCGTCCACCAGGCCCATGTCGCCGGTGATGTACCAGCCGTCGCGCATCACCTTGGCCGTTTGCTCGGGCATGTTGTAATAGCCCAGCATGACATTGGGCCCTTTGATCAACAGCATGCCGGTTTCGCCCTGGGGCAAGTCTTCGCCGGTTTCATGGTCGATCGTCTTGGCGCGGATGCCCGGCAGCGGCTTTCCGACGGTACCCACACGGTTGAGGGTCGTATCGCCGCCCACCGTCCGGTTGGGCGGCGCATTGACCGACACGATCGGCGCCAGCTCCGTCGTGCCGTAGCCTTCCATGGGGCGCTGGCCGAATCTCTCCTCAAACGCTTCGAGGACGTCGTTCGGCAGCTTCTCGGCGCCGGTGACGACGAGCTCCATCTTGGCAAATTCCTCGGGCGTACACCGCCGGATGTACGAACGGAGGAACGTGGGGGTCGAAAGCAGGATCGTCACTCCGTACTGCTTGCTAAGCTTGCCCACTACCTTCGCTTCCAAGGGGCTGAAGTGGTACACGCCCCGGGGCCCCAGCGCCAGCACCGACCACAAGCAGACCGTAAAGCCGAACGAGTGAAACAGCGGCAGCACGCCCATCACCATGTCGTGTTCGTCGAGCTGCAACAAGTCGTTGATGCCCGCCGCGTTGGAACCCACGTTCCCGTACGAGAGCATCACGCCCTTGGGCTGCCCGGTCGAGCCGGAGGTGAAGATGATCGTGAACAGATCGTCCGGCTGGATCTTATGCAGCCCCAGCCAGCGTTCGAGCACGGCCGAGGGAACGGCGTACGCGTGGGCCGCGGCCACCAGCTTGTCGGCCAACGTCACCTGCTCGCGCATGTCCTCGAGATAGACCAGCTCGGCGTCGAGCTTGAAGTCGAATCGCTCCATGAAGCGGCGGCTGGTCAGCACGTGGCGAATGCCGCACTGGGCGATGCAGTAGTTGAGTGTCTCGGACGACACCGTGTAGTTCAGGTTCACGGCCACGCGGCCGCAAAGCGTCACCGCCGTGTTGGCCAACACACCGCCGGCCGACGGCGGCACCAACAGTCCCACAAACTGTTCGTCAGCCGCCAGTACGTTGCGCAGCAACAGCCGGCGGAAAATCAGCGTCCGCATCAACAGGCTGCCGCCGGTCATCTCCACGCCGGTCGAGTCCGCGACCTTCAGCGCGAACATCGACTTGCGGCACTGACGCAGGAACTCACGAGGCACGATGATCGTGCGCGGTTGAAGTGTCATCTTCCTGGTTCGCTGGGGTGATGGCCGGTCTCGCGCGATTCGGAAACAAAAACCGGGCGAAACAGGGGAGTTGTGGCCATGGGCCGGACCAGACGGGCTCGTCCGCCACTTACTAAAGATACTACCTCAGCGGCCCGCAGGGTAGGCCGATCTGGTCGCGTCAGGGGCCACGTGCGGGTACACGTTCGTGCCGCGCAGACCTCCCCTACAAGGGCTCGTCGCGCACCGGATTGGTGAGCGAACCGATCCGGTCGATCTCGATCGTGATCTCGTCGCCGTCGGTCAGCCAGACCGGCGGTTTGCGGGCCATGCCCACACCGTGCGGCGTGCCGGTCAAAATCAACGTGCCCGGGGGCAACGTCGTGCTGCCACTCAAGAACTCGATCAGCGTGCCCACGTCGAAGATCATGTCATTGGTGTTCCAATCCTGCATCACTTCGCCGTTGAGAATCGTGCGAATAGCCAGGGCATTCGGATCCGGAATGTCCTGCGACGTGACCAGCGCGGGGCCCAGCGGGCAGAACGTGTCGAACGTCTTGCCGCGGCACCACTGGCTGCCGCCCATCTCCTTTTGCCAGTCGCGGGCGCTGACGTCGTTGGCGCACGTGTAGCCCAGGACGTAGTTGAGCGCCTCCTCGCGCAGTACATTCTTGCACTCGCGGCCAATCACCACGGCCAGCTCGCACTCGTAATCCACCTGGTTGCTGTTTAGTTGCCGCGGCAGGTAGATCGGGTCACCCGGGTTCTGCACCGCACTGGGCAGCTTCATGAATAGCACCGGCCACTTGGGAATCGGCGCCCCGCCTTCGGCCGCGTGGCGACGATAGTTCAGGCCGATGCACAGAATGCCCGAGGGCTTGATCGGCGCCAGCAGTTTCTGAACGTCGGCCTTGGTTTCGGTGACCTCGAACGAGCCGAAAATATCGCCGGCAATCTCCCGGGCCGTGCCGTCTGCCTGTTGCGAGCCGTATTTGATCTGACCGTTGCCGTCGCGATAGCGAATGATTTTCATAGTCGTGGGGAGTATTGGGAGGAGTATATTGCTGTGCGGAACTGCGATTATCCGTCCAGCGGGCGGGGGTCGTCAATCGCCAATTGGCGGCAGCCGCACAACGATGGCCAGCAACCGTCCCGCGGCAGCAAACCACGGGCGACAAGAGGCGCGATGGCACGGAAGGCGAGGACTGCCCGCGTGCGGCTGAAATCGGTTTCAAAACCGATACTGCGCCACGCGATGAGCATTGCCTTGCGGCCGGGAAACCGCTTTTAGCCGCGAATCGACTGGATGGCCTTGGCCGCCGCGGCGCGAACGTCTGCATCGCCGTCGTTCGCCACTGGCTGTAGCGCTCCCAGCGATTGTTTGGCAAACGGGCCAAGACTTCCCAACGTTTCGGCCGCCATTTGCCGCGACTTGGCGTGCGAAGACCGCAGCCCGGCGATCAATTCCGGAAGCACCTCGGACGCGGTTTCTGCCGATTGGCCCTTGATCTGCACCAGCGCCCAGGCACTGAGCAGGGACAACGAGTCGTCCTTCGATTCGACCAACTGCGCCAAAGCCGGCTCAGCCGCCGACGCGGCGGGACCGATGCGCCCCAGGGCGTAAACCGCCGCATGCGACAGGTTGCTCTCGGGCTGCTTGAGCACTTCTGCCAGGGCGGGCACGGCGGGTTTAGCCTCCGGTCCGATCTTGGCCAGCGCGTACGCGGCTTCGAGGCGCGCGTTGACATCTTCATCGGCCAGCAGTTTTGCCAGGGCCGGCGCCGCCGGAGCAGCGGCAGGGCCGATCTGACCCAAAATAGCAGCCACTTGCGGACGCAACCCTTCGTACTTGAGCGCCGTGATGAGCCGTGGCACGGCCTGCGCCCCCATCCCGGCCAGCGTGTCGAGCAGGTAATGCACGGTGGTCTCGTCCGCGCCGGCCAATGCCTTTTGGAAGATCGGCAGGGCAATCTCGGGACTCGGCGGCAGCGCCGAGAGCGCCCGGGCCGCCGCCGCGCGCACATACGGATCCGGGTCCTTCAGCCGTTCGACGAGCTGCGTGAGGGCGGCCTTCTTCAGTTTCATATCGTCCGGATGCACGCGTGCGAGCGCCCACAGGCTGGTTGTGCTCAGCAGGCGGTCGTCACTTTTTGCGTTGGCCCGCACGACGGGATCAGCAGCGGCGGGAATCTTGCCGAGCGCCCCAGCGCAAACGTCGCGGCGGTGCGAGCGGCGTCGTCGTTTAACAGCGGAACGATGCTGTCCGCGGCGTCGTTGGAGCCAATGGACGCCAGCGCCAACACGGCTTCGCGGCGAACTTCCGGCCGGCTGTCTTTCAGCGTCGCCACCAGGGCCGGCACGGCGCCCTTTGCGTCGGGACCAATGTCGCGGAGAATGATGCACGCCCAATAGGTTACTTCGGGGTTCTTCAGCGCTTCGACCAGCGCCGGCACGGCGTCGCCTTTGCCGTCGGCAATTGCCGACATGACCCGCAGGCGTATGCCCGGGTCGGCATCCTTCATGAGCTTGGCAAACAACGGCACGGAGACCTTCGGTCCGGGACGAATGTGCCGGAGCGCTTCGATTGCCTGGCGACGCACCGCGACGTCCGAATCACCCAACGTCGCGAGGATGTCCTGCGTCGCTGGTTTCGCCGCGTGCCCGATTTGGCCGAGTGCCCGCAGGGAATAGGCACGCACCATGGACGAGTCCGACTTCAACAACTTGGTCAGCGGCGGCAGGGCAGCCACGCCGCGAGTTCCCAATTCCTGAATCGCCTTGAGCTGCGCGGTTTCGTCAGACGACTTGGCGGCAGCGGCGGCCAACTCGTCAATCGTAGGCTGTTGGCCGTGCGCCGTGGCGGCAGCCAGCGCGACACATAGAAATACGGTTCGTACGGCGAACGACAAATGAAATAGAGCGGACATGTTTGATGGCGCCGTGGGCACTTGGTTTTGCGGACACGTCGACGGGAGGATTCGCTCCCCGGTAACGACGCGGCCGACTCGAATCGGACGACGAACGAAGACTAACTGAGATCGCACTTGCAGGCCGTGTACATCAGGCTCCGCAAGAAGTTCTTGCACGTGGTGTAGACCTGGGGCGGTAGCTCGCGGACTTGCGACTTGAGCTCCCGGTTCATCGAGTTGAGAATCTCTCGGGCCTTGGTCTGGTTGGCGTAGGTCATCGCCCCCAGTTGCGAATACGAGGCAAACAGCGTCTCGAACTGGGTACGCCCGGAGGCAAACACGTCCATTTGCAGCGCCGACGGCCACTCCAGCTTGCCGCTTACCGCGTTGAGTTCGCCCGGGCTGAGCGGCTTGGGGGCAGCTTCGTGCGCGAGGCGAGCGAGTTGCTCGGCCGTGGGCGGTGGTCCGCGCTCGGCGGCGCGCGCCTGTTGGTTGGTTTCGCGCATTTCGAAGTATGTATTGGTGTAGTCCTGGCGGTTTTGAATCTCTTGCTTCTGGGCTTGCGTCATGTTGACGGCTGCCGCGGACGTGCTGAGGTTGTAGTCGCCCTTGGAACTGATGACGTTCGCCATACCGGTCATCGACGAACCGGCCGCGGTGGTTCCCGCTCCGCCGTGCCCGCCGTAGCCACCGTACCCGCCGCCGTAGGCGCCATACGAGGGCGGAGGAACCGCCGGCTCGTAGGCTTGCGAAGGCTGCTGCTGCGGAGGCTGCTGCTGCGGAGGCTGCTGCTGCGGAGGCGCTTGTTGAGTTTGGCCTGAAGCCACGAATGCCGACAGCACGATGGCAAGAAACGAAGCCAATCGCTTCATAGCGTATCACTCCCAATTTCGCAGAATAGCTAAGCCTCCCAGTATAGTTAGTGCCGCCTCCTGAAAGCCAGTAATTCCCGCAAATCCGCGCAGGATTCCGGCAATAACCTCACGGGAAGGCGAGCAAACCCGCACAGTCGGAGTCTCGCACGCTAACGGCGCCAGGTGTTGGGGGCGCTTCCGGCCACTGTAGGAACGAATGCGTCGGGACAGACGCGGCAGGCAGAAAGGCCGCTTATTGGCCGGAGATGTCCGCTGGCGGGCTCGGCTCTTTCGACGACTCGGTTGCGGGCGTCGCGGCAGGAACTTCCGGTCGGGGCAGGGGAATTTCCTCGCCGGGTCCCGTCGTGGGGGGCAGCGGTTCGATGGCCTGAACCGCCGGGAAGCCACGCCCGCAGAAGAAGTGTTGCCAGCCGCCCCCCAACGCCTTGTAGGCTTGGATCAGGTTCAGCGCGATCTGTCCTCGGGCCTGCGCCAGTTGATCCTGCTGGGTGACCAGCGCCGACTGCGTGTTGTACACGCGGTTGAAGTCGATGATGCCGCCTTTGAACTGGATGAGCACTAGCTCGACGGATCGCTCGGCGTCACGAACGCTCTCCTCCAGGCGGGCGGCTTGTTGCTTGGACTTGAGGAACCCGACCAGCGAGTCTTCCACTTCGCGACCGGCGTTGAGTACCGACTGCTGATAGCGCAGCGCGGCGCCTTCCAAGCGGACATCTTGCACCGCAATGTTGTTGGCGATCCGCCCGTAGTTCAACACGTTCCACGAGAGCGTGGGAATGATGAACGCCGTGAAGCTCTTCGAAGCGAACAGCCGCTCGATGTCATCGGCGGCGTAGCCCAGGAAACCGTTGAGCGTGAGCCGCGGATAGAGGTCCGCCTTGGCCACGCCGATCTTGGCGCTTTGGGCGGCCACTGCGCGCTCGGCGCTGCGGACGTCCGGGCGGCGGCGAAGCAGATCGGCCGGCACGCCCACGGCCACCTCGGGCGGCGCCACGGGAATCGTGCCCTGTTCAAAATTCGCGGCCAGCTCCTGAACCGGCATCCCCAGCAACGTGCAAAGCTGATTGCTGGCCTGCTTCCAGCCGGCCTCTAAGGGCGGAATCGTGGATTGCGTTTGGGCCAGGTTGGTCCGGGCCTGCCGCACGTCGAGCTCCGTCGACACGCCCTCGCTGAAGCGGCTTTCCGCCAGCCGCAGCGAGCCGGTTTGAATTTCGACGTTGTGCCGCGCGTACTGCAGCCGCTCTTCGTACGTACGCAGTTGGACATACGCCGTCGCGACTTCGGAAAACAGCAGGACCAGCGTATCGCCGTAGTCCTCCACGCGGCCGGCCCACTCGGCGTTCGAAGCCTCTATGTTGCGGCGGTAGCGGCCCCAGAAGTCCAGCTCCCACGACGTGTTGAAACCCGTGACCCAGAAGTTGAACGCATTGGGAACGGGAATGTTCAGGTTCTCGGTCAATTGGCCGTGGGCATACGCACCCAGGGCGTTTTGCGATTGGGGAAACAGGTTGCCCACCGAGATATTGCGCTGAGCCCGGGCTTCCAGCATGCGCGTGCCGGCGACGCGCAGATCGAGGTTCTGCCGGTAGGCCGTTTCGATCAGCCAGTTGAGCGTCGGATCGTTGAACGACATCCACCAGCCGCAGTCGCGCGTGGGCTCGGTCAGCACCCCCTTCTCGTCGGCCACCGACCAGACCGGGGCAACCGGAGCCGGCGGGCGAGAGTAGTTGGGCCCCACTTTGAACTTGTTGTGCACCCATTCGCCGAGGCTGCACCCGGTGGTTGCCAGCAGGCACAACAGTCCCGCGAAAAGCAGCGAGGTGTACGTTCTGGAGCGCGACCCGTCGGGCCGGCCGGCCAGCGGGACGATTGTTGGCGGCGACTGCATTGGTGTGAGGCACTCTTCCATGAGTTGCCGGCGAGGTGCAGATAGGCGAATACGAGAGCGAGCGGTAAACTGCAAGTGTCGGCAGCAGCCGAGACGCAGGGAACGCGCCGGTGCTTAAGGGATGTGGTAGCGACGTCAGGCGGGAAACGGGCGGTGTGTTGCGGGACGTTATGAAGAAGGGAAACTCGTCCGCGGCACTCCTACAAACAGTCGGACCAGTCAGGTGCGGCACCATCCGCCGCATTGATGCTATTCGGCAATTCGTCAAAGCCGGCATTAAGCGACAATCCGGCAGCGGCCAATCGGCGCGGCGAAGGGCCGCCGCAGCGTTAATCTGTGCCGGTTATAGGGCTCGTGTCGAGAGAACGGAGGGGTCGATGCATGGGGGCGCACCGACGCCGATAAAGCGCGGGACAAACTACTCGGGTTCGGCCCTGGGCCTGGCCAAGTGAGGCAAAATATGAGGCGTATCGCGATCGTTGTAGTCCTGGTAGCGGCGGCGGCAGGCATTGCCGGCGCGACGTGGTGGTATTGGGATCGCGATGCGAACCGCACCGAGCTGGAGCTTTATGGCAACGTCGACTTGCGGCAGGTCGACCTGGCCTTTAACAACAGCCAGCGGGTGGCCGAAGTCCTGGTCGAAGAGGGCGATCGCGTCGAGCGCGGCCAGGTCGTGGCACGCTTGGATACGAATCGTCTCAAACCGCAAATGCAGCAGGCCGAGGCCGAATTGGCTGCCCAGCGCGACGTCGTCGAGCGGATGCACCGCGGCAGCCGCCCCGAGGAAATCGCCCAGGCCCGGGCTAACCTGCGATCAGCCCAGGCCGACGCCGCCAACGCGGCCCGGCAATACGAGCGGCTGAAGCTCTTGACCGAACAGTCCAGCGGCGGCGCCGTCAGCCAGCAGGAACTGGACAACGCCCAGGCCACCCAGCAGGTCACCGACGCCCGTGTGGATGTCGCCCAAGCCACCTTGAACCTGGCCGTCGCCGGCCCACGCGAAGAAGAAGTGGCCGAAGCCGAATCGCGGCTGCGAGGCTACGAAGCGCGGTTCGCCCTGCTCAGCCAAGAGCTGGAAGACGCGCAGTTGACGTCGCCGGTCGACGCGACCGTGCGAACCCGCATCATGGAACCGGGCGAAATGGCCTCGCCGCAACGCCCCGTTCTGCAACTGGCCGTGACCGATCCCAAGTGGGTACGGGCGTACGTCTCTGAGCCCGATTTGGGCAAGGTGCGGCCGGGCATGTCGGCCTTGGTCGGAGTGGACAGCTTCCCCGAGCGGCGGTTCGACGGCTGGGTGGGTTTCATCTCGCCGGTCGCTGAGTTCACGCCCAAGCCCGTGCAAACCGAAGAATTGCGCACCAGCCTGGTATACGAAGTCCGCGTGTACGTCAAAGACCCGCAAAACGAACTGCGACTCGGCATGCCGGCCACCGTGCACCTGGCGCTCGACGCGAAGGCGAAGGCGAGGCCAGCGCCAAAGACGAAAGCACGCCGGTGCGCGAGCCGGAAGCTCAAGCACGGCAAGATGAGAAGCCGGCGACGCCGCGCTGAGCGCAGCTATTGTCCGCCACCGCTCGGACGTGGGAAGGAGAGTAAGCCGGATGAGTGGTCCGCCAACCGACGCACCCGTGCTCGTCGCTCGCGAGGTGGTCAAAACCTTCCGCCGCGAGCACGGCGAGATCGTTCGCGCGCTGGACGACGTCTCGCTGTCCGTGCGCCCGGCGCGATCACCGCGCTGGTGGGCCCCGACGGCGCCGGCAAGACCACGCTGCTGCGTCTGACCGCCGGGCTGCTGACCGCCGACTCCGGCACGTTGACCGTGCTGGGCATCGACGTCAAGCAAGATCCGCAGAACGTTCAAAACCGCATCGGCTACATGCCGCAGCGTTTTGGCCTGTATGAAGATCTCAGCGTCGCGGAAAATTTGAACCTGTATGCCGACCTGCACGGCGTGACGGCGGCCCAACGGCGCGAGCGCTACCCGCGGCTGATGGAGATGACCGCCCTGCGCCCGTTTGCCGACCGGCTGGCTGGGCGGCTTTCCGGCGGCATGAAGCAAAAGCTGGGGCTCGCCTGCACGCTGGTCCGTTCTCCTGAACTGTTGCTGTTGGACGAACCGACCGTCGGCGTTGATCCGCTTTCGCGCCGCGAGTTGTGGGCGATCATCCAGCAACTGACCGGCGAGCAACACTTGTCCGTCTTGCTGAGCACCGCGTATCTCGACGAGGCCCAGCGCTGCGACGACGCCATCGTGCTGCACCAGGGCCAGATCTTGATGCAGGCTGCTCCGGCGGAAGTGAGTGAACTGGCGGCCGGCAAGACATACTTGCTCGAGCCACGCACCGATCAGCCCGCCCGGGAATTGCAAGCCGCACTGCTGGCCGAACCCGACGTCGTCGACGCCGTGCCCGAAGGGGGCCGTGTGCGCATGGTGCTGGCCGACAAGGCGGACAATCAGGCCGTGCTGCGGAGTGTCCCCCACGAGGCGTCGGAGACCACGACTCCGCGTTTCGAAGACGGTTTTATGATCCTGCTGCGCAAGGTGGACAGCGATCGGGCGGAGTCACGCCTGTTGCCGCTCGAGCACCCGCCGCAGGAGGCCAACGGCAGCGCCGTGGTCGAGGTGCACGACCTCGTGCGCAAGTTCGGCAGCTTTACGGCCGTGGATCACCTCAGCTTCGAGGTGCGGCAGGGCGAAGTCTTTGGGCTGCTGGGCCCCAACGGCGCCGGCAAGACGACGACTTTTCGCATGCTGTGCGGGCTGCTCCCCGCTACCGCCGGAAAGCTGCGCGTGGCCGGGGCCGACCTGCGCATGGCCCGTGCTTCCGCCCGGCAGCGGATCGGCTACGTCGCGCAGAAGTTCTCGCTCTATGCCCAGCTATCGGTGCTGGAGAACATCGAGTTCTTTTGCGGAGCGTATGGGCTGCGGGGCAAGCGCCGGCGAGAGCGTGTCAATTGGGCGCTCGATCAGTTCGAGTTGCGGCCGTTTGCCAACCTGCCCAGCGGTCAGCTTCCCGGCGGTTACAAGCAACGCCTGGCCATGGCGGTGGCCCTGGTACACGAGCCGGCGATTCTCTTTCTCGACGAACCGACCAGCGGCGTCGACCCGCTCGCGCGGCGTGAGTTCTGGCAGCGGATCACGTCGCTGGCGGCACAGGGCGTGACCGTGATCGTGACGACGCATTTCATGGTCGAGGCCGAGTACTGCGATCGCGTGGCCATCTTGGACGCCGGCAAAATCCTGGCCCAGGGTACGCCCTCCGAACTGCGCGCACCGCGCCAGCGCGCCGTCGGGCAGCGAGCCCACGATGGAAGACGCCTTCATCGCGGTGGTCGAGGAATCGCGCCACGAGCACGCCGGCGACAAGGACCACGCGCCGACGGCGGCGGCTCTCAAGCCCGGGCCCGACTGGCACTGGATGCCCCCCAAGATGCGCCGCACCTGGGCCTTAGTGGGCAAAGAGACGCGGCAAATGTTTCGCGATGCCAGCAGCATCGCTATCGGCATCGTGCTTCCCGTGGTGCTGATCCTGCTGTTCGGCTACGGGCTGTCGTTGGACGTGACCGACATTCCGCTGGCCGTCGTGGTCGAAGAGCCCTCGCCCGACGCGATGGAGCTGGCCTCCGGCTTTCAACTCTCGTCGTACTTCGACACCTCGATCATCACCTCGATGCCGCTGGCCAAGCGGATGATGCTCGATCGCACGATCGTCGCCATCGTGCGCACTGCGCGGCGATTTTGGTCGCGACCTGGAGCACGGCCACGCCCACGTGCAAATCCTGGTGCACGGCACCGATTCGAATCGGGCGCGCATCATCCAGGCCTACGCCCAGGGAGTCGTCGGCACTTGGCGGGCGCGGCGGGCGGCAGCCGGCCGGCCGATTGAGGTGGGCCCGGTGACGATCCGCGACCGGCTTTGGTTCAACACAGCCAACGACAGCCGCTACTTCCTCGTGCCGGGGCTGGTCGTACTGATCATGACGCTGATCGGCGCGTTTCTCACCGCCCTGGTCATGGCCCGGGAGTGGGAACGGGGAACGCTCGAGTCGCTGTTTGTCACGCCGGTTCGCGCCGGAGAGATCCTGATGGGCAAGACCATTCCCAACTTCGTGCTGGGAATGATCGGCCTGGCCCTGTGCGTCGCGACCGCCAAGGTGCTGTTTCACGTCCCGCTGCGCGGTTCGCTGTGGCTGCTGGTCGCTGCTTCGATGTTGTACCTGGTCGTGGCCTTGGCCATGGGCCTGTTGATTTCCACGGCCGTGAAGAGCCAGTTCGTGGCCAGCCAGACGACGATCCTCGTCACGTTTCTGCCAGCGTTGATGCTCTCGGGGTTCTTGTTCGATCTGCGCAACATGCCCACGTTCGTGCGGGCGATTACTTACATTGTGCCGGCGCGCTACTTCGTGGCCGTGCTGCAAACCGTCTTTCTGGCCGGCAACGTATGGGCCGTAATCCTGCCGGCGGCGGCCGTGTTGGCGCTCATGGCCACGGTGCTGTGGACGCTGGTGCGGCTGATGACGAGAAAATCGTTGGCATAACCTACCGAGTGCTTTGATGTGGGACACGATTGCTCGAATCCTGGCGCTGACACTCAAGGAGCTGTTGGCCATTTTCAAAGACCCCAAGGGGCGCTTTACGCTCTTTGCCCCGCCGGTGATGCAGTGCCTGGTGTTTGGATATGCCGCCTCGTACAACCTCAGCTACGTGCCCTACGCCGTGCTCGATCAGGATCGCAGCGCGGCCTCGCAGGACTTGCTGGCGCGGCTCGACGGGTCGACGATCTTTCGCCGCGTGGCGAACCTCGAGAATGCCGCTGATCTGAAACGCTACATCGACGAGCGGCACGCACTGCTGGTCTTGCAGATCGATCCCGATTTCGAGCGGCGGCTGCAACTCGGAGTTCCGGCCGCGCTGCAAGTGATCGCCGACGGCCGCAACTCGAACACCGCCGGCACGGCCCAAGGCTACATCGAGGCCGTCGTCCAGGCGTTCAACGTCGACTGGCGACACACGCACGGGCTGGCGCAACCGCCGGTGGAGGTCGAAACCCGGGCCTGGTTCAATCCGAACCTGATCACCCGCTGGAGCATGGTGCCCGCGTTGATCGGCACGTTGACCATGCTGCAAACGCTACTGCTGACGGCGCTATCGGTGGCCCGGGAGCGAGAAAACGGCACGCTCGATCAATTGCTGGTCACGCCGTTTCGACCCGTCGAGCTGATGATCGGCAAGGCGCTGCCCTCGATCTTCATCGGCATGGTGCAAGCCACGCTGATTCTGCTGGTGGCCCAGCTCTGGTTCCGCATCCCCTTTGCCGGGTCCTTTGTGACGCTGTACGCGGGGCTGACGTTCTTCCTGCTGGCGGCCGTGGGTATCGGGCTGCTGATATCGTCGGTCGTGGCGACCATGCAGCAGGCTCTGTTGTTCACGTTTGTGCTAGTGCTTCCCTTCACGTTGCTGTCGGGGCTGACGACGCCGATCACTTCCATGCCGCGCGTGCTGCAAATCATCACGCTGGCCAACCCGTTACGCTACGCGATCGACCTGACGCACCGCGTCTACCTGGAGGGAACGGGGCTGGCGAACCTGACCCCCGACTTGTGGCCCTTGGCCGTAATTGCCGTTCTGACCCTCTCGTCGGCCACGTGGATGTTTCGCCATCGCCTGGCCTGACGCGCGCGCCGCCCGCGATAGCCGCGGCCGTCAGATCAATTCCACGAGCAGGGTGTCCAGCAGATCGTCATCCCATACGGCATCGGTGCCCGCCGGCGCTGTTCCATTGCCGGGCACCACGGACGCAGCGGCCAGGTCGTTCAATGGCCCCGTCCGCGTCGTTGAGACGTCAAACAACGAACCCGGAGACGCGATCGAATGTGCGCCGCTCGGCGGTTGCCCCCCCGGTTCTGTTGACAACGCGGCCAGGGCCGAGGCGACGGCCGAGGCCCGGTTGTCCGTGCTCTCGGCAGCCAATGCCGTCGCGGACGGCGCGGCTGAGGGAATATTGATGCGCAGCACGAAGCTGTAGTTCAGCCGGGCCAGAATCTCGTCGGCGGTATTAACCAGGCCGTCCCGGTTGAAGTCGAGGTTGTTCGTCACGTCGAGGCCAAAGTTATTGTGGAGCCGAACGTCGATCTCGTCGCTCGCATTGGTCACTAGCGCTAGCGGCGGCGAACCGACAAACGCGTCGGCCACGATGTTGCCGAAGTAGAAAACGTCCGACGCTGCCAGGCCGGTGTTCGTGTCGTATCCACCGGCCGCGTCGTTGCCGTTGACCGTCACTTGCAGCCACGTATTGCGGATCGAAAAGTCAGACCAGAGGATCTCGACCCGGTCGGAATCACCGTTGCCGGCGCCCGGGCGGACCACGACCGTGCTCGGCGGCGGAGCATCCTGCCAGCCGCCGGGAGCGTTGTTGGCGCCCATTCTGAAAGTGAAGTCGCCGGCGGTGATCGTGCCAGTGGCATAGGCCACGTCGACCATGATGCCATTGATGCCCCCGGAATAGCTCGTGGCATTGATGCCGGAGGACAGGCCGTCGCCGGCGACATAGGGAACTTTGTCGATAGCGATCGCCGCGTCGTCCGCGGCATTGGCGGCCGGATTGGCACCGTCGAACTTGGAGTTGTTGTAGAAGATCTGCCGGGCGACAACCGCCGTGGGTGGCGCCGGGCCGTCGATCACCAGGTCGTAACCGCCGTTCGTGGCACCCGCATAGCCATTGACCACGACGTAGTAGGTGGCGCCGGCGGTGACGGCGAATGTTACCTGTTCGTTGTCGGTGATGCTCCCCGAGCTCGTAACAAACGCATACGACGCATCGTAGACGGTGAGATCCACATCACCGTTGGCGTGCTGGAAGAGCACCTGCACCGACATGTTGCCGTCGGCGGCGGCCGTCAGGCGAAAATAGTCGACGTCGGACGCCGAGTGAATGTTCAGCTGCGGCTCGTAGCGATGCGCAAACATCCCCAGGTCGGTCGCCGCCCCAAAGGTTTCGTTCGGCTCGAACCGATCCGGCGAAATGGGCACGTCGACCACCAGTGAGTAGTCGGGATTCGTGGCGTTCGAAAATCCCAGCGCTAGGATGTAATACGTCTCGCCGGCAGTGACGGAGAAGCTAGCGTGCTCATTATCCGTCACGGATGTCGAACTAGCGACGATCTGCAGCGCCGAGTCATAGACGACCAGGTCTACGTCGCCCAGCGCGTGCGAGAACAACAGGTCGACCGAGGCCTGCCCCGTCCCGCCGGCCACGAAGCGGTAGTAGTCGTCGTCGCCCGGGTAGTCGATGGTCAGGTTGTTCTCGGTTCGCGATCCCGGCGAACCCAGGTCGGTGGCCGTCTCGACGCTGTCGTTTTCCTCGAACCGGTCGATCGGAATCGCGGAGACGGTCATGTCGTAGTTGCTGTTCGTGGCACTCGCGAATCCGTACACGTGAATATAGTACGTCTCGCCGGGCTGCACGTCCCACGCGACGTGCTCGTCGTCGTCAAGCGAGTCGGAGATGCGCCACTTGCTGTTGGCCGCTATCCAGAATCTCCAGGTCGAGGTCGCCCACGTTGTGGAAAAACGCCAGGTCCACTCGGGCCGTGGCGGCATAAAGCGTCGAAAAGACGAAGTAGTCCTCGTCCGACGACGAGCTGATGTTCAGGCCGGTTTCGACCGCCGAACCCAGCGGGCCCAGATTCGTGGCCGTGGCAGGCGTGTCGTTCGACTCCAGGTAATCCGGCTCGATCGGCGCATCGATCACGAGGTCGTAGCTCGGATTGGTCGCGCCCGAATAGCCGTAGACCACGACGTAATAGGACTGGCCCGCCGTCACGCTGAAGTTGACGTTTTCGTAGTCGCTCGAACTGGCGGAATAGCCCAGGGGGGTCTGCGCGGCGTCGTAGACAGCGATGTCGAGGTCGCCCAGGGCGTGTGTGAAGTACGCCTCGACCGACGCCGTGCCGGTTCCCGCCGCGACGAACGAAAAGTAGTCGGCGTTGCCGGGATAGTGAATGGAAAGACCGTATTCGCTGCGATGGCCCAGCAGCCCCAGATCCGTGGCCGTGCCGAAATCATCGTTCGGCTCGAACGGATCGCTGGGCACGGCCGCCACCGTCATCGCGTAGGTGTTGGTCGCGTCTAAGTAGCCCACCACGCGAATGTAATACGTTTGGCCCGCCACGGCTTGCCATTCGGCGTGCTCGTTGTCGTCGACCGATGTCGACACGGCGACTTGGCTATAGGTGTCATCGTAGATATACAGGTCGATATCGCCGTTGGCATGGACGAACGACAAATCGACCGTCGCGGTCGTATCGTACAGGGCCGTAAACCGGTAGTTGTCTTCATCGCTGGACGTTTGGATATTCAATCCGCCCTGCACATACGAACCCAGCGATCCGAGGTCGGTGGCCGTCCCAAAGCTGTCATTCGGTTCGAGGAAGTCGGGCACGGTGATCGCCATGTCGTAGTTCGGATTCGTGGCCCCCGCGAATCCATAAACCTGCACGTAATAGGACTGGCCCGCCGTCACGCTGAAGTCGACGTGCTCATCGTCGGTCGACGAGGTCGAGGCAATCAGAAACTGTTCCCCGGAATCGTAGATGCTCAAATCAATATCGCCCTGGGCGTGCAAGAACGACAGGTCAACGGTCGCCGTACCCGAGCCGGATGCCGTGAACAGGAAATAATCCTGGTCCGTGGACGTCTCGATGTTCAAACCGTTCAGCTCGGTGCTTCCAGATATCGAACCCAGGTACGTCGCGCCGGCGAAGCTGTCGTTCGGCTCGTAGACGTCAGGCGCGGATTCCGGTGACGTGATATCGGCCAGGGCGCCAAAGGCCGCGTCCTTGGCATCCGCGCCCGGCAGCTCCGGTGCATTGATGCTCAACAGGGTTCGGTCTTCCAGCGCTTCAAACGTGCCGCGAGCAGTGTGAACGGAATCCACACGCGTCGAACACCATCGGCTACGGCGTGCCATACGCTGCCTCCTGCAGTCAAGGACCGAGTTATAACGCGGTAGCAGGAGGAGAGATAGCCACTAGGACGGCGGCACTCAGTGCCAACCGAATCCCGCGCCGGTAAGTCCCCCCGCTCGAACTTCACACTCGAAGAAAAAGATACTTCCGTCGCAGCCGTTACTCAGAGTCGACACCGAATGCCCCTGCGATCCATCGCCACGACGTTGTGTCTCGCAAAAGGAAGTGCAGAGGTTCTAGGTCGATTCAAGTTTCTTGTCAATTCGTATCGCCCGAGCGTGGCAACATCTCGGATTGGCGCCGCCAGAGCACTTCGCTCTCGATGCCAAAATGCCAAAATGAGCGCGCAACGGTAGCAGTCCCTTGATACATTGCCACCGCCACCCAAAAAGCGGACACATTCGGCGGAAAAAACGGGCGGAAGGCCCGGGCGCGCCCGTCGCACCGATGTGCGAGTGCGCTAGTTGGCGCGCTTCAACGAGAAGGCCACGGCCAGCGGGTCCAATAGAACCTTCCGCCACCGCGGCGAAATCGGCGACAGTCGCCGGCCCAGCCACTGCCCGTCTTGGCCGATGCCCCGGGTGCCACTGCTGGCGTTCTTATCGACTACTCGCGGCCCGGGCTCTTGGCGGCCAGGGCGTCGAGCTCGTCGAGCGTCAGCCGCACGGTCATGATGTAGGGCTTCTTGCCCGCCTCCCAATGCCCGTACGTCGTGGTCACGATCGTACCGTCGGGCAGAATCAGCACGCCCGGGTAGGCACAATCGGCGCCGCGGTGATTGTCCATCAGCCGCACGCGATACTGTCCTTCGCGGCCTTCGACGATGTCTTCGTAGCGCCCGACCCAGGCGACCCAGTCTCCCTTGGTGGGCGAATCGAGCGTCGTATCGCGAAAACTGATAAACAGCCGGCCGTCTGGTCCGTACACGGCCGTGTGGCGGTCACCGGTCAGCGCGCGGGCAGTTCGCGGGGCTCCGACCACGACTGGCCTTCGTCGTCAGAAAAGATCACGTGCGAATTCTTCACGCGGCGGTTCTCGCGCAGCAGTACCGCCAGTTGTTTGCCGTCCGGTGAACGCACGGCGCCGGGCTCGCAAAGATGGACGTCGCTGCGGGCAAAGATCGCCTCGGGCGGCGACCAGGTGAGCCCGCCGTCCGCGGAGAAGGTCTTGTAAAGCGTCATCACGACCGGATCCTGCCGGCCGCCGTCGGACGTGAAAAATCGTCCGTCGTCGTGAAACAACGCCATGTAATGCCCGGGCCCATCGACCGGCACGAGCGAGCCCATCACGACGATGCCACCCCAGTCGCCGACCGCCTTCAGTGGGCTCCAGGTACGGCCGTCGTCGTCGCTAGTGGCCAACCGCGCGGGGTACAGGCCCGACCACATGATCAGCCGTTTTTTCCCCTCGGCGTCGACCACGCGATGGATCGTCGGCGTCTCCAGCGACGTGGCCCAGTTTTCGGGCGTCGGCAGACGTTCGCTCCAGGTCAGCCCACCGTCATCGCTACGCTTGTACACGATCGCGCCGCGGCCGTGCCCCTTGGGGTACACGCACAGGATCGTGCGGCCATCTTCCAACAGACACGTGGTGGGATGCCCCAGGTACTGACCTTCCTCGCGGTCGACCACCACCTGCCGATTCGCGTCGCCGGCCAAATCGATCAACGGAATCGAATATCCGCGCGGCGGTTCCGCGGCTCCAGCCAGGATGCACGGACCAACCAACAACCAGGTAGCAAGCACGACGGGCAAACGCATGAAATCGATCTCTCCGGTGGAAGGCAGTTTGGCGTTGCCGACCGCCATCGTGCGGCGCGGCCAACGCCCATCTTACCAACGGAGCGAGCCGATGTCCCGTTTCACGAATGGGAATCCCGATCAGGTCGCGATGAGCTGCCCGAGCAACTCGTCGTCCAGCCCCAGCGTCGCGAGCTCCTCGTCGCTCTGCGCCAGCACACGATCCCACAATTGCACGGCGGGGGGCACGCCGGCCGCGGGCGGCGACACTTTGCCAGCAGCGGTATCACGCCGCGAGATTGCGCCGCCGGGCTCCCACGGCACATCTGACACAAAGTCCGCCGGACGGTATGTAACCGCACGCACCGGCAAATCGCACACGAGCCCGCGCGGACCACGCCGGCAGCATCATTCGCCCGGCGCCACGGCAGCGCGAAAGCCGTATGGTACACTGCCGTATCGGCTGAGAGCGCTTCCAAGAAGATCTTCGCGAAGGAGAATCCACCATGCGGCGCGTGGTCTCACTACCGGCAGTGATCGTTGGTTTGTTGTTGACCGGCGTGGTTCAAGCGGACGACCAGCAGGACGCGCCGTCGATCACCGTCCAGGGAGTCGGCGAAGTGCAAGTCCGGCCCGACGTGGCCAACGTCACCATCGGCGTCACGACCGAGGCCGCCAACGCCGCCGACGCCGTGAAGGAAAACAACCTGCGCATGGCCGAGCTCCTCAAGACTCTGCGGGCACGGGACATCGCTGACAAACACCTGCGAACGTCCAACTTTCGGGTCAGTCCGCGACACTCGGTCGATCGCACCGGGCAGCGTCCGCCCAAGATCGTCGGCTACACGGTAACCAACCAGGTCAACGTCACCGTGATCGAGCTGTCGCGGCTGGGCGCCATCCTGGACGCCGCCGTCTCGGCCGGCAGCAACGAGATCCAGGGGATTTCGTTTACGCTGGCCGACTCCGGGCCGCACCTGGACCAGGCCCGGCGCAAGGCCTTTGAAGACGCGAGTCATCGAGCCAACCTCTACGCCGAAGTGGCCAGAGTGAAGCTTGGCAAACCCAGGTTCATCCGAGAGCAGGCCGCTTCGATCCCGCGACCCGTGATGATGATGGGAGCGACGCTGCGCAGCACGGCCGCCGAGGTGCCCATCGCCACCGGTGAGCAAACCGTCTCGGCCAACGTGACGGTGACGTTCGACATCGACGAGTGACGGCCCGATCCGCCGGCCATCCGGATCAGTTGGCTCCCGACGCCGCGCCGGCTTTCTTGCGTTTGGCACCGGGCAGCTTCTGCTGCGCGGCGATCTCCGCCGGCCGGGCATCGGCGTATTGCGCGAGCGCCGGGACAATTCCCCGCGGGCCGCGCGAGCGTCAGTCCGACAGCGACGCGGTGTCGAGCGGCTGACGTTCGTCCAGGTCGGCGGCCAGGTCGAATATCCGGCCGTCGCCGTACAGTTTGAAGCGGTGGTTCATGGCAAACTCGAAATCCGGCCGCCGGCCGCCGTTGCGCGCGTACCAGCAATAGATCCACGGGCGCGGATTGCCTTTCTCCCCGTTCAGTTGCGCGAGGAAGCTGTGACCGTCGACGACGAGATCCGAGGGAATCTCCACGCCGGCCGCCTGGCAGATCGTCGGCAAAAAGTCGGTGCTGTCGATCAGGTCGTCGATCACCAGCCCCGGCGGTATCACGCCCGGCCAACTGGCCACCAGCGGCACGTGCGTGCCGGCGTGCGTGCTGGCTCCCTTGGCGCCGACAATGACGCGCTGGCCCAGCTTCGAGCGAACGCCCCGCGTGGTGCCGTTGTCGCCGACGACGATCAGCAGCGTATTGTCGCGGACGCCATTCTCCTCCAGCGCCGCCACGAGCTTGCCGATCAGCTTGTCGGTATAGGCGACCATGTCGCCGAAATGTTTCGGGGCTTGCTTCGCCTTCTCGTCCGCGGTGCGCGGGTCCCAGTCCTTGCTGTCCGGCGTAGGCTGGAACGGGGCGTGCGTGAGGATCATCGGGTAATAGAGCAGGAACGGACCGTCCTTGTGGCTGGCGATGAAGTCGCGGGCATACCGGTTCACCACGTCGGGCCCGTAAGTGCCGTCGGTGTAGTCGACGTGCCTGCCGTCGATTTCCAGCCCGGCGTTGGCATATCGCGGCGGGCGCCGATCGAGCTGCCACAGGCAATACTGGTCGAAGCCGAAGTGGGCCGGCAGCGACAGGTCGCGCCCGAGCTGCCACTTCCCGGCGATGCACGTGGCGTAGCCGGCCTGCTTGAACAGTTGCGCGAACGTCGTCTGGTGCGTCTCCAGGTGGCCGAAATACGTGTAATTGCGAACGTTGTACTTGCCCGTCATCAACTGCACGCGCGTGGGCGTGCACAACGGCTGCACGTGGCAGTTCCGAGCCAGGGCTCCACCGGCGGCCAGGCGATCGATATGGGGCGTGTGGTAAGACGTCCCGCCGTCGGCGCCGATGCACTCGTAGCCGAAGTCGTCGATCATCACGAGCACGACATTGGGTCGCTCGGCCTCGCATACGATTCCAGACAACAGGCAGCAAACGCCGGTCAAGGCGACCGGCAGGGCAAAGCGTAGGTTCATTTCGGCATACTCCACGGGGTTGGCAGTTGTGCTATTGTGGTCCGAGCGCGCGGCCAGCACAACGGCTGCCAACGACCACGCCGCGAATGCGCCGCTCCGCAGGGCGACGTCCGCTACAGACGACCACTACGATGGCCGCTCGGCGTTTTGCTCCGGCGGGCGCTTTGGTCGCACCAGCAGCATGGCGGACACGATCAACACCGCCGGCAATGTGCAAATGACCGGCCAGCCGAGCGGAAGCGTGGCCAACGCGGCGGCCCCGGCCCCAACGAAAATGCCCGCCATCGGGCTGGCCAGCACGTAGAACCAGCGCATCCTGCTCCACACGGCCAGCACCAAAGCAAACACCCCACCGACCAGTCCGCAGCCGACAACCACAACCAACAACATTTGCATTGCGTTCGCCTGGCCGAACACCGTGGGTTCGGCCCGAGCCTGGCGCTGAATGGCCACGCGCACGATCGCCAACGAAACCGCGATGATCGTAATAGCGAGCAACAGCGCGGCCAGCGAAAAGCCGTGACGGGAGACGGCGCGGCGTCGGCTCACGGGGCGGTGCTGCGGAGGTTCGTCAATTGTCCGTCGGCACGATTGCCGAGCCGCTGCCATAGCTTCTGATCGATGTCTTCGCTGATAAACTCGACGCTGCCGTCGGCAAACCCGACATGCGCTCCCGACGGATGCCCGCTGGCAAATCCGCCGACGTAAAGCAAGGCGGCGTCGGCAGCCGCTTCGTCCTTCGCCTCATCAGCCGCTTTGCCCTTCGTGGTGTCCATCGCTTCGTCAGCCGCTTCGTCGGCAGGCGCCTTGTCCGCTGAGGCGACAACCGCGACTGGCAGCCCCTCTCGCTCGCTCTGCGCATTTGGCGACAAACCGGTGTTGCGCAGCGTGGCCCTGGTGCCCGACATCCAACCGAGATCGCCCGGGTGCGTCCGCTTCTCGCCGATGAGGATCGTATGCGCCAGTCCGTCGGTCACGTCTTCGCGACGAATGTGACTGTTGAGAAACAGCATGCCGGCGTTGTCGGCGGCGATCGGAGCTTCGACGTCGTGGTGGCAGCCGGCGTAGCTCGACGTGCCCGGCACGTCGTTCGATTCCGACGGGCAGATGAGCACCGGCGGCCAGTAGTCCCGCGCTGCGGCGTTTTCCGGCGCATAGACGCTCTGGCTCTGATCGATGTGCTCGTAGACATTTTGTTCATCGAGATACGGGAGCACGGGAATCAGCCATCCCTGGTCGAGCCCCTTGGCCTCGTTGCGGACCGGCCCGTCAGGATTGACGACGCCCGCGGGAAACATCTCGAACGCGTTTTCGTAGTTCTGCAAGGCCAGGGCGATCTGCGCCATGTTCGCCCGACACATGTTCCGCCGGCCGGTCTCGCGACTGGCCATCAGGGCCGGCAGTGTCATGGATATCAACACGCCGATGATGGCGATCACCACCAGCAGCTCGACGAGCGTAAAACCGCGATTTGACTTCTCGTTCATGGCGTTGGTTCCTCGGCGGACAAAGCAATGCGCTGTTGTTTGCTGTGCGCGACCCGCGACGCGCTGTCGCCGGCCAGCAAGGCCGACGCGGTTACTTGCCGGGCCTGCGGATCGTCGCCGTCCGGCTCGACGACGATCGTTACCTTGGCCGGCACGCTTGCAGCGAGCGATTCGGCCGAAATTTCCCAAGTCTCGCCCGCGTACGCCGCGTCGACCGACAATCGCGACGCGGCCCGCCGCAGCCCGGCGTCGGCCAGGTACTCGGCCTGCACGCGCGCCTGTTGGGCGCGCACTTGCCGCCGCTCGAGCGCCAGCGTCTTCATCCAAACGCCGAGCAGGCTGGCCGCAAGCGCCAGACTGGCCAGGACGCACAGGACGAGTACGCCTCGGCGGCCACGCACGCCGTACCGGACATGGTTTTGAAAATTCATTTCGCTTCTCCATCCTCCGCAGGCGCGCCGGCGGGCTCCTGCCGAGGTGCCTCGGGCTCGACGAGTTCCGCTTCCGCGGGCAATGCCGCGACAATCGAGAACTTGCCGGCGATCGTATCGTCTTCGCGCTGCGGATGGGCCAGCCGCCCGATCGATAGCGCGATCTCCCGCCTTTGCGCGTCGCTCTGCCAGCCCAGCGGTTTCATGCCGGCGAAGACAAACAGCTCACGCTGCCGCACGTCGTCGCCGGCGCTGACTTCGCGCCGCAGCCCCTCGGGCACGATCGTGTAGGCGATGGCCGACTGGTCGGCGGTGTGAAACGTCAGACGCTGGGGCTGCTTGTCGGCCCGCTCGACGTGGACGTCGGTTGCGGCGTGGGCATCGCTGCGAAACTGCTCGCCCAGTCGGCCGAGCGTCGTCAAGTTCTGCAAGTGATCGTGCGCCGCCGTGTTCGAAACCAGCAGCCGCGAAACCACGGCTACGAGAATCCCCATCACGAACGTCGACAGCGCGACGGTCACCATCACTTCGACGAGCGTCATGCCGCGGCGTTTCATGGTCGTTCTCCCGTGGGCTGTTCTCCCGTGGGCTGTTCTCCCGTGAGCTGTTCTCCCGTGAGCTGTTCTCCCGTGAGCTGTTCTCCCGTGAGCTCGTCTCCCGTGAGCTCGTCTCCCGTGAGCTCGTCTCCCGTGAGCTCGTCTCCCGATGGGCGCTGCCAGACCCAGTGGGTCAAGCGCACTGGCGATTCGGGATGCCCGGCGGCGCCGGTCCAGACGATTTCGACCCGCACGCGTTTGCCGGGCACCTCGCCAGATTCGTCCTCAACGGCGAGCGACGCCCGACCGTCGGGCAGCAGTTGGCACACGTCCGGCGACAGCCCGACGTCGGCCAGTCGGGCTTCGTCGATGTCTTCGTACGGCATCGTCGACATGCGCTCGACGATGTTGGCGGCTTCGACCAGCGCGATCGCCCGGCGCTCGACGTGGCGCCGCTCGACCGCCATCAGCGACAAGACCTGCACGCTCATCGTCAGCAGCACGGCCAATAGGCCGCACGCCACGATAACTTCCAAAATCACAAATCCACGCCGACGCATGGCTTCCTCTAGCTCAGATTGATAATCAAACCCACCAGTGGCATGAAATACGCAATCACGAACACGCCCACCGCGATGCCAATCGTCAACAACACCAGCGGCAGCGCGAATTCGCTCCACGCCCGCAGCCGGAACTCAGCGCGGCGGTGATAGCTGTCGCCCAGTTCTTCCAGCGCCCAGGGCAGGTTGCCGTTGCGCTCGGCGGCGGCCAACACGGCCAAGTCGGTGGTGCCCAGCAGACGCCGCCGGCGGAGACTCTCCTGCCAGGAATACCCCTGCTCCAAATCGCCAGCGGCCGCCCGCAGCCGGCGGCGCATCCAACGCCGCGGGTGCAACCGGCCTAACGTGGCCACGGCCTCGGGCAACGGCTGCCCGCGCCGCGTCACCAGCGCGAGCAATCGCAGCACCGGAGCCAACTCAAGCCAGCGTACGATCCGCTTGAGCACCGGCAGCCGAGGTTGCAGCGTGCCTCGCCACTGCAGCCAGATCAAGAGCAACAACAGAGCCAACCCGGCGCCCAGCACCGTCCAGAACAGGGAATAGCCCGTCAGGCCCGAAACGAACATCGTAAATCGTGGTATGGGCATCGCGAAATCATCAAGAATCATGACGTACGAGGGAACGATCCTGAGCTCCACGAAGACGACTACCATCAGCGCCACCGGCAGGAAGAACGCCAGCCACACCACGGCGGGCGGCAAAAGCGGACGCCAGCCGCGACGCCCCCGCGCGGCATCGAGCGCGCCGACCAGGTCGCCCGAGTCGGTGCCGATGCGTGCCGCGAGCGGCGCTTCGGGCGGCAGTGCGGCCTTGCTCCACGCGGCGCTTTCGCCCAGGTCGGCGCCGGCTTCCAGGTGAGCCGCCAGCTCGCGGGCGGCCACGCCGATCCCCCCGCCCTGCTCGTCGGCGAACGCCCGGGCCATGGGGGCCAGCGGCACGCGCTTGTCGGCCGCCAGCGACAGTGCGGACCATAGCGATTGCTTTTGCATCTGACGATAACGCAGCGCCCCACGCACCCAGACCACAACGACCAGCAGCCAGCCCAACAGTCCCCAACCGCCGGCCAGCAGCAAACTCGCCACTAACACGGCGATGCCGATCAGCACCCAGGCCGTGAACCGCACGATCACCGTCGCCGCGTCGGCCGAATACCCGCGCGAGCGCATCAGCCGCGTGACGACGAGCAACGTCAATCCGAGCAAAGCCACGGCAATCGTGCCAGAAATAGCGAGCGTGTCCAGCACGTCGAAAGGCCCCGGCGTGGGGTGGGAATTCCACGACGAAAGCGCCTGGACCCAAAACATCAGCAGTCGTAGCACGCCGCCGGCCACCAGCAAGGCGCTGGCGGCCACCAGGCCAAAGACGATCGCCGGCACGAACGTCCGCACCAGTTGCAAGCGCAGCTCAAATCGCTCGCGGAAAACGTCGCCAGCGGTACGCAGCGCATCGCCCAAGGCCGCGTTGGCTTGTCCCCACTCGGCCCAGCGAACGAGCGTCTTGGGAAACAGGGCGTGTGAGTCCAGAGCCTGCGCCAGCGTCGTGCCCGCGGCGACTTGCGTGGCCGACTCGCGACAGGCGGCGCGAATGGCCGGGTCGCGCGTGCCGGCAGCCGTCGAGCGCAAGCGCTTCGTCGAGCGGCAGCCGCTCATCCAGGAACTCAGCCAGGAAACCCGTGAAGTCGGCCAGCCCGCGATATGCCCAGCACGCACCGACTAGCGGCATCGCCGCCAGCAGCCGGCTCAGCGCCGCGGTGCCACCGAGCACGCCGACAACGGCCAGCGTCACCGCCGCAGCGGCGGCCAGCCCGAGCAACAGCGGCGGCAGGATTTGCGAAAACTCGAGCAATAGGACGCCAAACGAATCCTCCTCGCCGATCGCGTCGCCCAGCACGCCGAGCAACTGGGGCGCCACTTCCACGGCCACGAACAGCAGCCAACCAACCAGCAACATCAACAACACGGCCGGATACGCCACGGCCTGCCGCAACCGCCGCCCCATGTCGTCGGTCGCCTGCTGGTGTTCGAGCAGCCGCTCCAGGGCCTGCGACAGGCGCCCGCTGCGGGCCGCCGAGACAAGCAACCGGCGCACGTACTCGGGCAGTCGCACGCCGAGCCCCTCGAGGGCCACGTCCAGCGGCTGCCCGCCTTCGAGCTTTGCGGTCAGCTCGTCGACCGCGCGCCGTAGCGCCGGCGACGTGGCATCCTGGGCCAGCTCGCGAAGCGTGCTCCCCAGCGGCAACCCCGATCGCGATAGCTCGGCCAGATAGCCGGCCAGTTCCACGGCAGCGGCCGAACTGAGCGTGGGCAAGTCCTCCGCGGCGGTCTGCCGGCAATCAACTAGCCCCCGGGCGGTGAGCAACTCGCCGGCCGCGGCCCAATCGGCGGCTTCGATCCTCCCCGTGACGGGCTGACCCTGCTGATCGGCGGCAGTGTAGTGAAATCGTTTCATCGTCCAATTCGCATAGAACGGTCCAGTGGCCGGGCAAACGCTCCCATCAACTCCGTAAACGGAACGAAGAACGTCAGGCAATAAATCACGCCAATCGTCGAACCCAGCACCAGGATCAACCACAACGGCAACCAGTCGCGCAGCCACTGGACGTCTCGCAACGCGCGAAGCCGCTCGTGCTCGGCCGTTTGATGGGTCAACGTGACCAGCGTTTGCTGGCGAGCGCCGGTGGTCACCAGCAGGGCCACGACGGCGGGCAAGCCGGCCGCTTCGAGTTTCTCGCGCGCCGGCTGCTGGCCGCGCTCGATCTCGTCGGCCAATTCACCGGCAGCGCGCGCCGTATCGCGGTCGCTAGTGCAAGTGGCCGCCAACCGCACGGCGTCGGCCAGCGGCACGTTGTGATCGATCAGCAGGGCAAAGATCTCGGCCAGCGAAGCGCCTCGCGCCCGCCGCGCGGTGCGGGCGGCCAGCGGAATCCAACCCAGCAACCGGCTCGCCGAACCCGCGTCGAGTACCATCGCCCGGCGCGATTGATGCCACCAGGCCAACACGACGAGCCACAACAACACCGGAGGCAGAAACAACACCGGAAGCCTCCAATCCGTCGGCGGCAGCGGAATGCCCACCAAGGCCCACTGCCCTGCCCGAGCCAGTGCGGCCAGATACGCCGGCGGACCAGGCTCGTACACCGCCACGAACGTCGGCAGCACGACGGTCAACAAGAACAGAAACAGCGTGTAGGCGATCGTCACCAGCAGCAACGGATAAATCAGCGCCAAGGCGATCGTGCCGCGCAAGTGCTGGACATTGCGGGCATTCTCCGAGAGCGACTCCAGCGCCGACGGCAGCCGCCCCGAGCGGAGCCCCGCGATCACCACGGCCCGATATGCCGGCGGAATGTTCAGCGAAGGATCTGATAGCGCGTCGCCCAGATCGCGACCGGCCGCAACGGACTGTTCCAGCCGACGGGTCACCTGGCGCAAGGGGCCCGACAGATCGCGCCCCCAACTGGACAATCCCAGGTCTAGGGGCACTCCGGCTCTCACCAGGCTCGCGATCTCATCGTTCAAGACGACCAGATCGTCCAGCGACATGCTCGTGGCCACGGTAACGCTCCTCAAATGGGAACGCGTTCGGCCGCTTCTCTGTTGTTTCCGTCGGCGGCCGCGGCACGCAAAGAATCAGATAGGACGGCTTCAGTATAACGCCGCCGCAAGCGAGAATGCCAGCGGCTATTCGCCAGATTTATCGGAGAAACCGAGCACGCGACGCACTTCGGCAGGGCTGGTGACGCCCGCCGTGACGGCCCTGCCCGCGCGAGCCCAGCGGTCGACCATCCCCGCACGCTGGGCCAGCGATTCGAGCACCGACAGCTCGGACCGCGCCAAGATGGCCTCGCCCAGGGCTTCATCGTCCAAGGGGAGCATCTCGGCCAGCACGGTCCGGCCCGCGTAGCCCGTGCCGCCGCATTGCGGACACCCCACGGCCACGCGCGCCTGCGAAACCGCCAGCCCCAGCAGCTCTTCGTCGTCGCGAGCCTCGCGCGAGCAAACGCAGAGCCGGCGCACGAGGCGTTGAAATTGAATTGCCAGTAGTCCACTGCGCAAAGCGTACGGCTCCAGCCCCATGTCCAGCAGGCGGCGCACCGCGGCGGCGGCGCTGCCGGCGTGGAACGAACTGAGCACCAGTTGGCCGGTGAGCGAGGCCTGCAGCGCCGCTTCGGCCGTGGGGCGGTCGCGAATTTCGCCCACCATGATCACTTCCGGATCCTGCCGCAGCACGCTGCGGACTGCCGTGGCCAGATTGAATCCGGCCTCGTCGTTGACCTGCGATTGCGACACCCCGGGCAGCGCCATCTCGATCGGATCTTCCAGCGTCACGATGCTGCGCGGCACGCAGCGCGCGGTCGACCAGCTCGTTCAAGCAGGCATAGAGCGTCGTCGTCTTGCCGCTGCCGGCCGGGCCGGTGATCAGGATCGCGCCGGACGTCTCGGCCAGCAGTTGCCGCAGCCGAGGCAAAATATCATCGGGCAGGTCCAAGTCGTCGAGGTGCCGGAAGCGCGACTTGCCGCTGAACAGCCGCACCACCGCGCGCTCGCCGTGCAACGTGGGAAACGTGCTGACGCGCACCTCCGAATCGACGTCCGCGCGGCGGATGCGCCCTTCCTGCGGCACGTCGTTGCGGTAGGTCAAAAGTTCGGCCAGCACCTTCAGCCGGGCCACGACGTTGGCGGCCACTCCCGGCGGAAACGTGCCCACCGGCGCCAACACGCCGTCGACGCGAAACCGCAGCTCGAGCCCATCGGGCGTGGGCTGCAAGTGCAGGTCGCTGGCCGCGCGGCGTCGACCTTCGGCCAATAGCACCTCGACGAACCGCGTCGCGTACTGCGGATCCGACGGGTTCAGTGCCTGGAGGGCGGCGGCCAGTTCGTCGTACAAGGTCGAATCTCGCAGCCAAACAGCCTGTTGAACAACGCCGCCCGCTCCTCAACCACGCCGAGCGTTCGTCAGGCGAGCATTTCGTTGAACAGTTGCATCTCTTCGTCGTCGATGCCGGCATGTTTCAAGTGCAGCTTCTCGCGACTGTCGATGCCCAACCCGATTTCGATGCCGTGCTTGAGAAACGGGTTTTCCCACACCGAGTAGCGCTGCAGCCGGCGCTCGGTGCCGTAGCGCTTAAGCACGGCCACGCCCGTGGCGTCGGCGGCGATGCGGTCGCGGCTGGCCACGATCAATTTGGGTTCGACCGAGTCGCCATGCGACGGCCCGCCAAAGACAAAGCTCTTGCTGCCGTCCAGAATGTTCAAGGTCGGGCGGATGCCCAGGTTCAACTCGGCCACGCGGTTGACCAGCGGCTCTGCCTCTTCGATGTCCTGCTTGCGTCCGGCCGGGCCCAGGCGGCGACGGCTGCCCGAGGCCTTTTGATTGAACAGGTTGCTGTCGCCCTTGAAGGCCGTGTGAAACTCGCGGCGCGAACGATGATGGCTCATGCCGACGAAGGCCTTCATCGACATCGTAAACCAGGCCTGAAAGTGCGTCTTGATCACCGGCACGTTGACCACGTGGTCGACGGCGAACAACAGCTCGGCCAGCTCAAACCCGTTCGGCCACAGCTCGGCCCCCTCGGGCTTGATCTTGCGCCACATCTGGTCGCCTTTGACGCCCAGAAGCTCCAGCTCGTCCTGGCAATCTTCCAGCCCGACGGCGATGACCGGGGCGCCGAAATCGCTCTTGGCTTGTTCGACCGCGTCGATCTGGCCGACTGTCTTCATCACTTCCACCGTCTTCGGCGTCGAGGTGTCGAAGATCGGCGAGAAGCTGCGGTCGGCCACGATGATCCGCTTCGGCCCGCGCTCGCTCACCAGCTTGATCACGGCGTACAGCACCTCGGGGCTGGTGGTCGTCGGGCTGGGGACGGCGCCGGTCACGTTCGGCTTGATCAGCACGGTCTGGCCTTCGCGGATGAAGTCCATGCCGCCGGACAGCTCCACGGCCTTGCGCACGGCTTCTTCCATGTTCGAGCCGCGGGCGATGCCCACGTCGGCGCTGGCGGGCCGGCGGCCGGCTTGTCTTCGCCAAAAGCTAGCTTCGGCAGCACCAGTCCGCTCGACATGCCGGCGGCCAGCGAGGCGCCACCCACTTGACGCAAGAAACGGCGACGATGCGGACAAATTCCAGAACTGTGACATGAACGAGCCCTCGCGATTCAAACGTGCGATCCAGTGCGGCGCAACGCACGCCGGCCCTTTCCGGCGGGCGAAACCGATTGGTCTGATCCAGCGATCCGGCCCCCTCGGCTGCGCGTGCCCCCCGCCATGTGGGATCTACTTGGGCACTTTATTCCTTGTCGGCCGGCGGATTCGATTGTAACCACTTTTCCAACCCCTTGCGAAGCTTTTCCGCCCGTTTATTGAGGTCCCCCGCCTTGTCGGCCGAGACCTCCTTCGACGTGTGCACCAGCAGCATCGTCTCGTTTCGCAACTCGCTGACCGTGTCCTCGAACTCCGCGGGCAGGGGGCTTTCTTCGTTGATTCGTCGGCGGCGCACCTGGCCCATCGTCTGCCATAGCTTGTCGTTCTGCTTGACGACCGCTAGCAGGTTGGGAAAGTCCTTTTCGGCGTTTTCGTGGCAGTCGAGGCACCAGGCCTGCAGCTGGAAGTCGGCCGGCGGATTGCCGATGTCGTGATTGCCGTGGCAGTCGAAGCACATCGGATACTCGGTGTTGATCCGCTCGCTGAAATCCCAGTGGTGCGGGCCGGCGGCCAGGGCTTCGGCCGCCTCGGTGTGGCACTCGCTGCACGTGGCGATGTGGGCGCTCTTCTTGGTGCCGATGAAGCGCGAAGTCCTCGTAGTGTGCCTTGACGTCGTCCACGGTGTTGCCGCCGTGGCAGTCGTAGCAGGTCATTTCCTGCAAGTCGTGGACGCTGCGGACGAAGTTCACCACGGCGGCCGTCAGCTCGCGGCCGGCCGTCAGATGGCACGCCGCGCAGTTCGAGCCGACCAGCGGCAGCGGATGTTCCTGCGGCCAGTTCTTGGGCCTTACGAGTTTCTTCTTGGCCGGCTCGCCCTCAGGCCGGCCCGTGGCAGCTTTTTTCTGGTCACCTTCGGCCGCTGCCAGGAGCGTGGCGGCCAACAGGTAGCCGCCGACAAGCCCGAGGGAGATCGCCGGCGGCGCCCAGCGAAAGCGCCGCGAGGCGGTGCAGATTTCGCGGCCGACAACAAGCCCGACTGCGGCCAGCACAACCGCGAATAAAGCCAATTCCACAGACTCTTCCTCACCGTCCGACGTGCCTGAACTCTAGTGATGGGAAAGGGGCAAGATGAGCCTCCAGGCTAATGACCGGCAAGGCCGGAGTCAAGAAAAGCGAGGCGGCCGCCACGCGGGCCTGGAAATCCCGCAACCGAAGGACAACGGCGCGGCTCAATCCCACACGCCTTCGGGAATCGGCTTGGCTTCGACGATTTCGATCGTCACCTTGTCGGGCCCTTCGACCAGAAAGCTTTTCATCTTGAACTGGTCTTTCATCGTGATCGGCTCGATGATCTTGCAGCCGGCCGCTTGCATCCGGTCGTAGACCGGCTGAATGTCGCGATACGAAAAGCCCAGCCGGTCGATCGGGCGGCCAGTGGTCGGCTGGATCTCGGTGAGCGGCTCGTCGGGCCACCAGGGGGGCGCCGGGGCGACGTCCGGCTTGCCGAAGAAGATCATCGTCACGTTGTCGCACTGGATGACGTTCATCCAGATGCCGGCCAGCGAGGACATGTCCCCTTTGGGCTTGGGGCGCCGCGGAAAACGTGCCTTCAGCCCCAGCTGCTGGGCATACCAGGCCGTTGCCGCGTTCACGTCGTCGCAGAAGAAATGCACGTGGGCAAAGCGGTGATGTCCCATCGTGTTGATTTCGATCAGTTCCTGGTCGGGACCGCTGATGTACATGTAATAGTTGTCGCTGCCCGGCAGCGGCGAAAGCGGTGTATGAATTGTCACGTCGTGACGCTTCCACCACTCGTATTCGTTGGCCACGTCGACGCCGCCCCAGCCGATGTGCCAGATGCCGGTGTTCAGCTTGCTCTCGGGCGGATCATCGACCTGGTTCAACAGCAGAAACGACCGCTCGGTAAACAGCGCGTCACTCACGCCGCGAAACTTGATCGGCGTGGCGCCGAAGACGCGGCGGTAGAACTTGATCGACTCCCGCGGATTCGTGACGTTCAACAGCACGTGGTGAAATCGCGCGGGTTGGACAGCCGGCTCGTCAGCGGCATGCGCCGTCGAGCCCGACAACGTCGCGCACAGCACGGCCAAAAGTGCCACGGCCATCACCGATAACCAATGCCCGAGACGGAACATCGGCAAGTCTCCTGGCTACGGGAACGAAGGACGCGAACGTGAATATCGACAGGCGTAGCGAACGTGTGGCCGACACGGGGGGTCTGTCGCTTCAACTATAACCGCTCCGTCCGGCAAATTCACTTGGCGGCGTCCCGCCCGGACCGCCGCCACGCGCGGTGCAGCGCGTCGGAGAGTCCCGCGTGCACGGCACCGACAGACGCGGTAAATCCCGGGTGCCAACTCTAATAGTAGGCGACGAACGTACTGGATACGACCGCCGTGCCGGCCAGTTTTTGTCCCAGAGAGTCGCCGATGTAGGTCCTTAGCGTGTGCAGCCCAACAGGGACTTTATAGAGCGAATTGTCGCGAATGCTCGTGACCGGCTTCGCGTCGTCGAGTTGAAAGTACACCGTCGCGCCGGCGGGCAACCGGCCAATCACGTGGTAGCGAAGGTTAACGTAGCTGCTGGTCACCAGAGAAAGGTTCCAGGGCGTAACCAGCACGACGCGCGGTGGCTCATCCGACACCGGTGCGATGGGCCCCACGAGCCCGTTGATTTCGGGTCGCGAGTCGGTCGCTCCGGCGGGCGCGACCGCGCCGGCCAAGGCGATGCCATAGCGCGCCCAGGCTTCGGCGTTCGTCAAACCCGCCTCCGGTGCGCCGATGTCGCCGTTCTCACGAGTCGAGAGGAGCACCGGATTTGTTTGCGGCAAAATGTACGACGCATCCTGCTCGTGATAGTAGACCTGGAAGTCATCGCCCGGAACCTGGTTGTAGTCGTACACGCGGACGATGCTCGTGTTGACCAGGTCCTTGGTGTCGCCGGCCACCGACATGTAAATGTTGGCTGGCGGCCTGGGGTCCGAGCTGGGCCCGGTGCCCAGCAGAGAAATCATCTCGAACTTGACATTGCGAACTTCCAGCACGTTGCCGCCGAGCCACTTGGCGGCTTCCTGGGCCGGCCAAACGATGATGTTGATGTAATTCTTGAGCGTCGAACCACTAATGACCGTGGGATGGTCGATCCCGGGCAGCGACGCGTCGGACGTGGGACTTCGAATGCCTCGATAGCAGTTCTCGATCCGAGAATTTTGGATGGTCAGATAAAAGTTCCTGTACCGGGAAAGGTCCATGCCGCCGCTGCCAGAATCATTGCGGTTGAGCGCCTGCTGATCTCCCAGGATCAACAATTGGTTGAACGTGGTGTTTGCGGTGTAATACGCCTCGACGCCGTACAAGTGCGTATGCCAAATGCGCATGCGGTAGACATATACCGGCGGTTGGTCGGGCAGATTGGTCGAGCCCGAGGGAGAAACCATCCACAAGCCGTACGGAGTCATGCCATAGGCTTCGTTGTTGGCAAAGAGCGTGGCGGGGCTTACGCTGCTGGTCACTCCTTGTCCTGGCATACGTTCGTCGGCGCCGCGATACAGCGGGTAGGTGATTTCGTTGACAAAGTATCCGTCGATGACAAACCCGGCGAAGGTATTGTCCGCCGCGACGTTGCCGATCACGGTGTTGCCGCCGCGGCGGAACCAGAAACCCGAGCCGCCGCGGCCGAAGCTTCCCTCGTCGGTGCCCGACTTGCCGTCCGTGTGCGTGCCCTGAATGCGAATCGTAATGTTGTGGCTGAAGACGTTTCCGATCTCCGAACCGTCTTCGGTCGCGATCCCCGCGCCCTGCGCGTCGTACACCACGTTCCGGTCGACCAGGCCGTAACAGGTGTCGTGTACCGTGACGCCCCACTTCAGCGCTCCGACGACGGCGTTGCCGACGAGTTTGAACTCGTAACCGGTGTTCGTGGGATTCACCGGGCCGATCAAGTGGTGAAAGTGAACCGCGTAGCGCCCGAGCTGATTAGTCCCGATGTGAGTGATCTTGCCGTTGGCGTCGCGCTTCGAGTTGTCCGTGACGGAAAAGGCGTCGGTACGGCCCAGGTCCTGGAATCGCGCGTATTCGACGTCCACGTCGGCCCGCGCGGTAAACATCACGTGCCCGCGCGTCCCCTGCGGGTTTTCCGACCGGATGATCACGTTGCGGTCCAGCAGCGCCACGTCCGGCAACAGCTCGAGTTGCCCCGCGCTGTTGCGCGTGCCCAGGTGATCGAATTGTAGCCGGTCTTTCAAAAAGACGCGGTTGCCCTCGATATGGTCGATGACCACTTCTTCCCACTGCGGGGGAATCTCGCCCGCAGTGAAGCGGTCTTCGTCCGACGCGGCGACCTGACGCGTGTCGGGCAACACCAGCGTGTCGCCCGCTTTCCAGTCGCTCACGTCGCTGGTGACCGTCAGACTCGTGTCGCCCGCCCGGGGCTCGGCCGCCAGTTCGATCCAGGTCTGCTTGAGCGCCGCCCCGTGAATCGACACTTTCCCCAGGCTGATCAGGCCCGTGCCGTACTGGAACGGGTCGTTGGCGAAGTTCAGCGGCTGGTCGGCGATCACGACTTCCGCGGTCACGTCCGCGCTGACCGGCGCGTCGGCGGTCCCGATTTGCAGCAAGCCGGCCGGCATGACGGTCAGAGTTCCGACGATCAACCGCGTGTCCGTCGTTGACGAAAACACCAGCCCTCCGTTGACTTCCAGGCTGTCGATGTGCGCGCTGCCGACGGAGGAATACTCGACGGTCGTGCCTTCGCTGATCGAAATGCGGTCGCCCGTGGTCGGCACCCGGTGCGCCGACCAGATGGTGGGATTGTTCCAGTTGCCGCTGCCGACCGTCGTATTCGTCGGATTGGCGGCGAACCGCGGAATCGTGTCCGTTTCCGTCTGAATCGTCGTGGCCGTGATCGTAACGCCGTCGAACGGTTCGGTCGCCAGCGAGTCGACGAGTTGCACGTCCGCCGCCACGCTCGCCGTAGCGCTCAGCGCGATGCGGCTTTCAAGAGTTTCGTGATGACACGTTGTGAAGGCGCGACACGACCTTCGACCCAGCCAGAAGGATTGTGGTGAGCTCATGATGTATGTGCGCCTGGTGCCTCGTGCGCGGCGAAAGAAAGGAACCGCCCCACATAGAACGCCACAAGACGGAGGCGAGTCGCGATAGCCACCGGCACTCTGTTCCGAAATAGTCACCTGTCCGCGATTGGGACCGGCGCCAGTCCGCCCTTTGAATCATCAATCTAACCGCTCGTAGCGCGCGTATCCAGAGGAAAATGCAGTCCAATCCGGTTTGCACGACGCGGTGTCGTCCGCCGCGCTGACACACCAAACGCGTTAGCGAATGGTTCACACCTCACGTGCGCTGTTGATGACCCGTTGAGCGTTCAACGCGCGGCTCGACCGTGCTCGGGAAGTGATATCGCGAATACTCCCACGCCACATGGACGATCGCTAGCGAGTCAGCGACGACGACGCGGCAATACGTCCTGCCCAGAGGCGCCTGCAGGAGCCCGGGTAGTCCCCTGCAACACGTGTGAATAACACGGCTTACGCAGCGGCCGTGTCGCCGGATTTGCCCCCTGACACGACTGCCGGTACTTCTTATACTGCGCGCCCGCTATTGCCGTGCGACAGTTTCCAGCCGTCGCGGCAACCAGCCGGAATGCTACGTTTGTGGACGATCTCCCGCCACATTGTACGGTTACAGAGCACTTCCATGTCTCACCGCAGACCGCGTTACACCTCAATTCGATTTCTGAAAAGCACGATCCTCGGTGTGCCCGTGCTGTTCCTGCTCGTCGTTAATGGGGGTAACGTGCCGCACGCTGGGGCGGCTTCCGCCCTGCGGGACGCCTCCGGCGCGGTTCCTTCGCCCTCGTACGCGCTGGCACGCGCGGACGCAGCCGATGAACCGACCGACGCCGCGGCCGACAACGGTGCGCAGGAGTCACAGGCCGAGACGATTGCCCGGCTCCAGCGCACCATCGACGCCGACCGCAAACAACTTGCGACGTTCCAGCGCCAGGTCGACGATCCCCAAAGTGACTACCACCGGGCGGAAGACGAATTCGAAAAACTCGACAACCAATTGGAACAGTTGAAGTCGCAGTCCGAGCAGCTCAATCGCGACGGCAAGACGCCCCAAGCGGAGGAGGTCGAGAAACGGATCGACAGCGTACAATCCGACCGTGACGCGGCGCGCGAGCGCTTCGATCTGGAAATCCGCGAACACAAGGCACTTTCCGAGAAGACGGCCGCCCTGCAAGAAAAGATTCGGCAGGACTCCGCCAAGCTGCGATCGCTCACCGTGACTCCAGATTCGGAGCCCGTGGCCGGTGACGGCATGTCCGCCTCGTCCGATGAAGCGCCGCAACCGAAGGATACGTCTCCACCGAGCAATGCCGGCGCCCAACAAAGCGAGCCCGCGTCTCCCGCGGTCCCCGGCCTGCCAGGCGCCAGCACCCTGAAGAAAGCGCAGCAAGCCGAACAGGAGGCCAAGAAGAAGGCCTCCGAGGTGCTGCTCCAGGCTCAACGCGAGGCCAAAGCGAAGGAAGCGGACGCCAAGCACGCGACGACCGAGGTCAAAAGCGCGACCGAACGTCTCGAGGCCCTGCAGCGGAGCATCAAGGCCGAGCAGGAAATGCTCGAAGTGGCCAACCAAAAGGCCGATCAGGCGCAGCACGAACTGTCAGAGTTGAACGCCAAGCGCCAGCCCGAGATCGCTCAGAACCCCCAGGCTTGGGACGCTCTGACGAAGCAAATCCACGAGGCCTCCGACCGCTACTCCGAGGCTCAAAAGCAAGCGCAAGGCAGCCGCAACCGGCTTGACGATCTGCAAGGCCAGTTGGTCTCTCTGCAGCAGGAGCGCATCGCCGCGCTCAACGAAGCCGAGGAAACGCAGGCGGCCGCTAATGAGGCCCAGGGAAAAGTCGATCGTCTGATAAACCCGTTCAGCTTGAAGAACATCATGCAGTGGTTCCTGGACCACGGCCCCAAGCTGTTGGCCATCCTGATCGGCGCGCTGATCTTGTACCTGACGGTAAAGCTCAGCGGCCGGCACCTGGTCAAGGTCGTGGCCCGCGGCGGCCACCGCGGTACGGTTCGCGAGCGCGAAAACCGCGCGCTGACGCTGGTGGGCGTCTTTCAGAACGTGGCCTCACTGGTCGTGGTGATCGGCGGGGCGATGATGCTGCTCGATGAAATGGGCATCCCGATCGTGCCGCTGATGGGAGGAGCCGCCGTCATCGGCCTGGCCGCCGCCTTCGGTGCCCAGAACCTGGTCAAGGACTACTTTTCGGGGTTCATGCTCCTGTTGGAGGACCAGTATGGTCTGAACGACGTCGTGAGAATCGGCGACATCGCCGGCGTGGTCGAGGGCATCACGCTGCGCATCACCACGCTGCGCGACCTGGAAGGCGTCGTCCACTTCGTTCCGCACGGCACGATCACGGTCGTCAGCAACCTGACGCATGGCTGGTCCCGGGCCCTATTGGATATCGGCGTGGCCTACCAGGAAGACACGGACCGGGTGATGGACGTGATGATCGAAGTGGCCCGCGGCATGCGCAAGGACAAGGCCTTCGCTCCCTTGATCTTGGACAACCCCGAGATGCTGGGCGTGGACGCGCTGGGAGATTCGGCCGTCTCGATCAAGATGGTCATGAAGACGGCGCCGACCAAGCAATGGGCCGTACGGCGCGAGTATCTCCGCCGCATCAAGCACCGGTTCGACGAACTGGGCATCGAGATTCCCTTCCCACAGCGCACCGTCTACATACGGCAGGAAAACGGCGGCACGCCGCCGAGCGAGAAAACCTGACGCTACTCAAGCGGCGGCAGCACGTCCGGTTCCACCTGGTAGCCGTCGGCCAGCGCGTTGGTCATGTTGAACAGCCCGGCGATCGCCAGCACTTCGCCCACGCCCTCGGCCGAGAGCCCCTGCTTTCGCAGCGCCGCGGTGTGCGAATTGACGCAGTAAGAACAGCCGTTGGTGGCCGACACGGCCAGGGCGATAATCTCGCGCGTCGTCGCGTCAAGCGCCGGCCGCCGCCTCACCGCCTCCGGGTGCATGAGCGTCTTTAGCATGTTCCACACCAGCTCGAGCTCGACAGGGCTGGTGGCCAGCACGCGCCACAGGTTAGGCACGAAGTCGATATTCTTCGTCCGCTTGATGTCGGCAAAAATCTCCGCGACTTTGCCGGTGGCCTGGTCTTCAGCCACGGGAGCAACCGTGGCAATGCGCGATGCGTCCATGGGATCGGCCTTTCGTTTTGCGGCGACCTAGTCTGGCAGTTCTTCGAGCAATCGACCGACGTAGCTCTGATAGCGCGGATGCGGCGCCGTTCCGCGGGGTGACTTGCGCAAGCTCTTCTTGATTGGCTCACCACTTGGGCCAAGGTGTTCCACGGCGTTGAGCGCCGAGATGGCGGTAAACACGTTGTTGTGGCTCCAGTCGCTGTGATCGCCCAGCACCTTGAGCGCCAGCGGCGCGTCGTCCGCGTCGCCGAATTGCGCCAGCGCTTCGGCGGCGGTCACCCGCACGTACGGCGAAGGATCGGCCAAGGCCGCCTGTAGCGATCCATGCGCCGCCTGCACGGCCGGCTTGCCGCGCATCAAGAGCCCCAGCGCGGCCCAGTACCGCACCGCGCTATCGGAATCCTCAAAGGCTTTCGTCAATTCCGGCACGGCGCCGCTCTGCAGGTTCGAAGCCAACTCCGCCGCGACCAGGATCCGCTCCAGAGGATACTTCGCCCGGTCGTGGCCCATGTCGTAGGGCGTCGTGCCGGCGCTGCGGCTGTGAATTTCCCCCTCGGGCAGAAAGCCCAGGTCGCGAATCTTGAGCGCTGACGCCCGCTGCGCGTTGCGCAGTCGTTTTATGATCGCTTCGTGTGCGGACGAGTCGGCGAGATTGTGGACTTCGTCGGGATCTTCCTCGAGGTCGTACAGCTCCTCGGGCGGCTTCCGCTGCCAAAAGGCGTCTTGCACGTCGTTGAGCTTTCCCTCCTCGTGCAGCCGATGCCAGACCTGTGTGGTGGGCGTCACGAACATGTACGCCAGGTACTGCCCATAGATGCGGTGCGGCATGTAGTTGCGGACGTACACGTAGCGGCCGTCGGTGACGCTGCGCACCATGTCGATCTTTTCGTCCATCCGTCCGCGAAAGCCGTAAATGAAAGGCTGCCGCGGCGCGGTGTACTTGCCCAAAAACGCATAGCCCTGCATCCACTCCGGCGGCTCGACGCCGGCCAGGCTCAACACGGTCGGCGCAAAGTCGACAAAGCTGACCAGCCGGTCGCTCTGGCCGCCGGCCTGGTAATCGTCGGGCGCAAGTGTTTGAACTTCTCGGGGATGTAGACCACCAGCGGCACTTGCAGCCCGCTGTTGTACGGCCACCGTTTGCTGCGGGGCATGCCCGAGCCGTGATCGGCGAAATAGAAAACGATCGTATCGTCGGCCAGCCCCGCTTCGTCGAGTTCTTTCAAACGCTGCCCGGCGTCGGCGTCGGCCTCGGACACGATGTCATAGTACTGGGCCCAATCTTGCCGCACCTCGGGCGTATCGGGATGATAAGCCGGCAAAGGCGCCTGGGCCGGATCGTGTATGGCCTTGTGCGGCCGCACGCGAATCTTGCTCTCGTGGCTCTTGGTGGAATTGAACACCGCGAAGAATGGTTTCTCCTGCGGTCGTTTCTTCCAATGGGCCTGCCGCGACGACTCATCCCACACCTGGCCCGGCTGCGTCACATTGTAGTCTTCCTTGGAGTTGTTCGTGCAGTAGTAGCCGGCCGCGCGCAGCAACTGGGGAAACATCTGCTTCCCCGCCGGAAACGGCACCATGCTCCGCATGTGCTGGCCGCCGGTCGAAGGGGCGTACATGCCCGCGATCAACGTCGTCCGGGCCGGCGCACACACCGGGGCATTCGACCAGCAGTGCGTGTAGATCATGCCGCGGGCGGCCAGTGCGTCGACATGTGGCGTCGTGGCGTACTTGTCGCCGTAGCAACCCATGTGCGGGCCGTGGTCCTCGCTGGTGAGCCAAAGAATGTTTGGCCGCGCCACGTCGGCCCGAACCGTTCCGATGAGCAAGACCAAGGATGCCCCTAGAGCACCAAACAAACTCAGTAGCACCTTGTGGTTCATAGCTGCACCTCGAGCGTATCTTCGTTTGTCTCACGGGCCGCCAGATGGTCGATTTGCCGCTCGCGGCCCGACTCGGGATCGAACACGCGAACCGAGTAACTCCCCGGCGAGAACACGTGCGGCTGAAATTCTCCCCCAGCAATGCGCAGATTGTAGAGCAACTTGCCGCCGGCGAGCACCTGCACTACGGGATCCGTAGCGCCGGTGATCTTGAGCGTCGGCAGCCAGGCGGCGGCCAACCGGGCGCTGTCCGCCACCGGCTCGATCACCACCGGCCAGCCGGAAAATTGCGCGTCGGACCGCGGATCGGCCAACAGCGGCCAGCAATCGACCGCCACGCGGCGCCGCGGCTTGTCGAACCGCACCAGGGCCAGCCCGCAGGCCTTGTCCCGCTCGATCTCCAGCAGCGAGCCTTTGAACTCGGGCGCTGGATTGGCCACGGCCAGCACGGTGAGCGGATGGTCAAAGTGATCGAGAAAATCGCCGGTCGACGCGGCCGAAGCCGTGCTCTCGGCGCGGCCCGTGCGCTGCGGCTCGAACCAGCGGGGGTAGACACTGTTGACGGCCGGCCCGGCCAATGCGGCCACCGCGTCGCCATGACGATCAATGCCGTAGCGGATCACGGCTGGCAGGTGTTGATCGCCGGCGATATGAAACGCCAGGGCTTTGCGGATCTCGCGCAGGGCGTCGTTCCGCGCGGTTTGCGGCCAGCCATTGGCGTCGTAGTCGGCCTGCAACACTTCGTGCTTCGGGCCGTGCGTGGTGGCCATGGCAGTGAAGATCGTCTGCGAAATGACCGACTTCATCTGCGCCTGCGCCAGTCGCCGGCCCAATCGCGCAAGAACGCCATCTGACGCTCGCCCAATAGCTCCAGACCCGGCAGATCGGCCGTGCGCGGGTCGAACTTCGGATCGACGACGTGATCGCCGCGATCGCCCGTCGGCGGCACTTTGCCCTCAGGCCCCGACTTGAACTGCCGGTCGGCGATGATCGCAAAGCTGACACCACCGTAAACCAGCGGCCCGAAGTACACGCTGATGCCGCGCTTGCAAGGGGCCGGATCGAACGGGTCGGGATGGTGCGACGTCTGCGTGCGGTGTACTACGTTGACCCACTCGGGCGGCATGTCATAGCCGCCCATCTCCTGCGTGCCGTGCCGCGGTCCGCCGGCTTCGCCCCAGACGTTCCCCTGGTAGACGTCGTGATCGTCGGGAATCGACACGCTGGGCCGATCGCGCGTTAGCATGCGCCACGTCCAGCCGTGTAAATACCACTTGCGCAGCAGGTCGAGAATGGCCATCTCCACCGGGCCACGCTGTACGCCGTAGCCGCCGCTCGATTCGTAAAACTGATCGCCGGTGAAGGCCATCAGATCCGGATCGAGCCGGGCCATGTGCTCGACGTATTCGGCATTCGGAAACGCCATGTGCCCGTTGCACGACACGTCGGCCACGGTGAGCACGTCGGCTTCGACCGGATCGCGTCGCACCGTGCCGCTCCACTGGTGCGCAGTGGACTTGCCGTCGGTCGTGGCCAGCACATACGTCAGCCGATACGGCACGTCGAGCGTCGCGTTCCAATCGTCCACGCGGAACGTGGCGGTGCGGGCTTCGGCGTGAATCGGCTCGTCGGCCACGTGCGTCCACTCGCCGTCCCGCTGGATTTCGAGCCCGACGGTTTGCGAATCGTCGGCACCGACCGGCGGCATCTGGGCCGTCAGCTTCCATGTGCCGCGGCTTAGCGTGTACTGGCTGAACAAGATCGGACCAAATGCCCGCAGGGGGTGCGCGACCAGCTTCGTGCCGCCCGCTTGCCAGTCGGCAAACCAGAACTTGCCGTTGCCGAGTCCGGGGGCCGCCACGGGTTGGCCTCGGCGGCGTTTCGGCGGTCCGCCGCCGTAATTGGCCACGAGCGCCAATTGCCCCGTCAGGCGTTTGGCCGGCACGTTGTCGCGTCGCACCTCGCCCAGCGCCTGGCCGGTTTCCGCGTCGTGCGCCGAGAGCACGACAGTGTACACGTTACCGTTTTGCTTGGCGGCCAGCCGCAGTTCGATTGCCGGCAGGTCCAAATCAACGTTCGCGGCGTCGCCTGCCCCCGGCTCGCCGAGAAAAAGTTTTCCCGCCGCCGTAACGCCCGCGTCGAGTCCTTTGCCGAACAACAGGGCGTGCCGATAGTCGTCAAGCGCGCCACTGATGCCGACGCGAAAACCGGCCGAGCCGGCACCGGCAGCCAGCTTCCCGCCGATGCGTCCCAAGCGGACCGACGAGGTAAAGTCTCCCGGCCCGTCGACGAGCGCGAGGTCAGCAGATGCGCGTGCCGCTCTGGCGCGGCTTTGACACACTCCAAGCGGCCGCGGGCCACGCGCCAATCCTGCAGCGGATTGGTCCAATACTCCGGGCCGATCCACACCCGATCGGGCGTCACCTGCCAGCGACTACTGAACGAACCTTGCACAGGTGCGTCAGCCCGCGCGCTGAGCGGACCGGCAGCAGCGGCCGTCGTGACCAGTGCGGCGGTGTCACGTACGAACTGTCGTCGATTGCGCCGCGTCATGACGTCTTCTGCACCTTCTTCCGCGCTCGCTGCCGGGGTCCCGGCCGGGCGCCGGAAGCCGCCGGGTCTTCGACGTCGGGCACTTTCAGCTCCGCGCAGGCGCTTCACTTCGGCTTCCAGCTCCTGGCGCACGTCGGCGTATTCCGCCTCGTTGTAGACGCTGCGCAGCTCGTGCGGATCCTTCTCGCGATCGAACAGCTCCCAGTAGTCGACGTCGGGACCGTAGAAATGGATCAGCTTGAAACGGTCGGTTACCACGCCGTAGTGTGGGCGGACGTGGTGCGGCCGCGGGTACTCGTAGTATTGATAGTAAAACGAATCGCGCCAGTCGTCGGGCTGCTTGCCCTTGAGCAGGCTCACCAGGCTGTCGCCCTGCATTTCGTCGGGAATCTCCAGGCCGGCGACGTCGAGGAACGTCTCGGCAAAGTCGACGTTCGACACCAGCGCGTCGCTAGTCGAGCCCGGCTTGGTCACGCCCGGCCAGCGAACCAAAAGCGGCGTCCGCAGCGATTCTTCGAAAATCCACCGCTTGTCGAACCAGCCGTGCTCGCCGAGATAGAAGCCCTGATCGGCCGTGTACACCACGATCGTGTTGTCGGCCAGGCCTTCGTCGTCCAGATACTTGAGCACCCGGCCGACGCTCTCGTCCACCGCCTTGATGCAGCCCAGGTAGTCGTGCATGTAGCGCTGGTAGCGCCACCGCACCAGATCGTCGCCCGAGAGGTTTGCTTCCTTGAACTTCTTGTTGCGCGGCTCGTAGTAGGCGTCCCACTTGGCGCGTTGCTCGGGCGTGAGGTTGCCGGGCGTGAGCAGTTTCACGTCGCGGGCGTTCATCGTCTTGGCAATCGTCATGTCCTGGTCGTGTTCGGCCAGGCCACGCCCCGAGTAATCGTCGAACAGCGTTTCCGGCTCGGCGTACTCGCGACCGTTGTCGTGCCCCAGGTGGCGCAGGGCCGGCTCCCACTCGCGGTGCGGAGCCTTGTGCTGGCACATCAGCATGAACGGCTTCGATTTGTCGCGATGCTTGAGCCAATCGAGCGTCAGGTCGGTGATGATGTCGGTCGTGTAGCCTTCGTGCTTCACCTGCTTGCCGTTGTCGATCATCGGCGGGTTGTAGTACAGGCCCTGCCCGGGGAGGATGTGCCAGTGATCAAAACCAGTCGGGTCGCTCACCAGGTGCCACTTGCCAAAGATCGCGGTCTGGTAACCGCCGCTTTGCAGCAGCTTGGGAAACGTGGTTTGCGAGCCGTCGAAGCGGCTGTTCGAGTTGTTGTAAAAGCCGTTCATATGCGAGTACTTGCCGGTCAGAATCGTGGCCCGGCTCGGCCCGCAGATCGAATTCGGCACGATACAACGGTTGAACAACATGCCCTCGGCCGCCAACCGGTCGATGTTCGGCGTGTTGATCAGCTTCCGCGGATCGTTGTAGGCGCTGATTGCCTGGTAGGCATGGTCGTCGGAAAAAATGAAGACGATGTTCGGTCGCTGGGCGTCGGCCGCCGCGGCGCCGGGCACATGGGCCAGGGCCGCGACAAGCAGCAGTGCCAGCCGCGCGTAACGAGTGAGTCCGCCTCGCTGGTTCATTGTCTGGTGTACTCCCTTGATGAAACCGCGGTTGTCGCATCGCCAGCGCAAGAGGAGCACGGGCGGCATCGGGTCCATCATTCTAGTCTCGACGGCGGAGCGATGCGAGCAGCCGGTAGGAATCGAGTACGGGAGGAGGGGCGCCGCTCGCGTGCCGCCAACTATTCGCTCGCGGCCGGCTCGGCAGCAGCAAGCACCTCAAAGCTTTTGAGCACTGCTTCCACTTGCGGCAAGATGGCGTCGTGTACCGTCTCCTCGGCAATCAGATTGAGCAGATACGCCGAGCCGCCGTGCGCCCAGACGTACTCGGTGGTCTTGATCGTTCGCTCGGCGGACTTGGGGTCTTGCCGCTGAAAGACAAAGCGTCGTGCCTCGTCGTCGCCGACGGTGGTCTTTTCGTCGGCCAGCACTTTGAAAGCCTTGTATCTCGATTGAAACTGCGCCTTGCGGGCATTGACCACCACGGCCGGCGACAGCCCACCGGGCAGGGCGAACGCCACGAAATGCACCAGCGGCTCGCCGCGGTCGAACTTCTCGTCCGCTTGAAACTGCACCGTCACGGCGCCCGGCTTCGAGCGGTCCACCAGCTTCCAACCGGCAGCAGGGGCCGAGATGCGGCACTGGTGGTCCGCGTTCGTGTACGTCGTGCCCACGATTTGCGTCTTCCAATGCGGCTCGGACGACTCCTGCGGTTCCACGTCGACGATCTCGATCTCGAGCGACTTGGTTAGCGCAAAACGGGCACGCTGCGTGCCCATCACCGTGTCGCTATGCGTGACCTTCAACAGCGCCGGCGACCCGCCCACTTCGTCGGCCGTCGCATCCACGGGAATCCAGGTGCCGACCCACATTTCGCACCACATGTGTCCGACCCAGCGGCCCCCAAGCAGCCGCATGCCCAGGGCCACGCGCGTCGGCACACCCACGCTGCGGGCCAGCGATGCCAACAACGTAGTGTACTCGCTGCACTTCCCCTTGCCGCAGGCCAGCACTTCGGGACCGGACAGCGTCTCGGCGATCAGGTCGCCGCCTTGCAGATGACGAGCCACCTCGTGCGACAGCCGCCGCACGGCATCGAGCGTCGAGTGGCAACCGGTCGTCCATAGCACGGCCTGCGCCTTGATCGTCGGATCATGCGGCTTGATGTACCGGGTCTCGGCCAGGTACGGCGCCATCGCTTGATCCGTCACCGGCAGCGGCGGCGGATTCTCCGCCGGCACGGCTTGCTGCAAGCGCAATACGAGTTCGTGGCGGTCGCCCTCCAAGCTGTGACTGACGATGCGTTGCCGCGAGTCTTCGAGCTGCAATTTGTCGAGCGGCGTGTCGGTCCAGGATAACTTGACGTCCATCGATCGCAGCCGCTCGGGGAACGGCACGTCGCGGTCGATCGAAAAGATGAGCAGTTCGCGGTTCGACAGCTCCAGTTCTTTTAGTTCACCGGCCGCCTCGGGCGTGGCGCGAACCGTCAAGGTCTCTGACCCCAGCGACGCACGTTCGAGAACCCCGTCCTTTGCAAACGACCAGGTTTCCTTGCTCTCCAGGTCGGCATCGCTAGAACGCGCGGATACCTCCCACCGCACGTGGCCGTCTTTGTCCGGCAATCGCCTGGCCGAAGCCGGCACCGCCTCCCAGGTGTCGGTTCCGATCACCGCGAGATCAACCGCATCGGTCGCGTCGGCCACCGCGGCGAGCGCGTCGGGCAGACAGACCTCGAACACCGCTCGGCCGGCCAGCGGCACACGCCGCTCATAGGCGAGATCGCCACGCTTAAAGGCCAGCACGAGCACGCCGTCGTCAACCGTGCCGGTCATTTCGGCATCGCCGCTTGCCGTGTGCGACGCGTATCGGCATGACAGCGGCTCGAACGAAGGTGTGACCGTGCATTCGAACTCGTCGAGCATCTCCTGCCGGCGTCCCAGAAAATTTACGCGCGAGCGCGTCACGCTCTTGTATTGCCAATTTCCGTCCGGCTGAAGCTGCTTGGAAACATGCTGCGAACGAAACGGCACGTCGCGCTTCGAGACAAGATACCAGGCCTCCTGCGTCGCTTCCTCGCCGGCGTGCACCGAGCCGCACGCCCAGATCAAAGCGACAAACACCGGCAACCGCGCAAACGTGTGAGCCATGATCGGCGAGCCTCCAGCGTGCTTGGATCGCTGCCCCCGACGCAGGTCGCCGCCTGAGGCACGCTTACTTCGAACGATCAGAACTACTAAAGGATTCGACCGGGTCGTTCAGTTCCTGGCGAGCCTGGGCCAGCAGTTTCTCCAGCCGCCTGCGCTCGGCAGCGTACTGCGGATCGTCGGCCAGGTTGTGGATCTCGTCGGGGTCGTTGGCCAGGTCAAAGAGCTGCGTGTTGCGCACACCGCCCGCATTATACTCCAAGAGCTTCCAACGCTCGTCGCGGATCATCCGCTGGCAGTCTTTGTAAGCACCGAACAGATAGTCACGAACTTTGGAATCCGGGTGTTCGATGATCGGCAGCAGGCTGTGCCCCTCGACCACCGCCGGCACGGGCGCCCCGGCCAACTGGCAGATCGTGGGAAACAGGTCGAACAGGTACACTAGCGCGTCGGACTGACCGTGTGGAATGCCCGGCCCGGCGAAAACCAGCGGCGGCTTGACGTGTTCGTACAGGTTTTGTTTGCCCATCAAGCCGTGGCGACCGCCCACGGCCAGGCCCTGATCGCTCGAGTAAATGATCACGGTGTTCTTCAACCAGCCGCGGTCCGCGATTTCCTTGATCACCCGGCCCACTTCGAAGTCGAGGTGCGAAATCGTGCCGTAGTAGCCGGCGAGGTGCTGTTGCATCTCTTGCTTGCTGCGCGGATGGGCGGCCAGCATCTCGTCGCGGACTTTCATCTCGCCATTGTCGAACGGATGCATCGGCATGAAGTTCTTCGACAGCGACAGACTCTCCGGGTTGTACATGTCCAAAAATCGCTGGGGCGCCAGACACGGGTCGTGCGGCACCTGCGGCGCCAGGTACATGAAGAATGGACGCTCGCCGTCCTGTTGCTTGAGAAAGTCGATCGCGTGGTTGGCGTTCTCGGTGGCCGAGTCGGCCGTGCGCCCCTGCTGCTCGATATTGACGTCAAACGCGGCGTTGCCAAAGCGGCACGAGTTGCCGATCTTGCCGCAGTGAAACGTCACGTAGCCCGCCTCGCGCAACAGCGCCGGCAACAACGGCACGTTCGGCGGCCGCTTGGTCGAGCGCGGGTTCTCGGGTAGATGCCACAACGAACGGCCGGTGATCAGCATCGTGCGGCTCGGCAGACACACGGCGCCAACCATCGAGCCCATGCAGTAGGTGTTGTTGAAATGAAAGCCCCGCTCGACCAGCCGGTCGAGGTTCGGCGTCTTGATCTCGGGATTGCCCAGCGCGCCGATCGTGTCCCACCGCTGATCGTCGGAAAAGACAAACAGAATGTTCGGCTTAGAAGGCGTGCCCTCCGCGGCGCGGGCCGCCGGAACAAACTGAATCACCACCATCGCCACGAACAAAAGCCTCGCGACGCGAACCGCCTGCTTGCTACTGATCACCGTGCAACACTCCTGGGTCTTCGAGAAAACGTCACCAGGCGCGCGATTCGTCGCCCGAACCGCGGCCCCGCGCAGAGTCTTTTCTACCACCGCCGCCGACGCGTTTCCACCGCCGGCGCTGTCTTTAGAAGCGTTTCAAACGCGTCTCAGCCGTTCAGACGCCACACGGCAAAGTTCAGCACGGCGGCAAACGTGACCCAGGCTAGATACGGCACCAGCAGGGCCGCGGCCCAATGGGAGTGCCGCCAGAATGCGGCGATCGTGCCAACAATCGCGGCCCACAGCACCAGCACTTCGGCAAATGCCAGCCCGGGCTGCTGCAAGCCGAAGAATATGCCGGACCAGGCCAGGTTCAGCAGCAGTTGCACGCCGAACTGCATTAGCGCCGGTTTCGTGGAACGTTCGCCCGAGCGCCAAACCAGCCACGCGCTCGTGGCCATCATCAAGTACAGAGTGCTCCACACCGGGCCAAACACCCAGTCGGGCGGACTCCAACTCGGCTTTTCCAGGGCCCGGTACCAGGTATCGATCGACGTGGACGTCCAAATCGTGCCGATGATGGCCACGCCAAAGCACGCCAACGCGCAGACGCCGAACACGCCAAGCTGCACAGCGACGGGCGGTCGTTTCACAAGAGTTGTCATGATAGCCGGCGAAGACCACGCTTCAGCAAAAACACCCCACGCCGTATTGTAGCGTCCTTTCGGCGTGGCGGGGCAGCCGACTTGCACAGCTCCCACGAGAATTCGACTTCCTACGCCCCCGCCTTACGGCAGCTCGCGCAGGCGGACGGCGCGAAAATCGAGCCGGGTGCCGTGGTTTTGCAGCCCGACGTACCCCGTCTTGCGGTTGATGCCCGGGTGCTCGGCGGCGGCGTCTTGGTGGTCGTCGAGATTGACGTCGATGATCGGCGTGCCGTTGAGCACGACGGCGACTTGCCGGCCGTCGCAGGTGATGTTCATTTTCTGCCACTCGCCGGCCGGTTTGCTGGCCCGCGTTTTCGGCGCGGCGATGCCGTACAGGCTGCCGCAGTATTGATACGCATTCAGCTTGGCATACTGCGGCGCCCGATCGTCGAGAATCTGAATCTCCATGCCCGCGTACGCCGGGTTATTCTTATGCGGCGCCCGCAGAAACACGCCGCTGTTGCCACCGGGCGGGACGCGAAACTCGAGCTCGATTTCAAAATTGCCGTATTCCTTCTTCGTCGACAGCCACCCGCCCCCGCCGCCGCTGCAATAGATCATGTCGTCTTCCATCTTCCAGCTCGACAGCGGCCCGTCGACCGCCTGCCAGCCGTCGAAGTTCTGGCCATTGAACAGTGGCACCCATTCACCGCCGCGCACCGACGACGAAGTGAGAGCGACCGACGCGAGCAACAAACCGACGAAAACACGCATGATGATAACTCCAAGTTGGTTGGAATGACGATGGTTGTATGCCCGGACGCCCTCTCGCGAAACTCTCATTGCCCGGCGGTGTCCAGCTCGCAGACGGCCACGTTGCCAAAACACTCGTCGACTTCAATCCGCACCGCGCTCCGGCCGGCTGCAGCCCTGGGCCACCAGGTCGTCGACCAACCGCGTCGCGATATGCCGGGCCAACAGCTCCGAGGTGGTGTTCGGAATGTCCAGCAGCACGCAATCGCAGCGCGGGAAGATCCAGCGGCGATCTTCGAACCTGACTTCCACTTCGCGCTCATCGGCCGTGACGCGAATCGTCGAGTGGCGCGTCGGCAGCAGCATGTGATGGTCTAGCTCGTCGACGATCGTCTTCAGTACGTCGCGCAACGCGATGAAATCGACGACGTAATGATTCGCGTCCAGCGGGCCGTGCACCTCGGCCGTCACCCGATAATTGTGCCCGTGCAGCCGCTCGCAGATATTGCCGCCGAACGTAATGAAATGCCCGGCGCTAAACACCAGGTAGTCCTTCGTCAGCCGCACACAATAACGCTCAGCCAAGGCACTGGTATCCTGCGAGTTTCCTGCAATCAAAACGATCGGGCGTCCACGCCGCTGGCGGTTTAGCGGACCGCCCAAGCAGCAACTCCTCCTCGCCGCGCCAGCGATTTCAATCCAGCCGCGCCAGACGAAACGGTTGCTTGATTATGCCATCGCGCAGCCCCACGAACAAACCGGCCGCGACCAGGTCCGCCGTCGTCCCGGGATTTCGGGCGTGCCCGTCCGCGCGGAGCCAGAAATCGAGTTCAGCCAGCCCCCGCTCGTACGCCTCGCTCCAGGGCTCGCCCGCTTCCAGCACCTTGGCGGCCATCGCCGCTGATTGCCGCGCCGCGTCGGCCCCCAACCGCCGCGCGATCAGGCTGTCGGGAAACTCGCTCATGAGCTGCACGTGAACGTGGACGATCGCCTCGGAAATAGTTTGTCCCGCGGCGATCGCTTCGCGCAGCTTCGGCACCACGACGCCGAGGACCTCGTGAAAGCCGTGGGCGTATTGCCGCGCGATCATGTCCCGCTCGGCGGCCAAACGCATCGCCGCGATCAGATCCTCGGGCGGCTCGTCGGCGACGTCCGCCGAGGCAACCTTCCCCAGTCCACCGGGTTGGGCCAGGCGAATGGCTTCGTACACGTCGCGCGCGTCCTGCGGCACCAGATTCGACAATACCGTGCCGATGCCCTGCTCAATCGGCGCCGTGCGCGGCACCTTGCACAGCGGGGCACACAGCAGGATCGTGCCCAGGTTCGTGTTGGTTTCCACGCCGGCGCGGGTCGCCGCCACCGCCGAAAGAATCGTCTGTCCCAGCGGCAACTCGACGGCCCGGTCCATGATCGGACTCAACAGCGTGGCCGCCACGATGAAGTCGGGATAGCTGGCGTCTTCGAAGTCGGCCCCGCGATGAATGTTGCCCGGCTTGGGGGCCGTGACCTCCATGATCGTCGCCAGCGCAAAGCATTGGCCGACCGAGAGCGGTTCAGGCACTTCAACTGGCGGCGGTGAACTCATGGGTTGATCGACGTGTTCGGTGCGGCGGCGGCCAGCGGATGGCGGCGGCAGAAGTCCTCCACCAGCGGCACGATTCGTTCGTGGGCATCCTCGACGACGTAATGCCCGGCATCGGCCAGGGGGTGCACCTCGGCTGCGGGCACGAACTCGAGAAACCGCTCCAGAAAGGCCGGCGTGAAGCACCAGTCGCGCATCCCCCAGACAAACATCCAAGGTCGCGAAGCCAGCCGCGCTAGCCCCCGTTCAAGCTTTTCCAAATCGGCGTAACTAGGATGCCGGGGCGAAAGCGGAATGTCCTCGACAAATTGCTGGATCGCGCGACGATGGCCCCAACTGTCATACGGCGCAAGCAGCCCGGCCCGCACCGCCGGCGTTATGCGCTCGTGATGACAAACGGCCATCGACAGCGCCGCGCGGGCGAAGGCATTGCCCCCTTGAACGGCCAGCTTCCCCAGCACCGGCGTACGGCAAACGCGAATCCGCCACGGCATCAGCCGACTGCGAAACGCGGCCGTGTTGAACATCACAAACCGCCGGTAACGCTGCTCGGCCCGCAAAGCCGCGGACAGTCCGATCGCACCCCCCCAGTCGTGCGCCATCAGCGTCACGTCGTCCAGATCGAGCTCGTCGACGAACCGGGCCAGGTTCTCGGCGTGCCGGGCCAGGCGGTAGGAGTAACCGGCCGGCTTGTCGCTCAGCCCGCAGCCGATGTGATCCACGGCGATCACGCGATAGTCGCCCGACAGGCCGCGGATCAGCTCGCGCCAATAAAACGACCAGGTGGGGTTGCCGTGTACTAGTAGCAATACCTCTCCCTGCCCCTCGTCGACGTAATGGTAGCGATGTCCGTCGAGGCGGATTTCGCGCGAGGCAAACGGGTAGAGCGATCGCCAGTCGGCGGCCGTGGCCATGGCAGTGGGGGTCAAAACATTCGGGATGGAGAAGCCATCCGCAATATAACGTCGCACGCCGCACACCGGCTAGCCGCCATGCAGCGGGGAGAAGCGCCGTGGCGGTCTGTGGAGTATTCCCGGGCCGCCACGGGATTTCCACCATCCCGCCGGTTGGCGACCGCCGGCCAAGGCCGTACGATGGGGTGAGAATTGCCCGCAGCGGCACGAAGGCGGCGTACAATTAAGAGAAGTCCCGCGTCCGTCGAGTTTCCTGCCTTCGAGGTGACCGTGATCGAGCAAACGTTTCAGGCTGAGCATTTCATCAACCGCGAGCTGAGCTGGCTGGAGTTCAACGCCCGGGTTCTGGAAGAGGCCAAGGACACGACGAACCCGCTGTTGGAGCGGGTCAAGTTCCTGTCGATCTTCAGCTCGAATCTCGACGAATTCTTCATGGTCCGCGTGGCCGGCTTGCGCGAACAGGCCTTTGGCGACGGCGCTCCGCAGGACTACTCGCCCGACGGCCTGCGGGCCATCACCCAGTTGCAGCGGGTGGCCAAGCGAACGCAGGAACTGGTGGCGGCCCAGTATCGCTGCTGGAACGAATCGGTCCGGCCGCAGTTGGAACAAGAGGGCATCCGGCTATTGGGCATCGACGAGTTGGACGAGGCGCAGCGTGAATCGCTCGACCGGTTCTTTCATACGCGGGCCTTTCCGATTCTGACACCCATGGCGGTCGATCCCAGCCATCCCAGTCCCCACTTTCACAACCGGCAGTTGTACCTGGGGGCGATGTTGCAGCGGCAGCGGGGCCTGGGCCCGGCGAGCTGTTCGCTGTCGTGCAGTTGCCGCCGATTCTGCCGCGGCTCGTGCCGGTCGGACGCGCCGGACGAACTGGTTTACGTGCTGTTGGAAGAGGCCATCGCGGCCCGCTTGCCCGACTTGTTCGGCGGATTCGACACGCTGCACTGGACCACGTTCCGCGTCACGCGCGACAGCGACATCGAACTGTTGGAGCAAGAGTCGGACGACATGCTGCGGCTGATCGAAGAGCGGCTCAAAGCCCGGCAACGCGGCGACGCCGTGCGGCTGGAAGTGGCCAGCAGCGCCAACGAAGATCTCGTGCAGAAGATCGTGGCCGAGGAATCGCTGCGCGACGCCGGCGAAAACTCCACGGAGTCATACAGCGAGGTGTACCGCATTCCCGGTCCGCTGGATTTGACCGGGATGATGGAGCTGTACAACGTTCCCAACCGCGATTACCTGGGCCCCGCGCCCTTCACGCCCCAGCGGCCGCGCGGGCTGACGGTCGCGGCGCGGCGACGAGCTGTTCGCGGCCATCGCCCAGCGCGACATCCTGCTGCACCACCCGTTCGATTCGTTCGATCCGGTGGTCGAGTTCGTCTCGTCGGCGGCCAAGGACCCCAAGGTGCTGGCCATCAAGCAGACGCTGTACCGCATCACGGCCGATTCGCCGATCACTCGGGCCCTGATGCAAGCCTCCGAAAACGGCAAGCACGTCACCGCGCTGGTCGAGCTAAAAGCCCGCTTCGACGAAGAGCGCAACGTCGGCTGGGCCCGGCAAATGGAGCGCTCGGGCGTCCACGTGGTGTTCGGCTTTCTCGATCTCAAGACACACTGCAAGGTGTCGCTCGTCGTGCGCCAGGAGGGAAGCACGCTGCGTCGCTACGTGCACCTGGGCACGGGCAATTACAATCAGATCACGGCCCTGCAATACACCGATCTGGGGCTGTTCACCGCCAACGAGGATTTCGGCGAGGACGCCTCGGCCCTGTTCAACCTGCTTACCGGCTATTCGCAGGGACACGCCTGGCGAAAGCTGGTGGTGGCGCCGAGCACTTGCACGCCCGGACGCTGCAATTGATCGAAGAGCAGGCCCAGCGTGCCCGCGACGGCCGCCCGTCGCGCATCTTCGCCAAGCTCAACGCGTTGGTCGACTACCGCGTGATCGAAGCCCTGTACCGCGCCAGCCAGGCGGGCGTGCCGATCGAGCTGCTCGTCCGCGGCGTGTGCTGCCTGCGGCCGGGGCTGCCGGGCATTTCCGAAAACATCCGGGTCACCAGCATCGTCGATCGCTTTTTGGAACACAGCCGCATCTACGTCTTCAGCCCCGACGAAGAAGCCCAGGTGTTTCTATCGAGCGCCGACTGGATGCCTGCGCAACTTCCATCGCCGCGTCGAAGTCATGTTCCCGATCGAAGCGCCCGACCTCCGCCAGCGGGTCCTCAAGGAAATCATTCCCACCTACCTGCGCGACAATACGCGGACGCGGATCCTGCAGCCCGACGGAAACTACGTGCAGGCCGTGCCCGACGGCCAGACGCCGCATCGCAGCCAGGAAGAGTTTCTGGCCATCCGCGAGAAAGCGCTCGAAACCGCGCCGGGTGGCGGCGAGAACGGCACGCCGATCGAACACGCCGCGCGGCGCGCTCTGAACTCGTAGCCCCCTACGCTGCAACTCACCCGTCGTCGGTCCGGTCGATCGCGCGCTGCAACAGCTCGGGCAGTTGCGCGTGGTCGCGCAGTTCGTCCGCCAGCCGCGGATGGGCGAAGATCCGCACGCGCTTGACGTAGTCGTCAAACTGCGTGCCCAGGGCCCGCACCACCGGCGAGATCTCGCCCAGCGGCCGGTACTCGCCGGTCCGCTTGAAGCGGACGTCGATACTGAAGTCCACTTCGCGCTCGATCGGCGGCGCGTCGAACAGAATCTCGTGCGGCGCCACGATCCGCCCCAGGGCCGTGCTGGCTTCGTGCGGCAAACTGCTCGGCGCAGGCCACGAGCCACGGATACGGGCGCCGGGCAAGCTGGCGGAACGTCTCGCCCTGGTCGAACACGTTGTACTGAGCCAGCCGCTTGTACAGCCGGCGATGCGGGCCAAACAGTCCGGCCATCAGCTCGCCCGCGGCACCGCCGGCGGCCACCTTCTCGATTGCCTCGACCAGCGGCCCTTCGGTCAAGCGGAACAGGCCGTCCAGGTCGAGCATGCCGTGCACCAGGAAAAATGCCCGCTGCAACATCGCCGTGGCCGAGCGCACGCCGTGATGCCAGTACACCTCGCTGAACATCACGTAGCGGGCAAAGACCATCATCTCGGCCGCGGTCTTGCCCTTTTCGGTGATGGCCAGCCCGTTGCCGGCGGCGTTCAGACACAGGCTGCCGACGAGCCGCCCCTGGTCGAAATTGCGGCCGTAGGGCACGCCGGCGTGCAGGCTGTCGCGATACAAGTAGTCCATCTTGTCGATGTCGATCGGCCCGGACAGCAAGCTCGACAGCAACCGGCTCTTGGCGTCGCGGGGCTTGCCCGACAGCAGCGCCACGACGTCGCGGGGCTGGATCGACCAGTCGTCGCGCAGCGCGTCGGCAATCTCGCCCTCCAACAGGAAACTGTTGGCAAACAGCTCGTGCTGCGGCACGCTCGGAAGCTGCATGTCTTCGATCGGGTGGCAGAACGGCCAGTGGCCCAGGTCGTGCAGCAAGGCCGCCGCGATGAATAGCTCGGCGTCGGCCGGCGAAATGGTCTCGCTGAATCGCCGATCGTAGGAAAGTTGCCGCAAGAACAGCAGCGCCAGCCGGTACACGCCCAGCGAGTGCTCGAACCGCGAATGGTTGGCCGCCGGATACACCAGCGACACCAGTCCCAACTGGCTGATCCGCGCCAGCCGGCGATACTCGGCCGTATCGATGATGGCCCGCACGCGCGGCGTCAACGGCACGTCGACCTCGGCCGGAATCCGCAGCATCGATTGCCGGCCGTCCAGACCCATGACTTCCGGCAGGTCGCGAATCGCGCTCATCGGCGGCCGCTAGTTTTCCATCGAGTGCAAAGTTGTCAGAAACCGGGACTGGCCGTGGCCCACAGGGGCGGCCAGCCGATCGCAAACCGGAGCGCCACGGTGACGACCAGGTAGAAACAGTAGTGCATGGCGGCGCTGCCAAAATCCAGATCGAGGCACGCAAACGAAATGCCCGCCCCCACACTGATAAAGGCCGGCGCGACGAACAGCCACGGCCACGGATCGCCGCTGATGATGCCATACACCGGCAGCGGCATAAACGCGCCCCACAGCGCCGCGTATCCCAGCCCGCACAGCGTGGAGCGAATCGCCAGCGCCCGCGACCGATACGGTTCGAACTCGTCGTCCCGCAAAAACGTGTACCCCGCGGCGGCCAGCGGCGGCGAAACCAACATCAGCCCCACTGCCGCGATGGGCAGCTTGCTCGTCTCCGGCGCCATCCGCACCATAAGCGCGATGCCAAGCACCAGCACCACCGAGCCGACAATGGCCACGATCATCGTCGGCGAAAGCTTGGTGTCCTGCCGCGCAATCGGCTTGAGCACCGGCCGCCCCTTGGAGTCCTTGCCGCCGGAGGCGAACTCCTCGGGCGCATGAATCGTGACTTCCTCGTCCGGCACGTCGGGGACGGTGATCACCTTTTTGCACTTCGGGCAGGGACCTTTCTTGCCGGCGAACTTGTCGCTCACGGTGAAGCGGGCTTTGCAGCCGGGGCATATGACGGAAATCGGCATTGCGACGAACTCGCGGACGGGGGCACGATCACTCGGGTGCAAAACTTGATTCTAGCTGCCCGACGCGGGAAAGGGGACCGGCAAAGGGGCCAGGAAGGTGCCGCCCCGGCGACCCGGGGCACCAAGGGGCATTTTTGCCGGGCTGAAAACGTCCGCGCACGGCTCATTCGCTGTCGGCCAGGTCTCCCTCGGTGATCATCGAGAACCCCTTGCTCGACAGGGTTTCCAGCCCCATTTCGATGTTGTCGACCATCAGCGCCACGGCCGGCCGGCCGTGCGGGCGGACCAACAGCGGATAGGCCTGCACGATGTTCACCTCGGCCTGCAACAGGGCCGTGCAGACCCGCAATAGCGGCTGGTTGCCCTCGGGTAGCTCGACGCCGATCAGATCGCTTTCGATCAGCGCCAGCCCGGCCCGTTCCAGGATTTCGCGGCCTTGCTCCGGATGGCTCAGCAGGAAACGGACAAACGCGCACTCCGACGAATCGTTGATCGACAGGGCCACGATCCGCACCCCGCTCCCCTCGAACCGGCGGATCACCTCGAGCAACTGGCCGACGCGGTTTTCCATGAACACCGTGAACTGGCGAATCGAGGGGTAATTCCTCCCCCGCATCGTAGAAAAGCCAGTTCCGGTACCTTCACCAACGCTCATCCGATGATCCGCAAGGGGTATCCGGGAAACCCAAGTGCCCCGCCCACAAAACGCCACGCCGCCCAAGGCGTAAACCCGATCTTTATAAGGAATTGGAACCCAAGCGTCAACGACGCGCGAGGGGGTGGGCAGCGGGGCAACGGCCAGCGAGTGACCAGCGAATGCGGCACACTCTTGCCCACCCACCAATGTGGCTGTAAATTCAAAGCAACCTGAGGTACAAGCATGAGCCGCTTTCATCTCGCATGCATCGTCGTCCTAGCTGCCGCTGGTTGCTCAAAGCCGGCCCCAAATGTGTCGAACACACGGGCGAAGACAGTCCCGGCGCAAGAATCGGCTCCGAAGCCTGACGGTGCTCCCTCCGCGCCCGTATTGGCTCGGCATGCTGGAGCAATCGCGGGCGATCACCTGGGCTCACGGCGATCTGGGAGTGTCTCGCGCACCGATCGCGCGAAGCACCGTAGAGATTTACGTCGATGCGGATGACTACCTTCCCTACGAAGTCAAGAAACACTTGCGCGACAGGCAAGCGACTGCCTTCCTCGACGGCAGTCTCAGGGAGACCGGCATCGAAGAAACGCAGCGGGGCAATTGAGCGACACGCAGCAGTCCGGCGCGACAGCTCTCATGCGGATCGAATCCGCACGCAGCCCCACGCCCGTCGAGCAGGGACGGTGGCCGCTACCAACTGACGTTCATGCCGGTCAGGGCGCCGTGGAAGAAGGCGCCGCCGCGGCTTGACCGCAATCGCCTACGGCGCATCGTCAACCCGGCGTTCTGCTAGGGTCGCGGATACCTGAACTAGACAAACCTGACCGGTCGTTCCGGAATTGGCGGCAAAGTTCTCCTCCCGGTCAGTTGTCCTGCGCACCGGGCGACAACCGGTAGCGGCCCATCTGGGTAGTCTGTGACACGCATCAGTGCGCCAGCTCAAGTGCACACTGTGCACTTTGCGAATCCAGAGTACATCCAACCTTCATTGGGTGAGAACCGCAATTCACTCGAGTGCATGGACGCTTAAATCAGCAGGTGCGTTTACGCACACGCCCCTCGTCGCGGCGACGACCAACGTCTTTCCTGGAGTCATCAAATGCGTCTGAGCCTTACGATCTTCTTCGCAGCCGCGATGATGACTGCACTGCCAGCGGCGGCCCACGGCGAGGAGTCAGTACTGCCTGGTCCGGACTCCGGATCGTTTTCTTCTTGTTGCCCCGACCTCGGCTGCTGCGACAACGGCTGCTGCGACTGCGACTGCGGATTCTACGGAGGCTGCTGCGACAAGCGTCGCCTGTTCGGTCTGTTTGCCCCGAGCGATTGTCGCTTCACCCCGTTCATCAGCCCCATGACGAACCCGGTGTACTTTGAAGATCCGCGCACCCTCACTGAAGCTCGCGTGATCTTTCTCAACAACCAGATTCCCGGCGCGGTGCTGGGTGGCGGGCCCGTACAGCTCTTGGCGACACAACTTCGTGCCGCGATCACCGAGCGACTTTCGATCATTGCCACCAAGGATGGGTACATCTTTGCCGGCGACAACGCTCCCGACATCAATGGATGGGCGAACGTCAACATCGGGCTGAAGTACAACTTCTATGCGAATGCGGCTCGGCAGGAATTGTTGTCCGCCGGCCTGCGCTATGAGATGCCCGTCGGCTCGTATCACGCTTTGCAGGGGAACAGCGGCACGGGCCAATTCGACGTCTTCCTGACCGGTGGAAAGCAACTGGGCGAGTTGTCGCACTTCATATCCGCAGCGGGATTCCGACTGCCTGCCGACCCGAACAAGCAGAACGATCAGTTTTACTGGTCGTTTCACTTCGATCGCCGGTTGCAGAATCGTCCCATCTATGGACTGCTTGAATTCAACTGGTATCACTGGATGTCGAACGTCGCCGGCGGAATTCCCGTGGGCGGGCTCGACCTCTACAACTTCGGTTCGAGCGGCGTTGCCGGCACCAATATCGTGACGGGGGCTTTCGGTTTGAAGTACAAGCCCAAAGCGTCTGTCGAGATGGGCGTGTGCTGGGAAGTGCCATTGACCGCGCACCGCGACATTATCGATAACCGGATCACGGCCGACTTAATTCTGCGGTACTAGAGTAAATAGAGACTCGCGCCGCTCTTTTGGCGGAACCATTGCCAGCGAACGACTCGCGACTTCGTTACTTGTCTTTGACCACAAAGGCCCCCGGGTATTGTCCCCAGTTCGAGCTCACGATCCCGTTGCGGTTCGAACCGACAAACGCGTTCTGCGGGCCCAGGATCGTGACGCTGACCACCTTGGTCTGACCCGGCGCCACCGCGCCGCTATGGACGGCCGCCAGCGCCAGACTCGAGTCCAGCGTGTACACGTTGCTGCCCCAAACCGAGCCCCTTTGTTGGCCAGGCGCTGGCCCCGTAACGCGGAACCGCAGCGTCTTGCCAACCTGGTTCTGGTACTTGTGCAGCGTCCCGGGGTCCGGCGCGACGGGGCCCTGTTCTTCATTGCTCTCGCTACCGAACGACAATCGGCGCAGCAGGGCCAACTTGATCTGCTGTTCGCCAAACAATGCCGTGTCGACGCGCAGCGTCTCCAGTTCGATGGTGCCCGCGATCTGCGAGTTGGCGGTAACAATCGAATCTTCGTCGCGGCTGATCAACAGTTGTCTGTCCACCGTCTCGCGCAATCGCTCCAACAATGACTCGGCACGCCACGCGACTTCGGGGTCTTCGTGCCTGGCGGCTGCCAACAGCGGCGCGTACGCCACGGCGCCCAGGGAAAGCAGTTCGGCACCGCCCTGCTCGCGCAATTTGAATTCGTCGTCACCCAGCTTCGCGATGGCGTCGGCCACGCGCTGGTCCACGTCGGCCGGGACGCGGCTGGCGAAGTCAATGCGATGAATGTCGGCCGCGGGAATCGATAGCGTGCCAAACGGCGTCTTCAAGGGAACCATCGGATCGAGCAAGCGCACGCGCAGCCGGCTGCCGTCGGCGGCCAGCACCTCGAACCCCTCGGGGCGCTTCATCAGATCTTTGCCGAACTGCTCATCCTTCGGCACCGCGCGATCCGCCTGCTTGGCCGCCTGCTGGGCCGGAACCAGCGCACCCGCCATCAAGCAGCCCGACACGGCCAACGCCAGCAGTAACCACAGCCGCGCCTGCCGCGTGTCGCCATGAGCCTCCGCCCGGCGCCGCGGGCGAGATGCACGCGTGGAGTTGACATTGTCGCCCATCAGACCCACTCCTTTCGACCAACGTCTCATCGAAGCAGCGTCGCAGCAATCCGAGCCACCAGGCATTTCCGCACCCCCCATAATACCCCAGAGTCCGGGCCGGCACGACAAGAGCAAACAGACGGGACATCATTACCCGCAACTTCCGCGGTCAAGCGTTGGTTTGTTCATCTGATATCTCGCCAGAATCGAGCCAAGATCGCATCAACCGCGATCCACGGCCAACGCCAACCACTTGCGTGATGGCACGGCGGCGGGTTACACTCTTTCGATCACGGATAGCGACCATTCGGGCATTGTGAGCCTGGTGGCGTCGGTCCGAGCATTTACTTTGGGTAACCCACAGATGGCTGAAGGCACAATCAAGAAGTTGACGGACAAGGGCTTTGGTTTCATCAAGGCCGGCGGAGAGAAGGACCTGTTCTTCCATTCAAAGAGCGTCCAGGGCTGCACCTTTGACGACCTCCAGGAAGGCCAAACCGTATCGTTCACAGAAGGCCGCGGCCCCAAAGGTCCCTGCGCCGAGAACGTTACGCCGGTCTAGCCGACTTAAACGGGATAGGTCTGGTAATTTGGGTGGACACTCCTGCGCGGCGGGCTTTTTGGGCCGGCCGCGCAGGCAAAGTGTGGATTGCAGGTCCAGGCGTGGGGCCGTCCGATGGGCCCATCGACCGTCGCCGAAGGGTTGCCCGCGCTCGACGCTGCGGCGAATCGCTTGTAGCTCGGCCTCGCTTTGCGGCTGGTTGACGCGTTGCAGCCAGCGACGCGGCCGCGCGACGGGCTAATCGCAAAGCAGCGCACGATCACCGTGGATGCGGCGCGCCGTCCCCACAGGCTGCCCTACCGCCAGGATTCCGCTCGATCGACCAGTCGCGCGCGGTGGTTGCGCTCTACGCAACGCACGACCTGGTGGAAATGCTCGTCGCTTTGAATCGGAAACGATTTGTAGCGGCCCTGGTAGAGGTTGGCCGTAGCCGACGCGGCGACGGTTCTCCTGCCAGTTGCGGACGTGCGTGATCGAAAGCTTCTGCATGACCGCATCCGCCCCACGCCCCAATTGAGCACGCGGAACAATATCCCTCCCGGCGCCATGCGTGCAGTCCGCGACATGCCATGAAGTTAGCCGCCCCGCCCGCTCTCGTCGATATGTCGAGACCTCCGCTTGATGGCGCTGACGCACAACGTCATGATTCTGTTATGCGTCAAAGTTTTCTACCGAGCCCTTGAATCTCGTTTTGGGGATAACTAAAGGGCGCGAGCCCGGCCTCCGTATTCAGCGGAAATATTTGACCTGTCGGCCTGTCCCGTTTAGTTGCCTGACATTCACAGTGATACTAAGTTCGCGGAATCCCATACCTGTACACAATTTCGTCCTGCAGATTTTGCCGCGTACAGGGCTTTGTCGGCGCGGTCGATGGAGGTTTCGACTGGAACGTTTGGGTGGAGGATCGCCATGCCGAAAGAAGCGGTGATGTGAATCGGCTCATTTTCGCCAATGTCGATCGCTAATTCGGCAAGACCGTCCTTGAGTTCTTCCAATCGATGACAACTTTGCGTCAACTCGGGCTGTGGCATGTATAGGAGGAACTCTTCTCCACCGTAGCGAAACACCTTGTCATAAGGGCGAAGATGCTGGATCAAATAGCGGACGGATTCGGCCAAGACCCGATCACCCGCAAGATGGCCATGACGATCGTTGACGGCCTTGAAGTGATCCACATCCATCATGGCAATATAGCCGGACTGGACATGGCGATTCACCAGTTCCTGCTGCTCGCGCAATATCGGCAATATGTTGGAACGGGCGATAGCACCCGTCAGTGAGTCGTGATTGAAGAGCGAGTTTTCTAAATCCTGTACCATGGCGGAAATCTCAAGCCGTAGCCGTTCAAGCGAATTTGAGAATCTGTCGTAGTCGAGGGTTGAAATCGGATTTCCCGCATCCTCGGCAGCCAGCAACAGCGCGGCCAGGTGATGCATACGTTGGTGTTCCTCCCCCATGGCGACGAACCCGGGAAGATTGTGCAGCTTCTCCGACAGCTTGCTGTAGTACCATTGGCCGAAGCGGCATTCCGTATGCGATTCAGGGCTAGTGTCCCGTTTGTCGGGTGGCAGCTTGCACGCGATCGTGCGGATAATTTCTCGATGCCATTCCTGGTGGTTGTGGAGAGACTCTTTCAATTGCATGAGAGCGGTCTGCAACTCATCGTGAGTGGATTCGAAGGGCAGTCCCATGGTATGCCGCCTTCTGCTGTAGTTGTTTAGCTCCTGGCGTCGTGGCGCAAGCGCGGAGTGTGCCGGCACGGCGAAGTGCCAGCGGCGCGAACACCGCGAGAAAGCCCGCGGTAAGAAACGCGTCAGACGGCCATTCCAACCAGCTAGTCGAGTTTTTGCCCGAACATTCGCTGTTCCCATACGACGAATGCAGCACATCGCGGCCGGCGCCGCGGGCTACCAATCTAGCCTAGGTCGCAGACCACAGGTTGATGGCAAGGTTGCGATCGCGTCGCGGGGCAATTGTAGGAATCGTGGCGCCCGTGCTTGGGGTGAAATGCCATTTTTCTGCCTGGTGCCGAGAGCAATTCGGAATATTTCGCGATTTCCTGTTGGATTCAAGACGCGGCCACTGTGACTCTAACGAGCGGTCGGCATCTAGGGAGTAAGTGAAGCGGGGAAGTAATGGTAAGTAAAGGGGACGCAGACCTGTCCCGTTTATGTCGCTATGCAGTCGGCCGGCGCTCGTCGAGCGAGGCCGCGCTGGGGGCGGCGCAGGTCGAGGGTGAAGGGGTAGTCGCGGTTCACCTCCTCGGGCGGAATTGGCTGCTGGCCGCCCGTGTGGCCGAAGGAATAGAACCGGGCCACGCGGCGTCCTTCGGCTTCGTAGGCGTTGACGGGGAACGTCTCGAAATGGCGCCCGCCGGGGTGAGAGACGTGCCACTTGCAGCCGCCGATCGATCGCTCGTTCCAGGTGTCGATCACGTCGAACACCAGCGGCGCAGTGGACGGAAATCGTGGGGTGCAAACAGGACGGAGGTTGCCAGGCCTGAAAACGCACGCCGGCCACGAACTCGCCCTGCGTGCCGGTGGGATGCAGTGGGACGCGGCGCCCGTTGCAGGCCACGACGTAGCGATCGCCGGTCATGCCGCGGACGGTGAGTTGCAGCCGCTCGGCCGAAGAGTCGACGTGCCGCACCGTGCCGCCGCCGGCGGGCTCCTCGCCTAGCACGTTCCAGGGCTCGATCGCCTGTCGCAATTCCAGGTGTACGCCGCGATGTGTTACCTGTCCGACGAGCGGAAAGCGAAACTCGAAGTGCGGAGCAAACCAGTCCTGCTCGAACGCGTAGCCGGCTTCGCCCAGCTCGTCGAGCACTTCTTGAAAGTCCTGCGAGACGAAATGCGGCAACATGAAACGATCGTGCAGGGCCGTGCCCCAGCGGACCGGCCGCTCGCGATATGGCTGTTTCCACATTCGCGCCACCAGCGCCCGCAGCAACAACTGCTGTGTCAGGCTCATCCGCGCGTGCGGCGGCATCTCGAAACCGCGGAATTCGACCAGGCCCAGCCGGCCGGTGGCCGTGTCGGGCGAGAACAGCTTGTCGATGCAGAACTCGGCGCGATGCGTGTTGCCGGTCAGGTCGACCAGCAGGTTGCGCAGCACGCGGTCGACAATCCACGGCTGAGCGGTTTCTTCGCGCGGCAGTTGCGACAGCGCCGTCTCCAACTCGTAGACCGACTCGTGCCGGCCTTCGTCGGCACGCGGGGCCTGGCTGGTCGGGCCGATAAATAGCCCGGAGAACATATACGACAGGCTCGGCCGGTTGTTCCAGTAGCGTACCAGGCTTCCGAGCAGCTCGGGCCGGCGCAGAAACGGGCTGTCCTCCGGCGATGCTCCGCCCAGCACCAGGTGATTGCCGCCGCCGGTGCCGGTGTGGCGCCCGTCGAGCATGAACTTTTCGGTTCCCAGCGCGACTGCCGGGCTTCTTCGTACAGCGTGCTGGTGATATCGACGAGTTCTCGCCAGTTGGACGAGGGTTGCAGGTTCACCTCGATGACGCCGGGGTCGGGCGTCACCTTGAAGTGCTGCAATCGCGGGTCGTAAGGCGGGCCATAGCCCTCGACGCGAACCGGCATTCCCAGATCGCGCGCAGTCTGTTCCACGGCGCTCACCAGGTGTAAATACTCCTCGGCCTTGGTTAGCGGCGGCATGAAGGCGTGCAGGATGCCGCCCCGCGCTTCGATGCAAATTGCCGTGCGAACCAGGTGTTTGGCCGATTGTCCTGGCGCGGGGCGCTCGAGCGTGTCCGGCGACGCGTCGGCGTGTTCTGCGGCCGACTCCGGGTCGGCGGGCCCCTGGCTGGCGTCGCCATCGCCACCGCCGCCAACGCCGGCCACTTGCCGCACGAGCCGGCGAGCATCGGCGCCGGCGCGGCCGTTACCCGCGCTGGCCGGAAAGGCGCCGGCCAGCTCATGGTAGCGCGGCAGGCCGCTCACGTGGGCATACGGGTCGAGTTCCAGGTGCAGGGGCTGATCGCGCTTGGCAACCCAGGGCAGCGAGTCCAAGGGCAGGCGCAGCCCCATCGGCGAATCGCCGGGCACCAGAAACATATGTTCCGCCCGCAGAAACCAGGGACCGCTTTCCCACTGCGGCGTACCGGCCCAATCCTCCACGGGGCGTAGCGGCAGCGCATAACCGACGATCTTTTCCAACCCCTGATCGAATACCTTGGCCAGCCGATCGCGTTCCTCCGGATCGCTCAGCCGCGAATCGAGCGGATCGACGTTGACCGGCAGCCGCCGCGACTTCCATAGGTAATACCAGATGTCCTCGTAGGCGGCCTCGGCAAACTCCGGGCCAACGCCCAGTCGCTCGGCCAGCCGCATGACAAACCGCTCGGCGTCGCGCTCGGTGGCGCCGTAGTCGCCGTCGTCCTTGGCCACCAGGCCCGGGTCGGTCCAGATCGGTTCGTGGTCTTTGCGCCAATGGCATCCCAGCACCCAGCGGGGGAGCGTCTCGCCGGGGTACCATTTGCCCTGACCGTAGTGCAACAACGGTCCGTTGGCAAAGCGGTCGGCCAGGCGGTTGAACAGCGTGCCGGCCAGGCGCCGCTTGTCGGGGCCCTGGGCCGTGATATTCCACTCAGGTCCGTCCATGTCGTCGATCGAGACGAACGTCGGCTCGCCCCCCATCGTCAAGCGCACGTCGCCCTCGGCCAGCGCCCGATCGACTTCGTCGCCCAGGGCCTGGATGCGCGTCCATTGCTCGTCGTCGTACGGCCTGGTGACGCGAGGATCTTCGTGGATCCGGCGGACCGACATGGCAAAGTCGAATTTCGTTTCACATTTTTCGACGCTGCCGGTGATCGGTGCCGCGGACGCCGGATCGGGGGTGGCGGCCAGCGGCAGGTGACCTTCGCCGGCGAGCAAGCCTGAGGTTGGGTCGAGCCCCAACCAGCCGGCGCCGGGCAGATAGACTTCGGCCCAGGCGTGCAAGTCGGTGAAGTCTTGCGTAGCGCCGGCCGGGCCGTCCAGCGGCATCACGTCGGGCTTGAGCTGGATCAGGTAGCCGGAGACGAACCGGGCCGGCAAACCCAGGTGGCGCAACGCCTGCACCAGCAGCCAGGCCGTGTCGCGACAAGAACCGTTATGCACGAGCAGCGTTTCCTCGCAGCTCTGCACGCCGGCTTCCATGCGAATCGAATAGTTGATCAACCCGTGTACGTAGCGATTTAGGTCGACCAGGAAGTCGATGGTTGCCTCGAATTGCCGCGGCACGGACCTCAAGAACTCCTGAAACAGCGGCCCGGGCTGATGGCACTTGCGGTAGGGGGCCAATTCCGAGTCGAGCCATTCGGCGTACTTGAACGGGAACGTCGTGGCCTCGTCATCCAGAAAGAAATCGAACGGATTGATGACCGTCAGCTCGGCCACCAGGTCGACTTCCAACTCGAACTTGTCGGCCTTGTCTGGAAAAACCAGCCGGGCCAGGAAGTTGCCATGCGGGTCCTGTTGCCAACTAATGAAGTGGTTTGCGGGATGGATTTTGAGCGAGTAGCTCACCACCGGCGTGCGGCAGTGGGGAGCCGGACGCAGCCGCACCAGGTGCGGAGCGAGCGACACGTGGCGGTCGTACCGGTACGTCGTGCGATGGTTGAGAGCTACGCGAATGGCCATGAGTTTGCCGTTCAGAAAGTTTTTTTGGGCTGCCTGCCAAATTGCCGCGCGCACCGCCAGCGGCCAAAGAGCCCTTTGAAATGCCTAAATCATTAGCAAAACCGCACGGTACGTGGGCAGATCTCGCGCACCAGGTGTGTCAAATGTAGGCCAGCGCGAGCGTTTCGGCCCAAGACCGCAAAAATCGCGCCACGCACCCACTTCGCTGATTCTATCCGCCGTGAGAAAGATCGTCTGCCGGACGGCGTCAGCTTATTCCAAGGCTAGGCGGGAGCGTTTATACTAAATGCCCGGCGGAGATGCACCGGCCCCCCAAAATTCTCCCACCGCACGACCGGCGCATCGCTGCACAGGGCTCGACAGCTTCGGTTCCCACCTAAGTTGCCTCCGGGGGTTTGACACATGATTCGACGGATTTGGCGGTCGGTAGCACTGACCGTAGGGTTGCTCGTTTGCGCATCAACGGTTCGGGCCGACGAGACGTTCGGCTACAACCGGCAGATCCGGCCGATTCTGGCCGACAATTGCTTTGCCTGCCACGGTCCGGATAGCGCGGCCCGCAAGGCCGATTTGCGGCTTGACCAGCGCGAGGCCGCCATCGAGGCCGGAGCGATCGCGCCCGGCAAACCGGCTGAAAGCCTGCTGGTTCTGCGGATCTCCGCCGAAGACGAATCGACGGTGATGCCGCCGGCCGAAACGCACAAGGAGCTAACCCCCGAGCAAAAGGACCTGCTGACCCGCTGGGTCGCCGCCGGGGCTCCTTACGAGTCCCACTGGTCGCTGATCCCACCGGTCAGGCCGGAGCTGCCCACGGTTCAAGACAAGTCGTGGTGTCGCAACCCGATCGACGACTTTGTCCTGGCCCGGCTGGAAGCCGCTGGGCTGGCGCCGGCGCCCGAGGCCGACCGGCGCACGTTGGCACGCCGTGTGAGCCTCGATTTGACCGGGTTGCCTCCCGATCCGGCCGCCGTCGAGGCGTTCGTCAACGACACCAGCCCCGACGCTTACGAGAAGCTGGTCGACCGGCTGCTCGGCTCGTCGGCCTGGGGCGAGCATCGCGGGCGCTACTGGCTCGACGCGGCTCGCTATGCCGATACGCACGGCATTCATTTCGACAACTTCCGCGAGATCTGGTCCTATCGCGATTGGGTCATCGACGCCTTCAATCGGAACTTGCCGTTCGACGAGTTCACGATCGAGCAACTGGCCGGTGACTTGCTGCCCGATCGCACGCTCGATCAGCTCATCGCCTCGGGCTTCAACCGCTGCAACATGACCACGAACGAAGGGGGCGTGATTCCCGAGGAATACGTCGTCCTCTATGCCCGCGATCGCACGGACACGGTCTGTCAGGTATGGATGGGCACGACGGCCGGCTGCGCGGTGTGCCACGACCACAAGTTCGATCCGCTCACGCAGCGCGAGTTTTATGAGCTGTCGGCCTTCTTCAACAACACCACGCAAAACGCGATGGACGGCAACATCAAGGACACGCCGCCGGTCGTCGTCGTGCCGGAGGATCGGGATCGCGAAACGTGGAAGTCTCTGCCGGGCGAACTATCTGCCGCGCAGCAGCGCATCGACGCCCGCCGGGCCGAAGGCCGGGGCGACTTCGACACCTGGCTGGCCGGCATGACCCCCTCGAAGTTGAAAGCCAAGGTAGACAACGCGGCGCTGGTGTTTCATGCCCCCTTGGGCGAATGTTCGAACAACCAGCTCACGCTGGCGCTCGAGGGCGAAGTGCAAAACGTCTCGCTCACCGCTCAGCCGCAGTACGACGAGGCGGGCGTGACCAGCGCCAAGGCGTTCAAGTCCGGCCCCGACACGAACGTGCAGGTGCCGGTGGCCGGCGACTTTGAAAAGGACCAGGCGTTTAGTTGCAGCGTGTGGGTCAAGGTGCCCAAGGCCGGACTGTCGGGCGCCGTCGTGGCGCGGATGGACGACGGCAGCGACTACCGCGGTTGGGACCTGTGGCTCGACGGCGGCAACCCGGCCACGCACATCATCCACAAGTGGCCCGACGACGCCGTGAAGGTGATCGCCAAGAAGACGCTCGAAGCCGACAAGTGGTACTACGTCACGATTACTTACGACGGCCAGGGCAGCGCCAAGGGAGTGAAGATTTACATCGACGGCGCCGCGCAGGACGTTAACGTCGCGGCCGATACGCTCAAGAACTCGATCCGCACCGACGTGCCGTTCAAGTTGGCTCAGCGCAATACCGGCGCCCGGCTCGACAACCTGGCACTGCAAGACCTGCGGATTTATGGCCGGGCCCTTTCGCCCGACGAAGTGGCGGGGCTGGCCAGCGTCACTCGCACGGCGTACCTCGTGGCCCTGCCGGCCGAAGGCCGCAGCGGCGCCGAAACCGAGGAGCTTTACAACTGGTGGCTGGGCAAAGTCGATCCGGTTTCCGCCGAGTTGGCTGCCCACAAGCGGAAGCTCGAAGAAACCGAAGCGGCAGTCAAGGCGCGCGCCACGATCGCGCACGTGATGCAGGAGAAGCAGGAGCCGGCGATGGCCTATGTGCTAGACCGTGGCGAGTACGACAAGCGGCAGGACGAAGTGCATCCCGGCACGCCCGCGGCTCTGCCACCGTTTTCCGACGCGCTGCCCCGCAATCGGCTGGGGCTGGCCGAGTGGCTGCTGAGCGACGAGCATCCGCTAACCGCGCGTGTGACGGTGAACCGTTTCTGGCAGGAAGTGTTCGGCACGGGGCTGGTCGAAACGACCGGAGATTTCGGCGTCGCCGGCCGGCTGCCGTCGCATCCTGAGTTGCTCGATTGGCTGGCCGTCGAGTTCCGCGAGACCGGTTGGGACATGAAGCGGTTTTTCCGCATGATGGTCACCTCGTCGACCTATCGCCAGAGCGCGGCCGTCACGCCCGAGAAACTGGAAAAAGATCGCAACAACCGGCTGTTGTCGCGCGGCCCGCGATACCGCATGGACGCCGAGATGGTTCGCGACTACGCGCTGGCGGCCAGTGGGTTGCTGGTGCCGAAGATCGGCGGGCCGAGCGTTCATCCGTATCAACCCGAGGGGGTGTGGGAAGCCGTGGCCATGATCGGCAGCAACACCCGCAACTACAAGCAGGACGAAGGCGCGAGCCTGTACCGGCGTAGTCTGTACACGTTCTGGAAGCGGGCCGCTCCGCCGGCATCGATGGAGATTTTCAACGCGCCCAGTCGCGAGATCTGTGCCGTGCAGCGCGAGCGCACCAACACGCCGTTGCAGGCCCTGGTCACGCTCAACGATCCGCAGTTTGTCGAAGCCGCCCGCCGGCTGGCCGCCCGCGCGCTTGCTAAAGGGGGCACGACGGACGCCGAGCGGATGGATTTCATTACCCAGCGGCTCTTGGCCCGCACGCTGAGCGAAGAAGAGCGGTCGATCGCCGGTCAGTCGCTCGCCACGCTGCTGGGCTACTATCGCGAACACGCCGAGGATGCGAACAAGCTGATCGCCACCGGCGCGTCGAAACCCGACGAATCGCTCGACCCGGTCACGCTGGCCGGTTGGACGATGATGACCAACGAATTGATGAACCTGGACGAGGTCGTGAACAAGTAAAACCGCCGGCCGTCGCACGCGACCCATCGCAAGGTCGATCGCCTGCGGCCGTGAGCGAACGAACTGGGAGAAGTCCTATGCACCCGCTGTTCACCGAATGGGTCCGCACCGAAACGCGCCGCCAGTTCTTCAAGCGCGGAGCAAACGCCCTGGGCATGGCGGCGCTTGCGTCGCTGATGGGCGAGGCGCGCGCAGCCTGCCTTTGGTGCCACGGCCGGTTTGCCCAGCGACTTTGCCGGCGCGGTGGCGCCTCATTTCGCGCCCAAGGCCAAGCACGTGATCTACCTGCACATGGTCGGCGGCCCGTCGCAGATGGACCTGTTCGACTACAAGCCGCAGATGCAGGAGTGGTTCGACAAGGACCTGCCCGACAGCATCCGCATGGGACAGCGCTTGACCACGATGACCTCGGGCCAGAAGCGATTCCCGATCGCTCCCTCGAAGTTCAAGTTTGCCCAACATGGCCAATGCGGCATGTGGCTCAGCGAGCTGTTGCCGAACCTGGCCAAAAACGCCGACGATATCTGCTTCATCCGCAGCATGCACACCGAGGCCATCAACCACGAGCCGGCCATCAGCTACATGCAGACCGGCAACCAGGTGACCGGCCGCCCGTGCCTGGGGGCCTGGGCATCGTATGGGCTCGGCTCGCTCAACGAGGATCTGCCCACGTTCGTGGTGCTGGTCGCCAAGCCCACGAATACCGAGCAGGTGCAGGCCATTTCGGCCCGGCTGTGGTCGTCGGGCTACCTGTCGGGCGAGCACGCGGGCGTTTCGTTCCGCTCCGGCGGCGATCCGATTTTGTACATCAACAATCCCGACGGCGTGCCGCCGCAAGTGCGCCGGGCCACGCTCGACGGCCTGAGCGCGCTCAATGAAATCAATTACCGCCAGGTCGGCGACCCCGAGACGCACACCCGGATTCAAAACTACGAGCTGGCGTTCCGCATGCAGTCCAGCGTGCCCGAGTTGACCAACACGGCCGACGAACCGGAAAGCACCTACCAGCTCTACGGCGAGGAAGCCCGCAAGCCGGGCACGTTCGCCCAAACCGCGCTCTTGGCCCGGCGGATGGTCGAGCGGGGCGTGCGGTTTATCCAGGTGTACCTGAACAACTGGGATACGCACGCCAACGTCGCCGGCCGGCTGCCCGACCAGTGCCGCGACATCGATCAGCCGTGCCACGGGTTGATCGAAGATCTTCGTTCGCGGGGCCTGCTGGACGAAACGCTGATCATCTGGGGCGGCGAGTTCGGCCGCACGATCTACTCGCAGGGTGGACTGTCGAAGCAGAATTACGGCCGCGATCACCATCCGCGCTGTTTCACCATGTGGATGTGCGGCGGCGGCGCCAAAGGGGGCACTATCTACGGCGAGACCGACGATTTCTCGTACAACATCGTCAAAGACCCGGTCCACATTCACGACTTCCACGCCACGGTGCTCAAGCTCCTGGGCTACGACCACGAGCGATTCACCTACAAGCACCAGGGGCTTGACCAACGGCTGACCGGCGTCGAGCCGGCCCGGGTCGTCAGCGAGCTACTGGCCTAACGGGCTGCCAGGCGGTCGGTCAGGCGTTTGAATACTTCGACGCCTGCTCGCCGATTGCCGGTCGCTTCGCGGTTGCCGCCGGTCGCTTCGCGGTTGCCGCCGGCCTCTTCGCGGTTGCCGCCGGCCTCTTCGCGGTTGCCGCCGGGACGTCGCGCGGTAAGATTGCACGCAAGCGCGCGAAGTGCGCGCCATCGGTCCGCGGCGCATTGGCAACTGGATAGGAGTCTACGGTGAGCGAGGGTAGCCTGAGCATTCCCGATATCACGGTACATGACATTCAACGAAACCTGGCGCCGGCCACGCTTTATCAGGAGGCCATCCGGCGGGAAAACGACTCGGCCATCGCGGCCACCGGTGCGCTGATCGCCTACTCCGGCGTGAAAACGGGCCGCTCGCCCAAGGACAAGCGAATCGTTCGCCATGCCGATTCGGAGCACGACGTCTGGTGGGGATCGATCAACGTGCCCATCGACGATCCCACGTTCCGCATCAACCTGGAGCGGGCCAAGGACTACCTGAACACCTGCGACCGGCTGTACGTCGTCGATGCGTTTGCCGGCTGGGACCCCGACTATCGGATCAAGGTCCGCATTATCTGCTCCCGCCCGTACCATGCCCTGTTCATGGACACGATGCTGGTGCGGCCCACACGCGAGCAGTTGGCTGATTTCGGCGAGCCCGACGCGGTGATCTACAACGCCGGCCGCTTTCCGGCAAATCGGTACACCTCGGGCATGACGTCGAAGACGAGCATCGATTTGAACCTCGAATCGGGCGAGCTGGTCATCTTGGGCACCGAATACGCTGGCGAAATGAAAAAAGGCGTGTTCACGATGATGAACTACTTCATGCCCAAGCAAGGCGTGCTGTCGATGCACTGCTCGATCACGGCCGACCGCCAGACCGGCCGCACGTCCGTCCTGTTCGGACTCTCGGGCACCGGCAAGACCACGCTCTCGGCCGACCCCAAGCGGCACCTGGTGGGTGACGACGAGCATTGCTGGACCGACCGCGGCGTGTTCAACATCGAGGGCGGCTGCTATGCCAAGGCTATCGATCTGTGCCCGAGTCGGAGCCCGAGATCTTCCAGGCGCTGCGATTCGGCGCGGTGTTGGAAAACGTCGTCTATGACGAGCGCGACCACCGGGTGGACTTCCACAATGACTCGATCACGCAAAACACGCGCGGGGCGTACCCTATCGAGTTCATCAACAACGCCAGGATTCCCTGCGTGGCCGAACATCCGACCGACGTGATCTTTCTCACGTGCGACGCGTTCGGCGTGCTGCCGCCGGTCAGCCGTCTGACGCCCGAGCAGGCGGAGTACCACTTCATCAGCGGATATACGGCCAAGGTGGCGGGCACGGAGGTGGGCGTGAAGGAGCCGCAGGCCACGTTTTCGCCGTGCTTCGGCGGGCCGTTTCTGGTGTGGCATCCCAGCAAGTACGCGGAGCTCTTGGCTCGCAAGATGAAGGTCCACCAGACGCACGTCTGGCTGGTCAACACCGGCTGGAGCGGCGGCGCATACGGCACCGGCAAACGCATGAAGCTGGCCTACACGCGGGCCATCATCGACGCGATCCATGCCAACCAGTTGGCCGACGCTCCCACGACGATCGATCCCGTTTTTGGTCTGCACGTCGTGACGAAGTGCCCTGGCGTGCCCGACGACATCCTGTTGCCCAGGCAGACCTGGTCCGATCCCAAAGCCTATGACGCCACGGCGCGGAAACTGGCCGACCTGTTTCGCGCGAACTTCACCGAGTACGAAGGCGGCTGCTCGGCCGAAGTGCGGGCCGCCGGTCCGGCTGCTTGAAGTCGAGGCGCGTGACTCAGCGATGGAATGCCGTCGAGTCGACTCAGGACCTGCATGACTCGACGGCCGGCAAACTCCGGCATGAGCCGGTGTCAGTGCTTGTAGATCTTGTGCTCCGGCCGCCCGGCGAGCACTTCTTCTTTGCCCCAGTTGGTGACGTCGTGAAACGCCTGGCTGTGGATGAAATCGAGAAAGGCCTGCTCTTCGGACCATTCGCTGGTGATCATGTACGACTTGTCGTCGGCCATGTCTTGCCACAGATTGGAACGTGTGTGGCCGGCCGCCGATTGGAGTGCGGCCAGCACGGCCTGAAACTTGTCTTCAAACACCTGCTGCTTGCCCGGCAGCACGCGATAATTCATGCCCACAGTAATCATCCGCGAAAAACTCCCTGTAGCGTGGTGAAGTTGGTCTGTAGCGTGGTGAAGTTGGTTCGGCCACTGGCCCGCAGTCTACCAGAAATGCCGCTAAGGTGCCGGGCAAACGCCGGCAGGGCTCGTCGGGTGACGTTCGGCGCTGGCGTGCGACCGCAGAAAGCTCATCCAGTCGTCCATGCCGTCGCCGGTCTTGGCCGATAGCTCGAAGATGCGCATGCCGGGGCGCACGGCCTGTATGTTGGCTCGCACGGCGGCCAGATCGCACTCCACGGCCGCGGCCAGATCGAGCTTCGTCACCAGCGCGACGTCGGCAGTGTTGAAAATCGTGGGATACTTCAGCGGCTTGTCTTCCCCCTCGGTGACCGAAAACAGCACCAGCCGCAGTTCTTCGCCCAGGTCGTAAGTCGACGGGCAGACCAGGTTGCCGACGTTTTCGATAATCAGGAAATCAAGCTCGCGCAGGTTCCAATCCGCCAGGGCCCGCTCGACCATGTCGGCCTCGAGATGGCAGACGGTGCCGGTCGTGATCTGGCGGACGGGCACTCCGGCGCGGGCCAAGCGGCGCGCGTCGTTGTCGGTGGCCAAATCGCCCACCAGGGCCGCCACGCGAAAGTCGCGAGCCAGCAGCGAAAGGGTCTTTTCCACTAGCTCGGTCTTGCCGGCGCCGGGGCTGGAAACCAGGCTCACGACGGACACACCCGCCTCGCGAAAACGTTCGCGCAGCGCCCGGGCCACGACGTCGTTCTTCTTGAGCACTGCGCTGCCGGACTTGAACCAAACGCGTTTCCGTGGTCATGTTTCCAACTCCAGCGAGATGATTTCCAGTTCGTTGCCGGCGGTCACCCTTTCGATGGGAGACCCGCACTCGGCACAGCACAACATTTGCGGCGAGACGACGGGGCGTTCTTGCGCGCAGGCCGGACAGTAGGCGAGAATCGTCGTTTCGTCGATGACGAGCCGGGAATCCGGAGCCACCGAGTCCTCGCGCCAGTTCGTAGGCCGACTGAAGCGCCTCCTTGACCACGCCCGAGAGCGGCCCCAGCTTCAGCCGCACGGACACCACGCGGCCGAACTCGCGCGGCTCGAGCTCTTCGGCCACGAGGTCCAGAATGCTCATCGCGATCGACAGTTCGTGCATGACGCTACATCTGGCGAAGTCGTTGATATCTACAATAGTCCGGGAAGAACGAAACGGTAACCGCCACCAGCCCGCCCAGCAAGAGCACGCCGGCGAGCCCCCAGGCCCAGGCCGGTAGGTTGACCGAATTGCGCTGCCTCATAATGATTCCCTCTCGACTCGGGTGGAATGGGTTGATGGTTCGGACAACTCGGCCGGCTCATTCGAGGACTGGCCGGCGAGCTGCCGGTTGACGAGGTCTTGCACCAGCGTCGCGGCCTCGTCGATCGCGGACCGCACCGGCGCGCTCATCTCGAGCGACATTTCTTCGTCCGCGCCGGGTGGCGTCGGTTCGCAACCTACCAACAGGACGCGCTGCACGTTGCTGCCCATGGCCACGGCCAGCCGCAGCACTTTCTCGGGATTCATGTCATGCGGATCGATGGTCGGCTCGATCGCTTCGATCGTGTCCGCGGTTTCGGTTTCGACGACGTAGAGCGTGCCCGGCGGTCCGCCGCGCGGCGCCGCGTCGACCAGGATCACCAGGTCGTAGTCGTCCAGCAGTGCGCAGACCAGGTCGAACCCGCGAATACCGAAATCGGCGATTTGCACCGAAGCCGGCAATCGGCGCTGTGCCAAGCGGGCCACCACCTCGACGCCGAACGCGTCGTCTCCCAAGAAGATGTTGCCCACGCCGGCCACGAGAATGCGGGGACTCGTCATTGCGCTTCTCCGTCCCCGCCCCAGGGTTCGACTTCGTCGAGACCAAAGAAGAACCGATGTCCGATTTGTCTCATCGTTCCCAAGTCGCTGCCCGGATCGTCGTCGACGGTGACGGCCAGGTGGATGCGGTCTTCCAGGTCCTGCTCTATCGAACGGATCGTGGCGATGCGACCGTCGAGGACCATGTCGAAAATGTCGGCCCGGCCGCGCGGACGCAGTCGCACCCGGTCTCCCGGTTTGAGTACGACTCCGGCCACGGCAGCCGAGGCCAGCCCCCGCGGTTCGGCGAACGGATCCCACTGGGCCGAAAAACTCATCGCGTCTTCTCCTGGGAATGTACGGGCCGCAAGCCCCGCAGCGTGCCGTGCAGCGCGGCGAACTGCCCGGCATCGAGCGATTCGGTTCGCTGAAGAAGCGCCCGGGCCCGGGCGTCGACGGCGCGCATCAGCTGCTTTTCGTCGTCCGAGAGCGTCTTGATCCGCAGGCTCAGGATCTCGTCGATTTCGGTGCCATCGAACAGATCGCCGGGGCTTTCGGGGGCGAGCTGCGGATAGTCGTACAGGATGATCGGCGAAGACAACAGTGTGCGCGTGTCGCCCGGCTCGCCCACCAGTACCGGCCAGGTTCGCTCGTTGGAACACTGCTCGGCCGCGGTGCTAAGTTGCTCGCTGGGCGGATCCAGCAGCGACACGAAACTTCCCGACGTGGCTTGCAAAATCGTGTGCGTGGAGACCAGCGTGCGCAGGATGGGATCGGCGGGATCGTCTCCAGACTTGCCTGGCTCGGTGCAATTTGCCAGCGCGACGGTGAGCCGAAAGAGGTCGTCACCCAGTCGTGCGGCGGACAGTCGAATGGTGCCGGTAATGCCAAAGTGGCTCCGCACTATCAGGGCGGCCGGCCGACCCGATGCGTCTGACACGGGCTCGAACGTGCGTCCGGCGGGAAACGAGAAGTCGATCTCGCGTGGCTGGGCCGCGACTGCGCCGATGTCCAGTTCCGGCACTTCGACAGTTCGTTCGACGGCCTCTTGCCAACTGTGGTAGAGCGTGCCATCGACATTGAGGCTTGCAACTGGCTCGAAGCCTGGGCTGGCGGCAGCGTCGAAAGCCTGGCCCGGCTCGAGCAGTTTCCCGACTTGCCGATCGACGACGTGCAACCAGCGGAGCGTGAGATCCACCGTGGGGCATGCTCCCTCGACGAGGCATTCGGTCTGCATGCGGTCGCCGGCTCCGCTGCTGTCGATGTGAGCGTGGTCGGGCGGATACAGTCCGCCGAACGTCCACCGCTGCTGGTTCTTTACGCTGGGGCGATACGGGTAAAGGATGTAACCCTCGTAGAGCAGCGCTTGCACGATGCGGCTGACCTGCGGATCGATCATGGCGACACCTCTTGTTCGACCGAGTCCAACAGTCGTGCCAGCGTTTGCTCCCAGGTTGTGAGCCCGTGGCGGAGGCGATAGGCGTACAGCTTTTCGAACGCGTCGCGATGGAGCCACAGCGGCACGCTCCGCGGATAGTAGTGGTCGATCATGGCTCGCCAGGTTGCGACCGGCAGGGGGTAGTCGATCTCCTGATCCCAGGGCAACTGCGCGACTTGCAGCCGACCGTCCTCCGCGGCGTAAAAGACCGTGCCGCTCAAGAGCAGTGACAGCGGCACGTCTCCGGCCTCCAGCGCATAGAAATACTTGGTCGCAGCCAGGCTGAAGTCGTAGCCGCACGGCACGATCAGGTCGACCTGTCCGCGATCGTCAAAGGCCGGCACGACGGCGCTGGTGTGCGTCCAGAGCATGCTCCGCAGCGTGCGGCTCCAACGATCGGGCTCGCCAAACAAGTCGGTGAGCCATTCACGGTTGGCCGGCTCGTACGGACGGCGGGTCGGCTCGATCCGAAGTTGGCACCGCAACAGGATCGAATGGATGCTGCCCCCTGCGTCCGGCGCGGCGTCTGTGTTTCCATGCGGCGAGCGCGACACGCCCAGCTTGAAGACCAGCGCCGGAGCCGCGGCGTGCAACAGCGGCTCGACGTCGTCGATGGTAAACGCAAGTTCACGCATGCCGGGGACCTCGCGCTTGGGGACCGTCGGCGAGCTCACGGAAGAACGCTTCGATCTCGTGCCACACTTCCGTGCCCCCGGACAGGCCGTGCCAGTGCATGCGTATCAAGCCGGTTAGCCGGTAGCACTGGTCGATCGGCGCAATGAAGTAACGGTGTTCGTGTCCCAGCCGCTTGACGAGCAGGGCTTCGACGTCGCGATCCAGCTCCGCCAGCACGGGGTTCGCCGTGCGCAACTCCTGCCAGGCGGACATCGTCAACAGCGATTCGATCGCGCCGGCGGGGCTTGGGTAGCGGGCAACGACGCGTCCGGCCACCGAGCTGTCGACGAAGAAAGCCAGTTGAATCGGAATCTGTAGCGACTCCCACTGGGCGTCGGTCATCTGGAAGCCGGCGAGCTGCCGGGCGTCGCGCGGAATGCGGCGATACTTCTGGCCGTGCGGAGAGTCAAAAAGCATCGCGCAGGCATCGCAGCAGCAACGCACCTGGCCGCTGGCCAATTCCAGGGCATGCGCGTGCTCGACGGACAAGGGAACGCTGCAAAAGTCGCATTGCTCACGCGGCTCGCGACGCACAAAACGGCGCAGCACGGCTAACGACGGGCGACCTCGCGGTAATGATTCTGATAGCGACATGGCGGCCTTTCCGGCAAGCGAAATGCCTTATCTCAAGCCGGCAGTACGTCGGGCAACTGGGAATCGATCGGATCCGTGATTGGGTTGTGGGTGTCGTTGCAGCATGGCACTGTTTCTGTTTAGCGGGGACGACCGTTTTGGGTGCTGGAAATGCCTAGCTGGGCCAGCGGCACGAACGCGGCGTCGCCGTTGGTCTCGCGCTCGGCCGCCAGGCCTTCGACCTCGAGCGAGGCAATGTCCGGCGCCCAGGCAAAGATCGCCTCTTCGATCGTCCCGCGCAAAGTGGCCTGCGACGACGGACAACCGTCGCAACTGCCCTCGAGGCGCAGCCGCAGATCGCCCGTGGGCGAAAGGTCGACGATTTCGACGTTCCCCCCGTGCGACTCCAGGTACGGCCGCACGCTGGCAATCGCACGCTCGACGCGCTCGGGCAGATCATCCGGGTGCAGACCGTGCAGGATTAGCAGGCTGCTGACCAGCTCATCCCCGGCCAGGGCCTCGACGATTCGCCGACCGGCCTCTCCTTCGGCTTCGACGTGGCGAAGAATCGTCGCCAGCGCCGCGCCTTGCAGCTCGTTGAGCGTGGTAATGATTTCGCCGACCTTGCGCTGAACGTCCGGATCGGTATGCCGGTCCACCTCTTCGAGTAAACCGGCCAGGTGCTCGATCCGGTTTGGTAGCTCTCGGTTGTCAGAGTCGCACGGCATCGTAACTTCTCCCGCGTTGATGGGGGTCGCAGCCGGCCCGCCTGCTGCTTCGATCAGTGGCCTGCGTGATCGCATGGATGCGATCTAAAAATAGCGACGTAAGTTGTTATTTTGCGAGCCGTGGGAGCTTTGCTTCGCACTTGGCAAGGTTGGAAAATGCCACGACGGCATTTTTCAACGGACTACTAGTGTCCTCTGAGTTACAAGTTCGTTTCATGGGAAACCCATATTCAGGACACTAGGTATCTACTGCGGCCAAAGCACTTTCGTCTTTGACCGGCGCGTCCTGAATTGCAACGAGGTTGCAACTCGGGACACTAGGATCGTTGTGCGCCGAACATCGGCGCATGTCGCGTTTCGAGCACCTTGCCGCCGCCCAGGTACATGTGCACGCCGCACGGCAGGCACGGGTCGAAGCTACGCACGGCGCGCATAATGTCGATGCCCTTGAAGTTGTCCGGCCCGTTGTCTTCGAAGATCGGGGTGTTCTGCACGGCGTCTTCGTAGGGGCCCGGCGTGCCGTACATGTCGCGCGGGCTGGCATTCCAGGGAGTGGGCGGGTAGGGGTGGTAGTTGGCGATCTTGCGGTCGCGAATCACCACGTGGTGCGACAGCACGCCCCGCACGGCCTCGTGAAAGCCACAGCCGATCGCGTCTTTGGGCACCTCGAAATCGGTCCAGGTTTTCGTCCTCCCGGCGTACAGCTCCTCCAACGCCCGCTCCAGGAAATACACGGCGCACGCGGCGGCATAGGCCTGGAAGTAGGTTCTCGCCCGGTCGCGCTCGATGGCGTTGCTCCACTGGGGGATCTTCCATTCGAGTTGCATCTCGGGCTTGAGCGAGGTCTTGGGCAGCAGCATCTTGACGCTGTGGCCCGTGGCCTGGACGTAGCCGATGTCGACCAGGTTGGCCAGCGCCGTGGCCCACAGCCGGGCCAGCGGCCCGCCGCCGGTATCGAGCGCCAGGTGGTCGCCGGTGCGTTTGTCGAGCCAGCGGGGCGACATGACCCAGGTGTACTTGCCGTTGAAATCGCGCTTCTGCGGCCGGGGCGTGGTGGTCTGGTTCCAGGGATGGCGTTGGTCGACGGGGTTGCCCAACGGATCGCGGTCGACGAACCGCTCGGCGTGGTCCCAATCGTCATAGAACGAACTGCCGAGCAGGATGCGCAGCCCCAGGTTGATCTCGACCAGGTCGTTCGTGACCAGTTCGCCATCGACGACGACACCCGGCGTGACGTACATGGCCCGGCCCCAGTCGGTCATGTGCTCGTAGCGGTAATCGCACACGTCGGGATTGTTGAACGACCCCCAGCAGCCGAGCAGCACGCGACGCTGGCCCACCCGTTCGTAGCCGGGCATCGCCTCGTAAAAGAAGTCGAACAGATCGTCGTGCAGCGGCACGACCTTCTTCATGAACTCAATGTATTTCATCAGCCGGACCATGTAGTCCGTGAAGAGTTGAATCGTGGGCACCGTGCCCACGCCGCCGGGATAGAGCGTCGAGGGATGCACGTGCCGGCCTTCCATCAGACAGAACATCTCGCGCGTCGAGGCGGCTCATTTGCAGCGTTTCGCGATAGAACTCGCCGGTGAAGGGGTTGAGCGCGGTCATGATGTCGCCGATCGTGCGGTAGCCGTGATCGGCGGCATGCGGTGCCTCGGTGTTGGTTGCCCGTTCCCACACGCCGGGGTTGGTCTCGCGAACCATCTGCTCGCAGAAGTCGACGCCGACCAGGTTGTCCTGGAAGATGCAGTGGTCGAACATGTACTCGGCCGCCTCGCCCAGGTTGACGATCCACTCGCCCAGCGGCGGCGGCTTGATGCCAAAGGCCATGTTCTGCGCATAGTTGCGCAGGTGGCGTGATTGTCGCCGCAGATGCCGCAGATGCGGCTGGTGATGAAGTGGGCGTCGCGCGGGTCCTTGTTCTTCATGAACACGCTGTAGCCGCGAAAGATCGACGACGTGCTGTGGCACTCGGCCACGGTGCGGTTGTCGAAGTCGATCTTGGTGAAGATGCCCAGGCTGCCGACGATGCGAGTGATCGGATCCCACGACATCTCGACCAGGTTGCCGCTTTTCGATTCGTGCTGCTTTTCGACGGTGGTCATGTGGGGCTCTCCTATCGCTATTTGCCGTAGGTCGTGGGATGGTAGCCGGTGGTCAACTGGTTGCCCCGGTGGCGCCACTTCGGCTCTTTATTGGCGGTCTGGTTGGTGAAATGCCGCAGCCAGCGAATCACGCGGCCGTACGTGCCGATCAGCGTGGCCGACACGTGAGCCCCCGGCGGCTCGTCCATGAACGGCATGAACTTGTCGGGAAAGCCGGGCATGGTGCAGCCGATGCAAATGCCGCCCACGTTCGGGCAGCCGCCGATGCCGGCCATCCAACCGCGCTTGGGCACGTTGCAATTGACCACCGGCCCCCAGCAACCGATCCTCACCAGGCACTTGGGCGAGCCGTATTCGCGGGCGAAATCGCCTTGCTCGTAGTAGCCGGCCCGATCACAACCTTCGTGCACCGTTTTGCCGAACAGCCAGGTGGGCCGCAATTGATCGTCCAGCGGGATCATCGGCGCCAGGCCGGCTGCCTGGAACAGCAAGTACAACAGGGTTTCCATGAAGTTGTCGGGGTGCACGGGGCAACCGGGCACGTTGACGATCGGCAGCCCCGCCTTGCTGCGCCAGTTCCAGCCCAGGTAGTCGGCCAATCCCATGCAGCCGGTCGGATTGCCTTCCATCGCGTGGATGCCGCCGTAGGTGGCGCACGTGCCGGCGCCGACCACGGCCAAGGCCTTCGGCGCCAAACGATCGATCCATTCGCAGGTGGTGATCGGTTGGCCGGTCTCGTGGTCGGTGCCCAGGGCCGCCCAGTAGCCTTCCTGCTTGATTTTTTCGTTAGGGATCGAGCCTTCGACGACCAGTACGAACGGATCGAGCCGCCCCTCTTCGGCCTGGTACCAGTACTGCATGAAGTCGTCGCCGACTTCGTAGGCCAGCACGGGGTTGTGCAGGTGGACCTTGGGCAGTCCGGGAATCGCGCCCAGCACGACGTCCTCGATGCTCGGCTGGCTGGCGGCGGTGATCGATACCGAATCTCCATCGCAACTCAACCCGGCGGTGATCCAAAGGATATGCACTTCTTTGACGTCCGGCGGTCGATGCACCTTCACGTCGGTCGAGGTTGCCATGGCGATGCTCCCTTAAGGTTTTGAAAGTGTTGGAGCGGCTAGGTCATGTCTGCCGTGGGGACTTGTGATGACTGCAACCCTTGTTCCTTCCGTCGCGGAGTTCGTCGGACAGCGCTTATGCCTTCGGGGCTCTCGGGCGATTCGTTTCTTGACATGCGTTCAGCAAATTCGGGGAAGCTGTTCACCAGCCAGCATGGTCAGCACACGCTCACCTCCGACGAGCGATTTCATTAGCACCATGCCGGGATGGTCCGCCACGATTTCGCCGATGATCGCGGCCTGGCGCCCGAGCGGATGGCGGCGCATCGCTTCGACCACCGGCGCGGCGTCTTCGGCCGGCACCACGGCGATCAGCTTTCCCTCGTTGGCGACGTACATCGGGTCCAACCCCAGCATTTCGCAGGCCGCATGAACTTCGGCTTTGACCGGAATGGACGTCTCGTGCAATCGCACGCCCACGCCCGAGGCTTGCGCCAGTTCGTTCACGGCGCTCGACAGTCCGCCGCGGGTTGGGTCGCGCATGGCGCGGATCGTGGGGCAGGCGTCGAGCATCACGCGGGCCAGCTCCGCCAGTGAAGCGGAGTCGCTTTCCAGGACCGTTTCGAACTCGAGTCCTTCGCGGACCGACATGATGGCCATGCCGTGATCGCCGATGGTGCCGGAAAGCACGATGCGATCGCCCGGCCGGGCCGAGTGGATCGACAACTCTCGTCCCTCGGGCACGATTCCCACGCCCGTGGTGGTGATGAACAGCCGGTCCGCCTTGCCGCGGTCCACGACTTTCGTATCGCCGGTCACCAGGGTGACGCCGGCCTCTTGGCACGCCTGTCGCATGGAGTCGACGATGCGCCGCAGGTCGTCCAGCGGCAGACCTTCTTCGAGAATGAACGCCGCCGACAGGTACAGAGGCACGGCGCCCCCGACGGCCAGGTCGTTCACCGTGCCATGGACAGCCAGGCGTCCGATATCGCCGCCGGGAAAAAACAGCGGACTGACGACGAACGCATCGGTGGTCATCGCGATCCGCGGCAGGCGTTGACCGTTGGTCCCCGCCGCGCGGCCGTCGAGGCGGAGCGTGGCCTGGTCTTCGAGCGAAGCGAGCACCTCGCCGCCAAAGCCGGGAACGAACACGCGGTTGATGAGATCAGACGAGAGCTTCCCGCCGCTGCCGTGCGCGAGCAGCACGTGGTCGTAGTCCGACTTGGGCACCGGGCAGTTGCCCAGCGCCGAAAGGCGCTCTGCGCGGCAGCCCTATCGTCCATTTCCGCTTCCCCCATGGATTTGAACGAGCTCACTCGTGGCGGCCGTGTCGCGATGATTACCGCCGGCGTGCTCCAGGTGCCGGCCGTAGGCGTAGTAGGCGGCGCACGCGCCTTCGCCTGAGACCATCGTGGCTCCCAGCGGCGTCTCGGGCGTACACTCCCTGCCGAAGGCGGGGCATTCGTGCGGCTTTTTCAGGCCCCTGAGGATCTGGCCGCTGATGCAGACGGACGACTCGCGCGTCTCGATGTGCCCGACGTCGAAGATTCGTTCCGCGTCGAACTGGCGATAGGCGTCGCGCAGCCGGTAGCCGCTGTTGCGAATCATGCCCAGCCCGCGCCATTTGCGATCGCAGACTTCAAACACCTCGTGGATCAGCGCTTGCGAATGCGGATTGCCCTGGCGGCACACGCTGCGGCCGTACTGGTTTTCGATTTCGGCGCGGCCGGCTTCGAGTTGCCGCACGGTGTAGAGCGTACCTTCGAGCAGGTCCAAGGGTTCGAAGCCCGTGATCACGACCGGCACGCGGTGCCGCCGCACGAGCGGCTCGTACTCGGTGTAGCCCATCACCGTGCAGACGTGTCCCGGCCCGAGAAACGCCTGCACCCGGTTGTCGGGCGAGCTGAGCACCGCGTCCATCACCGGCGGCACCAGCACGTGCGACACCAGCACGCTGAAGTTCGAGAGCTCGCGCCGCCGGGCCATCCACACGGCCATGGCGTTGGGCGGCGCCGTGGTTTCAAATCCGATGGCGAAGAACACGACCTGGCGATCGGGGTTTTCGGCGGCGATCGTCACGGCGTCGAGCGGCGAGTAGACGATGCGCACGTCGCTCCCGCGGGACTTCAACTCCAGCAGATCGCCCCGCGAGCCGGGCACGCGCAACATGTCGCCGAACGAGCAGAAGATGACATCCCCCCGGGCCGCGATGGCGTGCGCTCGGTCGATCATCTCCAGCGACGTCACGCACACCGGGCAGCCCGGCCCGTGCACCAGCTCGATTTCCTCCGGCAGAATCTCGTCCACGCCGTACTTGACGATCGAGTGCGTTTGCCCGCCGCAAACCTCCATGATCGTCCACGGCCGCGTGACGGTCCGTGCGATGGCGTCGGCCAGCCGCCGGGCGGCCTGTTCGTCCCGGTATTCGTCCAGGTATTTCATCTTTCCGGTGCCTGTAGTTCGTCGAGTTGCTCCATGCCTGCCAGGAATTCAAACACGCGCTGTGCTTCGGCTTCGTCGATGCGCGACAACGCGAAGCCCACGTGCACGATGACGTATTCGCCGGGCACGACCTGCGGGACGTGCTCCAGGCAGACTCGCTTGCGCACGCCGCTGAAGTCGACCTTGCCCATCAGCACGTCGTGCTCCTCGTACGTTTCAATGACTTTGCCTGGTATGCCTAGGCACATGCGGGGCTCCTTTCGGGTGTCCTTGCGGCCTGCCGGGCGGCGGCCACGGCGAGTTGCCCCAGGCTCAGGCCCCCGTCGCCGGCCGGCACGCGCCGGTGCCGATAAACTTCGAATCCGTCGCTTCGCAGCCGCGCGCACGTTTCGCTCGTCAGCAAAGCGTTGTTGAACACGCCGCCGGAGAGCGCGACCCGCGCCAGTCCGGTTTGCTCGCCAATCTGCCGGCAGGTGTGGACGATGACCTCGACCAGCGTCGAGTGAAAGCGGCGGGCGATCGCGCGTGGATCGACTCCGCCGATTACGTCCGCCACGACGGCCCGCACCAGCGGCCGTGTATCGACCACGAGCGGACGCCGCGGGTCTCCAGGCGAGTTGCTCGCGCCGGGTTGCTGGAGGTCGAACGGATACACGCCGTCGGGCTCGACTTCGCTGGCCTGCCACTGCAAGGTCATCGCGGCCTGACCTTCATACGTGCAACGATCGCGCAGGCCGCACAACGCGGCCACGGCGTCGAACAATCGCCCGGCGCTCGAGGTCAGCGGACAGTTCAGTCCGCGGGCGAGCATCCGCTCAATCGTGCGGCGTTGACTCGCGGCAATGCGCTCGGCGAGCGGTCCCGCGTCGCAACCGGCATCGATCACCTGTGCCAGCGCCATCCGCCAAGGCTCGCGAATTGCCAGCTGGCCACCGGGCATGCTGACGTACCGCAGGTGGCCCGCCCGGCGGAACTGCCGGCGGTCCCCGACCAGGAACTCGCCGCCCCAGATCGCGCCGTCCGTGCCGTAACCGGTGCCATCAAAGATGACGCCGATCGCCGGACCGTCCAAACCGTGCTCGGCCAGGCACGACGCCAGATGGGCATGGTGGTGCTGCACCGCGACCAACGGCAATGCCTCGCGCCGCGACCGCGCCAGGGCATAGGCAGTCGACTGGTAGTCGGGGTGCAAGTCGTGGGCGATGCAGCGGGGACGAATCTGGAGCAGGTCTTCGTAGAGAGCGATGTCTCGCTGGAAAGCCTGGTACGCGGCCCAATCGTCGAGATCACCCAGGTGATGGCTCAAGAAGGCCTGTCGTCCGGCCGCCAGCGCAAAGGCCACCTTGAGCTGTCCCCCTACGGCCAGCACCGGCTGCGAACACTCTGCCGCCAGACGCACCGGCTGCGGAGCGTAGCCGCGCGAGCGGCGCAGCGGCAGCGCGACGCCATCGATGACCGACGTGACCGAGTCGTCCGCACGCACGCGAATCGGCCGGTTGTGGGTGAGAAACACGTCGGCGATGTCGCCCAGCCGCCGCCGGGCATCGTCGTCGTCGATCGCGATGGGCTCGTCCGAGCGGTTGCCGCTGGTCATCACCAGCGGTCCGGCGACCGCCGCCGAGAGCAGGTGGTGCAGCGGAGTATACGGCAGCATCAGACCCAGCCGAGGATTGCCCGGGGCGACCTCGTCGGCCACGCCGGCGGCCGCCTGGCGACGGAGCAGGACGATGGGGCGTGCCGGCGATAGCAACAGCGCACGCTCGGCAGGTTCGACTTGGCACAGAGACTCCGCGGCCGTCACGTCTTGCACGAGCATCGCCAGGGGCTTTTCGTCGCGGTGTTTGCGACGTCGCAGCTCGCGCACCGCGCGATCATCGGCGGCGTGACAAACCAGGTGGTAGCCCCCCAGGCCCTTGAGCGCCCCGATCCTGCCGGCGGCGAGCTGCCGGGCGAACTCTTCCACGGGGTCGCCGGCGACGAGTGCGGTGCCGTCGGCGGCGCGCAGCGATAACTGCGGTCCGCAGCGGGGGCAGGCGATCGGCTGCGCGTGAAACCGCCGGTCGGCTGGGTTTTCGTATTCGGCACGGCACTGGTCGCACATCACGAAGCCGGCCATCGTCGTGTTTTGCCGATCGTAGGGAGCCGCCGTGACGATCGTGAGCCGTGGTCCGCAGTTGGTGCAATTCAGAAAGGGATAGCCGAAACGGCGGTCGGCCGGATCCCGCATTTCGGCCAGGCACTCGTCGCAGGTGGCGACATCCGGGGTAATGAACACCTGAGGGTGCTGCCCCGTGCGGCTAGGCTCGATCGTGAAACGCCGCGCTCCGGCCAGCGGCTGGCGGCGGCAGATCAACTGTTCGATCTCGGCCAGCGGCGGCGCCCCGGTGGTCAACTCGTCGAGAAACCGGGCCAGCGAATGCGACTCGCCTTCGACGTCGATGTGTACGTCGCCGGCCTGGTTGCGGACCGCCCCGCCGAGTTGAAGCTGAGAAGCCAGCCGAAAGACGAACGGCCGAAAGCCGACGCCTTGAACCTGACCGCGCACCGTAATCGCACATCGCTCCATCGCGGCTCCCCGAGAAGGCGGCGGGGATGGCAATGCAGCTTTTGTGCCGGCGGCTCTAACGCGGATTCACGACGTTTGTGGCGACCGTGCAAACACCAACATGGTCGCGAGCCATTCGGCCTGGCAGAGAATCGGCCAATGTGCCGAACCGCGCGCTGCAGGTGATCGACCTATTGGGACTCTGCGGTCTTCGAATCCTCGTGGGAGACCGCCAGGTACATTTCAAAGATTCGCCGGGCAATTTCCTGGGCGTCCTCTTCGCTAATGCGGTCCAACTCCCGGCTGACAGAACCTGTATCGCCAACGACCTCGTCTTGCGTCAGCACGACGCGGAGCCGCTGGAAGGGGTCTTGCAACGACTTGGGCAGATCACGCTCGGGGTTGATTTCGAACAGTTGGCTAATGTAGGCCAGCATCAGCCGGTGCTTCAGGCTGCCTTCCTCGCTGGTCAGAATGTGGACGGCTTCCCGCAGCCGTTGGCGGGCGTTCGGTTTGCTCATCGAAAAAACTCCTCCGCTTGGAGCTTGGAGACGGGTCTTATTTGGAGACCGGGATTAGGGGATTACTTATTGGGCCGATCGTCGATCTCCGGCGAGTCGTCACCGGAGCTGGCATGCAGCGAGATTTTCGAAGCCTTGGTCTGGCGCAACAGCTTCTCGGCTCGTTCGACCTCTTCAGGCTCGCCGCAGACGGCGATCAGGACGTGTCCCTCCTCCACGAGCTTCTCGTACTTATGGATTTGGATGTCGTGCAATCCCCAGCCGCGCATCGCCCCCAAAAAAGCTCCGACGACCACGCCGGTAAGCGTCACTAGCGGCCCGGTCAACAGAATCAGGCCGACGCCGGTGACAGTGATCATCGTGGCGGCGCCCACGGCACCGGCCAAGCGCCCAGCGCACCGCCCACGGCGGCGTCGTGCAACGAGTCATCTCCGACGCTGAGCTTTTCGGCCGTCTTTCCTGCGGGATCGACGTGGCGTTTGACGATCGAGATGTGATTCGGTCCCAGCCCCGCCTTGGTCAAGATCTGAAACGCTGTTTCGGCTTCCGCCTGGGAGCCGTAAACCGCGATGACACATTCATTTGGTAAGTGTTGGCCCGATTCGTTCATGGAAACCTCCTACGTGTGCCGGTCCTGAATAGCAAAGAGCGTACCATCACCGGCAGGGAAAGTTTAGACCTCGTAACCCTTGGGCAGCAGCGTGTTGCGCGCGGCGAACCCCTTTTGCATGCGCGAAACGGCACGCCGGGACCGCTGCCAGCGTGACATCTCCGCCCGCGCTGCACGGCAGAAAAGGAAAGAATTTCCTTGCCACCCGTGGGACAACGCCCCCGCCGGAAGTAGAATCAGCTTCGATCGAGGCCTCCCGCATTGGCAGTGTCGGCGCGTTTGTCGCCCGAGACACATGCCTGAGTTGGGAGGCCGGAATCGCTGCGTCGTGCTTTGGGTCCGCGACGTGCTTCCACCCCCCGACCCAGCCACCATCAGACCGATCCATCGAACAGGACCAGAGTTATGGCACGCGCTCGCCGCTTGGGCTGGAGGTCTGCGCTTCGAACGTCCGCTACTCGCTCCCCGCTGTCGCTCAGGGGGGAGCATCTTGAGAGTCGTATCGTCTTGTCGATCAGTCCGGTCGGCTCCAGCGAGCTTTCCAAGCTCGCAGCAGACGGCACGTCGTTGGTCCAATCGGTCGATTGGCAAGGGCGGCCGGCCGAGATGGTCGCTAACGAATGGATTGCCCGCTTCGACGGAGTCAGCGGACAGCCCGCCGTGCAGATGGCCGACGTCCAGCAGTTGTTGTCTGCGCTGTCCGCGCCGATCGACGTGGCGCAGTATCTCGGTCGCGATGGAACGGTGCTGCTTCGTTCGACCCTGGCGGCCGCCGACTTGCAAACCGCGATGGCATCGGTCGCCGGGTTTGAATATGTGGAGCCGAACTTCACGCTGACCGAAAACTCGGTCACACCCAACGATCCGCTATTCTCTCAGCAGTGGTGGCTGCACCAGGCCAGCGGCGTCGATATCGGCGCGCCGGAGGCTTGGGACGTGACGACCGGCAGCGGCAACGTCGTGTTGGGAGTGATCGACACGGGGGTCGACTACACGCACCCTGACCTGAACGACAACATCTGGGTCAATCCGGGCGAGATCCCCGGCAACGGCATCGACGACGACCTGAATGGCTACGTCGACGACGTCCAGGGTTGGGACTTTGCCGGACGTGACAACGACCCGGTGGACGAAGCCGGTCACGGCACGAGCGTGGCCGGCATCATCGCCGCCGAGGGCAACAACGGCCTGGGTGTCTCGGGCGTCAATTGGGACGCCCAGATCATGCCGCTGCGTTATCTCAATGAGAACCTCATCGGCAGCACCGCCGACGCGGTCGCGGCCACGAACTACGCCACGATGATGCGCACCGAATACGGCGTCAACGTTCGCGCGCTGAATAACAGTTACGGCATCGCCGGCTATTCGCAAGCGTTTTACGACGCCATTGAAGCCGCCGGACAAGCCGGAATCATCTTCGTCGCGTCGGCTGGCAACAGCAGCTCAAACAACGACACGGGCCCCATTTACCCGGCCAACTTCGAACTGTCGAACGTCATCTCCGTGGCCGCCATCGACAGCAGCGACAACCTGGCCAGCTTCTCGAGCTACGGAGCCACGACCGTGGACCTGGGCGCGCCCGGCGTGTCGGTGCGGACCACGGCGTGGGGCGGCGGGTACACCTATTTCGGCGGCACTTCCGCGGCCGCGCCGGTCGTGACCGGCGTCGTGGGGTTGTTGTGGGATGCCGCGCCGTACGCCACGCTCGACCAAATCCGCACGGCCTTGCTCGACGGCACGGTGACCACGTCCGCGTTGACCGGCAAGACGATCACCGGCGGTCGCGTCAACGTGGCCAACTCGCTCGACCTGCTCGGGCTACGCGTGGTCAATGTGACGCCCAATAGCGGTGAGCTGGTCCATGCTGCTCCGACGGACTTCAGCGTCACCTTTGGCGACGACTACAATCCCGCGGCGGTCACGGCCGGTAGCTTCACGGTCAACGGGATCGTGGCCGACAGCTTCGTGCCGACGGACACTCGCACGCTCACGTTTCATTTCAACTCCAGCCCGGTGACGAGCGAGGGCGTGCAAACGATCGAGATGGCGGCCGGCGGCGCCGTGCGCGACGGCGACAGTGCGCCCATGCTCGAGCTGAACACGCAGTTCCGCTACACGGCCCCGGCGCTGGCCGTGGTTTCCATTTCGCCCTCCACGGGCAGCACGATCCATGCGCGGCAGCCGCTGGACCTGGTGGTGACGTTCAACCGCGCGGTCGCCCCGACCAGCATCGGCCTCAACGACCTGGTCCTCTCGCAGGGGACGATCGTCAGCGCGAACGTGGTGAACCCGGTGACCGTCGACTACACCATCACGGGCGTGGACACCGAGGGGACGTTCAGCGTGGGGATGCCGGCGGTGGCGGTGCGCGATCTGGCCGGCGGCACGGTCGCGCCGTTCAACGCCGATTTTGACGCTGATATCGCCACGGCCGCGGCCCAACCGTTTACGCGCGTCGACCCGCTGGGGAGCCTGATCTTCAAGAGCGAGAATACCGGTTCGATCGAAAGCACCGAGGACACCGACACCTTCACCTTCGAGCTGACGGCCGGGGAGACGATCTCGGCTGTCGTCACGCCTGACGACCCAGCGGCGGCAATGTCGATCCAGGTGCCGGGGCTGAGCGGGACGATCGAAAACGGTCCGCTTTCGACCGTGCTGACCTTGGCCCCAGCACCGACGACGGGCACGTATTCGTTGCAGGTCAGCGCCACGTTACCGACGAACTACACGTTGACGCTGTATCGCAACGCCCTGGCCGACGCGGGCATCGCGCCCTCGGAACCGCTCGACGCCAGCGCCCTCACGTTCGCGGCGAGCATTTCTTCTTTTGATCACACACCCCGCTACCGCTACGCGGCCGTGGGCGACTTCCTGGACAACAGCATCGTCGGGAACACGCGAGAGTATACGCTCGACTTGACCGGAATGACCGGTCGAAAGCTCGACGTCGCGGCGACCGTCTTCGACGGGGAAGTGTCCGACGGGAGTCTGGAACTGCTGGACGATGCATCCACGGTGCTGGCGACCGCGAGCCCCCAGGGATCGAATTCTGACCTCGCGATCCTTGGTTTTACGGTGCCATACGACGGCGTTTACACGTTTCGCCTGACCGTGGTGCCGATGCAGGGTTTTCGCTATAGCCTGGTCGTTACCGATGCGATGCAGTTCGAAACCGAGCCGAACGACAACGCCGGCGACGTGGTGCGCAAGGTGCCGGCCTATTCCGCCGTGCTGGGATACGCCGGCTTGCCTGCAGCGCAAGGTACGTTCCAGCTTACCGTCGACCCGAACCAGACGACCATGCACCTGTCGAGCAGTTTGTCGATGCCGGGGAGCGACCCACCGCTGCAAATTCCGCTGACCGAACAAGCCGCCGGCAGTCTCGATGCCCAGGTGGCCGGAGAGTTGACCGTCGAGGTGGATGACTCGGGCATCCATTTCGTAAGCGGATCGTTGGATCCCATCGCCAGCGCGGGACCGTTTCAGCCGGGTTCTCAATCGGCCGACTTTGCCGGCCAGTTCGATATCGGCATCAGCGTCTACGCGGCGCTGCGCAACCTGTTGTTCCGGGTCGACAGCGATCCGCTGGCCTGGACGGGCGACGGGACGTTCGACGCCTCGCAGGTTGGCGTCCTGTTTACCGACGGCCGCCTGTACTACAACATCGTCGGCACCAGCGGTTCGCTGCCGGTTGCCAATCCGGATACGGGCAACCTGGTGATTGAGCCCGGGCAATGGGAAGTCCTGCCGGGGCAAGTCCGGCTCACGTTGCCGTTTCACATGCTGATCGAAGTGACCGAGCCGACCACGGGGCTGGTTGCCGAGATCGACTTGAGCTCGCAGATCGTGGCGACGGCGCCCCTGCCGGTCGTGGACGACGACTACTATCAGGTGCAGGTCGGTGCCGGCGAGTTGCAGCACCTCGACATCAACGTCGTGCCGCCGCTGCCGCCAGCCGAGGCCCCGGAAAACACGCTACGGGCGCGCGTGCTGCTGCTGGACCCCTTGGGCAACGTCGTCGCGGACCAGCTAGCCCCCGCGGCCGGGCAGGGGGTGTTCCTTACCTACCCTGTCAATAGCGGCACCTACACGATCGTGGTGCAAGCGGACGAAGGTGCCGGCGAGTATTTGCTGGAAGTGGGCGGTTTGTTGTCGACCATTGGCTCCGTCATCGGCAGGGAACTCTTCTACAACGAGTCGGGGTTCGACCAGTTCGATCAGGGCGCCAACGACACGGATGTGCAGGCTGCTGCCCCGGACAAGTTTCCGTACTTTGCCGGCGATGGCCTGGCCACCGCGGCGAACGTCAGCAGCTACGCGCGCGGGATCAACGGCCTGATGCTCGACCTGGGAGGACTGCACGGGACCATCACGGCGGATGACTTCCAGTTCCGGATGGGCAGAACCACCAATCCCGACGACTGGTCCGCCGCTCCGGAGCCCAGCACGGTTACCGTGTTCCCTCGGGGTGGGATCGCGGGGACGGATCGCGTGGAGATCATTTGGCCCAACGACTTGATTCGAAACACCTGGCTGCAAGTGACCGTGCGCGGCAACGATGCGCTCGGCGGCTTCAACACGAACACCGGCCTGCCGCATTCGGACGTGTTTTACTATGGCAGCCTGGTAGGTGACACGCTCATTGGTTCGCCGCCGGCGGCCTTTGTCACCAACGTCGCCGATGAGATCGGTGTGCGTCTCAACAACAATTTCTCGCAACCGATCACCAACGCCTACGACTTCAACAAGGACGGCCTCGTCAACGCCGCCGACGAGATCATCGTGCGTTTGAACTCCGGGTACTTGCTCCGTTTGAATCTGCCGGCCCCTGGAGCGGTGCCCTTGTCCGCACCCGCCGCGGGCGGCGATGACGCGCGTCAGGCCGTGGCGTCCGCGCTTGTGGTAGCATCGCCGGTCGTCGCGGCGCCGGGAGCCGTCGGCAAGGCGTGGACCGCGCCGCGGCAAGCCGTTACGCGATCGAGCCCTATCACTGTGTCGCCGCCGGTTGATCGATCGGCGGTTTCCTTGCCTGTACAGCCGGACGTCGTTGCTTCCGACGCGCTCACCGAAGATTTGCTCGAAGCACTGCTTGTGCACTTGCGGGCTCGTTAGCCGCGGGCGGACTTGTTGATCCGCTGGTGAGTCCGACACATACTAGTGGCATCGCTCCCGTTCAAACCTTGGATGTCCCCGAAATGAATTGCTTGCGCTCTCCACTGGCCTGGTTTTCGTTGCGTCGTGCAACACGGGCCTCTGTTTCGCTGGGCCTGACGCTGGCCGTGTTGGCATCGTGGGCCTGGCCGGCGGCGGCCCTCGGCGCCGACGTGCCCGCGCGTCCCAACGTGGTCATGATCCTGGCTGACGATCTCGGCTTTTCCGACCTGGGTTGCTACGGCGGTGAAATCGAGACGCCCAACCTCGACCGGCTGGCCGCCGGCGGCTTGCGCTTCACGCAGTTCTACAACACGGCCCGTTGCTGGCCCTCGCGGGCAGCGCTCATGACCGGCTATTACGCGCAACAGGTCCGTCGCGACGCGATTCCCGGCACCAACTTTGGCGGACGGGCGCAGCGGCCGCCTTGGGCGCCCTTGTTGCCCGCGCTGCTCCGGCCGCTCGGCTACCGGTCGTACCACTCGGGCAAGTGGCACATCGACGGCAAGATCCTGGCCGGTGGTTTCGATCGCTCGTACTCGCTCGAGGATCACAATCGCTTTTTCACGCCGCAGAAGCATACCCGGGACGATGAGCCGCTGCCTCCGGTCGGCAAGGACGACGGCTATTACGCCACCACGGCCATTGCGGACCACGCGATCGAGTGCCTGCGCGAGCACGCGGCCGAGCACGCCGCGGCGCCGTTTTTTCAATACATCGCGTTCACTTCGCCCCATTTTCCGCTGCACGCGCCGCAGGCCGACATCGATCGCTACCGTGAGCGCTATCTCGTGGGTTGGGACAAGATCCGGGCGGCTCGGGGAAGTAGGCTCAAGGAGTTGGGCATCGCCACGCACGATCCACCAGCGATGGAACGGCAGGTCGGTCCGCCGTATCACTTTCCCAAGGACCTGGAGAAACTTGGCCCCGGCGAGGTCAACCGGCCGCTGCCGTGGGACGAGTTGACCGACCAACAGCGGGCGTTTCAGGCCCAGAAGATGGCGATCCACGCCGCCATGGTCGATCGCATGGATCGCGAAGTCGGCCGCGTCATCGACGAGCTCAAGGCGATGGGCCAGTTCGACAACACGCTGATCTTGTTTGCTTCCGACAATGGCGCCAGCGCCGAGATCATGGTGCGCGGCGACGGACACGATCCGACGGCCCCGCCCGGCTCGGGCGCCACGTTTTTGTGTCTGGGGCCGGGCTGGTCCAGCGCGGCCAATACGCCGTTTCGCCGGCACAAGACCTGGGTTCACGAAGGTGGAATTTCGACGCCGCTGGTGGCCCACTGGCCAAAGGGAATCTCGGCCCGCGGCGAGCTGCGCCGCGACGCGGCTCACGTCGTCGACGTGCTGCCCACAGTGCTGGAGTTGGCCGGCGGAAAGGCTCCCACGACCTGGCAAGGCCACGACGTGCCGCCCCGACCCGGGCGAAGCCTGGTCTCGGTGCTCACCGGCGATGGTCGCGTCGAACACGAGTATCTGTGGTGGTTTCACGACGGGCACCGCGCCATTCGCATCGGCGACTGGAAGCTGTTGAGCGACGGCAGCGACGACCCATGGGAGCTTTACCATTTGTCCGACGACCGCAGCGAAACCAACAACCTGGCCTTCGACGAGCCCGAGCGCGTCAGCGAGCTGAAGCGCGCTTGGACCGAACATCTGGAAGAGTTCACCGCGCTGGCGACGCGCGATTTGCCGGATAAGGGCAAGGCGGCGCCGAAACGGAGGAAGAAATAGCCAAGAGCAGTGAGTGGCCAAACGGGGAGAGTGGCCACAGCGAACACCGAGGGCACGGAGGAAATAGGAAGTGTTTGCTGGCTGCTGTGTTCGCCGACGATGGTATCAGAATTCTTGATCCGTCGCCGTTGGCTCCACGCTAAACGGTGGCTGCGTGGAGGTTCTTTGCTCCGTGTCCACTCTGTGGCTTTTCTTCTCCTCTTGGGCCACGACTCCCGCGAGGCGCGTCGCAGGGCGTCACACTTTGATGACTTCGAAGAGTCGTTCGGCGCGGCGGCGGTTTTCTTTCGTGTAGCGTTGGCAGTCGGCCAACAGGCCTTCGGGGCCGGAATAACCCAGTAGTCCCGCCAGCTTGGCCAGTTCGCGCGGTTCGTCGGGCAGGTCGTCGCGGGCGGTCGTACTCATCAGGCGCAAGCGGGCTTGGATCGTCCGCAGAAAGCGGTAACTGGTGACGAAGAAATCACAGTCGTCCGCAGGTAGAATCGAGGCCGCGCGCAGCGCGTGCAGGGCATCGAGCGTGCCGGGCAGGGCGATTTTTGGATGGCTGCCGGCGTGTTTCAGTTGCAACATTTGAACCAGGAACTCGACGTCGACCAGGCCGCCGGGCCCGCGCTTGAGGTTGCCCGGTGTGGCGGTCTCCTCCAGCCGCAGCCGCATCTGCCAGATGGCCTCGGCATTTTCCAGGCGCCAGCTTGGTGCGAATGCAGCCTGGCGAATCGCGTCGACGGCCAGTTCGGCGGCGCGCGGCGAAGCGTAAACGACCCGGGCCTTGCACAGTGCCTGCCGCTCCCAGAGCTGGCCTTGTGCGGAGCTGAAATAACGTCCGAACTCGGCCAGCGAGGTCGACAAGGGTCCGCTTCGCCCGGTGGGGCGCAAGCGGGGGTCGATCTCGTACAACCGGCCGTTGGGGCCCAATTGGCTGGCCGTCTTGATGATCCGCTGCGCGAACTCGCTGAAGAAGTGCTGGTTGTTGGTGGTCTCTTCGCGGCGCGATCGGCGGGCGTGTTCGGTGGTGCCTTCGGCTTCGTACAGGAATACCAGGTCGAGATCGCTGTAGTAGTTCAGCTCGCGACCGCCGAACTTGCCCATGGCGATGATGATCAGCTCGCAATCGGGGCGTGCGTCTCCCTCCTCGCCGACTTTCGGCCGGCCGAACTTGGCGGTCAACTTTTCGTGTTCTTGCCGCGTGATCTGTTCCAGGCACACTTGGGCGATGTCGGAGAGCGCGCCGGTCGTGGCTTCGATCTTTTCCTTGCCCAGGATGTCGCGAATGCCGACGCGCATCTGCTGCGCGTTCTTGAAGCTGTGTAGCGCCGGCTCGGTGTCTTCGGCGCCGCGGCACAGGTCGGCCAGGGTCGAGCGCAGCACTTCCATCGTCGGCAGCTTGTCCAGCAGCAGGCTGTCGAGCAGCTCGTCGAGCATGCCCGGGTTACTGGTGAGAATGCCCGCCAGGTATTGGCTCGAAGAGCACAGTTCGACGTACAACTTGAGCGTGGGCGGATTGAAACTGAACAGTTCCCACAACACGCCCTTGCCGCCCAGCGAATCGCTCACCTTGCACAGGTTGACCAGCGTGGTGTCCGGATCGGGCGTCTCGGCGATGGCGGCCAGCAGCCGCGGGGCGATGGCCGCCAGAAAGTGCCGGCAGCGGCGCGTCGAAAGATAACGGATCTTCTCGGTCGACAGCTCCATCAGGTTGCGATAAGCCCGATCGACGTCCTGGAAATGGTAGCGCCCCAGGATGTCGGCAATCTGCTGTGGCTCCGGTTCCGGGTCGAGCACCAGATCGCTTTCCGGCTCGGTGCGCGTGTCGTCGCTGAAAGCGTCGTGCAGCAGGTGATCGAGAATCTTGCGGTTCAGCTCGGTCTTGGTCTTGTATTCGGTTTCGAACGCGTCGAGGGCCGACTGCTGGTCGGTGTCGGCGTAGCCCAGGCGAATCGCCACCTTGCGGAGTTCCTGCGGCTCCTGGGGGAGTAGATGGGTTTGCAGGTCGAACATGATCTGCAAGCGGTGTTCGATCTTGCGGAGAAACGAGTAATTTTCCTCGAGCAAAGCCCGTTCCTGCCCGGTCAGACAGCCGCACTGCTCCAACTGCAGGATGGCGTCCAGCGTGTTGCCGGTGCGCAGGGCCGGCAGATCGCCGCCGTTGAGCAATTGCAGAAACTGGATCACGAATTCGATGTCGCGAATGCCGCCGTGACCGGTTTTAACGTTGTAGGAATCGTCGCCTTCGCTGTGGGTGCGCTGCTCGATCCGCCGCTTGAGCGCCTTGATGCCGGTGATGTCGGCGCGGCTCAGGTAGCGGCGATAGATCCACGGTTCGAGCTGGTCGAGAAACTCGCGTCCGAACTCCAGGTTGCCGGCGATCGGCCGGGCCTTGACCATGGCCTGCCGCTCCCAGGTGCGCCCCGAGACGTCGTAATAGTGCAAGGCCGCTTCGTAGGCCACGGTCATCGGACCGGCGTTGCCCTGCGGTCGGAGCCGCAAATCGACGCGATAGGCGGCGCCCAGGTCGGTAGTTGCGGTGAGCAGCTTGAGCATTTCGCGCACCAGCCGGTCGAAGTATTCGCTGCTGGCGTGCTGCTGCGCCAGGTCGGCACCGCGGCCCCAATCGTAGAGAAACATCAGGTCGATGTCGCTCGAGTAGTTCAGCTCGGTGCCGCCCAGCTTGCCCAGGGCCAGGACGACGAATCGTCCGGGATACCCCTCAGGCCACGATTGTCCGCGGCGGATGGCCAGCCGGCGGCGTGCGCCGCGCAGGGCCGCCTCGACGATCGCGTCGGCCAGGTACGATATCTGCCGGGTAACGGTGCTGACCGGCTGCCCGCGGATGATGTCGCCATAGGCGATCCGCAGCGTCTCGCGCCGCTTGAATCGGCGCAGCGCGGCCGCCACGGCCGTGTCGTCGCCGGCCAGCGAGTCGACTTCCGCCGACAGCTCGTTGACCAGGTACTCCCGGGCCACGGGCTGCCCTTCGGTGATCCGCAGCAGGTCGTAGCTTTCGCTATCGAGGATCAGCACGTCGCTCAAGTGCTGGCTGGTGGCAAATATCTGCAAAAGAATGGGCAGCGCATCGGGATCGCGCTCGAAGAGCGTGGCCAGAGATAACGGGTTGCGGGCACCGTCAAAAAACCGCTCCAGGTTGTTGAGCGCCATGTCCGCGTCGCTCGAGCCGGGCAGTTGCTCGCTGAGTTGATCGCAGATGGCGGCCAACAGGTCGAGCGTCACGCCGGCCGTGGCGATGCGCAGCAAATTGCCGTGCGCGCGGTCAAGGTCATGAATCCCCAAAGAGCGAAGCCAGCTTGCGGCTTCGGCCGGATGATCGAGGTAGCGGTGCAGTTCGTCGACGCGCATCAAACGCCTGGCAGGCTAAGGCACGAGTTGCTAGAGACTGTAAACCTCCGGCCCGACGTGCGCGGTTACCACGCTGCCGAAGAGGGTGAAAGCGTTGGCGTCGTACACGGCGACGTCGAGCAATTGGCCGATCTGCCGGCGATTGCCGTCGAACACCACGATCCGGTCGCAGTGCGTGCGGCCGACCAGTTGCAACTGCTCGGAGCCGTCGTCGTGGCGGCGGGCGTCCTTGCTGGGCCCTTCGACCAACACTTGCACGCGGCGGCCGACGAGCGGCTGGTTGTCCTCCTCGCTGATCGCGTTTTGGACGGCCAACAGCTCGTTGTTGCGACGCTTCTTCACTTCCTCGGGAACATCGTCGGGATAGAGTTGTACGCTCTTGGTGCCTGGGCGCTCGGAGTATTTGAAGATAAAGCTGTTCTTGAAGCGCGATGCGCGTACGAGATCGAGCGTGGCGCCGAAGTCCTCGTCGGTCTCGCCGCAAAAGCCGACGATAAAATCGCTCGTGACCGTGGCGTCGGGAATCGTCTCACGAATGCGGACGAGCATTTCGCGATATTCTTCGACCGTATATCCCCGCTTCATTCGCTGCAACATGCGGTTCGATCCGCTCTGGGCTGGCACGTGCAAGTAGGGCGAAACCTTGGGCAAGTCGCGCACCGCGCTCGAGCAGCTCGTCGGTCATGTCCTTGGGGTAATTGGTCACAAACTTGACCCGGTCCAGCCCCTCGACGTCTTCCAGCGCCGCCAGCAAATCGGCCAGCCGCCAGGTGCGGCCGTCGGCCGCGTGGCGGTAGCTGTTGACGGTTTGCCCCAACAGCGTGATCTCGCGGCAGCCCTCGGCGGCCAACTGACGGGCTTCGGCCAGGATGTGCGCCGCCGGCCGGCTTTGCTCCGGCCCGCGCACGCTAGGCACGATGCAATACGTGCAAAACTTGTCGCAGCCGATCATGATCCGCACGAACGCCTGGAACGGCGTGGGTCGCATCTGCGGATCGCGCAGCGGGTCGTAGCTTTCGAAGCTCTGCTCGATTTCGGTCCGGCTGCCTCCCTTGCGGTCGAGGCTCACTTCCAGCTGCGGGCCGGCCCCCTGGCTGATCTTTTCGATCAGTTCGGGAATCTGGTGCAACTGGCCGGGACCGACGACCAGGTCGACGTAGGGCGCCCGCTCGAAGATAAGCCGCTGGTCCTTTTGGGCCATGCATCCCAGCACGCCGATGATCTTCTGGGGGTTGTACTTCTTGGCGTGCTTCAAGCGGCCCAGGGCGCTGTAGATCTTGTCCTCGGCGTGCTGCCGGACGCTGCACGTGTTGAACAGGATGGTGTCGGCCTTCTTGGGCGAATCGACGACCTCGTAGCCCGCCTTCCGCAAGCTGGCCACGACCAGCTCGCTGTCGAGCATGTTCATCTGGCAGCCGACCGTTTCGATATAAAGCTGCTTGACCATGAGTGCGGCGGGACGACGACGTGTACCAGGGCGGGGCGTAGCGTAAAGTATGAGCCGGCAATGACCGGATCGCGCTCCGAGCGAGCGCCGGCTGTAGGCTATCTTAACCTTCGGCCCCCCTGTTGAGCCAGCCGGAATTTGCGCAGCAGGCGCGGCGACTGCGCCACTACGGATGCGAGACCAGCCGGTCGCCGGGGCGAATCGCGTAGCCGCGGAGGAATTCGCCGGTTGCCATCACCCGTTTGCCGGCCGGCTGGATGGCTTCGATCGCCAGGACATCGTTGCCCGCCGCGACGACGAGGCTGTCTCCCGCGGCCTGCAGCACTTCGCCCGTGCGCCGCCCGACCCGGGTTCGACGCGAACTTTTTCGAGAATCATTCGCAACGGCTCGCCGTCTTGGCGCTGCCAAAACGTGAACGTCTTGGGCCAGGGACGCAAGGCCCGCACCTGGTTGGCGATCGCACCGGCAGCTCGCGACCAGTCGACCTGGCCCAGTTTCTTGGTGAGCCGCGGTGCGCGGGTGGCCTGGAGGGCATCCTGCGGTATCGGCTGGGCCGTGCCCGACTCCAACGCCGCGACCGCCTGGAGCACCAGCGGCGCTCCGATGTCGGCCAGCCGTGGCTCCAACTCGTCGGCTGTCTCTTCGGGGCCGATCGCCGTTTTCTCCTGCGCGATGGCCGGCCCGGCGTCGAGTTGCGGGGTCATGTGGATCACCGTTACGCCGGTTTCCGTTTCGCCGTGATAGATAGCCCAGTTGATCGGTGCAGCCCCGCGATACTTCGGCAACAGCGACGCGTGCAAGTTGATGCCGCCGAAGCGGGCGATCTCCAACGCCTCGGGCTTGAGAATCTGCCCGTAGTCGCACACCACGAGCAGGTCTGGCCGATACGCCGCCAGCACCATGCGGGCTGCCACGCTGTTTACGCTTTCGGGGGCGTGGACCGGCGAACCACGCTCGGCGGCCAAGGCCCGCATTGGGTTCGGTGACGTCTTGGTGCGCCCCCGCTGCGGCCGATCGGGCCGCGTGAACAGCGACACCACCTCGTGGGGCGAATCGTAAAGCGCACGCAGCGTGGGCACGGCAAACGGCCCCGTTCCCATCATCACCACGCGCATCGGTCAGCCCGGCTAGAATCGAAAGATACTTCTGCCGCAAGTGTAGCAGGCTGTTGAAGAATTCAACAGCTTGCGTGATCGCATGGATGCGATCTCAAAATAGCGACGTAAGTCGGTATTTTGCGAGCCGCGCGGAGCTTGCTTCGCACTTGGCGAGGTTGAGAAATGCCACGACGGCATTTTTCAACGGATGGCAGGGCCCGGCGGGGCGAACTGTCGAGCCGTGTTGGGGTTCGCCGGTGCCAGCGTCTGGCGACCCGAAGTGCAAGCAAACGACGGAACGACCGCGAGTCGGCTTTTGTCCGCGGGAATCGCAACGCGGCGAAACGTCAAAACCGCCGTTGCTCGTTCGTGCCGCGCGCGGTACATCACCGCTGGAAAGTAGGGCCCCGATCGGGGCAAACACGCCGCCGTCGCCATGGACAGGAACCGCCCGGATGTCACCACACGAGCTCAACCGTGCCGGCGCCGAGCGCGACCCGATCGTAGTGCTGGCGGCCGACGATGGCTTTGCCATGCCGCTGGCGGTGACCGTGCGCTCGGCGCTCGATAACCTGGCGCCGGACCGCCGGCTCAGGATCTACATTCTGGACGGCGGCATCGCCGACGCGACGAAAGATCGCCTGTTACGCTCCTGGCCCGAGGGCCGCTATCAGATCACGTGGCTGAAGGTCGATGACGCGGCGTTGGCCGGGTCGCCAATCTCGGGGCACGTCAACCTGGTCAGTTACTATCGCATCCTCATTCCGCGGTTGTTGCCCCGCGACGTGCAGCGGGCGATTTATCTGGATGCAGATTTGATCATTCGCGCGGACCTGTCGCGGCTATGGGACCACGATCTGTCGGGCCGGCTGTGCCTGGCGGCGCAGGACTGTGCGGCTCCGTACCTGGACGCGCCGGTGGCGCTGGCAAATTACGAGCGTTGCGAACCATACTTGGGTTCGCCGCGGCCGATCCCGAATTATCAGGAGCTCGGGCTGAGCCCTTGCGCCGCCTACTTCAATGCCGGCGTGTTGTTGATCGACGTGGATGCCTGGCGCCAGGCCGATCTGTCGGCACCGTTGCTCGCGTGCCTGGAGCAGCACAAGCAACACGTGCGGTGGTGGGATCAATACGCCATGAACGTCGTCCTGGCCGGCCGCTGGGGGACGCTGGACCCGCGCTGGAACCAAGGATCGCACGTCTACGGGTATCCTACGGGCGACCGCAGCCCCTACGATCAGGCCACCTTCGAACGGTTACGCAGCGACCCTTTTATCGTGCACTTCACCACCCGTTACAAACCCTGGGTGGCGTCGTGCCGGCACCCGCTGCGAAAACTCTTCTTCGAGTATGTCGACCAGACGGACTGGGCCGGTTGGCGCCGTCGCGATTGAAGCGGTTGGGCGTGGTGCTGGAAATCGCCAAGTCGCAGGAGCGGCGATTGCGGCGCGCCCGCAAACGGCTCGGCAAACGCGTCGGACAATGGTTTCAGAAGCGCGGCACGCACGCCTACCCGTGAGCCCGCCGCACGCGGGTCGTTGGAATGGCCAACAGCCTGCTAGCTCGCCGGCGCGAACAGCACGTCCACCCAGTAGTTGCTGGCGTTGTACGACTGGCTGGGGAAGGCGCTCGAGTTGCCGTACTTGAACACGCCGCCGTTGGATGCGACGTGCAACAGTCCGCTGTTGAACTGGCTACCGAAATAGTTTCGGTTCACCGAAAAGTGGCCGTTCGGTGCGAAGTAGGACGCAACGTAGGTCGTGCCGGCGGTGATGGCCACGGGATTGGAGAACGTGACCTGCTGCCAGCCGCTGGACGTTTCGTTCGTAAAGGTGGCGGTGGCCAGCAACTGTCCGGTGCTGCTCCACAGGTTGGCAGTGTGTGTGCCCGTGTTGGCGGCGCTCTTGTAGAACCGCAGTCCCGTGAGCAGGCCGTCCACGTCGGCGGTGAACTTGATGCCAAGCTCCAGCGCCTCGGGCTCGCCCACGTCGACCGTGGCGGGCGTGGTCGAGTTGGACCACACGCTGACCGTGGTGGAGCCGGGCGTGGGAGCGGCTGCCGTGGTGAACGATGAGGTGAAGCTGCTGGCCAGTGCGTTGCCCGAGGTGTCCGTCACGCCGCTGACGATGATGGTGTAGGTTTCCGAATTGGCCAGGGCCACGGCGGGTGTGATCGTCACGGTGTGGTTGGCGTTGTTGTAAGACAGGTTAGCTGAGAGCTGCGTGCTCCCCTGCATGAGGCGGATCGTGCTCTTGGTCAAGGTCGATGAGTTAATGGCCTCGCTGAAGGTGACCGTCATGCTGGCCGTGGTGGCGACGCCAGTGGCACTGTTGGCCGGGTTGATACCGGTAATCGTCGGTGGAGTGGTGTCGGGAGCCGGCGGCGTCGTGGGAACGCTGAACACGACGTCGACCCAGTAGTTGCTGGCCCGGAACGATTGGCTCGGGAAGGCGCTCGAACTGCCGTACTTGAACACGCCGCCGCTGGCCGGGACGTGCAATTGTCCGCTGTTGTACTGGCCGCTGAAGTAGTTGCGATTCACGGCAAAGTGACCATTCGGAGCGTAGTACGAGGCCACATAGGTCGTGCCCGCGGTGATCGCCACTGGCGAGGCGAAGGTGAGCGTCTGCCAACCGCTGGCCGTCTCGCCCGTAAAGGTGCCCGTGGCCAGCAACTGTCCGCTGCTGCTCCACAGATTGCCGGTGTGCGTGCCGGTGTTCGCCGCGCTCTTGTAGAACCGCACGCCCGTGATGAACCCGTTGACGTCGGCCGTGAACCGGACGCCCAGCTCCAACGACTCGGGCTCGCCCACGTCGACCGTGCCGGGCCTGGTCGAGTCGGGCCACACCGTGCTGGTGACGTAGGTCGGCACGGGGGCCGCTTCGGTCGTAAACGACGAGGTGACGGTTGCGGAGAGGGCGTTGCCGGCCACGTCGGTCACGCCGCCGGTGATCCAGACCGTGTAGACCGTGCTGTAGTTGAGCGCCGCGCCGGGCGTCAGCGTGGCCGTATGATTCGCGGCGTTGTAGGTGACCGTGGTGGGCACGACCGTGCCGGCGCCGGTTCGCAGCGAAACATTCGTCGCGTTGACCGTCGCGGCGTTTAGCGCCTCGCTGAACGAGATCGTGACCGCGGTGCCGGCCGACACGTTTGCGGCGCCACCAGCCGGATTGATCGACGTGACCGTCGGCGGAGTAACGTCGGGCGCCTCGGTGGTGAAGCTGGAGGTGACGGTACTGGCCAGGGCATTGCCCGAAGTGTCCTTCACGCCGGTTGTGACCGAAACGGTGTACGTCGTGCTATTGGCGAGCGTCGCGGCGGGCGTCAACGTGATGGAGCGGCTCGCGGCGTTGTACGTGACCGTGGCGGACACCACGGCGCCGGCGCCCGTTCGCAGCGAAATGTTGCCGCTGTTGACGGTTGCCGCGTCGAGCGCCTCGCTGAACGTGATGCTGACTCCCTGGTTGGTTGACACGTTGGCGGTGCCATTGGCCGGGCTGATCGACGTGACGGTTGGTGGAGTGATGTCGCCGACTTCGGTAGTGAAGCTGGAGGTGACGGTACTGGCCAGGGCATTGCCCGAGGTGTCCGTCACGCCCGTCGCGATCGAGACGCTGTACGTCGCGCTGTTGGCGAGCGTCGCGCCAGGAGTCAACGTGACGGAGTGGTTCGCGGCATTATACGTGACCGTGGCGGGCACGACGGCTCCAGCGCCGGTTCGCAGCGAAATATTCGTCGAGTTGACGGTCGCCGCATTGAGTGCCTCGCTGAACGTGATGGTGACGGCCGGACTGGTCGACACGTCGGCGGCTGCCGTTGGCCGGGCTGATCGACGTAACCGTCGGCGGAACGATGTCACCGACGTCGGTGGTAAAGGTCGAGTTGAAGGTGCTGGCCAGTGTGTTGCCCGCGGTGTCCGTCACGCCGCTGATCGACAGCGTATAGGTACGGTTGTGAGCCAATGCCGTATTGGGCGTGAGCGTGACCGTATTGCTGCTGCTGTTGTATGCCAGGCTGGCGTTGATCTGCGTTCCACCGTCCAGCAGGCGCACCGTGCCGTTGTTCACCGAAGCGGCGTCGAGCGCTTCGCTGAAGGCCACGGTGATGCTGGTCGTGGTGGCGACGTCGCCGGCCTTGTTCGCCGGATTGACGCTCGCCACGGTGGGCGGAGTCGTGTCGGGCGCCGGCGGCATTGTCGCGACGCTGTACATGACGTCGACCCAGTAGTTACTGGACTGGAAGGAGCTGTTTGGGAAGGCGGTGGTGTTGCCATACTTGAACACGCCGCCATTGGCCGGCACGCTCAATTGCGAGCTGGTGAACTGGCCGCCGAAGTAGCTGCGGTTGACGGCAAAGTGGCCGTTGGGGGCATAGTACGAGGCGATGTAGGTCGTGCCCGCCGCGACGGCCACCGGCGAGGCGAAGTCGAGCGTTTGCCAGCCGCTGGCCGACTCGCCCGTGAAGGTGCCCGTGGCCAGCAACTGGCCGCTGCTGCTCCACAGATTGCCAATGTGCGAACCAGTGTTCGAGGAGCTCTTGTAAAACCGTACCCCCCTGATGAAACCGTCCGCGTTGGCGGTGAACTTGATCCCCAGCTCAAGCGATTGGGGCTCGCCCACATCGGCCGTGGATGGAGTTGTCGAATCGGACCACAGGCTGCTCATCGCGGCACTGGGCACGGGCGCGGCGATCGTGGTAAACGACGTGGTGACGCTCGTGGCCAGCGCGTTGCCCGCCGCGTCCTTCACGCCGTTGGCGACCGAGACCCTGTAGACTGCGTTATTCGAGAGCGGCGTGTTGGGGGTCAACGTGACGGTATGACTCGCCGCGTTGTAGGTGACCGCAGCCGCCACGACCACGCCGGCGTTGGTCCGCAGCGAAATGTTCGTCGAGTTGACCGTCGAGGCGTCGAGCGCCTCGCTGAAGGTGATCGTGACTGCCGTGTCGGCTAGCACATTGGTGGCGCCGCTGGCCGGGTTCATCGACGTGACCGTCGGTGGCGTGAGGTCGGGGACGACGGTGGTAAACGTCGACGTGATCGTTTGAGCCAAACTATTGCCGGCCGCGTCCTGCACGCCGCCGTTGCCGCCGGCAATCGAGACCGTGTAAGTCGTCGATTTCGACAGCGCCACGCTGGGCACCAGCGAGACCGTGTGCGTCGCGGAGTTGTAACTGACCGTGGCGGACACGGACGCGCCGCCTGCGGTGCCCAGCGAAACCGTGGAACCGTTCACACTCGCGGCATCGAGCGCCTCGCTGAAGGTGACCGCGATTGCGGTACTGATCGGCACTTCGCTGGCGCCGCCGGCCGGGTTGATCGACGTGACCACCGGCGGAGTCAGATCGGGCGGCACCGTGGTAAAGCTCGTCGTGACCGTCTGGGCCAGGTTGTTCCCGGATGTGTCCTTCAAGCCCGGGATGCCACCGACGGCGCGGAGCGTATAGGTCGTGCCCTCGGCCAGCGGACTCATGGGCGTCACCGTGGCCGTGTTGGTATTTGCGTCGAACGTGATCGTGGCGGAGACCAACGTGTCGCCGTCCAGAATCTGTAGCGTGCTGCTGCTGAGCGACACGGGATTGATCGCCTCGTTGAAGGTGACCGTGGCCGCGGTGTTGATCGACACGTTCGTCGCGCCGTCGCCCGGCGACATGGCAGTCACCGAAGGCGGAGTGGTGTCGATCGGCGGGATGGGGCTGAACAGCACGTCGACCCAGTAGTTGCTGTTCGCGTACGAGCTCGCCGGGAACGCGCTCTTGGCACCATAGGCGAACACGCCGCCCGTGGCCGGCACGTGCAGCGAGCCGCTGTCCAGCGGCGCGTTGAAATAGCTCCTGTCGACCGAAAAGTGGCCGTTCGGCGCGAAGTATGACGCGACGTACGTCGCGCCCGCGCTGATCGCCACGGGCGTCGCGAAGTTGAGCGTTTGCCAGCCGCTGGTGCTTTCGCCGGTGAACGTGCCGGTCGCCAGCAATTGGCCGCTGGAGGACCACAGGCTGCCGGAATGCGTGCCGGTGTTCGCCGCGCTCTTGTAGAAACGCACGCCGTAGATATACCCGTCCGTATTGGCCGTGAACCTGACGCCTAATTCCAGTGAGTCTCCTTCGCCGACGTCGGTGTTGCCCGGAGTCGCCGAGGACCAGATGCTTGTCGGAGGCGGCGGATCCACCGTCCTGAACGACGACGACACGTTCGACGCCATCGCGTTGTCCGACAGGTCGCGAACGCCGGTCGAGCCCCCGATGACGTAGACGGTGTAGTTGGTGCCGTAGTCCAGCGGCGCCGCGGGCGTGATCGTGATCGAGTTCGTGGCCGGATTGTAAGTCGCCGTGGTGGTGACCCGGAGCTGACCATTCCGGAGCACGTTGACGCTGGCCGCATTGACCGACGCGGCGTTGAGCGGTTCGCTGAACGTCACCGTGATCGAGCCGTCGATCGCGTAGCTGGTTGCGCCATCGGACGGGTTCGTGGCGATCACGATCGGCGGCGTCGTGTCGGGGACCGGCGAACCGGCCGTGGTGAAGCTTGAGCCGATCGTTTGTGCCAGCGGATTTCCGGCAAGGTCCCGGACTCCCAGCGTTCCCCCGGCCACCACGACCGTGTAGGTGCTGCCGAACGACAGCGCCGACGTCGGCGTGATCGTGGCCGTGTACGTCTGCGGGTTATAGGTGACAGTTTCCGGCACCAGCAGGTTGTGGTTGTCCATCAGCCGCAGGTAATCCGAGGTGACCGTCGCCTGGTCGAGCGATTCGCTGAACCGCACGGTGATCGCCGGGTTGACGTCGACACCCGTCGTGCCCGCGGCGGGGGACACGCTCAACAAGGTCGGCGCGACGTCGTCGGCCGAGGGCACGGTCCGCAGGATTGGTTCGACCCAGTAGTTGCTCGACTGGCTGGCTTGCGCAGGGAAGCCGCTGACGCCCGCGCGGAAGACGCCCCCGCCGGCCGGCACGTGCAGCAAGCCGCTGTCGTACTGGGTGGTGAAGTAGTTGCCGTCTTCGGCATAGTGGCCGCTGTCCGTGTGGTACGAGACGACGTAGGTCGTGCCGGCGGTGATCGCCACGGGCGCGGCAAATACGAGCTGCTGCCAGCCGCTGGCCGTCTCGCCGGCGAACGTGCCGGTCGCCAGCAATTGGCCGCTGGTGGACCACAGGCTGCCGGTGTGCGTGCCGGTGTTGGCGGCACTCTTGTAAAACGCGCACGCCGGCGATCGTTCCGTCCTGGTCGGCGGTGAACTTCGTGCCCAACTCCATCGCTTGCCCGTTGCCGCTGTCGGTGGTCCCGGGGACGGTCGAGGGGGTCCAGAGCGTCGACCAGATCGTCTCCGGGCGCGCTGGCGTCAGGAACGACGAGGCCGAATCGTTGGCCAGCGGATTGCCGGCGATGTCTTCTACGCCGTCGGTGCCCCCCTTCACTAAGACCGTGTAGGTTTGCAGCGTGGACAAGGGCTGGTTCGGAGTGACGGTCACCGTGAACGTGCTGGGGTCATAAGAGACCGTGGCGTCGACGACCGTGGTGGTCGCCCCTTGAATCAGGGGGCAGCCGCTGCACCAGCCGCCCGGTGTGCCGCAGCAGCCGGCCGGAACCGTGGTGGGGTCGGGGTGCAACAGCTCGACCGTGTTGATGTTGACCGAGGTGACGTTCAGCCCTTCGTTGAACTTGATCTTGATTGACGAGTCGGTGGTCAGCGTCGACAGTCCGTCGGCCTCTGTGTACGAGACGACCTTGGGCGGCGTGGTGTCGGGCGCCACCTGCGTGTTGATCACGACGTCGACCCAATAGTTCGACGCCTGGTACGTTTGCGTGGGGAAGCCGCTGGCCCCGTAAACAAACACGCCGTCGTTGCCCGTGGGACCTTGGGGCAGCGCATGGAGCGGGCCGTTGTCGACGCCTTGCGTGTCGAAGTAGTTTTTGTCGACCGAGAAGTGCCCGTTCGGCGCGTAGTACGAAGCGATGTAAATGCTGCCCGCGCTGATGAGCACTGGCGTATCGAAATTGACCTGCTGCCAGCCGGAAGAGGATTCGCCGGTAAAGGTAGCGCTGGCCAGCAGCGTGCCGTCGCTGCTCCACAGATGACCTTCGTGCGTGCCGGTGTTGGCGTCGCTCTTGTAGAAGCGCACGCCCGTGACCAGGGCGTCAACGTCGGAGGTGAAGCGGACGCCGAGTTCAACCGCGTCGCTGTCGCCGCTGTCGACCGTGCCCGGTCCTTCCGAGCCAAAAAGGTTATAGATGCCCGCGGTCTGTGGCGGATTGACGGTGACGCGGGGGCCGTTTTGTTCGAGATTGCCGCTGTCGTCGACCGCGCGGCTGACGATCGTGAATTGTCCCGCGGTGCGCGTGCTGAAGGTGTAGGTCCAGTTGTTCGTCCCGGAAGCGGGATGCCAGGTGAGGCCCCCGTCGACCGAGACCTCGACGCCCCCGACCACGCCGCCGCCTTTATCTTGCGCGGTGCCGGTAATCGTCACCGTCGCGCCGGCCGCGATGTTCGCTCCGACCAGCGGCGAGATGATCGTCGACACGGGCCCTATTGCATCGTCGGACATCGTGGCCGGGATCAGCCCCGCCATCAGCGAGGCGGGCTGGATGCCCATGTCGGCGAACAGGTTGATCGTGGCCTGCTGCAAGTTCCGATCGGTTGCGCCCTGGTAGATCTCGTGATGATTGTCGAGTCCCCAGGCATATTGGACCGATCCGGAACTGAACACCAAGGCCCCGCTGTCGGCGCGGTAGAGCGTCATGTTTTGGTCGACCGTGCCCGGCCCGAACGTGCCGCCATAGTCGTACATGATTTGCTGGGCGGTCACCGACGTCGACGACAAGACGATCAAGCCTGCGGGACGGAAGCCGTTGTCGACGTCCGAATCGGCTTCGTATCCCAGCGTATGATCGCCTACCGTCAACGACTGATTGCCCGTCAACGTGGCGACCGACGTATTGCGCCAGAAACGTCAGCGCCGAGTATTCGGACGTGAGCTTCATGCTCGTCGACGCTGAGTAGTCCTTGTTCGACAGCGCGTTGATGGTGAAATACGTTCCGATGATGGCATTCTGGGGTCGCCCTCCGTCCTTGGGGGGACTGAAGCGTGGATCGGCCCAGGCTCCGGTCCAAACGCCCGAGAGCGGGTCCGTGATCGCGTTTTCGAGCGTCTCCTTGTAGCAGACCATGGTGTTGTAGGCGTTGCCGGCGTCGTCGGCCACCCAGCGCGTTTTCCAGAACATCGTGTTGCCGCTGAAGAACGCCAAATTGACGCCGGCGTCGCGTGCCGCTTCGACGCTATCGACCTGCTCCTCGGACCAGTATTCGTCGTGGCCAAGGGACAAGAACAATTGGTGGTCCAGCAGGTCTCCGCCGGTCTGGGCGATGTGCCGACCACTGGTGTAGCTCACGTCATACCCGTTCTGCTCCAAGAAGCGGATCATCGGGTATTCGTCGGCGAAGAAATAGTTGATCGGGCTCGACGCGCGGTTGGCGAACGGGCGGGAATAGCTTACGGCCAGTGCCCGGCCGGAGGGATAATTGGGGCCGTAGTAGCTGCTGCCGCCCCAGCTGTTATATGCCTCCCAGGTGGTGTCGGAGGTCTGGAACAGCATGTCCGAACCCCCTTCGTCGTCGCGGACGACGAAGATGATTTGGTTTTCTCCAAAGACACCGTCGTCGCGAGTCAGCTTGGCGATGTAGACGCCCGACACGGCCGATTCCGGAACGTCCCACGCCGCTGCCACGTGCCAGTTGCTGGCGTCAGCATAGCGCAATTCCAGATCGTAGCGCGCGTTGGGTTGGTTGTTCGCGAGCGACACGTTGGGTTGGATCGTGGTGATCAGCCGGGCGCCATTCCCTTGGTAGTACCCGACGCGATAGATGTCGATGTGATAGGCCGAGGCATCGGTGTCAATTTTGAATTGCACCGTCTCGCCATGATCGACGCTAAACTGCGTCGCGAAGCCTTCGATGTTGGCCGACCCCGTGCCCAGGATATCCCACTCGTCCGCCGGGGTTCCCGGCAGCGCGTTCTCGGCGACGATCTCGGCAGCCGACAGCAGGTGGCGATCCTCGAGCGGCTCCAGGGAGACCGACCTTGGTTTCGAGCGACCGCCGGACAATGGGCGGACGCGGCGTCCGTTCTTGCTAGAACGGCGCCAGAAAAAGAACGAGTGCATACGGCCTCGAGATGGAATGAGGTGGAGAGATGACCCTTCTATTCCGGCCGGCACAGACGTAGGCTGTGGAGGGGAAGTGCGATGCGCCCAGCCTCGCATTGCGGCCGTTTGTTCCTACCGCCTTCGGTGAACCTTCACGCTAATTTGGGTAAAATAGGAAGTCAACGAAGGGCAAGGTGAATATATCGATGTGTCTTTGTGGGCAAGGAGTTACGTCTCCGCGGTACGAACGGCATAACCCGCACCCACCGTTTTAGCCCTGCGGTATGCACCCGCAGCGACGCGTCAAAGCAGCCGCGTGATGCGTCGGCCCCTCCCGCCGCGTCGTCGTCGCGTACCAGCTCGCGCGACTTTCTCGTGTTGACCTGCCGAACGAGCCTCGCTACCGTCTCGCACCGCACCAATCGCGCCACTGTGCCGGTTCGTTTGCCGTGCGAGTGCGCCCTGCGCGGTCGGCGCCGTCTTGCGAAGTGCGTCGAGTTGCGGCGACCGTTTCCGATCGAAATCGAAACTGCGAAGGAATACCTGCCGTGCCGATTGCATCCAGCGTGGTCCTAGCCGCCGACGTTCAAATCGCGCATCCGGAGTTGGTCAACCTTTACGGTTGCACGATCGGCGAGGGGACGCAGGTCGCCACGTTCGTCGAGATTCAAAAGAACGCCGTCATCGGCGCACGGTGCAAAATCAGTTCTCACACGTTCATTTGCGAGGGGGTGACGATCGAAGACGAGTGCTTCATCGGGCACCAAGTCTGCTTTATCAACGATCGCTTTCCCCGGGCCACCGCCGACGGCGGACAACTGCAAACCGAGGCCGATTGGCAGGTCGTCCCCATGCGCGTCTGCCGCGGGGCGTCGATCGGATCGGGCGCCGTGATACTATGCGGCGTCACGATCGGCCGGCGAGCTATCGTCGGCGCCGGCGCTGTCGTGACGCGCGACGTGCCGGCCGGTGCGGTCGTGGCCGGAGTGCCGGCTCGCATGCTTAAGGGCAACCATGGAGGGGCGCTTGATGAGCCCAGTTCTGAACAAGCTGTCGGTTCCGTTTCTTGATCTTCAGGAGCAGAATCGCCGCATCGCGCCGCAGTGGACCGCCGCCCTGGAGTCGGTCACCACGCGGGCTCAGTTTATTCTTGGCCCGGCCGTCGAGCGGTTCGAAGAAGCCTTTGCGCGCTACGTGGGCGTCGAACATTGCGTCGGCGTGAACAACGGCACTTCGGCCCTGCAACTGGCTTTGCAGGCTTGCGACGTTGGCCCCGGCGACGAAGTGATTACCACGCCGCACACGTGGATCAGCACGAGTTGGGCGATCAGCTACGTCGGCGCCACGCCGGTTTACGTCGACGTCGATCCGACCACGTACACGCTCGATCCCGCGCTCGTCGAACAAGCCATCACGCCCCGCACCAAGGCGATCTTGCCCGTTCATTTGTATGGCCAGGCCTGCGATCTGGACCGGCTGGTGCCATTGGCCGAAAGCAACGGTTTGGCCCTGATCGAAGACGCTGCCCAGGCCCACGGCGCCCGGCACCACGGCCGCCGTGTTGGTTCGTTTGGTCGGGTCGGTTGTTTCAGCTTCTACCCGGGCAAGAATCTCGGCGCCTTCGGCGAAGCCGGGGCGATCGTAACCAACGATGCCGCGACCGCGGCCCGCATCAAACGGCTGCGCGATCATGCTCAGGACGGGCGGCATCATCACGTCGAGCTGGGTTACAACGCCCGCATGGAAGGCATCCAGGGTGCGGTGCTCGATGTAAAGCTACGACACCTGGACGATTGGAACGATGCCCGCCAACGTCACGCGGGGCGCTACAACGAGCTGTTAGCCGGTGTCCCCGGTCTGCGACTTCCCACGGCTCGCGAGGCTGCTGCTCACGTGTGGCACTTGTACGTCGTGCTGCTGGATGGCGTCGACCGTGACGTGCTGATGAAACAACTCAGCGAGCGTGGCATTGCCACGGCGATTCACTATCCAACGCCGGTGCCATTGCAGCCCGCCTATGCTCACCTGGGGCACCGGCGGGGCGATTTCCCAGTGGCCGAGGACGTGACCAGGCGCTGCGTGTCACTGCCTATGTTTCCCGAACTCACCGGCGAACAGGTGGAGTATGTCGCTGCGCAACTCCGAAGCTGCCTGAAGTCCGAGACGCGGCTCGCCGCATAGAAATAACACGACGGAATCGGAGACGGCAACATGGACCAACCGAAGAAGACGATCTTGGTAACGGGCGGCTGCGGCTTGATCGGTTCCACGATCGTCGACCAATTGCTCGAGCGACTACCGACGTGCCGGATTCGGATCGTTGACAATTTGAGCCGCGGGACGCTGTTCAACCTGGATCGCGCTTTAGCCAGCGGTCGCGTCGATCTGATTCGTGAGGATATTCGACATTTCTCCAAAATCGCGCCCCATTTTCACGGGGTCGATGCTGTCTTTCACCAAGCTGCCATTCGCATCACGCGCTGTGCCCAAGAGCCCCGTGAATGTCTCGAGGTCCTAGTTGACGGGACCTTTAACGTGCTCCAAGCATGTGTCGAAGCAGGAGTTCGCCGGGTGATCGCCGCGTCGTCGGCATCGATCTACGGTCTTGCCGACGAATTTCCAACTCCAGAGAGCCATCCCCCCTACAACAACCGCACGTGGTACGGCGCCGCCAAAGTGGCTAACGAAGCCATGCTCCGCAGCTTTCACGACATGTACGCGTTGGACTACGTGGCCCTTCGCTACTTCAATGTCTACGGACCGCGGATGGATGTATTCGGCAAGTACACTGAGGTGCTGATCCGCTGGCTGGATTGCCTCGATCGCGGTGAGCCGCCCAAAATTTTTGGTGACGGCCGGCAGACTATGGATTTCGTATATGTCGACGATGTTGCCCGGGCAAACTTGCTGGCGCTGGAGTCCGACGTCAGCGACGAGGTTTTCAACGTCGCCAGCGGCGTAGAGACGAGCCTGCTCCAACTGCTTCAGGCGCTGCTGCGCGTCACGGGGCACGAAGATGTATTACCTGAATTCGCACCCCCGCGAGCCGTCAATCCCGTGCCACGCCGCCTGGCCAACACGACCAAAGCTGAAAAAATCCTCGGTTTCCACTCGCGGGTTGACCTAGACCAGGGTCTGCAACGTCTCGTGGCGTGGCGCCGCGACGCTCTTGCCCTTGGTCGACAAACTGCCTATGAAGGCGCCGCTTAGCACCGAGTCCGATGTCGGCAAGCAACCATGATTCCAATCACGATACCGCTATTTGGTCCCGAAGAAGCCGAGGCTGCCGCTAAGTCGGTCCGTAGCGGCTGGGTCACGCAGGGCCCCAAGGTGGCCGAATTCGAACGTGCCGTGGCCGACTATTGCGGCGCCGAACATGCCGTCGCGGTTTCGAACTGCACGTCCGCCTTGCACCTGGCCCTGGTCGTGGCCGGCGTGGGACCCGGCGACGAAGTGATTTGCCCGTCGATGTCGTTTATCGCGACCGCGAATTCCATTCGCCACGCCGGCGCCATGCCGGTCTTCGCGGAAGTGAATCCGCAGACCTACAACCTCGATCCGGCCGCGGCCGAAGCGGCGATCACGCCGCGCACGAAAGCGGTCCTGGTGGTGCACCAGATCGGGCTGCCGGCGGAGCTCGATCGATTCTTCGCGCTGGCCGAGGCGCACGGTCTGAAGATCGTCGAAGACGCGGCCTGTGCGATCGGCAGTCGCTACGCCGGGCGGCAAATCGGCGGACATGGCGAGCTGGCGTGCTTCAGCTTCCATCCGCGCAAGGTGATCACGACGGGCGAAGGCGGCATGATCACAACCAACCGCGCCGACTACGCCGAGCGGTTGCGCCTGTTGCGCAGCACGGAATGAGCGTTTCGGACACGGCGCGGCACGCCTCGCGCAAGATCGTCATCGAGAACTACGTCTGCCCGGGTTACAACTACCGCATGACCGACATTCAAGCGGCGATCGGCCTGGAGCAGATGAAACGGCTGGAGGGGATCGTCGCCCGGAGGCGCGAGCTCGCGGCCGGCTACACCAAGGCGTTGCGTCACCACCCGTGGCTGCGGCCGCCGTACGTCCCCGACGATACGGAGCCCAATTTTCAAAGCTACGCGGTTCACCTGACGGACGAAGCGTCGCTGTCGCGCGACGAGTTGATGCAGGAATTGCTGGAGCTGGGCATCGCCACGCGGCGCGGCATCATGGTCTCGCATCGCGAGCCGGCCTGCGCGGACTTGCCGCCCCAGGCTCTGCCGCGGTCCGAACAGGCCAGCGATCGTTCGCTGCTGTTACCGCTTTATCCGCAGATGACAGACGCCGAGCAGCAACAGGTGCTGGCGGCTTTGGACAGCCTGGTTTGACGCGCAGGTGTCATGGACGGCCAACCACATCCCCCGCGACCTGCCGACGGACGGCGAGGCGCCGACCAGCCGGTTTCCCATCGCGGCCGGTCGTGGCTGGTGCTGTCGGTCAAGATTGCCGTGGCAGCAGCCATCATCGCCTGGCTATGCACCGGGCGGCTTGACGTCGGACGGCTGGTCCGCGTGCCATTGTCGCTTGATCTCGGACTGCTGACGGCGATTGTATTCGGCTCGATGTTTCTGCCGGCCGTACGCTGGTGGTGGCTGTTGCGGGTCCAGCGGATCGAAGTATCGCTGTGGCGCATCATCGCGCTGACCTGGGTTGGGTATGCCACGGCGTTGGTCTTGCCCGGGGCCGCCAGCGGTGACGTGGCCAAGAGTCTGCTGATCCTTCGCGGACAGCGCGAGGCCCGCGCTCGGAGCTTGTCGACCGTGCTTGTCGATCGGATCGTTGGCGTCTATAGCCTGGTGCTGCTGGGTTGTGTGTCAGCCGGGTGGTTCGTGCTTTCGCGGCCGGCATCGCCGGCGGTGTGGCTCATCTTCTATGCGATGGTTGCGCTCTCCGTGGGGCTGACGCCGGTCGTGGCCGGGGTCATCTTTGCCAGTCCTCCGCGATGGATCGCTGGCAAACTGCCGCTGGCATGGGCCGAATCGTGGCGGGAATCGAATACCTGTTACCGCGGCGCGAAGCGGGCCGTGGCCGGGTGCCTGCTGCTGTCACTGACGAGCAGCGCGCTGGTGGCCGCCTCGCTGGCTGCCGCCGACCGCGTGCTGGGCGGCAACGTAAGTTGGACAGCCAGTCTGCTTGTCGGGCCGTCGGTGGTGCTGGCCAATTGCCTGCCGTTGACGCCCGGAGGGCTGGGCGTGGCCGAGGCCACGGCCAGTGAGATGTTCAACCAGGTTGGCTCGGCCGACGGTGCCGAAATGATGTTGGCAATCCGGCTTGTGATGGCTACTCTCTCGCTCCCGGCGCTGGGGCTACTGTTCGTGCGGAGCCGGGAAAACGCCGGATTGTCCGTCTCGGTAGCCGCCGATTCGGACGAGGGGTCTGCGACAGAAACAGAGGCGCGTTTGCCGCACGCTGCATAGGTCGGCACTGGAGCAAGCGGAATCGCGGCTTACCGCGGGGCGAAGCAGACGATTCATTGCAACCGGCGTCGCGGGCCGAACTGGCTCAACAGGTTTCCTGATGTGTTTCGGAAGACTGGCGTCGGGCGCGGGAGCGACGGCGCCGCAACCCAAGCCAAACGCGACAGTGCATAAATGGAAACGACCGATACACGCCCGACCATGGCTACGAACGATTCTTTTACGGTCAGCATCGTTACCGCGTTTTATAACGAGGCGGACAACCTTCCGCTGTTTCGACGGCGCGTGACGTCGGTGCTCGCCACGCTGGGGCTGCCGGTGAAATCGTGCTCGTGGACGATCATTCCAGCGACGGCAGCGACCAGTTCGCCCGGGAGTGGGCTCGGCAGGACCCGCGCGTGGCGTACGTCCGGCTGTCGCGAAACTCGGGATCGCACGCGGCCTTTTCGGCCGGACTGTCGCACGCGACGGGCAATTGCACGGTGCTCTTGGCCGCCGACTTGCAGGATCCTCCGGAAATCATCGAGCAACTGCTGGCCGACTGGCGTGCCGGCAGCGACGTCGTATGGGCCGTACGATCGACCCGCGAGGGCGAACGCCTGTCGACCAAGGCCCTGGCGGGCGCGTACTACTGGTTGATGCGCCGCGTCGCCCTGCCGGGCATGCCCGCCAAGGGAGCCGACTTTCTGCTGGTGGATCGCAAGGTAGTCAACGCCTACAACGCCATTGCGGAAAAGAACACCAGCGTACTGGGCATGATTCTGTGGATGGGGTTTCGGCAATCGTTCGTTCCCTATGTCAAGCGGGCGCACACGGGGGCCAGAGCAAATGGACGCTGGCCAAGAAGATCAAGCTGTTTATCGATTCGATGGTCTCGTTCAGCTATGTGCCGATTCGGGCCATGTCGCTGGTGGGGCTGTGCATGGCCGTAGCCGGTTTCGCCTACGCGCTGCTCGTGGTCGCGGGGCGTTTGGCCGGCTGGATCGAGACGGGCACGGGCTTCGCCGCGCTGATGACCGTGCTGCTGGTCGGGCAGGGCATGACCATGACGATGCTGGGCGTGCTGGGCGAATACGTGTGGCGCAACTACGACGAGGCGCGGGCGCGACCACGCTATATCGTCGAGGACTTTGTTCGCGCTGGCGAATCGCTTGAAAGCGGCTCCACGCGGCACGCGGCCTAGCGGAGCCTCCCACGTTTGGACAATTCGCCAAGTGGTGCCGCGCAACGTCGCGCATCGCACGGCAAGCAGACAATCGGCACATCGCAGGTACGTTGACGTAACGAGGACACTGGCATGATTCGAGTGGCCGTGGTCGGTGCCGGATACTGGGGACCGAACCTGATTCGCAATTTCAACGGCCTGTCGCGACACGCAATTGGTCGCCGTGTGCGACCGGGACGAAGCGCGGCTGACCAATGTGCATCGCCGGTCTGCCGGCGTCGAGCCGGTTCGCGAGCTCGACGAGCTGCTGGCCCGCGGCGACATCGACGCCGTGGCCATCGCCACGCCCGTCACGACGCATGCCCCGATGGGCATGGCCGCGTTGCGGGCCGGCAAGCACGTGCTGTTGGAAAAACCGCTGGCGGCGTCCGTGCACGAAGCCGAGCAGCTTGTGCGAGACGGCCAAGCAGCTCGACCGCGTGCTGATGGTCGACCACACGTTCATCTTACAGCGGGCCCGTGCAGAAGATCAAGCAGATTGCTCGACTCCGGCGAACTCGGCGATCTGTACTTCATCGACAGCGTGCGCATCAACCTGGGGATGTTCCAGCACGACGTGAACGTGGTGTGGGACCTGGCGCCGCACGACCTGTCGATTCTCGATTTCCTGGTTGGCCGGCTGCCCAAGCAGCCTGTCGGCGTTCGGCACGTGCGCACGCCGACAACATGCGCGAGATCGAGGACGTCGCCTATCTGAATCTCGATTTCAGCGGCGGGCTGCTGGCGTCGTTCCACGTCAACTGGCTCAGCCCGGTCAAGGTGCGGCACTTCATTATCGGCGGCAGCCGCAAGAGTATCGTCTACGACGACTTGGAGCCGACCGAGCAGGTCAAGGTCTACGACCGGGGCATCACCGTCAACGGCGACGTCGAGGCCCGGCGCGGCGTGTTGGTCGGTTATCGCACGGGCGACGTGTGGTCACCCCACATCGCGCAGACCGAGCCGCTGGCAAAGCTCGTCAGCCACTTCGCCGAGTGCATCCGCGACCACAAAGAGCCAATCACCAGCGGCGCAGCCGGGCTTGCGCGTGGTGCGGATTCTCGAAGCCGCGCAACGCAGCATCAAGGCCCAAGGCGGCCGCATCACGCTGTAGCTGCTCGGACGAGAATCACTCCCGCCGGGTCAGCCGTCTAGGGAGCGTCTTACGACTTCGTCGGAGCTTGCATGACCGCGTCGATCTTCGACAGGGTTTCGCCGATCGGCTGGCGGATGACGGCCGCGGCCGTGGCGTCCTGATCCGTGGGATCGCGGTTGATGATCACCACGCGGGCACCGGACTCGCGGGCAGTTTCCGGCAAACCGGCCGCCGGGTAGACCACCAGCGAGGAGCCGATGGCCAGAAATACGTCGCTTCCTCGGGCCAGTTCGACGGACTCCTCCAGGATTCCGACCGGCAGCGGCTGGCCGAACGAAATCGTGGCGCTCTTGAGCCTTCCGCCGCAGGACGGGCAATCGGGAACGGCCTGTTGCTCGCGGAAGTCCGCGATGAGCGGCAACGGCTCGAACCGCTCGTGACAATCGACGCACTCGATCCAACGGGCCGTACCGTGCAGCTCCAGCACATAGCGACTGCCGGCCTGCTGGTGCAGCCCGTCGATGTTCTGCGTGATTACGCCCGCCAGCCGTCCGGATTGCTCCCAACGGGCCAGCGCCTGGTGGCCGGCATTGGGCTGCGCGGCCATGAAGTCGCCGGCGAGTTCGGCCTTTTGCCGCCAATACTCGAAACGCGCCTCGGCCGAAGCCAGAAACTCGTCGTAGTACACCGGCTTGTTGCGGGCCCAGACGCCGCCGGGCGAGCGAAAGTCGGGAATGCCGCTTTCGGTGCTGATGCCCGCGCCGGTAAACGCCACCACTCGGCGGGCATCGGCCAGCCAGCGAGCCACCTGCTCAATCGTGGACGAGCCATTATCGGCCATGCGAAGCGATCCGTCAGTCTGCCGTGATCAGTCGCCGGTGAGCTGCTCGATCAGGAACGTCGTCGGCGAGCCGTACCTGTTGTCGTCGTGGCCGGGATACGAAACCACGACTTCCACGCCCGCGTCCTTCAGCCTCTTGGCCAATTGCACGCCGTACATCGCCGAATGGGTCGGATCGGGTTCCTGCTTGCCGATGGCCGGCGGTTCTTTCTGGCGCGGATAGTCGAGGTAGATCGGCGGATCGTCGGAGCTCACCAACTCGATCGGCGAATACTCTTTGATCCAGGGGAGCACCTTTTCGCGGTTGGCGATGAGCAGGTCAAACTCTTCGGCCCGGCTGCGACCGGGCGCCGCGAATCCGAAGGCATGACCGCCGTAGATCGAGTTGGGAATCCACTCCCGTAGTTCCTTGGGATCGAGCGACGTCTGGGCACCCAGCACGGCGGCGCACGAGAGCCGCGACGATTGCCGCGCGATCGGGTCCTTGCTGTCGGGGTCGGCCAGATCGTCGTGCAAGGCCAGCCATACCGACGTGCAGGCGCCGGCCGAGCCACCCGTGGCTCCCACGCGCTCGGGGTCGAGATTCCACTCCTTGGCCTTCGAGCGAAGCGTTTGCAGCGCGCGGGCGGCGTCGTGCAGGCAGGCCTTCACCGGCGGCTTGACGTCTTGCTCCATGGCTTGCTCGATAAAGCGATAGTTGATCGAGGCCACCGAGATTCCCTTGTCCAGAAACGGCTGAATGGCGCTGGTGCCATAGCCCGACTTGTCGCCGCCGCGCCAGCCGCCGCCATGGATCAACAGCACCAGCGGCGTGGGCTTGTCGGACGTGGCCTGCCAGAAGTCGAACTTCTGCCGCGGCGAATCGTGACCGTAGACGAAATCGGCCGCCGTGGGAGTGGGCCGCTTCGGCTGATTGCGTTTCTTGGCCTTGCCCTGGGCCAAGGCGAACGAAGGCGAAGCCACGAGCAACGCAAGGATCACGAGTCGCTGAAACATGGTGGGAAGCTCCTGATCGGCAAGGTCGATTGGGTGGTTGAGGGTCAATCGTCGACGATCCGAGGGCGCACGTCAAGCTTTTCCGCGATCCAGCGCACCGCGACCCGCGTGTCACGCCGACTTTTGCGATGCAGACTCCCAGGCCGTGCGCCGTAGCCGGTACAGCACGTGCCGGCGGAGCGGATGGCCGGGGGGCAGCACGGGGTGGTCGAAATCGTCGTCCGGCGAGCGTGTCATTGCGAGCCGCTCCATCACGGCGCGCGAGCGACGATTTTCCGTGGTGGTGAACGAAACGATCTCGTCGAGCCCGAGCGATTCGAAACCAAATCGCAGCGCCTCGCGTGCCGCTTCGGTCGCGTAGCCGTGTCCCCAATGCTCGACCGCCAGCCGCCAGCCGATCTCGACGCAAGGCGTAAAATGCGTCTCGAACGACGGGACGTTCAATCCCACGAACCCGGTGCAGTCGGCCACTCCCACGAGCTCGACGGCCCATAGTCCAAAGCCGTGCCGGTCAAAATGCTCGCGCAGCCGCGCTACCAGCGCGTCGCTTTCGTCGCGGGTGAGCGTCTTGGGCAAGAATTCCGCGACACGCGGATCGGCGTTGAGCGCCGCCATCGCCGGCAAGTCATCGTCGCGCCAGCCGCGGAGTCGTAAGCGTTCGGTCGTGAGCGTGGGCGGCGCATGCATCGCGAGGCTCGCAATCGGTAGACTTAAGCGTCGGATCGTGACGTGAACTGTAGCATGCTCGGCTGCCGTTCGCTACGATGCCCGCCCGCGATGCAGGTCACGCCTTGTGCAGTTCCCAACCGCTCAATTGCTGCTGGGCTTCTTCGACGGTGAGCATCACCTGTTCAACCGGCGCGCGGGCGACGTCGCCGGGAGCCAGGTGGCCGGCGGCACGGCGCCGTTGATTGACTTCTTGCTCCAGCGCGGCGAGCCAGGCCGGCACTTCCAGCCCGACACCGGTCGGTTCTTGCGTCAGTTCGTCGGCTTCTTCTTCCAGCAGCGCGAACGACCCGCCGCTCGCCGCACGGTCTTTGGCCTCGTCCATCGCGGGCGTCACCAATGCCCGCATGCGGTCGATCACCAACGGCTGCACGAAACGTTCGGCCAGGCGGTCGGTCACCGTGGGCAGCCGCATGGCGTACTTGTTTTGCAGCTCCGCGGCGCGACTTTGAATGTTGTCGGCCAGTTCGGCGGTGCGCTCTGCCAGGGCGCGGCGCCACATTTCCGCGGCGGCCGTTCGCCCGCGGCGCACCAGCACGGCGTGGGCGATCAATACGGGCTTCAGATGCCAGGCCACGCGATCGTACTGAATGCGCACGCGGAGAAAGTCGAGCAGCGTGTAGAGCATATCGCCGCGGTCGGACTGGACAGTCGTGCTGTTGTAGTCGCGATACTCCGCGTAGTTTTCGACAACGGCCTCCAGGATCATGCTCAATTGCTTGACGGCCTCGGCGCGACACTCGCTGGCCTAGCTCCTCGATCAACCGATACTCGTGCTCCGCGGCGGACGGATCGTCGGCGATTCCGTCCAGCCAGGCGTCGACTCCCTGGTGCAGAATGGCCCGCAGGTTTCCCAGGTTGAGGAATCGCTGGGTGAAAAGGTCGGCGCCGTAGCGCTCGACGAAACGGACGAGCGATTGCCAGGCCTTGTCGTCGGCGATGCGTTCGAGCACCGACAACCGCAGTGTACGGCTATGGGCCAGCCATTGTTTCAAGAGCGACTCGGTCAGCCGCTCCAGGCATTCGACCAACTCGTTGTCGGACGGTTCGGCGCCGCCGTCCGCGGTCCACTTGATCGACATGTCGACGAGCGACTCCACCAGCGACTCGTACCCGGCGGCGAACAACCGGTCATACTCACTGATCGCACCGGGACCGACCGGATTGGCCGACTCCGTCAGGCGGCACGTCTCGAGCAACTGGCACGTCTCGCTCAGCAGGCCCAGCTTGGGCAATAGATGGAGCAATTTGCGGAGCACTTGTTGCAAGATACGGGCTTGCACCAGCCGGCTGGGGTCGCCGCCTTTGCCCGGCGGCACGTAGAGCAGCGTCAGGGTTTGCAAATGGGCCAACAGCTCCGGCCATTGCTGCGCAACTGCCTCGCGGTCGCCGCGGGCGATCTCCCGCAAGATGCCGTCAAAACGATCGTTGTCGGCCGCGATGGCCGACTCGGGCAACGAGGTGCGAATCGTCCGGGCGGCGGCGGCAACCTCGATCGCCGCGGTGACGATCTTCTCGGTGAGCGATTCGCGGATCGCCCGGCGACGATCGAATTCCAGCAGCGAATCCCGGCTGTTCGACGGATCGGGCACGCGCTGCCGGCTTACGGTGCCGAGCAACTCCAGCAATCCGCGCTCGTTCGCACGGGCCTGCTCGTGCCAGCGCGAGAGCGTGGCAGGTTCGAGCGGAGCCGGACTGCGCGGCACCGCAGACCGTAGCGGCCTGCTTCCACAACGAAGCCACGGTCTGCAACAGTTCAAGCCGCTCGCCGACGCGCCGGGCTTCATGTTCGAGCTCCAGATCGGTTGCCTGCGCCGAGCCGCTTTCCAACATATCGGCTTCGTTCCCGTCGGCCGTGCTGTCGACGTACACCACGTCGTCATACGCGGCGCTGTACAGCCCGTCATCGTCGTCGTCGTCCTCTTCGTCTTCTTCCTCGTCGTACTCTTCGTCATCTTCGTACTCTTCGTCGTCGAATTCCAGATCGTCGAACGCCCACTCAATGCCGGTGCCGAGCAGGTCGAGCTTGGGCACCTGCCAGTTGTCCTCAGCATTGGCTTCGAGCAATTCGAAGAATCGCACGACGAGCGCCGTTCGCTGTTCGGCCGAGGCGTTCGCCACGTGATCGGCGTTCGCCGCGCGCAGACCTGGGCCAACCAGCGCTTTGCCAGGGCGTGAAACGAGTATTCCCCCTGGCGGAGCGCGATCAGCCCCGCCTGGCTGAGCCACTGCATCAACAGGGCCATGGCGGCCAACAAGTCAGGCTGCTGGCACAACGCGGAGACGACCAGGGCATACGCTTTCGGAGAGTTGAACCCGCCGACGCGCGACCTCCAAAAGGCAATATCGCCGGCCGCGGCGCCGGCCTGGTGAAACGCCGCCAGGGCACTTGCCACTTCGCGCGCCGAATCGTACGCCTCGGCCCCACTGAACGCCTCGACGCTCTCCACGCTAGTCGGCGCGAACCGGTCCCACCACTCGGTCAGATCGCTCATCCGGTCCGACAACACGGTCGGCAAGTTTTCGTCGTTGCCGGCCGCCGCCTCGCTCCACAACCGGCGCACAAGCCCACGATCTGTTCCATCAACTCCACCAACTGCTCGAGCCGATGGTCGGGTACGCTGTTTTCCGGCGAAGGAAACAGGCTGAACTGCCCTTGAAAGCCGAGGATGTTCCAAGGATCCACCAGCGCGCCGCATTCGATCGCCCGGTGCAGATAGTCCTCGATCTCGACCAGCAGTTGTGCGGCCCGCTCGAGCTCGCCGCGGTCGATGGCCAGGTGAGCGGTGGTCAGCCGGCATTGAATCTCGCAAGCCATTCGCGCCGAAGCCACGGGCACGACTTGCGCCTGTCGCAACGCCGGCTCCGGGTATCCCATCCGCGCGTACAGCAGGGCGAGGTGCACGTGTTCGAGCTGCGACGCGCGGCGGCGGGCCAGTTGCTGGTTCAGATCCTGTCGGGCGCCGGCCAGCGGTTGTTTGCCGGCCACGGCTTCGGCCCGCAGCCGCGCGGCCTGCGGACCTTTCAACCGATCGATGAGTTGCTTGTAGAAGGCATCGCGATACCCGGCGATTCGCGGCAGCAGCCCCGAGAGCGTGGTGCTCGAATCGTGCGCATCCGGACCGTTGCCGCTGGTGCCCGAGGCCATCAGTATCGTGCCGGCCAATACGGCGGCCTCCTCGAAGAGCAGCTCCTCCCGCGCCGGCCCGTCGTGCCCGTCGATGCGCGCAAGGAGCACGTCCAGCGTCACCTGTTGCACGACGAACCGCCGATAGTGGCCCTGTTGGTCGATGTGGTGCGGATCCCACTGCCCGAAATGATAGTTTGGCCGCTTGTTGACCGGATGATCGAAGTCGTACGCCCGGGGATCGAAGGCCAACTCGTCCAGCAGGTCCGGGTCGAACCAGGCCTCGCGCAGAATCGACGGATCGGTCGATGCAGGATTTCCAGGGCCCGCTCGATGATCTGCTGATAGCGCCCGTGCACGCGCCTACGCCGTGCACGTACAGCGGGACCGGTCGGACCCATTCGTGAGCGTAGGGTTCGATTTTCTGCTCGGTCTGCAACACGGCCACCGGCCGATGCCCGATGTAGTCGTTCAACGCCGCGATCGCACCGGTCACGATCCGGTCGTCCTCCGTCCACGGGCCGCCTTGAGCGAGAATCGCTTCGCAGACGCGGCCCATGAACAGCGCGGTGAACAAGTCGGCGTCGTGCTGATGGTAGAGCAGATCGCGATGAAACTCGCGATACCGCCCGGGCAACACGTCCCATGCCAGACGCAGGACGTTTCGGGCCTGCTGGACGTCGCGAAAGGCTGGCTCGCGGCCAGCCAACTCGGTGAGCCGCTCGTCGAGCATCCGCTCGGCGAGACGCCAGGTGTCACCCTGCGGGGCTTTGCTCGATGCGGCGGCGAACAGGTCGTTCAAGTCTCGCAAGAACTGGGGGTCGCTCGAGCCGGACGAGAAATTCAGGTAGCCGATCAGCTCCTGAAACTGAGCGGAAGTCGGGATTTGGGCCTCTCGGGCGGTCATGAGCGTTGGCCTGTTGGTGCGTGGAACTCCGCTCATCGTAGGAGATGACGCGGGCATTGGTCCAGTCGGGGCGTTGTGCCACTTGCCATTGGGGGAGGTAAATCGGGGGCCGAATGCTTTGGCGGGCACGGGGCAGGTCGACTATATTGAAAGAGTCAGCGCCGGCCACATTCCTGGCGGCCGGCCTGCCCGCCCAATCGGAACAGAAACTCGGAGTAGCTTCCATGCGCCTTTGGTCGCGAATGACGCCCCTGGTGTTGCTGGTCGTCGCTGTCGTGGGGACGGCCGCCAGCGCAAAGCCTGGTTCCGCGCACGACAGCCAACCGCTACGGCCTGACGCGGTCCTGGACGGCCCAGGTCGGCTCGCCGCAAGTAACCGGCCGGCTCCAGCACGTTGCCTTCGACAAGGGGATGATCCTGGTACAAAGCAACCGCGGCATGCTCACGGCCCTGGACGCCGAGACAGGTCGTACGCTGTGGGCCACGCAGGTCGGTTCTCGCAACGGCGCCAGCACCGAGCCGGCGGCCAACGACACGTACGTCGTGGTTCTCAACGGTTCGACTCTGTACGTCGTCAACCGCAGCGACGGAAGCATCGCCTGGGAAACACGCGTCGGCGGGGCTCCGGGGGCCGGCCCGGGGGTTACCGATACGCACGTTTTTGTGCCGATGGTCTCGGGGCGCGTCGAAGGATACTCGCTGGAGGACGGCCCGCGCCAGGAGCCTTGGAACTATCAATCGACCGGCCGCGTGCTGATGCCGCCGATGACAACGAAACTCACGGTGAGCTGGACAACCGAAAAGGGGTACTTCTACGTGGCCGATCCGTCGGCCAAGGGGATTCGCTATCGGCTCGAAACGGAGGGCGAAATCCAATCGCGACCAGCCTCCTGGGGCACGATGCTGTTCGCCAGCTCGACCGATGGATTTGTGTACGGGATTGAACAAATCAAGGGAAATCTGAAGTGGAAGCAGTCGCTCGGTGAGGCGGTCTACGACCGGCCCGTGGCCGTCGACGGCAAGCTGTTCATCACCGCGGAATTTGGGGGCATGTATTGCCTGGACACGGCCGACGGCAGCATCCTGTGGCACGTCGCGGGCGTCCGGCAGTTTGTCGCCAGTAGTGGTACACGCATTTATGCCACCGACCTGCTGGGGCGATTGGCCATCCTGGACGCGGAAAGCGGCGGGCGGCTGGCCTCGATGCCGCTGAGCGCCACGACGACCAAGCTCACCAATGCCGTCAGCGACCGCATCTTCGTGGTGGATAACGGTTGCGTGGTCCAGTGCCTGCACGAATTGCAGCTCACACAGCCGCTGATCCATACTCCGCCGGAGCCGACCGCGGAGGACTTGAAGCTGGCGCCCACCGCGCCGGCCGGCACGCCGCCCTCGGCAGCCGAGGCTCCCGACGAAGCTCCCATGGTGCCGGCCGATGAGGGCGATAGTCCGTTCGCCGCGCCCGCGGATGCGGGCGACAACCCGTTTGCCCCCCGGCGGATGCCGGCGACAGTCCGTTCGGTAGCCCCTGAGTCGTGCGGATGCTGCCACTCAGCTTTTCCGGCCGCGACCGCTCGCGCGGTTCGCCGCGTGCGGCTTTCGGTTGACGACAGGCGGCTAACTTCTTAAACCAAGGGGAAGGTCGCGGCAGGCGGGTTTGCGCCGGGTGTCGTGTATTTCTTTGTGGGTCTCCTTTCGCTTCTCTCCGCATTTGGCTCTGGATATGTCCTCTCCGCCGATCAAACGTGCGCTCATCAGCGTCAGCGACAAGCTAGGACTGGGCGATTTTGCCTTGGCGCTGGCGGCCGCGGGCGTGGAAATCTTCAGCACCGGCGGCACGCGCAAGTTTCTTGAAGCGGCCGGCGTCGCCGTGCACGACGTGGCCGAGTATACCGGCTTTCCGGAGATGCTCGACGGCCGCGTCAAGACGCTGCACCCCAAGATTCACGGCGGCATCCTGGCCCGGCACGACCGGCCGGACGACTTGCAAGCCCTGGCACGAGCACGGCATTCTGACCTTCGAGCTGGTGGTCGTGAACCTGTATCCGTTCGAGGCCACGATCGCCCGGCCCGACGCCACGTTTGACGAGGCCGTCGAGCAGATCGACATCGGCGGGCCGAGCCTGATTCGCGCCGCGGCCAAGAACCATGCCTTCATCACCGTGGCCACCGATCCGGCCCAATACTCCGAAATCCTCGAGCAAGTCGCCGCCAAGGGCACACCACGCCGGAGCTGCGCCGCCAGTTGGCCCAGGCGGCTATCGCCCGCACGGGCCAATACGATCAGGTCGATCTGCCCAGTATCTGGCCGAGCAGATCAAGCCCGAGGACTTTCCACATCGCTGGCACGTGCATCTGCGCCGCAAGGAAGTGCTGCGCTACGGCGAAAACCCGCACCAGCAGGCGGCCCTGTACGCCGCAGGTGGATGCCTGCGGCGGGGCCAACCTGGTGGCGGCCCAGCAGTTGGCCGGCAAGGAACTGTCCTACAACAACCTGCTCGATCTGGACAGCGCGCTGGCCATCGCCCGGTCGCTCGAGGGGCCGGGCGCGGTGGTGATCAAGCACAACAATCCCTGCGGTGCCGCTGTGGCGGAACCGCTCTCCGCGGCCACGCGGGCGGCACTCGATGGCGACGCATTGAGCGCGTTCGGCTCGGTGCTGGGCTTCAACCGCCCGCTCGACGCCGCCTCGGCCGAAGTGCTGGCCGAGCCGGGCCGTTTTGTCGAAGCGATCGTCGCCCCCGACTTCGAGCCCGCAGGCATTCGAAATCCTCACGACGAAGCCCAAGTGGAAGGCCAACGTGCGGCTGATGAAGGTCGGCCCGCTCGACGACGCTCAGAATCGTTGGCAATTGCGGCAAATCGAAGGGGGCGTGCTTGTCCAAGAGGCCGACATACTGGCCGACCCCGAGGCGGAATGGAGCGTCGTCACTACGGCCGAGCCCCGCGGCGAGGCCTGGCGCGACCTGCGGTTTGCCTGGGCGCTGGTGCGGCACGTCAAGTCGAACGCGATCGTGGTCGCCAAGGATTGCACGCTGCTTTGGGGCCGGTGCCGGACAGATGAGCCGGGTCGATTCGGTCGAGATCGCCATCAAGAAAGTCGGCTCTTCGGGCTCGGGGCGGCGTGTTGGCTTCCGACGCGTTCTTTCCGTTTCCCGATTCGATCGAACAGGCCGCCGCGGCGGGGATCGCGGCCATTATCCAGCCCGGCGGCTCGAAGCGCGACGAAGAGGTGATTGCCGCTTGCAATGCAGCATAAGATCGCGATGGTCTTTACCGGGCGCCGGCACTTCAAACACTAATGACCAGCGTGCTGGACGAAATCGTTGCCACCAAACGCCGTGAAATCGCGGCGGCCAAGGCGGCACGCCCCGAAAGCCAGCTGCGCGACGAGGCCGCGGCCGCGCCGGCAGTGCGCAGCTTCTTTGAGCCGTTGGCCGCCGCGGGACCGATCAAGCTGATCGCCGAGGTCAAGAAAGCCAGCCCTTCGGCCGGCATCATTCGCGCCGATTTCGAACCGGTCGAGATCGCCCGGACGTACGAGCGCCACGGGGCCAGTTGCCTGAGCGTGCTCACCGACGAGCATTATTTTCAGGGGAGCCTCGACTACCTGCGGCAGATTCGTGCGGCGGTCGGCCTGCCGGTGCTTCGCAAGGACTTCATTCTTGACAGCTACCAGCTCTACGAAGCCCGGGCCGCCGGCGCCGATGCGGTGTTGTTGATCGCCGAGTGCCTGGACGATTGCGACCTGCGCAAGCTGCACAACGAAGCCGTGGCGCTGGGGATGTCGCCGCTGGTCGAGTTGTATGAGCCTGAGAACCTGCCGCGGGTGTTGGACACCGGGGCCACGCTGGTCGGCATCAACAATCGCGATCTGCGGTCCTTCCAAACCGACCTGGAGCACACGCTACGGCTGCGCGAGCGGATTCCCGACGAGTGCGTGCTGGTCAGCGAAAGCGGCATCCGCACGCGTGAGGACGTGCTGCGCCTGGCCGACGCCGGAGTGGATGCAATCCTGGTGGGCGAAACTTTAATGGCCAGCGGCGACATTGGGGCAGCGGCTGATCGCCTGCTGGGCCGATAATAACAGGGGGCCTGGAACCGGCGGCCACCGGCTGCGTATAATTCCTGGCCTGTCAAGCTGAATGGTTCCGTTTTTCACGAGCTTCTCATGTCGAACCCCGTCGTGCACATCGCCGCCATCTTCCGGAGCATGATCACGATCGTGCTGCTGGGCCTGTTGGCCACCGGCGGCTGGATGGCCTATGAGGCGTATCACGAGCGCGAACGGCTGGGTCGCGAGCTCTCGGAGACGCGGGCCGAGTTGAAGCGGCTCGATGAAGAAAACGAGCGACTCGCTTTGGCCCTGCGGTTGTTGAAGGTCGACCATCGCGTGGCCGAAATCGAAGTGCTGGGCCAGCGAGACGTCGGCGAGCGGCCGCAAACGACGTTTCAATTTGCCGAACTGTCGGCCGACGGCACGCCGATCGGACAGAAGAAAGTGTTCACCATCGAAGGCGATCGGTTGTACGTCGACGCCTGGGTGATCAAGTACGACGACAATCTGGTCGAAACGTCCGACCCCTTGCGTTCGACCTCCGTGTGCCTGTTTCGCCGCGTATTCGGCGAGTTTCAGCAGCCGGACGCCGGCTTTCCGCTGGACGCCTCGGGTTCACGGCCGGCCATCTACAGCCAGGGGAACGAAATGTCGCCGCTCGAGCGCGACATCTGGGCGAACTTCTGGCAGTATGCCAATCGTCCGGCAATGGCCCGCAAGGCCGGCGTGCGTGCCGTCCATGGCGAAGCTCCCAGCATGCGACTGGAACCGGGGCGGCATACCGGGTCGAACTGCGAGCCAGCGGCGGGCTTTCGATCGTGCCGGAAGAAGGGCAGCCGAAAGTCGCCAGTTGACCAGTTGACGTTCCTCCTCCGCGTGACCAATTGCGGAGACGTCTATCAGTCCGTCGAAAAATGCCGTCGTGGCATTTTTCAACCTCGCCAAGTGCGAAGCAAAGCTCCGCACGGCTCTCAAAATACGAACTTACGTCGCTATTTTGAGATCGCATCCATGCGATCACGCGGGCTGTTGAATTGTTCAAACAGCCTGCTATCCGGCGCGATTAGTCTGCGGCCGCGATCAGCCGACTGAGTTTCCGCCCTGTAACGCTCAGCGGCAGCGATTCCAATTCGGCCGGATCGATCCACTTCCACTCGCCGGGGGGCAAACTGGTTTTGCCCCGCGGACAATCGGCGGTGAAACAGTCGAGCGTGATGCGAAAACGCGTGACGCCGTGCTTGAGCGTGGCGATTCGCTCCACTTCGGCAATGGTGAGCCCGGCTTGCTGGCGAACTTTTTCGCCCAGTTCTCGTTGGACCGCCGTGCCGCGGCGGGCCGTGAGCGGAAATCGCACGAAGTCCCACAGCCCGGCCCAGCGTTCGCCGGCCGCGCGGCGCCGCACGAACACCTTGTGCTGCCGCCGCACGACCACTGCCGCCTCGCGGACCGCCGTGATGGCCGGCTTGCGGCGCGGCGCGGGAATCTCGTCCTGTCGTCCGCTTTGAAACGCCCCGCACAATTTGCGCACCGGGCAGGCGTCGCAGCGCGGCTGCTTGGGTGTGCACACGAGGCTGCCCAGTTCCATCAATGCCTGATTGAACGTCCCGCAATCGCGCGGCGGCAGGATCGCTTCGGCCAACTGCCACAGCCGCCGCTGGGCCGCCGGCGATGATACGTCTCCATCAAGTGCGAACAGCCGGCTCAGCAGCCGCACGGTGTTGGCTTCCAGGATGGGTGCCGGCAGGTCGTAGGCGATCGACACGATCGCCCCGGCCGTATAGCGGCCGATGCCCGGCAAGCGGCCGACCTCCTCGAGCGTGCGCGGAAACCGCCCGTCGTGTTCGTCGACGATCACCCGGGCTGCACGATGCAGTTGCCGCGCCCGGCGATAGTAACCCAGACCTTCCCACAGCCGCAGGACGTCGTGTTCGTCGGCCGCGGCCAGCGCTTCGACCGTGGGGAAGGCGGCCACGAACCGCTGGAAGTACGGCACGACCGTGGCCACCTGGGTCTGTTGCAGCATGATCTCGCTGGCCCAGATCCGGTACGGATCCGAAGTGCGCCGCCAGGGAAGGTCGCGACGGTGCCGGTCGAACCAGCGGAGCAGCCGCCGGGCGAACGAACGGCTGCCAGGGCGGCGCTGGCAACCCCTCGGGCGCTTCCATGTTCGTCCTGGCCATGGTTTCTCCGCGAGTAGGTGCAAGGTTGCGAGACGATTGTAGGTCTTCTCCAGCGGAGGGAACAGGGGGAGCGGCCGCGCGGTTCTCATCGCTGGCGATGCAATGCGGCGCGTGCAACTCGAGTGAGTGGACCGAACGCGCGCGTTGCAGTACGCTCATGGAACGACGGTTTCGTCGCTGGTCCGTTTCAATTGAGAGTGAGTCTTCCACGTTGTCAGCCAAACGTCGCCCGTCTCGTAAGTCCGCGCACGCCGGCCGCAAGCCGCCGCCCCGGCAGGACTCGGCACCGGCCGAAGCCGCCACGTCCGTCCGCGTCCGGCGGTGTCCCACGGAGGACGCCTGGGAGTTGGTGCATCCGCGCTGCGCGCGCGATCGCGACCAGGACTTGGAAGAGGTTCGCGGCATGCTCGACGCGGGCGAAATCGACGTGGCGCGCGACGAATGTCGCTGGCTGTTGGAAGGGTGCAGCGACTGCATCGAGGCCCATCGCTTGTTGGGCGAGATGGCGCTCGAGGAGAACGATCTGCCGCTGGCGCGTGGGCACTTCGGCTACGCCTTTCGCGTGGGCAGCCAGGCGCTCGCCGAGGCCGGCAACCCGGCCCCACTGCCGTATCGGCTGGCGGCCAACCAGGCATTTTTCGAATCGGGCAAGGCGCTCGACCTGGTGCCTTAAGCGTCTGGAGAAGGGGGGCCTGGCCGCCGAAGTCGTCGAGCAGTTGCTCCGCTGCGATCCGAGCGATCCGCTGGGTGTCGCGAAGCTATTGTCCGACGAGTCGGGAGACCAATCGTGCGGCGAGTGAGCGGATGGTCCGCCGCCGGAGTACGGACGCCCGGCCGCGCGACGATCACCAGCCCAGATGTTCACGGCCGCATACCAACCCGACGCGCCAGCGAGGGAGCAACACGCGCCAGCAAGAGAGTAAAACGCGAGTTAGATTCGTGGGTCGTGGTGTGGCGAGTCCTTGCAAGCCCGCGAAACATCCGAGCTAGGGAGTCGCGTTCGGTGTCGGGACGACGACCTCCTTCGTGCCCGGTTTGAAATGCGGGGTTCGGCCGGAGTATTCGATTTTCGCCGACGCGCGTTCCTGCTTGGCCAATTGGTTTATCAGGTCTTGCGCCGCTCGGGCCTTGATCTGGGGAACCACGTCGCTCAACTTCTTGCTGCCCGACTTGACGTCGGTGACGGTGATCAGATGCGTGCCAAAGGCGGTCGTTACTGGCTCGCTGATGTCTCCCTTCTTCAGATCGAACGCCGCTTTGGCAAAGTCCTCGATCATCACGCCGTGCCGGGGCATGAAACCGAGGTCGCCCCCTTTTTCGTGGCTGGGCCCGTCGGAGTATTTCTTGGCGGCGTCGGCAAACGACAGCTTGCCCGAGGTGATTTCCTCGCGGATCTTGGCCGCTCGACTTTCGACGTGGTCTTTCGTCTCGTTGAATTGATCGGGCCGCAGAATGATATGGCTGACGCGCAGCTCGGTTCCGTCGAACTCTTGCTGGTGCTTAATGAAGTATCGCTGAAGAGCACCGGTCAGCTCGCGCTTGAAATAGCGTGGGGACGCCAGCCGGAAGATAACGTTTTTGCGAAACGCCTCGATGGTCAAACCTTGTTCGGCGGCGATTTCCTCGAACGTCTTGCCATCTTTTTCGATTTGCGACCGCAGGGCCTCCATCTGTTTGTCGACTTCGGGCTTGGTGACCAGCGACTCGTCGCGTTCGAATGCCTGAGCCACGAGTCGATTGTCGATCGCGGATTCGAGCAGGTTTGCCTTGGTCAGGTCGACCTCTTGAGGGTTGAGCGGCCGGCCCCGAGTCATCGCCTTGAAGGCCGCGTCGATTTCGTTCACCGTGATCGGTTCTCCGTTGACGATCACCGCGGCCGGCGGGCCTGCCGGGTCCTGCGGTGATGACGACTGCGCCCAGCGCGGTCAATCGCTGCAGCGGCCAGGCACGTGGCGACGGCTAGTACGAATGGCTTCATGGGGGCCTGCTCCGGTTTGTGAATCAATTGGCTTCGTTTCTGCGTGCGCCTAGGGCAGCGGCAGATCGTGAAACTCGTACTCGACCGGCCACTGCAAAACGACCAGCGGCGTGCGATAGACGAACGTCATGCCCTGCGGTCCGTCGGGCAGATCGAACAGATAGCTGATGCCGATTTCGTCCTGGGAGTGCAGCGTCTGCTCGAGCCCGCCGGGCTTGATTTGCTCGCCCTGGGCGTCTTCGAACAAGGCCTCGTTGTCAAACACCCAGCCGCGATGCGACTCCAGCGCCGTAGGCGGCGCCTCGAACCGCAGCCGCAAGCGCGCCTCCCACACGTCGTTGTTCTGGCGAACCGTCTCGAGCGTCACCGTGGTCCGGGCCTTGCGCTGCTCGATCGGTTTCGCGCGGAGCCGCTCCCTGGGCGAGGGGCAATTGCTCGAAACGAAACGCTTCCAACGGCCCGGGCACCAGGGCCACGAGCTTGCCCTTCAAGACGCTGATGCTCTCGGTGTCGCGCTGGGGCAACTCGAAGGGAAGCTCCAGTTCGGCGGTCGACAGGCCCTCGCGAATGAGCGTCTCGGTCTTGGCCTGCGGATTTGCCGGAGCAATCGTGTCGCCGTGGTTGCCCGTGGCGCTGACGTCGGCCAACGGCTGCAAGATCGAAAACGGCTGCAAACGAGGCTCCCAACTGACGTCCACAAACAGCCGCAGCCCGCCCAGCTTTTCGTTTTGAAGGTCCCGCTGCGCCTCGAAGCGCACCGGCTCCAGTCGAAACACGCCGGCATAAGCGACCTTCGCGGCACGCGGCCCGGCCCCCGGCGGGCGGTTGATCACCAGCGCCCCGGGCTTGCCGCCAAAACCGTACAAGGTCAGCCCGGCTTGATCCAGCACTGCGTCCAAGGCCCGCCAGAACGGTGTCTTGTCAAAGTCGACGCTCACGCGGATCGGCCGCGCCTCCTGGTTAAACGCCGCTCGATAGTCCTCGATCGGATTGCCTGTTTGTTTCGAGATCTCGGCCAGCACGTCGGCCAGCGGCAGGTCCTTGCCGTGCAGCGTGACGAGCGTCGGTTGGGCGGCGGCCTGGGCCTGGATGCGCATCAGGTTCTGCCGCAGCCGAGAAACGCGTTTCGTTACCTCGGGCGTCATGCCCGCGTCGATCGGCGGCAGCAGCGGCAGGATGTCGGGCCCCAGTTCGTGCAGGGCACGTTCGGCCGCGTCGCGCTCGGTCAGTTTCGGCGAATCGAGCTGGCGCACCAGGCGGCCGCACCTGCTGGGCACGCTCGCCGTCGGCCTTGGCGTCGATCGGCTGGCCATCGGCGGGGGCCAGCAACAGCCCAGCGAAGATCAATACCTGAATCACCGAACGCCTCGCTGCGGAAAAACGGACCTTTGAGAGAGAGTAGCAGGCCTGGCGGGAGCCGGTCGGTCGTCTGAGCCCCACCATCCGAAGGGAAGCCCCGCCGCGTCGCCCGGACGCCGTTGTGCGAGGCTTCTTCGATTTTATGCCAGGCAGCCGGGTCGTGCCAGTCGGCGCAGGCCGCCTGACGCCGGGGCAGCGTGCGGCGGAAAACGGCCTGCGGGCGCGTGCTGTCCGCAGCGGGGTTTTGTGGGGTAGAGTTTCTATGACGTTTCGCGCGCCCTGTCGGGCTGCGCTGGCGCCGGGCCCCGGCCGTGGGCCGTCATATCCCATCTCGCCGTCCTATCGAGTTTTGCAAGTGTGGAATTTGCCGATGCGCACGGTATTCGCGGCGTGTCTGACGTGTCTGTTGTGGCTGGTCGTCTCCGCGGGAGCGGCCCACGCCAGGCACCCCAGTGGACGATGTTGGTGGACATTGGCGATAAGCAGGTCGAGGGAACGCCTTTGGCCTGGTCGAACAAGCAGGTCTTTCTGCTGGCGCGTGACGGCCGGCTGTGGGACTTTGCCCCCAACGAAAGCCGCAATTTCCGCAAAATCAGTTCGACCTTCACCAGCTATTCGGCCGCCGAGATGCAGGCGGCGCTCGAGCGCGAACTGCGCGGCAAGCTCGAAGTGACCGGCACCGGACACTACCTGGTGGCGCATCCGCCGGGCAGGCAGGCCTGGGCCCAGCGGTTCGAAGACTTGTATCGTTCCTGCGTACACTATTTCGGCTTGCGCGAGATGCGGGTCCGCGAGCCGTCGTTTCCGCTGGTGGCCATCGTCTGGAGCCGCCGCGAGGACTTCGCGCGCTACGCGGCCAGCCAGGGGACGCAAGTTCGCCCCGACGTGCTGGGCTTCTACTCGCCGACGACCAACCGCGTGACGCTCTACGACCAGGACGCGGGCCGAGGCAATCGCACGTTTCTGGAGAACGAGTCGACGATTATCCATGAAGCCACGCACCAGATGGCGTTCAACACCGGTGTGCACAATCGCTTTTCGCCGACGCCGATGTGGCTGGCCGAGGGGCTGGGCACGATGTTCGAAGCCCCCGGCGTGTGGAACTGGCGCGATCATCCCACGCGCCGCGAGCGGGTCAATCGGCCGCGCTTGGCGCAGTTTCGAGCCTGGCAGAAACACGGCCGCCAGTCGGGCGATTTCGTGCACCTGTTGGGCGCCGATCGGCGGTTTCAGGTGAATCCCGCGGCCGCGTATGCCGAGAGTTGGGCCTGGGTATTCTTTCTGACCGAGATCTACCCGCACAAGTTTGCTGAGTACGTTCGCCGTGTAGCCGCCCGAGGCGATTTCGAAGAGTATCCGACGGCTCGCCGCATCGCTGACTTCAGCGCTGTATTTGACACCGACCTGCGGATCCTCGAGCGGCATTTCCTCAACTTCGTCGAATCGCTCGAATGAGCGCCGCGGGTGCGAGCGTCGGGCCTTGCCGCCGCCGGGCCGCCGCCGGGCCGCATGTGTCCAAGCGACATGTGGCGAGTCGGACGTGGGACGCGTAACCCGCAAAGTTCGTCTGACCAGCAGGATTTTGTCGAGCGAAGAGCGTCAGGCGAAGTCTGTGCCTATAGCGGCGCGTCGCTCGCGCCGAAGGATTACTGGCGGCGCGTCGTCGGTCGCGAAGCCTTTGGGCCAGGGCGGATCATTTGTGGTATGCATGGCTTGCCCGGCCAGGAAACTCTGACCGCGAGGGAACAAGCTCGATGCATCGCAGAACCGTGCCCTGGTTGATCGGGGTAGTCGCCGCCGCCTGCTTGATCGGACACGCGGCGAACGTACTTGCCGACATGCCCAAGTGGCTGGCTCCCTCGCCAAAATCGAGCCGCTACTACAAGCACAACGGCTTCCTGTACCTCGGCTACGGGTACAGTCCGATTCCGTCGGTGACGGCTCCGCAACGGCTGTCCGAATGGCGCGCTGCTCACCCGCAAGGCTTGCGATTATTCCATCGCCAGCCGCAGCCGCAGTATGACAACTACCAGCAAAGCGGCTGGACGTCGAACTCACGCCGCGAGTTTTAAAGCGGCCCCGCCGGAACTTCTTCGCTTAGAAGTCGTCTCAAGAGCGGCGAACGCGGGCGCCACTGCTGGCTTGTCCGGCAGTGCTTAGCGACTACGCCATTTTCGTCGCCAAGCAGCCAACGCCGCCAGTCCGGCCAAGGCGAGCGCGACGGTGGACGGCTCGGGCACGGGCGTAAAGGCGTTCAGATTCTTGTCCTTGCTGATCTGAAACGTCGAGCCGGGTGCGATAACCACGTCCCATTCAAACGCCCAGGTCAGGTCGTCAGGCCCGAGAACCAGGCCAATGGGCGTATCGCTGAGAGTCGTGGGTAGGCCGTCATTCAGGCTATTGACCGTGGACGGATAGACGGCGATCTCGCGGTGGTTGGCCGACGGCGTTACCACGGTCTCCGTCAGGCGATAGGCGCCGTTGGCCTGTTGCACGGTGTTGACGTTCGTAAACACGGCCGTGTCCGCGTTCACCTGCCCTTGCAGATCGAAGTCGGTGTACTGGAAGAAATGAAAGTCCAGGTTCGACCCCGACGTGTTGTGGATCGAAATCTGCTCGCTCAGGTCCGAAGCGTTGCTGCCCAGGGTGCCGCCGTCCAGTCCGTACCGAATCTGGATGGTAAAGCCTGCGCTGTCATATCGCGTAAAGAGCGTGTCGTCGAACCCGTCGAAGTTCGTATCGGTGGAACCTTGGACGCCGATGGGCAAGCTATCGATGGACGCCTCGGGGTTATTGCCGACGCGAAACCAGAACCATTGCTGATAGAGCTGCTGGACGCCGTCGACCAGCCAAGAATAGGCGCCCGACTGAGAGGAGGTGTCGAAGTCGGCCACCGAGTTGTCGTCCGTCAGTGTGAAGAGGGCCGCCCGGCTTTGGGTCGGGGCGCACACAGCAAGAAGTGCAAACGCTAACACGCCGCAAAGGACGAACCGCGTTGTCGTATACATTGGCGCTCCTTGACTCAAGCTGCCGAATCTGCCGCGAAGCCAATGACTCTAGACGCCCACACGGCGTAGACTATCCCCCATCGTTTGGGTGCCGTCAAGCTTTTGGAGGGAATTTCCGCAGGAATTTTGCGGCGCCGGGCGTAGGCGGGCCGGCCGACGATGATTGCCGGCCTGTGCGATGAGTTGTGTCACCCCATTTTCACACCCGTTTTCTGCCCCGTGGCATCGGCGTAAGTTAAATCCGCAAATGTCCTTCCGCGGACGGGGTGAGCGACTTGCGCCTCGTGAGACGCGCGACCGAGATACCGCGCCGGCCAAGCCAGCCGTGACGGGCGACCCTAGCAATGACACCCGCCGAGGCTGCCGGCGATTCTAAACGATCGCGACAAACCGCCGAGCCCGCTTGGCCCAAGCCGCGGACCGTCGAAAGCCATCCATCACTCTCACCCCCGGGCTCCCCCCGCCGGACGCCCACCCTCGCTCGATGCAGCCACCACCAAGAGTACGCCTGGGCGGATGGCCCGGTGCGACACGTCCCGGGCGAGGTGAGTGCCGAAAACGTTACGCCTTGAGCGCGGCCTCTTTGGAGCGGCTGCGACAATCCCCCGGTGCGGCCGCTTTGGAACGCCGTCAACAGCTTGAGCCATTGCGCGTAATGCCGCCGAAGGCAGAGGGGAAGCCCATGAACATATCGTAGAGGCCAAGCGGATCGCTGGCCGCCTTGGCGTTGAGGAAGGCAGCGTACTGGGCGTTCGTGACCTCGGTCGTCCCGATGCGATACTCGTAGTCCACGGCCCCGAGGCCTGTATCGTAGGGCAGGTTACCAGTGTTGCCGACCAGCACCGTGTCGATCGTAATCGATGCGGCCGTGGTTGCCTGGCCGGCCCCGATCAGGCCGGCGATCAGAAAAACGAAGGGCTTGAAGAGAGCAATCAGTCGCCCTGTCGCGATCATTGGCGTTTCCTTCCAACTCCATGGTTTTGCGAAATTCGTACATCGCTTCAACTACGCACCAGATACCTCCTCTCATACAGATGAAGGCGGGCGCCGACGCTTTGCACCTCGCCTGTGCGCCGTCACGAGTAGTGCTGCCGCGGCGATGCCCGCCAGGGCAACACTCGAAGGCTCTGGCACTAGCACGCCCATCTGAAAATCTGAGAAGTGATCGGTCGTGTAAGTGATTGTGTTGGCCTCCGGATTGACCGTGCCGCCGAATTCCCACTCTCCCGCCGCGGAGTTGAAATGCCAGATGCGTAGCGTTGATTCGTCGAATCCCGCGGGCAACAGCGATGCGTCGTAGGCGAACGTCAGATCGACGAAGTTGCCCTCCCCCAGGTTGCCGTCGAAATCGACGTTCCAAATCTGCGGGCTGGCGGCGAGGCTACTGGTAGAGAGCGCAAAGATCGGGTTGCTCTCGGCGGCTGCGATTGCCTGCTGCGACAGACCGGTCTTATCGGGCACCTGCTGAACCGTGAGCGTTCCGCCCGTCGGCACCGGCTGGTTGAACGACGCCGACACGCCCCCTGTGCTTGACGAACCGCCCAGCCCCTGGGCTTCTGTTGCTCCCGCCTCGACCGAGTCCAAGTTCTCAGCGCTGAACTGCGCCGTCGAGACGATCGTTCCCGCCGCGATCAGCGAGCCACTGGTCAGACCGGAGTAGTCGATATTCTGGTGACCGTCGATCGAGAGGGTCCAGTTGCCCGAGCCGGGCACCGATTCGCTGAGGGTCCACACGCCGCTGTCAAGAGGTCCGCTGAGGTCCGAGTAGTCGTAACTTCTCGAGCTGCCGTCCAGCCAGGAAACGTCCAGCCCGGCACTCTGGATGATCAGGTTCGTTTCCGAAGCGGGATAGACCCCGTTCGAGCCGTGCGATCGCATCGCTGGCAAAGTCCCAGACGACGTCGCGTATGGCATATTGAACCGCTCCGCTTGCCGCCTGGGCGGCGACATTGGCAGCCGCCGGCGGTACCGCTTCCCCCTACGCCCGGCGAGAGCCAGATGCGGCGAATCGACTTCGAAGTAGCCGTGGCCACCGATGAATTGCACGCTCGGCGGCGTGCTGGTCGAGGGATCGAAGCTGACCAGAAAGTGGCCGCGAACCGGAGCCGACAGGCTGCCCGGCGATTGTTCGCCGAACACCCCGGCCGCGTTGTCGACCCCGGCAGTAGAAAACGTGCTCTGCGAGGGATCGATCGTGAAGATGATCTCCGTGGCCCGCAGCGGCCTGACGGACAGGAAGCAGACGGCTATGGCGGCGAGGACAATGAGAACTCGAAGGTTGCGGTTCATTAGCGGGCTCCTTGTGGTTATGTTCGCGGGCTAAAGGCAGAGTCGACGACGTGGCGGTACGCGTCATTCGCTTGTCGCCAGCCAGAGGTGTCACTTCCTACTGACGCCGGCGGCCCGAGATGAGCAGGGCGGCGACGCCCGAAGGCGGCCATAATGTTGGTGGACGGCTCGGGAACTGGGATGGTTGCCACGCGGAAGCCGTTTACCGCTCTCTCGTCCGTTGGATAGTCAACACCGGTTGGCGCGGCGAGGAAGCCTAGGTCGCTCGCCCACGCCCCGCCGAGCAAGCCCCGGTACCCGCCGCTAAACAATGTATCGTTCCATTCAATGAGGTTGCCGCCCTGATCGCTGGTGCCATAGTAACTCTCACTTGACGGACCGGCGCTGCCGACGGTCGTAACGTTACCAACCTGGCCGTTCCACTCGGCACCGCGGAGGCAGTTAGCGACATTGGCACCGGGGTTGCTTATGTCTCCCACGCTATTCGCCGTGGCGACCGTCGGCGCGCTGTTGCTTTGCGTGGGGTACTCCCAATAGCCTCCAGTGCCGCCGGCCAGCGTTGGATCGTAGTAGGCCGCCTTATACCATTCGTCGTCGCTCGGGAGGAACCACGTCGCGCCCGGGTTTCGCGAGATGGTACTGAGGTTCGACGGCGTGGGGGTACCGCCAAGTATCGTGTACGCGCCCGTCTCGGTGTCGCCGGCTCCCTGCCCGTTGTTGAGCCAATTGACAAAACGGACCGCGTCGAACCAAGACACATAGTTCACCGGTTTGTCGGCCATGTTTGCCTTTGGGGTGTAGGAGTAGTTGCCTCCTGTGCCGCTACGCGTAATCCCGCCATGCGCCTGCGTTCTCATGCGGTCGTTGTAGAGGCCAAAGTCGTCGTCAACGGCCGCCTTGGCGTTGAGGAATTCGGCGTATTGAGCATTGGTGACTTCCGTAGTGCCGACTTGGTAGTTGTAGGCTACCGCGCCGATGGTCCTTCCATTGCGGACATCGGCGGTGTTGCCAGCGTCGCCGACCGGAACGGTCGGAATCGTGACGGCAAAGGCGGGCGTGGTCACGGTCGCCACGAGCAGGCCACAAAGGGCAAGAAGCGAGCCCAGGGAGAGAAGACGCCGAGTCGTAGCGGGCATCATTAGCATTTCCTTTGAACTGGATAGTGTGAAAATCTCGTGAACCGCACGACCGCGGCGCAAGCAATCGTCCAACCAGTTAGGTGCGAAAGGAGAAGAAATCGGCCCAAGAAATCGTGAAAGAATCTGCGGGGCGATCTTTCCGCTGGCGATTGAGCGAGAAAACGAGCAAATCGGACCGCCAGATCAACACGTGGCGGCCCGGCGAGCGACGCGCGGTTCAGTCGGGACTAGCGACTCGCAGAACGATTGAGTGCGGCCAGCAGGGCGCGCGGCTCCGTCGCGTCGGGATCCTGAGCGAGGGACATTCTCAGGGCCCGCAAGGCGGGACTTCGCTGCCCGATCTGTGCGAGCATCCAGCCGAGATGGTAATGTGCATGGGGCTGATGGTGCGCAAGGGCCACGGAGTCTTGAAGTGCGTCGATGGCTTCGTCTCGACGGCCCTGCTGAAATAGTGCCCACGCCAGACCGTGAAGGGCCCCCGCGTCATCGCCGTCCGCTTCAAGTATTTGTCGGAACACGACTTCGGCTGCCTGCCACTGTTTCTGCTGAAGATAGACTGCGCCAATGTACTGGTACAACATCGGGAACGTCGCGTCAGCATGCCGGGCTGTTGTCAGCTCGCGCAGGGCAAGATCGCTCTTGCCGTTGCGGAATGCCAGATAGCCTGAAATCAGATGGCCATAGGGCGCATCGGGGTCGGCGTCGAAGATTTCATCTACCACGCGTCGGCACTCCTGGAACTTCTCCAGCCGCAGATAGCAATAAGCAAGCATCCGTCGAACCAACTGTCCGGGGAGGAAGTCCGGTAGCTCACCCAGGACTTCGGCCGCCGCCTGAAAATCGCGACGTTCGATGACCACCAAAGCCAAGTTGAACCGGCGCTGGCGGTCGACTTCCTCCTCGGCGCGGTGCGCGGCGTCGCTTTCGGGTTCCGAGTATCCGAGCGCACGCAGATAGTCCAACGCGGCGGCGGGTGCGACGTCCGCCTGGGAGAACGTCGGTTCTTCAGGCGAAGCAACGACTCCTATCGACTTGTCGGCCGGTGTGTCTGCTAGCCCGCTGTTCTGGAACCACTCCGGGCGGGGTTGGCCATCCATCTGATGCGACCGTGGCTGGCCAAGAATCGTCAGAACCGTGGGCGCAGTGTCCAGCAGCGACGCGCCATAGAACCTTTCGTCCTGGCGGATTCCCGGACCCCAGGCAGCGCAAAAACCAGGGGTCGCTCTCCACGAACGTTCGGAGTTACCGGGGGCAGCAGCGGATCCACCCCGGCTACTAACCCAACGAAGTCCGTTGTCGCTGACGATCAAAATCGCAGTGTCACGCTTAACAAGCTCGACGTATCGCCCCAGTAGCATGTCTAGAAACTGATACGCGCTAGTGACCACGCTTCCGAAGATATCCTCCTGCGGGCACATGCCGAAGTGTCGAGTCAAGCGCTCGGCCAGATCAAAATGCACGGCCAGCAGATTCCAGGGGGTGCTCTCCGCCAGATACGTTCCCACGGCGTGCACACTGGCGCTGCGGGCCAGCAGCGTGGCGACGATCGACAGCCGGTCGTCCTGCTCCTGATTGATTTCCTGGATGCGAGGTGCGAAGGCAGCAACCTGCTGGGTCGTGATCTCTGTCGGATGGACGCGCAGCTCGTGCACTTGAGGGCGAAGCGACCCAGGATATACCGCGTCCGGCGGTATGCGCCAACTATCGATTCCACGGCCGCGCACCTCGTGTATGCGATCGCTGACGATCGCGCCTCGAATGGGTTCCGCCGGATGGGTCGCCGGCCAGCCGACAATCGCGCTATGCATTTCGCGTCGTGATAGGATGTTCCAGATGGCGTCACAGCGTCGCGACGCGACGCCGACGGGCTGATATCCACCGCCAATCGGGCGTTCCTCCCATGCGCTGAGAATTCCATGTTTGTCCGCGCGCTGGCCCGTGGCGATCGATGTCCACGCTAGCGGAGCTAAGACCGGTGCCATGGGAGAAACATTACCTACCACGCCTTGTTGGAGCAGTCGCTGCAGATTCGGCATCGCACCAGAGTCGACAAGCGGCGAAATCGTGCGCCAGTCGGCTCCGGCCCAACCAAGTAACAGGACTCGTTCAGCAATTTGTGTCATCGGAAGACCTGTGGTCGCGCGACAATTCTTTCGGGTAGAGAGCCGTTTGCGGGGCTCTTATACTTGCCCTATGTCCGCACGACTTGCCATTCACATCCGTGCTGCTCATCCGGACGAAATGCCGGCAGGGCCGATGCTCTTGCCCAGGGCATTCCGCGAAAGCCGAGACCTGTCGCTGTGGGTCGCGGTTGTTAACGATCCAACGCGGATCGTAGGTGCCGCGGTTCTGGAGCCGTACATTTCGTTTGCCGACCCAGGCGGATACCGCGGCGACTTCCACGTCGTGCCGCCGTTCCGCCGCCGCGGGATCGGACGAGCGCTGGCCGACGTACTGGCCAAGAACACGCAGAGCGCGGACGTCGGCGCACTCTATGCCTGGCAGCCAATTCAAGAACGATGCGAGGCTTCGTTTCTTGAACACTGCGGCTTCCGAGTTCAACAGCGGCTGACAACCTATCGGGTGCAATTGCAGGAGTTTTGCGCACGCATCAGCCGGATTGCGACGCGGGTTGCAAAAAGCGGCCGAGTGCCTGCGACGGCGCAGATTGTGCCGCTTGACCAGGCTCCGATTGAACAGATCGTCAAATTGCACGTGGAACATTTGGGCGGATGTCGGGAACTCATTGCACCGCGCGTACGGGGTGAGGGACCGATGGCATTTTCACCTGAACTATCCCAGGTCATGATGCAGGGAGGACGGGTCGTCGCTGCCGTCTTGGCGCATCGTGATCGAGATACAGCGGTCACCGACGCAAGGATCGTGCACCCCGCCTTTCGGGGATCTTGGGCAAATGCTGTGTTGATGAACGCCTCGGCCGTGAACGCGCTGGCTCAGGGCTGTACGGACCTCGAATTCGGCTCGAGCGACTCCAACAGCGACACGCTCAAGTTGGCGGCCCGCACCGGGGCAAGGATCGTAAACCGAACCGAACTGTTCGCGCGCTTGCTGGATTGACCATCGCCTGCACATGTCCGAGTTCGCACCCGTTACACGGCCTCCGTAGCAGGTTTCTTCCGCGCCGCCCGATAGGCCAACAGACTCGCGGCCCCGATCACCAGGCCCGCCAGCGTGGACGGCTCCGGCACGTTGGTAGTAGCAGGCGTCAGGATGGCCGTGTCCGGCTCAGACTCGTAGGCCCATTCATAGAGCGTGATTGACAAGTCTTCTGGGTCGACCCCCAAGCGGGCCCAGCCGTAGTGCGTTTCCCCATTGATAGGGAAACGCAATCCCATGTATTTGTCCGTTGCTCCGATAAAGCCACCGGTGAGATCAGTAGGATCAACCAGGAACGGTTTCGCCCCAACATTAAGCCAATTGTGAGCATCCGGACTAACCAAGCTTGCATAGTTCAGCGGCTCTACAAGGGGGCTGCCGAATTGGGGCAGAATCTCATCAGTAACCAGCACGTCTGCCAAATCAGGATCGTTTTCAGAACCACCAATTGTAAGGTTCATTTCCGCGGTACCGTCACCATCGACGTCGAAGTCGTAGGAAAAGAACGCCATATCCGGCGGGTCGACATGAATCACCTCCGCGGCTGCACTGCTTCCGGCGACGCCCAGGCCAGCGGCCGCAACCACACCGACCGCGCGGCGATGGAAAGTGCGCGAAGGACGTTTCTCACCAGTGTTTACTTCTTGTCGTATTGGGCTCATTAGCTTCCCTTTCTTGCCTCGGCCGCTGGCTTAGGAACGAGAATTCGTGGTCAGTTGGTGTTGATTTGAGACGGCGACTATCGAGATCTGGCATCGTGCCAGCAGATCTCCAGTCAGTTAGGTGCGAAAGCACAAGAAATCGGCCCAACAAAATCCGGAAAAATCTGTCAGCCGCCCTATCCGCTGGCGACTCATGTATTCTCGAAGTGCTTTTCGGATCTTTTTTCGCTCGCCGCAAGCTCTTGCCGGACAGCACTTTTGACTCGCGACGGCCGTGACACCATAATGGGCCGGCTCGTTTGGCTGTGGCCGTTTCTGTGTGTTTTCTGCACCCATTGAGTTAGGCGACGCGACATGGTCTTGAGGCCGCGTGGGGACAAGCAGACTGCTGACAATAAGTTTGACCGTTGGCTCTGGGCCGCGCGGGATGGCTCGGAAAGCTCCTTGGGGCAGGCTCTTCAGGCATGTCGCGGGTACATGCTGTTAGTGGCCAATCGGGAGCTCGACGGTCGACTCAAGCAGAAGGTCGGCGCGTCGGACGTGGTGCAAGATGCTTTTCTCGACGCCCAACGTGACTTCCATCGGTTTCGCGGTTCGACCGAGCGCGAGTTCCACGCCTGGCTCGCACGGATCCTGGTCAATCGAGTTTGCGAGATCGCTCGGCACTATCGCGGAACCCAGAAGCGCGAAATCGACCGAGAAGTCTCGTTGGTCGACGAAGTCGATCAAGTAGCCAACGCGGCGGCTGCAGAGGGTGAGACGCCAAGCCGCATCCTGTCTGTCTGGGAGGAAGACCATCGGCTCAACCAGTGCCTGCAGAAGCTTTGCCAGGACGATCGGCAAGTCCTCATCCTCAGGAACTGGGAGGAAAAGTCGTTTGCCGAAATTGGAGAGGTGATGGGTCGGTCTGCGAACGCCGCTCGAAAGCACTGGCTGCGAGCGGCCGAGCGACTGGGGCGCGAGCTCGATGAGGAATCGTGATGAATGGTCATGCGGCCGGTCGCGACGATGATCGGTTGGCAGATTTGCTCTGGCAGTATGAGCAGCTTCTAACTGCTGACACGGTCGCCGCCGAAGCGGACAATTTGATCAACGAGGAGGACCCGGTTCTGGCCGAGCGCCTCCGAGCGGCACAACGCGCCGTTGCGGCTCTCGATCGCGTCCGCCGGCGGTATCGAAAGGATTCGAACTGCTCTCCTGTTTCCGGACAGAATGGAACGGCCGCGGGCGGCACTGCCGAGACGCTCGCCGATAGCATGCCCAAGTTCGGGCGTTTCCGTATTGAGCGAGAGCTGGGAGGTGGCGGGCTGGGCGTTGTCTTTCTGGCGTACGACCCGAGTGCCAGACGGCAGGTCGCGCTCAAAGTTCCCCGGCCTGAGTCCCTCTCCAACACGGACATCCAGCTACGTTTCCTGCGCGAGGCCGAGGCCGCGGCGCGGCTGAACCATCAGCACATCGTGAGCGTGTTTGAGGTCGGCCAGGCAGGACCGATCTGCTTCATTGCCGCGGAGTACTGCTCGGGACCGACATTGCGCCGCTGGCTTGACGATCATCCACAAGAGCTCTCGCCCGAGGATGCCGCGCGCTGGGTGCAGCAGCTAGCCTCCGCGGTCAAGCATGCCCATAGCCGCGGGGTGCTGCACCGCGACATTAAGCCCAGTAACGTGTTGCTCGTTCGCAACGATCATGACGGCGGGTCGACAAAAGCCGACGCGACAGCGACCAACTGGACGCCGAAACTGGCCGACTTCGGCATGGCCAAGCTGCTCGAAGCGAATCAAGACAGCCAGGATCGAACACAAACCGGCACGCTCGTCGGCACGCTTGCCTATATGGCCCCGGAGCAGGCCGAAGGCCGCACGGCAGATATCGACGTGCGGACGGATGTTTACGGTTTGGGGGCCTTGCTGTACGAGCTGCTCGCCGGGCGACCGCCGGCCCACGGCGCAACGGACGCCGATACGCTGCGGCAGGTGTTGTTCACCGACACGGTGCCCCCCTCGCAAATCCGTAGTGTTGTGCCGCGAGACCTCGAAGCGATCTGCCTGAAATGCCTCGATAACGATCCCCGGCGGCGCTACGCGACGGCGCAGGACCTGGAAGCCGACCTGCGGCGGTATCTTGCCGGCGAACCGATCGATGCGCGGCCGCCGGCCGCCCTCGAGCGACTGTGGATGTGGACTCGCCGAAGGCCCGTCGCCGCGATGCTCACGGCGTTTTGCTGCCTGGCGCTGGTCGTCATGGCCGGCTTTGGCGTTTGGTACGACTACTGGTTGCAGCGCCATTACCAGATCGAACGACAACTGAGGATCGAAGCGCAGCGCCATCGCGACGCCGCCGAGATCAGCGCACAAGAGGCGATCACCGCTCAGCGCGCGACTCAGCAACTCCTGTACATCGCCACGCTGTGGCGCGCACACGAAGCTTGGAAAGCTGACGCGATGCGTTCCTATTTCGCTTTGCGCGGGGAACTTGAAAATCTGGAGACAGACTCCGGTCGCGATAGCTTCGCGCAGCGCTATTTCGACCGGCTTGCGCATACGGATGCGATGACATTGAACAACGGTGCGCCGACCTACGCGGTAACGTACATCGATGAGGGGACCGTCGCCACGGGCGATCAGGCCGGCAGAATCCGCCTGTGGGACCGATCAACTGGCAATATCGTTGAGAAGTTCAAGGGACATTCGAGTTGCGTCAATTCCTTTGACGTCTCCAGCGATGGCCAGTTGCTGGCTGCGGCGAGTTGCGACGAAACGATCGGAATCTGGAACGTCGAAACGGGCCAATTGGTAAAGCAAGTGAAGTCGCCCCAGGGAGCCGTCGGACATGCCAGCTTTCTGGAGGAGCAGGAGGGGCTGGTTGCCTGCGGAATCGACCATTCGATCCGCAAGTGGGATGGCCAAAGCGAAGCATGGGCAGACCCTATTGTGGCGGCCAACAGCGACTTGGCAACAGCGGTCGTCAGCACAGGTGGGGAGTGGGCGGCCGACGGGGCCATACGCCCCGACGCCTCGATCTCTTGGTGGTCGGTGCCGCGCGGTCGTTCCCGCGGGCGCAAGCAAATACTGGCGTCGCGCCCGCAGTATCTGGCCTTCAACCACCCGGGCACTCTGCTGGCCGCAGTCGAAGACAATGGGAACCTGTGGGTATTTCGCCCCGAAGACTCCACGATGGGAAGTCCGATCGCCATGCCAGCGGGGGCGCAGGCCATCGCGTTTTCCCACAGCGACAAATTGCTCGCCGTGGCAGGACATGATCTGGCCGTTCGACTGTTCGACACCGAGTCAAGGAAGATTATCCGCACCTTCAAGGGCCATGATGCAAAGGTCGATGACGTCGCTTTCTCGCCGGACGACAGTGAGATTGCCGTGGCCACAGAGTCAGGCCAAGTGAAGATTTGGCGCGTTGATGCAAATCCGAGCTTCCGCAGCCTGGATGTACCAATGAGTAGTGCCAGGTCAGCGGCGTTGTCAGAGAATGGCAAATGGGTTGCCGTCGGGTATCGCGATGGTTCTGTGTGGCTGCGTTCCCTAACCACACCTGACGTCTCACACGAACTCGCGAAGCCAGATGATCGGTACATGGCACGCACTGTTCATTTCTCACAGGACTCGCTGTACGTGCTGGCGGACATGACTACGAATTGTTGGCGTGTTTGGGACTTGTCAAGTAGTGCTCCGTCCTTTGTGGCCGACCAAGGTAAACCGTTTGCATTTGATTTTTCGCATTCGCGCGGAATGCGTGTAGTGGATGGTTCGGTTTCGACCGAGGTGGTCGTCAAGCCTGTCGAAGGCGAGACCGTGCTGCACCGCTTTAGCGTGGCAAATCACATCTTGCATCTCCGGTTCGACTCGACCGCCAGTAAGGTCATTATCTGCGCTACGTCGGGTGACTATCTGTGGGATTTTGCTAAGGATCAGTCAGTGAGACTTGAAGGTGACAAATACGGGTGGTCCAAACATTGTAAGTTCAGTCCGACCGACGATGGCTTCGCCATTGCCTTCGACAATCATGTTGTGCTCCGCGCGGCCGATGGAACTCCGCATGCCGTGCTACACGACCACGCCGGATTCACCGGCGCGATGGCCTTCTCGCCCGATGGTCAAACCCTTGCGACCAGCTCCGAGGATGCAAAGATCCGGCTCTGGCACGTGCCGACCGGCCAGGAGATGCTCACGCTCGATAATGTCGATCAACCCATTTGCGGCGATCTTTGCTTCTCCGAGGATGGTCGCATACTCTACAGTGTCGGCATCGACGAAAACCAAGAGGGATCGGTTCTCGCCTGGCCCACCAGGTGAGGTCGCAACTGGTGTCCCTGCGGTGCACGTCATCCGCGCGTCACCCGTCGCGACTGCATGGAGCGCCGTGCGAAGGCGATGGGAAAGCGGTCGACGCGTCCGGCATCCGCAGCGGTAATCTAATGAAAGGCAACTGCCGCTTCGTATCGCCACCCGACGGCCAAATCTTCGTAGCAGCACACGAACTCATTGCCCATTTCCTGGCAATCTTCAGAATCTGTTCCATTTCAGTCGTTTATATCGGGCTTCTCTCGACATCCGAACTTAACCGACTGCGCACACGTGAGACTTGGGTTTTTTCACAGGGATGAGGACTGCCGTGTTTCAATCGTTAGTATCGAGATCTGCGGGCTGGGTCGCGTATTCCCACACGCATCCGCGCATTTCGGGATCGCTGCCGGTAACGATAAGTCGGCGGCCGTCCGGTGAGAAAATCAGCCCCTCGACGTCCAGAGGATCGTAGTCCAAGCGCATCAGCAATTGCCTTGTACGGAGGTCCCACAGGCTGATCACCTTGGGTTCGAACAGCTCTGCTGCCAGCGTATCGCCATGAATGGCAAGGCATTGCACGTCGGAGCCGATGGTGACCAGACTCGATACCAGTGGCGGATCGGTGGTCAGGTCGATCAGCGTCACATTAGAACCATCCGCGGCGGCGATCAGATTGCGATCTCCCGCTAGGGTGAGCTCGTGATGTTGCTTCGGATAGACGAAATGTGTACGGCCTGAATTCACGTCCCAAACCGTGATCGATTGGCTCGTTGTGACCAGGTACTGTCCATCCGGAGTGAACGCCAAGTAATGGATGGGACTAGCGTGTTCGAAACGCCGCTCGATCTGGCCGGTCGCGAAGTCGCGCAGCACGACCGTGTTGGCTTCCGGCGCATAGGCCAAGCGGTGGCCACTGGGGGCCCAGGCTATGGTGTCGTTCGACACGCCCGGCATTTCGACCTGGAAAAGCCGTTCCAGCGTCGATCGCTGCCAAACGTTGAGCACGTATTCTTGATAGAGACTACACGTCGCGACGAATGCTCCGTCGGGCGATACTGCGACCCTGAACAGACCCTCCCGTCGTTCTGGAATCTGGGTAGTCAGCGAGTGATTTGTCGGGGCCCAAACACTGAAGCCCGTATGGTTGTGTTGTCCGATGACAACCGTTGCACCATCTGGAAGAAAGGCAGGGTCATTTAGCGCTTGCGCATTCGTTGTAAACTGGCTGACCGAGTCGTCGGCCGGCAACCAGACTTTGATCACCGCATCGGCACTGGCGCTTGCCAGATGTTTTCCATCGGGCGAGAAGGCCGCAGACCAGACGCGACCTTTATGGCCCAGCAGGGTTCGGTCGGGAGTCGGCTCACCGCCTCGCCACAATCGGATCACGCTGTCCTTTCCGGCCGAGACCAGTGTGTCGGTGCCCGGCCAATACGCGAGCCCTTGGATCCAATCGTTGTGTCCCGCAGTGAGCTCTTGAGCGAGCTTCAATCCGTGCCCTTCGTACTCGAAGATGCGGATCGTGCTGTCGCGTCCCGCCGCTGCCACACGCGCGCCGTCGTCCAGTACGGCCAGTGCAAAATACTTCTCGAGCTTGCTGTGGCGGCGGCCCGTGCGTTGCCAATCGGCGGTCTGCCAAGCGTGCACGACACCACCTTCGTCAACGGCGAATAGTGTCTCGCTCGCCGGGTCGAACTCGATAGATCGAACGATGTCAATGCCGTCGTTGGAGAGGGTGGCCACTGCGGCACCGGTCGTCGGATTCCAGATGCGGACAGTGTGGTCGCGGCTGCCGCTCGCCAGCAAGAGCCCGTTTGCCGAGAATGCGATGGCCATCACGTGATCGCTATGACCGGCGAGCGTGCGCAGCTCGTGGCCGTCGGCGACACGCCACAGGCGAACCGTGCCATCCTCGCTCGCGCTGGCCAGCACGTGGCCATCCGGTGTCATCGGGGGCTTGA
>CAVZWY010000039.1:0-142245 GCA_963779015.1 uncultured Planctomycetaceae bacterium | reverse complement strand
GTTATTGTCAAAAGTTGTGGACGGGAGATTCAGGCGGCGGCTTCTTGGGGTTTGATTCCGTCGATAAATGGAGTTCCTTGAATCACATCGGGTAGCAGCTCGGAGCCGTTGAGCAGCCGCCAACGTTTTTGGGCGGATTGCATCAGCTTGAAGACCATGGTGAGGCACGCTTGTCGCGTGCCATTTCCTTTGGTGCGGCGATGCCGCAGGCGGACTGTGGCGAACGTGCTCTCGATGGGGTTGGTCGTGCGCAGGTGACGCCAGTGCTCGGCCGGGAAGTCATAGAACGAGAGCAGCACGTCGCGATCCTTCGACAGACAAGCGGTGGCTTTATCGTACTTGGCCTGGTAGGTGGCCACGAACAGATCGAATGCCGCCTCGGCGTCTGCTTTGGTCGACGCCATCCAAATCGCGTGCAACTTCTCCTTGGCCTCGGCCTGCAAGCGTTTGGGCAGCTTGTCGAGCACATTGGCCGTCTTGTGCACCCAGCAGCGTTGCTCGCGCGTCGTGGGGTAGACCTGCGGCAAGGCCTTCCAAAAGCCCAAGGCGCCGTCGCCGATCGCCAGCTTCGGATCGATCGCTAGGCCGCGCGCCTTCACGTCCAACAGCAGCGCCTTCCACGACTGCTCGCTCTCGCGATAGCCATCGGCCACGGCGATCAGTTCCTTGCGCCCATCCGCGGTCGCACCCATTAAAACCAGGATGCACTGGCGATCTTCCTCCAGGCGGATGTTGAAGTGCACGCCGTCGACCCACAGGTACACGTACTGCTTGCCCTCCAAGGATCGTTTCGTCCACTCTTCGAATTCATCCTGCCAGACCGCTTTGAGACGCGTGATCGTGGTGGCCGACAGGCCCGCGGCCGATGGACCCACCAGCGCAGACAATGCCTCGCTGAAGTCGCCCGTGCTGATGCCCTTGAGGTATAGCCAGGGAATCAGTTCCTCTAGGCTCTTGGTCTTGCGCAAATACGGCGGAAGAATCCGGGAGGAGAAGGGTTCCGCTTCGTTCTTGGATCGCCGGTCGAGCACGCGCGGCTGCTCGACTTCGATCGGGCCGACGCCGGAGAGGATCGTGCGTTTGGGCAGGCGGCCATTGCGGACCACTTGGCGATGGCCGGCGGCGTCGCGCAGCTCGCGATGCGCTTCGATCCACTCGGCGACTTCGACGTCAATGGCCTGGGCCAGCATCCGCTGCGCACCTTCGCGAAGAATGCCCGTCAACACGTCCTGAGAACTTGTGGCTGGCAAAGCCAGCGTCGAATCGTTACGCTCTCGCATGGTGGCGTACTCCTGGGAGAATTGGGTCGCTGAATAACCAAATTCAAACCCAAGTACGCCGCCCTTTTCAACTCACCTCATCCACAACTTTCGGTTATAGCTCTACAAACCAGAATGTCCGGCTCTGTAGAGAACTCTACCAGGGTGCTATGTTCGAACCAGTCGAAAGCACGTCGTTGAACTCGAAAATCGCGTGGCTTCTGACTGGACTGTTTGCCGGTTTCGACGTGTGAGCGAGTGTTTTCTCAGGGCCGGCGCACACTAAGTTGGCACTCCGAAAAGAACTTCTGACAGGAATGTCGTGCTCCAGCCGGCGAGGCGTCGTTTCATCACCAGGCTTTTCTTGGTATCGGGATGTTGCTTGAGCAGCGAGAGCGTGAAACGCCGCAGCCACGCCAGGCTCTCGGCCAAGCGGCGATTGCGGACGCGGCTTTCGTCTTCGCGGAAGGTCATGTCCAAGCTCCAATGGCAACTGTTCTCGATGCTCCAATGACCTCGCGACGCGCGGGCGAACTGCTTCGCGTTGCGCTTCATGCTGCTGATGTAGCACTGCACTTCGCCCGTCTCTTGGCCCGCGATTTCACGGGTCCTGATGGCAATTCCCAGGGTGCGAAGTCCAGCCCACTCCTGGCGGCCAGCGAGCGCGAGCGGCACGTTGACTTGCAGGTACGTGCGACGTTCGATGCGGCCGTGCCGTTTCTCTTCGGTCTCGAAGCGGCTCACTTTGACTCGCGCGAAGTCGTCTTCCAGATGCTCGTCGAAGAATGCCTCGACGGCTTGTTCGAGATTCCCTTGATTACCTTTGACGGGCACGACGTAGTCGCCGCCTCGCTCGATAATCTTCTCGGCGATCGCCTTCTGACAGCCCATCGCGTCGATGGTCACGATCGCGCCCTTCACGTCGACCAGGTCCAACACCGCGGGAATCGCCGTGATTTCGTTCGATTTTTCCTCGGTGGCGACTTGGCCCAACGTCAGGCCTTGTTCGCTGGCCCACACGCTGACCAGGTGCAACGGACCCAGCCCGCGTTTGCGATCGTGCGACCGACGCAACGTCTTACCGTCGATGTTCAGCAGCCGCGCCCCTTCGGAATCGGGAATCAGCAGCGACTCGATCCAGGCGGTAAACGAGCGCTGAAACGCTTGCGGATCGACGCGTTCCAAGAACCGCCGGAGCGTGTCGTGCGATGGTATGCCATGCGGCAGTTTCAGATGTCGTCGCAGCCAGTTGCGATTCGCCTTCGCCCAGACTTCAATCGCCACCGGGCCATCGGCGCCGGCCAACACGCCGCACAGCGAAATCACCACCACGTCGACCAGCAGATGCCGACGATTGATCGTAGAACGCGGATCACGAAGCTCCGCAAAATGATGCTTGATGCTCCTGATATCCGGTCTTACTTGCACAGCCATGAGTGACCTCCGTGAACGAACTGCAAACCGCGGCCTTGCCGCCCATACTCACGGACTCTGGTCTAGCAAATCAACGTTTGCCGCGCCAGCCTAAATCCCCCAAAGTGGCCGCGCCGGCCCTGAGTGTTTTCTACAGAGCCAGAATGTCCCCTTTTCTGTCCCAGAACAATAATCGACAGAAGCCACGCGACAGACAGGACAGTTTTCAGCATTTGTCATGGATCGGTGCATGCGAGGCACGCGGCGCGGCACGAAGTGTATCCTGTCCCCACCAAGAGGTAGCAATTTAAGAAACACTCCCACTGTAGAGGTCCCATCGCCCGGCAAAGGAATCCACATGCCGACAGCGCTTGGTCGCGCGCCGAATCACAGCGCGCGATGCACATTGAACGACTGCATGTAATCGGGGGGAGCGGGACACAGGATCTGGTGCCACAGCTGTCCCATCCGTCAACTCGTCGGTACGGACATGCCTCTCTGCAACAGGTCGTGGCTAGTCCCATACAGTCGACATCTATGTCTTGTTCGTAGGCGATCTTCACGTGCCGATCATAGTAAGCTCCACAGTGGCAAGTGACACATGCCATCCCGCTTGGATCGCGACGGTTAACCGGATCGTTGCCGACATAGGCATACAGATTCCACATGACGGCCAGCCAGTCGGGCGACGTCGCGCCAACCCCCCTCCACGATTCAGCCATTCTACCATATTTTCCAGAGGATCTGGATTGAGCCATCGGGCGATGGTGGGCTGATAGAAGCGAGCCCGCACGTAGAGGGGGGAATCGGTGGTCTGGTGCCCCTTGTGGAGGTAGTCGTCGTCGCAGTAGGTGCCCATGCGACCCTGGAACAGGAACGGGTTGTGAGCCGTGTTGATGGAGTTGGCCTGCACATTCCCCCACGGATCGTAGGCGTATTCGTTGATCACGTTGCCGCTGGAATCCGTCAGCAGCGCCGTCGAGCCGCGTTCGTCGTACTGGAACCAAAGATTCGAGGTGCCGGCCCCCGGATTTTATGCAAAGAAACACACGGCGCGTCACAACTCTTTCAATCGCCGGTGGGGCGCGTAGGATGGAGTCCGGAAAATCGGGCGCACTGCGTTGAAACCGTCCCATCGGAGGTATTCGAGAGATGCCATGGCAGCTTCACACGATTGCAAAGTTGTTGCTGCTCTTCTCGGCCGTCGCAGCAGCGGGTGGTCCTGTCGCCGGGTCCGGGTCCGGGGCCCGGGCCGATGACGCCGCTGGATCGGCCTTTCGCGGCCTGCGGGCCGGCGAGCAACGGGAAGTGGCCGGCGTGAAGCTTTGCTGGTGCCCCCCGGGCACGTTCACGATGGGGAGTCCACGGGACGAACCCGAGCGGCGGCCAGGCGAAACGCAGGTGGAAGTGACGCTCTCGAAGGGCTTCTAGATCGGCAAGTACGAGGTGACGCAGGGCCAGTGGCGGCGCGTGATGGGTGCATTCCCGGGCGAGACCAGCGCGGGCGCGGGGGACGACTATCCGATGTACACCATCAACTTCGCCGAAGCCGAGGCGTTCAGTGGCAAGTTGACGATCGACGCGCACGCCGCGGACCAGTTGCCTGCCGCGTGGGAGTTTCGCTTGCCGACCGAAGCGCAATGGGAATACGCTTGCCGCGCCGGCACGTCGACTGCGACCGCGTTTGGCGATTCCCTCAGCAGCCGTCAGGCGAATTTTCAGGGAAAGCCATACAACGGCGCGAAAGCAGGACCTTCGCTGAAACGCACGGCGCCGGTCGGCAGCTATCCGGCGAATGCCTGGGGGCTGCACGACATGCACGGCAACGTGTTCGAGTGGTGTCGCGACTGGTATCATGCCCGGCTGCCCGGCGGGGTCGATCCGGATCTGCACGACGCCCAAGCCACGGCAACGCGCAGCGAGTTCGGCGACATTTCCCGCTCGCGCCGCGGCGGTTGCTGGGCCGACGAGGGCTGGCCGTGCCGGTCGGCGTTTCGCTTGCGCTTCGAGCCCGAGCGGCGTCACGACCACATCGGCTTTCGCGTCGTGGCGGTCGAGCGCTGACGCCTTACAGAGATGCGCGTGCCTTTGATTCATTGTGACGTGGTTCTTGCCCGGCGGCTGGAGCGCGCCGAAGGTTGCGCGAACGCCGAGTTCGTCGAAGCGCGGCGCCGCGGCTACAGTATACATTGGTCGGTGCACGGAGTCAGCGACTTCCGATCAGGGGATAGGAGATTGCGACTAGCAGCCCGTTTAGATATTCCTTTCTGCCGCGAGGGCGCTAAACTTATGCTGGGGTCGGTTTCGACGGATCGATCGTTGGAGGGACACGGATGGCGATGGGCAAACGGAGGCAGCGGCAGGAGTCGCTGTTCATTACCGCCGAGGACTTGCCGCGTTCAGACGGCCACCCATTTTATGGGAAGCTCAATGGGCTGTTGGCCGAAGCCGGCTTCGATCGCTGGATCGAGCGGCGCTGCCGGCGGTACTACGAACAGGAAGAGAAACGCGGCAAGCCGTCGATTCCGCCGGGCGTGTACTTTCGCATGCTGCTGATCGGCTACTTCGAGGGGATCGACAGCCAGCGCGGCATCGCCTGGCGATGCGCCGACAGCCTGAGCCTGCGAACGTTCTTGGGGGTGCCGCTGGGCGAGGTCACGCCCGACCATTCGACGATGTCGGTCACGCGTAAGCGGCTCGGCGCGGAGGTGTTCGACGAGGTGTTTCGCTTTGTTCTGCGGATTGCCGACGAAAAACGGTTGCTCTCCGGCAAGGCGGTGGGGGTCGACAGCACGACACTCGAAGCCAACGCGGCCATGAAGAGCATCGTGCGGCGCGACACGGGCGAAGACTGGAAGCAATACGTCACGCGACTGATGCACGAGGACGGCGCGATCGACGCGGATACGGAACCGAGCGACGAAGAAATTCGCCGCTACGACAAGAAGCGGAAGAAGACGGCCTCGAACGAGGATTGGGTCTCGAAGACCGATCCCGACGCGCGGATCACCAAGCTGAAAGACGGCCGCACGCACTTGGCGTACAAGGCCGAGCACGTGGTCGATTTGGAGAGTGAAATCCTGCTGGCTGCTGAGATTCTGCCGGCCGATCACGCCGATCAGCAGACGCTCGTCGACAGCGTGATCGAAGCCCGCGTCAACTTGGAAGCGGCGGAGAGTGAAGTCGCGGTGCAGGAGGTGGCCGCCGACAAGGGCTATCACGCGGACGCGACGCTGGAACTGGCCGCCGATCTCGACATGCGAACGTACATTCCCGAGCCGAAGCGGAAAGACGATCGCGTTTGGACGGACAAGCCGGACGAAGTCCGACGCGCGGTTCAGAACAACCGCCGCCGCATGTCGTGCGCGAAAGGGAAGCGGCTGGGGCGGCTGCGGAGCGAACGCGTGGAGCGCAGCTTCGCGCACGTGTGCGACACGGGCGGCTCGCGTCGCACGTGGATCCGCAAACTGGAAGAAGTGACCAAACGCTACCGAATTGCGGCTGCGGCGCACAACCTGGCGCGGATCATGTTCAAGTTGTTCGGGATCGGCAAACCAAGAGCGCTGCAAGCCCCCGCCGACCTTGTTTGGCTTGTGCAATTTATCCTGAGTGCGCGATGGACCGTGGGATCGTTGAGACGTGCGCTGCGCGCGCCGGCACGCGCCGCCCTCGCGCGCACTGCCCGCCAACCCCGCCCGCACCATCAATCGCCTTAAATAAACGGGCTGCTAGTGCCACGGCGGCAACTCAATTACTTCGCCCGCCTTTAGTCTGGCGTCTTGTGCCCACGCGGAGATTTGGTCTGGACTAGGGCGAATATCCGCAGCGGGTCCACGCGGAGTCGGAATATCGTGCCGCCAATGGATCACCAGAACTTTTCCACCTTCTTGTACAGTGCTTCTCGCGTGTTGCAATAAACTGACTGGCTGCTCGCAATGCAAAATGTTGAATAGCAGCACCGCATCCACGCGCACACCGAAGCCTTGCTCCATCACGTCGCGTTCGCCGGCCACGATGCGTAGTCCCGATCCACGCTGCAATGTGCGAGCAATCATTGCAGGTTCGACATCGAACGTGTGAAGCGTACCTGGAATCGCCGCGGCCACGGGAATCGAGAATGTACCGTAGCCGCATCCAAGTTCCGCAACATCCCGGAACCTTTCGATACCGAGTTTCGAGAGAACCAGCGGTACATCAAAAAGCGATTCCCAAAAGGCTTCTTCCGGCATTCCACTGTCGCGTATCTTCATTTTCAGGCAATCGCCCTTGTCAATGCACGGGCTCCCGCCGCGGCCGCCGCCGCCAACTGACGGTGGGACCTATGACGAGGAATCGTCGTGTACTGGTCCCAAGCAGGATGACGTTTCTTGAAGCGAGGCTCAACCCGGCCGAGCCGGTTTCCGACCCGATGGGCTGATCCTGTCGCCAGGAACGCATCGCAGACAGTCTTATTGTCATCCAGGGCCATCATGGCAGGTGTGAAGGATTCGGCGGCTTGCATTGCTCCCTTGACGCTCAACTGGCGCGGGCGGACGATGCGGCCGGGCAGGCGAAAGTAAGCTTGGCCGCTGCCGCTTACTTGGCGAACGACTTGCCGCGTCGTCTGAGAGCTTCGTTGAGCAATCCCAGCGCTTTGGGGCCCATGCCGTGGAGTCTGGCCAGATCGGATTCCTTGACTTTTGTCAACTGATCCAGCGTGGTGTACCCGGCTGCGGCCAGTGGCGCAGCGCGGGCTGGGCGACGCCGGGCGGAAAGTTGTCCTTGATCCGCGCCGTTGACGCGTCGGCCCGTTGCCGGTTGGCGGGGCTGGCCGTGATCGGACAGTTGCTCGTGCGCGGTGGGCGCTTCGATTTCTTGGCGGCCATCGGTGGTGACTCGGTGTGGTTGACGGAATGCAGGTGCGGCTACCATGTTCGCCTACGACTTGACGGCGATCCAGATCTCGAATCCTCCCAGGCCGGTGGTGGGATTGAATTGCGGGCCGTAGCGTTCGAGCGTCGGGGCGTCCAGCGCTTCGTGGCCAGATTGTGGAAACCAATCGTTCCAGGCAGCCGAGATCGTGGCGCGGATTCCCACGACGTGGCCGGAGTGCGTGAACGCCACGTACTTGTTGGCGGGCACCAGCAAAGTGCTGAAACCTTGCGGCAGCTCGGCCTTGCCGTCGACTTCGACGCCGGTCAGGTAGTCGAAGTTGCTCTCGCGGTCGAAGTTGTACACGGCGCCGAATGCGGTGTTGCCGACCTGGCCGGGAATGTTTCCGATGTAGGGACCGAAGCGTTGCCATTGGTCGGGAATGCCGCCCGGCGATTGGCAGGCATAGCGTTCGACCAGTCCGGCCAGGAGCATCGGCTGAATGTTCTCGAAACGGGGCGGCGCCAGTTCGGTTTTGTGGGTAGTGCTCATCACGATGGCCTCCACGAGAGTAAGGTTGGTGGTGTGTCCCTGAGCGCGGATGTGCTCGGGGATGTGACCGAATTGATCTCGGAAGGCGCGAGTGAACACCTCGTGCGACCCATAGCCGGATTCCAGGGCCAAAGCGAGAATGTCGTCCGTTCCTGCTGCGAGTTTCCGCGCCGCCTCGCTCATGCGCCGCGCGCGGACGTATCGCATGAGCGACAGGCCCGTGGCGCCCGCAAAAGCACGCGTCAGGTGGAAGGCCGAGACATGGCACGCCTTGGCGATATCGTCCAGCCCGACACGCTCGCGCGAATGACTCTCCACATACCAGATCGCTTTTTGCACGGGGTTCATACGCATTCCCGATCGATCGATGTCACTGGTCGTAGTTTAGCCGTGCGGAAAACTGGCCGCTTGACCGAACTTGCTGATATTGTGGTGATTCGCCGGCGGCAAGCCCAGCAGATGAGCCATCTGGGCCACCGAGTACGAGATTTGACCGAAGGATTTTGCCACGGCGCGCAAAGATACTCCAGACCCTCGATTCAACGAATTGGCCGATGGCAATGCCCGAACCCGCCGATCGTACCCTGGTGCTGAAATTGCGGAAGCGCGACCGAGGCGCTGGGCGCTGACGTATGACGGGCACGCCGGCGATGTGTTTTCGTTCGTCGCGCACTTGTTGCACGGCGACATGGCGATCGCCGAGGAGATCCACCAGGAGACGTGGCTGGCGGCATTGGCGGGCATCGACGGGTTTGACGGCCAGCGAGGCGAGTTGCGTGCGTGGATCTTTGGGATTGCTCGGCTAAAGGTCGCTTTGCATTTCCGGCGTCGCGCTGGCGTTCGAGGGGAGGCGGGCGATGGCGGCCACATCGTAGCGGCCCTGGAAAACGGAGCGATTCTGCCGGACGACCTGCTCGGCGCCGTCGAACGCAACGATGCGGTCCGCGCGGCACTGGCCGAGTTGGGTGACGACGCCCGCGGCGCGCTGCTGGCGAAATATGTCGATGGCCACAGCGTCGGGGAAGTGGCGCGGCAGTTGGGCCGGACGCCGAAGGCCGTGGAATCACTGTTATCGCGGGCCCGGGAGCGAATGCGGAAGTTGCTGCGTTGGTACTTCGACAACGAACACGTGACGAAAGACGTGGAGCCATGATGCAATCGGCACACGAGCGCGACTTTGATGACGAGCGACGAGTGGCACGCTGGCTGCGCCAAGCCGGCAGCGGAACATTGGACGACATCGCCGGCCCGCTGGCCAAAGGGCGGGCGGCGCTGCTGGAACAACTGGAAGCAAAGGGTGACGGCGCGCCGGCCGTTGTGACAACGTCGCACGGTTGGAGCAACACATATCGCGCGGTCATGCGGCACCGGGGGGCTGTCGGCGGGATCGCCGCTTCCACGTTGTTGGCGATCGCGCTGTTGTTCTTGGCGCTGAATTCCGGCGAGCGACTTTCGGCGATGGAACGAACGGTCCAGGAGCTGCGTGCGGTCACTTCCTATCAATACCGCCTGTACTGGAAAACCTCTTGGCTGGAGGACGACGGCACGCGCTCGCTGATGACCAAGGGGGATGGAATGACCTATTGGCGGGCGCCTGAAGCATTTCACAACGAAATGAAGATCTGGAAGTACGAACAGAACCTGCCCGACGGTAAACGCAAGGAGAAGTTGTTGGAAGATTTCGCCGAAATCTTTCCCACCGGTCGACCGGGGATGTTGATCGACTACGTCTACAAGACCTACATCTGTTTGCCCTATGAGCCCACCGGCTCGAAAACGTATCCGCTGGGTTTGCTGAAGGTGATTCGAGAAGGCTCCTACGATGTGCGCCGCGAATTGGGCACCAGGCGGATGGGCGACGTCGCGGCCCGCGGGTACATCTTGGACCTCAAAAACCTGCCCAAGGGAGTGACCATTCGCGATCCGGTGGAGCTGTGGGTCGACGAGCGGACCGACCTACCGATCGAGTTCAGCTACGGCGGCGCCAACGCCGGCTCGACGTATACGACGCGAGCAACCGACTTCCGCTGGAATATCGACATCGATCCCAAGTTGTTCCAGCCGCAGCCGCCGGATGGCTTTACGGATATCACGCCGCCTACCGAGCAGAAGGATCTCGAGCAAATGGCAGCGGCCCTGCGGCTGTACGCACGGCTGAGCGGCGGAACGTATCCGCGGACAAAGTCATTCGACGCCAAAGCGATCCAGGACGCCATGAAGAAACTGGCGGGCTTCAGCGGCCCGAAACAGCGCTCGTGGGAAAGCGACAAGACATATCACGAGATCGAGCACACGGCCGCCGGGCTCGACTGGATCGAGCGCGTGCTACGCATCCGCTTTCTATCAGGCTATCGCGGCAGCGAGGTCACTCCCGCCGCCAAGGACCAGGTGCTGTTGTGGTGGATGGCCTCGGACGATCGCTACCGTGTGTTCTACGGCGATCTGCGCACGGAGATCGTCGATGAGGAGCGATGGTCGAAACTCGTGCCGAGTGACAAGGAGTAATTGCTCCGGAAAGCGGCCCTGCGAGGGGGATGCGTGTCGGCGGGCTGGTCACGAAGCGACCACGGCCAACCCAAAGTCATCACTACGCCGTAGACCCGCCGTCGATGGTCAGGCTGGCGCCGGTGATGAAGCCGGCTTCGGGTCCGGCCAGCTAGGCGGCCATGGCCGCGATCTCGTCAACCGAGGCGTAACGCGGTAGTGCCATCATGCTGCGCAACATGTCGGCAAATTCCCCCCTGTCGGGATTCATGTCGGTGTCGACCGGGCCGGGTCGGATGTTGTTGGCGCGGAGCGTTTTCGGACGGCTATCAGGAGTTCAAGTTGCAATCCGACGCGCGGCGCGGTGGAATGGCGTCGTGCGGGGTTGTGCGGCCATCGAATTCCACGTCCCAGCGCCGCGGTACGTCTCTGACGGTCGGCAAATCCGCCGCGCGAGCCGTTGAGCCCCAAGGGGAGCGTTGATGGAACACACGGCCGAAATTGTCCTGAAGGCGGTCGGCTTCTTCGCGCTGGCCTGGCTCCTGATATCCATTTCGGGAAGTTGGCCGATCCTGATTCTCGGCAAGGCAACTTTGCAGCCTTTGGACGCTCACAAGGCGAAAACGTGCATGGCCACCGCGCTATCACGTGGCGCGGTCGATTTGCAGTGGGTGGAGGAGCATGGGTTTGAGCCCACCGGCGCGTTCCACGTTACCCATGCGGCGGGATTGGTCGACATGGTCGCTTGGACCAAGACGGGAGAGTCCACCTACTTGTGCATTCAAGTGATCGCCAAGTCGAGCACCGTGATTGAGTTGGTAACTACCGATGCAGACAGATCGCTCACCACCACCAATGCCAAAGACGCGCAACTGTTTCCGAATCGCCCGGATGGCTGGCAGCAACAGTTTTCCATCGACAGCGCCAGCGAGCTGTGGGATCGCCATCAGGACGCGCTAGAGTATCTCGGCCAGATTGCCGGCTTTCATCCTGCCGATCATATGGGTGACCTGTGCGAGGATTTTGCCCGCGGCATGCAAAGCTCGTGTGACTACGTTCGTTCGATTCCGCTTTGGCCCTTGCGAGTGCCGTATTGGTATGCCGTGCGACGCATATCCAGGCGCAACAAATCCGTTCGGCAGTTGGCGGAGGAATAATTGCACCCAGAATCCCGGCCTTCTTACATCCTTTCCTTGATGCCGCGGCTGACTAGCCAGATGTTGACTGGAAAGCTGGTGACGAAGCCGCACAGCATGGCGATTTGCATCATGAACCAGAACAGGGGGCTGGTCTTGTCGATCTCGCGGCCGAAGATGCCGAACGTGGCGATCGCCATCCAGCCGTACATGCCCAGTTGCCAGGCGGCCAGCGACAGGGCGTCGGCCTTGAGCGCCGCGACGATGCCCTGCCGCAGCGACAGGTTGCGCATTGGGGCGATGGTGAAATACTGGAACGCCACGCCCAAGGCGAACGCCGCGACAAAGTCGAGCATTCAGGCGGCGAACATCGGCTTGGCGAACAGCGTGCCATAGCCGAACCACCCGAGCATCGCGGGAAAGAAGTAGATCGCCCATTCGCAGGCGATGTCGGCCAGCGTGCAACCGCTGCCGCAGTGCGTGGTCGCTTCGGCATAGGAAACCCAGGCCGGTTTTTGCGCGGCCATCATGTCACGGCCTTGCATGGCGTGTCCCGACATGTGCATTCCCCACGCGTTGCGGCCGTAGCGCACGTAGAGCCATACGGCTAGCGGTCCGGCGTACAAGGCGGTAATCGGCCACACCAGGTTCATGATCCACATCGGCTGCGGACGGCGCGCGACGTCGACGGCGATGCCCACGGTGCACGCTGCACCAAGCAGCAGTGAGACGATCGAGACAATCGATAACCAGGCAGGCATGTTCGCAACCTCTTGCAAGCTCTCCGTCGGCCGTGTGACTCACGAACTCGCTTGCTTCCGCGGCGGTCTGTTGAGCAGCAGCCCAACCAGCGTGAGCACCAGCGCCACGATGATGGTCACGCCGCAGACTTGCAGCAAGCCGGTCACCGTTGCGCTGTTGATGCCGCCGGGCGGAGGAAACTTTTCGTTGAGCGTGGGCATCAACGGCGAAGATGCGCCCAGAACGCGCCTGCCACGCCGGCGGCGCCATTGGTCCAGGTGCCGACTTGCAGCGTCACGAACCACACGACCAGCGCCGCGGTGTTCAAGCGCATGTGTGGCACCAGAAAGCCGAACGCCACCATCAACACGCCGTTGGCCGTGAACTCGATGTGGGCCATCACGATGCCGCGAAACCACTGGACCGCCGAGGCGCAATGAACCCGATCAAACAACCCACCGTGATTTGCAAGACTCCAAGAATCAAGGTCCACCGTTTGAGCCGCTCTTTCAGAAAGTCGATGTCGCTTGCCATGGGAGACCTCCTAGGGTTGTGAATCGCCGGTTAGGCTAGCGGAAGCGGCGGCAAAGTCCTAGCTCGGTCGGAACGAGAGGGCAGGGGGCAGGGGATTTTGGATTGGTGATTTTGGATTGGGTGTAACTCGCAGATCTCTATGCCGCGGAGCGCCGGTATAGCTTGGTTTGTTCAGTTTCAATGCGGTAGTTCAGGAAGTCGTTCCATTGTCCGTTGAGGTAGGTGGCGCGCAGGTGGAGCATCGCTTGCGCGCGGCGACCGTCCAGCGCATGCCGGTTTGTTCCAGGCGATCCTTGACCACGTGGCGGCAAGCGCCTTCGGCCACGCCGCTGCCGATGGGGTAGCCGGCCGCCAGGTACTCGTCGTAGCGCATGTGCCGGCGGTTGTTTGCGTAGTAGCCGATGGCCGCCGAGACGACGCGCCGCCGCGAGCCATGTAGCGCGTGTTCGTCGCGGAGTCGTTTGAAGCGACCGATGACATAACCCACCTTGCCTTCCAGCAACAGCCGCAAGTGCCGCGTGACAAACTGAGCCGCCTCACGGCTGCCTTCGCGGTGGAACACGTGGGCCACCTGCCACAACCGCTCCAGCACGTGGAACAAGTCCAGGATGCAGACCGCCCGCGGCAGCCACTCGCGCTGCACCTCCCACAGCGCCTTCTCGCCGTCCATCAGGCAGACCAGTGTCTTGGCGCGCTGTGGGTCGCGCTCGTGACAGGCCACCGCCATCTCGACAAACAGACGTTCGCGTCCCGTACACGATTCTCCTTCCCGCACGCGGGTCATCTCGGCCCAAACCTGCTTGTGTTGCGGCGCGGGCCGCTCGGCAGCGCGTTCTTTCCGGTCCAGTTCGTCGAGCACGTCGTCGGCCGTGCGGCGAAAGGGGTCGATCGTATACACCGCGCCCACGTAGGCCATCTGTTTCTTGTTCGCTTTTTCGCCTTTGCCGCGACGCGGTCCGCGGCGGACCCGCTCTTCCAGCGGGCGGCGCATCGGCACCCCTTTGCCGTCGGCCGTGGCTACCAGGATCTCGGCCTCTTCGTCGGCCGGCGGCGCAGCGCGCTCGAACTGGAAGGCTTCGACGTGCTGGGCCATCTGCTGGTTCATCTGCTCGGCCGCCCGTTCACTCGGCGCGACACCCAACCACGCGTGCAGATCGGACACCGCTTCGTGAAACGACTCCTTGACGCACAGCCGCTCGAGCCAGTCTTCCAGGACGTAGGAGAACTCGCCGGCCGGCAGCCCCAGCCGCTCGTCCAAGGGCGACCGCTCGACTTTCTGCCCTTCCCGCGCCGCGTAGACGTAGCGGCCGATCAACAGTTCGCCGAAGATCGACAGGTAGCGGCGCACGTGCCGGCCTTGCAAACGGCGGACCGTGCGGCCTTGGGTGGTTTCCAGTGTCGCGCCCGCGTCGCCATCCCCCGCGGCGGCCACGAAGGCCGACAGCAGCGTGTGTCCCAGCGCCAGCAGCCGGCCGAACAGTTCACGTTCCACTTGATCGATCCGCTGGCCGCCGTCGGCCGCGCGTTCGACGTACATTTCCAACGCCTGGAATTGCCGTTGCGCCTTGAGAAACGCTTGCTCCCGTGCGACGATCATGGCCGGGCCTCCTGGATGGGTGGGAAGGACTGCAATCACAATCCGTTCTACCCGCGGAGGCCCTCTTCTTCACCTTCACGCTAGCACTTGCCGCAACTCCTTGTGAATCCACCTGCTACCACGCGAGGAATGCGAGTTACACCCTTTTGGATTTTGGATTCGCGCATCGGCTTGAGCGGCTGTTATTTTGCGGTTGTTGTTATATTGGCGAAATGAGCGACACGCAGCCAGATCCGAAAGGACTGTTCGCGGGCCAGCGGATTCGTATCACCGCTGGCACGTTCGAGAACTTCGAGGCCACCGTCGAGGAGATCGACGCTGGGACCGGCAAGGTACACGCCGGAATCAATATATTTGGCTGCGTCACGCCCATTGAGCTGGAGCCGTCAGATTGCGAACCAATCAATGAGTCCTTCCCCTAAGCACCGCTGGCTTGGATTCGTTCGCCGAGTGAGATTGGCGCTCGTCGTCTGGCGCCCGGCTTGGACGGGAACCAGATCGAGATGCCCTTCGGGTCGTGCCGGAGTTTGAGGCAATTCGGCAACGAAAGGCCGAACTGGACCGGTGCCTATTCGGTCGGCCAAAGCGACGATGGTTTGCCTGGTGGCGTCGCGGACCCTGCAGCACGTTAGCCACATAGCGTCCAAAATCGAAAATCCAAAATCCCCTCTCCTCTCACAGCATCAACTGCAAATAGATCACATCCAGCCGTTGGCCGAACTTCTGGCCGACTTGCTGAAAGTGGGCGACTCGCTGGAAGCCGAGGCCCTCTTGCAGGGCGATGCTGGCGGTTTGCTCGGCGCTGGCGCCGCCGATGATCGTGTGGAACCCGGCGGCGCGGGCGCGCTCGATCAGGTGTTCGAGCAGCGTGCGGCCCAGGCCGCGGCGGTGGTACGCCTGGTCAATGTAGACGCTTGCTTCGACGCTGGGATCGTAGCCTGCCCGGGCGTGGAACTTTGAAATCGAACCCCACCCCACCACGCGGCCGTCGATCTGGGCCACCACGACCGGATATCGGTCACCATGCGCCTCGAACCAGCGTTTTCGATCTTCAAGCGTCTCGGGCTCAAGCTGATACGTGCACGTCGAGTGCAGCACGTAGTGGTTGTAAATGTCGTTGATCGCCGGCAAGTCGTCGGCCGTGGCATCGCGGAGGAAGGAGTGCATGGTCGTGGCTTGTGCCTCGTCAAGCGGCGGGCCGAAATATCTCACCTCGGTTTCGCCGGATATACCAGATTCAAGATAGCCTCCGGAAATAGTTCTCTAGCGCGATCGAGGTCATCGGGCGGCGCACCGATCAGGAACTGCTGCTTCTCGCCAAACAATCGCAGCGACCACGGCGGCGGGCGGTCAGCCGAAACCGGCGGGTATGTCACGATGCCCTCGCGTTCGAGAAATGCATGTCGCTGCTGAATCCAGTTGAGCTGATACGCCACCCAGCCAAGAATAGCGCAGCCCACCGTCACCACGACGAAGAGCGTCCGCAGCGAAAATCGAAACCAACGTCGCTGGATTTTGGATTTTGGATTTCTGATTTCGGATTGTCGACTAGCTGGTGCGCCCATGGCTCGATGGTCCTGCAACTCGCACGGCATCGCAACAACGGCGCTGACTCACTCCAAAATCTAAAATCGAAACTCGGAAATCCAAAATCCCTAAACCTTATACCCCGCCGGCTGACCCACGAAGGGATTGCTTCGCTTCTCCTGCCCGATGGTCGTGGCCGGACCGTGGCCGGGCAGCACGTGGGTGTCGTTGGGTAGCGAAAACAGCTTGGCGTGGATATTGGTCGCCAGGTCTTCAAAGCTGCCGTCGGGAAAATCGGTGCGCCCCACGCTGCCGGCAAACAGCACGTCGCCGCCAAACACGACCACGGGATCGCCAGCGTGCCAGATGAACACCACGTGCCCCAGCGAGTGCCCGGGGATCTCGCGCACCACCAGTTCGAAGCCGGCGGCGCTATAGGTCTCGCCCTCGCGCACCAGCACGTCGGCCGGCGGACTGACCAGGTGCGCGCCGAACGCGCCCGACAGGTTGAGCTGCGGATCGGTCAGTTTCTCGGCGTCGCCGTGTCCAATCACGAGTGGACAGTCGGGAAACTTTTCTTTTAACCGGCCGTTGCCCGCGATGTGGTCGCTGTGTCCATGCGTGTTGAGAATTGCCGCCGGTGTCAGCTTGTGCTCGTCGAGATAGGCCAGGATCTCGTCGGGATCCAAGCCCGGATCTATCACCAGGCAGTCGCTGCGCCCCTCAAGGTAGGCAATGTAGGTATTTTCCTCAAAGGGAGCCGAGACGATGCAAGCTACGCGGATGATGGGTGCTGTCACGGAATCGACCTTTCCTGTTGTCGAGCCATCGCACTAGACTACGCAGCCCTTGCGATCCGAACTGCGTGGGCATCGGATCGCTTGGGCAAACAAATCGGGATGGTGAAAGCATTGTAAACGAGTTGGACTCGCCGGGCGATAACAAAGGATGGCGGCTCGACAGCATGCACCTTGCTGGCAAGTCGATGGCGATTGAATTGCCACCCTCAGTTTCGCTACGGATGTGTCCATCCCAAGTATGCCTGCGACTTGCCCCGGCACGCGCCACGGCGAAACAATTCCAATCGAGTGCGGGCGCGTCGACGACACGCCGCCCGCTGTGCCACCAGCGCAAAAACCGGTCAGGAGAGAGCAATGGCCCGAGGTAACTGGATTCTCGGAACAATAGCGGTCTTGGGAGCATGGGTCGTATCGTGCGCACCGGTGGAGGCGCAAACCGCGCCGCCACAGCAGCGCGTCGACCGGCAGCAACTGACGCAGCCGGTCTATCGCGTCGCGCAACAGCCCGATCAAAACGGCCAACAAAGCCAGCCCGGTCAACAACCGACCATCGTGGCAAACAACACGATTCCGCCGGCCAACGACGTCGGCGGACCGCAAGCTCCGGCCCAGCACCCGCTCGAGCCGGCCATCCAAATGGCCAAGTCCGCCATGAGCAACATCCGCGGCAACGTGCGCGACTACTCCTGCACGCTCATCAAGCGCGAACGGATCAACGGCAAGCTGGCCGATCAGGAGTTCATGTACCTGAAAGTGCGGCACGAGCCGTTTAGCGTTTATATGTACTTCCTCGGACCCGAGAAGCTCCGCGGCCAGGAAGTGATCTACGTCGAAGGCGCCAACAACGGCAACCTGCTGGGCCACGGCGTGGGCATCCGCAAAATCGCCGGCACCGTCCCCTTGCAGCCCACCGGCGCCATGGCCATGCAGGGCCAGCGCTATCCGATCACTGAGATCGGCATGCTCAATCTCACCAAGCGTCTGCTGGAAGTCGCCGAGCAGGACAAACACTTCGGCGAATGCGACGTGAAGTTCTATCAGAACGCCAAGATCAACAAGCGCACGGTTACGGCCATCGAAGTCATGCACCCCATCCCGCGCAAGAACTTCCGCTTCCACTTGGCGCGAGTGTACGTCGACAACGAGCTGAACATGCCGGTGCGATTCGAGTCGTACGACTGGCCCACCCGCCAGGGCGAACGGCCTCCGTTGCTGGAAGAATACACCTATACCGACGTCAAGTTGAACAACGGCTTCACCGACTTCGACTTCGACACCAACAACCCAGCCTACAACTTCCGCTAAACCGAGTCATCTCGGCGACGGGCCTGTAAGGAATCTTGTGTCAGCTAGCAGGAATGGGTAGTTTTTGTCACCCTTTCCTGATGAGGAGATTGACACATGGATGATTCTTTACGCACGCGGGCGGAGCAGCTAGCAAGCGAGATTGCGGGTCAGGCCAGGACGGCCGAGGACCTCAATGGTTTGATGCGACTGATGATGAAGTCGGCGTTGGAGCGGATGCTCGACAGCGAGATGGATGTTCATTTGGGGCGCAAGGCGGTGTCCCCTGGCGGCGAACCGCGGGCGGTGCCGTCGAACGGGGCCGAGCCGCCGCTGGCGAGCTTGGCCAAGCGATCCAAGCCCAACCGTCGCAATGGGCGTTCGCAAAAAACGGTGCAAGGCGACGTGGGCGAGCTGACCATCGCCACGCCCCGCGATCGTGACGGGACTTTCGAGCCGCAATTGATCGGCAAGCACCAGCGACGCGTGCCGGGCTTCGACGAAAAGATCCTCGCGTTGTATGCCAAGGGAATGACCACGCGTGACATTCAAGAGATCGTCCGCGAACTGTACGACGTGGAAGTCTCGGCCACGCTGATCTCGGAGATCACCACCGACCTCGACGCCGAAGTGACTGCTTGGCGCACGCGGCCGCTCGACGCGCTGTGGCCGATCGTGTACTTCGACGGCATCGTCGTGCACGTGCGCGGCGCGAATGGTCGCGTCTCGCAGCACACGATTTACGTGGCTTTGGGCGTGAATCTTGAAGGACACAAGGAGTTGCTGGGACTGTGGCTCGGCCAGAGCGAAGGGGCCAAGTTCTGGCTCGCTTGCCTGACCGATCTGAAGAACCGCGGCCTCGCCGATATCTTCGTGGCCTGCATCGACGGCCTCTCGGGTTTTGCCGAAGCGATTCACGCGGCCTATCCTCAAACCCAGGTGCAGCTGTGCATCGTGCATCTGGTGCGCGCGGCGCTTCGTTACGTGAGCACCCAGGACAGCAAGGCGGTGATTGCCGACCTGAAGAGAATCTACCAGGCCGCGACCCTTCTCGAAGCCGAGTCCGCTCTCGACGCTTTTGCTCAAGCCTGGGACGCAAAGTATCCGACCATCACGAAGATGTGGTGCGCTAAATGGACCGACATCGTCACGCTGTTTGACTTCCCCGCGCCGATCCGTCGAGCGATCTACACCACCAACGCGATCGAATCCGTCAACAGCGTGATTCGCAAGTTCACGCGAAACCGCAAGATTTATCCCAACGAGGAGTCCGCCTTGAAGATTGTCTACATGGCGATTCACGAAGCCTCGAAAAAGTGGACCATGCCAATCCATCATTGGAAAGCGGCCCTCAACCACTTCGCCATCCTCTACGAGGGCCGCATGCCCGGCATAGCAAGCAAATGACGTTCCCTGCTCGCCTGACACAAAAAGAATTACAGGCCCTCGGCGACAGGCGGAAGCAACGCGTGCGTCCCCCGACCACGTCCGGGCCGGCGATCTACCGTGCAAAGATCGCCGGCCCGGTTCTTTGCGCGCCCATCGAGAGAACCCCAACGACACGAGATGGCCTCTGTGGCAATAAAAGTCGCTTGAGCCACCGAGCACACAGAGCCCAGCAATCCAATTGAATTCATCCGTCGTGTCCCTCGTGACAACCATCTTCCATCGTCGTGCCGTTGTCGTCGTAGTAATTCAGTTCTTCAGGGTGGCCTCTGTGGCTCATCGAAGAAGACCAAGCCACCGAGAACACCGAGAAAGAATCAAGTCGATTCGGCTTTCGTGTCCGTCGTCGTCAACTCTCTTCGTTCGTCGCGCCCTTCGTGTCGTCGTGGTAAGCAAATTCCTCTTCGTCCCGATCCCCAATCCCCTCCTCCTCCCTCCGCGTCCTCTGCGACCTCCGCAGTTCTCATTCTGTACTGACCACCAGCCACCAGCCACCAGCCACTCCAAAAAAGCCACTTGAAATCAGGCCACCACTTGTGCGATAAGGGAAAGCATCCTGATCGGACAAAGGCATGGCTTCGGGAGAACTCGTTAATGGGATGTGAATCGTGCGATGCGTCGGGCCGCTTGTCCTGACAAACCGCGCGGGCCTCGTCCGCTTGACCGTTGGTGCGGCGCAGTAATGGGCCTCTGGTCGTGTAAGCCGCCGAATAACACCAGCAGTGAGCCGGCGATAAGCGGCATCCCAAGCCACCGGCAAATTTTTGGAGTTCCTAAGCGCGCGCGACGGTGACTCCAGAAAGCGGGTTTCGGATTAGCCGCGTCAGACCGACCGGGTTCGACGGGCCGAGCGTCTTGGTGACCTGCGCTTGGAACCAACTATCGTTCCCACGGCGGAGGGCCACCGGTGCGCCGCTGCTTCGCAAGACGCCGTGGCACGCGACCTACAACCCACAAGAAATCGCCACGGCCCCTAGGAACGGGGCGGCAGCGCACAAAACCAAACGGGTTTCGCCCAGGCGCCGCTGCGCCACTCACGTGCGCAGCGGCGTTTTTTTTGCGCGAATCAAAGCAACACGAACCCGAAGCGCCAGCGAGGGAATCTCACCAACCACCAAAGAATTTCAAGAAGAAGAAAACCATCCGCAGATTTCACGGATTTCTCAGAGGAAGAGAATGAAGATCAGGGAATCCGCATCGAGCTACTCGGCAACATCAGGAACTACGGCAACCGGTCGACAGCCCCTCCCGTGCCTTCGCGACCCAGACAACGAGTTGTCTGAGGCGAGGGCTGAAGGCCCGACACGATTGGTAAACCGCTTTGCCAAGTCGATCGGATCGGGCCTTCAGCCCTCAAGCGAATTGGCATCGTGTTTCGGTTATCCAGGCCGGTTGGCCTGCCCCTGATATGGCGGCGCACCTTCGGTGCTCGTGGTGTTGATCGTTGTGCTGTCGTGCCGTTGTGGTTCACAACCTCCGTGTCCTTGCTGGCTGCACAGAACAGCAAGCCACCGAGTTCACAGGACGCGAACGATGCCCAGACGCCTCTTGCCCGGCGAACTACCGCTGATAGCGATCGACCGGCTGGCGGGTCATCTCGCTGCGATCGCGGGATGGCATGCGCAACTCGAGACCGGGCTGCAGAAAATCAAAATCCTCGCCCAGCTTGTCGCGATTCAACTCGTAGATCTCGCCCCACCGCGACGCCTTGCCCAGCTCGTAGCGGGCAATGTCGAACAGCGTATCGCCCTCGGCCACGATGTATGCGTCGGCCCGCGACACGGGTTCCTGCGCCGCGGCCTGCACCGTGCGCGATTCCACCACCGCCGAGCGCCGCTGCGCGGGCACAACGATGGATAGCGCCGCTGCAGCATTTCCTTCGGGGGCACATCCAGCACGTCCCCGGCCAGCAATTGATCGGGGTGCGCCAGCCGCGCCCGATTGTGCTCGCCGATCGCCTTGAAGTACCGGCCGTCGCCGTACACTTTTTCCGAAACCTTCCACAGGCTGTCGTTCGGCTCGACCGTATATCGTCCGTCCGCCGGACGCGTCGGCTGCAACGCAGCGCGAGCCGGCGGCAACGGGTTCTCCTGACGCACGGGTTGCCGATACTCCGCGGGCGGTTGATGTTCGGCCGTGGGCTGCGCCACGGTAGGTTGCGGATCGTTGAACGCATCCGCGGATCGATCATCAAATGGACTCGCCTGCGGCCCCTCAAACGGATCCGCCTGCGGCTGGGCAACTTGATCGGCCGGTGGATTACCCGCCGGGGATTCGAAGCGGTCGTCGCCGCCCGCGGCGTCCTGGTCGTAGGAAAAGTCGTCGGCGACCGGCTGACTCGGACCGGTCGGGGCTTGCAAGCCGAGCGAATCCTCTTGGGCGCTCGGTGCAAACGCGTCGGCGCCGGCATCGTCGGCCGGCATGGTTCCCTCCGCGGCCGGGTTCACCTCGGGAAACGGATCGTCGAACGCCTCACTATCTTCGGGAAACCGCACGTCCTGCGATTCCTCGCCGACGGGCACTTCGGCGCTAAGTTGTCGCAAGGGATTGCGTACGCCGCGCGACGGACGTCGGGCTTCCAGTTCGGCCGCGCCTTGCGGAGCGACTTCCAATTGCTGCGGCGCCTCGGCCGGCTGCGGATCGGCCGCCAACGGCTCGGCAAACGGATTGGCGGCTGCCGGCGTCGGCTCCAGCGGTTGCGGCTCGACCTGCTGCGCATAGCGGCCCTTGGGCTCGCTGTCTTCGGCCGGCAGGAACGACCCGCGTGGCATGCCGGCATTCGACTCGCTTTCGCTGTTGTCCCACATCCGGCTATCGATGTTGTCGTGAATGACGCGGTCTTGCTGCGCGGCGACGACCGTGGGAGCCTGGTCCGACGCGGGCGGCTTCGGCTGTTCGGCCACGCTGCTCGAATTGGGAACGCTAACCGCCAGCGGCGTGAGCACGAACCGCTTCACCGCCAATCCAATCAGCGCGCCGCCAGCACGCCCACCACCACGATTCCAATCTTGGCTTCCTTGCCCATCGCATCTCCTCCATGAGAGCGCCCTGGCGTGCCTCGCTGCACGGCGGGACTGCTATGTCACTATATCGTTGGAACGATGCTCGCCACGCGCATCTTGGCGCTGCGCGAGCGAGGGTTCTTGGCAACTTCGACCTCGCTGGGACGCAACGGCTTGCGCGTGAGCGCTTCGTACCGCGGGTCGTCGCGAAAGGCCTCTTTGACCAACCGATCCTCCAACGAATGAAAACTGATCACCACGGCCCTGCCGCCAGGAGCCATGCACGCGGGAATCTGCCGGAGTCCTTTTTCGAGCGATCCCAATTCGTCGTTCACCGCGATGCGCAAGGCCTGAAACGTCCGCGTCGCCGGATCGATCCGCTCCGGACCGCGCGAACGCGGCACGGCCCGGCGAACGATTTCGGCCAGCCGATCGGCGGTGCGAATCGGGGCCTTGGCCCGTTCTTCCACGATCAACCGAGCAATGCGACGGCTGTGCCGTTCTTCGCCGAATCTGTATATCAAGTTTGCCAATTCCGTGGCATCCAGATTTTCCACCATCTGCCAGGCCGGCTCGCCGGCGGTGGGGTCGAAACGCAGATCGAGCTCCCCCGGTGCGTCGAAACTGAATCCGCGGGTGCTATCGGCCAATTGGTCGCTCGACAGCCCCAGGTCGAGCACGATTCCCTGCACCGGCGAGATATCAAGCTGTGCTATCACTTCAGCCAGCTCGCAGTAGTTGGCCTCGATCAATTTGATGGGCAAGCCAGCCAGCCGGCGCTCGGCAGCCGCGCGGGCCCGTGGATCGCGATCGAACGCGAGCACCAGGCCGGTCGGACCGACGCGGCGCGCCAGGGCCTCGGTGTGGCCGCCGCCGCCCAGCGTGCCATCGACGAAGGTTTGTCCAGGCTGCGGGTCGAGCCAGTGGAGCACCTCGTCCAGCATGACGGGCACGTGCAGCGGGAGCGGACGATCCATGCTTGGGTCCGGGCGGCCGCGAGCCAGCGCGGCCAATGGCGTTTCACTTTCTCCGATCGCATGGCACCGCCCTCCCCGTGGCACTTCCGTGTGCCGTACGGGGTTGGGGGTTGCAGCAGTGGCCCCAGCGCCACACGCTGCTGTTCGCAACCCCATGGCATTCCATGCCCCAGGAGTCTGCCGCGTCCCAAGAGGTCAATCGGTGGCCGCTGACTGACCGGCTGGGACGAGCACCATGGCGAACATCGGACGGACGAAACGCGTTGGCTCCCTGGTTTGCAATCGTGATTCGGAAAACTGTTTCAAGTCGGTCCAGATGAATTCGAACCGGAGTGTTTTTTGCTCAGGCGCCGGGCGGTTCGAACGCCGCCTCGGCAATCTGGTCAAACTGGTTTTGCTTTTCTTGAACGTATTGGTTCCAACGCTCGCGGTCCCAAAGCTCCAGATGCGTTTGCACGCCGATCAGCACGGCCTCTTTGCCCAAGGCGGCCAACTGCGCCAGTTCCGGCGGTATTCGCACGCGGCCTTGACCGTCGAGCTCGACAGCTTGAGCCCGGGCGTAAAACAACCGGCTGAAGGCTCGCACATCCTGAGCATTGGGCGAGGAGCGGGCGAGCCTGGCGGCCAGATCGGCCAGAGCGTCCTCCGTAAACAGAGCCAGCGAACCGTCCATGCCCGGCGCGACGTACAACACGCCTTTCGCCGAGGAACCCAGTGCGTCGCGTAACGTTTTGGGGATTGCTACTCGCAGCTTTTCATCCACCGCGCGGCTGAATGTGCCGGTCAGGAGCATGAATCACCACAAATCCCCATTCGTCACCAACGAGACCCAAAGATACCCAGATCTCGAATTCCGTCAAGCGCGCTTTTTTTCCGCGATTTGACCGCCTTTTCGGCGCAAAAACGCCAAAAACTCCGGGAACGGCGCGAAGTTTTGGGAACACGGAATTTGAAAAATAATTCCGGCCTAATCGAGTGACGCGTACAGCCGTTCGTACGCCTTCACCATGGTGTCGATCGTGAACGACTGTTCGGCGCTGCCGGTTGCCGTTCCTCAGCGCCGCGGCCAGCGCCGGGTCGCTGAGAATCAAACGCAACTTGGCGGCGAAGGCTTCAGCATGACCCGAACGCACCACTTGTTCGCGGCGCCGGGCCCCAGCAATTCGCTCACGCCTTCCACGTCGGTCGCCACGACGGGCCGGGCAGCGGCCATGGCTTCCAACACCACGTTGGGCATTCCTTCCCATCGCGAGGGCAACACCAACACATCGCTCGCCGCGAGAATGGCCGGCACGTCCGCGCGAAAACCTGCAAAGTGTACACGGTCCGAAATCCCCAGTCGCGCGGCCTGTTGTTGCAACCTGGCGCGTTGCGGCCCTGCGCCCACCAGCAACAAATCGCAGCGGGCATGCGCCGCGAAGATCGGCGGCAACAATTCCAACAGCCACGGCAAGTTCTTCTGCTCATCGAGACGGCCCACGTAAGCAATCAACCGACGACCCGACGGTACGGGCAGATCGAGCGGCCCTGTGCCGTCCGGCGAAAACCGAGTCATATCCACTCCGTTCGGTATGACCACGAGTTTGTGCGCGGACAAACCGCCGGCAGCGATCGAAAAGTCTCGAACGCTCTGACTGACACACACGTGCCGCTCGACCCAAGGGTCTGCCCAGCGTGCCAAACGCAAGTGCCATCGATTGGCCCGCTCGGCCACGCGGATGCCGGTCAGCACATGCGCCATGCCTGCGCGGTGAGCCGCCCATGCCCCCAAGACGTTGGCATGGAACAGAAAGTTTTGCACGATGTGCGGGGTGTCCCGACGCATCTGCCCGATCACCGTCCGTGCGATCCAAGGCAACTGCAGCCGATGTCGCGCGCCGAAAGTTCGCACGGTCACGCCAGCCTGTTCCAGCCGATCGGCCAACGACGTGGGATTGCCCTGCGGCCGTGGGCCCAGACAATACACCACGGGCTCGAAGCGCTGCCGGTCGATGCGTGTCGCCAGCTCGACCAGACAGCGTTCGGCGCCGCCCGGATCGAGCTCGGTGATGCAGAATACGATCCGTCTCGGCGAAGTTCCGTCGGTGCTCAACGCGTTTTCCTATTTCCTTAAGCGAACTCGTCAAACGAATGGCAAAGCTTTATCTGGCCGACTACGACTACGAACTTCCCAAGCGGCTGATCGCCCAGCATCCGGCGCCTCGTCGCACCGATGCGCGGCTGCTGCTGGTCGATCGAACGAGCAGCAACCTCCAGCACTATCATATTCGCGATTTGCCCACGTTGCTGCGCCCGGCGATACGCTGGTGGTCAACGACACGCGCGTCGTGCCGGCCCGGCTGGTCGGCCTCCGCGATCAAACGGGCGGACGCTGGGAGGGACTGTTCCTTTCGGCCGACGAACAGGGCAACTGGCGATTGCTGGCGAAAACGCGTGGAAAGTTGACACCCGGCGAGCACGTGACGCTCGTGAATCAGCAACAGCAGTCCGTGTTTCGCATCCGGCTGCTGCTCAAGGAAGCGTCCGGCGCCTGGATTGCCCGGCCGGAGAACCCTGATGACCCATTGATATTGCTGGAGCAAGTCGGTCGCGTCCCGCTGCCGCCGTATATCCGCGCAGGCGAGATGGACCCGACCGACCGCGAGCGCTATCAGACGGTCTATGCCGATCCGCCCGGAGCCGTGGCGGCGCCGACCGCCGGACTGCATTTGACGCAGGCGCTATTGGACCGTCTGGCCGCCGCGGGCGTGGCGCTGGTGCGTGTGACGCTGCACGTGGGCCTCGACACGTTCAAGCCGGTCACGGTCGACAACCTGCTCAAGCATCCCATGCACAGCGAGTGGTGCCGCATCACGCCCGAGGCCGCGGCCCAGATTGCCGCCAGCAAACAACAAAGAGGCCGCACGATCGCCGTGGGCACCACGAGCGTGCGTGTGCTGGAAACCGCGGCTCGCAGCGGCACGTTGTCTGCCTTCGAAGGGCCTACCGACCTGTTCATCCATCCGCCCTACAAATTTCGCGCCGTCGACGGCCTGCTGACAAACTTTCACCTGCCGCGCACCACCTTGCTCGTGCTGGTGCGCACCTTCGGCGGCGACGCGCTGCTGCGCCGAGCCTATGAAGAGGCGATCCGCGAAGAATACCGCTTTTACAGTTATGGCGACGCCATGTTGATTCTGTGAGCGCTGGATTATGCGTCTTCGCACGGCCAATTGGCGGGTGGTGTTCATGCCCGGTACGTCTGCTACAATCGTCCGCGACGAGAGAATCTCAGAACCTAACCTCCTCAATTCCGCCAGCAGGGACTCTGCCGTGACGCAAGTGCAAACGGAACGTGTGTTGGTCGTGCCCACCGAGTTGTTTCAGCGGCTGGGATACTTCCAGGGCTTTTCGAGCGAGGTCGCGCGGTTCCTGCCCGAACTGTTCAGCGCAACACACCAGCTACCGCCCGCGGCACGAGGTGGAGGAGGATCTCAGCTTCAAGCAGTTGATTCCCTACGTCATCTTTCGCTATCGCGATGACGCGGGGCGCACGCACGTGTTCCAATACACGCGCGGCAAAGGGCAGGGCGAAGGGCGGTTGCACAGCAAGAAGAGCGTCGGCATCGGCGGGCATATTTCGGCCGACGATTCGCCGGGTGAACACGCCGCCAGCGCCTATCAGGAAGGCATGCGTCGCGAGTTGTCGGAAGAAGTCGGCGTAGACACCCCTTACGAAGAACACTGCGTGGGCCTGATCAACGACGACCAGACCGAAGTGGGGCGCGTCCACTTGGGCGTGGTCCACGTGTTCGACGTCGACCGCCCGGCCGTGCGACCCATGGAGGCCGACATCATCGAAGCCGGCTTCCGGCCCATCGAAGATATCATGGCCGACACCAGCGCATTCGAAAGCTGGTCGCAGATTTGCCTGGAAGCCCTGTTCGGCCAGCTATAGCAGCGGCGCGGCCAACTGCAGCGCCGCCTACGACAGCGCCTTGATCGCCACGCTCACCACGAGCACGCCAGCGGCCACCAACAGCGGCACCAGCACCACGATCGCCAGCGCCAGCGGAAACTCCGATTCGCCCGGCAGCAAATCTGGTACGTCGATATCCGGCAACGTCTCGTGATCGGCCGATGCCACCGCATCGGTGCGCTGCGTTGACTGGCTCGAACTGTCATCCGGATTGCTCCCCAGATCTTCGAACCAGCCCGGTTGGGTATCGCTTTGCTTGGACAATCGCTTGTGCTCGGCGGGCGCCGCGGGCTTGCGCAAGTCGCGCACCGCGCCAACCACCGACTCCTTGGCCCAGGGCGCGAGCCTGCGCACCACTTCGGTGCCCGACTGGATACGACGCCGCGGGTCTTTTTCCATCATCGCGGCGATCACGTCGATAAACTCGTCGCTGAGTTCCAGATTGAATCGGCGCGGGTTGAGCGGAATTTCTTCGCAATGACGGCGAGCCTTGTCGCGCGTGGTGCCGCCGGGGAAGGGCACTTTGCCGGTGACCGCGTAGTACAGCGTGCAGCCCAGCGAATAGATGTCGCTCACTGGAGACATGTCGCCGGGCGATCGAATGTGCTCGGGAGAAAGATAGTCGGCCGTGCCGACGATGCGGCCAGCCCGCGGATCGTCCGGGTCGTCCGCTCCCAGGAAGCCGGCCAGCCCCAGGTCGGAAACCTTCGTGCGTCCGTCCGGCGTCACCAGCAGGTTGCCCGGCTTGATGTCGCGATGCACCATTCCCTTGGAATGGGCGTGCGCCAGCCCGCGCGCGGCCTGCGAGATGATCGTGGCCGCGTCCTGCATCGACAGTTTGCCGCGTTCGCGCACCAGCTTGCGCAGGTCGGTGCCCGGCACGTACTCGGTCACCAGAAAATCAACGTTGCCGTCGTGCCCGGCGTCGTAGGCATGCACCAGGTTTTCGTGGTCGAATTGCGCTTGCGGCGCGAATCTCGCGAGCGAAGCTGGCCACGGCGTCCGGCGTGGAGCGATGGCGCGGCAGCACTTTGATGGCGACCACGCGCCCCATGAGCTTGTGCTCGGCAAGAAACACTTGTCCCATGCCGCCCTGGCCAATGGCGTCGATCACCTGGTAGGGCCCCAGGCTGAATTTCACTCGGCCAGATTTGAGCATCGCCGCCTGCCAGGGATTCAAGTGTCCCTGTTCGACCAGCTTGGCCGCCAGCGCGCCGTCATCGACCTCGACCCACGTGCCGATCGAACCATGCGCGGCGCGCACCGCCGACTCGGCCTCGAGAATTTGCTCGACGGTCAACAGCCCACTGGCCAGCGCCGAGCGTCGAAAGACAGTAAGGGGAAGATGGTCCACGACAGTATGCGCCCGTTGCCACCCGAGCGCGAGCTGTCGCGCCGGTTGCAACCCCTGGTGTCGGATTTTCGCCATCCCGCAATTGCGCGGGCTACTCTCAATCCCGCTCTGCTCCGGATCGAACTAGTATAACCGGGCAAGGCAAAAAGATCACGGATCCGGAACGGACAACCCACTGCCAACTCGCGCAAAACCGTGGAAATCGGCCCCTGATCGAGCGTGACAATTCTTGCTCTTTGCTCCCGCGCGTAGCAACCGCGAGGTGGGGGGGTAAGATGGGCCGAGCTTGCCGAGCGCCGTACTTCCACTATCAGCAAACACTTCGGGGATCTTGCAGCGTGTCGATCATCGAAACCGAGCTGCTCTCGCGCCACTACGGTCCGCGCCGCGGCGTCGAGACGGTCAGCTTGCAAGTGCCCGAGGGCTCGTTGTTCGGATTCCTGGGCCCCAACGGCGCAGGAAAGACCACGACCATTCGCGTGCTCGTCGGTCTCTTGCGGCCGTCCTCCGGCGCGGCGCGGATCTTTGGACTCGATTGTTGGCGCGACAGTCGCGCGATCAAGCGAGAAGTCGGCTACATGCCCGGCGATCTGCGGCTCATGCCGTGGCCCGACGGAGCCCGAGCGCTATCGATCTGGGGCAAAGTGCGCGGCCGCGACCTGCGGCCTTTCGGCCGAGAGCTGGCCGAGCGGTTTCAACTTGATCTGCGGACCAAGGTCCGCAACATGTCGCGCGGCATGCGGCAAAAGCTGGGACTGATCCTGGCCATGGCGCACAAACCGCGCCTGCTGATTCTCGACGAGCCCACCGTGACGCTCGATCCGCTGATGCAATCCGAGGTACACGCTCTGCTGCGCCATTGGGCAACCGAAGGGCATACGATCTTCTTCTCCAGCCACACCCTGGCCGAGGTCGAGCAGCTCTGCGATCGCGTGGCCATGATCCGCCAGGGACGGCTCGTGGCGGATGAATCGTTGGAAGCAATGCGCCGCAGGGCGGGGCACGAGGTGACCATTCGCTGGCGTGACGCAAGCACCGCGCCCGCCGAACCGCCCGCGTTTCTCGAGTTGACCAAGCGCCAGAACATCGTCTGGCAAGGCCTCCTCACCGGCCAGGTCGAGGAGATGGTGCGCTGGCTGGCCGACAAGCCGCTCGACGACCTGGCGATTGGTCGCCCCGATCTGGAGACGCTCTTCCATCAGTTCTACGCCCCGGAGCAACCCGAGCCATGAACCGCGGACTGATGCTCAAGGCACTGATCGAACTGTGGCCGGCCACGCTGCTGTGCGGACTGTTGTTTGCCGCCGCCGAAGCGGCGCTGTCCTACGTGATTCCCACCTTCCAGGCACAGTTCACGCAGTCCATTTCTCAAATCGGCTTCATTCAAGATTTCGTGAGCGCCATGTTGGGCGTGAAGGTCGCCGACCAGCTTGGCCCCGAGGCGTTCACCGCCTTTCCCTGGGTGCATCCGGTCATCCTGTCGTTGGTATGGGCCCACGCACTTTTGTGTTGCACGCAGACTCCCGCCGGCGAAATCGATCGCGGCACCGCCGACGTCACTATGACGCTGCCCGTCACGCGCTGGGGCATTCTCATTTCACATTCGATCGTGTGGGTCGTCGCCGGTCTGGTCGTGCTGGGCTGCGGGCTGGCCGGCAACACCTTCGGCGGACGATACGTCGAAAACTCAGTGCAGCCGGATGGATTTCGCGTGTTCCTGGTGCTGACCAACCTGTTTTGTCTCTACCTCGCGGTGGGTGCGTTTTCTTGGCTGGTCTCCGCGTGCAGCAACCGTCGCGGCGTCGCGCTGACGGCGCTGTTCGTCGGGCTGTTGGCTTCCTTTCTCCTCAATTTCCTGGCACAGTTCTGGGATCTGGCCGATCGGATTTCGTTTCTCAGCGTGCTGTACTACTACCGCCCGCTGTTCGTGCTGCGCGATGGCAACGCCCCCTGGAGCGACATCGGCATTCTATTGGCCACCGCAATCGTGCTGTGGACCGCGGCCGGCATTGTCTTCAGCCGGCGCGACGTTTGCACCATCTGAAGCGGTCCTCAATCGCGGATGCCCAGCGAGCGCCACGTCGCAGGCAGCGGGGCGTCCAGCTGCAGCCGCTCGTGGCTCACCGGATGTTCCACCGCCAGGCGCCGCGCGTGCAGCGCCAGTCCCTCGTCGAATGCCGCTCCGGCCGCATACTTCGCTTCGCCCCATACCGGACAATGCCGCGCCGCCATCTGCACGCGAATCTGATGTTTGCGCCCGTCAACAATTCGATTTCCACCAGCGTGCCGCGCGCAGCGCAACGTCGAGAACCCGATAGCGCAGCCGCGCCTCTTGAGCGCCCGCCGTGTCGGGCGCAACGATTTCCATACGCTGGTGCGGTTCGTCCTTGCGCAGCCAGTCGACCATTTCGCCCTCGGACGGCTGCAACTTGCCCGAGACAATCGCCCAATAGGTCTTCTGCACGGCTCGCGTGCGAAATTGTTCGGTCAAGCGGGCCGCCGCTTTCGAGGTGCGGGCCAGCAACACCACGCCCGAGGTGCCCGCGTCCAAGCGGCTCATGACCCCCAGGTACACGCGGCCGGGTTTGCGGTACTTATGTTTGATATACTGCCGGGTAAGACTTACCACGCTGGATACGTCGGCCGCGACGCCCATCGTCGCCAGTCCGGCCGGCTTGCTCACCGCCAGCAAGTGGTTGTCCTCGTACAGAATGTGCAAGCGCGGGCGCGACATCGAAACGAATCGCTGGGGAGATCGCCAAGAGGGCCAGCCGCCGGCGACCACTGCCGCCGGCAGGCACGTATCGTAGCACGTCGGCCGCAAACCGATACCACATTGAGTTCCATCACCACGGAGCTGTTGCTTGGGCAGCGACACGACACACGATCGACCGCGACTGATCCTGGCCAGCGGCTCCCCGCAACGGCGGCAGCTTTTGACCGACGCCGGTTACAAGTTCGACGTGATCGTTCCAGGACCTCACGCGGAGTGCGGCATCTGCAGCAAGGAAACTCCGCCGGAACTTGTAGCGCGATTGGCGTATCAAAAGGCGGCCGACGTCGCGGCTTCTCTGCCGGAGAAACCTACGGACGATGCGATCATCGTGGCGTGCGACACGGTCGCCGAATGCGCCGGGCACATTCTCGGCAAGCCGACCGATCGGGCTCATGCCCGGCAGATGCTCCAACTGCTCAGCGGCCGCGAGCATCACGTGTATAGCGGCCTGTGCCTGTGGCGTGTCTCCCAGGACACGCCGCTCGTGCGGGTCGAACGCACGACGTTGCGCATGGACCACCTGGGGGCGGAGCAAATCGCCGAATACCTCGACAGTCAACTCTGGGAAGGCAAGGCCGGAGCCTTTGGATATCAGGATCGTGCCGGCTGGCTGCACGTCGTCGCCGGCAGCGAGTCCAACGTGATCGGCTTGCCGCTGGAGCTACTGGCGGCCATGCTGGAGGAAATGTCTGGCCACGGGACCCCTTCAGATCCCCTCCCATAGAGAACCGGAACAGTCGCAAGAACCTGCAGAAAACAGGGCAGATTTTCAAAGCTGAACAAGGACAATTCGCCACGGCTGGCCTGTGGGCATCTTGCCCCGGCTACCTCCCGAACGATAAGGTAGAACTTGAGGCTCACGCGGCTCACGTCTTTGCCCTAACGATCTTGGCACCCAATGGGTCGCTCTCGGTTCCAATCGCCGAGGGTCACGTTCTATGCTCGCATATCTGGTTATTCGCGAAGGCACGAAATGGGCCGACGTGTTTCGACTGGTGCCGGGCCAGGCCGTAACCATCGGTCGCGCGCCCACCAACCAGATCGTTGTCAAGGACGAGCGCTGCAGCCGCTGTCACGCCGAGATCTTCTTTTCCGAGGGGGAGTGGATCCTCCGCGATCTCGACAGCCGCAACGGCACCGCGGTGGCCAACACCCGGATTCGCGGTGACTACATACTGCGGGCCGGCGACGTGGTGCGCATCGGACAATCGCAACTACGTTTCGTGCACGACTTGACCAAAGCATTCACCGAGGCCCAAGGCCCGGTGTCCGCCTCGACCGAAGCGGCCGAACCGGAAGCGGACCCTTCGCTGGCGACCGACGATTCCAGCGTACTGTCGGTGCACGAGCCCGCCACGATTACACATCGCCGCGGCCAGACGCGGTTTCTCGAGCCCCAAGAGCCGGACGATACGGCGCTGCCCAAGGTGGGTCGGGCGGCCGCAATCCTTTGCCGCCTGGCCTTTGAGCTGGCGCAAGCTCCCGACATGATCGCGCTGGTGGACCAGGCATTGGCCGGATTGTTCCAAGCCACGCAGGTCGACGCCGGCGCGCTGTTCATCGTCGCGCGGGGCGTGACCGGCACGCCGCATCCGGGCGACTTGGAGATGGTGGCCGCGCGCACCGACTCGACCATGCCCTACCACCGCGTTTCCAACGTGCTGGCCTCCACCGTGCTGCGCGAAGGCGAAGCCGTCCTGGCCCGCAACGTCATGGGCGACAGCTCGTTGGGCAGTCGCGACAGCCAAGGCATCGTCGACGCCACCAGCGTGATCTGCGCACCGATTCGCCGCGGCGCGCGCATCATGGGCCTGCTGCACCTCTATTCGACCAGCGACGATCGCGTGCCCGATCCCGACGACCTGGAATATACGCTGGCCGTGGCCGACACGGTGGCCGTGGCGCTGGACAATCTGGGACGGCACGAGGAGTTGGCTCAGAACCTCAATCAGATTCGCGACGAAAATCTGCAATTGCGCGAGCGATTGGGCGTGCAGAGCGAAATCGTCGGCTCCAGCGCGCTCATGGCCGGCATCGCCCACGAAATCGGCCGCGCAGCGCCCAGCTCGCGCCACCGTGCTGATCCGCGGCGAAAGCGGCGTTGGCAAGGAACTCGTGGCGCGCGCCGTGCACTTCTCCAGTCCGCGGCGCAAGGGGCCCTTCGTTTGTCTGAATTGCGCCGCGCTGTCGCGCAGCTTGCTGGCCAGCGAGTTGTTCGGACATGAGCAAGGGGCCTTTACCGGCGCCACGCAGCGCAAGATCGGCAAGTTCGAGGCGTCTCACGAAGGCACCTTGATGCTCGACGAAATCGGCGAAATGAGCCCTGCCATCCAGGCTAAGTTTCTCCGCGTGTTGGAGGGCCATCCGTTCGAACGCGTGGGCGGAACCGAGGCGGTGACCGTCGATGTCCGCGTCATCGCCGCCACCAATCGCGACCTGGAACGCGATGTTTCCGAGGGCCGCTTTCGCCGCGACCTGTATTTCCGCCTGCGCGTGCTGGAGATCATCGTGCCCTCGTTGCGCAAACGCGTCGAGGACATTCCCGAGCTGGCCCACTATTTCCTGCAACGTTTCAACTCCGAAACGGGCCGCAAACTGCGCGGATTCACTCCCGAGGCGCTGGAAATGATGCGGAAGTATCGCTGGCCGGGCAACGTCCGCGAATTGAAAAACGTCGTCGAGCGGGCGGTCGTGCTGGCCCGCGGCGAATTCATCGAGCGCGAAGACCTCACGCTCTCGCAGCTCTCCACCGCCGGCGATACCGGCGAGCAACCGGCTCATGGCGCACCGTTTCGCCCCGCCTCGCTGTCCGAAATCGAGCGCGACCACATTCTGGCCACGCTCATCGCCACCAACTGGAACAAGAGCCAGACGGCCGCACTGCTGGGAATCGAGCGATCGACCCTCGATCGCAAGATTCGCCGCTACGAACTGGCCGAAGAGCATCGCCGCGCAGCGCCGTAAACTTTTGGGAACGGCCTGCCTCATCCATCGTGCTTGACTCCCGGCAAGTCCTCCGCACGACAGGTGGCCGACTTTCGGTCGCAATCGCGGTGCGTTGCAGGTAAACTATCCCCTCATGCGACGTGCGCGGTGCGTTTCTCTGTCTCGGTGAACCGGCTAGCGGGAATCAACCATCCATGGCGAAATTGCGTGCAGCAGTGATCGGCCGTACTGGGCGGGGCGACTATGGCCACGGTCTGGATGTCATGTGGCAGGGCATGCCCGACGTGGAGCTGGTCGCCGTGGCCGACGACGACAAAGTCGGCCTGGCCAAAACGGCCAGCAAGTTGCAGCTCGACAAAGCGTACGCCGACTACCGCCAGATGCTCGACGAAGTCAAGCCCGACGTGGTGAGTATCGGACCGCGCTGGCTCGATGCGCATCGCGATATCGTCGTGAATACGGCCGAGCGGGGCGTCCACATGTATCTGGAAAAGCCGCTGTGCCGCACGCTGGCCGAAGCCGACGAGATGGTGGCCGCCTGCGAGCGCACGCACGCCAAACTCGCAATCGCGCACACGACGCGCTTTAGCCCACGCATTCCCGTCGTCATGGAAATGCTGGCGGCGAACAAAATCGGCCACGTGCTGGAGCTTCGCGGCCGTGGCAAGGAGGACCAACGCGGCGGCGGCGAGGATCTGTGGGTGCTGGGCACGCACGTGATGGATCTGATCCGCCTGTTCGGTGGCGACCCACGCTGGTGCTTCGCCGTCGTGTCGCAGAAAGGCCAGCCGATCACCAGCGCGGACGTCGTTGAAGGCAACGAGGGCATCGGCCCCTTGGCGGGTGATGCCGTTAGTGCCATGTATGGCATGCCCGTCGCGACAACCGCCTATTTCGGCTCCCATCGGGCCATGTCCGGAAAGCGTCCCCGTTTCGGGCTGACTATCTTTGGGTCCGAAGGCATTCTGGAAATCACGACCGGCTATTTGCCCAGCGTCAAATACCTGCCCGATCCGAGCTGGTCGCCCGCCCTTAGCGGCGCCAAATGGCAAAACGTCACCAGCGCCGGCGTCGGCAAACCCGAACCCATCGACGACAAGGACCGCCACGGCGGCAACCACGCCGGCGGCCGGGAGCTCATCGCCGCAATTCGCGAAAACCGGCAGCCGAACGGCAGCATCTACGACGGCCGCGCCGCCGTCGAGATGATCGTGGCCGTGTTCGCGTCTCAGCACGCTGGCGGACCCGTGGAATTGCCGCTGGCGAAGCGTGGCAATCCGCTGTCTGCCTAGCAATGCTTACGGAGTGGACAACGACCACGGGACACACCACCACGGGAGACGACCGCAATCGCCCTTATTGGCGACTGCTGATCTTCGGCACCGCCGTTCCAGTAGCTTCTTCGATGAAGGACTGAATCTCGCTGGGTGCCCGGGCGCCGATGAGCCGCTGGCGCTTCCAGCCGTCCTCGGTCTTGTGATAGAGGATCAACTGTGGAATCGAGCTGCCCTGCATCAACTGGCTGGCTAGCCGGCTGTCTTCGTCGGTGTTGACGTAGGCAAATGCCACATTCGCCAAACCGCCCTGTTTCTCCAGCTCTGGGATAGCGGAGTGTTTCATCTGGCGGCAGCCCGGGCACCACTCGGCGCCGACCAACACAACCAACGGACGACCCGACTCCTGAGTCTCCTTGTAGGCCGTGGCATAGTCTTGCCCACCCGCTGCAACGGCGGCTGCCTGGAGAAGGATGTTTAACGTGAAGTTGACCATGACAGCATCGCTCCTTCGTTACGCGAGAACCGACTGCGAGCAGACGTGCGCTAGTGCACACAATTCAATAAATCGCCCAATCACCCCGCTTCACCTTGGAAAAACTGCTCAATTCAGAGGGGAAAGAAGCGCGCCCGATGAGCACGGCGTGAGTTCAGCACTCTCGCGGCAGGCATCCTTTCCGAACCTCGTAAAGTCGGAACTCAATGGCGGGGTAGAATTGGCAAGGAGCACCTAAGTTTATATAGGAAATCTGCGCGTGCAAGCATAAAATACGATGAATTTGCCGGCGCTTTCTCCAGTCGGCTTATTCCACCGACAACTCCTGGACGTCCACGACCAATTTCGGTCACCAACTGCCGACCGTCCAATGGCAGCAGTGCGGCGATGGCAAGGAATTGAGTAATCCCACCGGAGCGATATAATCACGAATCGCGCTACAGCACATCGAGCGAGTTCTTACGGAAAAAGCCTGCGCTCAGGATCGCGCGCTGCGCCAGCATGGCTCGGCCGCCAGGACCTGGGGTCCACGAGTTGCATGCCACGAAGCGAACCGCCGGTCCAGGCCGCACGCAGGTCCCCTCACCAAGGCTGAGCGCCCCAACGCCTAAGAACACATTCCCATGAAGCTTCGTGTCGGCCTGGTTGGATTAGGCAATGCCTGGGAGCTACGCCATCGCCCGGCACTGCGCGCGCTGAGCGACCGCTTCGAGGTGCGAGCTGTCTGCGAGCCGGTGGCCCATCGGGCCGAAATTGCCGCCCGCGACTTCGGCGCCGACGCGGTCGACGGCTTTCGCACGTTGGCCGAGCGTGAAGACATTGACGCGGTGATGGTGCTCTCGGGTCGGTGGTTTGGAGCCTTGCCCATCCTGGCTGCTTGCGACGCCGGCAAAGCCGTGTACTGCGCCGCCGCGCTCGACTTCGACACCGATCAGGCCACGCTGTTGAAACAACGGATCGAATCCTCGGGCATCGCGTTCATGGCCGAGTTTCCGCATCGCCAGGCGCCAGCCACCTTGCGGCTGAAGGAGCTCATTGCCACGCGGCTGGGCAATCCTCGGCTACTGTTCTGCCACCAACGCGTGCCGACCGAGGCGCGCCACGACCAGCGGGCGGCGCTATCGGCGCCCGTCTCGCGGACTCACGACCTGGTCGAACTGGTCGATTGGTGCTGCTATGTGGCGGGCGCCGATCCGACCAGCGTGCTGGGACTGACCCATATCAGCCAGTGCGAGCCGCAGCAAATCGACTACGAGATGATGAGCCTGGATTTCTCAGGCGCGAGCGGGCCTGGTACGCGCATCACGGCGCAAATCAGCTCCGGCCGCTACATGCCCTCGGATTGGCCCGAGGCCGTGGCGTTTCGTCCGCCGGCGGCTTTGCAGGTCGCCTGCGAGAATGGCATCGCTTTTGTCGATCTGCCGAGCACGTTGATCTGGTTCGACAGTGCCGGGCGGCACATGGAATCGCTCGACAGCGAGCGCCCCGTGGGCGAGCAAATGTTCTCGCAGTTCCATCGCTCGGTGACCAGCCTGGTGCGCAACACCAGCGGGCTGGAAGACGCCTATCGAGCCATGCTGATCGTGCAGGCTGCACACCGCAGCCATGCCGAGTGCAAGCGCATCGAACTCTAACCAGTTCGACGCCAGCCGCCGCGGGGCGGCTATTCCAACTCTTCCAACTCTTCCAATTCTTCCAGCTCTTCCAGCTCTTCCAGCCAGACACGAATTTCGTTTTCGTATTCGCTGGCCAGGTCGCCCTTGATCAATTGGCGATGGAAGCTGGCGGCGCCTTCCTTCATCAAATCGGCCGCCTCGGCGTTGGCAAAGCGGAGCATGGGATCGGGCGCAACCAGCCCACGGCAGAAGTTCATCAACAGTTCGTTGCACACCACTTCACGCGGCAAGATCTGCGGCAAGTGCTGCGGCAACAGCCGCTTCGCTTCGAGCAGATCGCGATACGAGTTGAGCCCCGCGAAGACGGGCTGTCCGGCCAGGACTTCGATCAACACGTAGCCCAGACTCGCCAGGTCCGAGCGCGGCGAACAATCGGCCCCTTCCAGCACCTCGGGCGCCGCATAGGTGGGCGTGCAAGTTCGCCGGATGGGCGCATTGGTCAACTCGAATGCCGAACCGATGTCGACGATCTTGGCGTTGCCAGTGCGCTTGAGCATGATGTTCGATGGCTTGATATCGCCATGCACGATGCCCTCGCGGTGCAGCGCCGCCAGCGCGGCCAGGCACTCGCGCATCACCGAGATGGCAACGCCCGGCTTGAGCCTTGGCTGCACGGGTCCCTGTGTCACGACGACACTATTGATTTGTTCCCAGCGGCGATTGCTCACGCGCTCCCGGGTGCGCTCCAGCATCTCGCGGGTGAGAAGTTGGCTCAGGTCGTAGCCGTCGATCCATTCCATTTCCATGATGCGGATGCGGCTGCGCTCCACGAAGTTGTGGACGTCCAGCAAATTGTCCTGCTGAATCTGCGCAACTAGCGCCCCGATCTGCGCGATCCGCTCCATGGCTTCGTCGTAGCTGCGCATCGTCATATTGCGCGGGCGAGAAGATCTTCAGCGCCACCGGCAATGTGAAGTTGTCGGTGCCGCGCCGTTCGCTCAAGTAAACCACGCCCTGGCCGCCGGAGCCCAACCGACGGGTCAGGTGCAAGTGCTCCGTCCAGCTCATCCGCTGACCGTCAATCAGCCGGTCGTAGCGTTCGAGCAATTCGTCGGGACAATGCGTTGCCGGCTCTTGGCCGTCGATTGCAAGTGTGGCAGCGCCTTGGTGGAAGGTGGTCGTCGACATGCATTGCCGCCTTGGTTACATGCTGGGTGGGAAAGCTCCCGGTAGGTTGTCCCTATCTTAGGCCGATTCGCTCGCTCTCGTCCAGAGCGGCGGGTGCCAGCAGTGCCGCGAATTCCTGGCGCACGTTTTGCCGCATCATTGACAATGTGCGAAGCCGCCCCCCAGCGCCCGTCAACCCGGTGCGCCACCGGCCCGGCGAATCGGAAAGCCCAACTCCTTGTCCACGAGGTTCACTAGCGGCTGTCCTGCCTGATAGCGCCTCAGGTTTTCGCAGAAGAAGTCGGTCATCTGATCGATGCGAAACCGGCTTTGCCCGGCAACGTGCGGCGTGATGATTACGTTGGGCATTTCCCACAAGCGGCTCGCGGCCGATAGCGGCTCCTGCTCGGTCACATCGAGCGCGGCGGCCGCCAAATGGCCGGATTCGAGCGCGGCCACCAAAGCGGCCTCCACCACCAGCGGTCCGCGGGCCACATTGACCAATATCGAGCCAGGCTGCATCGCCGCCAACGCCGCCGCGCCGATCATCCCACGCGTTTGGGCGGTTAGCGGGGCGCAAAGAAACACGATCTCCGCGGCCCGCAACAAATCGTGCAAACGCCCCTCCGGCCACAGCCGGTCGACGTAGTCGGGCTTGTCCACGGGAAACATGTCCGTCGCCAGGATGCGCGTTTTGAAGGCGTGCAATACTTCCGCCAGACGGCGGCCTACGCCCCCAAAACCAACGATGCCCACGGTCCGGTGATGCAGATCGCGCGTCGGCCGGCGGATGAACTCCTTGGCTTGCTGCGCGCGAAAGAACACCGGCAGGCTGCGCGTCAGGCCTGTCGCCAAAGCGATGGCGTGCTCCGTGACCTGGTCCGCCAACACGCCCGAGGCGCTAGTGACGATGATGTCTGAGTCGACGACCGCGGGCACCAGGCAATGATCGAGCCCGGCGGCCGAAGATTGGATCCATCGCAAGTGCCCTCCGCGCACCACGGCCTCCCAATCGACCGGCACTTTGGCGTGGCCACAGAACACGTCGGCCGTGAGGATTTCGGCCGCAACATGCTCTTGTCCGGCATCGACGACTTGCGCCGTCGGCGCCGTGGTGACGATCTGGTCGACGTGGCGCCGATCCACCGGATAACCGAGGACAATTCTCATCGACGTGTATTCACCCAAGCGAGGCGACCGAGAGCCGCGCGAATCACCTACGTTCGCACCGCCAGGTACGGGATCAGCGGGCCATCGTACGTTGTCGGTGCGTGCCGCGAAACTTCAACCGGTCCCGCTCACCAATTGAGGGGAGCCCGAAGAGGCAGGTTCGCGGGAAAAATGGGGCTCAGCAAGGCTAGGCGGGTTGCCATCTGGCTGATTAAAATGGAGGTTTGGGCGCCGCACATTCGGCCGTCCCACCCTGCGCCGCGAGCCGCCCCTTGCGGCAGACTTCCTCCCCCGAACTCCCCGCCCCGGAGGCGATGCCTGGTGCCCAGTCGGTATTCGATAACGCTTGCCACGGTGATCATGCTGGTGCTTTTGCGCCTGAACATCGGCTGGCATTTCTTTGCCGAAGGAATGAAGCACTACGCCGATCCTCAGTGGACCTCCGAGGCGACCCTGCGTGCCGCCACCGGTCCCCTGGCTTCCTGGTACCACGCCTATTTGCCCAGTTTCCACGGCATGGAGGAGTACCTCCACGGCGGTACCCGTGAGACCGAAGAGCAGGCCGTCCGCAGTTGGACTGACGCGATTATTAACGATTGGGACGCCGATCGCCAGAAATTCGTAAATCACCACGAGCTCGATAGAGAGCAGCAAAATCGAGCAAAAGGCGTGTTCGATACGTACCAACGAGAGCTGCGCCATTGGGCCGGGGATAATCGCGATGCCCTGGTGACGCACGTACACGAGTGGCGCCGCAATCAGTTGGCCGAGGCGTTGCCGGCGGCTGACGACGTGCCGTTCCATCGCGGGCGCGTCAACCAGAAGCGGGCCCAATTGACGAGCGAAGCGGCCGGCTATCGCACCGAACTGGAAAAACTCGAACAGGAGTACGACAACGCCCTTGTCGACATTTTGAACGCCGACCAGCGCCAAGCGCCGCCTTTCACCCGGCCGCATCCCTCGATCAAAGTTGTCGACGGGATGATGACCTGGTTCATTCTGGCGGTGGGCATCCTATTGCTCCTCGGTTTGTTTACGCGGGTGGCCTGCGTGGTCGGCGCGCTGTTCCTATTGTCGGTGGTGTTGATGCAACCGTTTTGGGTGTCCGACGCGCTGCCCACTTACAATCAATATGTCGAAATGGTCGCCTTGCTCGCGCTGGCGACCACGCCGGTCGGCCGCTGGGCCGGTCTGGACTACTTCCTTCACAAGCTAGTTGCCGGCAACGCAACGAAAGGTCAGTCCGATGCAATTGACTCCTGAAGAACGGGAAGTCGGCCAACACAACTTCCAAGAGGCCATCGGCGTCACGCGCCGCGACTTCCTGAAAACGGGCATCGCTGCCGGCGCCGTCTCCGGCGCTGGACTGGGCGCCATGTACTTCGGCTATGAAGCCAGCATCAAAGACCCCTTGCGCGTCGGCGTCATCGGCACCGGCGACGAAGGCAACGTGCTGATCGGAGCCCTCACGCCCAGTTACCAGCAAGTCGTGGCGATCGCCGACATCCGCCCCTACAACATCCACCGCGCCTTCCACGGCGATCACTCCAGCGAGAACGCGTTGAAGGTTCGTAGCGGACTGATGACCAAGTACGGCTGGAAGAGCGAAGACGAAGCCCGCAAACACGTCAAGGTATACAGCCAGGACTATCACGACCTGTTGGCCGACCCCGACGTCGAAGCGGTGGTGATCGCGTTGCCGCTCCACTTGCACGCTCCGGTCGCCATCGAGGCCATGGCCGCCGGCAAACACGTGCTCACCGAAAAGCTCATGGGACACACCGTCCACGAGTGCAAGGAGATGGGCCGCTTCGCCAAGAAATTCAACAAGCACCTGGCCACCGGCCATCAGCGGCACTACAGCATTTTGTACGACAACGCCGTGGACACGATTCGCCGCGGTTTGATCGGCGAGATCCACAGCATTCGCGCCCAGTGGCACCGCGGCAACCTGCCGGGTCACGATAGCTGGTCGATGCCGCTGCCCGACGACAAGATGGCCCAGCGGCTGACGAAGCTCAAGAAGGAGCGCGATCTGGCCAAGGGCATCGCGATCGACGATTTGAACAAAGACATCGCGAGGCTGACGGCGCTGCGCAAAGAGATCGAATCGGCCCGCGGCAGCATGATCGACCGCCTGGACCGCGAGATCGAGCATTTGAGGCTGCAACACCTGGATCACGCGGTGAAGGCCGAGGATTACGGCTACGAGTCGATTACTTTGGCCGACGGCTCCAAGCGCTCCGCCCTGGAAGAGCTCATTCGCTGGCGGTTGTGGAACCGCACCGGCGGCGGCTTGATGGCCGAATTGGGCAGCCACCAGTTGGACGCCGCGGGCATCTTCATCAGCGGCTTGCGCAAAGACGGAGAAAAGGCCCTGCCGCTCTCGGTTTCCGGCGCGGGCATGCGGTCGCTGTTCCCGCTCGATCGCGATTGCGAAGACCACGTCTACTGCTTGTACGAGTTTCCCGGTCCCGACTACGACAGCGATCCGAACAAGAAGATCGGCGTGGTCTATACGTCGATCAACGGCAACGGCTTCGGCGGATACGGAGAAGTCGTGATGGGCACCGACGGCACGCTTATCCTGGATCGCGAACAGGAAGTCATGCTCTACAGCAACAAGGCGCCCTCGACGACGAAAGTATCCGTTACGCAGGGCAAGGGCGGACCGACGCTCGACACGACGCAAAGCGGCGGCGACGCGGCGGCCGTCGGGAAGAAGGCCATCGAGGGGCCGGTGAGCCGCGGATATACCGAAGAGCTGGAGCATTGGGCCTGGTGCATTCGCAATCCGGATCCCAAGAACTTGCCGCGCTGCCATCCCAAGGTGGCCCTGGGCGACGCGGTGATCGCGCTGACGACCAACATCGCCATGCGCGAGAATCGTCGCATCGACTTTCAAAAAGAGTGGTTCGACATCGACAGCGACGAAACGCCGGAAGGCGTGAAGCCCGATATGTCGCGCTACGGCGCAAGCAAAGCTTGATCCGCTTGCGCCAGTTGCTCTAATGGCGACTTTGCCGATCCTTGCAGGCGGCGCTGCTGCGAGCGCCGTGCCGGGAGCCGACACTCATCCGAAGGAGCACGCGCGTGGAAAAATGGCCGTTGGGCGTATTCGCCAGCATCGACGCCGGATTGGGAGTCAAACTCGAAGTGGCGCACGAATTGGGCGTGCCCACCGTTCATTTGCACGCGCCCCAAGCCGCCACGCGCACGGCGGAAAACGCCCGCAAGTTTCTCGACAAGCTGGCCACACTCGGCATTCGCATCTCGTGCGTTTTCGGCGGCTTTGAAGGCGAAAGTTACGCCGACATTCCCACGGTGACGCGCACGGTGGGCCTGGTGCCGCCAGAAACCCGCGCCGCCCGCACCAAGGAGATGAAGGAGATTGCCGACTTTGCGCGGCTGCTGAACGTCGACGTGGTGGCCTTGCACCTGGGCTACGTTCCGCATGACACGGCCGACCCGCTGTATCAGGAAGTGCTGGCCGTGACTCGCGAGCTGTGCGACCACTGCGAGCAGCAAAGCCAGGCGCTGCACTTGGAAACCGGGCAAGAGACGGCCGCCTCGTTGGTGCAATTCATCCGCGACGTCGAGCGCGACAATCTTTTCGTGAACTTCGACCCGGCCAACATGATCCTCTATGGTTCGGGCGAACCGATCGAAGCGCTCGAGATGGTCGGCCCCTGGGTGCGCAGCGTTCACTGCAAGGACGGCAAGTGGGCCAAAACTCCGGGCAAGGAGTGGGGCACCGAAACGCCCCTGGGCGAAGGCGACGTCGGAATGGAACGCTATTTGCGCACGCTCGACAAGATCGGCTATGTCGGTCCGCTCACCATCGAACGCGAGATCCCGCAAGAGCCCGAACGGCAGAAAGCCGAAATCGGCCGGGCGCTGAATTTGTTGCGCGAACTCAAGGCGAAGCTCGCATAGTCTCCCGTCCATGACCGGAGGCAATGCAACCCAAAGACACTTCATGACGACTCCCAACTCTCATTCCGGCAAACACGCGTTCGCCTTCGTGTTCGTCACGGTGCTGGTCGACATGGTGGGCTTTGGCATCATCCTGCCGGTGATGCCGGCCCTGATCATCGAGTTGACGGGTGAGTCAGTTAGCCAGGCGTCGTTGGAAGGTGGCTGGCTAGCGTTTTCATACGCCGTCGCCCAGTTCATCTTCGGCCCGGTGATCGGCAATTTGAGCGACCGCTTCGGGCGCCGCCCCGTGTTGCTATTCTCGCTCTTGGCGTTCAGCATCGACTATGCCGTCATGGGCCTGGCGCCGACGCTGAGCTGGTTATTTCTGGGGCGCGTGATCGCAGGCATTGCCGGCGCGTTGTACTCCACCGCCAACGCCTGCGTGGCGGACATTAGTCCACCCGACAAACGGGCGCAGAACTTTGGATTGATGGGCGCGGCGTTCGGCATTGGCTTCATCCTGGGGCCTGCCATCGGGGGAATGCTGGGAGACTTTGGGCCCCGCGCGCCGTTTTTCGCCGCCGCGGCCCTGGGGCTGACGAACGTCGTGTACGGATACTTCATGCTACCCGAAACGCTGGCGCCAGAGTCCCGCCGTCCGTTTTCCTGGCGACGGGCCAACACGCTGGGTACGCTGCTGCAAATGCGCAAATATCCGGTGGTCCTGGGAATGGCTGGCGTTTTGTTCTTGTGGCAACTCGGTCATCAGTCGCTGCCCAATGTCTGGGCTTACTACACCAAGCTGAAGTTTGGCTGGAACGAAAGCGCCATTGGCCTCTCGCTGGCATTCGCCGGTGTGACAATGATCATCGTGCAGGGCGGACTGACTCGCGTGATCATTCCGCAACTTGGTGAAAAGCGGGCGGCAATGCTCGGCATCTCGGTGGCCATCTTTGCTTTCTTGGGCTATGCCTTTGCTCCCACGGGTTGGGCGCTGTACCTGGTGATGACCTTTGCGTCGCTGATGGGATTGGCATACCCTTCGATGAATGGCCTCATGTCGCGCCAGATTCCGGCCACGGCCCAGGGCGAATTGCAAGGCGGCGTGGCCAGCATGTTCAGCCTCACGGCGATTCTCGGACCGGTCATCACCACCCAGTTGTTCGGCTACTTTGCCTCCAGCGCAGCTCCCGTTTACTTTCCCGGTGCGCCGTTTGCATTCTCGTCGGCGCTGGCATTGCTATGCGCGGTGCTGTTTCTGGCCACCACGCGGCACGTCTCCACGGCAGCCATCGAATTGTCCGAGGTGGACGCCGCGCCCGAGCCAGCCGTCGAGGCGTAGGCGGCGCTAGTCGCGAGGATCGCTCGGCCGGCTGGTGCGCCGGGCGCGCGCGGACGCAGCAGCCACAGCACGGCCGCCAAGGGCAGCATCGCCCACAAGAGCTTGGGCCACCGCAGGACAATCAACAGCACCACGCCAAAGGCGCCCAACAGCCACGCTGGCACGTCGCGCAACTGCGGCATCGCCAGCCACAATAGCGCGACCATGGCCGCGACCCTCAAGCACGCGCCGGAGACGACGGTGTCGTCTCGACCATACGTTGCCACGCCGACCACCAGCAGCACGACCGCAATGATACCCAGGACATGCCGCTGCATGATTCTCGCGATGCGCGTTCAGAGCAATCGTTGCTCGCCGCCCGGCGCGGCCAGCCTATTCAACCGTCAGGCGGACGCCCTCTACAGCCGGTCGAGCGTGTCGAACCAGCGGACCAACTGTGCCATCTCATCCGAGGTGAGATAGCGCCCCTGTTCGCCGACCTCGTGGACGGTCAGTGGATACTTCAGCGCCCGCAACCGTTCGATGCCGGCGGTTACCGCGTCGGTGATCGGACTCTTTGTCGCCAGGGTCGTATAGATTGCCACGCGATTGATTGGGTCGGGCTCCGGCGGCTGCAACAAACGGGGCAGGGGGGCATCGACCACGGCGATCGCGCGAACCACGTCCGCATTGGCCATGCCAAACAGATAGGCCAACGAACCGCCGCCTTCATGGCCATGCACCACGATGCGCGTTGGATCAACGTGGTAATCCTTGATAATCTCATCCAACAGGCGACGCACTATCCGCACATCCGGCGGGCGCCACGCCGACGGATCGCTCGCCTCGGGCGCCAGCAGAATAAAATCAGTGTCGTCGCACAGCGGCTTCCACAATTCGGCCAGTGCTTCCGGCTTGTAGTTGCCAGGAGCATGCAACCACACGACGACACCGTACGGCGTCTCCGGATGATAGTCCTCGGGCACGTAAGCCATGCAAGGATTGGCAAATTCGGGCACCTTGATCGGCACGACGCCGACCGGCGGCAGTTCGCCCGCAGCCGCGGCCATCGGTTCGTGCGCCGGCGGCAAGTCACCCGGCAAACTCTCTGGCAAGTGTGCCAGCACCGCCGCGAGCAACAACGTCTGCTCGCCGCGAGCAACTTCCAACTTCACCGTTTCCTCCGGAGCCAGCGGCAACAACGCTTCGGCAATCGCCTCCGCGGTTTCCGTCTCGTGTCCGGCAACGGCGCGAATGCGGTCGCCGGGCTTGATACCGGCCGCTTCCGCTGGGCTGTCGGGATAGACATAGCGGACCACGGCTCCGCCGTCCGCGTCGTCGCTGGCCAGTCGCATCGGCAGAATGCCCAAAAACGGAGCTTCATAGGGTTCGATCACGTCGGCCAGTTCGACCTCGCGAACGATGCGTGCGTCGCCCCGCTCGGCAACGATGCGCACCGTCTCACCGGCATAGATCGGACCCAAGGCGTGCTTCAACTCCGCGGGACGATCGATCGGCAACCCCGCGACTTCGACGATCTTATCGCCGGGGCGGAAGCCAGCGATGTAGGCCGGTCCCTTCGCGCGGGCCAGGGCAATCTCGACGGGCGAGTCGTACATGCCATGTCCTTTGATGTTCACGCCCAACACGCCCGAGCGCAAATCATTTCCTTGCTCGAGCTTGGGCAGGACGTGCAATATGTCCTCTAACGGTATCGCGAATCCGATGCCCGAGTCGTACCACTCGACGCCGGCCACCTCCTCCGATCCGTCGGGCGACATTGGCACCAGCACACCCAGCACGCGACCGCTGATGTCCACCAGCGGGCCACCGTAGTTGTTGGGCGACACTTTGGCGTCGGTTTGGATCGCCTTGCTCCAAATGCGATTTAACGCGCTGACGATGCCCACCGAAACGTTGGGCCGGTCGGCTTCAAACGTGCGCCCCACGGCCAGCGACCACTGTCCCACACGCATGTCATCTTTGGGCACGGCCTCCGGCACGGTCAGCTCGGCCTCGGTATCCACTTTCAGCAGCACCAGCATGCGGCTGTGATCCGTTGCCACCAGACGGGCAGCGCTCGCGCGAGCCATCCGGCAGTGTGACAACAATCGATGACGGCTTTTGCACGAAGTTGTAAGCACTCGAGATAATGTGGCCATCCGCCGACACGACCAAACCCGTGGTCGACCCCGTGCCGATGAGCATGCGCCGACGCGCTCCAATCCACCCACCGTTTCGATCCGCACGACCGACGGCGCGACTCTCTCCAGCGCCGCCTGCATCGCTCGTTCCTCACGGGCGCGCAAACTCTCGTCGGCGCTTAGCGTTGCCGTGCCGATCAGCACCAGGGCGAGTGCGATGTGTATTTGCCGCAGTCGGATCATTCTTGCTCCGCTGGTTCAGGAGCAGTCGCCTGCACGACCACTTCGATCAGCTCTTGGCCCCGTAGCACCATGAATCGCAACTCGGCGTCCTGCTCCAGCCGCGCGAGCTCTTCGTTCAGGCTCTTGCACGATGGAATCAGGCTCTCACCCAAATAGACCACCAGATCATCCGGCCGGATGCCGGCCGCGGCGGCCGGTGAGTCGGCCCTGACCAGATCGACATAGGGGGGCGTTCGTTCCAGCACGTCGGGCACCAGCACCAGGCCCAATGTGGCGAGATCCGCCGGATGATCCGGCTGGAAGTCCGGTTCGTTGCCGTCGACGCGCGGGGCCTTGCCGGCGAGGATAGCCTCGATGCTCTCGCGCAATTGATCGATCGGCAGCGCATAGTTGAGCCAAATGTTGTTCTGCGCGCTGCGCAGCTCCTTGCCCAACAGCCCCAACAACTCGCCGTGTTGATTCACCAGTGCTCCACCAGCCGCGCCGGGATTGTTGGTCATGGCGTCGAGCACGTAGACGTCGCCGTGGTACGGTGTTTCGAACGTGCCGCGCCGCGCGTCGAGCCGCGTGCGTACAGCGATCACCCCGTGCTGCACGCTGGCCGCCTCGTCGCCAGTCGCCACGCCAAACAAATTGCTCAGCGCCAGCACCCTCGCTCCGGCGTTCGCCGTCACGCTGGCCGCCAGATCGAAATGCGGCAGTTCGGCAGCTTCGATCTTGAGCACCGCCACTTCCAGCCGCGGGTCGAAGCTGACTAGCTTGGCCTCGAACTTGCGCCCGTCGTCGAGCGTGGCGGTGATATAGTCGGTGTCGAGGACGTAGCTCCACACTGTGAGAACGTGCCCGGAATCCGAAATCAGAAAGCCGCTCTGATAGGGCTCCAGCCCGCGCACGCCGCCGGCGCCATACAACTTCACCATGCGGGGCTGCACGTCCTCGATCACCGACGTGAGCGAATCCGCGGCGCCGGCTACGTTGATGAACATCGTCAATGCGAGCGCGCAACCGATAGCGGTTGGTTTTGCCACGCGTCTCCTCGTGAGCACGTTCATTCGTCCTCCTTGGTCGAACCGAACTTGTACTCGCGGCAGTCGACGAGCTGATACAGGCGGTCGCCCACGCGAATCTCGATACGACCGGGCAACCAGCAACCTTGCACTTCGCGATAGTCGTCGAAGTACAACTCGCACGGGTCGGTATCCTCTTCGGGCCACATTTCCAACAGGACCAACTGGCCCTGGTGGGAGTCAAAATGGAAGCGACATTCGACGCCGCCGTAGCTGCCCACGATGACGTCGGCCAATCCCTCGTGTCCCGGCACGGGCGCGGTGCCCCAGTAAGTGAGCTCGTCAAACCCGGCCGGCCCTTGCACAAGAAACCGGCGCCACATGGCCAGCGAGACCAGCAGGCCGCCGCTGCCCGGAGGATCGAGCTTCGCGGCAAGTTCGCCGTCGAGTTGAATGCGCAATTCGCCGCTCTCCAGCCGAATGGCCGACTCCTGATCGGAAACATCAAACTCGATCGGAGCGCCGGGCTCGGTCACGCCCCCGGCAGTCACCCCCGTGAGCGTCCACGCGCCGGCAAGCGGCGCATATTCGCCGCGCGACATCAGCGCGCTCCAAACCCGGTCGCGATGCAACTGGTTGAAGTAGTAGTTGACGAAATCACGCTTCTTGATATAGTGCTGTTTGACGATTTCCGGCAGCGGCGCGGGCTCGCCGTGGGGCGAACGCCGTTTCGGTTTTGGCCCTTCGGGAGCATCGTCGGGAAGCGGCCCGTCGCGGCGCGGCATGGGCTCGCCCGGGCTTGGTTTGTGTTCGTCGCCAGCGCCGCCGGCGGCCAACTCGGCCAATTCCCCGGTGGCGTGTACGCCTCGCAAACGCACGAAAACGTCGTACGTTTCGCCCCGGTGCCGATAGGTCATGGGCACACGCCAACCCTTCGGGAAAATTCCCAACACGTTCTTGAAAGCGTTGACCGTGGTGATCTCGCGCCCGCCGAAGCGCAACACCTCGTCGCCGTAGCGCAAGCCCCGGCGAAAGGCGTCGGAATACTCCAATATATCGTCCACGACCACGCGGCCTTCCGAATCGCTGCGCACGCGGGCCCCCAGCGTGGCATGGTCGACCACGCGGCCGCTCTTCAGGTGGCCGAGGAAGTTCTTGATCTGATTGATCGAAATGGCGTAGCCCACGCCCACATTCACGCGGCCGCGCTTCTCGAACGATCCGCGGCCGTTGATCCCGATGACGCGTCCTTCGGCATCGAACATCGGTCCGCCCGAATTACCCGGATTGATCGCCGCGTCGGCCTGCAAGCAGTCGGAGTATTCCAGAATCGTGCCGGCCGGATACTGATATCGATGCACGCCCGAGATCACGCCGTATGCCACGCTGGGATGAAAATCGGTCGCCAACAGGAACGGATTGCCAATAGTGAAACACCAGTCGCCAACTTGCACGAGATCGCTGTCGGCCATCTCGGCATAGGGAAAATCGTCGCGGCCCAACAGCTTGATCAGCGCAACGTCGCCGGTGGGATCGATGCCGACAATCACGGCGTCGTACAACTTTCCGTCGGCCATACCGCATTCCATGGCGGTGCCGGCCTCGTTCGTAACGTGAAAATTGGTCAACGCATAACCGTCGGGCGAAATGACCACGCCCGATCCGCCGCTTTGGCCGGCGTTGGCAAAGATCGCCACCGCCGCCTGGCTGGCTTGCTCAACCACGGCCACGCGGGCGGCCTCGGCCTGGAGCACTTCCGGGTCGACCTGCGCCCAGGCGACAACCGGCAGCAACAACGTCCCTGCAATGCTCAACAAACCTTTCATGGTTCCTCTCAATCGGACTGAAACTGAACGCCCGCCCGGAATGTCACTTCGTCACGCGTGCCTCGCACAAATTGACGCGATCGCCCACGTCTTGATCGCGGCCGTAGCCCACCACGATTTCCAGTCGCCGAGCGCCACCTAATTCCAATTCTAATTCCTGGGGAGGCTCGCCGCCGCGCACTTCCCCCTCCCACAGTGGTTTTCCGTCCGCCTTGATCGTTAGTGTTGCGTCCCCCGTAGCTTGCACGTCGCTGTCGATACCGACCACGGCTTTGAAGAGACGGAACTTGCCTGGCAGCCGATAGGAGAGAGTCGTGCGGCTCTGCAGCGCCAGCCCCTTGCGATACGTTGTGCCGTCCAACGCCAGCGGACGGCCCTCAAATCCGCGATCGCGCCGATACGTGAAGTACTGGTCCAGCACGGGCAGCACCTTGCGAAAGCCAAAGAACGGCACGAACTCCGCCCTCTGGGGGTCGAGATCACTCAAAAATGCGATCTTGCCGGCGCTAAAATCGAAGCGAGTCACGTAGTCAAGCGGCACCGTCCATTTCGCTCCGCTGCCAATGGCGAGCTTCAGTTGCACGTCGTCGAGCATTGCGCTCGTGACCGCCAATCGCGACCCGTCAAGCAGATGGATTCGAGCGACGGCATCTTCTGATTCCTCCGTCGCTGGGTGAAAGTAGACCAACCCTGCCAGCTTTTCGCGATTCACCGCAATGACTTCGCCGTCGATTTCGAAGTTGCACGTGGCGGCGTTCAGATCGCGGACAATGCCCTCCAGAAAGTCCAACGCGCCATCCTTGCGTATCACCAGCAGGTCGCCGGCGGGGCTCGACTGCGTGATTTCGGACCATTGCCTGGCCAGCTTTTCGTCACCGGGCGCCGGCGGCGTGAAGCGCACCCAACGAATCGCGCGCGTGGGAATGCTCAACTTTTGTCCGCCGGTCAATTTAATGGATGCCTTGCCGTCGGTGACAAGATACTCGACCGCCGCCAGGCCCGACTCGTCAGCCAGCTCGACCCACAGCGAGGCGGCCTGCTCCGGCCGTGCCGGCGCGTCGTGTCGCGCAATTACCGCCAGCGACTCGATTGCAAACGTGTCCGGGCCTTGCTCAGTCTCAACAACGGCCTGCGCAGCATCCAGTGCGATCAGCCGACCGACGGCAGTGCGACCATCGAGGGCCGAGGCTTCGAACTCCGGCGCTGCCAAGAGGAGCGCAATGCCAGTCAAAATCGTACACGTCAACACAACCATCACCTATTTTTCGGGAGCTTCACTGCCGTCGTTTGCCAGTTTGCGGAAATATTGCTCGATCATGTCGCGGTAGTGTGCGGGAAACTCCTTGCCAATCTGCTGCAAGGCTTCCTGACGTTCGCGCGGCGGCAACTCGCCCCAGCCGTCGGTGTTGCCGACCGGCTTGTTCGCCACGTCGCCCGGCGCCTTCAACTCCATGGGCCGGCTGTCGGGCAGCGGAGTGACGGGTTGCTGTCCTGGCTGGCTGCCGGCACGGGCAGCGGCAGCGGCCGCTTGTTGTTGTTTCTCCATCTCGTCGATAAGCTTGTCGAGCGAGGCAATCACGCCATCTTCGACAGTGCGCACTTTCTCGCCGGTGCGCCCCAGGTCGAGTCGGCGCTGAATATCTTCCATCCGCCGAGCAATGTGGTCTAGCGATTCGTCTTTGAGCCCCTCGATATCGGCCTGCATCAGCCGCGCCACCGAAGCATAGCGTCTGGGCAGGGCGTCTTCACACTCCAGCAGTCGTGCAATCGTCGCCAGCCCTTGCTCGCGGTCAAGCGCGCGATGGTGCACGACGGCCTGATAGAACAACAGCGCTGCCGGATCGACCACGTCCGCCGGCGCCAGCGACTGCAACTGCTCCTGGGCCTCGTCGTAGAGCTTCTGCTGCACCAGCCAGCGGCCGTAGAGCAACTGCAAGTTGCTCCGCACCAGCGGAGCCGTGGCGTCCTTGGACAGCCAGGCGACTTCGGGCAAGCGTACGCCTTCGCGCGGGGCGGCACAAATATCCACGAGCGTCCGAATCCGCGGATCGGCCATGGCCAGCGTCGTCGTGACCAGATCCAGCATGGCATCGCTGTGGGGGCCTTGTGGGTCCGAAGTCCACAGAGAGTCGATTTGCGCCCGCGTTTCCACATCGAGGTCGCGAGAATCCAGCCACACGGTGACGAGCGTTCGCACGGCTTCAGAGCTGGGCATCGACCACGTCGCGCGACGCACGAAGTCCGCGGGCGGGCGCACGTCGGCGGCGCGTGACATGCCGCCGACCGAGAGGGCCGCCAGCGCGAGACACAGGCATTGCATCCGGGCTCGTTTCGTCATTGATTCCTCCCGACGACGATGTCGCGCGTCACGGCATGAATTCGTTCTTCCCGCTCGGCCAACTTTTTGAGCGCTGCGAGCAACTCGGGCGTCTCCACCTGATCCTCTTGAGTCAGCTTGCTGTAAGCCTTGGTGCGGTTGTTCACGCGCATTTGCAACGCGCGAATCATCCGCAACTCGGCCAGCGTGTCCACCAAGGGGGGCTCGCCCGGGGCGCCCTCGGCGGGCTGGCCCTGCTGCTGCTTGTCTTCCATGTCCTTCTGGGCTTTTTTCAAGGCGGCGATCATTTCTTCCAACGCCGCGATGATGTCGGTCTCAATGCCTTGCGTGAGCGGGCCGACGTTCGCTTGGGCCAGACGCTCGACCACCTGCTGCATATCTTCGCGCATTTCCATGACGGCCTCGGGGAACGCCACGGCCGAGCCTTCTTCGCGCAATAGCGTCAAACACTTGTCGGCCTCGATGACGATCGCCGCTTCGGCTCGGCTCAGCCGCCCGGCCTCGATCTCGTCGTCGCGGTCGCGCTCGGCCGGGGGAACCTGGTCGACCCGCATCGTGCCCTCATAGACCTCGACTTGCGCGTCGAGCATTTTGCGAAAGCGGGCTTCGAGCAACGCCAGCATTCGCGCCATTTCCTCTTCACGCAACTGGCGTAGGATCTCCTCCAACTCGGCCTTGGCTCGTTCCAGTTCGCGCAGTGCCTCGGCTTGCTTCTCGTCGGCCTGCTCCCGCTCGGCTTGTTCCAACTTCTCTTGCGCTTGTTGCATGCGTTGTTGTGCTTGTTCGAGGCGTTGCTGCGCCGGATTGTCGCTCGGCGGCGGAGACTCGCCCGACTGGCTCTCACCCGGCATCGGTTGACCACCGGGCATCGGCGGTTGTTCCTGCGGCTTCCCCGGCTGACTCTCGCCCGATTCGCTCGGCTCGGATGGTTCTTCTCCCGGCTTGCCGGCATTCCCCTCGTCGGCAGGCTCTTTCGCGTCACTCTGTTCCGCCTGATCGCCCGCCTCGCCTTTGGCGTCGTCGCTCTTTTCTGCTTCGTCCTTCGGCTCCGGATCGGACTCCTCGTCCCTCTTGGGTTCCACTTCGTCCTGAGGTTCACGCTCCAGGCTCTGCGATTCGGCCTGCTCTTGCTTCACGTCTTCGGCCAATTCCGCCGTCTCGTCCGAGAGTTCACCCTGCCGCTCGGCCAGTTGCTTGGCGTCGCCGTCACGATTGGTAGCGCGCTGAACCGATTTTTGCTCCTTGATGATCTTGCTGACTCGCTTCAAATACGCGCGGATGCGCTCCTTCTCACTCTCGATGCGCTTGCCGCGATCTTCGCTCAATAGCAATTCCAACAGCCGTGCCAAATCTCGCTGCACGTCGCTTTGCCCGCGCACGGCCAGTGCCAGTTGTTGCCGTTTGAGCAATTTGACCAGCTCTTTGAATTGATGATCGATATCGCGCTGCTTGCTCTGGGCGACAGCTCGGCGGAGCAGGGTGCGCGCGCCCGGGGTCCGTGGGCGCGGTCAATTCCGCCATACGCAACAACAGCCGTTCCAGCTCGACGAATCGCTGGCGGACTTGTCGTTGCCGATCTGACAGCGGATTGGCCCCCTTGGCATCGCCGGCCGCATCCGCGCCATCCGGCGAAGCTGCCTCTTCGGTCGATTCCGGGGGCGGAACTGGCTGTGCCGCCAGCGGACTGCACCAGGCGACAAAGCACCCGCAGGCAAGGCTTGCGATCCAAGGCCAGATTGTTCGCATGGAACCCATCCCTTCATTCGCCGCGCCGTATGAATAGCACGGCCCATCAACCGCTTTATTATTCCAACAAGTCGCGGAGTTTTCGCTTCTGCTGATCCTTCGTCTCGGTGATGACTTCTTCCTGGTCGGCGATGATTTCGCGCAAGATGTCCAAAACCTCGTTGAACGTCTCCAATTCCATCATTTTGTCGAGCACCTGGTGCATCTCGACCAGAATGGCGTCCATCTCGGCCACCGCCACGGTGCGCGTTTTGCCGGCGGCGCTCGCATCGGACAGTTGGTCCGCGAGTTCAGTCAATTTGACTTGCAACGGACCGAACCGTTCGTCGACCAGACGCGCTAGCGGATCGGCAACGCCATCTTTCAAGCGGATGCGCAACTCCTCGGTGTCGACTCGATTGTTGATCATTTCTTCGCGAATGCCGTCAAACGCCTGCGACACTTCCAGCGTCTCGTGCGCGCTGCGCTCGACGTTTTGCGTGACGCGGGCCAACGGCACGCCGGCCGGCGGAACGGACGCCGCAGGTGGCCCGGCGCCATCATCCATCGCATCGTCTTTCGTCGCATCGGCTGGCAAAGTCGCCTTCTCGGACGTCAGTTGCAAGCCCGCCAACAGGTTGCGCGTGTCGGTGAACTCGGCGACGATCGTCTCGAAACGTCGCCGCAGCATCAGTTCGCGTGCTTCAAGCATCGAACGCAAATGTTCGGGCGTCACCACGTCCAACACCTGGCGCTGGCCGGCGCCCTCGTTGGGCCCGTTGTCCAACTCGCATCCATCGGCCGCGTGCACTGCCAGGTGGAAACGTTGCTTTGGCTGCAGTTCCAACTCACCGACTTCCAGCACGTCGGTGACTTCCAGTTTTTCCTCTCCGTTGATAGCGGCCGCCAGCGGACGTTGTTGCGAGCCTTTGTCGTCTGCATGAAAATCGAACCACACTTTGGTGACGCCGTAGTCGTCAGTGATTTCGCCCGCCAGGGGCAGCCGTGCCGCCGGCGTGATCGCCGTACCGATGCCGCGCAAGCCGACGTTCACTTGCGGCGGCTCGTCGGGCACCGCCGAGATGGCCAACCGTACGGCGTCGAGACTGCGTATGCCATCGGAATCAAACAGCGTGAACAACAAGATCTTGTCCCGGTCGAGCGGCGGCAGGATGGTTTGAAACCGTTCGTTGGGTGCGCTGCTTTCGGCCACGACGTCGACGCGGCCCTTGGTCGCAGTGGTCTCGTCGACCACGTCGTCAATTTCGACGGCCACCAGCGGCTTGTTGGCTTTGGCGTGAATCGTGATCTGCGTGCCCCGCGGCAACTGCATCAGTCCGGCCATGGGAACATTGCGCGGCTCGCGATGCATGTAGGCAGGGTATACGCAGTGCAACGTCATGCGGCTGATCGTGGGCGCCTCGACGACGTCGAGATAGAACGGTCCCTCGCGGTCGTCGCCGCCCGCCACGTACAACTCGAACGGGGTTAGCACGCTTTTGAACGTGTGCGTATATGGTTGAAACTCGGCCTGGCCAGGCAGCACCATGCCCTCGCGGCTCATGTTCTCACGTCCCCGCACGCCGTCGTCTGTCCGATAGCGCGCCTCGACGACTTCAGGAATTTCACGGTCCGCTGCGGCATCGGCACGCACGGCCAATGTCCAATCCGCGCCGCGCGCCACTTTCATGTGTCCGTCTTCGCCAAAGCCGTCGACGTGCAAGTGCGTCTTGCGAGGCCACAGTTCGCGCGAGAACAACAGATTGCGCCGCGTCCACACGCCCATCGCCTCGGGAGCGGCCACGGCAAACACAAGCAGGCTGCCAAATAGCGCCACGGCCAGGGTGATGCGGCGGGCCAACGGCGCCGTGTTGAACACGTTCGCCAGATGCACGTCCGAGACCTGCTTGCGCGGTTCGGCGCGTATGGTCGAGCATTTCGCGATTGAACTCGGCGGCGTGCTCCGGGCGCTCCGCCAGTTCCACGGCCGTAAGTAGTCCGTCGTCGAACTGTTCGAAGTGGCGCTCGAGCAATACAGCCATGTTGCGATTTTCCAATCGCACCAACAGCCGAGAAATCAGCAACCGATGAACGACGTATGCTACGGCAGCCGCCACGGCCACGAGCACTGCGGCTCGAAGCGGCCGCGGTAGCTCAAACAGCCAATCGATCGCCAGACTGCACCAAAACCCCACGGCCAGCGCCAGGACCGCCGTGGCTGCCCCGTCGGCCACGACATAGGCGCGAATGCGCCGCCGCAGCCGGGCGAGCAACGATTCGATCGCCGGATCGAGCGTGGTCTTTGCGGGTTTGGTGTCCGTCGCCATTGGGGATGATTCTCGTCGTAATATGCCGCGGGGCCTACGCCAACTTGGACAGCCTGCGGATCAACCACTCCAGACACAGCGCACCGCAAATGACGCCCAGCAACGCTTGCATCCAACGATGCTCGAAATCACGGTCCGTAACGCCCGCCAGATAGGTCGTTTCCGTTCGGTCGGGCAGTTGGTTCACCAGCGGCGGAACGCCTCGACGGCCCAGCACCGCATCGGCGCCGACGTAGTACAAGCCATCGGTGCGCTTGGCGATCTCGCTGAGCAGGGCATCGTTGCGCTGCGGATTCTCACGCTCCAAATCGGGAACGCGCACCTGGATGCGCCGCGAAAGCTGTTCTTCGTCGCTGTCGGGTACGGGCATTTCCAGTCGATACGTGCCCTCTTGCAACGCGGTGAACTGACCGACGTACATTCCCTTCCGCGTCGGATCGGGCCGTAGTTGCAGGCTCTCGGTCGTGCTGTCTGGCCGAACAACTTGTACCGCGGTTCCGGAGACTTCCAAGGGGTCGAATTGTGCGTCGCTCAGTTGCGCTCGCACCACGACCGTGTTGCCCAGCAGGTAGCGGTCACGATCGACCAGCAACATGCCGCGGCTCGAACCGACCAGCAGCCGCCCCTGCGACACGTGGCGAATCAGCTTGGTGTAGAGCTGCTCAAAGAAGCTGTTGTCCAACGCCCGCAGCCGCCACATTTCGCCGCTACCCAAATAAAACACGCGTCCAGCGCCATAGAATTGACCGGCCAAATAGACCGGCCGCTCGTCGCCGCTGGCGGCCTCGGGATCGGAATAGCGCGCATAGACCGTGGCGCCGGGCTTGGCGCCACGCACGTCGTAGTATCCATACACGCCCGGAAAGTCCGACCAAGATTGGCCGCTAACCGGCGCGCTGTCTCCCAACCACAGGAACTCTGCTTCGAGTCCTTCGCGCGTGAAATCGATCGGCCAAGGCGTCGTCGAGCCGAAACGCCCTTCGTCGAACAACGTCAAGCGTCGATTGAACTCCACGGGGTACAGCCCGCGCACTCGGGCAAGCCGCTGGTCTTGTAACCAGCGGTCCATTTCCACAGGTCCGGCGACAACGATCAATCCGCCCGCCTTCTCGGCGACCCAACGCTCCAGCAATTCGACGTCGGCCGTGTCGAGCTGCGTCCAATCTGGGTCGAACGCGACGATGCAGTCGTAGGAAAACAATTCCTGAGGCGTGCCGGGGAACTCCGTCAGGATCTCGTTGGCGTCTTGCGAGATTCCCTCGGCAGCCGATTGCAGCCAGACGTCGACGGTCGTTTGCTTGTCGCGGTGCAGTTGGTTGCGTAAAAAGACGTACTCGCGAGTTGGCCCGCTGGCGATTAGCAGTATCTTCGACTTGCGGTCCACGATCTCGACGTCGACTTCCTGCGAGTTGTCCTTGTTGTTTGTATCCTCCGGTGGAGCGTTCACGCGCAGTTGGTACATTCTGCGACCGTTTTCGGCGGGCGTGATATCGAATTTCACCGGCACGACTTCGCCGCGCCCGCCCAGCGTTACACGCTCGGATCCCTCGATCTTGCCATTGTCGAGCTGTCCGGCCTCGCCCGAGGCGCGCGAAATCAGTTCGACGGTGACATTGCGGTCGGCCAGTCCCTCGGACTGCAGATAGCCAGTGATCTGAAAGCTGTCGCCGGGATAAGCCCGGGCGGGCGCGACCAGGTCGCCTACGCGCACGTTCGCGGGGCGGCGATCGGAGCCGATTCCAACAGTATAAATGGGAATCTTCGCTTCACGGGCCGCGGCAATCGCGCCCGACGGATCGACGCCCGCGTTTTGTCCACCGTCGCTAAACACCACCACGCCCGCGACGGGCGAGGAGCGTTCGTCGGCAATCAGCCGCTGCAGGCACTGTCCCAGCCGCGTTTCGCTTCCCTGCGGCAGCGCCGACTCGCGCCAATCCGTTCGCGGCGAAGATTCTTCGGCCGACCGCGGTTGTGCTTCCCGCCCCTTGGACTTCTCGCCGCCACCAGCTTGCGTCTCCGTGGCCGATTCGCTCTTCGTTTTCGGAAAGGCGCTGATTTGCGTAACGTCGCTATCGAAGCGAAACAAGGTCACGTCGTGCTTGGCTTTCAATGCGTCGATTAACTTGCCTTCGTCCAGTACGGAAACAACCTGGTCCAAGCGATTGGGCGTCGCCGGCACCGCCGATGCCGTCAGATCGTGCAAGCCCATGCTCAGACTGGTATCGACCATCACCAGCACGCGCGAATTGTGAACGACCTTGCGCTCGGTGCGTTTTTCCAAGTTCAGATAGAAACCCAGCACGCCCAACAGTGCCGCAATGCGCAGCGCCCCCAGCAGCATGGCCACCCAGCGCGGCAGATCCACGCTGTCGCGACGGATCATCCACGCGGCATAACCGAGGATCGCAACGGCCACCACGGCCAGCACCAGGTAGTGCCAGCGCTCGGTATAGACTTGCAACCGCGACAGCTCGTAGCTGGTGCGGCTGAGATTTGCGCAAACAGCACTGGGAATCCCATCATTGCGCGCCCTCCTTGGCCACCGGATGGTAGCTGCACGCGTAAGCCAGCGCCTGCTCGGCCAGCAAGATCACAATCAACGCCACCAGCAAACTGGTGCTCAGATTGAAGCCCGCCAGTTGTTGCGGATTGTACTCGATGGCGCTGGCGTCGTGGTATTCGTAGCGCAATCCTTCGAGCCCACGCGCCAACTGCGCGGCGTTGAGTTGCTTCAGGTTGCCCTCCTGGGGCGCGACGTTGAACGCAAAGTGTTCGGTTCGCTGGCCGCCGTCGGTGGCGGTGAGCTGCGCTTCGTAGATGCCGCTGGTGTATGTGTCGCTCAAAACCGCGCGATGTCCGGCAACGGCGTCGGTGGCGTCGACGGCCAAAGTCTCGGTCGTACCGTCGTCACGAGGCACGACAAATCGAACCTGCGGCACGTACTTGGCGACGTCCAAATCGACCGCCAACGGCGTGCCAAGCAGGCGACTCGTATCGGGCTGCCGGGCGGCCGCCAGATACGATTGCATTTCCAACATGGCCACGACATAGCTGGGATTGTTTCGGCCCCAGTTGTTCCAACTTCCCAGCGTCGTTTCCACCGGCGCGGCCTTGGTCAACATGACCACGACGCGGCCGGCGCCGAATTGCCGTTCTACCGCCAGCGGCGCCTTGTTCCGCAGCCGGGCGATGACGCGCGTCGACGAATCGGCTGCTGGCGCCCAATCCTTCCGTGCGGCGAAATAACGCTGAATGGTCACCGTGCTCAAAAAGCTGTTTCGCTCGCCGGCAAACACCGCGAAGATCGGGTGATCGCTCACCTCGATGTCGGGGGCCTTCTCCAGCCGATCGACGACCAACTCGGCCGGACCGTCCAATGGCAAGGGAAAGAATCCCTCGCCGCCACGATACAACTCTTCGTTGATGAACGTCGCCCGCGATCGCTCTCCCAGAAACATTCCGAGGCCGCCGCCCGCCTTGACGAAGTCTTCCAGCGCCACCACGTCGGCCGGTTGCAAGCGGTCGACATTCAACAGATAGACCGTGGCGAAGCCGCCCAGCGAATGGTCGCGCAAATAGGCGGGCGACTCGATCACCGGGCGCAGTCCACTGGTGGTCTTGCCGCCGGGCGCCAGCGCCGTAGCCAGGAAGAACGCGTCGATCGCGGCGGGGTCGCCGTCGATGATCAACACGTCAACTGCCGCCGGCACGTCGATCACCAACGAACGCTCGTTGTCGGCCGGCACCGGATCGGTGGGCAGCCGGGCCACGAGTTCATGCTCACCGGCAGTCGAGAACAACACCGGAAACCGGCGCGTTACTTGCTTGCCGGCCGGCAATTCCTCGACGACCACGGCCGGCCGCGCCAGACCATCTTCTTGCAAGGATACAGCGACCGATTTGGCATCGGACGGGCCGAAGTTGCGCAGCGTCACTTCAACCAACAGCGGCACTCCCGCGGCACGTGTGCCCGCGGCAGGTCGCAGTCCTGCGACGGCCAGGTTCTGATGCACCTGATCGACGCAATTGATCAGGTGTAGCTGGGCGCCGGATTCGTCCAGCCGCGAAAGCATCTTGGCCAACGCAACAGGTTCCTGCCATTGATTGGTGCGGAAGTCGGACACCAAATAGACGATGCGGTCCTCGTCGTCGGGCTTCGGCGGCAGATTCTCCACTGCCGCCAGCGCGTCCTGTGGTTCGGCCGCCGTTTCAGAGACCGACAGCGGTCCGATGATTTTTTCGAGTTGGTTGGAGAAGTCCGCGTCGAGCGACTGCTCGAGCATGTCGGGCTTGGCGCCATTGCCGGCGCGGCCTGCCCGCGAGAACCGCAGCACCGTGAACATTTGCGCCGAGTCCTGCCCGGCCGCTTGACCGGCCAGCCGGCCCACGACCTGCTTGGCCTGTTTGAAGGCACTGGTGTCCGCCCAGCGATCGGCCATCGAAAAACTGTCGTCCAGCAGCACGATGTGGTGCGTGCGCGTGCCGCCGAATATCGAGCCCCATTGGTTGCGAACCATGGGCTGGGCCACCATCAGCACGATCGCCGCCACGGCAAGCATGCGCAACAACAACAGCAGCAGTTGCTTGAACAAGACGGATTTGCGGTGTCGCTTTTGGCTGGCCAACAAGAACTCCATGGCCGCCCACTGCACGCGGCGGTGCCGCATGAGATTGATCAGGTGGATCAGAATCGGCAGGCCGACGAGCGGCAGCCCCCACCAAAGCAATGATTCGAAAACGAAGCTGGGCATGAAAACTCGATGTTCTATCTGGCGTGCGGCGCTGGCGTGCTGCGATTCGGCCCGGAGCCGGAATCCAAAGTTGTGGTTGGTTCTTGCGTCATCATTGGCGCTGCGATTGTTTTCGCAGTCCGAGGAACGTCGCCAAGGCGGCATCGATCGGCTCGCTGGTGCGGACCAGAGAATAGTCGACGCCGTTTTCGGCGCACCCGTGGCGCACCTCGGCCAGATAGCTCTCCAGCGCCTCGAGATAGCCCTCGCGCAATGCCCGAGGGTTGCAACTCAAATGTGCATCGATCTCCAGGCCTTCGAATCGGGTCGGTCCGTTGAAGGTGAAATCCAACTCGTTGTCATCCAGCACGTGGAACACGATCACGTCGTGGCCGTGCTGACGCAACAGGCGCAAGCCCTTGAGCAAGCCAGGCCGCTCGACCAGCAGGTCGGAGATCAATACCATGACGCCGCGGCGCGGATACGTTTCGGCCGCGCCCAGCAGGATCGACTGCAGTTCGGTCTTTTCTGCCGGCTCGCTGGCAGCCAACGATTGCACGATCGAATTCAGGTGGCTGCGCTTGGTGCGCTGCGGCGCCTTGGCGCGAATGGCAGCGTCAAATGCAATGCAGCCCACGGCGTCTTGCTGGCGCAATAGCAAGTACGCCAGGCTGGCGGCAATCGTGCAGCCGTATTCGTATTTGTTCATCTCGCGCGAGCCGTAGCGCATGCTGCCCGATACGTCGACCAGCAACGTCGCGCGGAGGTTGGTATCTTCCTCGAACTGCTTGACGTAGAAGCGGTCCTGCTTGGCCCACACCTTCCAGTCGATGTGGCGCAGTTCGTCGCCGCGCGTATACTCGCGATGCTGGAGAAACTCGACCGATTGCCCGAAATAGGGGCTGCGGTGAATCCCGGCCAGAAAGCCTTCGACGATATGGCGCGGCGCAGGTCGAGCCGCGCGATACGACCAATCGCTTCAGGATGCAAAAATCTGTTGGAAGCGGACATCGCTGGTCAGTTCGTCTTCTTTCGTGGGTGTGATCGCCAACAGTCGGTCGACCACGTCGTCCGTCGTCACGCCGTCGCTCTCGGCGGCAAAATTCACCACCAGCCGATGGCGCAACACCGGCTTGGCAAGCGCCTGTATGTCGTCGGTGGAAACGTGCGTGCGGCCGTGCAACAGGGCGCGCGCCTTGGAGCCGAGAATCAGATACTGCACCGCCCGGGGGCCGGCGCCCCAACTGAGTTGCTCGCCGACGAACTCCGGCACGCCCGTTTCGCCCACGCGCGTCTGTCGCACCAGCGACAACACGTAGCGAATCACGTGGTCCGTGATCGGCACTTCGCGCACGATGCGCTGCAAGTCGAGGATCTCGTCGGCAGTCAACACCGGCTCGACGTGATCGTCCAAAGTCGTCGTCGTGCGACGCGCAATCTCAAACTCTTCCGAGAAACTCGGATACTGCACGTACACCTTGAACATGAACCGGTCTTGCTGGGCCTCGGGCAGCGGGTACGTGCCCTCCTGCTCGATGGGGTTTTGCGTCGCCAGCACGAAGAACGGATCCGACAACTTGTGACGCACGCGTCCCACGGTGACTTGCCGCTCCTGCATGGCCTCCAAGAGGGCTGCCTGTGTCTTGGGCGGCGTGCGATTCACTTCATCGGCCAGCACGACGTTGGAAAACAGCGGCCCCTCGAGAAAACGAAACTCGCGGCTGCCCGTCGAGCGATTCTCTTCGATGATTTCGGTGCCCGTCACATCGGCCGGCATCAAGTCGGGCGTGAATTGAATGCGGCTGAACGATAAGTTGAGTGCCCGCGCCAGCGTGCTGATCATCAACGTCTTGGCCAGGCCGGGCACGCCTTCCAACAGGCAATGGCCGCGGCTGAACAGCGAGATCAACAACTCTTCGATCACCTGGTCCTGGCCCACGATTACATGGGCCAACTGGGCCATGATCTTGCCGCGGGCTTCCCCCAATTTGTTGATCGCAGCCGTATCTTGAGAACTGAACGCTTGCTCGGTCATGGGTCGTTTCCTGGTGCCGGTTGTATTTGCCGACGTTGGGCGTGGATACGTGGATAGGTGACGCGGGGCTTGTATGCGGTGGGCTGACGCAGCGGCGCTACCGTTGATAAATCGGCAGCGCGCCGTTCTCCAATTGCAGCATGGTCAGGTTGATAGCCGTGGTGTAGATCGGACCGATGTAGCCTTGGTTCCAGACGGCGAACTTGCCGTTCTCGGTGGCCTCGCCGACCAGCTTGCTATACAGTTTGTCGCGATAGGCGTCCCAGGGTTTGCCCCCCTCCCGGTAGAGCACCTGGGCATAGTAATAGTGCGCGTAGTGCCAGTGACCGAAGCCCTGGTTGGATATGTCGCCGAGGTTGCGCTGGCAGTAGTTCTGCAGCTTGGGCACGTACTCGCTGTCGTACTCGCCGGCGTTGAAAAGACAGGCAATGGCGGCGGCAGTAATGGCCGGACGACCACCGCCTCCCTTGGAACTGTATTGTACTCCGCCGTCCGGCAGGGTGCATTTGCGGATGTATTCCACCGCCGCGTCGATGATCTCCTTGGGCACCGGGATGCCCGCGTTGCGGCAACCGCGCAGCGCCTGCACTTGGGTGATGGTGGTCGAGCCTTCGTCAAAATCGCTACCATCCTTGGCGCTGACATATCCCCATCCGCCCGCCTGGGTCTGAGCCTGTCCGGTGAACGTCACGGCTCGCGTCAGCACGTCGATCAGTTCGCTGCGACGGCTGGCGTCTTCCTCCTCGCCCAATACCTGTGAGAGAAACAGCATGGAATAGCCGTGACCATAGGTATAGCGGTCGTCGCGGCCCGGATCGCCGATCAAACCGTTGGTCCGGCTACGCGAAACCAGGTAGTCGACGGCCGAGCGAATGTTCTTGGCGTACTTGCCTTGAGTTGTCGTGGAGCCTTCGCACAATAGGGCCATGCCCGCCAGGGCCGTCATCGCCGTGGGATACCGCCCTTCGTTGGCGCTCCAATGGCCCAAGCGCGATTGCGTGCTGGCGACCCAATCCAGCCCGCGCCTTACCAATTGGTCGACTTTAGGATCGCGCTCGACGCTGGCTGCGGACGCCCGTCCACTGCCTAGCATCAGCACGGCCAATAGAACCAAGACGATCCGTGGCGCCGACCGAAGTGTCATGATTGAAACCGTGGGCAGTTAGTTCGAGGACGCGTCGGGCGTCGGTTCATCGCTAAGAGTCAGTTCCAGCACCTTGGGCGGCAGCACCAAGGTCACGGTGTTCCGCGCCGGGTCGCCGCTCATTTCGAGATTGCCGATCATCGTCTGGGGTAATGATTCGTTTTGATACGCCACACGTCCAGTTCGCATGTCGATGCACAGTACGGAAGTGGACGCCTCGCGGCTGCCTGGGCGGCGCCGTTGCTGCGTCTGCACGACAAACACCAAGAACGGCAAACGGCTGGGCTGGCTGGTGGCCAGGCCATAGTGCTCCACGATGGCCGGAGCGGGCCAGTTCGGCTTGCCCGTGTGCACGTCGAACGCGTACACCCGACCGTTGACGATCGGAAACGAATCCGCGCCAACCACGGGACGCGTCGGCGAGGCCGGATCGATTGGAGCCGACGAATTGGTGATCAGCACGTACTGATCGCCCACACGCCTTAGGAAAATGCCGAGCAACGATTTCTCCGGCTCGAGTTGAGTTTTCACCAGCGGCCGTCCGTCTTCCAAGCTGATGAGCGTGAACGCGCCGTCGGGTTCCAACACCGCGACTGCTTCTTCCGAGAAGATGGCCGCTTTGGCTCCTTGGGCGAATGTAAACGACCACAATTCCTTCTCGGCCCAAGGATCGCGCATTGTCACTGTATGTCGTGCTCCCTGCGGCTCCCAGCACAGCACGCGTCGCCCGACGGTGAGCATGCGTTGTTCGAATGGCGGCACGCTTCGATGACCCGCCAGTTCGCCAGTCGCGGCACGCAGCACGAGCGTGTCTTCGTGACCGGCCGGCGCTACAAACAACAACTCTTCGTCGCCAAACACCTGATTTCCGAGTCCGACGCCCTTGCGCACCCACAGCAATCTGCCGGAGAGCGGATCGACGCAGTACAAATCTCGCAGACGCTGGAAGTAAACACCGCTGTCGGTCACCGGACCGACGTCGCCATAACGACGGCCGTACGTATCTTCCGACACTTGCCGCGTCCCTCCCCACGGCACGGGGACGGGACGAGAATAAATGCCCTGGCTGGTTTGGTAACTGCCGATCTGATCGCCTAAATCATGAGTCCACAGGATGCCATCGTCGGTTGGGTTCTCTCCCCGCATGGCATCGATGGCCATTACCTGGTTGCGCAGCGCCAGCACCAGCATGCCACCGTGAGCCGTCACCGAACTGAGCGGCGGCGCGTTGTAGACGGTGAAGCGCCGCATCGACGCGGGCTCGCTGTTGCGTTCGTGAATCGGAATCCGCAGCTTCTGGCGACCCAGTCCGTCGCGGCCAATCAACACCTGCGTTTGCAAATCCAGCGACAGGTTCAATTCGCCGAAGAACGGGTTGGTGGCGCCCACCAACTCCAGATCGAGCGAACGCCGGCGCGAGTTGGCTGGACTGGAAACCGAGATCTCGCGACTCGACACCTTGCCGCGTGGCCACGGCTTGGCGGACTGGCGCACCTTGGCCACCGCACCATCCGCCGGCAACGCAGCAACGATTTGCTTCCCGGTCTTGCCATCGACGCCGACGGAGTCCGCCAGCCGACCGGCCAACTCGTCGTAGCACGCAGCGGCCAATTCGACGCGCCCGGCGTCGACGAGCAGGCGAGCGAGATAAACGTGTGCCGCAACGGCATCCGCCCGCGGTGACGATTCGTCGATTTGTCGCACGAGCGTCTCGCATTCCAGCAAGTGCCCTTTGTCCAATCGCTTGACGAGCGCCAATCGCGCCGCCGCAGCCGCAGGCTGTCCGCCAAACAGCTCCAGAAATCTCGCCAACGTCTCGTTGGACTCATCCGCCAGGGCCAATACCAGCCGCGCGTCGACTCGGCGATCCATGTCGTTTTTTTCTTCGTCGCTGGCCGTCGCCCGCAGTGCGTCGAGTTGTGCACGGATCCAGCGATGGCGATCGACCGACAGTACGCTATCGATTTCCTCCATCGCCGTGGGCGCGGCCTCGTCGACTAGTCGAAGATAGGCAGCAAAGGCCGGCAAGTTCTCACCCGACGATTGCAACCCACTGGCCACGACGCGCAGAAACGTCAACCGCTGCTCCGGCCGCTCGATCAGCTTCTCTAGTGTGTCGAGACGTTCGCGATGGGCATCGAAATCAATCCGCAAGCCTTCGAGCATGGCTTCCACGAGTTGTTCGCGCGTGGTTTCATTGGCGTCGAGGGCATACGACTGTTCGAGCAGTTCGACCGCTTCGTTCAGGCTTTCCTCGTCGAGCTTCACGGCCGCCAGGGCCGCCAGGGCCTGCGGATCCGCGGGCGATTTGGTGAGTCTGCGGGCGATGTCCTGCTTCAGGCTGTCGAGTTGATAGTAGGCGTCGACGTAATCGGGGCCTTGCGAGATGATCGCGTCGCGAAAACAAATCAGGTTGCCCGGGATGGCGCCGCTATGCGAACGCGCGCGTTCGACAATCCGCGCTGTCGTCAGATCGATCTGGGCCACTTCGGCGGTCGTCAGCGGCAGGTAGTATTCCTTCCCGTTGTAGAATCCGCGGCCGCTCGGCATGCTGCCAACGGGCAACTCGATACCCGGACCAGCGGGTTCGCCGTTGGCGAGACCAAGCGCTGTAACCTTGTCCCGTCCCACCAGTACCACGCGCCCGTCGTGGATACATGCGACGTACAGATTGTCGTCGCGGTCGCGCTTCCAAAGCTCCTTGCCACTGGCCAGGTCCAAGCAGTAGATCTGATCCGACTCGACCGGCGTCACCAGCACTCGGTCGTCGGCGATCGTGATCGTGGCATCCACCCAATGCTCGTTGGTGCGGCGTCCGAACCGGGATAGATCGCGAAACGCACTGCGTTGAAGCGATCGGGAGCTTCTTGCTGAAAACGTGGGTATTGATAACCCCAGTCCAGCGAGCGGGTGGCCAGATCGACCGCCACCACGGCGCCGGCCGACGTGGGACACACCAATACGCCGTCGGCAAAGCTGGGAGTTGCGCCGGCATTGCGGCGATGCGAATCGTGCGTGACCGAGGGATCGACAACGGCCAGTTGCTGCGACCAGGCCAGCGCGCCCGTCTCGGGCGACAGAACCACAAGGCGGATTTCCTGTTCGCGGATTTCCGCCAAAGCGAACAGTTGCCCCAGCAATGGGAGCGGCGGGCCAAGGAAGAATGTCGCCCGCCAGTTTGGGCTCATCTCCCCCGTCGACGCCGCCTACTTCCCACTTCAGCTTGCCTTGCGTCCGCAACTCGCGCGCAGCCAAACGGTTCGTGCTGCGCGAATTGACCATTACCTGCCGTCCGTTGGGCAACACGGTTCGCAGCGGACTGCCGCTCACGCCCAGGCCGAGGTCCTGTATGTAATAGACGTTCGCGCCGTCGCTCGACAGCGTGCCGTATACCGCGTCTTCCCACACGCGCTGATCGAGGCCGGAGAGGATTTGGGCATTCCGCCCTGGTTTCGGCGTGCTGCCAACTTTGAGAAACTGGTCCAGTGAGTCGTCATCTTCGGCATAGCGCCAGACGAGTTTTCCGGTCTCGAAGTCGACGGCCTGCAATGCAAACGTCGTCCGCATCAGCACCACGTCGTCGACCGCCAGCGGATGAAAGCCCGGCATCGCGACGATTTCCTGGCCCAAGTAGTCCTGGCGCACTTTGTCGACGAATTTCTCGACCAGTCGGTCGTCGGTCGTGCGCTGTCGCCAACGCACGTTTAGCAGCGGACGGCTGCCTTGGGTCTGACCGGTGCGACTCTCGTTGCCGCGGAACAAAGCCCATTGTCGCGACAAGTCGAACGTTGACGACTGCTGCGGACCGAACGTCTCATCGATCCAGGCCATCGCCTGCGTGTCGTCGCGGAACCAACGCACCTTCTTTCCGCCGACAATCACGTCGCCGCCCGGCAGCGATCGTTTCAAACGAAGCAAAGCAGAGCGGGCGCGATCGGGTTGCGAGGCGCGCAACCAACTCATGGCCAACGACAACGACAGCGCCGGCTCCAGCCGCTGACTCGTTGTTCCCAGGTCGTGCAGCCGCTCGAAGCACATCGCGGCTGCCGCCGGCCGGTCGTGATCGAGGTGATGCCGGCCGAGCAGAAACGTCGCCTCTTGGCCCGCGGAAGTGAAGATGTATTGCCGCGCGATGTTCTCCAACGCGTTGGCATCGCCGCGCTCGAGCGCCTCCTTGAGCATCAGGCGCGCGTGCGCGCCGTATTCCAATTCGTACGACTCGCGGCCGGCTTCCGGCAGCGCCGCAACCAACCGACTTGCTTCCGCCTTCAAGCTGCGATAAACAGGCTCGGCCGGCACGGACCGATAGAAGAAGTCCTCGGGATTGCCCAGCAGGCTGCCCAGCAACCGCACGGCCTCGCCGTAGCGTTCCTTATCGAGCAATTCCTGTGCGGCTTCCAAGCGGCGCTTGGCAGCGCGATCCGGCGGCAAGAATACCCCATCGATGCCCAACTCGGCGTCGACATCCCCAGCCGGAGCAACCTGGGCCAGAAGCACCCCACCCGGCACGACGGACGGGGGGAATAAGTGCACGGCCCAGAAAATTAATATCGCCAATCCAGCGGCGACCGTCAGGCGACTCGACGGGCGAAGTCGCTGCATACCGGTTCCCCTTACCTTGGGTCTTGGGCGGCAAAAAGTTCGGCGAAATCCATCCCCCGACTTTGCATTGAATACGGCCTCACGCCCGCCAGACGACACACCGCCGGACACGACGCTCGAACCACTTGCAGACCGCCCTCGACGTACAAGTTGCCGAAGGGCCTCTGTTTGACGTGCAGGCGATCCCTCAAGTTCCGCATCCGTGCTCCTTGCGCCGGAGTGTGTCCATGAACCTCCATCATACCGCCACGTGCAACCATTCGCAACTACTGGCCAGCGCAGAAGTTACCATGATCTACTGCTTGGCGCCGGGCCCACCGGCCGGATCGCCCGCTCTGTAGGCAAGGTCCGCACGAATGTGCCGCTTGCTCCGGACGGTGGCAACGGACGCAACGATTCACCGGGCGGTCTCCACCTGGAAGTCAAATGCGAACTACGGTTGAGCGGTGGTCCGCCAGCCGCGAGCGTGCCGCCGACGGAGTTGGTCGGGCGAGAGAGGTCGCATTGCAGACTGCAAACCCGGGGGTCTGGTCGCAGTCAAACGTTGTTGTTGCGCGCGACCGAAACGGCCTGCTGGAACGTCCAAAATTCGCCTTTTTTCCGGCAATCCAGGCGTTTTCCGGCTTGCAATTTTGCCGCTGTCGTCTTTAATCATCCCGTCCGTTCAATCGCGGAACCGACGTATTTTCCCCTAATAAGCCCACAAGGAGGGTCATCAACTATGGCGAAAGCCGCAACTGCAGCGAAGAAGTCACCGTCGAAGTCCGAGGTCACCAACAACATCGCCGAGGCCACTGGCCTGACGAAGAAGCAGGTGGCCGGTGTGCTCGAAGCGCTTTCGAATGAAATCAAGAAGGCCCTGTCGAGTCGTGGCCCGGGCGTGTTCGCAATTCCTGGCTTGGTCAAGGTCGAGAAGAAGAAAGTTCCGGCCCGTCCCGCCCAGAAGAACGTGCCGAATCCGTTCAAGCCCGGCGAGTTCATGGACCGTCCCGCCAAGCCGGCCAGCGTCAAGGTGAAGGTCCGTGCCCTGAAGAACCTGAAGGACATGGTGTAAGGCGAAGGCCAGGTAGCGCCGCGCCTGATTCACTTAGGCGGCCCACGCGGAATAACATACTAATCCGCGGCGGCGCACAAGCCGACAAGATCCGGCTGCAACGCAACCGCGATCGAGAAGCAAACGTAGACGGCCGCTTGGCCAGACATGCCTCTTGCCGCTCGTAACGAGCGAACCAACAAGAGCATGTCTGGACGAGCGGCTTTTTTTTGCGCGTGGTTGCCAATACACTGCACTTTCTGAGAAATCGTCGGTAACTGGTATTTCATGAAAAAAGGCTCTTCCATCAAGCTGCGGTTTGCGAGACACGCGGCAAGACAGGAGAGCCAAGGATGGCGAAATCGGAATGTCGTTGGAAGTCGCCCGAGCAGTGGTCCCAGTGGAGTGTTTGGTTGGCTGCCGGGTTGCATGGCCGCAATCGCTGGCGGCTGCCGGTGTTGTTGTTGGGGATGTTGTTTGCCGGCGGTCGGCGCACGGTGACCACCTGGCTGCGCGCAGCGGGTGTGAGAGACGACTACCAGGACTATTATTACTTCCTGGTCGGCGTTGGACGCAAGAGCGAATCGGTGGCGACGCAACTCTTGGGGCTGGTGCTGGTCGTGTTGCCGCTGCGCCAGCGGCTGTTGCTGGTGATCGACGACTCGCCCACGAAGCGTTACGGCCCGAAGGTCGAAGGGGCGGATGTTCATCACAATCCAACGCCAGGCCCGGCCGATCAGCCGTTTCTCTACGGGCACGTGTGGGTCACGATTTCGCTGGCCCTGCGGCATCCGCGGTGGGGTTCGTTGGCGTTGCCGTTGCGGGCATTGCTGTATGTCCGCCAGCAGACGATGGCGACGCTCCCCAAGTGCCGTCGTTGGCCGCGATTCGCCACCAAGTTGCAATTGGCGGCCCGATTGGTGGAGTGGATCGTTCCGCTCTTGAAACAAGCCGGAAAAACCGTGTGGCTCGTCGTCGACGGCGGCTATACCAAGCGTCCGTTCCTGCGGCGTGCTCTGAAGACGGGCGTGACGATCGTCGGCCGGCTGCGCAAGGACGCGGCGCTGCGCGACGTGCCGCCGAAGCTGAAGAAAGGCGCGCGGCGTGGCCGGGGTCGGCCGCGGAAGTACGGCCGGAACAAGCTCAGTCTCGCCCGTCGCGCTGGGCAGAAACGCGGCTGGCAAACGATCGTTTGCACGGTCTATGGCGAGCCGTGCACCAAACGCTACAAGACCTTCCTGGCCACCTACCCGCCGGTCGGCGGCGTGATTCGCGTGGTGCTCGTCCAGGAAGAACATGGTTGGTACGCTTTCTTCTGCACGGACCCGAGTGCCAGCGTTCAAGAGATTCTGGAAGCGTTCGCCGATCGGGCCACGATCGAACAAGACTTTCGCGACGTGAAGGAAGTCTGGGGGGCGGGCCAGCAGCAGGTGCGCAACATCTGGACCAACTTGGCCGTATATAACCTGAATCCGTGGATGCACACGCTGGTGGAACTTTGGGCGTGGAACCGTCCCACCGAAGCGCTCGTCGATCGCCGCGACTCGCTGTGGGACGACCCTGACCGACGCCCTTCGCACGCAAATCGTCGTAAAGCCTTGAGGAAACTCATCCTCGACAATCAATTACGGGCGATCACCACAACCACGCCGCTCCCCCAAAAAATCCAGCAACTGGCCCAAACCCTCATGGCCTTGGCCGCTTGACGCAATTCAGTTCTCAGAAAGTGCAGATTTGGTTCACAATGCAAATAATCGTCATCGCGCCAAGTGTGATGGCTGTCAACAGCAGAACAATGGATAGTAACTGGCGCAGCATGCTCAAACTCAATTGCCTAGAAAGGATTGTTTAGGCCAAACCACCAACCGGCGTCTGGATCCCAGGGCATTAGCCAGTGCGATCCAGCCGTCGCTGTATTGCCACCAAAAATGCCACCGCCGATTCCTGGCCCAATTGTGATTTGGGCGCCCGCATAGGTCGTGTCCGCCCAATTGCCTGAACGGATAAAAGGGACGGATAAAAGCGTTCGGGAGTGGCTCTGTAGAAAACACTCGCTCACACGTCGAAACCGGCAAACAGTCCAGTCAGAAGCCACGCGATTTTCGAGTTCAACGACGTGCTTTTGACTGGTTCGAACATAGCACCCTGGTAGAGTTCTCTACAGAGCCGGTCAGAACTATTTTCTTGACATGACATGTCGGCGGCGGATCCGCTACTTTGCCGGCCATGCCACGGCGCTGCGACCTGTCGATGATGGATTAGTTTACCACATCATCAATCGCGGCAATAACCGCCAGCCCGTGTTCCTGAAAAAAGAAGATTTCGAGGCCTTTCTCAAGGCGCTCGGTGAACTCAAAGAGCGGAAACCTTTCGAACTCTACGGCTATTGCCTGCTCGACAACCATTTCCACCTCTTGATCCGCCCGACGGGCGCGTCGATCGGTCAGAAAGGGGTCAGAACGGCTCTGTAGAAAACGTATCGCATGCCAGCTAGTCCGCTAACAGCCCGTTTATTTAAGGCGATTGATGGTGCGGGCGGGGTTGGCGGGCGGTGCGCGCGAGGGCGGCGCGTGCCGTGCGCGCGGCGCGCGTCTCAACGATCCCACGGTCCATAGCGCACTCAGGATAAATTGCACAAGCCAAACAAGGTCGGCGGGGGCTTGCAGCGCTCTTGGTTTGCCGATCCCGAACAACTTGAACATGATCCGCGCCAGGTTGTGCGCCGCAGCCGCAATTCGGTAGCGTTTGGTCACTTCTTCCAGTTTGCGGATCCACGTGCGACGCGAGCCGCCCGTGTCGCACACGTGCGCGAAGCTGCGCTCCACGCGTTCGCTCCGCAGCCGCCCCAGCCGCTTCCCTTTCGCGCCGACATGCGGCGGCGGTTGTTCTGAACCGCGCGTCGGACTTCGTCCGGCTTGTCCGTCCAAACGCGATCGTCTTTCCGCTTCGGCTCGGGAATGTACGTTCGCATGTCGAGATCGGCGGCCAGTTCCAGCGTCGCGTCCGCGTGATAGCCCTTGTCGGCGGCCACCTCCTGCACCGCGACTTCACTCTCCGCCGCTTCCAAGTTGACGCGGGCTTCGATCACGCTGTCGACGAGCGTCTGCTGATCGGCGTGATCGGCCGGCAGAATCTCAGCAGCCAGCAGGATTTCACTCTCCAAATCGACCACGTGCTCGGCCTTGTACGCCAAGTGCGTGCGGCCGTCTTTCAGCTTGGTGATCCGCGCGTTGGGATCGGTCTTCGAGACCCAATCCTCGTTCGAGGCCGTCTTCTTCCGCTTCTTGTCGTAGCGGCGAATTTCTTCGTCGCTCGGTTCCGTATCCGCGTCGATCGCGCCGTCCTCGTGCATCAGTCGCGTGACGTATTGCTTCCAGTCTTCGCCCGTGTCGCGCCGCACGATGCTCTTCATGGCCGCGTTGGCTTCGAGTGTCGTGCTGTCGACCCCCACCGCCTTGCCGGAGAGCAACCGTTTTTCGTCGGCAATCCGCAGAACAAAGCGAAACACCTCGTCGAACACCTCCGCGCCGAGCCGCTTACGCGTGACCGACATCGTCGAATGGTCGGGCGTGACCTCGCCCAGCGGCACCCCCAAGAACGTTCGCAGGCTCAGGCTGTCGGCGCATCGCCAAGCGATGCCGCGCTGGCTGTCGATCCCCTCGAAGTAGCCGATCAGCAGCATGCGAAAGTACACGCCCGGCGGAATCGACGGCTTGCCGCGTTTCTCTTCCTGTTCGTAGTACCGCCGGCAGCGCCGCTCGATCCAGCGATCGAAGCCGGCTTCGGCCAACAGCCCATTGAGCTTCCCATAAAATGGGTGGCCGTCTGAACGCGGCAAGTCCTCGGCGGTAATGAACAGCGACTCCTGCCGCTGCCTCCGTTTGCCCATCGCCATCCGTGTCCCTCCAACGATCGATCCGTCGAAACCGACCCCGGCATAAGTTTAGCGCCCTCGCGGCAGAAAGGAATATCTAAACGGGCTGATCGCGTTGCGTATTGTTGGTATGTCGGTTACCAGCAAGTCTCCGAGGAAGGTGGTTTTGGCGGCGTATCGGCATCGCTGTAGCCCTAAAAAGTTCACGCAGCATCAACTCTTTGCCTGTCTGGTGCTGAAGAATTCTCTGCAGCTTGACTATCGCGGCGTGACGGCACTGCTGACGGACAGCCCGACGCTGGTCGAGGCGATGAACCTCACGTGCGTGCCGCACTATACCACGTTGCAAAAGGCCGCGAAGCGATTGCTCGGGCTTCCGACGGCGCGTCGCCTGCTGAGCGCGACGGTGCGGCTGCACATGAAACGGAGAAAACGCGTGGCGCGTTCGGCGATGGACTCGACCGGCTTGGAGTGCAGCGCCGCCAGCGGCTATTTCGTCCGCCGCCGGACGCGGGCCGCGGAGCCCTGGAAAACCGTGGTTTATCACCACTTTCCCAAGTTGGGCATCGTCTGCGATACCGACGACCACTTCGTGCTCGCCTTCAGTGCCGGTCGCGGACCGCGGCCCGACGTGGATGAGTTTCGACCGCTGCTGGGTGAAGCACTCCGCACGGTTCGCATCTCGCGGCTCGCGGCCGACGCGGGCTACGACTCCGAGCCGAATCATCGCGCCGTGCGCGAGGATCACGGTGTCCGGACCATCATTCCCGCCAAACATGGCCGACCGACGGCGAAGCTGCCCAGCGGCTATTACCGGCGACTGATGAAAACCCGTTTCGATCGAAAGGCGTATCGGCACCGCACGCAAGTGGAAACCGTGATGTCAATGATCAAACGCCGGCAAGGAGCGCACGTCCGCGCACGCACCCATCACAGTCAACGCCGCGATCTTCACCTGATGGCACTCACCCACAACATCATGATTCTCAGGTACCCACGGGTTTTCTACAGAGCCGGTCTGACCGGCTCTGTAGAGAACTCTACCAGGGTGCTATGTTCGAACCAGTCGAAAGCACGTCGTTGAACTCGAAAATCGCGTGGCTTCTGACTGGACTGTTTGCCGGTTTCGACGTGTGAGCGAGTGTTTTCTACAGAGCCGTTCTGACCCCTTTTCAATCCCCAGGGTCGCAGACGGACGCGGAGGAAGTGACGAAGAATTTCAATCCGCAGATGGCGCAGATTTCTCAGATGGGTTGTTGGTTCGTCGTTGAAGGAACCACGACGGCACGTCCAGCGATTCGAGCATGAAGGACACGCGCGTAGGAAATAGCTGCTGGAAGTCGCTGTCAGCTATGGATTAGCCGCGCACCACAATAAACCCAAATCGCCAATCCAAAATCCCCCGCCCGCCCCCACTGTTCAATTCCACTCCGCCTCCTGCTACACTAAGCCTCATCGCGGTCACTTCTCGTCGGAGGCTGGTCATGACGCCGTTTGCCGTCCGCTCGCTGTTCTTGGGTTTCGTCCTCTCGTCAATATTTTCAGCCGGTTTGCCGGCTGACGATCGCATTGCCGACGATCCGCCCACGGGCTTCGACGGGGCGGGCTACAAGTTGCTCACGTCGCAAGCCTTCCTGCCGCCCGATTTCGATCAGGAAACCTTCGACAATCTGTGGACCGTGTGGGAAGAGCCGCTGCGCTCGCAGGCCGAAGCCGCTTCGCCGGACGAACGCCGCCAGATGGCCTTCTCGCGCTATGGCTTCACATCCGCCCCGGGGGATGACTCGGGCAGGCCGCAGCAATACATCGTCGACGAGGCCGGCAATTGGACCATGACCTGTCTGGCCTGCCATCAGGGCAAGGTGACCGGCGTGCCGATCCCGGGCCTGCCCAACTCACTGTTTGCCTTGCAAACGCTCACCGACGACGTGCGCAGCGTGAAGCTGCGGATGCGCAAGCGACTCACGCGCATGGACCTGGGTTCCGCCGTCATTCCCTTGGGCAAATCGAATGGCACGACCAACGCCATCATCTTTGGCGTGGCTTTGATGGCCAATCGCACGCCCGACCTGCGCGTCGTGCCCGGGCTGCCGCCGCGCATGGTGCATCACGACCACGACGCGCCGGCCTGGTGGAACTTCAAAAAGAAGCAGCGGCTCTACAGCGACGGCTTTGCCGAGAAAGGCCATCGGCCGCTGATGCAGTTCATGCTCATTCCTGAAAACGGGCCCGAAGCGTTCGCCGGCTGGGAAGACGACTTCCGCACGATCTACTCCTGGCTCGAATCGCTCCAAGCGCCCCAGTATCCCTACGAGATCGACACGGCGCTGGCCGCCCAGGGCGAAGGCGTGTTCAACGCGCATTGCCGCCGACTGCCACGGCACGTACGGTGCAAATGAGCAATATCCCAACAAGATCGTCTCGATCGACGAGGTAGCGACCGACCCGGTGCGGCTCGGCGCGTTTCGGCCCATCATCGCAAAGGTTACGAAGCCAGTTGGTTCGCCAACTTCGGCGAGCACAAGGTCGTGGCCGATCCGGGCGGATACGTGGCGCCGCCGCTGGACGGCATCTGGGCGTCCGCCCCTTATCTGCACAACGGCTCGGTGCCGACCTTGTGGCACTTGATGCACTCCAGCGAGCGCCCTGTCGTCTGGTCGCGCAGCGAAGACGGCTACGACCGCCAGCGCGTCGGTCTCGAAATCGCCGAATACGAGGCGATACCCGCATCAGCCCACACCGACCACCAGAAGCGCAGCCACTTCGACACCACGATGTTCGGCAAGAGCGCCGAAGGCCACGAGTTCCCCGAAGCGCTCAGCGAAGACGAGAAGCGCCAAGTGCTCGAATACTTGAAGACGCTGTGAGCGATTTTGGATTTCCGATTTTGGATTTCGGATTGAAGCCAACTGAACTACTACCGGCTGAAGCCGGTAGGTTCGAGGAGAATCGTGGCTACGGACTGAAGTCCTGCGCTCACGATTTGGTAATGCGGAAATTGTCGCCGCCATCGTCAGGCTCAGTGCCTTGTTGTTGGCGGATATATTCTTGGATCACCTCGTCAGTCACGTTGCCGCTGGATGCCACAAAGTAGCCGCGGGCCCACAAATGCCGACCCCAGAACTCTTTTTGCAGATGCTTGAACTCCATCAGCAACTTCCGCGAGCTTTTGCCCTTGATGTACTGCATGACCTTGCTTGGCGACAGATTCGGCGGACAGGACAGCAGCACATGCACATGGTCGCGAGACACCGAGCCCTCCAAAATCTCGATTTCGTTGGTTCTACACACTTCTCGCACCAGTTCCCGCAGCCGCATTCCGACCGCATCGGCCAAAATGGGCTTCCGATACTTGGTGATCCACACAAAATGGTACTTCAGGTCGAAACGGCTATGCGAACTCGTGCGGTACTTTTCCATCCCCAAATTCTAGCAAACGAAGAACCTAAAGGTTTCGCCTGAAGGCGAGGGTTTTAGACCCATCGCAAGGACAATAATCAACAATTCCGCAACCGTAAATAGTGCTATGGGAATTGGTAAAGGTCCAACTGAAGGCGGAAGCGGGGGCAATCGCGGTCATTCTGGCATGGAACACTGGATGTATTCGCATGAGGTGAAGGAGCAAACACGACTTCGCCGCAGACTCCAGGATAGGGCCGAAGTCAAAGAGCACATCGGCGCGCAATCCAGCGCAAAGAAACGCAAGCGCAGGTAGGGAAACACAACTGCGCCGCGAATCACTCGTTCGTCGCGTCGCCGGCGTCTCAATCGAAAATCCAAAATCCAAAATCGCCGTCACTTCTCTCGCGCATGCACGATTTTGATCAACCCCGTGTCGGGCTTGCTGGCGAATTCGCTGGGTCGCTCGTCGCTGGCGAGGTTGTAGCACAACGTGAGCGTGTCGCCGTCGAGCTCGTAGATGCCCTTGATGATGCGTCCGTTGACGTCCAGGTCGATCGCCTTGGGCGATTGCGATGTGTCGAGAGTGACGGCGCCTTCGATGGCCTCGCCCGTCTTGGGCGTGAGCGAGTACTTGCCATCTTTGAATTCGCGGATGGCGTTTTTCAGTCGCTCGACTTCGCTGCCGTTGTATTCGAACGACTTGACGACCCACTTGCCTTGCAATTCCTGGCCGGCGGGCGTGCTGGCATGCGCGGCGACGGTCAGCAACAAGAACGTGGCCGCCCCCGAAATGGCGTGGACCCTGCCTTTCATGACACGACCTCTGTTGGGAAAGAAAAGATCGCACCGCGTCCCACGCGGCTTGTCACAAGTCGAATATAGCAGGGCCAAAACCCGTTTGCCACAATCTCATGCCAGCCAGGCCCCGCATTTCCAGTGGCACAATTTCTTTGCTCCCTGCGCTGCTGCCCGCTACAATCGGCCCACGAGGCGCGGCCGCGGCGTGCTGGCAGATCGCGCAACAGACGGTTGCACGCCGCCGGGGCCGGCGCAGGCGAATTTCTTCTCACGCTCCACGTTCTCAGGAGGGCAGGCCATGCAGCGCAACGTCGAAAATCCCGGTCGACGCGATTTTCTCAAACACGGCGCGCTGGCCGCCGCCGGCACCAGTCTCCTCGGCGCCAATGCAGCGCTGGCAGTTCCGCCGACAGAAAAGACCATCGCGACCTCGCCCGCCGGCATTCCCCTGCGACCCTTCGGCAAAACCGGCCACACGCTGCCCGTGTTGGGCATGGGCGGCTCGGCCATGGTGCAAGTCTTCATCCAGGCCTACGGCGCTCCGCTATTGTCGATGGACGATCGCGTGGCCATGGTCCGCCATGCCTACGACAACGGCATTCGCTATTTCGACACGGCCCGCGTCTATGGCGAAAGCGAAAAGATCATGGGCCGCGGGCTCAAGGGAGTGCGCGACAATTGCTATGTCGCCACGAAGTGCCACATTACCGATCCGGCCAAGGTGCGCGAGACCGTCGAGAAATCGCTCTCCGAGCTCGACATGGACCATGTCGACGCCGTGCAAGTGCACAGCCCGTGCATCGAGGCCGTGGGCTTCGACGGCGCCATGAAGATCCACGCCGAGCTGGTCAAGCTGCGCGACGAGAAGCTGCTGCGGTTCATCGGCCTCACCACCCACATTGCCTTCGAAACCGTGCTCGAAATGATCAAGACCGACGGCTTCGACCAGGTGCTGCTGGCCTATGGCTACATGCGCCGCGGCATGAACACCATGCTCTCGAATCCCAAGGTCGAATACCGCGAGCAATGCCTGGCGGCCGCCAAAGAGCGTGGCATGGCGATCGTGGCCATGAAGATCCTGGGCGCCAACATGCTCAGCCACAACGCGCCCAACATGGTCTCCGACGTCACGGAGGAAGAGCAAGCCAAGCTGCCGCCGGCCGCCATCCGCTGGGTGCTGCAAGACCCCCGCGTGTCGATCCTCAACATCGGCACCTCGATGCCCAGCGACATCGACAAGAACCTGGCCGTGGTAAAAGGCGACACCACGCTGACCAACGCCGACCGCAAGCTGCTGGCCGATTTTTCGGCGCGCCTCTATAGCTGCGAGACGGTCAAGGCCATGCCGGTGAGCTGAGGGCCGTGGGTGGCGCGGCCGGTCGTTTGACCAAAAAACCGCCGACCGATACGATGATCGGGTGCGTGGCGGCTTTACTCATGCCACGCTTGTTACCGCGCTTTCCCCAGAGCCCTGGCACTTGATCGGGCTCGCTTGCTCACGGAGGTTACGACGCCCACCATGACTCAAATCCAACGCGCTCGCGCCGGTGAAGTCACGCCCGAGATGGAATATGTTGCCCGGCGGGAGAGTCTCGATCCGGAATTGATCCGCTCGGAAGTGGCTCGTGGGCGGATGGTCATTCCGGCCAACAAGGTACACCTTACCAAGCGGCTGGAGCCGATATGCATCGGCGTGGCGGCCACAACCAAGATCAACGCCAACATCGGCAACTCGGCGGTCACCAGCGACATCGAGGGCGAGTTGGAAAAGCTGCACACCTCGGTGCACTTCGGCGCCGACACCGTGATGGATCTGTCGACCGGCCGCGACATCGACGCGATTCGCCGCGCGATCATCGACGCCTCGCCCGTGCCCATCGGCACCGTGCCCATCTATCAGATGGTCGAGCAGTTGGACGACATCTGCGACATGAAGCCGCGGCACTTTCTGGACATGGTCGAGCACCAGGCCCGCCAGGGCGTCGACTACATGACCATCCACGCTGGCGTGCTGCTGGAGCACTTGCACCTGACCACCAACCGCGTGACCGGCATCGTCAGCCGGGGCGGCTCGCTGGTGGCCAAGTGGATGATGCACCACCGCCAGCAAAATCCGCTGTACACCCACTTCGAGGATTTGTGCGACATCATGCACGAGTACGACGTCACCTGGAGTCTGGGCGACGGGCTGCGCCCCGGTTCGATCGCCGACGCCAGCGACGCGGCCCAGTTTGCCGAGCTCGACGTGCTGGGCGAATTGACCCGTCGCGGCTGGGCCAAGAACACGCAAGTCATGGTCGAAGGTCCCGGCCACGTTCCCATGGACCAGATCGACATGAACATCAAGCGCCAGATCGAAGTCTGCGACGGAGCGCCCTTCTACGTGCTTGGTCCACTAGTGACCGACATCGCGCCCGGCTACGACCACATCACCAGCGCCATCGGCGCGGCGCTGGCCGGCTGGAGCGGCGCGGCCATGCTTTGCTATGTGACGCCCAAGGAGCACCTGGGCTTGCCCGACGAAGACGACGTGCGGCAAGGGGTGATCGCCTACAGGATTGCCGCGCACGCCGCCGACCTGGCGCGGCACCGCCCCGGAGCGCGCGATCGCGATGATGCGTTGTCGCGAGCCCGTTTCTCGTTCGATTGGAACGAGCAGTTCCGCCAGGCGCTCGATCCGGAGACCGCGCGGCGGATGCACGACGAAACGCTGCCGCAGGACACGTTCAAAAGCTGCGCACTTTTGCAGCATGTGCGGCCCGAAGTTCTGCTCGATGAAAATCACCGAGGAGATTCGCCAGATGGAAGCCGAACAGCCGTTGGCGTCCATCGGCGAGAAGAACGAGTAGGCGCGCTCCGCCGTCCTTACGACACGATGCGCGCAAAAAACGCGATCACTCCCGCCACGGTCAGCAGCACGCCGACGATGGTCGCGATGATGCGCACGTTGATGTCCAAGGGTTCGACGGGCACATAGGGAGCCGGTTCCCAACCGTCGGGAAAACGGTGGCCGCACCATTCGCAACGCGCCGGAAACTCGGGCGCAAACGGCTCGTCGCACGTGGGGCAGATGACCATCAGCGCCGCGCCCGCGTCGCTCGAACTCTGCTCGGTCGCACGGTCCGGGTGAAACGCCTCGGGGAATGAGGTGCCTGCCGTTTGGCACACCGGGCAACTCGTATGGCGCGGCCGGCGGCAACCGGGACACAACGGCCACGTGCTGTCGCGCCGGTCGGCCTCTTGTTCCAATTCGGCCAGCTCGGGCGACGAAAGGCCCTCGTTCAAGTTGCGATCGACGTCCGCCACCAGCTCGTAGGCCGCCGGTCCGTCCTCCGGACGCACCAGAACGCGCGTCGACGCATGGCGCTCGTTCATGGCCCCCTCAGGGCTCAACTGCGCGGCGATGTGGCCCAGGTCGATTTGGCGGTCGTTGAATACATGCGCCATGATGCCGTGATCCTCGAGCAAATTTCTTACCAGATGAGCCTGCTGCACATTGTCGGCGCGGTAGATGACTATCCAGGTTTCGTCCATCGGCACACCATGACTTGTGTCAATCGAGCACGCCCACGCTACGGTTCGCACACAGGCAAACTGGCCAAAGTTTCCTGGGTAGGGACTCTGGAAATCGAGCGCTCCAGCCCATAGGCTAAAGCGTGGCAATGGATTGTACTCCAAGCCTCTCCCCGATTCCCTCCCACCTTTTTCGCGAGCTTACACCATGACCCGCCGCTCGTTGTTTGTTGCCACGGTTGCAATGTTGCTATTGACTCCCGTTGCGCTGGCCAAGGCGCCGCGCGTGCTGGAGGCGGACTTCTTGCCCGACGACCAGCGTTTGGGCCCGCTCAAGGATCTCGACGGCTACTTTCCGTTCGTGCCCAGCCAGACGAAAGAAGCCTGGGAGAAGCGTGCCGAGCAAGTGCGCCGTCGCATCCTCGTGGCTGCCGGCCTTTGGCCGATGCCGACCAAGACGCCGGCCAATGCCGTGATCCACGGACCGGTGGCGCGCGAGGGCTACACCGTCGAGCGAGTCTTTTTCGAGAGCTATCCCGGCCACTTCGTCAGCGGCAGCCTTTATCGACCGACAAACAAGAGCGTCAAACTGCCCGGAGTGCTCTGTCCTCATGGACACTGGGCCAATGGCCGCTTTTACGACGCCGGCGTCGACAACGTCCGCAAGCAGATCGTCGAAGGCGGCGAACGCTTCGAACAGGGGGGCCGCTCTCCGATGCAGGCTCGCTGCGTCCAACTGGCGCGCATGGGCTGCGTCGTGTTTCACTACGACATGGTGGGCTACGCCGACAGCCAACAGATTCCGCAATCCATCTCGCACGGCTTCAGCAAACAGCGGCCCGCGATGGATACGCCCGAGAACTGGGGACTTTTCAGCACGCAAGCCGAGCTGCGGCAGCAGAACGTGCTGGGCCTGCAGTTGTACAACTCGATTCGCGCGATCGACTTCTTGTGCGAATTGCCGGAGGTCGACACGTCGCGCATCGGCGTGACCGGCGCCAGCGGCGGCGGCACACAGACGTTTCTGCTGTGCGCCGTCGACCCGCGTCCCACGGTTGCCTTTCCCGCCGTGATGGTCTCGACGGCCATGCAAGGCGGCTGCACGTGTGAAAACTGTTGCAACCTGCGCGTCGGCACCGGCAACGTGGAGTTCGCCGCGCTGATGGCGCCGCGCCCCTTGGGCATGAGCGGCGCCAGCGACTGGACCAAGGAACTGGACACCAAGGGCCTGCCCGAATTGCAGCAGCACTACAAGCTGCTGGGCGTGCCCGATCTGGTGAGCGGAAAAGTGCTGCGGCAGTTTGGCCACAATTACAACTACCCCAGCCGGGAGTTGATGTACCATTGGTTCAACAAGCATCTGAAGCTGGGCCTGCCCGAGCCGATTCTGGAGGAAGACTACGTCCCGTTGTCGGTCGAGGAAATGACGGTCTGGGACGAGAGCCATCCGCAGCCGCCGGGAGGCGACGACTACGAGCGCTCGCTGGTCAAGCGGATGACCGAAGACGCCAACAAGCAGCTCGCGTCGCTTGAGCCGCTCGACAGCGCGTCGCTGGCCCAATTTCGCGAGGTCCATGGCGGCGGCGTCGACATCCTGATCGGCCGCGGACTGGTCGACGCGGCGGACATCGAGGTCGAACCGCTCAGCGAGGAAGACATGGACGGGTATTCGCAGGAACTAGCTTTGCTTCACAACACGCCGGCGGGAGAAGAGTTGCCCGTCGTGTTTCTACATCCGACCAATTGGCAGCAACGGGTCGTGATCTGGCCGCACGAGCGAGGCAAAGACGGCCTGTTCGGCGACGACGGCAAGCCCATCTCTGCCGTGCGCAAGCTGCTCGATTCGGGCGCGGCGGTGGTGGCGGTCGACCTGCTATACCAGGGCGAGTTCCTCGGCGATGGCAAACCGCCGACCGCGGGACGAGTTGTCGATAACAAGCGTGAGTTCGCCGGATACACCTGGGGATACAACCCCACGCTGTTTGCCCAGCGCGTGCAGGATCTACTCACGGTCATTTCGTTTTGCCGCACGTATCGGCAAGGACATCCCCGCGTGGAGCTACTGGCGCTGGACGGGGCCGGCCCGTGGGCGGCTGCGGCACGCGCGCAATCAGCAGACGCCGTGGCGCGGGCTGCCATCGACACCGCCGGCTTCCGTTTTGGCAAATTGACTTCGATGAGCGACGTGAGCTTCTTGCCCGGCGGCGCCAAGTATGGCGATCTGCCCGGCATGTTGGCGCTAGGCACGCCCGGCGAACTGTGGCTGGCGGGCGAAGGGGACGACGCGCCGCAACTGGTGCAGGCAGCGTACGGAGCGGCCGGCGCTCGCAACAAGGTCACGTCGTACGGCGGCTCCGGCGAAGAAAAAACGGCCGCGGCAATCGAATGGCTCTTGCGCCCGTAGCTGGCGCAGTCGATCCGCCGGCGTGTCGCAACGCGGCGGACCAGAACGCCTGAACCGGAAGAAGCCTCAATCCGTCAGGCGGCTATTCACGCGCCGGATCCGGGAGGCGTTGGGCGCGGCTGTATGGATCCAGCGCGCGACCAGATTGTCCAGTTGCCCGTCCATCCATTGATCGAAGTCGACGAACGGCTGCGATTCGACGATCACCATCGTCGGTTCGTCGTCGCGCGTGATCAGCGGTTTCAGCGGGGAGTCGTTCGTCATTGCTTTGCCTCCGCTCTGTGCGGGATGGGCGGGCCTTGAATCGCCTATCCTATTATTCTACTCGCAGGCCAAGTCGTGTTTATTCCAAACCCGACGATTCGCCGAATTCTCTCGTCCAAGCGGCCGTGCGACGAGCACATCCGGCGCCGTTTACTACGAGACACGGGCTTAGGCAGTGCGGGTTCGCGCCGCGATTTTCGCGGAAAAAAAAGAACCGGCGAGCGGGCCCTTGAGACCGGCTCGCCGGAAGTGCTTGAAATGACTCACCAAAAGGGCGGAGCCTGTGAACCACGGCACAAACTCGAAATCACGCGGCTATTCTTGCTTTTTCTTCAGCTTGTTTTTGTTCTTGCCTTTCTTGGCGCCCGGGCCTGCCGCGAGCATCTCGTCCACGGTCACGGTACCGTCCCCGTTGGCGTCGAGCTTGCGAATCACTTTTGATGCCGCGGAAATCTCGTCATCGCTTAGCTGACCGTCACGATCGGCATCCAGCGCCAAGAATAGTCCCATGCGCGGGCCAACTCCATCGCGGGGCTTTCCGCTCTCGGGGCGTTTCGTGCGCGCTTGCCCCGGCTTGCCTTGGGGCGGTTTGGCTCCTTCGGGCCGCTGAGTTGGTGGGCCCGCGGCCCGCAATTCGTCGAGCGTCACCGCCATGTCGCCGTCCTTGTCCGCGCGACGAATCATCTGCTCGATGCGCGGTCGCAGTGGCTCGGGCACTTCATCGAGTGTCACCTTGCCGTCCTTGTCGGCATCCAGCCGTTCGAAGAATCGTTCCGGATCGGGCCGACCTTCGGGGCGTTTGCCCTCGGTGCTTTCCGGACGCGCATTGCCCGGTGTGCCGCCGGCAAAGGCCCGCGCGAATTCTTTCTTGCTCAGCGCCTCGTCGCCGTCTTTGTCTCCCCGCTGGATCAAGCGCTTGAATCCTTCACGCCGCTCCTCGGGCACTTCGTCAATCGACACCTTGCCGTCGTTGTTGGCGTCCAAACGTTCGAAGAATTGGCCCGGCTCGGGACGCCCTTCGCGTGACGGTCGATTGGGGCGCGAGGCCTCCTCCGTCTCGTCGGCCTTTTCTGGCGAACCTTGCAGACCGGCGGCGAATTCGTCGCTCGTCAACTTCGCGTCGCCGTTGCTGTCGGCTTTGCGCACCAATCGCTCGAAAAGCCGCTGGCGGTCGGCAGGCACTTCCTCTGCCGTCAGTTCACCGTCTTTGTTGGTGTCCAGATCCGCGAATATCGCCGCCGGGTTGGGACCGTCGGATGCTGCAGGGGCCGCGGTCTCGTCGGCGGTCGCGTGCAGTGCGAATGCTGTCGCAAGCAGGACGCCGGCTGTGGGCAGGGATTCAAACATGGGGAACCTCCTCAATCTCATTGTGCCTGGTGATGTGAACCTGGTGAATGGGCGCTGATATGAAAGCGTAGCTGCCAAGCATCTAACCATACCGGCCCGGCAGAGTTTCGCCACGAGGTCGCCGATTTTCGACATCGGGCCGTTTTTCGCGGAATTGCCACCTCGTCGCCAAACGGCTACGAGCCGTCGAATTGCCAATTGGCCGGCTGCTAGCGGCACTTGCGCAAGCGCCGCCAGTGGCCTGGAATTCGCGCTCAAATCGAACTTGTCCCGTCGCGGCGGCCCTCCTACAATCCGCTGCCTTTTTAGCGCTCGTATCGGGCACGGGTACGTCAATGCGCACGATCCGAACGGGCGGCACATTCGTAGTAACGTCGTATGCTGGACGGATCGGCCCGGACGGGCACGATCTTTGTGGCGGAAACGCCACGGCGTGGCAGGGCCGCGTCGCGGCGTGACTGGCAGAATCAACAAGCTCGGGCAATAGATTCGGCGCACGTGGCGCCGTTCGCTACAGCCCGTACAGGTACCAGTTTACGTGAATTGAGCGGACGGAGGACGGAAGGTTTCGTTGAATGCCGGCGACCAAATCGGTCGATACAAAGGGTGCATGACTCTAGCGCTCGCGAGGTCAATCCTCTGACATGGACTGCGGCGCCGGCAAGCAAGTGACTTGAGTAGACGGACGTATCGGATTGCAGACAGCGTGCTAATTCCACGAGGTTTATCGGACCACACAATTCCAACCCAAGCCGTTCCGGCAAAGGTCCGCTAGACAAGCGAATTAGAACTGCCCGAGACGTTGGTCTTCACATCAGGCTGGCGAACATCCAAAGTCTTCATGGTTTAGTTGACAGATCCTATGTATCGGTGCGCGAATTGTTTTGATTCGCGAGCTCGCTACGAGGGCATTTTGTCAGAGGAGAGAAAGATGCAAATCTACGGTCCCTCGCACCTGCACGGCGCCCAATCGATCGGTGGTCCCCACACGTCGTGCGCGGTTCAACCGCCAACGACTTCCAACACCACGTCGATCAGCGATCAACTCGACATTTCGGATGCGGCCCGACTGGCCGACCGCGTGGCCGAGTTGCCCGAGATCCTGCGCCGATCGCGTCGCCGAGTTGCGTAGCGCCATCATGAACGGCACCTACGAGACGCAAGACAAACTGGCCACCGCCGTCGATCGGCTTTTCGACGAAATCGCGTAGCGGCATGCGCTGCGTCATCGGGGCAGTTTTGCCGGGCCATGGACGGCCGCCGGACGGCTCTGCGCACCGGCATGGCCGCGCGGCAACTTGCATTCGCGGGCTATTCATTTAGAATCAATAACGATTCTTGAATGGTCCCCGGGCTCCCAAACCTACCGGAGACGTTGCGGCGCAAGCTTTCGCGGCGCGACGGACGTCCGCCGGGCGAGTTGCAGATGGCAAACGATTTTTCGCTGGGAACGGTCGAAGTAGCGCTGGCGCCGCTGGAGCGCTTCGAGGAGTTTCTGCAGAGCCGCGGCAAGCGGATGACGCAGCAGCGCCGCATCATCCTGGCCGAAGTCTTCAAGCGCCACGACCATTTCGACGCCGAGGATCTCATCGGTCACCTGAGCACCACGGCCGGCGGACGCCGCGTGAGCCGCCCCACGGTGTATCGTACGCTCTCCGAATTGGTCGACGCTGGTTTGCTGCGCAGCATGGCGCTGGGTGGACGCACCGTCTATGAACACGACTACGGCTATCCGCAGCACGACCACATGCATTGCCAGCAGTGCAACAAGTTGATCGAGTTCCGCTGCGACCAGATGGCGCAAATCGCGGAAGAGCTTTCGCGCCAGTATCAGTTCCGCGTCACGGGCCACCGGCTCATCTTTACCGGCGTGTGCGCCGAATGCCGCGCCAAAAAACGCCCCACCCGCAAGCTCGACCTGGTGTAGGTCGGCTAAACGCGAATCTCCGCCTTCAGCTTGGCGCCGTTGGCAAAGCGGGCGCGGATCGGCGCTACGACGACGTTGAGGAACTCGTCGACTTGCTCGGGCGCGCGGCCGATGAACCGGGCGGGATCGAGCGCGACGCTCAGGTCGATGCCCTTGAATACCGGATCGGCCGCCAGTCGCTCGAGCAGATCGTTGTCGCCCCCTTCCTGCTTGACCTTCTCGGCAGCCTCCTGGCTATGCCGGCGAATGGTCTCGTGCACATCCTGGCGGTCACCTCCTTTGGCCACGGCTTCCATCAAGATCGCCTCGGTTGCCATGAACGGCAGCTCCTCTTGCAAGTGCCTGGCGATCACCTGGGGATAGACGACCAGCCCCGAGGCGATGTTTTGATACAGCATCAGGATGGCGTCCACCGCCAGAAACGCTTGGGGAAGGGTGAGCCGGCGATTGGCGCTGTCGTCCAACGTGCGTTCGAGCCATTGGGTGGCCGCCGTGTTGGCGGCGCTCGATTCCAGACTGATCACGAACCGGCCCAGCCCGCAGATGCGCTCGGCCCGCATGGGGTTGCGCTTATAGGCCATGGCCGAGGAGCCGATCTGTTCGGTTTCGAACGGCTCTTCGATCTCCTTGCGGTTTTGCAGCAGCCGCAGATCCGTGGCTGCTTTTTGCGCGCTGGTGGCGATGCCTGCCAAGACGCCCAGCACCTGCGCGTCGACTTTGCGCGAGTAGGTTTGGCCGGTAACGATGTAGCTCATGGAAAAGCCCATCTTCTCGGCCACCAGTTGGTCGAGCCGGCAAACTTTGTCGTGATCGCCGCCCAGCAGTTGCAAAAAGCTGGCCTGCGTGCCGGTGGTGCCCTTGGCGCCGCGCGCCTTGAGTTGCGCGGCGCGGAATTCCAGCTCGCCCAGATCCATCACCAGGTCATAGGCCCACAGGCAGGCTCGCTTGCCCACCGTCGTAGGCTGGGCCGGCTGCAAGTGCGTGAACCCCAGGCAGGGGAGATCGCGATACTTCTCGGCGAACGTGGCCAGCGCGTCGATCACGCCCACCAGCCGCCGCCGGACCAGTTCCAGCGCGTCGCGCATCAGGATCAGGTCGGTGTTGTCGGTGACGTAGCAACTCGTGGCGCCCAGGTGGATGATCCCCCGGGCATCGGGGCAAACGTCGCCGTAGGTGTGCACGTGCGCCATCACGTCGTGACGCAGCATCCGTTCGTACTTGGCGGCCGCGTCGAAATCGACATCGTCGACGTGCTCGCGCAATTGTTTGAGCTGCTCGGGCGTAATGGCCACGCCCAGATCGGCCTCGGCCTCGGCCAACGCCACCCACAGCTTCCGCCAGGTGGAGAATTTGCGCTTCGGACCCCACAACTCCGACATCTCGGGCGACGCGTAGCGGCCGATCAGCGGGTTGTCGTAATAATCAGGTTTCGGCGAGTCGTCGGAAGATGCTTTCATGCGGCCCAAGTTACCACGGACTGGCGCAGCGGCAAAGCGGCAAGACCCGCCCCAAGTTACGACGCGCCGCGACGCAGCGCGGTTCGGCGCTCCGCACTGGCGACTCGCTCGGGCCGCCAGTGGTTGCCCCTTCAATTGGAGAAATTGGCCAGTCCTGTGGTAGGATGACGGCCAGCGGCTCGGAACACACCGGTTTCTCGGCACGGACGAGGTGAATCATGGGCGGAAAAATCATTGCAAAGCGACAGAGAAGTGCGTGGGCAAGGCTGATCGTTGGTTTCGCGGTCATCGGCCACGGGGCCGTTCATCTTCGCGCAGACGAAAGACCCACCACGCCGACCAGCGGCGCCATGCGGATTCGCGTGATCGATGCGGCCGGAGCGCCGATTGCCAAAGCGCACGTTCACGCGTCGATATGGACCCAGCAAAAAGACTTCAAGCACAACCGCGATTACACGACCGACGAGCAAGGCACCGCGGCGATCGAGCTACCGGCCGCGCTTGAAATCGTGCGAGTCTGGACCAGCCGCCAGGGCTACGCGCCCATGTTCGCGCAACTGTGGCCACAAACTCCCGTGGAGGAGCACCCATTGCCCAAAGAATTTACTTTCGAGTTAGTCGACGGCACGTCGATGGGTGGCGTGATCGTCGACGACGACGGAAAGCCGATCGAGGGTGTGCGAGTCGAAGTGCGATACGATTCCGGCGGCACTCCCGGCAGTACTCCGGAACCGGCGAGCTATGACACGTGGCTCGCCGAAGGCATTTCTGCCAAGCGAACTGACTCCGAGGGACGTTGGTCGCTCGACAATGTACCCCCTGGCGACGATGTCGAAGTTCGCGTGAAGCTGAGCCATCGCGACTTCATCAACGACACAACCTGGGGCGGACTGCAAGCACAGCAAGGCATCGAGTCGTCACAGTTCCGCGACCATTCGGCCAAGGTCGTCATGCACGGTGGCACGGTCGTCGGCGGCACGGTGACTGACCCGAGCGGCAAGCCCGTCGAGGACGCGGTCGTCATTTGGGGCGATCGCCCGTATTGGCAGGAAGGACGGCAGGAAGTCCGCACCGACAAGCAAGGCGTCTATTACTTCGAGCCGCTTCCAACAGGACCGATGCGTGTTACTGTAGTGACCCAAGGCTGGAAGCCGCAAATGCGCAAGGTCGACATACGCCCGACATGCCGTCGGTGGATTTCCAAGTGCAGCCCGGCAAGAAGCTGCGCCTTAAGTTCGTGGACGCGGAACAAAGACCGGTGCCGGACGTGTCGGTCACGATCACCAAGTGGCGCGGCGCCGAATCGCTCTACAACTATAAGCACTCCAATGTCGTCGACGTTCATATCCCGCGAAGTGCCAACAGCGACGCCATCTACGAATGGGATTGGGCGCCCGACGACGCAGTCGAATACCGATTCGGGGCGGACCATTTTGCCGCAACGGAAGCCACGATCGCAGCAGACGATCAGCAACACGTAATTGAACTTTCGCCGGTCTTTCAGATCTCCGGCACGGTGCGCGACGCCGAGACCGGTCAGACGATTCCCAGCTTTACCGCCGTTCCCGTAATCTATTTCCGGCCGGACTTTCCCTATTTGCCGCGTGACGATGCACACTTGTCACAGGACGGCACGTTTCGCCTCGAGTTCGATCGCACCGATATCGAACACGGCGTGCAAATCGAAGCGCCCCGATACGTTGCGATTCGCACAGCGAAGCGCTATAAGACTGGCGAACCGAATGTGGAGCTGGATGTGACACTGCAGCCCACCGAGCCCTACGTCGGACGCGTCCTCGACCAGCAGGGCAAACCGGTCGCCCATGCCAAGGTGTATGTCGCCACGGGTTTCCAGCATTACGATGTGTACAACCTGGTCGATCGTGGCGGGGACTTTAGCTCCAACTACTGTGTGGTTTCGGATGAAACCGGCGGGTTCGAGATCGCCGGGCAATGCGACGACTATACGCTCATCGTCGTCGCGCCCGAGGGCTACGCATCGGTCGATCGCCAAGTGCGGGACTTGCCCGGAGAAGTAGCGATTGCTCCCTGGGCCAGCGTGCGCGGCCGGGTCGTGCAAAATGGCCAGCCGATGGCCAACTTGGGAGTCTATTGCTTGCCGATTCAACTCCGTGGCGGCGGCGCCCCCTGGATCGATTTCCGAATGAGCACGACGACGGACCAGGACGGCAACTTCGCCTTCGAGCGCGTGCCTCCTTCCGCCGTCTATGTGCGACCCGATCTGCACTTCTCGGTTGAGTCGCCGCTCAAGTCCAGCCAATCGGTACCTCTCGACCTCGCTCCCGGCCAGAACGTCTCGCTCGAACTCGGCGGCCAGGGCGCCGAAGTCATCGGCCGGTTCGTGCTGGATCAGCCGCGCGACGACTTCGATTTCCATTTTTCAATTACGCATCTCGTCGCACGAAGGCCCGGCATTGCCCCACCATCATCGATCGCCGACAACGCGTTCGACTGGCAAGCCGGCTGGAGCGACTCATGGCGCCATTCATCGGAGGGCGGCGTCTTTCTCAACACGTTGCACACCTGGTTCGTCAAACCGGACCCCGATGGGCAGTTTCGCATCTCCGGCGTGCCGCCGGGCGAGTATCAGCTTGCCGTGGCGCTCTACGGCTCAACCGAAGGCTGCCTCGTCCATCCCGTGGCGACGCGAGTCGTGGACATCACCGTAGAGCCAGGTTTATCCGTGTTGGAACTTGGAGACGTGGAGATTCCCACCAACGGCGTTCCGCAAGTCGGCGATCAGGCTGCTGATTTCGCGTTCACGACTCCGACCGGCGAAACGACCGATTTGGCGGGCCAGCGCGGCAAGCATGTGCTGATCGACTTTTGGGCCACCTGGTGCGGCCCTTGTGTCGCCAAGCTCTCTGAGACCGAGGCGCTGCGCAAACGATTCGCCGATACGGGACAACTCGTCGTCGGCGCCAATCTCGATCCCGAGCCAGACACCGCAACGAAGTTCCTCGCCAAACGGCCTCTTCCCTGGCATCATGCTCTGTTGGGCGATTGGTCGAGTACTGATGTACCCCAACAGTACGGTGTGTCTTCGATTCCCGCCTACGTGCTCATCGATCCGGATGGCAAAATCGCCGCTTTGGAGTACTCGCTGGAGACGCTGACGCCCAAGATCGAAGCCGCGTTGTCGCAACCGGCTGCCGAGTGAACCAGGCGGTCGCAAGCGCTTGCATCCTTACATATTCGTCAAGTCGTCCCCGGCGTTGCCGCCGATGAGGTTGTCGAGCGCGGCGGCTAACTGGGCGTCGTGGGTCTCGTCTTGCGTGTAGATGCGGCAGATGCGGTGGGCCAGCGGCAACTGGCGGAACAGTTGGTCGTCGGTCAACGGTCGGGGTTCGCCGCGGGCCGGATCGTATAAGTAGTTCTGCCCGGCGCTGGGGCCGCGCGTGTCGGGCCGGTGCAGGTGCCGGGCCAGGTCGACTTTGAACGGCAATTGTGCCAGCTCTGCCGGCAACGCGGCGCGCAGTTCGCGCTCGACGAAGCCGGCGCGGCTGAAGATGCTGCTCCGCTCGGCCTGCTCCGCGTCGAACACCAGGTATCGCTGGCAGGCCATCTTCCAGGGGATGTTTCGATTCAACAGATCTTGCCAGCGCTGGCCAAGTTCCCGTTTGGCCGGGTCGTCGCTTTGCTCCCAGCGCGACACGTCGACCAGCAGCGACCACTCGGTAAAGCGCCGATACGCGTCCAGGTGTTCCAGCGGATTGCCGCCAAACAGATACGCCTTGCTGTCGGCGAACAGGTCGGCCAGCGTCAGGTCGATGGCTCGCACCGTGCGATGAAAGTAGACCGTGCGAAACAAGTCGGCCCGCACGCCCATGAACGAAATCAACGCCGCCACGCCGCGGGCGTGAATGGTCAGCCCCTGCTCGGTGAAGAAACTGTAGTGCAAAAGCCGCTCCAGGTCGAACGCCCGGGCGCTATAGCCCGACATCAATGCGTCGCGCAGCACGAAGTCCATGTTGTCGATCGTGTAGATGCCGCTGAACAAGCTGCGCAAGAGCGTTAGCCAGCGGGGAGCGTCGGCGGCATCGTCGGCCTTGGGCCGGGCGATCAGAAAAGCGATTTGCCCTGGATCGAGCTGTTCGTCGGCCGCCAGCGCGCCATTGGGATTGCGGCGGATGCGGCGCAGCAGGTCGCCCAGTTCGTCGGTGATGATCTTGGCGCCCAGCGTTTCGTGACTCAGCCCATAGCCGCTTAACAGATGTTGGTCGAGAAAATGCCCAAACGGTCCGTGCCCCACGTCGTGCAACAAGCCTCCCATCCGCAGCAGGCTTTCGACGTAAGGCCGGCTGGGCGCGTCCGGGCAGACGTCGCGCAAGCTGTCGTACAGAGTGTCTGCCGCGCGGCTGCCCAGGTGCATTACGCCGACGACGTGCTGGAAACGCGTATGCTCGGCGGTGGGATAAACCCACCAGGCGGTTTGCAGTTGATGAATCTGTCGCAGCCGCTGGACCCAGGCGTGGTCGATGATCTGCCGCTCGGACACCTCGTCCGCGGACATCCCACGCTGCGACACGAAGGGGATATAGCCATGCACGGCGTCGTGGCTGAGGTTCTCACTTTGGAAATCGCGCATAGTGCGGTCGGGGGATGGGGCGATTTGTCGGGGTTTTTTGCGGCTTGGAACCCATTCTATCGGGTCGGGGGTGTGCGGAGCAGACGCAATCCGCCGGGGGGGAATTCAGCCTTGTGAGCCGGGCCCCCGAGGCGTTACAGTTTTGCCAGTCTAGCTGATTGGCGGGAGCTAGCGTTCCGGGGCCATCGTGTCCCGTGGCGCGTGCCGATGTTCGGCGAGCACTTGGACGGGCCTGCTTGGTAAACAGTATGGCGCGACCAGTCGGCATTGCATGGTTCCTGGCAAGATAGCCGAACTAGTAAGACTAGTGGTCCGGGCATACCATTGTCTGAGCCCGGTCCTGTGCGCCCTCCCGTCTCAAAGCGTGTAGCCAAGGAGAAGCCAACGTGTCGCGTCTCTCGCATTGCGTCTTTGCGGCCGTTGTGCTTGCCGCTTTTCAAAGCGCTTTCGCCGCCGTTCCGCCCGCCGAAACATTTCTGCCCGACACCACCGAGGGCTTTCTCGCCGTTGGTTCGGTCGACGAGCTGAAGGCCGCCTGGAACAAGACCCAACTGGGTCAGCTCATGAACGATCCGGTGATGAAGCCGTTCATGGACAGCTTCCAAGAGCAGATGACCGAGCGCTGGACCAAGAGCCACCGCAAGCTGGGCATTAGCTGGAAGGACCTGGACGGCGTGCCGACCGGCGAAGTTTCGCTGGCCATGATTCGCCCCGAAGAAAAGGTCGTGGTGCTGGCCGTGACGGCCGACGTCACCGACCACCTGGATCAGGCCAACGAGTTGCTGCGCAAAATCGAGCGCAACCTGGGCGACCGCAAAGCCGTTCGTAGCGACCGCGAAATGCACGGCGCGAAAGTGACCGTGTTTGACATTCCCAAATACGAAGACAACCCTGCCCGGCAGGTCGCCTATTGCGTGCATGACAACCTGCTGGTGGCCGCGGACGATCCGAGCGTCGTCGACGGGATCCTCGGCCGCCTGGCAGCGGAGAAAGACGACGGCCTGGCCAAGCTGCCCGCGTTCGACGGCGTTACCAGGCGTTGCCTGCAGGCAGCCGGCGATCTGAAGCCGCACGTCCGCTGGTTCATCGATCCGTTTGGCTACGCCGACGCGGTACGTGTGATGGACGCCAGCGACCAACCGCGCCGCAAGGGCCAGGACATGTTGAAGATCCTGAAGAACCAGGACTTCACGGCGATCGAAGGCATCGGCGGGTTCATCAACTTCTACAACGAACCCTACGAAATGCTGCATCGCACGTTCGTCTATGCACCGGGCAACAAGAGCGGCGAGCGATTCGAGTTGGCCTCGCGCATGCTCCAACTGCCCAACGGCGGTGAATTTCTGCCGCCCAGTTGGGTGCCGCGCGACGTGGCTAGCTACGTGGCCGTGAATCTAGATACGAAGAACGCGTTCGAGATGTCCAAGACGCTGGTGAACGAGATCGTCGGCGACGAGGTGTTCGAGGACGTCATCGAGTCGATCCACACCGATGAGAACGGGCCGATGATCGACGTGCGGGGCGAGTTCATCGCCTACTTGGGCAACCGCATCACGATCATCTCCGATCTGCAACTGCCCATCACTCCCAAGAGCGAGCGAATGCTGTTCGCCGTCGTGACGAACAATCCCGAGGGCCTGGCCGCCACGCTCCGCAAGCAAATGGAAACCGACGAAGACGCCCACGAGCGGCTGATCAACGGCAGCGTCGTGTGGGAAATCGTCGACGAGCAGGCGGAAATGCCGATGGTCACGATCGAAACCGGCGGACCGGATTTCGGTTTTGGCAACGCGGGCGGCGCCGAGGAAGAAGAGGAAATGGAGGAAGAGAAACCCCTGTTGCCCAATTCGGCGGTGACCGTGGCCCACGGCCAATTGCTGGTCGCTTCGCACATCGACATTCTGGCCAAGGTGCTGGCCGACGAGTCGGTGCGCGGCACGCTCGGCGCCAGCAGCGACTTCCATCGCGTCGAGGAGCAGTTGGGTCGGTTGCGGCTGCCCGAGCAGTCCGTGCAGGCCTTCACCCGCACCGACGACGCCTATCGCGGCGTGTACGAGTTGCTGAAGACGGGGCGCATGCCGGAGTCGGAGTCGATGGTCGGCAAGATGCTCAACGCCTTGCTGGGCGAAGGCAAAGAAGGCGTGCTGCGTGCCCAGCAAATCGACGGCAGCAAACTGCCCGACTACGACCTGGTGCGTCGCTACCTCGGCCCCGCGGGCTTGACCGGCACCACCGAGGCCGACGGCTGGATGCTGACCGGCTTCACCCTGGTGAAAGAAATTGACCAGCAGCCCGAGACCGAAGAGCGGGCGAGCGAAACGACGGCCCAGGCCAAGTAGTCGCCGCCCGGCGTTTCCGCATCGGCTGCCGCTGCTAGCGGGCTTCGACCTTGGCCCAGAACGGGTGCAAACGGTCGGCCCGCGTGCGGGCGTCTTCCAATAGCACCGCCACATCGGGCTCGATCAGCGCCCCGCCGCTCTTGAGCGTGCGGCCGTTCACGCTGATCGGCACACGCTCGGCGAAGTCGACCATCTCGGGCGAAAGCCAGATCGTGGCCTGGCAATTGCCGGCCATTAGCGACACGCCATTGTTGGCCGTGCGCTTGCCGGTGATTCCCACCGGCCGTACGCCGCGCTGAGGCGGCCATTGTACCGGGTCGACCATCGCGCGTTCGGGAAAGTCGCTTCCCTCGAACCACCAAAAGTAGTTGTCCCACGGGCGCATCGTCGAGACGGTAAACTCCTTCGGAAAGAAGTCGCGCTGGCGGCGGCTCATCCAGTCGAAGATGTTGCGGATGTCTTCATAGAAGTCCTCGTGCCCGCGACCGATGTACTCGCTGACGGTCACGTCGAAGCGATGCTGCATGTAGCGGTCCCAGTCGGTGGCGTTGGTAATCGTCTTGTCGCCGTCCATCTCGCCGGACACGAAATAAAACGGCACCTGGGCCGCGTTTTCCCAATAGCGGGAACAGTACTTGTCCGTTTCGGCCACGATGGGAATCACTCCGGCCCAAGTGTCGGGGTGGGCCAGCCCGATATCCCAGGCCGCGGTGCCCCCCATGGAATGGCCCGAGAGAAACACGCGATCCGTGTCGATCGCGAAGCGGCGGCAAGCGTCGCGCAAACTGGTGAGCACGGCCGAATGTTCGCGGGCCGTGAACTCGTACTTCGTTTGAGCCGTCTTCGTCCAATCGACCGCGATCACGATGTAGCCCAAGCGCGTGGCCTGGCCCAGCCGCTTGCCTTCGTTGTCCGATGCGCCGGCCCACCAGTCGATTTGCTGCAGCGGCCTGGTGCCGGCTCCGTTGAGCGTGACGACGGTTGGATAACGGACGTAAGGATCGTAGAACGGAGGAAGCTGCACATAGTACCTGGCGTCCGGCTCGTCGGAGATGCCCACCGGCACCGACAACTCATAAAGGCCGGGCTGCTCGGCAGAGGGCAGGGGTGTCTCCAGCGGCGGCTTCATGCTGGCCAGCAGTTGCGCGATCTGCGGCGCCGAAGCCCCTTCGTTCGCTTTGAGTTGCTCCAGCAGCAGGTCGCGATCGACTTTGCCCGACTCGTTGAGATAGCGGCGCACCAGATCGCGCACCTTGGCCAACGACAGCGTGATGGCCAGGTTCGTATCGGCCCGATTGGCGCCCAGCAGCCAACCGCTGATGGCCAGCGAGACTTTTTGTTCCCCGCTCAACGACTTGTCGTTGAGCAGCCGCAAATAGTCGGCCAGCCTATCGATGGAGTTGAGACCCAACTCCTGGCCCATCTCGTCGAGCATCGTTTCACATTGCTCGCGTTGGGTGGCATTGGGCAACGCCGCGATGTGCGATTTCAACTCGTCATGCGTCCGTTGGAGCGTTTGTATTTGCTCTTTGTATTTGTCGAGCATCTCCTTGACTTGTTGCAAGATTTCACCGGCAATGTCCTGCGCGGGAAAATTCTGAAGCAGCCTGATGGCCAGGGGATGCTGCCGCGCGTCGATGCGGACTTGTATTTCCTGCAGGATATTGTGCGCGCTCAATTGGCGTAGAGCGCGCACCTGGGCCGCAAGGCGGCGCTCCTCGGGAAAGTCCTCGACAATCTTCTCCAGCTTTCGCTGCGCCTCGCCGTAGCGCTCGCACTGCAACAAGAGATTGACGACTTTCACCCGTTGATCGACGTCCTTCAGATCGATCGTGTTGGAAACGATAGCCTCGAGCGTCTCGGTGGGGATCGAACTGGTGGCGATCCGCATGTCCCAGACAATGGGTTGCCGGCTGCTCGTGCGCATGCCTTCGACCTGGGTATACTCGGGCGTAATCATGGTGATGCCCTGGATCACGTCGAGCGGACCTTTGTCGGTATTCATCGTGAGCGTGCGGCGGCCGAATTTGGTAAAGGGCGTCATTTTGATGATCTGCCCCACGTGGTGTACTTGATAGCCGGCGTCCGCCACGGCCTGTTTCACCGCGATGCGCTCCGGCACCGGCCCCGTGTCGGCTTCCAGGACTTCCTGGATGCGAAAGTCGGGCATGAACACCCGCTTCAGGTCGTCGTCGACGAACGTGATCGTGGCGGGCCCCGCGTTGCCGGGCTTGAGGGGATTTTGCGCCATGCCGTTCGTCTCGCCGATGCGGCCACGTAGCATGCGGCCGTCTTTGAGCAAGAGCGTGGAGGCGCATGCCGGAGCGGCGCATTGCAGCGCCATCGCGACAAAGGCGGCAGTCCACAAAATCGACCCCAGCCATGCCCGGTTCCGTCGGCTCATGACATGCTCCCAGAAGTGCGTGCGAAGTATGCCCGCGATCGCCCGATGACATTGGCTCGGTACGCGAAACGCATCGGAGCAGCCGAAGCGAACCACGCGCGGGCAGTGGCCTCTTTCCCTGTAGTCCATTGTGTCGGAGGCGGTTGCCAAGTCAATTGTTTCGGCGAAAGTTCCAATTTCAGGAGGGATTTGGAAACGCCGGCGGGAGTGAATTCGGCATAATCTGTATCGAGAAAGTGATTTCGCTAACGTTTGACTCTGGAAAGGCGCTTCGCAGCATGTCGAGCTCCGCCGGCGAAAGCTTCCCGTGTTCGACCGATATCGAGCGAACGGGCTTGAACCAGGCCGCCGGCGTCGTCCAGGACAGGCCCCGCGACGCTGGTTTCTTGCTGGTGCCCAGGTCCATGGCCACGATCACTCCCCGCCCGCGAAACGATGCGAGCAACTGCTCGCGAGACCGCATTTGCGCCAGCGTCCAGACGTAAAGCCCACAGGCCAGAGCGATCGACGTCGTCAACACAAAGAGAGTGCGCAGCGAGAATCGTGGGCCTCGCCGTGGCGGACGATCGCCTTGGGTATCAACGTTGGGCGCGGAATTGCGTGCGAAAATCATCGAGCGCCTGCGATGGATCGCGTGCGTCGGCTCGCACGCGGCGGGGATTGACAGTGTCGACGCGCAATGGGCATAACTGGACAGCCCCAACGATTCCCAGGTGCCGCATTGATCTCACGACGCATCATAACGACTTTGCTGGCGGCAAGCTGCGTGCTGCCGATTGCCCTGGTCATGGTTTTCGGCACCGGCCGCCTGCTGGGCGCCATGGATGACGCGGCCGGCGCGTTGGTGCTCGACCGGATTGCGCTGGCGCTTGGCGTTGTCTGGGCGATCTCACTCGTCTGCCTGCTGCTGGCGCTGGCGATCAACGTGCTCGGCCCGCCGGATCAGTAGGCTCACGTGCCGACTTCTTTGGCGGCCGTTTCCTCCCACCGAATATCGGTGTCGGGAAAGTCGAGGATGAACTCCTTGCCAAAGGCCTGCGACGCCGTGGAAAAACCGCGCGGCGTCTCACGTCGCAGCGAACGCTCCAGCGCCGCCACCGCGGTCAAGGCCGTGAGTTGATAGCCGCTCAATGTCTCCACCGTCGCCGAGACATCGTGCCCACGATCGTCGCTGACGCGGCCCCATAGTGAAGAGGCGCCCGACGCCAACTCGTCGGCCGAGGGCCCCTTGACGTTGCGGTCGACCCACCGCCGAGCCAAAGCTTGCAGCGGCTTGAGCGAGAGCATCGGCAACAGGAATCGAAACCGCCGCATCGACTTGATCTGCCCCGGCGGAAAGGCCGTATAGACCTCGATGTTGGCAATACCCGTCGAGTAGTAGCGCTGGCCACGTCGCCCCAGGGAATCGTCACGCACATTTGCCGGCGCTCGCGAAACGGCACTTCCATCGTCTTCCAAGCAGTGGGCACGGCGCGAATCTCGCCGTCGATCCGCGCACGGCCGCCGGCCGGCATGGCTTCGAGCATGGTTTTGGTCGTGCCGGGACTGAGCCCGCCCAGCGCGGTGAAGGCTAGTTGCAATACGCGGGCACCCGGCAGTCGGTCGGCCAACATCGCGGCCAGACAATCGCTGGGCACCACGTCGAAGCCCACGGCGGGAATCACGGCCACGCCGGCCTCTTTGGCCCGTGCATCCAGCGAGTGCCCCAGCTCGATGACTTCGATCTCGCCGGTGATGTCCAGGTAGTCGGCGCCAGCGGCGATGCAGGCATTCATCATTTGCCGCGCGGTTTGAGAAAAGGGACCCGCGCAATGGAGCACCGAGGTATGCCCCGCTAGACGCTGGGCAAGTTGCGAATCGTCCAGCGAAAAAATCGCCGCCGGCAGGTCAAGCTCCTGCGCCAGCGTCTCGATCGCCGCAGTGTTGCGACCCGCCAACGTCGGCTTCAGCCCGCGCTCGACCGCGTGCCGGGCGATCAAACGGCCCGTATAGCCGTTGGCGCCATAGATCATTGCCCGCGGTTCTTTGGTCATGGCAGCTCACTCCGCTAGCGACAAGCACGACGCCGATCAGCCCTTGGCTCCACCGGGGAATTCCGATTTCCAACTACGCAATAATATCGCGTCGCCGATTGAGATAATCCCACACCACGTAGCGATCAAGATCCTTTCCGGCGGTGAAGAACACGCGGCCCTTGGTCGATTCGGCCAGTTGATAGGCGAATTGCACGTCCTCGCTCGATTGCGACCAACTGGGCAGCAGGAAAATGTTGATCGTGATGCCGTCACGCTGGCAGAGTCCCCCCTCGCGCAGCGTGGCCAGCTCCGTGCGGCTGGTCGGCGGATACATCAGATACAAATGCGGCGGTTCCATGTGGGCCGTCGGCAGCCCGTCGGTAATAAGTATGATCTGCCGGTTGGGCGTGTCCTGCACCGCCAGATACTGCCGGCCCATCTGCAAGGCGTGCTGAATGTTGGTGAAGTGCGGCGGAATGTAGTATTCGCTGACGTCCTCACGGCTCATGTCGACGCGGAACCGTACGACCGGATCGAACACCGTCACCGGCTTGGGCATTAGCGAGGCGATGTCCCCTGAGCGCACCGGCTTGGCAAAGCTGTACATCTCGACGAACTGCAGATAGTCGCCCGGATATTCCCGCCGGATGAGCCCTTCGAGCGCCAGCGCCATGCGTTTGACATGGACATACAATCCGCCGTAGCGCATCGATCCGCTCATGTCCATCAACACCACGGTGGCGCACTTGGGCGTGTTGCGCGTGCGGTGGATTTCGATGTCTTCCTGCTTCAAGCGGATGGGCAAGCCCGGCCCGGAACGAATCATGGCGTTGGTAAGCGAGGCCGGCATGTCCATGTTGGCCACCGAGTCGCCGAACTCGTATTGCTTGGTGTGCTGCAGTTCGACGGCGCCCTCGCCCACCACCGGACCTTGGTGCCGTCCGGTTCGCGACGCTTGCAGGTTATTGAAAATCCGCTCCAGCAGCTTTCCCTGAAACAGGCGATAGGCCTTGGGCGTGAGTTGATAGCCCCGGGGGCCGCGCTCCAGCCCTTGTTGCTCGGCCATTTGCCGCATGTATTCTTCGATCTGTTTTTGCAGTTGATTGAGCTTGTCGACCTCGCCCGGCTCGGCGAATTGGGCCAGCTCTTCCAGATCGATGACGCCGATTTGCGCCGTCTTGGCCGCTTCTTCCAGTTGCTCAAGCAACCGGTCGATCATTTCCAGCTCTTCCTTGACCTGAAGGGCCTCGGGCACGGTCATCGGCGTGCGGCCGGTGAACTCGTATTTCAAAGCCAGTTCCTCGATCTGGTATTTCTCTCCCAGCCTGGCAACCAACTGCACCAACTGCCGGGCGAAGCGCGAGGTGTCGTCGCCCGTGCGATACCACAGGCGCTCCAGATCGCGAATCTGCTCTTCGGCGAGCACCTGTTGAAAGCGCTTGCGCAGCTCGCGCGGCGGCTTGATCGACTCGCCCAGCTCTCGATAGTTCCGCCGCGCCTCTTTCATCACGCGGTCGGTCTCGTACTTTTCCAGAATCTTCCGCTTGCGCTCCTCCAACATGGCACGCAGCGCCTCGATGCTGGGACCGAAGCCGGCGATCTGGCTGGGGTCGAGGCGAATGGCTCTGGCCAACTCCTCGTCGCTCAGCTCGCGCATGTCGCCATACATCAGCATGTGCTCGAAGGCGGGCGACACCAAATCGGGCGGCGGCTGCGTGGGACTGGGAAAGTGCTGCGGATCGAATTTTTGGTAGGTGTAGATCACACCACCCAGCGTCTTGCGATTGCTCATTCGATCGCCTTGGAGTTACTTGATCTCGTAAACGATCCGTCCACGATGCTGCGCCCGGGAAATACGGTCCGAGGCGTACAGCCCGGCCAGCACGAATTCCACGCACGAGGCCCGCATGGCCGGCTCGCTCGAGGCGTTCACCTCGAAGGCCTTCTCCCACGCGGGCGGCACGCGGGTTAGCCGCTGGGCATAGCTTTCCGACGGCAGCATGTCGCCCACTTCCACGCGCACGCCTTGGGCGAAGATTTCGGAAATCGCCTCCAGCCCGTGACGGTCGACGTACTCCTCGAACACCTTGCAGATGGCTTCGGCCACGATGGCGTCGAGCACCTGCCGCTCGGACATTTGATGACTGCCCATCATGTCGAGTTCCAGCTTGCCGAGCGACGAGCTGTAGATGTGTCCCAGATCGCTGATCCGCGGCACGGCGGGCCGCTCGCCCAGGATGGCGCCCCGCTGGCGGGCGCTGGCGATCATCGTGCGATAGTTGGCAATGCTGAAGCGGGCGCTAACGCCCGACTGATGGTCGATGTACTTCGAGGCTCGTGCGGCGATGCTGATCTGCTCGACGATCTCGCGCATGAAGTAGGGCACGACCACCGGGAAGTCGCCGTCCAGGTCGACGCCGGCCTCCTGTTCCATGATCTGGATGCCCAAGTCGCGCTCGCGCGGGTAGTGCGTGTGAATGACCGAACCGATGCGGTCCTTGAGCTGCGGAATGACCTTGCCGCTGCGATTGTACGTGGCGGGGTTGGCCGAGAAGAGAATCAGCACGTCGATGTCGAAGTTGATCGGATAGCCGCGAATTTGCACGTCGCGCTCTTCCAAAATGTTGAACAAGCCGACTTGCACCAACTCGTCCAACTCGGGCAGCTCATTGATGGCGAAGACGCCTCGGTGCATGCGCGGAATGAGTCCGAAGTGCAAAGCCTCTTCGGCGGACATGCTGGCGCCGCCGGCCAGCTTGGCCGGATCGATCTCGCCGATGATGTCGGCGAACTTGGTGCCCGGCGCCAACCGCTCGGCATAGCGCGCACTGCGCGGCCACCAGGCGATCGGCACTTCGTCTTCGCCGACGCTGGCGACCAGCTCTTTGCAGGCGCGTGTGATCGGCCGGTAGGGGTCGTCGTGCAGCGGCGCCTGGGGCAGATCGATATAGGGAATCTCGTCGTCGAGAAAACGAGCCAGCGAGCGCATCAACCGGCTCTTGGCTTGCCCCTTTTCGCCCAAAAAGAGCATGTCGTGCTGGGCGATCAACGCCAGGTTGATTTCGGGAATCACCGTGTCGTCGTAGCCAACGATGCCTGGAAACAGTTCGTCCCCGCGGCTGAGCATGGCGATGAAGTTGTCATGGATTTCACGCTTGACGGTTTTGGACGTCCAGCCGCTGGCGCGAAGGTCCGCCAGCGTGGCCGGTTTGGTGGTCGTGCTCATCAGACACTTTCGTGGGGCTAACTTGGCAATTGGGCGCGAGACGCCGCCCGCCACGCGGACTGGCCGTATTGTACCAGCCGTGACAAGCCAGGGGATTATAGGCGCGGGGCTGCTCGGCCAACCGGGGAAGGCATGCCCCGCAGCCACGCATTTGCCCCACATCAGTCGACTGCGTCGATCACTTCGGCGCCGCGCGCGTGCCCAAGGCTTGCCAGACGCGTGGGTTGATCTGGTTGCTGATGATCCGCACCGAGCCATCGCAAAACAGGAAATTCACTCCGTCGGCGTGCTCGCTGTTGGAATCTTCCACGTGATCGAGGGCGTTGTTCGGCACGCGGCCTTCAAGGGCCTCGCCCGTATTGGTCAGCACCATTACCGGCGGGCCCTCGGTGTCGTACGTCGGATTGAGCGGCGGCACGCTCGAATTAGTCACGGCGCCGACCCAAGTGGTTTGAGGCGAGCGGCGGCTGCCGCGCTCGCCGACCATCAGCGTTTTGGACGTGCCGTCGGTGATGTGCGCGGTGCTGAATCGCCGGTTGCGCACCAAGACGCCGTTGCCGGTATCGGGAAAGCCGGTGACTTCGAACGTGCCGCCCACGCCCACGTAGTTGGCAAAAGCCAGCGTGGTCAGCACGGCGCCGTTCTCGTCGACCACGTCGAAGGTGAGTTTTTCCTCGACGTCGGAAGGACAGAGCAACACCGGCAATCGCGTCACGCGCACGTCAGTGTGTACCGGGTCGAGAATCTCTTTGTCGAGGTGCACTTGCAGGTTGCCTTCTTCCAACTGCGGCAGCAGATGGGCCGCCCAGCCCCAGCCGGGGCCCAGGCCTTCGCTGTCGGTCGTGGCAGTGCGCGACACGAACCCGGGCGGGAATCGGCCCGTGGCCGCATGAAAATTGTGCATGGCGACGCCGATCTGTCGCAAGTTGTTCTGACACTGCGAGCGACGCGCCGCCTCGCGCGAAGACTGCACCGCCGGCAACAACAGCGCCACGAGCGAGCCGATAATGGCGATGACCACTAGCAGTTCCACCAAGGTAAACGCTCGCTGGCGTCGATTCTTTTTGAACATGATGCTGGAACCTCCCGAGAACCATTGCGCACATGCGCAATCGAACGAGCAATTGACGGTGCTGCCGAATGGGCCCAACGGGAAGCCTGCGCATCGCACGAAGGGCGGCGCGCGCAGCGTTCGCGTGGAGAATCTGTCGGCAGGTGTTAGCCGACCGCGGGAGGAGCCCGCGCGTGCGCTCGATCGTGCACGCGGCGGATGGGATCGTCCGACGTGATGACGGCCAGCGAGTTGCTCGGCTCATCGTGCTCGTCGGGCTCGACGGCCGCTACCGGAGCTACCGGCTGGGCCAGGAATCGGCAGACGGCGCAATCGTCGTCGTGCGGCGCACGAGACGGCGTGCCATCGGGGGCCCCCGCCTGATGACTGCAGGCGTGATCGTGATGCTGGCAGGTTGCCGCTTTGCCAGCCGCCGCGTGATGCGCGTGATCGTGCAGCAAGCCGCCCGCGGTGGCAGCCGCCACATAGGCAGCCAGCGCGAGCAACGTGGGCAGCGGATGTTTTCGTAGTCGGGCCATAACGCACGCGGCAAACTGAAGGACAAAACCTACCGCCACTCTACCGCCGCCGCCGGGGCCGGGTCAATGGACGCTTTCTCCCGGCTGAATCGGCAATCAATCGTAGGTCCGATTCGCGGAGTTATTTCAAACTGGCCTTGTAAGAATTCAGCGTCGCATGCGCTTGCCCTTGGTGGTGGGCTTCGTGCCAGGGGAGCAGGTGCAATACGTCGAGCATGGTGAGCTTGCGCTGTGCCAGGGCAGGGGGGATCTCGCCGAGGCGGTCGTCGGTATAGGCGCCGAGCGTTTCCAGTAGCCGCCCGCGCGATTCGGCGAACACCTGGCGAATGAGCGCCGCCGTGGGCACGTCGTCATCGCATGTGCTGCCGCCGCGGAAGCGCGGCCACAGTTCGGTCCACTTGCCCGGCTTGTCGGGGGCCAGCCGTTCGCTGGCAAAGATTTCCTCAGTGACGCCAATGTGCATCAACTGCCAGCCGATATGGGCCCGCCCCGGGCCAATACGATAGGCCAACACGGCCTGCGGGTCGGGCATCTTTTCAATTTCGTCGAGTGTGGCCAATGTGCGGTTGCGCGTGAAAGCATAGCCGCGCGTGAGGATTTGAATCTGGTCCATATTGTCAGCCCCTACAAAAATGCGGCAGTTCGATTTATCTCGTCTCCGGGGATGATACGGCGACCGAGCCACGCTGCCTAGCGTCGCGAGCGTCGAATGGCGACGTGGGTCTCTAGTTTACATGGGCCTCTAGTTTGCGGCTAGCGACCGCGATATGCTGGCTCGAACGTGCAGCACACTCTGAGGCGGGAGACGATCGTATGCGACTGCTGTTGATTTGGACGTTGGCGTCTGCGCTTGCCGTCAGCCTGGCAGCGGCCGACGAGGCCGGCTTCAAACTGCTGTTCGACGGTCGCACGCTGGATGGCTGGGAAGGCAATCTGGAGATGTTTCGCGTCGAGGACGGCGCGATCGTCGGCGGCACGCTTGAGAATCGCGTCCCACGCAACGAGTTTCTTTGCGCGCGCGAGGAATTCGGCGACTTCGAGCTGCGGCTGCAGTTCAAGCTCATCGGCCAGGGCGCCAACGCCGGCGTGCAACTGCGCAGCCGGCGGATTCCCAATCATCACGAAATGCGCGGCTATCAGGCCGATCTGGGCGATGGCTGGTGGGGCTCGCTGTACGACGAGTCACGGCGCAACAAGGTGCTGCTGGCGGCCGACCCCAATCTCATCAAGCGCATCCTCAAGCACGACGATTGGAACGACTACACCATTCGATGCCAGGGTCCGCGGATTCAGTTGTGGATCAACGGGGACCAAACGGCCGACTATACCGAGCCCGACGCCGCGATCGAGCAGCAAGGGCTGATCGGGTTGCAAATCCATGGCGGACCGCCCAGCGAAGCGTGGTACCGCAACATCCGCGTCAAGAAACTGTAGAAACGTGCTGTGAGACGCCCATGAAAGCGCCGCGCTTCATCTACTTCGATCTGGGAAACGTCCTGTTGTTCTTCGATCATCATCGCGCCGCCCGGCAGATGGCCGAGGTGGCGGGTATTTCCGAAGCGCTGGCGTGGGAAACCGTTTTCGGCAGCGACTTGGAGTTGCGCTACGAAGCAGGACAGGTCGACGACCGGCAGTTCTACGATATCTTCTGCCGAGAAACGAACTCGCAGCCCGACTACGACGCCCTGGCCCTGGCGGGCAGCGAGATTTTTCAACCCAATGTCGCCATCATTCCGCTGGTGGGTGCGTTGCAGGCGGCCGGCGGCCGGCTGGGCATCCTCTCGAACACCTCGCCCGCGCATTGGGCCTATTGCACCGGCGGGCGGTATGCCATCATCGACCGCGGCTTCTCGGTGCACGCGCTAAGCTATGAAATTGGCGCGTGCAAGCCGGACGCGCGCATCTTTGCCGCCGCCGCCGAACTGGCTGGCGTGGCGCCGCAAGAGATCTTCTTTGTCGACGACGTCGCCGGGCACGTGGCCGGAGCCAAAGCCGCCGGCTTCGACGCCTTGCAATTCACATCCGTGCCCGCATTGGCCGCCGAATTGCGCAACCGCGGGTTGCGGCTCAACTATTGACGATCGGTAGGTTCGGCAGCGTCACGTCACACGGCGGCGGCCAACGGCGGCTCGCCGACGTGCTCCAGGTCGTGCCCCACCAGGTCGGCGATCGAATTGACGACGACGTCCGGCCGATAGGCAAACTTCTTCAGATCCTCGCGGCTGGTGCCGCCGGAAAGCACCAGCACGGTGTTGTAGCCCATTTGCACGCCCCCCAACACGTCGGTCTCCATCGTGTCGCCGATGATCGTGGTCTCGGCGGTCGATAGCCCCAGTTCCTTGCGCGCCATCCGCATCATCACGGGACTCGGCTTGCCGACGCTGAAGGCGCTCAGGCCGGTGGCCGTTTCGAGCATGGCCACGATCGCCCCGCAGCCGGGGCGCATGCCGTGTTGCGTGGGACAGTTGGGATCGAGATTCGTGGCGATTAATTTGGCGCCGCCCAGAATCATCTGCGTGGCGACTTCCAGCATTTCGAAAGTGAAGGCGCGTCCCTCGCCCACCACGACGTAGTCGGGCGAGTGGTCGACGATCGAGTAACCATTGGCGTGCAGTGCCTGCAGCAATCCTCCTTCGCCGATAACATAGGCCGTGCCCATCGGCAGTTGTTGCGCCAGGAAGCGGGCAGTGGCCATGGCGCAGGTGAAGACGTGGCGTTCATCGACTTCGATGCCCATGCGCGCCAAGCGAGTCGCGACGTCGCGCCGCGTGCGTTGACTGTTGTTGGTCAAGAACGCAAAGGGTGTATCGGTGGTTTGCAGTTGTTGTATGAATTCGGCCGCGCCGGGAATGAGGTGCCCGCCACGATAAATTACGCCATCCATGTCAATCAAAAAACCGCGGGACATATTCAATGTTCCTTAGAGTGAAAGAAGTCGCCAGAGCACCACGTTGCCCGAGCCGAACTCGAGCCATGCTCCGCTGGGAATCGTTGCAACAGGCGTGCCGCGCGGCAAGGATTGACACGAACTTCTAACGAATAAGGCGCACAACTCGCGTCAATTCGCGCAAGTCCTTATGCAACGATTTTTCTCGGCGCGGTTTTGCGCAGCAAGCGCGCCTGGGAATGCAAGAAAACAGGGCAGCATGTCCGCTGTTTAGCGCGCCTACCTGCTATCAGCCGACACGTCTGGTATCAGTGCGGCCGATTCACAGATAAGTATTGATGATGTTCTCGATTAGCTCTTGACGTCCGCTCTTGTTGGGCGTGGCTTCCCCTTTGTCGAGCATGTACTTCTCCAGCGAACCAAAATCTTCTTTGCCGCTTTCGATGCGCTGGCCCACGCCCGTGCTCCACGAGTCGTAGCGCTCGGCGAGCATCTTGTCGAGGATGCCTTCCTTGCGCATGGCGGCGGCAATCTTCAAGCCGCTCGCGAAAGCGTCCATGCCGCCGATGTGCGCATGGAACAAGTCCGCCGGCTCGAAGCTCTCGCGGCGCACTTTGGCGTCGAAGTTGATGCCGCCCGGCGCGAGTCCGCCGTAGCGCAGAATCGACAACATGCAGGACGTGGTGAGATAGATGTCGGTGGGAAACTGGTCGGTGTCCCAGCCCAGCAGCAGGTCGCCCGTGTTGGCGTCGATCGAGCCCAGGAATCCCTGGCTGCCGGCGTATTCGATCTCGTGCTGCATCGTATGTCCGGCCAGCGTGGCGTGGTTGGTTTCCAGATTCAACTTCACGTGATCGGTCAGCCCGTACGCCCGCAGGAAATTGATGCAGGCGGCCGCGTCAAAATCGTACTGGTGCTTGGTTGGTTCCTTGGGCTTTGGCTCGAAGTAGAACTGGCCGGTAAAGCCGATCTGCTTGGCGTGGTCGACGGCCATGTGCATGAAGGCGGCCAGGTGGTCGAACTCGCGCTTCATGTCGGTGTTCCACAGATTCTGATAGCCCTCGCGGCCGCCCCAGAACGTATAGCCCACGCCGCCCAGTTCGTGCGTGACTTCGATGGCCTTTTTCACTTGCGCCGCGGCATAGGCGAACGCGTCGGCGTTGGGGCTGGTGGCGGCGCCGTGCATGTCGCGCGGATTGCTGAACAGGTTGGCCGTTCCCCACAGCAGCTTGATGCCGGTGCGCTCCTGTTCTTCCTTGAGTTCCTTGACGGCTGCGTCGAGGTTCCTGTTCGACTCGGCCAGTGAAGCGCCTTCCGGTGCGACGTCACGATCGTGAAAGCAATAGAACTTGTTCCCCAACTTTTCCATGAACTCAAACGCGACGTGTACGCGGTTCTTCGCGTTGTCGAGCGTATCGACGGCCGCTTCCCAGGGGCGCGACATCGTGCCGGGACCGAAAGGGTCGGCGCCTTGCCCACGAAACGTGTGCCAGTAGGCCACGGCGAATCGAAAATGCTCCCCCATGGGTTTGCCTTCCACGACCTCGTTTTCGTCGTAGTGATGGAAAGCGAGCATGTTCTTGCTCTGCGGTCCTTCGAAGCGAATCTTCTCAATTTCGGCAAATGCGGCCATGGTCGTTCTCGTGCGCGTACGGGGGAACAGAAGGATTAACGGGGAGAGGGATTATCGTGGCAAATTCGCGCGGCGCAAGCAAGGGGCCGCAGTTCCGAACTGTCGTTGACTTGCCGAAACCCGCGGCAGGGCAACGCGAACCGATCGCGCGACCGCATTTCCAACCTGCGGCGCGTGGTTTACTCGTCGCGATCCGCCGGCACGTCCTGGCCGCCTTGGTGGACCACGAGTTTCTTGGCCGGGCCGTCGCCATCGGTTTCGAACGTGACGGAAATGTCGGCATCCACCCGGGTAAAGAACCGCGTGGGCGACTGCGGCAACAATTCGATGCGGGGCTGCCCGACGACTTGCAGCATCAGCGTATCGTCGTTTCGCGTGACCAGGATCTTCGGCCCTTGGGCCAGCTTGTAGCGACCCACGAACGGTTCGATCGCCGCCGCGTCGAGTTGGATCGCGCGGGGCAACTCGAGCGGTTCGGCTTTGCCGGTCGCCAACAGGTCGAGCAGCCGCCGGCCGACCGCGTCAATTTGCGCTGCGGCCGAATTGGAGAGCACGACCACGCCGACTTTCTTGTCGGGCAGGAAACCGGCATAGCTGTGATAGCCGCCCGTGCCGCCGTTGTGCCAAATGACACCTGCCGGCGTCACGTGCCAGCCCAGCGCCACGCCGCCTCCGTCTGCGGAGATTGGAAACCGCACGACGTGACTGTTGGCGATCGCGGCATCAAACGGCGTATGCACGAGCCCCAAGTTGGCTTGCAGGAACTTCAGCATGTCGTTGACCGTCGAGCGCAGCGCGCCGGCGCCCGCCAACGTGGGCAGGCTCCAGTTGGATGCCGGTTGGCCTTCCGCGTCGTGCCCTGCCGCCAGCCGCGCTTGCAGATCGTCATTGAGCGTTATGACGGTATCGTTCATCTCCAGCGGTTCGCAGATCCGCGTGCGCACCATTTGTTCATACGACGTGCCATTCTTCAGTGCCAACGCGTGTCCCAACAGGCCAACCGCCAGATTGCTGTATTCATACTGGGCCCGCGGCTCGCGGCTCAGCTTGTGTTTGGCCAGGAAGCCAGCCATTTGGTCGACCGTGTAGTCGGCGAAAGGGTCGTTGGGATCCTGGGGATGAAAGTTGCTCGGCATGCGCGGCAAGCCCGAGGAGTGCGTCGACAGATCGACCAGCGTGATCGGATGCTCGCCCCGCACGGGCATCTTGATCGAGTCCCCCAGAAGCGTCTGCACCGGCTCGTCGAGCGAGACCGTCTTCTCCTCGACCATTTGCGCCAGCACCAGGCCGGTGAAGACTTTGGTGATCGAGCCGATTTCGAAAACACTGTCGGCGTCCGGCGCCGATGCGTTGGTTTCCGACATCCGGCCGTAGCCGGTGGTCTGCGTGCCGCGCTCATTCACCAGGCCGATCGCCAGTCCATAGGCCCAGCCGCCGTCGGTGACATCCTTGACGATCCCGTCGATGGCCTCGGGCGGAACCAACTCGGCGGCGTTCAAACCGCCGGCGTGCAAGCCCAGCAATATCGACAAGCCCAGCATCACGGTCGTTGGCCGTTTCATGGCAAAACCTCACTGAGGGAGTAGCGTTCAGGCAGGACACCAACGAGTATTCGCCGAATCGTTCAACTCATTTTGCGAATGATCCAATCGCCCAGGCTGGGCCAAAGCTGGCTGATGGCGAAGACCCAGCGGGCACGGCTGGGAACCACCAGCTCGAGCTTGCCCCGCTCGCAGGCGTCGAGAATTTTCCCGGCCAGCCAGTCGGGTTGAATCAGGCCGACTTTTACGCCACCTCCCGGCTTGCGGGCGCTGGCAGGAATGTCTTGCAGTTTGTGTTCGGAATACGTGCGCGGTTCATCGCGGGCAATTGGCCCTGGTGAAACCAACAGCACGTGAAGTTCGGAGCCTTGCTCCAGCCGCAGTTGTTGCGAATAGGCGCTTACAGCGTGCTTGGTCGCGGAGTATGCGCCATATAGCGCGCGGCAGTCTTGCCGGCCAACGAGCCGATGTTTATCAGATGTCCTTTCCGTGCAAGCAATTGAGGCAGCGCTGTCTGCGTGCAGCGAACCAGCGCCGCCACGTTCAGGTCGAACAGCTCCGTGATTTCTTGCGGTGTGATGGCGGCCGCCTCGCCCCGTGCCGAGCGGCCCGCATTGTTGAACAGAGCGTCGGCGTGGCCGAAGCGTTCGATGGTCTTCGCCATTAGTGTCTGCACGTCTGCGCCGCGAGTGACATCCGTCGGCACGGCCAGCACGTCGCCACCCAGATCGCGCAATTCGGCAGCGGCTTCTTCCAGCTTGTCCGCGGTACGGGCCGCGATGACAACCTTTGCGCCACGTTGGACGAGCGCCCTGGCGATGGCGCGGCCCAGGCCGCTCGAGCCGCCGGTGACGATGGCAACTTTATCCCGCCAGTGATTCATAGCCCATGATGTTCGCAGATCGCATTGCCAGTGCAAGAGAAAACCCCGAGACGCTCGGCGGTCGTGTCTCGGGGTACGGGGAACGCAAATCTCAGCCAATCGTGTACGGCGCTCGTTGCGGCCGGCTGAGCATGCCGTTGGCCTCGCTGTCGCCGACGAACTCTTCCTGGGCGGCATCCCAGGTGAGTTTGCGTTGCAGCCGAATCGAAATGTTCGCCAAATGGCACGCGCTCACGGAACGATGCTGGCTCTCGACGTCGGAGATGGGCCACTTGCCGAACTTCCAGGCTTCGAAAAAGTTGCCCATGTGGTCGCCCATCTTGGCCGTGTTGCCTTTGAAGAGCTTTTCGACGTCGGCCATCGTGGCTTCCTTGAGCTTGGGATCGGCGTCCTGATCTTCGATGGGCTTGCCCGTAATGCGGCCGTGATTGACGTAGATCCGCCCGTTCTCACCTTCGAAGGCCACGCCTTCATCGCCGGGCGGCTGCGCCAATAGTTGCACGAGGACGTCTCCGGGATATTGATAGTTGACCGTCACCAGCTTGGGCGTATTGAAGCCGCCGGGAATCTGCGGCAACTTGGTCGCCGAGCCGTCGATCGTGAGCGGGCCGGAGTTCTCCACGTTGAGCGCCCATTGCGCGACGTCCATGTGGTGTGCGCCCCAGTCAGTGCAGATGCCGCCGGAGTACTCGTACCACCAGCGGAAGCGTGCGTGGCGAGCGCTCCGGGCAAAGTCGGCGCCGGGCGCCTGGCCAAGCCACATGTCCCAGTTGAGTCCTTCCGGCACGGGTTGCGGCTCGAACGGTCCGCCCTCTTCGGTCGAAAGCGGCAGGTTAACCGTCACCTTTTTGATCTTGCCCAACTGGCCGCTGCGCACCGTGGCCACGGCGCGACCGAACAGCGTGTACTGGTCGCCCCGTTGTTGGGTGCCGACTTGCATCACCTTGCCGGTTTTCTTGACCGCGGCGACGAGTTGTTTTCCCTCGTCGATGGTGAGCGTCAGCGGCTTCTCGCAATAGACGTGTTTGCCCGGCTCGAGCGCCGCCAGCGCGATGGCCGTATGCCAGTGGTCGGGCGTGCCGATCGTCACGGCTTCGACGTCCTTGCGGTCGAGCAATTTGCGGTAGTCTTCGTAGATGTCGGCCTTGGAGAAGTGTTTTTCTTTGGCACGTTCGGCGTGCACTCGATGTACATCGCACACGGCCACCACGTCGCCATAGGTGTTGGCGCTGCGCGATGCCGGTCCCTTGACCTCCCAGTCCAATGGCGCCGATGAGCGGGCGCTCGTTCTTCGATTCCTGAGCCAGCGCGCGGCCGGTGAGCCAATAGGGGTTGGCGGCCAGCGCGGCTGCGGCTACGGAGGTCTGTACGAATTGCCGCCGATTCAAGTGCTTCTTCATGGTGGGTTCCTCGTAGCAGGAGCGTTCCGCGAAACTGCGGAACCAAATCGCGGTCGTGGACCGATTGCGTCGCGCTCGCGACGCCAGACGAAGGTGGGGAAACGGTCGGTGGGAATCTCAAAAACGTCTCGCCGAGTTTACTTATTGGCCGGTCTCCACGCCACCAGCGGGACCGCTTTTTTCCGCGATGGGCTCAAAACGCGTCACTTTCCAGTGCACTTCCTGGTCGGCTCCCATGACGATGCGATCAAACGTCCGAGGATAGCCGTACTTCGGGTCAAACTCGCCCCACAAGACGGCGCCACTGGCTTTGGGAGCGCCGTACGAATTGGCGGGGTCTTTGGCCATCTCCAATTCTTGTTCGATCGTGTCGAGTTGACCCGGCACCGACCAATAATACCAGGTGCGCTTTTGCTTCGGTTCGATGCCGTCGCGCGTCATGTGGGTTACTTCTCCGTTACGCACCTCGACGTGTACCTTCCCGGCACGCCGCCCTCCCAGTTCGACGTCGAGGTCGTAGCTCGCCGGACCTTGAGCGTCCCAGCGGGCCGAGGCAGCCTCGTAAGCTTCTTGCGTAAGCTGCGTTGGTCGGTGCATCGCCGCGTTCACGATCAGCACCGCAAGGCCGACGAGCGCCGCGCCCGCCAGTCCCAACAGCGCGCCGGTGGCCAGAGGGTGTCGTCGCCGCCAGGAGGGGCCTTTGGTTGCGTTGGGCTGTGATCGCGAATCAAGATTTGTCATGCTGCTGCGCATCGACCAGTGGCAAGTCTGCTAGCCAAATCTTATCGGGTCCATTACGCTGAAGCCAAGCGCCGGGCGGCAAGGTAGCGCTCCATGATTGTCCGTACAGTGAGCGAATCCATGCAGAACCGTTCGAATCAGCCCCCGCGCTCCCGCACTAAGATCGTGGCGACCGTGGGGCCCGCTTGTCGCTCGCCTGAGCAATTGGCCGAGTTGGTCATTGCCGGCGTTGACGTTTTTCGTCTCAACGTGGCGCACGCCAGCCTGGACGTGCACGGCGAAACGCTGGCCATGATTCGCCAGACCAGCGAAACGCTGCACCGGCCGATCGCCGTGCTCGTCGATCTGGCAGGTCCAAAGATTCGCCTGGGTGAGCTGCCGGGCGGAGAGATCGATTGCGCATTGGGCGCCGAGTTCCGCTTTGTGCGCGGCGAGCAGGGCGACGGCCCGAACGAACTGGGATCGACTTACGATCCGTTGGTCGACGAGTTGCAGCTTGGCAACAACGTCATGCTGGCCGACGGCACCGTAGCGATGGTGGTGGAAGAAAAAGGCGCGGACTTCGCGCGCTGTCGGGTCACCCAGCCAGGATTGATTCGTAGCCGACAGGGCGTCAATCTCCCGGGTGTGAAGCTCAGCGCCCCGGCCATGGACGAAGACGACCGGCAAGCTGCCGTGTGGGCTGCCGAGAACGGCATCGACTTTGTCGGGCTGAGCTTCGTCCGCGATCCGGCCGACGTGCGGGAATTGAAAGTTTTGCTGGGCGACCGCACCGTGCCCACGCGCGTGATCGCCAAAATCGAAAAGCAGGAGGCGCTCGACCGCCTGGAAGAGATCATCGCCGTGGCCGACGGCATCATGGTGGCTCGCGGCGACCTGGGCGTGGAGATCGACGTGGCCCGCATGCCGGTCGTGCAAAAGCAGATCGTTGCCACGTGCCGCGAATATCAAAAGCCGGTGATCATCGCCACGCAAATGCTCGACAGCATGCAAGAATCGCGGCGGCCGACGCGGGCCGAAGCCACGGATGTGGCCAACGCCATCCTCGACGGCGGAGACGCCTGCATGCTCTCGGGCGAAACGGCCATCGGCAAGTATCCGCGCGAAGCGGTCGAGATGATGAACAGCATCGCGCTGGCGACCGAAGAGCTATTTCATGACAACGTGCCGTTGCCGCCGGGCGAGTTTCGGCCCGATGGACTGCAACCGGTGACCGCGGCCATCGTCTACGGCGCCGGCCACGTGGCGGCTGAACTCGACGCCAAGCTGATCGTGGCCGCCAGCCACACCGGCGCCACCGCCCTGGCCCTCTCGATGCAGCGCAACTACGAGCCGGTAGCAGGCATCAGCGACACCGACGAGGCGTTGCGGCGAATGTGTCTGTATTGGGGCGTCATTCCCTTGGTCGGCATGCCCACGGCCAACGACGAGGAAATGCTTCGCGCCGCTACCACCTGGGGCGTGCGCGAACGATTGATCGCCAGCGGGGATCGCGTCGTGCTCGTAGGCGGCATCGGTTCCCGTTCCGGCTCGCACAACCGCGTCGTCGTTCATCAGGTGCCGTAGACGGCGCGTTGCGTGGCGCGCACGGAAGTTTTCGGGCGCTGCCAAACCGCAAGCGCTGCCAAACCGCAAGCGCAAGGCTGACGGCCGATCGTGATGCCGTGGATCGCCCCCCGAACATCGCCCCCCGAACCGGCACTTGCCGGTTGGGGTCTCTCGGGGGACAATGGGCCGTTTCTTTCCTTGCTGTCGATCGCTCCGGGGAATTCCGCGCTATGCCTAGCTGTGTGTTGGCTTATTCGGGCGGGTTGGACACTTCGGTCATCCTCGGCTGGTTGCAAGACGAGGGCTACGACGTCCACGCCGTGTACGTCGATCTGGGGCAGCCGTGCGAGGACCGTGACGCCACGCTCGAAAAGGCTCGCAAGTGCGGCGCCAAGAGCGCCCGGATCGTCGATGCCCGTGAAGAGTTGTGCCGCGACTTTGCCTTCCCCGTGCTGCAATGGCAGGCAAAGTATGAGGGCGTGTATCTGCTGGGCACGTCGATCGCGCGACCGCTCATCTCCAAGGTCTGTCTGCAAGTGGCCCGCGAAGTCGGCGCCGATGCGTACGCTCACGGCGCCACCGGCAAGGGCAACGACCAGTGCCGCTTTCAATTGGCGGCCGAAGCGCTCGATCCAGCGGTCAACGTGATCGCGCCGTGGCGCATCGAAAAGTTTCGCAACCAGTTCCCGGGCCGAACGGAGCTGATCGCGTTTTGCCAGCAGAAAAACATTCCGGTCAAAGCCACCACGGCCAAGCCATACAGTTCGGATGAGAATTGTCTGCACATCAGCTACGAAGCGGGCAAGCTCGAAGAGTTGGATGTCAATGGCGTGGAACTAGTCGACTTCGGCATGACCGTCTCGCCTCAACAAGCGCCTGACAAGCCGGAGAGTGTGACCATCGGCTTCGAGAGCGGCGTGCCTATCGCGGTCAACGGCAAGAAACTCACTCCGTTGGAAGTGGTGTCCGAGCTGAACACGATCGGCGGCCGCAACGGCGTGGGGCGGATCGACATGGTCGAGAACCGTTTCGTGGGCATGAAGAGCAGGGGGGTGTACGAGGCGCCGGGCATGACCGTGCTGTACGACGCCCATCGCCTGGTCGAACAACTCACGGCCGACCGCGATCTGGTGCACCTGCGCGACCGGCTGGCGCCCGAAGTGGCCGAACTGGTGTATTACGGCTTTTGGTTTGCTCCCAAGATGGATGCACTGCTGGCGTTTATTCGCGAAGCGCAGAAGCACGTCACCGGCGAAGTGACTCTCAAGCTCTACAAGGGCAACATCGCCGTCGACCGCCGCGGCAGTCCCAACAGCTTGTACGACGCGGGCATTGCCAGCATGGAGGGAGGCGGCAGCTACAATCAAACCGACGCCGAGGGCTTCTTGCGTATCCAAAGCCTGCCCGGTCGCGTCCAAGGACGCGTGACACCGCGCACGTATTAGGCCCACGCTTTGCTCGCAAGCCCTCGCTGCAACCGATCAAGGACGGCGGGCCACTACCGCGATTCTCGCAACTGCGTAAAATCTAATGAGAAGGTCCTATGCGGCCTTACGTTGATGCCCTGAGTTCTACCGCGCGGCGCGCGACCGAAAGATTTTCGCCATGAAGGTGTTGGTAATTGGCAACGGCGGGCGCGAACACGCGCTGGCCTGGAAAATCGGACAGAGCCCTCGGGTGGACCGCGTGTTCGTGGCCCCGGGCAATGCCGGCACGGCGGCCGACGCCGAGAACGTCGATATTTCGCCCACCGATTTCGCGAGGCTGATCAAGTTTGCCAAGCAGAACGAGATTGGCCTGACGGTCGTCGGGCCGGAGCTTCCTTTGGTCAAGGGCATTGTCGATGCGTTCAAGGACGCTCGACTACGCGTGTTCGGTCCGCGCACGGCGCCGCCGAGTTGGAAGGCAGCAAGGTATTTTGCAAGGACCTGCTGCACCATGCCGACGTGCCCACCTCCGACTATCGCGTGTTTCGCAGCGCCGAACACGCCATCACGTATTTGACCGACCGCGAGGACGTGCCGGTCGTGGTTAAAGCGTCAGGCCTGGCATCGGGCAAAGGGGTGTTTGTCTGCTCGACGCGGGCCGAAGCGATCGAAGCCGTGAAACGCATCGGCCGCAACAAGGAATTCGGCGAAGCCGGCAATCACATCGTGATCGAAGAACGGCTCGAAGGCCAAGAGGTCAGCGTGCTGGCGATCACCGACGGGAGAACGATTGTCACGTTGCCGCCGGCCCAGGATCATAAGCGCGCCTACGACGGCGACACCGGCCCCAACACGGGCGGCATGGGGGCCTATTGCCCGGCCCCGGTGCTCGACGACAAAACGTTGAGCTTCATCGAGGAGCACGTGCTGGTGCCTACCGTGCATGCCATGAAGCGCGCTCGGCGGCCATTTCGTGGCGTGCTCTACGCCGGGTTGATGCTGACCAACCAGGGGCCCAAGGTGCTGGAATACAATGTCCGTTTCGGCGATCCCGAATGCCAGCCGATCCTGATGCGCCTGCGCAGCGACCTGGTTGATCTGCTCGAGGCCACCGTCGATGGCCGACTGGAAGAGCTGCCGCCGCCGGAATTCGATCCGCGTCCGGCTGTCAGCGTCGTGATGGCCAGCGAAGGCTATCCGGGCAGCTACGAGCGTGGCGCGCCGATCCGCGGCTTGGACGAAGCGGCAGCCATCCCGGGCGTGAAAGTTTTTCACGCGGGTACCACCACGCTCGACGGCCAGGTGGTCACCAGTGGCGGACGCGTGTTGGCGGTGACCGCGCTTGGCAGCACGATCGGGGCCGCCAAGCTGCAAGCCTACACCGCGGTGAAGTGCATCCGTTGGAAAGGCGCCTGGTGCCGCAAAGACATCTCCGACAAGGCGCTCTCGTCCGTGACGTAAGCAGCCGGCGCCGCCGACAATAGATTCGGGCGCCGCAGTCGCTCCCAAAGCAACCACGGCGCCCGATGATTCGTCCGTCGCGAGCGCGCACCGTGCAGCCCTCGGCCCCGCCGGGGGACAAACACCCGCTCACCATCGCGTTACTTGTTGTCGGCCCGCACCAGCGGCACGTCGACCAAATGTTCCGAGATGAACCAAACTTGCATTTCGTTCGGGCGAATAACGTCGCTCACGATCAAATCGTTGGTGCCGTCGTCGCCGCTGTCGGCGGCCTGGCGAGCCATCGAGCGGGCTTCCAGCAACACCACCTCGTGGGCGTGCAGCAGCCGGGCGATTTGCATCGGGGCTTCTTCGCGTCCCTTGGGAGGACGAGGCACGGTGGCCATCTCGGCCACGTCGTGGGCCATGGCAATGCTCACTCCGCCCAGAATCTGGATCCGTTCGGCGATCGAGTCGATCAATTCGCTCTGCTCGCCAAAGTGTTTGTCGAACAGCAAATGCAGTTGATAGAACGTCGGGCCGGAAACCTGCCAATGCGATTTCTTATACAGATCGCGCAGCACCATCGTGTCGGCCAGCAACTGGTTCAGGTTTTCCACGCTCTCCTTGCGCGTCTTCTCGGTTAGCGCGATGGGCATGGAGATCACGTGGCCATAGGCCTGAATCTCGTGCGCCTGCTGATGAACGATCGGCGTGGCGCGGCTGGCGTCTTCCCTGGTTTTGGTACTCATCGTTTCTCCTTGGGCTGAAAGCCCCGTGCAATGGTTGGATAGGTAAAGGGCAAACTGTCTTCGGCGCTTTGGACGGCGGACTGCAATCATTCAATTTGACAATTTACCTCATTCTACGTCTCGATCCTCCGGGTGGCGGAAACGCAAGCGCGACCGGTGACAAAGACCGCGCCCAAATGGCAACCAGGAAATTGCGCCGAAATCGTGGCGCTGTTGGGGCCTTCAGCCCTCTGTCTCTTCCACATCTTCCGCGTAGCCGGGTGGAAATGGACTTTCTGGCGGGGGCTTGACGGACGGTTTGCCGGACGGCTCTTCCATGCCAAACTGCCGCAGCCAATAGCGCACCTCGACTTCGCTCGGAGGGCCTGCCGGCTTGGCCGATTCCGCGCCGCGACGCTCGCGGGCGATCCGCTGCCGCAACACCTCGGCGTACCACACGTCGCTGTCGACAGCGCGGGCTTTGCGCCGCTGCGCGGCCCGGTGCAACCGATGGTCGCTCGACACCACGACCAGCCGCCGCGGCGCATTGTCCGCCCGAATCAATCGCTCGATCATCTCGTCGGCGTCGCCCCCCTGATCGGCAAAGCGCACCTGAATGCCGCGATGCACGACCGACCGTGGCAAACCGGGCGGAGCTTCGCGGGCGTCGAACACCACGGTCGTAACCGCCAGTTGTCGCGCGTCCAGCGATTCGGCCAGGAAATTCAATAGCGCCGTGCGAGAACGCTCCAACCCGCCGGGACCGATGCCGCGGCCGAGAATGCCGCTGGCGTGCAGCAGATTGTAGCCGTCGATGACAAGCTTCATCGCGCTTTGGCAGGCCGCCGCGCCTCGCTGCGCGTGACGCCGCTTGCGCCGTGCAATTTGATGCGGCCGCCCACGATCACAGTGTCGGCTTTGCCACGCAGTTTCCAACCCGCAAATGGCGTATTGACGCTCTTGGAGCGAAATTTCGCCGGATCGACCGTCCACCCCATGTCCGGATCGATGATGGTGATGTCGGCGTCGGCGCCAGTGCGCAACGTCCCCTTACCGCCTTCGAGGCCCAGGATCCGGGCCGGATTGACCGTCAACTTCTCTAGCGCCTGCGACCAGGTGAGGTGGCCCGGTTCGATGAGCCGCGTGACCACCAACGCCAGCGCGGTTTCGAGTCCCACGATGCCGAAAGGCGCCTGGTCCAGCTCGCGCATCTTCTTTTCCAACGCGTGGGGCGCGTGGTCGGTGCAGATCACGTCGATCGTGCCGTCGACGAGACCTTCGATGCAGGCATCGACGTGGCGCTGTCCGCGCAAAGGCGGGCTCATCTTGAAATTCGAATCGAATTGCCGCAGGCACTCATCGGTGAGCGTGAAGTGATGCGGGCAGACTTCGGTCGTCATGCGCACCTTGCGTGCCTTGGCCCGGCGGATCAACTCCACGCTGCCGGCGCTGCTGACGTGCATCAGGTGCACGTGGCCGCCGGTTGCCTCCGACAGTGCGATGTCGCGGCTGGTCATCACGTCTTCGGCCTCGGCCGGCATGCCGGGCAATCCCAGCACCAGCGAAACCAGCCCTTCGTGCATGACGCCGCCCGTGGTCAGCTCGCGCACTTCGGCGTGATTGAGGATCGGCTTGTCGAACATGCGGCAGTATTCCAGCGCCCGCCGCATCAGTTCGGCGTCGTAGACCGGCGAACCATCGTCGCTGAAGGCGACCGCGCCCGCCTGGCTGAGTTGGCCCAGTTCGGCCAGCTCCTTGCCTTCGCGATTCTTGCTCACGCAGGCCACGACATAGACGTTGCACTGATCCGCCAGGGCTGCCTGGTGTTTGACGAACTCGACTTGCGCTTGCGTGTCGAGCGGCGGTTCCGTGTTGGGAATGCAGGCGATCGAGGTAAAGCCGCCGGCGATGGCGGCGGTTGCACCGGTTTGGATGGTCTCGTCTTCCTCGCGTCCCGGCTCGCGCAGGTGCACGTGCATGTCGATCAGTCCCGGCGAGACGATCTTGCCCGTGGCGTCGATCACTTCCACGTCCTGGCGCGTGCTGGCCGGCACGTCGATGCCGGCAATACGACCGTCTTCGACCAGCACGCTGGCCACGCGATCGATGCCTTGGCTGGGATCGATAACTCGGCCGCCGGTAATCAGGATCGAACCGTTGGATCGCACGCTAGTTTGTCCTTCCATTTCTGTCGAGCGCGGACGGCGTCCGCATGCGCCCTATTCGCCTGCGGCTCCCAGGATCAGCCACAACACCGCCATTCGCACGGCCAATCCATTGGTGACTTGCTCCAAAATGGCCGAATGCGAGCCGTCAGCCACGTCGGTCGTGATCTCGACGCCCCGATTGATGGGTCCCGGCGCGAGAATGAGAATGTCTTCGCGCGCGAGCCAGCCGTTCGCGCGTCATGGCATACAACAGCGCGTACTCGCGCACTGAGGGAAATGGCCGCGTGGCCTGTCGCTCGAACTGAATGCGCAACAAATTCAACACGTCGCAGCGGGGCAAAATCTCGTCCAGGTTGTGGGCCACTTCGACGCCCAGTTCTTCCCACCGTTGCGATACCAACGTCGAGGGGCCGCAGACAATCACATGCGCGCCGAGTTTTTTCAGTCCCCAGATATTCGAGCGCGCCGTGCGGCTGTGGGCAATATCGCCCACCAGCGCGATCGTCAGGCCCTCGATTCGACCAAGTCGCTCGCGAATCGTGAGGATGTCGAGCAGCCCTTGCGTGGGATGTTCGTGGGCGCCGTCGCCGGCATTGAGCACCGAGCAGCGCAGGTTCTGCGCCAGCAGTTGGGCCGTGCCCGGCGTGCGATGGCGCACGATCACGGCGTCGATTCCCATGGCCTCGATATTCTTGGCCGTGTCGATGAACGTCTCGCCCTTGGACAGGCTGCTGTTCGAAGCCGAAAAATCGATGATGTCCGCGCCCAGGCGACGGGCGGCCAGCGAAAAGCTGGTGCGCGTGCGGGTCGAATTCTCGAAGAACAGGTTGGCGCACGTGCGGCCACCCAGCACGGGGATCTTCCGTGAGCAGTTGGCCGTCGCTTCCTTGAACATCGCGGCCGTGTCGAGAATGACGTTGAGCTCTTCGGACGTCAGGCTTTCTAGGTCCAATAGATGGCGGCGCGTCCACGACGCCGGCACTGCGCCGATGTCCACCGTTTCAATGCTCATGGCCCTCGCCCTTCCAGTTGGGTCTGCGCGCACCGCAGGACACTTTGGTGGGGGCCGGACTCTCCTTCAGGTCGCAGCCGCCCGGTAAATCATTGCCAAAGAATGCAGTGCCCCGATGCGCATTCAAACGATTCTAACGCGCCGGCGGCTGGCTGAAAAGCAACCGTCCCATCTCTGCGTCCCATCTCTGCGTGAGCCGGCGATGCTCGCCGTACGACACCCTGGCCGCGATATAATCGGACGCATGGCCCCCATACTTCCGCCCAAAGTGCTCGTATTGACCCGCGACCCCGACGCCGGAAATGTCCTTTGCGACCAGCTTCGACGGCTCGGCGCCGAGGTATGCGCCGCGGGCGAAATACCGATTGCGGACCGGGCGTTCGAGGTGGTCGTCACCGATCTATCGCAAGCCGATGCGGCAAGTCGAAGCGGACTGCCGCTGGCGGAACGCACCGGTTTCGACGAACCACAGTCCGTCGGCGTCATCGGTCTAGGGGCATGCACCTGCGGCGTTGTCACTTTGAAGGACGATTGCCCTCCGCGGGAACTGTGGCTGGCCTGCACCCTGCTGGCGGAAGTCGTGCGGCTCCGCAATCAGCGCAATGCGGCCCTGCGCCGTGCGGAAGAAGGCGAGCGACTTGCCCAGCTCGATGCCCTGACCGGCGTTGCCAATCGACGCGCCTGGGACGAGCAATTGCACGACGCGTGTCGAGCGCCTGCCGAAGATTGTTGGATGGCGCTGGTGGATCTCGACGGCTTCAAGGCCATCAATGCGGCCTGCGGACATCCTGCGGGCGACGACGTGCTGCGTCGCGTGGCCCAGGCCATGGCCGGTGCGCTGTCTGCTGGTCAGCTATTGGCTCGACTGGGAGGCGACGAGTTCGGCGTGCTGTTGCGCGATCTGGACGAAGAGAACTCAGTCGCCGCGCTCCATCACCTGTGCGCGGCCGTGCATGCAACGGAAGTGCCCCATGGCTGCGTGCCCCTGACGGCGAGCGTCGCGTATGTCGCAGTCGCGGCGCCTGGAATTTCGTCGCGGCAAGGAATCGATGCCGCGGACCGCGTGCTACGCGCGGCCAAACAGGCTGGCGGCGACCGAATCGTCCGTGGCGCACTGGAATCGGGGACGGACTAGGCCAGCCGCCAGCGGACATTGAAAAGCCATGCGATCGCCCCCATCAATCCGCCGTTGAGCAGGAGATAGAAACCTTCAAAGGCGGCAAAAAACGCCCAATTGGCCGCCACGGGCGTGGTGCCCGGCATGCCCAAATCGATTGGCAAAGCGAAGGCGGCGGCAAACGGGCTGGTAAAGCTGGCCTGCGTCAGCACGGCCGCCACCGGCGTGCCCCTGAAAAATGTCTCCGCAAAGTAGGTCACGGCCAATGGCAGCATGAACAACACGGTGAGCACCAGATAGGCCGTCATCAGGCTGATGGATGTCCGATGGAACACCACCGAACAGAACAGCGCCACGGTCGCTGTCGTGACGCACACCGTCAGCACGATGGCCAAATATCCCAGCACTTCCAGCACGTGCGTCCAATAGGTGTTGACCATTACCACGGCCAATAGCAGGGGCCACAACAGAAACATGGTCAACACGCTCGAAACTGCGCAGCCCCGAGACGAGCTTCGCAAACAGGATTTGTCCCGAGGTGAGCATGGTGGTCAACAACAAGTCGAGCGTTTCGCGTTCGCGCTCGCTGGTGACCGTGCCGGCCGAAAAGACCGGACCGACCAGCAAGTTGAACAGGACCACGTAGGAAATATACCAAGGCGCCATGTTCGGCCAGACGTACAGAAAGAACGCCATCAGCGGAATGGCCAATAGCATGCTGACTTGAATCACGACCCGCAGCATGAGCGTGCCCTGGCTGAAAATCTCGCTGCGCATTTCCTTGTCGAAGACCGGATTGGCCCCGTCGGCCAACAGGTCGTTGCGCTTGCCGGGCGCGAACAGCCGGTCCGGAAACTGATCGCTCTGGATGACCAATCCGACGGCGTCCTTCGATTCCTCCTCCAGATCGACCACGTCCTTGCCGCCGGAGCCGAGATCGGGCGGATGCAGCAAGCGAGCGGTCGTGTCGCGAAACAGGCGAATGAACAGGATCGCGGCCAAGCCCGGAAACACCGTCAGCGTGAGCAACAAACGAGTCTCACCCCGATCGGACAGTGCCCACCAGAAAAAGACGGCCAGCATTGCCAAGGGCAGGATGAGCAAATAGCTCACCAACAGCGAGGCCGAGGTGCGGCGAAAGTAGCTGCTGGCCGCCAGGCTGATCATGCCAAAGGTGATGACGGAAACAAACAATCCAAAGTACGCCGCAAGTGCTTCATAGATCGACACGCCGCCCAGCGGCAGGCACAGCATCACGATCGGCAGCGACGCAAAGATCAACAGCAGCAAGTGGCACAACGAGGCAAACAGTTTGCCCAACACGATCGCCCCGGGACGCAACGGGCTGGCCAAAAGCATCTCGTAGCTCATCCGCTCTTTCTCGCCGGTAATCGCGCCGGCGGCAAAGCTTGGCGCCATCAGCGCGGCCAATAGATACTGGCCCAGAAACACCAGGTTGATCAGCCGCTGAGACGCCTCGGGATTGGTCGTGAGGTCGAGTTGGCGTTCTTGTGGCCAGGCCAACAACAGAACCAGGCCTAGCATGCCGAGGTAGAACAGCAACAAAAAAAACGCCCGCCCCATCCGCAGGTTGACCAGCAATTCACGCTGCAGAACTGGATTCTCGACGAGATACATGACTAGGGCGTCGGGGGGTGGAACTGCAACCTTGAGCTAGCACTATCATACCCGAAACCGAGAGTTGGGAAGCTCGGCGGGCCAACTTCATGATCGAGCGTCGTAGCCCAGCAGTTGCCGCATCGCCGCCAGCGGTTGCAGGTAGACGTCCAGCGGAAGCCCATCGACCGTGGGCTCGCGGCGACGAGTTAGTCCGTCAACCGCGGGCGTGTCGCGGATCATCGTTTCGATCAGTGCGCGTTGAGCGGATGCGTTCCAGCCACGTCCCAGGGCGACCGCATTGCGCAGCGCGCCACGGCCAGTGCCAGCGCGTAGCCTCCCCAGTTGCTCACACCGGCGATGATGGCGTAGTTTGTTGGCACGCGTGCAGCAATCCGTGCCGCCGTTGGCGAGCCGATGGCCTCGATCAGCGTTTGCCAGTCGAAGCGGCCCAGGCCGATTTCATTTCCTCCGTCGCCAATGCCGATGGTCGTAGTCGCCAGCTTTCGTTCAGCGATCATCTCGAATAGCCGATGCGTTTCGGCCATGTGCGCGTCGATCACTTCGCCGCGCATGTTGTGGCACGCACCGCGATGTTCGTCCGGCACGGCAGCGGCAAAACGGGAGACCGACGCGGGGGCCACTCCTTGCGCTGCCATGGAGGCCAAAGTGTGGCTGGGGCTGGGACGCTCGATGGAGATCAAGTGCGAAAGTCCGCGGCCCTGCGGTGAGGAAAGAAATGCGGCGGTCCAGCGATCCGCACTGCCGGTTCCTTCGCTCAGCGGCATTTCCACAAGCGACACGCGCTCAAGTTGCCAAGAGCGGACGCCGCACTCGAGCAGCGGGAGCGCCGCGCGATCGGAGATCAGACACACGTCGACCCCCAGAGCCGTTAGCGACCTCGCCAGAAATAGCGCGCCCGGCGGGCCATCCGTTTCGGCCACGACCCCGCCCGGCGTCGCGACGGGAAAACCGCTGACGATGCCGACCGATTCCGCGTGGAGCGCCACGTGTACCGCGGCCGCGCGCAACTGTCCAGCGTCGAGCGGCGCCGCGTTCTGGCGAAAGCTTGCCAGGCCTCTTCCCGCCGGATCGAGATGGACGATCTGTTCCAACTCGGTCCACGGAATTTGCTCCGCTTGCGACGCGATACCCGCGGAGTCGATTGGCCGGGGGGAACTCGCGGAGGAGTTTGGCATCTGGTGGGCTCGCAATGCAGGGGGAGTTTGCTAAGATATCGACTTTTGCGGGCCGTGAAACGTACAATGGTGCGAAAGGGGCAGCGCGGATCGCTGCGGCTGAGAATCCAACGCCGAGAACCTGTGGCTTGAAAAAATGGCCGTGGGAAATCGCGCGGAGGTTTCTGGCAGTCGCCGGTCTTGCGGACCTCATTCCCCCGTGCAGCCGGCGGATTGCCGCATTCGAGCACTCCGCGTCTCGCGCCTTGCAAGCAGGGTGGGTTGACAAGGATATGTAGCGTGGGTTAGAAATTATGGTAGATCGTGAAAAATGTCACAATCCTCGTAACGGCTGACTCTACTAGCGTTTACCTTTGCTTCGCTGAGCAATTCGTAATGTTTCGGGCATTGTGGGCTGCAACTCATTCCCAGATGCCGCGAGTCGGATTTTGGGATTGGTTTTCACGCGTCACGATATTGCGGTGGGTGTGACTGAGTCAGGCCTGAAGGTGATTGGGCATGGCGGATAATAAGAAAATGTCCGTAGCCGAGATTTTGGCTGCGGCGCGAAACGCGGATTTGAAGAAGGCCGGCGGCGAGCCTGCGGAGTCGGCGCCAAGCGATGCGCCAGTTTCCGAGTCGGCCGCGCCCGAATCGTCGGCGCCGGCCGAGAGCAAAGCAGCCGCCGCGAAACCGGCGCCTGCCAAGCCGGTCGCGGGAGGCGCGCGTTTGAGCGTGGCCGAGATGATGGCTGCCGCCCGCGCCGAAAAGAAAGACGGCGGCAAGCCGGCCGCAACGCCCGCGGCCAAGACGGCTGCCGCTGCCAAACCTGCTGCAGCCAAGCCCGCTGCCGCGAAGGCCTCGCCCAAAGCGGCGCCGGCCGCGGCGACTTCCAACGGCCCCAAAGATACAGGCAGCATTCTGGCCGCCGCGCGTGCCACGTCGAAGCCTGGTCCGATGTCGAAGGCCGAAGCGGCGCGCATGGCGCCGACTGCCAAGGCCTCGCCCAAGCCGGAAAAGCCGCGCGTCACCGTGCCGCCGATGCCGGCCAAGCCCGACTACGCCAAACCCAAGCCGCCCAAGACGCCGGAAACCGCCGGTCGTCGTGACTTCATGTTCGGCGTGTTATTGGGCTCGTTGTTCGGCGTCGGCTGGACCTCGTTGTCGGTCACGTTTGGACTGTTGGGACTGGGGACCGCCCGGTTCATGTTCCCCAATGTGCTCACCGAGCCGCCCAGCAAATTCAAGGTGGGCTTTCCGAGCGATTTCGCGCCGGGGCAGGTCGAGACCAAGTTCAAGGCGCAGTACGGCGTGTGGGTGGCCAACTACGAATACAACGGCCAGGCCGAGATCTATGCACTGCGTTCGGTGTGTACGCACTTGGGTTGCACGCCGAATTGGCTCGAAGGCGAGCAGAAGTTCAAATGCCCCTGCCACGGTAGCGGCTTTTACAAGGACGGCATCAATTTCGAGGGGCCAGCCCCCCGCCCCTTGGAACGCTACGCGATTCGCATTGCCGATGACGGGCAGTTGGAAATCGACAAGAGCAAAATCTTTCAAGAAGAAATCGGCCAGTGGAGCGACCCTGCTTCTTACGTCGTGGTGTGAGCCTGGTCGACTGTCGTGACCGGAGCGTGCCGTGCTGCGCCGATGGAACGATGAAAGCGTGTCGCGTGCGAAGGATTTCCTGTGCGTCGCCGCGTGAAGCGCCGCCCGACGGTCGCCGCGCAGTCCGTGGTCCTCGATCTGGTTGAAGTGGCGGATGCATTCTTATTCTTCTCACGAGCGCTAGAAAGCGAACGATGTCCATTGGCGAGATGATTCGCGAGTCGCAGGTCTGGAAGAGTGTCTTCCGGCACCCCATGCCCCAGGATCGCCGCAATCGTATTGTGGTGATGCTGACCAACTTCTTCCTGCACTTGCACCCGGTTTCGATCAAGAAGCAGGGCATCGCGCTCTCCTACACCTGGTGCATGGGGGGCGTCACGTTCTTCCTGTTCCTGGTCGAGACCGTGACCGGCGTGTTGTTGATGTTCTACTACCGGCCGACGATCGAGTGGGCCTATAACGACATTCTGTCGCTGCGCGACGTGACTTCGCTGGGCGTGCTGCGCGAATTGCATCGCTGGGGCGCGCACGCCATGGTGATCACCGTCTGGCTGCACATGTATCGCGTGTTTCTCACCGGCAGCTACAAGCCGCCGCGCGAATTCAACTGGGTGATCGGCGTCATCCTGCTGCTGTTGACGCTGCTGCTCTCCTTTACCGGATATCTGCTGCCGTGGGATCAATTGGCGATCTGGGCCATCACGGTCGGTTCGAACATGGCTCGGGCCACCCCGATTCTCGGTCACGAAGGGCCGGGCCAGCAGTTATTGAATATTCAGGGCATCGACATGATTACCAACGCCTCCGATGCGCGCTTTGCTCTGTTGGGGGCGCGCTTCGTGGGCGAGGAAACGTTGAACAGGTTTTATATTTTGCACTGCATCGCCATTCCCTTGGCAGTGGCATTGCTGTTGGCCATTCACTTTTGGCGCGTCCGCAAAGATGGTGGCATCAGCGGGCCATTGTGATCGGCGATTGGCCCCGGGGAATCGGGGAGCAGGGCCGATACATGGGGCCGGCACATTGGGGCGGGCACATTGGGTCAGGGGCCGGAGGCAGGCGGTCGGTTGGAGCCGGCCGGGTAATTTCATCGGACCAACGGGCGGTTGAATAAGCGACACTCCTTATGCACGGTTCTTACGCAGACTTTATCGCCGGCATCGCACCGTTTCTCGGCGGCTACTACCTGACGCTGGCCACCATCAACGCGGTGATGGCCTTCTATCTCTGGCACTACCGCCACAGAGTGGGCGAAGCGCTGTTTTGGACCTCCGTCTCGTTTGTCCTGGTGGCCATCGCCTCGGCCGCCATGGGCGGCAGTCCCTTGGGCTTTCCCGAGGGCTTCCGCAATGCCGTCGACGAGGCCACCGGGCCGGTGATCTACAGCGTGGGCACCACCGCGCTATTGGTGGTTGGCTATCTGGTGCGCCGTTTCCTGGTGCAGCCGATGGTCGCGTGGTCGGTATTGAACCTGTCGCTGTTGATCATGGGTCTCTCGATGGCCAACCCGAATTTCGCGGCCATCGTCACCAAGCCGGATAATGTGCCGATCGTGGGGTTGGTGTTCCTGTTGGGGTTTTTCACCTGGTTGGCCACGGCCAAAGCGGTGGAGAACGACGACCGCGCCAAGCAGGGATTGCCGCCCACCGAATCGCTGGACAACGAGAAAGTGCTGGTCTGGCCCGATCTGGTCTACACCGAGTTGATCTGCATGATCGCGCTGACCGCGTTCTTGCTGGTGTGGGCCATCTGCCTGCAAGTCGCCGCTGGAAGAGCCCGCCAGCGCCGTGAAGACGCCCAACCCGTCGAAGGCTCCCTGGTACTTCCTGGGCTTGCAGGAAATGCTCGTCTACTACGATCCCTGGATGGCCGGCGTGCTGCTGCCCAGCCTGGTGATCTTCGGCTTGATGGCTATTCCTTTCCTGGACTTCAACAAGAAGGGCAACGGCTACTACACGATCGAACAGCGCAAGTTCAGCTACATCATCTTCCAATTCGGATTTCTCGAATTATGGATCACTTTGATCATCCTGGGTACGTTTTTCCGCGGGCCCAACTGGAACATCTTCGGACCTTTCGAGTATTGGGATCCGCACAAGGTGCTGGCGCTAAACAACGTCGACTTGTCGCAATACTTCTGGGTGTCGCTGGTGGGGCGTGGCTTGCCCAAGGCGGCTCCCGAAAGCAGCACGGCCTGGCAGATCGTGATGATCGTGTATCGCGAATGGGTCGGTATCGCGTTCCTCATTCTTTACTTCGTCGCGCTGCCGCCACTAATGGCCGTCACGTTCTTCCGCGGCTTTTTCCTCAAGATGGGTTTCCTCCGCTACATGCTGATGGCCCAATTGCTGCTGTTCATGGCGGCATTGCCCCTGAAGATGGTGTTGCGCTGGACGCTGAATTTGAAATATATCGTCGCCATTCCCGAGTACTTCCTGAACTTCTAGGTTTCAACCGGGCGCATTTTTGCGCGCTTTGTCACTATGCCCGCAACTGAACAAACGTGGCGCGACTCGAAGCTGTTGCACGCGGTCTTCGGATTCAGCGCGATCGCGATGCTGATGACCACGATCTGGATGCTGGCGGCCGATCACCGGCGCGAGTGGAAGGACTATCAGAAGAAGTATCAGCAAATCGAGACCTGGACGGCAAACGCCCGCATCAGCCAGCAAGAATCCACGAACTTCGAGGAGAAACTGCACGAGTTGGAGTCTCAACTCGAGGCGGCCCGGCAGGCGGTCCCGGCGGAGGAGAAGATCGCCCGTTTCGAATCGACTGCGAAACGGCATGCGGAAGCCGACGACGCCCCCGAGCCGGACTTTTCCGAGGTGAACAATACGTACAACGCCTTGGTCGGCGCGGAGAAGAAAGCTCGCCCGCCGCTGCTGGATACGCTCAAGGCCGAGCTGGGCGCATTTGTCACGCGGGCCAAATTCGAAGAAGACAAACTTGCCACCGACAAGAAGTTCAAGGCGGCGGACCTGGAAGTGGCCCGCAGTCAGTACGATCTGGCCGTGGGCAACGAGGCGCCGCAAGAGAAGCTCGACGAGCTGCAATCCAAGGTCACCGAGCAACTGGAGACGGTCGCCAACGCGACCGTTGACGTGCAGAACGCCACCACGTTTCGCAAAGAGCTCGATGAGATTCTCGGCGAAATAACGGCCGACGAGAACGCGGCCCGCAAAGCGCTTGACGATCACCTGGACTCGGTGACGCAACTGGTCAAGGCGCGCGACGAGCGCGAAAACAGTTTGATGAAGGAGATCACCGAGCTGCCGATCATCGACGCCTTCGGCCGCCCGATCAAGATCGAGCAAATCTGGCTGCCCAAGCTGACGATCAACTACAATTTCGGAGAAGTGGGGGATATCGCGCGCTTCGACCGCTGCGTCACCTGCCACCAGGCGATCGCGGAATCGGCGCCCGGTTCGGCCACGAAGCCGCGCTACGAAGCGGAGCATCAGCTTACGCTCACTTTGCAAACGCCCGACGAGAAGCCCGCCTCGCTGGCGGAAGCGCCGGCGGATCCCGTGGATCGGCAGAAGTACTACGCCCAGGTGCTGGAGGAAACGTACGGTTTGCAACTGGCCGGTCAGGGATTGCTCAACCCCAACGACGCCATGATTAGCGTGGTCCGGCCCGAAACTCCCGGCGCCAAGGCCGAACTGACCAGTGGCGATGTCATTGAGTCGATCGGGGGCGCCGCGATCCTCGGCAAACACGTAGTCTACAGCGCACTATTGGAAACCGCCCCGTGGGGCCAACCGGTCACGCTGAGGGTCCGTCGCGGTTTGCCGCATCCGTTTGCCAGTCATCCGCGGCTCGATCTGTTCATGGGTTCGCTCAGCCCCCACAAAAAGGAAACCGTCGGCTGCACCATTTGCCACGACGGCCAAGGCAGCGCCACGGCTTTCAAGTGGGCTTCGCACAGCCCCAACGATCCGTTTCAAGAGGCTGACTGGCGGCGCGACCACGGCTGGTTCGACAATCATCATTGGATCTATCCGATGACTCCGAACCGCCATAACGAAAGCCTGTGCCTCAAGTGCCATCACAACGTCAGCGAACTGCAGCCCAGTGAGCGATTCCCCGATCCCCCGGCGCCAAAGTTGGTGAAGGGCTTCGAACTGATTCAGGATCTGGGCTGCTATGGTTGTCACGAAATCAATGGGTTCGACGGACCGAACAAGCGCATCGGCCCCGATCTGCGCACCGAGCCGGCTTATTCGGCCGCGGCCTTGGGCCTGTCGGCCGAGGGCGGGCTGAACGATCAGCAAAAGATTTGGGCCGAAGACCTGGTGCACCAGCCGTCGAACGACCAGGCGCGCCGCAGATTGAGTGAATCGCTGTTGTCCGCCGAGGAGATGCCCGGCGACGATCCCGAACGCACGAAGAAGCTGGTCAAGCTGCTGGACGAGATGGACACGCCCGGCAAACTGCGCCGCGTTGGTCCCAGCCTTCGCTATGTGGCCAGCAAGGACGATTTCGAATTCCTCTACTCCTGGATCCGCAAGCCGAGCAATTTCCGTCCCTCGACCAAGATGCCGCAGTTCTTCGGGTTGCAGGCGCACCTGGAGGGCTTCGGGCTCGAGCAATCCAAAAAGTTCGAACCGATCGAAATCCGATCGGCCATCGAGTATTTGTTGGCCAACAGCCAGCCATTCGAATACATCGAACCGCCGAAATCGGTCACCGCCAAGCCTTCGGTCGAGCGGGGCAAGCACTTGTTCGAGGTCCGCGGCTGCCTGGCCTGCCATCGTCATGCGGATTTCCCCAAGGGAAAGATGACGCAAGGCCCCGATCTGTCGCGTATCGGCGCCAAGCTGTCGCACAAGGACGATCCCAATGGCCAGAAGTGGCTATACACCTGGTTGCGCAACCCGGTGAAGTATCACGCCCGCACCTTCATGCCCAATCTGCTGCTGAACCCCGTGGCCGATGCCGAGGGCACGCTCACCGATCCAGCGGCCGACATCACGTCGTTCTTGATGACCTCGCAACAGGATTGGAAGCCGACGGACGTGCCGTCGCGCGAATTGACCGAGGATGAGCAAGTGGCACTGAACGACTTGGCGCTTGAGCATCTGCAAACCGCGTTCACCCGGCGCCAGGCCGAAAAGTATCTGGAGACAGGCATCCCCGAAGATCGCCGTAGCGAGTTGAAGGGGGACGAGGTCGAGCTGTTGGGTCCGATGTCGCAGGACAAGCAATTGCAATATGTCGGCCGACGAACGATCAGCAAGTACGGCTGCTCGGGCTGCCACGATATTCCCGGCTTCGAAGACGCCAAGCCGATTGGCACCGGTTTGGCCGATTGGGGCCGCAAAAGTCCGGACCGCCTGGCCTTCGAGCAGATCGTCGAATACATCAAGCACGGCCACGGCAAGCCGCCCCGCTGGGAACCTGAGCTGGGCGACGACGTGACGGATGAAGAACTCGAGATGGGAGACGAGCATCCCTATGGTCACACGTTCGAGAACTTCCAGGACTTCGATCCCGGCACGGGCTACTACCTGGAGAAGCTGTTCGGTCATCAGCGACAGGGCTTCATCTGGCAAAAACTTCGCGAGCCGCGCAGCTACGACTTCCAGAAGACGCAGAACAAGGGCTACAACGAGCGGCTGCGGATGCCCGAGTTCACCGTGCTCAACGACGACCAGCGCGAAGCGATCATCACGTTCGTGCTAGGACTGGTGGCCGAGCCGCCGCCGACGCAATACGTGTATCACGGCGATCCTCGTCGCGATGCGATCGTCGCTGGCTCTCAAGTCATCGACAAATTCAATTGCACCGGCTGCCATGCCTTCTCCATGGATAGTTGGGACTTGGCGTACGATGCCGATGCGTTCCCTGATGCACCGAACATTCCGGATTTCGAGTTCCTCACGCCGCACTTCACGCCGCAGCAGGTCGAAGAATCGCTCGAGACCGATCCAGCCGGTTTGATGCACGCCACGTTGGTGGGCATGCCGGCGGTCAAAGAGAACGGCGAGATCCTGCGTTTGGATGAAGACGGCGCGCCGATCGAGTCCGACGACACCGAGACGCCCGCGTACTATTCGTTCATGCCGTGGAAGAATGTGCTAATCAACGGCCAGACGCGTCAGGCCGGTTTGCAGAATCTGCTGGTGCCCGAATCCACGATCGAAAAACGTTATCCGGGCAAGGGAGGCGTGTTGCCCAAGCTGGCCTACACCGCCGTGGTGGAGGCCGAGAAGGCGGTGAATCCGGCCGCCAAGCCTGAAGAAGCCTGGGGTTGGTTGCCACCGCCGCTGGTCAATGAGGGCAAAAAAGTGCAATCGGCATGGCTCTACGAGTTCCTGCTCGATCCATATCCGATTCGTCCGGCCGTGGTGTTGCGCATGCCGAAGTTCAACATGTCGCCGGATGAAGCCAGCAGCCTGGTGAACTACTTTGCCGCGGTGGACGGCGCCGACTATCCCTACAACTTCGATCCGCGCACGTTGGAGTCGCATCTGGCGGCAGCCAATGCCGAGCATCCGAATCGTTTGGATGATGCGATGAAGATCGTCACCGACAACAACTATTGCATCAAGTGCCACCTGGTGGGCGATTTCGTCCCGGCCGGCAGCGAACGGGCGAAAGCTCCGCACTTGGATCGCGTCTTCCGCCGAATGCGTCCCGAGTTCACTCACGATTGGGTCGCCAATCCGAAGCGTTTGCTTCCCTATACGGGCATGCCGGTCAACATTTCACCTGACAAGGGCGTCAGCCAGGAGTTGTACCAGGGCACGCCCGCCCAGCAGCTCAACGGACTGGTGGATCTGTTGATGAACTTCGACCGCTATACCGAGAGCAAGACCTCGATCAAGAAGCTGGTGAAGCCCGCGGCGCCCGCCGAGGCGGCTGCTGCTGGCCAGGCTGGCGGAGATTAGACTTGAGCGGCAGTCCGGCGCGAATGTGGCCGGGCGTACCGGCGGATAGAGAATTGGCAAAAACAGCAAAGCAAGTATTGGCCGCTTACCGGCACAATCTTAGGGAGAACTACCATGACGAAATCGCACGGTTTGATTGGCTACGCCGCGCTCTTGTTGGCCGTGGTGCTGGTGGCCGGATGCGGCAAGCCCGCGGCGCCTCCACCGGGCGCGTCGACGTCCACCGATTCGCCGAAAGTCGATCTTGGCTCCGAGGCAGCGGTCGAAGCGACGGAAAAGGGCTTGGCCGATGAGACACCTGAAGAGGTAACCGAAGAGGCCGACGCCACGGCTGAGACCAAGACGGCCGCAGGCGACTGGGGCACGCTCACCGGGCGCATCGTTTATGGCGGAAAGGCTCCCTCGTTCAAGCCGATCGAGCCCACCAAGGACAACGAGGTGTGTGGCAAACACGAGATTCCCGACGAGGAGTTGATGGTCGGCAAGGATGGCGGCATCGCCAACGCGGTTATCATGTTGCGAACCAAGGGAGTCAAAGTCGCTCCCAGCTACGACGACGAAAAGAAGGCCGTCTTGCTCGACAACAAGGGCTGTCGCTTCCAGCCCCACGTCGAAGTCGTGATGACCAGCCAGGAATTGGAACTGCACAATTCCGATCCCATCGGACACAACAGCAAGCTCGATCCGCTCTTGAATCCGGGCATCAACCCGATTCTGCCGACTGGCGGCGAGCCGGTGATGTACAAGTTTTCGGCGCCCGAAGCGCTGCCGGTGAAAGTCGGCTGCAACATCCATCCCTGGATGGGCGCCTGGCTGGTCGTGCGAAACGATCCGTACGCCGCGGTGACCGATGCCGACGGTAATTTCAGCATCAAGGATCTGCCGGCGGGCAAGGAGCTCGAATTCGGATTGTGGCAGGAAAACGCCGGCTATCTGAAGGACGCCACGTTCAAGGGTGGCAAGGCGGATCGCCGTGGCCGCTTCAAGATCAAGATCAAGCCGGGCGAGAATGACCTGGGGGACATCAAGGTTGCACCCAGCGTGTTCTCCAAGAAATAGCCGCTTTCTCTACCAAGCGATGTGAACCATGAAGATGCACAAGATAACCGCCGCGTTGTTGGTCAGCGGCGTTGCGATGCTGAGCCTGACGCTCTCGGGCTGCGGACGTTCGGCGGCTGCCGGCCCCGCGCCCGATCTCGCCGCGGCCGAAGCCATTCGCAAGAACCTTACCGACGGTTCTGCCGAAAACAGTGGTGGCCAGCAAGCTGCCGAGTCGACCGGCACCGGCTGGGGCACGCTCAAGGGAACGTTCAAGTTCGTGGGCACGCCGCCCGCGGCGTCGCCGCTGAACGTCGACAAAGATACCGAGATATGCACTCGGGATGGTGCGCTGATGGACAATTCGCTGGTCGTCGGTTCCGGCGGCGGCATTGCCAATGTCGTCATCTACGCCCGGGCCAAGCGGGTGCACGATTCGGCAAAACCGCTTGAGGAAGGACAGGGCGAAGCCAAGATCTTCGACCAGAAGGATTGCATGTTCATGTCGCACGTGGCGGCGGTTCAGGTTGGTCAGCCGCTGGACATCAAGAACAGCGATCCGCTCGGGCACAACACCAAGATCGATCCGCGAAAGGGCGTGCCGTTCAATCAGACCCTGGCCGTCGGCCAGACGGTCGCCTACATTCCCACTGCCGAGGAGGCGATTCCGGCCAGCGTTTCGTGCAGCATTCACCCCTGGATGCGGGCTTATTTGCTGCCGCGGAAAGACAAATACTTTGCCGTGACCGATGACAACGGCACGTTTGAAATTCCCTATCTGCCGGCCGGCGAGGATTTGGAACTGCAAGTGTGGCACGAGCGCGGCACCGGCCCTGGCGGCGGACTCGTGTTGGATCGCAAGGATCTCAAGTGGACGAGCAAAGGGCGCTTCAAGGTGAAGCTCGAGCCGGACCAGACGGCCGAATTGACCTTCGAGGTGCCCGCGGCGGCATTCAAATAGTGCTGCATTCAAGTAGACACGTGCATGGTGCGTGGAAGGCATGGCAACCGGTTTTAGTACGTCGCGCGACAAACGCGACATTGCGAATTCCCATGAACAGTAAGCTCGCTTTCGGATTGCAAATTCTGACCTGTCTGTCGGGCCTGGCGCTGTTGACCGGCTGCGGCGAGGCCGGTCCGCCGTCGTTTCGGCTGAACATGGTCGATGTCGCCAAAGCGCAAATTGCCGAGCCGCAGCAGCAAGTCATCGCCGACGTGTTGACCGCCATGTACGGCACGCCCGACGAGCCATTCGTGCTGCCCGATACCGGGCTCGATATCGAGAAGTTGAAGCTGGCAGCCGGTCCCGTGCACAGCGATCAATTCGGCAAAGAGACGGGGCTCTATCGCCGCCATTGTGCCCATTGCCACGGAACCACGGGCGACGGCATGGGGCCCACGGCCTTGATCCTGAATCCCTATCCGCGCGACTACCGCCAGGGCAAGTTTAAGTTCAAGGCGACCGAGCGGGCCGCCAAGCCGACGGAAATCGACCTGGAACAGGTCGTGCGGCACGGCGTGCAAGGCACCGCAATGCCGTCTTTTGGCTTGTTGCCCGACGCGCAAATCAAAGCGCTGGTCGAGTACGTCAAGTACTTGAGCATGCGCGGCCAGACCGAGATTTCGTTGATCAACGCCATTGCCGACTTGAGCGAAGGCGACGAACTGGACACTTCGCGCGGGATGTTGGTCGACGAGATCTTGCAACCGATCGCCGACAGTTGGAGCACGGCCAGCGAGAACATCATCAATCCCGATCCCAAGCCCGAGGTGGCGCTGGCCCAATCGGTCGACCAGGGACGCGAGCTGTTCTTTAGCACCAAGGCCAACTGCGTGAAATGCCACGGACCGGGCGCGCTGGGCGACGGGCAGACGACCGACTACGACGACTGGAATAAGCCGATTTTCGAAATGGAGCAGAGTCTCGCGGCCGAGCAGGAATCGCTGGCAACCGGCACCGATCTCGATAGCGAGCAGCGCAGCGAAATCAAGAAACGGCTCTCGTTCGACAGCCTGGTGCTGGACAAGGATGCCCTGCCCCCGCGCCGCGCGATCCCGCGAAATCTGCGGCAGGGAATCTATCGGGGCGGCCGTCGCCCGGTCGACGTCTATCGCCGCATTTACGCTGGGATCAATGGGGCTCCGATGCCCGGCGTGGGCCCGGCGACGCCCGGCGCCACGGGCACGCTAACTTCGGATGAGATGTGGAGCCTGGTCGACTACGTGATGTCGCTGCCGTACGAAGCGGCCACCGACCATCCGCCCCTGCAGCATCCGCTGGTCAGTCAAGCGCAATACTAAGCAGTGCAATACTAAACAACGTCAACGCCGTACATAACAAGCCGCAACCAGCGTCGTACGTTTGGAGAATCGTCGTGGGTAAGTTCTGGAGCCTGGTGTTTTTGCTGGTGCCGGTATTGGGCGTGGCGGTGTTCGTCGTCTCGCCGTGGTACGACCACTGGCTACCTCAAGACATTTCGCAGCATGGGCACACGATCGACCACTTGTTCTATTTCATCCTGTGGTTGACCGGGGCCGTGTTCGTGGCTACCGAGGTTGCGCTGTTTTGGTTCTTGTGGCGCTACGACGGCAAGCCGGGGGCTCCGGTAAAGTTCACCCACGGCAGCCATGGGCTGGAAATCGTGTGGACGATTCTGCCGGCAGCCACGCTGTTGTTCATCGCCATCTACCAGATGAACGCCTGGGCCAATTCCAAGATTCGCAATCCAGCCGCTGGCCCCGACGGCGTCTATGGCACGGCCGACGACTTGAAGCCGATGCTGCAGGTGACCGGCCGGCAGTTCGAGTGGCGGTTGCGCTACCCCGGGCTGAAGGCCGAGGGAAACTTGGGTGACGCGGACGACATCTTCGTCGTCAACGACCTGCACCTGCCGGTCAATGAAGAGATTCTGCTGGAATTGAAAAGCGCCGACGTGTTGCACAGCTTTTTCCTGCCCAACGCACGCGTCAAGCAGGATGCCGTGCCGGGCATGAAGATACCCGTTTGGTTCCGCTGCACGCAGACAGGTACCTACGACCTGGTTTGCGCGGAACTGTGCGGCTGGGGTCATTACAAGATGAAAGGCCGGCTGACCGTCGAGTCGCGCGAGGACTTTGACAAGTGGCTGGCCGAAAAGTGGAAAGAGCAAGAGGCCACGCAAGATCCGCAAGTGGCCGAAGGGGACTTCGAATGAGCACCATCACGGTTGGCACGCACGCACACGACGACAGCCATGGCGACAGCCATGGCGACAGCCACGCGCATGCCGGCAGCTTTCTCACCACCTATGTGTTCTCCAGAGACCACAAGATAATCGGCATCCAATTTCTGTTCTCCACGCTGATTTGGTTTTTGATCGGCGGCCTGTTGGCACTCGGCATTCGCTGGCAGTTGGCCTATCCCTGGAGTGACATGCCGGTGATCGGCAAGATGCTCTTTAGCGCGGAAGGGGGCCAGATCTCGCCCGAGTTCTACACCATTTTGTTCACCATGCACGCCACGGTGATGATCTTCTTCGTGATCATTCCGATCCTGGCCGGGGCGTTCGGCAATTTTCTGATCCCGCTGATGATCGGCGCCGACGATATGGCCTTTCCCACGTTGAACATGCTCAGCTATTGGTTCATGTGGCCGGCCTTCATCTGCATCGGGTCCAGTTTCTTCGTCGAAGGGGGTGCCGCCAAAGCCGGCTGGACGTCGTATCCCCCCTTGTCGCTCACCGACCTGAACGGCCAAACGTTGTGGCTCTTGGGCATCACGTTCGTCGGCGTCTCGTCGATGATGGGCTCGATTAACTACATGACCACGATCATCCAGATGCGCGCGCCGGGCATGACCATGTTTCGGCTGCCGATGACGATCTGGGCCATGTTCATCACGGCCATCTTGCAGGCCTTTGCCTTGCCGGTGCTCACGGCGGCCGGCTTCATGCAGTTGTTGGATCGCACGGCCGGCACGGGTTTCTTCATTCCTGACGGTTGGATCGCCAACAACTCGCCCATGGCCGGCGGCGGCGGACAACCGCTGCTGTGGCAGCACTTGTTCTGGTTCTACTCCCATCCGGCCGTGTACATCATGATTCTGCCGGCGATGGGCATGGTCTCCGACATCCTCGCCTGCTTCGCGCAAACCGCTGTTCGGCTACAAGCCGATGGTCTATTCGATCGCGGGCATCGCCGGGTTGGGCTTCATCGTGTGGGGACATCACATGTTCATGTCCGGCATGAATCCCTGGCTGGGAATGACCTTCATGGTCTCGACCATGATGATCGCGCTGCCCAGCGCCATCAAAACGTTCAACTGGCTGGGCACGGTGTGGGGCGGCAATATTCAGTTCACCACCGCCATGCTGTTTGCCTTGTCGTTCGTGGCCATGTTCATCATCGGCGGGCTGTCGGGCATCTTCATGGCCGCCACCCCGGTCGATATTTTCATCCACGACACGTACTTCATCGTGGCCCACTTCCACTACGTGCTCTTCTCCGGCACGGCCATGGCCGTGTTTGGCGCGATCTATTTCTGGTATCCCAAGATGTTCGGCCGCTTGATGAACGAGCGCTGGGGCAAGGTACACTTCCTGCTCACGTTCTTGTTCTTGAACGGCACGTTCTTCACGATGCACATCCTGGGCGTGGTCGGATTTCCACGACGGTTGGCCGATCCCTACCACTATGCCACGTTCCATCATCTACGACCGATGAACGTGTTCATGACCTGGTGCGCCATCGGCATGGTGTCCACGCAAGTAATCTTCGCGGCCAACTTCATCCTGAGCTTGTTCTTCGGACCGAAGGCCGGTCGCAATCCATGGCACTCGAACGGACTGGAGTGGCAAGCTCCCAGCCCGCCGGGCCACGGCAACTTCGATTTCCAACCGGTGATTTACCGCGGTCCGTACGAGTATGGCTCGCCGGAGGTGGATACGGACTACTACCCGCAAACCCAACCGCCGCCGGAATCGGTCGAGCAAGGAAAGCCGGAAGAATCTCCCGCGGAGCAGCCGGCAGGTCACCAGGCCAACGTCCGTGAAACCCCGTAGGGCAGCACCCGCATATTTTTGTGACGCCATTGCTATCGTGAATCGCCACGCCATCACGCATGACGAAAGCCCTTGGCCCCATCGTTGGGCCGTGGCGTTGGTCTGCGCCACCTTTCCCTTGATCTGGGTGGGCGGACTGGTGACGACGTATGATGCGGGCATGGCGGTGCCCGATTGGCCCAATACCTACGGCTACAACCTGTTCGCCTATCCCTGGCAAACTTGGATCCATGGCCCCTGGGGGCTGTTCATCGAACACGGGCATCGCTTGCTCGGCTCGCTGGTGGGAGTGCTGGCGATCGGCCTGGTGGTTTCCGCCTGGTGGTGTCAACCGCGCCGGCTGGTGCGCTGGTTGAGCGTGGCGGCGCTCGCTGCGGTCATTTGCCAGGGAATGCTCGGTGGCATGCGCGTGATTGCCG